>DHVX01000048.1 GCA_002412885.1 Bacteroidales bacterium UBA5197
ACCATAGTTGCAAGACCAGCAATAACTAAAATCTGTGATAAAGTTTTCATGTGTTTTTTTGGTGTTATGTTAACGATGCAAATGTACTGATGTTTGAAATTAAAAAGCAAGTAAATATTAATTTTTTTAATACTTTTTTTAACACTTATTCTATTACTATTCAATGCATTACAAATTTTTAGAAAAATTATTCAAATTTTAGCTTAAAAATAGCTTAAAAAAACGTCGTGTTTTGACTAAATTGAGCAGCATGGTAGAGAATAATTCCTTTTCTAATCTCTCTAAACCGGCTTAATATTATTCTATATAGGGGCAGGTCAGAAATGCTATAACTGATAATCTGTTATTGCAAAAAGAAATTTTAGTCAGCCCAACATACTGCAAATGAGTAAAGGCAGAAGAACATCCCCGAGAAATCGGAGCTGCGGTGTTATTATCAATCAGCCCTTACTTTGAAACATATTTTGGATTTAACCCTTATAGCTGAAATCTACGCCTGACAAAATAAAAGAGGCTGCCTTTTGGGACAGCCTCTTTTAGAGATTGTAAATTGCAAGACAATTATTTTTTCTTTGGAGTCGCAGCAGCAGTAGCAATTGAATCAGCGATCCTTTGCTGTTCAGCAACAACAGCATTGATTGAATCCTGAATGCGAACCTGCTCAGCTTGAACAAGAGCGATAGAGTCAGAAATACGGATTGAATCAAGGCGAGCCTGCTCAGCCAATTGTTCTGCATTAGGACCGCAAGCAACCATAGTTGCAAGACCAGCAATAACTAAAATCTGTGATAAAGTTTTCATGTTTTTTTGGTGTTATGTTAACAATGCAAATGTACATAAATTCTAAATTAAAAAGCAAGCGAAAAGCAAATTATTTTAATATTTTTTTAATCTTCTTAAATACTGCCTATCAATTACTTACAAATTATATGCAATATTTTTCTTTCCCTAGTATTAAAACAGGCTTAAAATATCGTCGTATTTTCGTCAATTTGCCCAAAATTCAGCAATTTTTAAAACCTTGGCGCAGCCCATGCTTAAATGGATATTAATTCAATTCATCAGATTAAGTCATGATTCGTACCTTTGTACCTGAAACCACATTAATCATGGGAGACAATAAACCTCTGGCAGAAATACTCAGACCATCAACATTGGAAGATTATGTTGGTCAGGAACATTTGGTAGGAGAAGGTTGTATCCTTAAGAAAGCAATTGACGCCGGAAATATTCCTTCAATGATTTTTTGGGGACCGCCAGGGGTTGGAAAAACAACGCTTGCTCATATCATTTCAAATAAACTCTCGCACACATTTTTCACCCTAAGTGCCATTAATTCAGGGGTAAAAGACATCAGAGAAGTAATTGAAAAAGCAAAAGCTTCGGCTACTAAATCTATACTTTTCATCGATGAAATCCACCGATTCAGCAAATCTCAGCAGGATTCCCTGCTTGGAGCTGTAGAAAAAGGCATTATCACACTGATTGGCGCAACCACCGAAAATCCTTCATTCGAAGTTATATCGCCGCTATTATCGCGTTGTCAGGTTTATATTTTGAAACCATTGTCAGCCACTGATCTTCGTGTGCTTTTACGAAAATCTATCCAAAAAATTGAGGAACAAAGCGGAGTAATACTTCAAGTGCTTGAAGATGAGGCTTTGCTGAGAATTTCAGGAGGCGATGCCAGGAAGCTGCTGAATGCTGTTGAGTTGATTGCAACTGCCAGCATCCCTGAAAACAATACCATTATAGTAAACAATGATTCAACCACCCGCATAATTCAGCAAAACCTTGCCTATTACGACAAGAGCGGAGAAATGCATTACGATATTATTTCAGCATTTATCAAATCAATGCGGGGCAGCGATCCTAATGCGGCGGTTTACTGGTTGGCCAGAATGATAGAATCAGGTGAAGACCCACTTTTTATTGCCCGCCGCATGCTTATCCTTTCATCTGAGGACATTGGCAATGCAAACCCCAATGCATTGCTTCTTGCAAATGCTTGTTTTGAAGCAGTGCATAAAACCGGTTACCCTGAATGCAGAATCATTTTATCGCAATGCGCGGTTTATCTTGCAACTTCACCAAAGAGTAATGCGACCTATCTGGCCATTGGTAATGCGCTGGAACTGGTCAGAAGCAGAGGCGATCTTCCTGTGCCGCTTGCCATAAGAAATGCGCCGACCAATCTGATGAAAGACATCGGCTATGGCACTGGTTATAAGTATGCTCATGATTTTACCGGAAATTTTGCTGAAATGGAATTTCTTCCTGAAGCAATATCCGGAAGCATTTTGTATAATCCAGGGCAAAATCCCCGTGAGAATGAATCACGAAATTATCTGAAATCAATCTGGAAGAATAAGTACAAATATTAAAAAAAAGCGGATCATGCATCAGACACCCGACATTACCGGAATTAAAAAATATGATAGTGGAAATTTTTTCCTCCTCGCAGGACCCTGCGTTGTTGAAAACGAAGACATGCCGCTCGAAATAGCCACTTACATCAACAATATAGCCCATAAGCTTGAGATTCCTTTTATTTTTAAAGCTTCATACCGAAAGGCCAACCGCTCAAAATCTTCATCATTTTCAGGAATTGGCGATATCAAGGCATTGAAATCCATTGCTTTGGCAGGAAAAACACTTGGAATTCCGGTTGTTACTGATATTCATTCAGCCATAGAAGCTGAACTTGCAGCTGAGTATGTTGATATACTGCAGATACCTGCATTTCTGTGCAGGCAAACTGATCTGCTCGAAGCGGCTGCAAAAACAGGCAAATGGGTGAATATAAAAAAGGGGCAGTTCCTATCTCCTGAATCCATGAAATTTGCGGTTGAAAAAGTTAAAGAAGCCGGAAATAACAAAGTTCTGCTCACCGACAGGGGCACAATGTTCGGTTATCAGGATATGATTGTTGATATGCGAGGAATTCCTCAGATGCAGAGAATGGGTGCACCAGTCATTCTCGACATTACTCATTCACTTCAACAACCCAATCTGCCTGAAGGCGTTAGCGGAGGAAATCCAGCCATGATCTCCACCATTGGAAAAGCTGGGATAGCGGCAGGTTGTGATGGAATTTTTCTGGAAACGCACCCGGATCCGGCAAATGCCAAATCAGATGGGGCCAATATGCTGCCAATGCATTTGCTTGAAAAACTGCTCAATGACCTTGTGCTGATCAGACAAGCTTATCTGAAAACGATTTAATGTCAGCTAATTTCTCATGTAATGATTGATCCGGGGAATAGAATTCCTGATATAAAACCGAATAATAATCCGAAGCTCCAAAGGAGACCACTCATAAAGATAAAGTAAAGAAAAGTAAAGGATATTTTTTTGCTTTGATTGGTATTTAGCAGTATTGAAAGCCCTGACCAGAAAAGATAAAGTGAATATAAACCGGGGATAAGCGCCAGAAAGAAAACATGATTCAGGTTGAAAATCACAAACATCATCAATAAAGGTGTCGCTGAATAAATAACCAAGCGGGCTGCTGCCTTTGGGTCATTTTTCGATTTGAATTTGTTTGTCATCCGGCTCACGAAAAAAGAACCGATTATCAATATTCCGGTTTGAATAAAGATATAAAAAACAGCCTGCACCAAAGGAAATGAAAACCGATAAGCATCAATATCGAGAACATTTCTGACAAAGAGAAAACTCCCGATAAACTGAGCCAGCGCACCTGCCAGTATTAAACGAAATGTAAATTGCTGAAAATCATCATTTAGCGAACGTTTTTCCAGCGAAATTACCTTCCATTCATAGGTGGGAAAAAGAAGAAGACTTTTCAGCCGGGCAAAGAAATCTATTTTATTCATCAGAAAGGATTCCGGGATGTATGTTCACTAATTGATTGAAATCAAACTAATTGCTCCGGTTACGGGATTAATAACAACCTCACCATAACCACTTGCAGGCAAGTATGTTACTATGCCTAACTGGCTGATCAATTCAATATTTTCAAACAATACATTTGCTCCGGATGATATTGAAACTCTGGTTTGCTGAGGAATTCTGTAATACAAACCCCGATTCTTTTTGGTCATTTGATCACGCTGCTTCGCAAATTCAGCCAGGTTTTTATTCCTGTTAACAGGAGTTATTGTGAGATTAATACTTTCCCCTGAAGGTGAATTTTTTGGCAAAATACCCGTGGTTACCGAAAATTTGCAAAGACTTTCAAGCAACCCTTCTTCTGATGGCTGAGGAGTAACGTAGAATTTATGCTTGCTTACACTTATCCGACTATTTCCTTTAAAAAGCGAAAGATATTCATTCTGGGTTTTTCTTAATTCAGAAATCATAAACTCAAGGCTTTCCTTGGAGTAATTAACTTCCTGATAACCAGTGATAAGATTGGAAATATTTTCATCTATTTTTCTGATGGCTTCAGCAGTTTCTCTGGCCATCTGATCAGCTGACTTCTCTGAAACACTTCGCCTGATAATTTTCTCTTCAATAGTGGTGGTGTCCACACTAATTCGTCTGACAATTGTATCCACTTTTTCAAGCATGGTTGGCTGTAGCAGATCTTTGAACATTTGATTGGGCTGACTTCCTGAGCTTTTGGCGGTTGATGCTGATTTGGTGCTGATGTTTTTGACTTCTGAGAATCCACTGATGATTCCGTTTTCAGACAAAGCCATATTAATTGCAGTGCCCTGCTTTGATTTAGGATTAAGTGCAATGAAATACTGTTGCTCCGGATCTGGCTCAGCGAGCATTGTAACTGCAACATTATCAATGCTATATCGGGTCACATTCTCAGCATTAACTTTAGTCAGTCCAAGATATTTTGCAGCATAATCTGCATAAGGGCCTTTGAATAATTCTGTTTTAACAACGCTGATTTCAACACAAACTATGTTTCGGGGAAGTGAATAAATAATTCCATCCATTTCAGGAGATATAACACCTTTGGAAAAAGGAATTACGTTCAACTGAGCTTTCAATTCAGTAAAATGAAAGAAAAGCAAACTAAAAACCAGGTATTTAGCAAAATTTTCAAGTGACAGCTTCATAGGTATATTTTTTTTCAAAGATAAGCATTTTAAAACATTTGGTTTTGTGAGTTTGGTGTTCATTTTTCAACCTTTTAGTAGTTAGATTCCGTAATAAATGGGAATAGAATTCTATTTCCGAAAAGCATTTATTGATCTCATGAGGCAGAAATAAATATCTTATGCCATCTTATGCCATTACTAATGACTAAAAATCGTAAATTTGACACGAGAACGAGAACGAGAAATTAAAAACTATGGGCCTGTCAGAAAAGAGCAGCAATCAACCAATGGATAAAATAAAGACTGAAACTTTATATCGTGACAGTCCTCAACGAAGCCTTATAAAGACAATCACATATCGGTTGTTTGCTTCCGGAGCAATGTTTCTTGGAGTATTTATTTTTTCGCATCAATATCAAAGAGCTTCATTGACTGATAGCCTCAGCAATGCCGGAGTTATAACAGTGCTTGAATTTTTTGTCAAGCTGGTTATCTATTATTTTCATGAAAGGATATGGTCGGGGATTAATTGGGGCAAATACTGGAAACGGCATTACTGGATTCGCCGGGCGTGGCGCAGAGCATATAGAAACGCTCATAAATAGAAGAATTGAGTTCACTTAAACCAGGCAGTTGGTTATAAAAATTCAAGAAACCATCCGAAAGTGTGATGGGCATATCAACTTCTGGCAAAAATCTTTTTCAAAGGAAATTCCTTAATAATTTAATGATTTTAGGCGGGTTATTTTAATTACAAACCTTAAGGTCGTCACTTCCAAAAATTAAAACAGACCAGCTAAAAGCCGGTCTGTTTAATTTTAAATACATTCAATCGGCAATTACCTGATAAACATCAGTTCACGATACTTTGGTAATGGCCAAAGTTCGTTATCAACCATAAGTTCAAGTTTATCGGCATGATAACGGATTTCCTCAAAAAATGGCAACACCGAACCCTGATAACCAATTGCAAGATCTTCAGGAGATTCTATTTTATTCACCTCTTTTCTGGCCTCAACCATCTTCTGAACCTGGTCTTTAATTACTGCAATATGTTCTGAAATATCCTTAATTGTATCCAGTTGATTTTTTGACAGTGCAACAAAAGTTTTGGTGTCGAGCACCTCTTTCAAACCTTTTACATTGTCAATCAGCAGATTCTGGTACCTTATGGCAATTGGAATTATATGGTTAATTGCCAGATCACCAAGCACACGCGATTCAATCTGAATTTTCCGGATGTAATTCTCCAGCTTTATTTCGTATCGGGCTCTTACTTCACGCTCTGTTAATATATCATGCTCTACAAACATCTTAATAACTTCAGGCTTCAGTAAACTCTTTAAAGCATGAGGAGTATCCGGGATATTTGACAAACCTCTTTTTGCAGCTTCTTTCACCCAGTCTTCACTGTAACTGTTCCCTTCAAATCTGATGCGTTTTGATTCAATAATATACTTTCTTATTACAGTAAACATTGCATCTTCTTTGCTCACTTTTCCCTTAACCAGATCATCCACCTCAGCCCTGAATTTCTTCAACTGATCAGCAACAATAAGGTTCAGCGCTATCATTGGTTTGGCGCAGCTTGATGATGATCCGACTGCCCTGAATTCAAACTTATTTCCTGTAAATGCAAATGGAGAAGTTCTGTTGCGGTCGGTATTGTCAAGGAGAATTTCAGGAATCCTTGGAATATTGATGTTATTCGCTGCTCCTTCACCTGCTTTTGAAACGGCTTTTTTATCAGTTTTCTCAATCAAATCAAGTGTTTCAGAAAGCTGTTTACCAATAAAAGCTGAAATAATGGCTGGGGGAGCTTCATGTGCACCCAATCTCAGGTCGTTGCCTGATGTTGCCACATAAGCCCTGAGAACATCAGCATGTGTATCAACAGCTTTGAGAATATTGGCCAGAAAAACCAGAAATCTGAGGTTTGATTTCGGGGTTTTACCCGGGCTTAAGAGGTTTTCACCGGTATCGGTACTCATCGACCAGTTGTTATGCTTTCCTGAGCCATTAACGCCCGAATATGGCTTTTCGTGAAGCAAAACTGTATAGCCGTGGCGTTTACCTACTTTCTCGAGCAAGTGCATTAAAAGCTGGTTGTGATCAACAGCCACATTCACTTCTTCATAAACCGGGGCACATTCAAATTGGTTGGGAGCAACTTCATTGTGACGTGTTCTTACCGGAATACCAAGCCGGTGTGCTTCATATTCAAATTCGCGCATGAAATCAATCACTTTTTCAGGGATGATTCCAAAATAATGATCGGATAACTGCTGATCTTTAGCACTTGAATGACCAAAGAGGGTGCGACCGGTCAGCATTAAATCAGGACGGGCATTAAATAAAGCTGTGTCAACCAGAAAGTATTCCTGCTCCCAGCCCAAAGTAGCATGAACCCGTGAAACATTCTTATCGAAATATTTGCAAACTTCAGTTGCTTCGCGATCAAGTGAGATTGAAGTCTTCAGCAGCGGGGTTTTATAATCTAATGCTTCTCCGGTGTACGAAACAAAAATGGTTGGAATACACAGGGTTTTATCCATGATAAAAGCCGGAGATGTAGGATCCCAGGCAGTGTAGCCGCGGGCTTCGAATGTATTTCTGATACCACCGCTGGGAAAACTGGATGCATCAGGTTCCTGCTGAATCAATTCGTTGGCATTAAATATCTCAATTGCTTTTCCATCGCCTGTTGGCTGAATAAAAGAGTCGTGTTTTTCAGCTGTGGCGCCGGTTAAAGGGTGAAACCAATGGGTAAAATGTGTGGCTCCTTTACTTAAAGCCCAGGCTTTCATTGCAGAAGCTACCTGATCGGCTATATTTCTGTCAATCCTGACTCCCTTTTCAGCAGCTTTAATAACTGATGAATAAGCTTCACGCGACATGTATTCACGCATGACCAGCTTGTTAAAAGTCATTTCACCATAATAGTCTGAAACCTTTCCCGGGATGTCATTGAATGGTCTCCTGGGACGTGATATGGCCAACTCAAGGGCCTTAAATCTGATGTTGCTCATGGATTAAAGGGATTTAATGAAACAAAAAACAAAACTGATTACCAAAAGTTTTTAAATTCAGGACACTGTTTAAATTGTGGTTTTTTGGCTGCCAGATTTTGATATAATCAACAAACCGAAAAATGTGATCAGTCCGTTAATGATAAGTAATTCAAAACCAATTTTATAGCCATCAAACCAAATGGCAGAATTCTGACTAAAAAAATAACATAGCACCGGTGAGAGGATTGCAACCAAAGGCACCCACTTATCGCGTGTAATCCGTTTGGTAAATAGTCCAAAACTATATAGTCCGAGCAACGGACCATAAGTATATCCGGCAATGGTAAATAGTTTGTTAATGACCGATTGATCATTAATTGCCCTGAAAAGCAAAATCAGCAGGAATAACAGAATTGCAATGCTGATATGCACTGTCTTTCGGGTTTTACTGCTCTGTTTTTCAGAAATAAGCTTGTTTCGTTCAATTCCCAGAATATCTATACAAAATGCAGTAGTTAATGCTGTTATAGATCCATCGGCGCTTGAATAAGCTGCTGCTACCAGTCCGATTAAGAATATGATTCCTGCAAAAGCACCATGATGCTGAAGTGCTATAACAGGGAATAAGTCGTCAGTACGTGCCGGAATTGCAATTCCTGTTTTTGCTGCATAAATGTAGAGCAAAGCGCCCATACTGAGAAACAGGAAGTTAACCGGAATCAGTGCCCAGCTCATCATGTAAATGTTTTTCTTCGCGTCCTTCAGATTTCTGCAGGTAAGATTTTTCTGCATCATATCCTGATCAAGGCCAGTCATGACGATCGCTATAAATGTTCCGCTAAAAAACTGCTTAAGAAAGAAACGTTTGTCGTTAATATCCATAATAAACATATCAGAATAACGACTATCCTTGATTTCATGAAACATTGATCCCACTGTAAAATTCAGCTCACTGAAAATAATATATGCAGAGACCAAAACGGCCGCAATCATAAATGTTGTTTGTAGTGTATCTGTCCAGACAATGGTTCGAATACCGCCCCGGAATGTATAGATAAGAATCAGTCCGATAAACATAGCAACATTAACCACGAATGGGACTCCCCATTGGTCAAAAACGAAAATCTGAAGGACATTCACCACGAGAAAAACCCTGAAAGCCGATCCGATACTGCGTGAGATCAGGAAAAATATTGATCCGGTTTTGTAGGTTACCCGTCCGAAGCGCTGGTCAAGATATGTATAAATGGAAGTAAGATTCCGGCCATAATAAACGGGCAGTAATACCCGGGCTATAAAAGCATAGCCCAGAAGATAACCCAGAACTAATACCATGTAAGAAAATCCTGAGGTTCCGACTTCACCAGGTATAGATATGAAAGTAACGCCTGACAGAGAGGCTCCGATCATTCCATAGGCAACCACATACCATGGTGAATTGCGGTTTCCTGTAAAATATGTCTTGTTTGTGGATTTGCGGCCGGTAATACCTGCGATGACAAAGAGTGTAAGAGAGTAAGCTATAAAAACCGATAGTATGGTTAGTGGATGCACTAAGCGTTTGTTGGGTTTAGTACTGTTTGGCGTGCAAAGGTAAGTAAATCCGGAAAAACAAAATCGATTAAGTTTTCGTTAAGTTTGGCATTTATTGGATCACCAATAAATACAGTCTTCATTTTCAGTCGCTTACCAAACATCATATCGGTTAAAGAATCTCCAACCATGATTGATTTTTTGAATTTAATATCCTGAAAATCTTTTCTGGCCAACAATCCCATACCAACCGAGGGCTTCCGGGTAAAGTGGTTTGATGATTTCAAAAAAGGCGAATGGTAAACTTTATCGATACGACCTCCTGAGTTTTTGACTTCCTGTATCATATGATTGTGAACGGTTTCCAATTCAGATCCGGTCATTAAACCCTTACCTATCCCCTGCTGATTGGTAACAACCACAATAGTTCGGAACACAGCGGAAAAAATCTTAATTGCTTCCAGAGTACCATCCAGAAACTCAAATTCCTGAACAGAGCCCACATAAGCACCGGGCAATCTTTTATTGATTACCCCGTCTCTGTCCAGAAACAAAGTCCATGATTTATCCATTTTCAGATGTTCCAATTTCATTTTGAGCCCTTTGATAATCTTCGGGAATACCAATATCAAGAAAGTAATCATTAAACACCTGTCCATAAATGGCCGAAGCATTAATTTGTTGTTCAAGAAAATCCTTTTCAAACGAAAATTTATCAGGCAATGAGCAAGCCCTGAAATATCGGGATGAAATAAGATAAATGCCTCCATTTATAATTCCAGGATCTGCTTTTGCAGATTTTTCGCTGAAAGCAATTATTCGGTTATCCGAATTGCAATTTACCTGGCCATATCGGGATGCATTATCAACCATCCGAAGTGCGATGGAAACATCCGCAAGCTTTTC
This sequence comes from Bacteroidales bacterium UBA5197, assembly GCA_002412885.1. GTDB lineage: Bacteria > Bacteroidota > Bacteroidia > Bacteroidales > Lentimicrobiaceae > Lentimicrobium. The sequence continues at coordinate 10,475 of DHVX01000048.1, forward strand.
AATATGTCGTTGAAAAAATAAATCGGGGTCAATCCGAAACATGGTATCGCCGTTTAAAACGAGTGCATGTGGAGTCTGAACCAATGAAAAAGCCTTTTTAATTGCTCCTCCTGTACCCAATTGTTCGGTTTCGTGAGAATATTGAATCTCAAGTTCCCGATAACTATTGCCGAAATAATCTCTTATTTGTTCTCCCAGATAGCCTGTAGAAATGATTACCCTTTTGAAACCCGCAGCTTTAATAAACTGCAATTGATAATCAAGAAATGGCTTACCATTAATGGGAGCCATTGATTTGGGAATATCTCTGACAGCATCGCGGAGACGGGTGCCGAGTCCACCGGCAAGAATGATGGTGTCAGGCAGTTCCATGAACATAACTATCGGGGAAAAATAGTTGCTTCAACCAATTCGCAAATGATGTGACCAATAGTAATGTGCGATTCCTGTATCCGGGGAGTATCCATTGAAGGCACCCGGATCATCAAATCGCAAATACCGGCCATTGCGCCACCCGTTTCACCGGAGAGGCCAATGGTGATTAGTCCATTGGATTTGGCTGTTTCTATTGCTTTTATAATGTTGGGTGAGTTTCCTGATGTGGAAAGTGCCACAAGAATATCGCCTTTGTTTCCTTTAGCTTTGACCAATCTGGAATAAATCTCATCAAACGAATAATCGTTGCCAACTGCGGTGAGGTAACTGGTGTTCACGTGCAGGGCTTCAGCATCCAAAGGTGGACGGTCGTAATAGAAACGTCCTGAAAACTCAGCAGCCAAATGCTGTGCATCGGCAGCACTGCCTCCATTGCCACAAAACAAGACTTTATGTTGATTTTGAAAAGCTTCAACTAAGTGACTGGTTGCCTGTTGGATAACGCCAAGGAGTTGTTCATCTGCCATAACAGCAGCTTTAACTGCAATGGAACTCCCGAGAATTTCTTTAATTCTGTTATTCATGATTCAGATTAAGTGCTGCAAAAGTAACCAAAAAGAAGCAATTATGGGTTACCATCGGAATGTTAAAGCGTCCAGGTAGTTAATCCTTTGTCGGTGAACTCATATCGCATTGCTTCACCACCAAACTTTCGCAAAGCCTGAATCACTCTGGATCTTGCATTTCCCGGACAATAAAAGATCATAAATCCACCACCACCTGCGCCGGAGATTTTGCCCCCTGTAGCTCCATTGGCTTTGGCTGTATTGTAAATATCGTCAAGAAAGGGATTGGTGATTTCATCCGCCATCTGTTTTTTAAATTCCCATCCAAAATCGAGGATTTCACCGATTTTATCGAGTTCACCTTTTAGCAGAACTTCCTTCATCATAACGCTTTGCACTTTAAGTTTGTGCATTGCATCAATTGAACGCTCGTTTTTATTGAGAACGTTTCGTGTCTGGGCTTCTATTATGGTAGAAGATAAACGGCTGGTTTGGGTATAGAAAAGAACCAGATTATGAGAAAGTTCATTAAGATATGACTCTTTAATTCTGAGCGGATTAACAATTACTTTATCTTTTGACGAAAATTCCATAAAATTAACGCCTCCGAAAGTTGCTGCATACTGATCCTGTTTTCCTCCGGCCATAGCCAGATCATTTCTTTCAATTTCATAAGCCAACTTTGCCAGATCGTATTCGCCCAAAGGAAGGTTAAGCCATTCGGCAAAAGCGCCCAATATAGCCACAACAAGCGTAGATGAAGTTCCCAGTCCTGATCCCGGAGGCGCATCTACATAGGTAGTCAGCGTAAATGAAAGTGGTGTCTTTGCGTAATCTTTAACCACGCGGTTGTAAATTCCCTGATGAAGCTGTAAGCCACTATTGACTGGAAGAACATCACAAGAATCAAAGATATACTCCTCACCTTTGTCGACCGACTGAAGTATAATTTTGCCATCATTTCCCGGAACTATTGTTGCATAAGCATAAAGGCTGATGGTAGCATTTAGAATTGCACCGCCAAAGAGGTCGGAGTAGGGAGTTACATCCGTCCCTCCTCCAGCTAAACCAAGTCTTAATGGGGCTTTACTTCGAATGATCATTATTTTGTCAATTAATTCATCATTATTTTGTGAAGAATCACTCCATTCTGAGTAGTAATTCTAAGAAAATGAAGTCCGGGTGCAAATTGCTGCAAATTTACATGATATTTTGAATTTGATTCCAAATTGAAATTACTTTGAATCACAGAACCTTGTAAGTTTATTATTTCAATATTTGTAATCGATTGATCAGAGACATCAACATAAAAATCACCTTTTGAAGGATTAGGGTATACACTCAAAACTGAGAGTGTAAATGGAAGATCAGATATTCCCAGTGTCTGACTTACAAAGATGGAATCACAATAAGTATTAGTGCCGCAAGTGTCAGTAATTGTCAAACAAACATCAAACAAACCAGCTTCTGGAAATACATAATCAGGATTTCTCATTGATGAAAAATATCCATTCCCAAAATCCCAGAAATAGATATCTCCTGAAGTAGTTGGTGAAAAAGAAAATCTATTGCTATCTATAGTATAGGTATAAACCGGCAGCTCTGCCCGACAAACAAAAACTGAATCACAAACAGAAATTGTACCACATGAATTTGTAACTGTAAGACAAACAAAAAATATTCCCTCTGAATTATATTCAAACTCAGGGTTTTGAAGATTTGAACTAAAGCCGTTTCCAAAGTCCCAGTGGAAATCAAATGAAGTTGCGTCATTATAACTAAAATAGCAAGTAAGATCTTCAACCTGATAGGTAAAAAAGTTCTCAGGAAATGAACAAGTATCATACTCAATTACAAGAAAAGGTCTTACCCTTTCATCAGGATGGTCGCCAGATGCAAAAATCATACTACGGTATAAATCCTCGGTAATCAAGCTTAAACGAAAACCAAAGCTTGACTCAGGAAATAAATACATATCCATTACAAGTTGTGTAACATCAATTTCTTCATAATCCTGGTTATTTTCAATTGAAGATTCTATAAAAACCGAAGAAGATGAAGTAACTCCTGGCTGGTTAGACCAATTCATATAATCCTCAGCCCAAGGCTGAATGACCCTTTCGATAATACATCCATTATCTCCGGCATGTCCTACATGAGTTGCAGAATAATTATAGAAAAAGTTCAGACTAGCTTTGAAATTTGAATAATGCTCTGGTAAAACAGGAAGTGGAAAATCAATAAAGCTTCTTCCAATGCCAAACTCAAATCCATAAGTCCATGCAGCTGCAATAAAACTTGGGGTTGAACCTTGCCCATAGTAATTATATGAGTTTACATAAGTATCTTTATTGTCAAATTGCCCTGGTTTAATTTGGATAATCACCTGAGCTGAGAGCATGTTGCTTATGAAAAAAGCGAAAAATAAAGCTTGAATTTGAAGAAAATGAGATGTTTTCATTGTAGAATAATTTTAGATTTATAATAAAAGAAATTTAAAAGTTTCAGAAGCCAAAATCAATTAATTATTCAACGATAATAAAAATTTCAGAAGTTTACTTCATTTCTGTACTATTTGGGATTGCAGATTCTCTATATTCTTTAGAAAATTGCTCCATGAGAAACGAAGCTTTTCAGATTCAATATTACGACAAAATTCAATAGAAAGATCATCATCGTAAAATTTAACAATTGCATCTGCAACTTCGGCTGGATCAGGATTTACAACAAGTCCTACTTTTCCATCAGGCACAAACTCTTCTAAGCCTCCAACATTAGTTATAATCATTGGTTTATTAAAATGGTAAGCGATTTGGGTAACTCCACTCTGGGTAGCACTTTTATATGGCTGAACAACTACATCACAGACAGAAAAATATCTGTTAACTTCGCCATCAGGAATAAAATCTGTTCTCATAATTACAAAATCCTGTAGATTATTATCAATAATAAAATTAGTATAATCTTTAGAATCGCAGTAAAACTCTCCAGCAACAATAAGTACAATTCCTCGGTTTTTTATCCGATCATCGGTCATTGCACTTAACAAAATGTCTAACCCTTTATAATCGCGGATAAAGCCAAAGAACAAAATATATTTCTTTTTGCTGTCTAATTGAAGAATTTCAATAGCTTCGTCTCTACTTAGAACGGCTCCAAAGTTATCATAAATCGGGTGAGGACTAAAAAGTCGTGGTTTTACTTTATCAAAAACGGATATTTGCTCAAGAACATTCCTGGACATTGTGATGAATCCATCAATGGATCTGGTAAAATACCGTATCAAAACATGATCAAAAGGGCGTTTCTCGTGTGGAATTATATTATCAATTATGGTTATTCTGGTTGTTTTGTTATTTAATCCTGCAATTCTCAAAATTGTTCCAAAACATGGTGACATGAATGGAATCCAGAATTTAATAATGATAAGATCGGGTTTTAGATTTTTTAACCGTAATCCTACTTTAATCCAATTAATTGGGTTAATTGAATTTATTATGACTTCAATGTCAACATTTCCTTTGTACGCTTCTGTGTTAAGCTGTGTTTTGCCCGGAAATAAAAAAGCGGGATATTGAAGAGAAAAAGTGTAGATTGAGACGTCATAATTACTTGCTAAAAACTCTTCAGCCAATCTTTCATTAAAATTCGACAACCCCCCCCTCAACGGGTATGCCGATCCGATTATAACAACCTTCTTTTTCGCTTCCATTGGAACAATTGTATTCTTTGCTATTAAATTACTTCTTCTACCAGATAATGATTCCGGTCTGTGGAACTTCTGCTGATTAATTCTCCCAGAAAGCCTGCCAGAAACAATTGCGTTCCGAGCACCATGGCCAACAAACCAAAATAGAATAATGGCCTGTCTGTCATCCGGTATTCTGCCATAAATACTTTTGCATAAGCAAGATAACCGGCTATCACAAAACCAATAAAAAACAAAATACTTCCCAACGCTCCAAACAGATGCATGGGTTTGCGGCCGAAACGAGAGACAAACATGATGGAAATCAGATCGAGAAAACCATTTACAAATCGCTCCCAGCCAAATTTTGTAACACCATATTTTCGCTTCTGATGTACAACTACCTTCTCCCCTATTTTCTTAAACCCGGCCCACTTGGCAATTACAGGAATATATCGGTGCATTTCACCATATACTTCAATGGCTTTAACCACTTCTTTACGGTATGCTTTAAGCCCGCAGTTCATGTCGTGAAGCTTAACTCCTGACATTGCCCTTGTGGCAGCATTGTAAAACTTTGACGGAATATTTTTGGTGAGCTTTGAATCGTAACGCTTTTTCTTCCATCCAGATACAAGATCATAACCTTCGTTTTTGATCATATTGTACAGTTCCGGAATTTCATCCGGACTATCCTGAAGGTCAGAATCCATCGTTATTACTACATCTCCTGTTGCCAGATCGAAGCCTTTGTTCAATGCTGCAGATTTTCCATAGTTCCTGCGAAACTTTATTCCACGCACGCTGGAGTCGGCAGTTTTAAGATCAAGTATTATTTTCCATGAGTTATCGGAACTTCCGTCATCGACAAAAATAACCTCAAATGTGAAGTTGTGATCAGTCATAACCCTTTTGATCCAATCAAAAAGTTCGGGCAACGACTCTTCTTCATTATAAACCGGTACAACAACCGAAATGTCCATCAGAAACAGAAATTAGGTTAGGATTGAGGAAAAGCTCCATCGAAGCTATCGTCGTTCTTTTTAATAAAAATGGAAGCTAGCAGCGAAAAAACAGTACCCCATAAAGCCATTGAGAATAGACTTGATATTGCAATAAACACAGGAGTCATAAACATTTTAGTCATCGACATTGCCTGCTCAACCTGTTCATCAGTCAGGCCCTTTTCAAACATCTTTTCCTCGGCAATCTGCTTTATTTTGAGGAGTTCACCAGGATCAAAGAAATTAAAAAATAAATAGGAATAAATAGCCATTATAAGACCAACAACAGCGCTGATCAAAACTCCTGAGCCAAGACTTCTTCCATAAGAAAGGTATCCTCTGCTACATTTATCCCGATAAGCAAGGGTGCCAACAACTATACCTGCAAGCAGAATGACCAGTGAAGCATACTGAATCCATCCGGTCATGGTAACATCCAGGACATAAAACAATAATGAAAGCAACACCATTGCAACTCCGGTTATGAGTCCGTACTTCAGCGAATTATTCAATAAACTGCATTTAACTGCGGTTGAATCATTCAGGGTTCTTTCTTCATTCTGGGTTTCCATATCTGATATGAGTTTAATTTCTGCAAATGTAATAAATCGGCGTCTGTATTAAAAACTTAATCAAAAATGTTGCAGAGCCTGATTTTTTTGTATTTTTGCAGCGGGTAAGTCTTATACGACCAGCTCCCATTGAACTCCCCCAGGTCAGGAATGAAGCAAGGGTAAATGGTCGATGCGGTGCGATATAAGTAGCTTACCCATTTTTTATTCATTGTATGTTTAAAAATTAATGCCATGCTGCTTAGAATTTATCCTGAGAATCCCAGTTCAAGGCAAATCAGAACAGTGGTTGAATGTTTGCTTGATGGCGGGGTCATTATCTATCCCACAGATACTGTCTACGGAATGGGATGTGATATTTTCAAATCCAAAGCAATTGAACGTATTGCTCAGATTAAGGGCATCAAAGCCGAAAAAGCCAACTTTTCCTTTATCTGCAGCGATCTCAGTCAGTTGTCTGATTATACACGGCCCATCACCAATGATGTTTTCAAATTGATGAAAAAGAACCTGCCGGGGCCTTTCACATTTATTCTGAACGCCAGCAATAGTGTACCCAAACTGATTCAGAGTAAAAAGAAAACTGTGGGTATCCGTATCCCTGGAAATAATATTCCGTTGGAAATCGTAAATGAACTCGGGCATCCCATCATGTCAACATCTATTCATGATGATGACGAAATATTGGAATACACCACCGATCCGGAATTGATTTACGAAAAGTACAAAGATCTGGTGGATATTGTAATTGATGGTGGATTTGGTGATAATGAAGCATCAACAATCATTGATTGCACAGGCATTGAACCGCTGATTATCCGCGAAGGAAAAGGTGAACTAATTTAATGCAATGAAAATAGCTGGTAATCTGTTTGAATCTGCAAAAACACTAAATGCTGAATCAGAGGCATTTGATACATTGTTTGAAGGTGCGGTCCGTATTGAGCGAATCTTATCCTCAGGTCACACTACTCCTGAAGATCAATGGTATGATCAGGATTTGGATGAATGGGTTATGCTGATTCAGGGTAGCGCCAGATTATTTTTTGCTGACAATGAAGAAGTTACACTTGAAGCGGGAGATTATATTTTCATTCCTGCACATCAGAAACACAGGGTTTCATATACAAGTTCACAACCTTCATGTATTTGGCTGGCGGTGCATGGTCAATTAAAAAACATCTTTTCGCAAAAGTAAAATACTGATAATATAGCACTTACATACTTTCAATTGAAAAAGGTGTAAAAATATTTGGATGGAATAAAAAAAGCAGTACTTTTGCAGTCCCTAAACGATTCCGTAGCTCAGTAGGTAGAGCACATCCCTTTTAAGGATGGGGTCCTGGGTTCGAGCCCCAGCGGGATCACAGAAAGCCCTGAAGAAATTCAGGGCTTTTTCTTTGTTGACAAAATTTTGAAGCATTTGCTGAAACCTGGAAAAAGCTTAAACATCTACTCTTTTCCACAAAAACTGATCAACCCGAGTCAATAATACCCGTTTTTAAATCAGCTTTCACTTTTACCAATTCCCAACAGATTCTAAATAAGCTGTGGTTTAAACCTAAAGACAACATAATTGTTAAGCATTGCCATGAAACCATTCGATTCAAAAACCAAGCTCGCTGAAGCTGTCTTTCAGGATTTCAACCTTTTAAGGGTGATAAGCCGTTTTGGAATATTTCCCGGATTTGGTGACAAAACCATAGGTGAAATCTGCAAAAAAAAGGAAATTGATCCTGTTTTCTTTCTCATTATCGTTAACTCATTCACCAACAAACGATACTTTCCTTCGCATGAACTGGCGGATTTCTCATTAAGCCAAATGGTTTCATATCTTCAAAAAACCCACACATACTATCTGGATTTTCAGTTGCCACTCATTGGCGATATGATTGACAATCTGTGCAATAACCGGAACCCTGAGAACAAAAAGCTGATGGTTATGAAGCAATTCTTTTCAGCATACAGAAAAGAACTTACAGATCATATAAACCGGGAAGAAAAAATAACATTCCCTTATGTTTTAAGAATCGAGCAAATTTTCAGCAACAGCGAAAGCATCCAAGGCAAGGAATCAGACTATGATATGCTGACCTATGAAAAGGAACATGACAACGTTGAAGAAAAGCTTATTGACTTAAAGAATATTATGATCAAGTACTTGCCGGAACCGTTTGATCATGAAATGGTTATCAGAATTTTAACTGAACTTTCGTGGCTTGAAAAAGACCTGAACGAACATTCACGCATCGAAGACACCATAATGATACCTCGTGTAAAAATTATGGAAGTCGGAATTCGTAAAAGGTTTTAAACTCAGCAAAATGTCACAATTGAAAATACTGGTTTTATCGCTGTCGAATATCATCAGACTGGGCATTCAGCAAAGTCTGAGCGATCTGAATATCGGTGCAAAGGTTTATCTTTCCTCTGAAATTGATTCTGCAAAAGACATTATCGAAAAACTAAAGATAAGTCTGATCATTGTTGACGAAAATATTGCTTCAGCAAATGAATTTGAGAAACTCACAACAAACCCTGATCTGAAAATTTTATACCTTAGTTTTAGAAGTGCTGATATTTTTGAAAAGATGCACATAAATATCAATCAGAAGGAACTTGGAGAAAAACTGCGCGAATACATTAATCCGGGCAAGGATATAAAAAATCAGGAAGGCGAAAAAGGATTGAGCAAGCGTGAAAATGAAGTAGTCAGAATGCTATCTCTTGGTGCCGGAAACAAGGAAATTGCGCAAAAATTGCACTTAAGTCTGCATACAGTGCTCACCCATCGAAAAAATATTATTCGCAAATTGGGCATAAAAACGACTTCAGGTATAACAGTTTATGCCATTTTGAATGGCATTATAACCATTGAGGAAGCCACTATCTGAGTATTTTTTTAATATAACCCGACTAAAGTAGCTTATACATGCTTACTTATCCCTAATTTTGCTATCAGAAAATAAACCAATTAAACATTGTTCTATGAAAATAACTATTGTTGGCACCGGCTATGTTGGCCTGGTAACCGGAACATGCTTCGCCGAAGTGGGTATTGAAGTTGTTTGTGTTGACATTGATGTTAAAAAGATCGAAAATTTAAAAAAAGGCATTTCTCCGATTTACGAGCCTGGTCTTGATGATATGATAGCCAGAAATGTTGAAAAAGGCAGGCTTCACTTTACTACTGAACTTTCTGCTTGTGTAAACGATACTGATGTAATCTTTACCGCTGTTGGAACTCCACCTGATGAAGACGGAAGCGCTGATCTGAAATATGTACTTGATGTTTCCAAAACCATCGGGCAACATATGGACAAACACATTCTGGTTGTAACCAAAAGCACAGTGCCGGTCGGAACAGCTAAAAAAGTAAGAGAAACCATACAGGCTGAGCTCGATAAAAGAAACGTTTCAATTGAATTTGATGTGGCTTCAAATCCCGAATTTTTAAAAGAGGGTGATGCAATCGGAGACTTTATGAAGCCTGACCGGATAGTGGTTGGAGTGGAGTCAGAAAAAGCCGAAGAAATATTGTCCCGCCTTTACAAACCTTTTACGCTGAACGGTCATCCGGTTATTTTTATGGATGTACCATCTGCCGAAATGACAAAATATGCCGCCAATTCGATGCTTGCCACAAAGATCAGCTTTATGAACGATATTGCCAATATCTGCGAAATTGTTGGTGCTGACGTAAATATGGTTCGCAAAGGCATTGGCAGTGACTCCCGGATTGGCACAAAGTTTATCTATCCCGGAATCGGATATGGTGGCTCATGTTTTCCAAAAGATGTAAAAGCGCTTATCAAAACCGCTGACTCTTTGGGGTATTCCATGCGGATTCTCAAAGCCGTTGAGGATGTAAATGATGATCAGAAATATGTCCTGTTCGATAAGTTCTCGAAACATTTCGAAGGCAATCTGAAAGGCAAAACGGTAGGATTATGGGGCTTGTCATTCAAACCTCAGACTGACGATATGCGCGAGGCACCTGCTCTTGTGATTATTGAAAAATTGCTCAACGCGGGCTGCAAAGTAAAAGCTTACGACCCTGTTGCCATTCACGAAGCTCAACGCATTCTGGGCGATTCTATTGAGTATTCAAAAGATCCGTATGAAGCATTTATTGATACCGATGCTCAGTTTCTGCTGACAGAATGGACTGAATTCCGCTTTCCTAACTGGAACGTAATCAAAAAGCTGGTAAAAAATCCGGTTCTATTTGATGGAAGGAATATCTACGACCGCAAAGAATTGAATTCCATTGGATTTAGTTATTATTGTATTGGCGTTCAGACTCCGAATAGCAAATAATTTAATATAAACTCCTTATGGGAAAGAAAATACTTGTAACAGGTGGAGCCGGGTTTCTTGGCTCCCACTTGTGCGAACGCTTATTGAATGAAGGCAACGAAGTAGTTTGTCTCGACAATTATTTCACCGGACAAAAGTCAAATGTTGTTCATTTGCTCGACAATCCATATTTTGAGTTGATACGGCATGATGTTACAATGCCTTTCTTTATTGAAGTTGACGAAATATATAATCTTGCTTGCCCGGCCTCCCCTATTCATTATCAGTATAATCCGATAAAAACGGTCAAGACATCGGTTATGGGGGCAATAAACATGCTGGGACTGGCAAAACGAATCAAGGCGAAAATATTGCAGGCTTCTACCAGCGAAGTATATGGTGATCCTTTGGTGCATCCTCAAACGGAAAGCTATTGGGGACATGTAAATCCAATCGGAGAAAGGGCTTGTTACGATGAAGGCAAAAGGGCAGCAGAAACCCTTTTCGTTAATTATCACAAACAAAACAATGTCCGCATAAAAATTATTCGGATTTTTAATACGTATGGTCCGAGAATGCACCCAAATGACGGTCGGGTAGTTTCAAACTTTATTGTTCAGGCTCTTAAAGGTGAAGACATTACAGTATATGGTGATGGCAGTCAATCCCGAAGCTTCTGTTACTATTCCGATTTGCTTGATGGCATGATCAAACTTATGAATACCGGTGATGATTTTACAGGACCCGTAAATGTTGGTAATCCATACGAATTTACAATTCTTCAGTTGGCTGAAAAAATTATCTCACTTTGCAATTCATCTTCAAAAATTGTTTGGCAACCTCTGCCCAGCGATGATCCCATGCAACGCCAGCCTGATATTTCACTAGCGAAAAACAAACTTGGCTGGGAGCCTAAAATTCAGCTTGAAGAAGGACTTGTTAAAACCATTGACTATTTCAAAACCATAGTAAAATAGTACAAAAACCCATGAGGATACTTGTTACAGGAAGTAATGGTCAATTGGGTACAGAGCTGCGTTTGCTTTCTCTCCAATCGACTGAATTCAGTTTTACCTTCACCGATTATGAGGAGCTGGACATCACTGATCAGGAGCAAGTAAATTCTTTTATTTCAGCACTTAAGCCCGAATGGATCATCAATTGTGCAGCATACACCGCTGTAGATAATGCTGAGCAGGAACCTGAAAAAGCGATGCTGCTCAATGCTGAAGCAGTTGCTCTTCTGGCGAAAGCAGCACAAAGAGAAAATTGCCGGTTTGTACAAATCTCCACCGATTATGTTTTTGACGGGCACAGTTTCAAGCCTTATCAAGCCGAAGATCAGATAAATCCGGCCGGAGTTTATGCCAGAAGCAAAGCTCAGGGAGAGTCTATGGCTTCAATGTACAATACCGGTTCAATCATTATCCGAACTTCCTGGTTATATTCTGCCTATGGCAACAATTTCGTAAAAACAATTCGCCGGGTAGGAAAGGAACGTGGAGCGCTCAAAGTAGTTGCCGACCAGATTGGTTCACCCACCTGGGCTGCTGATCTGGCTGAAGCAATTGTCAAACTCATCAGTATCAACGCGCCTTCGGGAATTTATCATTTTACAAACGAAGGCATTTGCAGCTGGTTTGATTTTGCAAAAGCAATTATTGAACTTTCAGAAATTAATTGCGAGGTATCACCCACTGATACAGCTGGTTATCCGCTGCCTGCACCCCGGCCTTTTTATAGTGTACTTGACAAAACAAAGTATGTAAATGTTTCAGGACAAACCGTGCCTTACTGGCGTGAAAGCCTGAAAAAATGCATAGCTTTGCTGAATGAACAGGGCTGAACTTAATAAACTGCATACCAGGATTTTCGATGCTGCCAAAGAGGTGTATTCGGAATTGGGCCCCGGCCTCGAATATGGTTTATATAATACCTGTTTTCAGCACGAACTTCGCCTTCAGGGCTTAATGTTCAAACGCGAAGTTATCTTCCCGGTATTCTACAAAAATCTTAAAACAGCACACAACATTAAAGCCGATCTGCTTGTTGAGAATCAGGTTATCGTTGAACTGATTTCTGATCCGATAATACCGCAATCAGGATTAATTACCATGCAATCGAAATTAAAAATTGCAGGCAAACGAATGGGAATTATCATTACCTTTAACGGTTCAGGAATGATTGAAGGCTACCGAAAGGTAACTGCGTTGGTTTAAATACCTTACATTTGAACTCAATTATTTACATATCAAAATCTTAAAAGCTATGAATCTGAATGAAGTTGATCCTGCAATTATTGAAAAAGCCAAGGCATGGCTGAGTGAAAACTACGACGAAGATACCCGAAAAGCGGTAAAAAACATGATGGACAACGATCCCTCAGAATTAGTAGAATGTTTTTATTGCGACATTGAGTTTGGCACAGGAGGATTAAGAGGCATAATGGGCACCGGAACCAACCGCATGAACAAATATGTCATTGGTTCAGCTACGCAGGGACTCGCCAATTATCTCCGGATTTGCTACGGACCCGACTTCGAAATAAAAGTAGCCATAGCTTATGACTCAAGAAACAACAGTCAGTTTTTTGCCCGCATTGCTGCTGAAGTGCTTGCTGCAAATGGCATAAAAGTCTTTCTCTTCGACAATTTGAGACCCGTTCCGGAATTGTCGTTTACTGTGCGACACCTTGGATGCCAGAGTGGAATTGTGATTACAGCATCGCATAATCCTAAAGAGTACAATGGTTATAAGGTTTATTGGAACGATGGCGGGCAACTTGTTCCGCCACACGACAGCAATGTTATCGATGAAGTTCAGAAAATTACTTCTGTTACTGAAGTGAAATTTTCGGGTAACCCTGAAAATATTACCATCATCGGGAATGAAATTGATAAGGCATACAAGGATGTTCTGCTGAAGCTTAGTTTGTCACCCGATGTAATTGCCAGACAGCAGGATTTAAAAATAGTTTATTCGCCAATTCACGGTACAGGCTATAAGCTGATTCCTGAAGTGCTGAAAGAATTCGGGTTTAACAATGTTTTTCTGGTTGAAGAACAAATAACACCTGATGGAAACTTTCCAACGGTACATTCGCCAAATCCCGAAGAAAAGGCAGCGATGAACCTTGCGCTTGAACTTGCAAAAAAGGTTGATGCTGATTTGATTATGGCCACTGATCCCGATGCCGACAGGGTTGGACTCGGAGTTAAAGATACACATGGAAATTATATTTTGCTGAATGGCAATCAGGCAGCTTCGTTGCTCATTTATTACCTGATTAAAAAGTGGAAAGCCAACGGAAAACTTACAGGTAATGAGTTCATTGCCAAGACCATAGTTACCTCTGAATTGCTGAAGGATATTGCTGTAAGTCATGGAGTTGAATCGTATGATGTGCTCACAGGATTTAAGTACATTGCCGAAATTATCCGGAGATTTGAAGGTGAAAAACAGTTTATCGGAGGTGGCGAAGAGAGTTATGGTTACCTGATCGGAGATTTTGTCAGAGATAAAGATGCAGTAGCTTCCTGCGCTTTACTTGCCGAAACTGCTGCCTGGGCTAAGGATCAGGGGATGACGATGTATGAAATGCTCATTAATATTTATCATGAGTATGGATTCTATCTTGAAGACCTCATTTCTATCACAAAAAAAGGAAAATCCGGTGCCGAAGAAATCCAGAAAATGATGGACGACTACCGCAGCAACCCTCCGCGGGAAATCAAAGGCATAAAAGTATTGCTGATGAAGGATTACAAACTGAGGAAAGAGACCAATCTATCGACCGGTGAAGAAAAAGTGATTGAACTTCCAAAGTCAGATGTACTGCAGTTTTTCCTTGAAGGAGGAAGTAAAATTACGGTCAGACCTTCAGGAACTGAGCCCAAGATTAAATTTTATTTTGGTGTTAAAGGGCTTCTGCCCGATAAGTCGAAGTTTGAAGAAGTTAATGCTAAAATGAGAATTGAACTCAATGAAATGATCGAAGCATTAAACCTGAATTGATTTAAAAATTAATCAAACAAAAAAGGCGGCCAATAGCCGCCTTTTTTGTTTGAAATATCAATTGCTTAACAACCCAGTGTTGCAACCATTACGGCTTTAATGGTATGTAGTCTGTTTTCGGCTTCGTCAAAAACCACTGACATTGATGATTCAAAAACATCATCACTTACTTCCATTGCTTCGAGTCCGTATTTCTGGAAAACATCTTCTCCGATTACCGTTTCGCGGTTATGGAATGCAGGAAGGCAATGCAGGAACTTAACGTTCGGGTTGCCGGTTTTCTTAACAACATCCATATTTACCTGATAAGGGCTGAGGAGTTTTATGCGTCCTTCCCAAACTTCAGCAGGCTCGCCCATAGAAACCCAAACATCGGTATAAAGAAAATCAACACCTTTTACTGCTTCTTCTACAGATTCGGAAAGTGTGATTTTTGCGCCGGTTTCTTTGGCAATTTCACGACAAGTGGCAACCAGTTCTTCATTTGGCCAGCAAGCTTTTGGAGCAGCAGCGCGGAAATCCATTCCCATTTTTGCAGCACCAACCATTAGTGAGTTGCCCATATTATTGCGGGCATCGCCCAAATAACAGAATGCGACCTGATGCAAAGGCTTGTCAGAATGTTCCATCATGGTAAGGAAGTCAGCCAGAATCTGAGTTGGATGAAACTCAGTGGTAAGACCATTCCAGACAGGAACACCGGCATATTTGCCCAATTCTTCAACAATGCTCTGTCCGTATCCGCGATACTCAATTCCGTCATACATGCGACCCAGAACGCGGGCTGTATCTTTCATTGATTCTTTTTTACCAATCTGTGATCCTGATGGGCCCAGATAAGTAACGTGAGCACCCTGATCAAGCGCTGCAACTTCGAAGGCACAGCGGGTGCGGGTTGAATCTTTTTCAAAAATAAGTGCAATGTTTTTGCCTTTGAGCATCTGCTGCTCTGTACCTGCGTATTTGGCCTTTTTCAGGTCAACTGACAGTTGTAATAAATGTTTGATTTCCTGAGGAGTAAAGTCCAACAGTTTAAGGAAATTACGGTTTCTGAGATTGAAAGCCATGATATTAAGTTTTAAGGTTTATGTTAGTTTCTGGTTTTTTAAACAATTACGATGCGGGTTCCGCCATTGTCCATTCCAAGCTTTTCAGAATTTGTAATGATGGCATCTTTACCGCTTCCTTCTACAAAACTGATGGCTGCTCTGATTTTTGGAGCCATGCTTCCTTCGGCAAACTGACCCTCGGCGAGGTAACGTTTTGCTTCGGCAATGGTAATGCGATCTAGTGCTTTCTCCTGAGGTGTGTTGTAATTGATGCAAACTTTAGGCACATCGGTAAGGATAAAAAACTTATCTGCTCTGATCTGAACTGCCAGCAGTGACGATGCCAGATCTTTGTCAATTACAGCATCGATGCCCTGAAGTTTATTTTCCTGCACATAAAATGCCGGAATTCCTCCACCTCCAACAGCAATTACAATCTGGCCAGCTCTTGCAAGCGCTTCAATTGATTTCTGATTGCTTATCACCAAAGGCTTGGGACTTGCCACAACTTTGCGGAATCCACGACCACGCGGATCGGCTGCAAATACAGCTCCGGTTTCAGCGGTAATGGTTTCTGATTCTTCCTGAGTGTAATAAGGTCCAACCGGTTTTGTCGGATTTTTGAATGCGGGATCTTCTTTATCAACCAGAACCTGAGTAATGATTGAGATAATATCCCGGTCCATATCGTTGACCATCATTACGTTACGCAATTGTTGCTCAATAACGTAGCCGATAAATCCTTGCGAATAAGCCACTGCAATATCAAGCGGCATATCCGGCAATCCATAAAGTTTATGTCCTGCAGTGTTGGCCAACAGGATGTTACCCACCTGAGGACCGTTTCCATGGGTGATTACTAAGTTATAATTTGCCTTGATTAGGGTAAGCATCTTTTCGGCGGTTCCGTAAACGTTTGCTTCCTGATCGTCAATTGTTCCTTTCTGATCGCTTCTTAGTAAGGCATTACCGCCTAATGCCACAACAGCTAACTTTTTCATAAGAGATTGGTTGGTTTAATTTTGCGACAAAAGTAAATACTTTTCGATGATTGGCAAGACCTCCTGATGACGATAATATCAAGAATATAAAACAATTACATCTATAAGTATCTGGATATATGCCGGCCATTTTGTCATTCAGTTAGTATTTGAGAGTTTTTGAAATAGGAAAGACATGACATTTTTCTGAGCAGATGATGATTTAAATGATTTATCATTTAAGTTTTTGAAAGTGCTATTTTTGCACCCATGAAAATTAATCGCAATCCCATAATTCTGGCGCTGGGTGCAGTTTTACTCTGGTCAACGGTTGGTTCAGCTTTCAGCCTTTCGCTCAGGCATTTGAATCCGGCGCAACTACTTCTACTTGCGAACCTCACTGCGGTTCTGTTTCTGGGAATTACGATTCTGATTCGCAACAAATCAACTTTTCTGACATCATTATCGGCTAAATCCCTTAGCTACTCTGCCATAATGGGGTTTTTAAATCCATTTGCTTATTACCTTGTTCTACTGAAAGCATATTCAATGTTGCCGGCACAGGAAGCGGTTGCACTAAATTATATATGGCCAGTGGTTTTGGTTCTGCTTTCAATTCCTATCTTAAAGCAAAAAATAACTGCACTAAGCATCGTTTCTATGCTCATCAGCTTTGCAGGAACCGTTGTGATTGCCACAAACGGAAGGCCATGGTCAATGGAATTTGCAAATCCAACAGGAACTTTTCTGGCTTTGTCGAGTTCAATTTTCTGGGCATTATATTGGTTAATGAATATGAAAGACAAGCGGGAATCACTCAATAAATTATTCTTAAACTTCAGCTTTGGACTGATTTATATTGTCGTGTTTGCAGCATTTACCGGCAATCTGATCATTCCATCGGCAGCGGGTGCTTTAGGTGCTGTTTATATCGGACTGTTTGAAATGGGGGTAACTTTTGTAATCTGGCTTACCGCATTGAAATATGCTCAAAACACAGCCAAAGTCAGCAACCTGGTGTTTCTTTCACCATTTTTGTCGTTGCTTTTTATTTCGATGATTGTCGGCGAAAAGATACTAGCCTCTACAATAGTAGGATTGTGTTTGATTATCGGAGGAATTATTCTTCAGCAATACAAGCAGAAGCAAGCTGATTTATAAATATTTACTGATTGTAATAATCAATTCGGTTGGGCGTATGGGTTTTGCAAGATATTCATCACAACCGGCATCTAAACTTTTCTCTTTTTCGCCTTTCATGGCAAATGCAGTTTGTGCAATAATGGGTATTTCAGGATTCAGTTCTTTAATCTCTCTGGTTACTGAATAACCATCTTTCCCTTCGAGTTGAATATCCATTAAAATAAGATCGATTTTTTTTCCGGAACGGATAATATCAATGGCATCCTCTCCCCTTCTGACCCAGATAATTTCAGCACCGGATCTTTTGAGCGTAGCGTTGAGAAACTGATAGTTAGACTCTACATCTTCTACGATAAGGATAACTTTTGAAATCCATAAATCTGTTGATGCCCCAATGTTATCTATTATTCTATCAGCCATTGTAATGTTTTAATTTGTGATGACGGTAATACAACCCTGAACATTAAACCAGATAAAAAAAGAGGTTCAAAATGCAGATTTTCAATGAGCAAAGTTACTTATTATTTGCGATATATCGCTCAGTTCCAACACTGGAATGTAAATAGCCGAAGACTTCATCTATTTTGAAAATTCCTCAAAAAAAATACAACCCATTTGCAAGAACGAATTTCCTGCCCTGGTTTTTTCAGGAAAAATACCTTCAGGCAGACATGGTGGTCAGGAATTATTCTGAAATTTTTTATATCAAATACCTGACAGTCGATGACAATAAGTAAATGTATTTCACCATAAAAAGACCTGCACAGCATGTTCAGCCTGTGATTTGCACGTTGGGTAAATACCTATCTTTGCCACAATGAAAAGAAAGACAATTGCATTTCAGACTTTTGGCTGCAAACTCAATTTTGCTGAAACATCTGCCATAGCCCGGAAATTTACTGATTCGGATTACGATATGGTTGATTTCAAGGAGAATGCAGATTATTACGTTATTCATTCATGCACTGTTACCGGACAGGCTGAGCGCAAAACACGAGCAGCCATCAGGCAGGCAATGCGTAAAAATCCTGAGGCATCAGTTGCTGTTATAGGCTGTTATTCTCAGCTCAGACCCGAAGAAATAAAAAGTATCAAAGGCGTTGAAATTGTGCTGGGAAACAGCGAAAAATATAAACTTTTCGATCACATCCAGAATATACGGAGCGGTAATCAGCCATCAGAAACAGAGCCAGACCGGCCAGCTGATTTTGAACCCGGATTTTCAATGGGAGACCGGACCCGTTCGTTTTTTAAAGTTCAGGATGGATGCGATTATTTTTGCACATTCTGCGCAATTCCTTATGCAAGAGGGCGAAGCCGGAGCGCAAGTGTGGCTTCTACCCTTGAAGTTGCAAAACAGATTGCAATCACTGAAGTTAAGGAAGTGGTGCTGACCGGAGTTAACATAGGTGATTTCGGGCGACAAAACGGAGAGACTTTCCATGAATTGTTGCTAGGCCTCGATACCATTCAGGGAATTGAAAGACTGAGAATTTCATCGGTGGAACCTGAATTGTTGAATGATGACATTATCAAGCTGGTTTCGGAAAGCAAAAAGTTTATGCCTCACTTTCATATTCCACTGCAATCCGGCACGGACCGCATTCTTGAATTGATGAAACGTAAATACAAGAGAGAAGTATTTGCTCAACGCATAAATTCAATAAAAACGCTGATGCCTGATGCCTGCATTGCTGCCGATGTAATTATCGGATTCCCGGGAGAAAGTGAAGAAGATTTCGACGATACCGTTGCTTTTATCCAATCTCTTCCCATTTCATATCTGCATGTTTTTACCTATTCGAAACGGCCGGGAACAAAAGCTGCACTGATGGCAGAACAGGTACCGGATTCTGTAAAGCATGAGCGAAGCAGGATTCTTCACCAGATTTCGGATGAAAAAAAAGCAACATTTTATCGCGAAAACAAGGGCAGTGTTCGTGATATTTTATGGGAATCAGATGTAGAAGAAGGTTTTATGTCAGGTTTTACGGATAATTATATTCGTTGTAAAAAACCATTTAATAAATCATCGGTAAACCAGATTGAAAGCGTAATTTTGTTGGAACCGGACACCGATGGTACTTATATCATCAAACCTATTGAACAGTAGTATGGAGAACTCAGAATATCAGCAGCTTTGCACCAATGTTTGTGAAATTTCGCGTAGAGCCGGAAAGTACATTTTGGATCAGCTTAATAAAGTAGGTCAGGCAGAAATTGAGCAGAAAGGGCATCACAACTATGTTACCTATGTTGACAAATCAGCTGAGGAACTGATAGTTAATGATTTGCGAAGGTTACTTCCCGATTCAGGTTTTATAACCGAGGAAAACACGGCCGGGCATGAAAGTCAGAAATTCAAATGGATCATCGACCCGCTGGATGGAACTACCAATTTTATTCATAAAGTTCCGGTTTTTTGCGTTAGTATTGCATTGATGGAAGATGCTGAGATTGTTGTGGGCGTGGTTTATGAAGTAAACCTTGATGAATGTTTTTATGCCTGGAAAGGCGGAAAAGCAATGCTCAACGATTCAGAGATTTCAGTTTCTCCAATCAGGGATTTCGACAATAGTTTGCTGGCAACGGGTTTTCCTTATTATGATTACGGAAGGCTTGAAGATTATGTTACTGTTTTTAAGCATTTTATGCAACACACTGCCGGCCTCAGAAGACTTGGTTCAGCCGCAGCAGATCTGGCCTATGTAGCTTGTGGAAGGTTCGAAGGATTTTATGAATACGGACTTAACTCATGGGATGTTGCAGCTGGCGCATTTATTGTTCAAACAGCCGGAGGAGTTGTTTCTGATTTTCAGGGCGGAAACAATTACCTGTTTGGCAGAGAGTTGATTGCAGGTAATCCTTATGCACATCCTGAAATGAAAACAGTGATCAGTAAAATTTTCGGACATTAATCGGAGACAGTGAAGTAATTACATCCAAGGTTCCAGACACAATAAAAATAAACATTTCAACATGAAAAATATCACGGCAAGTATCCTTCTCACGCTCTGCTTCGTTATCATTAGCGGATACTTTTTGTCTGCTCAGGAGTCAGATACCAATCAGAAAACAGGACTGATTTACAAATTCAATATCAAAGATGAGATTGCTCCGCCTGTGTGGCACAACACAAAAAAAGCCTTACGTGAAGCCAGAGAAATGAAAGCGGATATCATTCTGATTCATATGAACACGTACGGAGGAATGGTTGAAACTGCTGACAGCATTCGCACAGCTATTCTGCAATCGAAGATTCCGGTGTGGGTATTTATCGATAACAATGCCGCCTCAGCCGGAGCGCTTATCTCCATTGCCTGCGACAGCATTTATATGCGTTCAGGCGCAAACATCGGGGCAGCCACTGTAGTTGATCAAACCGGAAAACCCTTGCCGGACAAATATCAGTCGTACATGCGTTCTACCATGCGTTCTACCGCTGAAGCTACCGGCCGCGATCCGGATATTGCACAAGGAATGGTCGATCCAAGGGTTTACATTCCGGGCATAACCGATACTGGTCAGGTAATTACTTTTACCACTTCTGAGGCAATTAAATATAAATTTTGCAACGCTCAAGCCGATAATATTGAGGAGATATTGAAGATTACCGGAAAACAGAATTATAAGATTGTCGAGCAAAAACTCACCACATCCGATAGAATTATCGGATTCCTTACAAAACCCATGATCAGCGGCCTCCTGATTATGATCATAATAGGAGGTATTTACTTTGAACTCCAAACTCCGGGAGTGGGATTTCCACTTGCTGCTGCAACACTGGCTGCAATCGTCTATTTTGCACCCTTATATATTGAAGGCTTGGCTGCAAACTGGGAAATACTGATATTTATTATTGGCGTCATTCTATTGCTTGTTGAAATATTTGCCATTCCAGGCTTTGGCGTAGCCGGCATTTCCGGAATTATTCTGATAGTTACCGGACTTACGCTCAGTATGATAGGCAACGTTGGATTTGATTTTACAGGTATCCCTTTTCAAGGAGTAGTGGTTGCATTTTTCATTGTAATTATTGCCTCATTTTTCTCGCTCATCAGTTCATTTTTCTTAACCCGAAAGCTTTTTGGTGGTCATACCATGTTTGGCGACCTTGCATTGTTAACTACACAGCAATCAAACGAAGGCTATGTATCATCTGATGCACATTACACTGAAATGAAAGGAACCGAAGGCATTGCTTTCACAATGCTCAGGCCGGCAGGTAAGGTTGAAATTGAAGACCAGATTTTTGATGCTGTAGCAGAATCCGGATTTATCGACAGAGGGGAGAAAATCAGGGTAGTGAAATACGAAAATGCACAATTGATTGTAAGAAAAGTATAATTGCCATGCATACCCGTACTGAGTTGTTGCAGGCTGACATCACCAGTGTGGAAGTCGATGCAATTGTCAATGCAGCAAACAACGCTTTGCTTGGTGGTGGTGGTGTTGACGGAGCCATTCATAGAGCGGCAGGTAAGGAATTATTGGATGCCTGCCGTTTGATTGGTGGTTGCCCTACCGGCGAAGCAAGAATTAAACCCGGATTCAATCTTCCTGCAAAGTATGTAATCCACACCGTTGGGCCAGTATGGCGCGGCGGAAAAAATAATGAGGACGCTTTACTGGAATCATGCTACCTTGAAAGTCTGAAACTGGCCGTAAGTCACAATTGTAATACAGTTGCATTTCCCAACATCAGCACCGGGGTATATGGCTTCCCTAAAGAGCGGGCTGCTGAAATTGCAATCAAATCTGTTCTGACATTTCTGCAAACCTCTCCCCTGCCCAAAAAGGTTATATTTGTGTGCTTTGGGCACGAAAATGCCGAACTTTACGGGAGGCTGTTGGGAAAAACCACGCGCTGATATAAATAAATATCAGCATCTGAAATCCTTTCAGAGTCAGTTACTTGTTTCTGGCCTTACTAAATCGTTTGTATGTCAGCGCATCTGTGATATTCTTTCCCTGCCAGTTCAGTTTATGATATCCTTTCAGGTAATCATCCGTCCGCTCCTTGATTCTTTCATCAAAATGTTGTGCAGGTGCATAGTAATGACGATTCGGATAAAAATTGTTCCTTGTAGAATCAATTTGACGGAG
This sequence comes from Bacteroidales bacterium UBA5197, assembly GCA_002412885.1. Taxonomy (GTDB): domain Bacteria; phylum Bacteroidota; class Bacteroidia; order Bacteroidales; family Lentimicrobiaceae; genus Lentimicrobium. Next base: position 33,271 of record DHVX01000048.1, read on the forward strand.
AGTCTGGGGATCGAGGATTAAAACCGGAAGCGTACTACTATTAAGATTCATCATGAAATCTGTATGAAAAAATGCGCTGTCAGTATGTTTTACATTGTATCGTGCAATAATGAGATCCCAATTAAAAAAACCAATAAACACAACAATTCCATAAGCAAACAAACTGTTTCTGACCAGCAGATACTGCACTGATTTCCGGTTTCTGAGCTTAATAAAGACAGTTATAATTCCGATCAACACCAGAATAAGAAAAGCAAACACCCAGATCCGTTTATATGCCAGATTGAAATAATGGATATACCAGATATTCCGGATGGCAACGGAAACCACAAGCAATGCATTTTGCAGCAACCAGATTACGGATAGTCTCACCAGAAGCCTGTTCCCTGAATAAAAATTCAGGTTTCCCCTGAAATACCAGATAACAATAACCATTGAAATTAACACCGATATAATCAGCAGCCAGGTACCTTCGTGTACAAATTGTTTCAGGTAACCTCCATCCCATTCAAAAAAGAGCCACACATGATAAATATCCAGCACATTCATTACGGCCAGCGCAAGATTAAGAAAAGCAAGCAATAAGATTCCACTGTTCAATTCAGTTTTCAGGGCAGTGAACCGACCGGAAAACAACTTCCGGACACGATGCAGATTTTCACCCTGAGTTTCATTAAAAATATTCAGGCTCTTGTTATAATTTCCGAAGATAAAAGCAAAATACATCAGCAGAGCAGCAATTCCCAGCCAGAAAACATCAGGAGATATCCACAATGACAGTTTTTCCATCAGTTGTGTGAAGCTTTTCAGCACTCCCCCGGTAAGTTTGTTAAAGTAAGGACTTGATGCTGAGTAAAGCAAAATAAAAATTATAAACACGACCAAAGGCATGACAACAAGTCCGGCTTTGCGCAGAAATCTTCCTTTTCGCGAAACAGCATCAGACACCGAAAACAACTCCTTTATCCAGTTAAATGGCCCTGAAATTATGGCTGATGCCGAAGAGAACGCAACATTCACAGGAACCACCATTGCCGGATAAGCTACTGCCCCCGTCAACAATACCAATGAAAGGATGTTGGCAAAAAGTGCGGCTCCGGCTCCATAAACTGCAACCATTGCTGCGCTGAGAAGAGAACCTGTAATCAGGTAAATATGAAACCGCAGTTTCAGGTTGATTCTCTTCTGAAAGTACATTATTCCAACCAGCAGCACATTGAATATTAGCACATTAACCCCTGCTTGCTGACGATGAAACAAATAAGTGAATAAAACTGAAAATACAACGGGCAAAACGAATAATGACCTTTTCATATATAGTTTTTCACAATAACGATTTCATAGCCCGGATATTATAGTCCGGGTTAAATGTTGAAAAAAATATAGTTACAAGAGTATTGAAAGATACACGCAGTTCTTACAATTTACCGCCACCTTTTGGCCATCCACTCTTCCTGTTTGGCAGGATTAAGAAATGTCCAGGCTAGTATCCGGCTGATTTTATTTCCTTGTCCCATCGGAATGGTCTGTACCTCAACTGCATCAGCTTTTTTCAGCGCTTCATAAGCACTTTTGAGGTGGTTCTGCTTTGCAACCAATGTAGAAAACCAGTAACATGAATCAGAAAATTGTCTGCTTTGACGAATCATATTTACAATAAACTTCTCTTCACCTCCCGGACACCAGAGTTCACCGTTTTTGCCACCAAAATTTTTCACCGGAATTTCAGTTTCAGGAAGATTAAGATTTTTCAGTTTTCGCATAGTGCCTGCTTTCGCTTCCGCAACAGAGGCATGAAACGGTGGATTACAAATGCTCAGATCAATAGGTTCATCCTTGAACATGACGCCGTAAAAGGTTTCCTTCGAATTAGTTTGCAACCTCAATTCAACTTTCCCGGTTAATATCGGGTTTGCATTCACTATCTTTTTTGCAGAAGAAAGCGAAATTGTGTCAATATCAGATCCGATAAAAGACCAGCCGTATTCTTTAATTCCAATAATAGGATATACACAATTGGCACCAACACCAACATCAAAGCACTTAATCTTCTCTCCTATCGGGCTTTTTCCATAATTTTTGCGCTGAAGTAAATCTGCAATATGATGGATATAATCTGCTCTGCCTGGAATAGGTGGACAAAGAAAATCCTGCGGAATATCCCAATAATCAAGATCATAATAATGTTTGAGCAGTGCTTTATTAAGCATTTTTACCGCTTCCGGATTGGCAAAATCTATGGATTCATCATCATAAACATTCAGCGTGACGAAAGATGCCAATTCGGGCAGGGTTTCTTTCAGCAAGGCGAAATTGTAGCGTTCCCGATGTTTGTTTCGCGGATGTAAACGGCTTTTTATCAGGGGATGTTCTTTCTTTTTTTCAGGCATAACAAAACAATTTGGCAAACAACTTCAGGTTGCTGCAAAGGTAAGCGAAGTGGGCTGAGAACATGAATAAAAAGATTCGGGATAGAGATAAACCTGCAAATGAGCGCTTTGACCAGTTAAAATGCCAGGCATTTATCAATTGATGCAGCCAACGTTGAGTCCATTCCGAAAACTGAATTATTGCCACCAAACCACGAAACCACTAAAACTCACCAATCTTAATACATTGCTATACAACAGTTTGTGCAATTTGGTGTTTTGGAGCTTTGGTGGCTAGTCTTCTTAATCGACTTTTCGAAGCAAGCTCAAAGTTTAAAACCCCACCTTCCATATCTTATCTGAAACCGGCAGATACTCAGGCAAGGCAGCAGAGCCATACCACTTAAACAATTCAGCGTCCAGCAGTTTTGAACTGATTGCCGGATCAGTCTGCAGCAATTCTTCCGCTTTTTCGGATGTTGCCACATTCAGAATAAAAATTCCCCGATAGCTGTGGTCGTTTTTCCCTAACGGACCCGCAACAATGAGTTCACCGGTTTCAACCAGCCTTCCGATATTGGCCATATGCCCTGAAAAACAACTGTCGATAAATGCCTTGTCGGTGGTGGTATTGCTTCCAGTTTTCAGCATAACCAGCACATAGCCTTTCATGCCATAATCATCAGCGCCCAATGATTTTGCAAGAACAGAATCATACACAGGGTTGATTTTTTGCCCGATGGCGGTTGATGCCATCATCTGAACCAAAGCAAGGAATATTAACGGCTTTATCATTTTCAATTTGAGTTTAACATTACCCTGGTTTTGATTCTGTTGTAAGGAATTAAACTATATTGAATGAAAACAGTTCATTCCGGAATGTACTTTCTGATTATTTCCATCAGCAATTTGCGGTCAATTGGCTTGGAAATGTAGTCATTGCTACCAGCTGCAAGTGCTTTTTCTCTGTCAGAAATCTGAGCATAGGCAGTCTGAGCAATAATCACAACAGACTTATTAAATTTCCTGATCAGCCTGATGGCTTCATATCCATCCATTTCGGGCATTTTCAGGTCGATGAGAATAATATCGATATCGCTGTTAGCCCTGCAGATATCAACAGCCTCTTTACCATTTACAGCATGCAGAATAGTATTACATATTTTGCTTAAAGGTATGGTAATCAACTTGTCAGAAATTTCATCATCATCCACAACAAGCGCTTTAATCTTTTTATCACCTGCAGGTTTTTCATCAGCAGAAACAACTATTAATTTACTCTCCGCTCCACCTTTTATTGGCACAATCGGAATTGTACAATAAAACGTTGATCCTTTTCCCACTTCACTTTCAAGCCACAATGATCCACCGATCATTTCTGCATAAGCTTTCGAAATGGATAAACCGAGTCCTGCTCCTTCAAAATTTCGGGTCAGTTCTTCGCTGCCTTGTCTGAATCGTTCAAAAATCAGATCTTTCTTATCATCAGAAATTCCGTATCCGGTATCTTCCACGAATACTTCGAGGTAATCCATTTTTTTTGTATAGCCCAACCGAATATAACCATTATTGGTAAATTTAATGGCATTCTTTACCAGATTGGTGAGTATTGCATATACTTTTTCGCGGTCGGTTGATATAGTAACCTCATTATCAGGAAGAGAAGCCTGTGAGAATAACTTAAGTCCTTTGGCCTCTATTTCGGGTTTGAAAAATTTTTCAATAAACTCTATCTGTTCATTTAGGTTGGTATTCAAATAATTGACTTTTACCTGCCCCGATTCAATCATCGAAATGTTGATAATGTCGTTGATGATATTCAACATTCTGTCGCCCGACTTCTGAATAATCTGAATATATTCATCCTGTTCTTTACCTGACAGGCCCGGGGTACGGAGTAAATCGGTGAAACCGAGTATTCCGTTCATCGGCGTGCGGATTTCGTGACTCATGTTGGCCAGAAAAGCTGATTTAAGACGTTCGCTTTCAATTGCGCGTTCTTTAGCCTCTATCAATTCATTGTGCACTTTTTTGGTGTGGGATATGTCTGTTTTGACTGCCACAAAATGAGTAATCTCATTTTTTGAATTTACAATTGGGGTAATAATGGCATTTTCCCAGAATATCTCACCTGAACGTTTTTTATTCTTCAATTCACCTTCCCAGGTATTCCCTGATTTAATGGTATTCCAGAGTTCCTGATAGAATTCAGCAGTATGATAACCCGAATTAAGAATTTTTGGATTTTTACCAAGATAATCCTGAGCAGTATAACCTGTTAATTGGGTAAAGAATGGGTTTGCATATTCGATACTTCCATTACTATCGGTTATCAGAATCGAAACTTTTGATTTTTCAATAACTGTACGAAATTGCATCAGAGATTCTTCCGATTTCTTCCTTTCAGTAACATCGGTGATAATTCCATGCCAAAGCGTGCTGCCGTCGTTCATGCGCTCAGGGCGGGCATCACAACTTCGCCAGCCCATACCCTGTTTTGGCAGAATTACACGAAAATCGCTGTGATAAAGGGTAAGATCCCGCGCTGATTCATTAATGCTATCTGCAACATAATTAACATCATCAGGATGAATCCGGTCAAATATCACGCTTGCATCTTCCTTAACTTCTTCGGGGGTGACTTCATAAATTTCATACATACCCCGGCTAGCTAACGGGAAACATGAACGCCCATCAGGCCATAATCTGTATTGGTAAACAACTCCCGGAACCTGATCGGTTAACTTATTCAGCAAATCGAAGCTTCTCTGCATCTCTTCCTCAGCATGTTTCCGGTATGTAATATCTCTGCCGATACCCACCAGACCGACTACCTTATTCTCCTTGTCTTTAATAGGTAATTTAGAGGACAGAAGCCAACGTTTGTTGCCATTGCTATCCAAAACATACTCCTCACGGTTGATAATTACTTGTCCGTTTTCAATAACCAATTGATCATCCTTAAGAAATTCTTCAGCCAGTTCTTTCGGGTAGAAATCGAAATCAGTTTTTCCAATCACCTCATCTTCAGAGGCTGCACCCATAAATTTGATTTCAGCCTTATTTGCCAATGTTTTCCGGCATTCAACATCTTTGGTATAAATGGAATCAGGTATGTTATCGATGAGCGTCCGTAAAAGCTGCCTTTCAACATGCAGAGCTTCATCAAACTTTTTCCGTTCGGTAATATCATGAGCCAGCGCCTGCATTCCTATTATTTGACCATCTGCATTTTTAATACGTGTATGGTTCGATAAAAACCAGTAACTTCCTGACTTTAATTCAACAAAATCTTCATACTCAAGGCTGGAATCGGTTTCTAAAGCTGCTTTAATTCTGGACATAAACTCATCAGCCAGATTCTTTTCAAATAAATCACTCAGATATTTTCCAATAAAATCGTCAATTTTGCCACCCAGGTTTTCAGCAGCTTTTTTGTTTAAAAGAAGAAATTCTCCCGTTGGACTGTAAACAACAACTCCAATACCTGAACTTTCGAGCAGAAGCCGGTACTTTTCTTCACTTTCCACCAGCTTTTGCCGGGCTTCCCTGCTTTCAGTTATATCCTGAAGAACACAGTGTGTTTGCTTGAATTTTCCTTTAATATCATAACCGACTTTTCCTTCAAAGGCAATAAAAAGTATGGATCCATTCTTATGAACCATTTCAAATTCACTGTGGATAAATCCCTGAGCTTTAAACAAAGGAAATCTTTCCCGGAAAGCGTTTTTATATTTTTCTGAAAGAAAATCGCCGAACCATTTACCACTCACCTCCTCAGCAGTATAACCCAAAAGATCAAGCCACTGTTGATTTACTTCCAGAATATTTCCATCAGCATCAAGTGACTGATAACCAACAGGAGCTCTGTTAAAAAGCAACTGAAATCGTTCTTCACTTTCCTTGAGTAAAGCATTGGTTTTCTTTCTGTTCTCAATTTCAGCATTAAGAATTATATCGTTATAAGCCCATTCAGATTGGTCGTTGATTAAAGCAAACCACAATTCAGCCGTTTTAGTGAATTGTGCAGATGACATATATGGCAAACTGATCAAATCACTAAAGAATGTTTCAGTATCAAAACCTGATTTTCCGGCATAAACATCTGCCTCATTCCGGTCGGGCTCTTTGGTGCGAATCAGACCAATCCACCAATTGCCCATACAAACCTCACCAACCATAATTCTGCCTCCGGCTTCAATCAATCCGCAAGGATCAATATTTCTGATCATCGGATGAAGAGCACTTTCATCGGAAAGCAAATTTATAAACCCGGACTTCTGATCCGGTTGGTTGACAATTTGGTTGAATAACCGCTTGCTGCTGCCAGAAAATGAAATAAGATTTCCTTCATTATCCACAATAGCTGCAGATGCACCGGTTGCTTCTGAGAATCTATCCTGCAGCAGCTGTATCTTATTCAAGTCAAAAACGTTTAGCATGTTTTGAGATTCCGGAAAAGATGTTTTTGAGTTGGCTTTCTTCGGTATTTTACTCATAGTTCATTTGTACGAGTGAAATTCAAGAGTAGAAATTGAGAATTGTGAGCCCTGGAACAATTGCCCTGTTAATTCAAGTTATATTCTCAGCAAAACGGTTTAGATACATCCCATTTGTTTCAAGGTCAAAAGTAACAGAAAATTTCAAACAAGGGATAAAAATAAGCAAATGGCAAAGAAAGATAATAGACAAATTGATCATATAGTTCCTAATAAATCTACCAATTACCTGACCGCTTCAAACAACTTTACACTGATATCAGCAAATGCAATTATGTTAATCTGAAGTCAGTGTCTGATATAAGAAGCAATTTATCAAGCATATACAGTTAATTATTCATGATGTAGTGCTTCTTTATGTCTTTGTTTAAGAATTTCCTGAAGCGGATGCTGAGTAAGCAAAGACTCTATCCAGGCTGTAAAGTCAAAAATCCGCAGAACTTGCTGTTCAAATACATCATTCTTAATACTTTGCATTTCAGGTTGATACTTTTCGAAAAGCTTTGCCTTTTTAATGCCAGTACCAGGTATATGTTTAACCAGAAATTTGAACATAAAACGTTCAATTTTATAACCCTTTTCGTTACCCGAAAGATCTCTTTTCATCGAACGTATCTCATATCTGATCAACTCTTCATCACCTAATTTATAGAGAATCATCAGGTTAACAAGTCTGATGGTTCTATAAAGCGGAAGATAAAAGTAACTTTTCCCGGTAATTATTATCTGACTTAAAAACTTATGTGCCTTCTGATATTTTGATTCACCAAAGAAAATTAGCGAAGTATATAAACACAACTCCGCTTGCCGGGCTCTGCTCAAAAGACTAAATTTATCGTACAGACTTTCTTTGTAGTTATCCTTTAATTCGGCAGAAGCGTGAAAATCACCGGTATCAAGATGTGGGAATAGTTCAAATAAATAGGTTATACAGGTTAAATGTATTTTGAAATCGATGGAAGGACTCTCAATTTTCTTCAGCTGTTCAATAAAATAACGCATACCATTATAATTATGGATGCTTCTGAGACTCTCCAAAACACCTTCAAGCGTATGCAAATAATAGACTGGAGGCTTACTCCATAAGTGTTTGTTTGCTTCAAAAAGATTATTCAGCTCATAGTATGAACGCAGGGCTGATTTATAATCACCAACACTGATCAGATAATTTGATTGAAACAATTGGTGCAGTTTGCTTATTTCGAAGTTTTCAGGCGATAAAGTCGCTACCAAACTTAATTCACTATAAACCAAATCGTTCAGGTCATTTTTCTCCTTTTGTGATCTGGCATAACCTTTGTAAACCACCCGATGTTTCAATATTTCGTACAACGAAGATTGCTCATTTATTTTCCTGATGTATTTAAGTGATTCATTTAGCTTGAACTGCTTTTTCAGGAGTTGTTGTTCATCGATATCGGGAAAGTTTAACGCCAGCAGATACTCAAGTTCCAGACGATTGGCAAGTAGAAGCACGAAATAGTTCTCATATTTTTCTGCCTGAATCATCACATTTCTCAGCAAATCGAAGCATTCATCGTACAATGATTTTTCGAATAAAATCCTGGCTTTTAGAATCTTATTGAACAATGCATAAAAACTATCCTGATTCTTTCTAAGTTCCAGCATCGTATCAAGCAGAATCTCAAAAAGATACTTCACTGTAGTTTCAAATGCTACATCAGGGCACTTTTTAAGAAATATTGAACGTAGTTCAGCTATCGATTTGCCTTGCTCTGGTTCGATGGAATCATAAAGCATCAAATAATCAGGGACAGATTTTTTATGAAAATTTTTCTTCCGGAAAGCCTTCCTTTCAGGAATTGTCATAGAATGAACAAGATGAACAAGTGATTCAAATTTAGTCATTTCGGGAATTTTGTAAATGTAAAAGCCAGTTGAAATATCAGACAGAGGTTGTAAAAAATTAATGTTAACATTTTTCCTGGACAAAAATAATTAAAATTACCAGAAATGCTCAATTTATTAAATGCAGTTTTTACATTAATGACTGTTTATCAGTACTTTTAAATATTACCCAAAATTAATAGTCTATTTTTCAATTACAGTATTGGTGAAATTATTGATTTTTTTCGTGTAATGTTCTTGATAGATTTGCTCCGTAATTAAACAAAAAAATATGCAGCGCAAAAAATTAGTAGTCGTTGGAAGTTGCAATACCGACATGGTGATAAAAGCAGATCGGTTGCCAATTCCCGGAGAAACAGTATTGGGAGGAGTGTTCTTTATGAATCCTGGTGGCAAAGGAGCAAATCAGGCTGTTGCTGCTGCCCGCATGGGTGGGAACGTTACATTAATCTCAAAAACCGGAAATGATGTTTTCGGAAGACAGTCGGTTACACTGTATGATGCAGAAAACATCAAAACCGATTATATTTTTTCAGATCCTAATAATCCATCGGGAGTTGCGTTAATAACCGTTGATTCGTTTGGCGAAAACTGCATAGTTGTAGCTTCAGGTGCAAATGCTTCCTTATGTCCTTCTGACATTGAAAAAGCAACTGCAGAAATTGAAAGCAGCGATCTTGTGCTGATGCAACTTGAAATTCCTATCGATACGGTAGAATATGTTGCAGAGCTGGCCAACAACAAGGGTATAAAAGTTATATTGAACCCTGCGCCCGCCCGGGCATTATCTGACAAACTGCTGCGCAATATTTACATCATCATCCCCAATAAAAGCGAAGCTGAAATTCTTTCAGGTATCAAAGTCAGTGATCGCGAAACTGCCAAACAGGCAGCTGACATCATCAGTGCCAAAGGCGTTGACATTGTAATAATAACACTAGGCAGTCAGGGCGCATTAATAAAAGAGCACAATGACTACCACTTTGTAGAGGCTGTAAAAGTTGATGCCGTAGATACAACTGCTGCCGGTGATGTATTTTGCGGAACAGTTTGCGTAGGCCTTGCAGAAGGAAAATCGATCCGCGAATCGGTTGAGCTTGCCGCCAGAGCATCGGCCATCACAGTTACACGAATGGGAGCTCAATCTTCTATTCCAACACGCGTTGAATTAACAACATTTGGTCAGAACTAATAAAACCTGCAATATGAAACCAATCATAAACTGCAAAAAAATGAGATACACCCTAACCGGGCTTATACTTATGCTTGTGATGGCTCTGCCAGCAACACTCAAAGCACAGGACACCAAGCCATTAAAGGTTTCAGGAAGTGTTCTTGATGCTACAAGTTCCGAAACTATGCCGGGAGTAAATATTTCCATCAAGGGCACACAAACCGGAACGGTAACCGATATCAGCGGAAAGTTCAGCATTGACGCTTTAAAAGGTTCAGTGCTTGTCTTCAGTTTTATTGGTTATGAAACCACAGAATTAATTATTGATTCAAAAACCAGCCTGAATGTCAGGCTTAAACCAACCATTGAATCTCTTGAAGAGGTGGTTGTAATCGGTTATGGCATTACCACCCGAAAAGAAGTTACCGGCTCAATTGCTACGGTAAAGGCTGAGGATTTTAACAAAGGCGCTTACAGCAGTCCGATGGGTCTTTTGCAGGGAAAAGTTGCCGGACTTTCCATTACAAGGCCTAACGGTGCTGACCCACAGGCAGGTTATCAGATTCTGTTGCGTGGAACCAATACCCTAACTTCAGGACAAGGTCCGTTAATTATTGTGGATGGAGTTTCAGGTGTTGACCTGAAAAATGTCAGTTTTGAAGAAGTAGAATCCATCGATGTACTTAAAGATGGTGCTGCAGCTGCAATTTATGGCACCAGAGGTTCGAATGGGGTAATCATTATCACTACCAAAAGAGCAAAAACCGGAGCAAGTAAGGTTGAGTACTCAGCTTATATGACTGTTCAGGTAGCTCCTCGCGGTGTTGAAAACCTTACTGCATCACAATTTAAGGAAGCGATTGAAAAGTATGCACCAGATAAAGCCGGAAGTCTTTATGGTGCAGAAACTGACTGGTTTAAGGAAGTAACAAGACCGATGCCATTTAGTCAAAAACATAATCTGGCAATATCGGGTGGAAATGAGAACTTCTCGCACCGTACCGTTATTTTTGCAGATAAATCTGAAGGACTTTTAAAGGACAATGAATCCAATAAATACCTGCTCAAAACAAACATCAACCAAAAAGCACTTGGAGGAATCCTTACTCTTGACTACAATCTGAGTTATGGAATGCGCAATTACAAACCTGCCAATTACGACTTATTCTATCAGGCTTTTATCCGAAACCCAACTTCTCCGGTTTATGATCCTGAGAATGAATATACCGGAGGTTACACCCTTATTTCAGGAATGGATTATTACAACCCTGTAGCCATGTTGAATGAGCGCACAAGAAACGGCAAAACTGATGATGCCGGCGCAAACATCCGGGCTACACTTAAAATTACCGATAACCTAAACTGGGTAAATATGGCTTCCATTGAGAAATCAGACTGGGAAGAGCTTTCTTATCGTACGAAATACTATCCCAGCAGGTTAGGAAGCAATGGAGAAGCCGAAGTGAGTAATGGTCGCAGCAGCGATGTTCAGTACGAAAGCACGATCAACTACACTGAATCGTTGAACAAACATAATTTTCAAGCCTTGGCCGGTTATTCATTTGAAGAAGTTGAAGCCAACAATTCATACATGATCAACTCTGGGTTTGATACCGATCTTTACGGACCTCACAACATAGGAGCAGGTATTGCACTCGGTGAAGGAACAGCATCAATGGGATCATACAAGGGAAAAAGCCGGTTGATATCATTTTTCGGACGGGCAATGTACAACTATGATGAACGTTATCTCGCAGCAATTTCCTTAAGGCGTGAAGGCTCATCAAGATTTGGAGATAACCATAAATGGGGATGGTTTCCATCTGCCAGTTTTGGATGGAGAATCAATCAGGAAGATTTTATGGAAAACCTAACCTGGGTCAGCGATTTAAAACTACGTGTGGGCTATGGTGTTACCGGAAATCAGGATATCGGAAATTATCGCTCACTCCTCCTTATGGGACGCGCAGGCAAATTCTTTTATAACGGAGAGTGGATCAATACATACCAACCAACAAGCAATCCAAACCCTGATCTGAAATGGGAAAATAAATCAGAGATCAATGCAGGTATTGATTTCGCAGTTCTGAAAAACAGACTTGGCGGCTCGCTTGATATTTATTACCGCAAAAGTACCGACCTTCTCTACACTTATAATGTGTCAGTTCCACCCTATCTCTTCAATGAGCTATTTACCAATGTAGGAACCATAAGCAACAGAGGTATTGAATTAACGCTTAGGGGAGTGCCTGTTAAAAGAGGTGAATTTGAATGGACATCAATACTTACATTCAGCCGAAACAGCAATATCCTTGAGAAATTTTCAAATGAAGAGTTTACCGACAAATCATACGATCTTGGATGGATTGGTGGTGCGATCGGCGTAAATAGTCAGAAAATCCGCGAAGGAGAAAGCCTTGGAACTTTTTACGGTCCGGTTTGGATCGGGCTTGATGAACTTGGCCGTGACCTCTTTAAAAATGCCAATCCTGTAGGACTTGTAAATCCTGAAGATTGGGAAGTAATCGGAAATGCTTACCCCGATTTTACCCTTGGATGGAGTAACTTTCTGAAATACGGTGACTGGGATTTCAGTTTTGCCCTGCGTGCAAGCATTGGCGGTGATGTATTGAATACGTATCGACTCTATTATGAAAACTGGGGAACTTTCGGATTAAATAATGTCACACTTACACAGTTTGAAAATCCTGAGTTTGTTGGTAATGCCCGATATTCATCAAAGTACGTGGAAGATGCAACTTTTGTAAAACTTGACAATATTTCGATTGGATACAATTTGCCGGTAAACAATAAGTACGTCACTAACCTGAGGCTTTATGCAACTGCGCAGGATGTGCTCACAATTACAGGCTACAAAGGACTTGATCCGGAAGTTAACCTCGGTGGTCTGACCCCTGGTATTGAGTACCTCTCATACTACCCAAGAACTACAGTGTTGACTTTGGGCTTAAATGTTTCATTCTAGTTAAACAAACCTGTTATGAAAACAACAATATATAAATTTCTGGCGATACTGGCAATTTCAGGACTAAGTCTCGTCTCATGCACAAATCTGGATGAAGAGGTGTTTTCTTCAATCCCACTTGATAAATTCTTTCAAACCGAACAGGAAGTTTTGATGAATGCCGGCCGGGCATATACTAAACTTCAGCGGTTTCCTGAAGAACAGAGGCTCTGGTCTTTGATTCAAAATTCTTCGGATGAAATGGTAATTCCCGGACGCGACGATGGATTGTGGTGGGAACAAGGACGTTGGGATGAATTGCATACCCATCGTTTTAACTCAAGCAATAAGATTCTGAGACAATCATGGGAATATGTTTTCGAGGGAATAAGCGCCTGTAATGAGGTGATTTATGAAACCGAAGAATCCGACATAAATTTTGAAGGTAAAGACCGGATTGTATCAGAAATTAAGATACTTCGTGCACTATTTTATTATTGGGGAATTGATAATTGGGGAAATGTGCCCTTTACCATTGACTTTACCGAGAAAGAATTACCCGAGCAAAAAGACAGAAAATTCATTTTCGATTTTATCGAACAGGAAATTCTTGAGCATGTGGATAATCTTCAGGCTCAGCCAACAACCGCGCATTACGGCAGGGTTACACAAGGAATGGCTTATACTTTGCTTGCAAAACTTTACCTGAATGCAGAAGAATGGATAGGTGAAAACAAATATCAGCAAGCGGCTGATGCTTGTGATAAAGTAATTGCGCTAAATGCTTACTCTATTGAGAATGACTATTTTGCAAACTTCAAAATTCACAATGAAACCTCTGCCGAAAACATCTTTGTAATTGCAAATCACTCCATTTACACGAAGGACAGGCTTTACTGGTACACACTTACCTTGAACGATGCCAGCCGTGCAACCTTTGGCTTTAAAGGCGAAATGTGGGATGGATTTGTTCTGGAACCTGAGTTTTTTACAAAATACAGCGAAAACGATCTACGTCGAAATTCTTTCCTTTTCGGACAGCAATACGATATGAGTGGAAATCCAATCTTTTTTGTTTCAGAAGGCGACACAACCTGGTTTGAATATACTCCAACCATCAGCAATTACCGGGCACGTAAAAAGTGGGAAGGAGCGCGTTGCTGCAAGTACGAATATCAGAAAGACCTTGAGTATTATGTTACTGATATGGAAAATGATTTTGTACTTTTCCGCTACGCAGATGTGATCTACACAAAATTTGAGGCTTTATGGCGACTGGGCCGTGCCGGAGAAATGATTAATGATCCGGACCTGCAAAAGCTAAGAACCCGTGCAGGAATGCAACCTTATCAGGTAGCCGACATTACTGACGATGAGTTACTTGATGAATTTGGCCGCGAATTTGCCTGGGAAGCCCGTCGCCGTCAGGATCAGATACGGTTTGGTGACTGGGGAAATACCTGGTGGAACAAACCAGCATCCGGCCCAACTGCAAAACTTTTCCCGATACCGCAAACTGCCCTGAGCGCCAATTCAAAACTTCAACAAAATCCGGGGTACTAAAATAATTCAACCATGAGAAAAAGAAACACAGACTTCAGGATTCAGATTTTGGCAATCGTCATATTGATGCTTGCACCCGTTATGCTGATGGCTGGCAAACCGCTCACCATTAAAAAGAGTGAACTACGCGACAAGATTGAAGCTGCATGGGTTGGTCAGATGATCGGTAACATTTACGGTCTTCCTCACGAAAATAAATACGTAAATGCACCCGGCGCTGAAAACTGGCCTTATGGATACTCAAAAAATCTGGATAAGCTGAAGCAATATGAAGGTGCATTTTCTGATGATGATACGGATGTTGAATACATGTATCTGCTTCAGATGATGAAACATGGTCCTGAGCCAACTTATGCACAATTGCGTGACGCATGGATGTATCATATCCGCGACAGGGTATGGCTTGCAAACCGTGCCGCACTCGGACTTATGCATTATGGTTATACACCTCCTTACACTGGAAGTAAAGCACTGAATCCGCATTGGTATCAGATTGACCCACAGTTAATCAATGAAATCTGGGCATTTACTGCTCCGGGTATGGTTAATTATGCAGCTTCAAAATCAGAATGGGCAGCCAGAATTACCAGCGATGAATGGGGTGTTGAACCAACCATTCATTATGGAGCCATGTATGCAGCCGCTTTCTTCGAAAAAGATATGCGTAAACTGATTGATATCGGACTGAAATCCCTTCCTCCTGACGGAAGATATACAGCTACTGTAAAAGACATGATTGCAATTCATGCAAAACATCCTCAGGATTGGAAAGCAGCCTGGAAAGAAATGGCTCAGAAATATTATATTGATGAGCATGACATGACCAAAACCATCTGGAATGCAAATCTTAACGGTGCTTGTGCCATTCTCGCCATGCTTTACGGTGAAGGCGATTTTCAACGCACCCTTGATCTTTCATGTGCAATGGGTTTCGATGCCGACAATCAGGCAGCAACAGTTGCAGGTTTGATGGGCGTTATAACCGGCATGAAAGGTTTGCCTGCCGATCTTTACCTTCCTGTTAAAGGCTGGACTTTACCTTTCAACGACAAGTACATCAACATCACCAGGCATGATCTGCCAGATACCAAAATTTCGGAAATCGTAGATCATACCTTACAGGCTTCCATCGATCTTATTCTGCTTAACGGAGGTTCAATAACCGGTAAACCCGGTGCTGAGGTGATTACCATAAATCCTGATGCAGTTTTTAAAGTACCCCTTGAGTTTTATATTGGACCTCTCCCCCATCTTGAAATCGGGAAATCAACTGATTATACCTTTTCTGCTGCAGCCAATAAAAATTTCAACTGGACACTTGTTTCGGGAAAATTGCCTGAAGGCTTAAGTTTTTCAAAAGGTCATCTGACCGGAGTTCCTGCAAAATCAGGCAATTACTCCATTGAGCTACAGCTTGATAATGGAAAGGACAAACTCAAAAGAACTTTCGACCTGCTTGTCCGAAGCGAAAACATAGCACCCAAAGCCGATACCATTTATGCCAATGTTCATAAATTGAACGAAAAAGTATTGGATTCATGCTGGTACACATTTGGAAAGTCGCTTTACGCAAAAAATGTATCAGTAATTAATGACGGAAATACATCAGGTGCAGGTTCGGTATTTTACAGTCTTGCGGCAAAAACGAAAATCCCTAAAGTGGATTACTATGGATATGGATGGAACGACACGCAGACAATCAGTATGCTTGTTTTTAGTACCGGAGGAATGGAGGAGTTCGGTGGTTGGTTCACTTCTCTTAATGTGCAATATCTGAATGATGCAGGCAGATGGGTGTCGGTTGAGCGCTCAACGGTCAGCCCCCCTATGCCTGCATCGGATATTGTATTTATTCAGCCACATTATGCTGAGTATGTCCTGACTTTTGAACCTGTAAAAACAAAAGGAATACGCATCATTGGCGATGCTGCGATACAGGATCACTGGAACAAATACACCAAAAATGTTTCAGGATTTACATCCATCACCGAATTGAGTGTTCATTTTTAAACAAAAGAAACTATGAAATTAAGAACTTCCATCTTTAAATTTCTTACTGTTTGCTCGATAGCATCTGTTCTCATTTCCTGCAAAACAGAAGAGAAACCAGACACAAAAGTAGCAGCCTCACACACCCTTTCGCACGAAAAGCTGAAAGACAAAATTATGGGTGGATGGGCCGGACAAACCATTGGAGTGGTGTACGGAGCTCCTGTAGAATTTAAGTATCAGGGTTCTATAATTGATGAATATCAGGTTATTCCCTGGCACGATCACTACGTTAAATACTGGTGGGACAAGAAACCGGGTCTTTTTGATGACATTTATACCGACCTTAATTTTGTTAATGTTTTTGAAAAATACGGTCTCAATGTAAGCTCTGATACCATTGCTGCTTACTGGGCCAACACGGCTTATCACCTCGCCCATGCCAATCAGGCTTCGCGTTACAACATTCTCAGAGGCATAAAACCTCCATTGACAGGTTTCTGGAAAAACAATCCACATGCCGATGACCTCGACTTTCAGATTGAAGCTGATTTCATAGGACTGATGGCTCCTGGCATGGTCAATAAAGCAACTGAAATTGCAGATCGCGTCGGACACATCATGAACAGCGGCGATGGCTGGTATGGCGGAGTTTTCGTTTCAGCATTATATTCACTGGCTTTTGTTTCTGATGATGTGAATTTTATTGTTGAAAATTCGCTGAAAACCATTCCCGAAGGAACAAAATTTCATGACTGCATTGCTGATGTTGTAAAATGGCACAAGCAATACCCCGACGACTGGAAAGCCACCTGGTTTGAGCTTCAGAAAAAGTGGAACAAAGATGTTGGTTGCCCCAAAGGTGTTTTCCTCTCATTCAATATTGATGCAAAAATCAACTCAGCTTATGTAGCCATTGGCTTGCTTTATGGCAAGGGTAATTTTACTCAATCGGTTGATATTGCAACCCGTTGCGGACAAGATGCTGATTGCAATGCAGCTACTGCAGGTGGTGTATTGGGCGTTATGCATGGTTATTCAGGTATTCCTGAATTCTGGCTGAAACCACTTCAGGAAGTTGAAGGACTGAACTTTGAGAGCACAGAAATGTCGCTCAGCAAAGCTTATAACCTCAGTTATAACCATGCACTTGGCGTTATTCAGCTTGCTGGTGGAAGTATTGAAGGTGAGAATGTTGTAATTCCTTACGAAGCGCCTGTTCCAGTAGCTTTTGAACAGAACTTTGAAAATACTTACCCTATTTCCCGTGATAAAATCGACATTTCGTTCACCGATGAGTTTAGTTTCGAATTTACCGGAAACGGCTATATTCTTTACGGAAATATGGTAAAACGTTCCAAAGTTGATCCCGATTATATTGATCGGATTTCCAAACGCCTGGGTTCCGAAGTTTTTGGTCTGGCCGAACTTAATGATCCATATGTAGCTGAAGTTGAGGTATATATTGATGGTGTTCTTGATGAAACGGTGATGCTACCTATGAAGAATACCTCACGACGCCTTGAACCGGCCTGGAAATATCAGCTGCCCGAAGGTGAACATAAAGTAATGCTCAAATGGCTGAATCACAAACCTGAGTATGAAATCAGAATCAATGACCTTATCGTTTACTCCGAGAATCCGCCGCAAAGTTCACTGCCTCAATAAACCCTGAATATGAAAAAACTACTTGCTTTAGCTTCTGTCATCTTTATTTTGGCTTCCTGTGGAAACAAAGAAGTGAAACAGACAGTCATGCCTGATTCTTTCACGTTGACCAAAGATGCGATGTTCGATAAAATCAGAGGAGGCTGGGCCGGACAAACCATTGGCTGCACCTATGGCGGTCCCACTGAGTTCAAATTCAAAGGCACCATGATTCAGGATTATCAGGAAATGGTGTGGTACGATGATTACATCAGAGAAATATTTGAACTCGACCCGGGACTTTATGACGATGTTTACCTCGACTTTACTTTTGTTCAGGTTATTGAAAGACTGGGCGTAAATGCACCTGCCGATTCTTTTGCGGTTGCATTTGCCCGGGAGGATTATAAATTGTGGCATGCAAATCAGGCAGCCCGTTACAATATCCTTAACGGGATTATGCCTCCTGAATCCGGACACTGGATGAACAACCCCCATGCCGATGATATTGATTTCCAGATTGAAGCTGATTTTGCCGGGCTGATGTCGCCGGGGATGATCAATACTGCTTCTGAAATCTGCGACCGCACAGGTCACATTATGAACTATGGCGATGGATGGTATGGCGGCGTATTTATGGCTGCAATGTATGCCACTGCATTTATTTCTGATGACATGGATTTTGTGATTGAACAGGGATTGAAACCGATTCCGCCGCAAAGTAAATTCCATCAGGTAATCAGTGATGTGGTAAAATGGCACAAACAGTATCCCGATGACTGGAAGAAATGCTGGTTTGAAGTTGAAAAGAAACACACCTCCGAAAAAGGTTGTCCTGAAGGGGTATTTAATGCATTCAATATTGATGCTTCGGTAAATGCTGCCTATGTAGTGATCGGACTTCTTTACGGAGAAAAGGATTTTTATAAAACCATGGATATTTCAACACGTTGCGGACAGGACTCTGATTGCAATCCCGCAACCGCTGCCGGAATACTTGGTGTGATGATCGGATATAAAAACATTCCTCAGTTCTGGAAACCAGCCATTGAAAAAGTAGAAGATTTACTTTTCCCCTATTCCGACCTCTCATTGAACCAGATTTACGAACTCAGCAACAAACATGCACTCGCACAGATTGAAGCCAACGGAGGTTCGGTTGAAGGTGATGTGGTTACCATTAAAGTACAATCACCTGAAGTACTCAGATTTGAAGAGTCATTTCAGGGAATGTTTCCTGTAAAAGAGTTGCTTGTCCGGACTGATCATCTGGAAGAAAGTATAAAAATTGACTTTCAGGGAAATGGAATTGTTGTACTCGGCAATGTTAAAAGCCGCTGTATTGACGAAACCCGCGATTTTGTTGCTTTGCTTGATGTTTTTATTAACGGCGAAAAGGTTGAACAGGTCAAAATGCCTTTCGATTACATCGTTCGGAAATATGACATTTTTCACAAATATTTATTGCCTGTCGGAAACCATAAACTGGAAATAAAATGGGTAAATCAGGACCCTGATTTCAGAATTTACTTTAAATCATACGTGGTTTACAGCGATAAGCCCAATGAACCATTGAGCAAACTTGCAAAAAACGAAAAGTAAAACCTGTAACAGCAATTGATCCCTTAACCAGAATTACCTGAAGTAAAACTCAGTGCATGTAAAAGAATCCTGAAAAAATGAACAAACGAATACTCTTCTTTCTGTCATTTGTGATGCTATCGGCTCTGACCGGTTGCGACCGCAATCCTGACGAAGATGATAAGCCAGAAGTATTTGTGCGTTTACAGAAGGATTTATCAGTTCAAAGCTCACTGCTTAACCGTGCAATAAATTATGCCGTTTTACTTCCTCCCGAATACGAAAATTCTACCGATTCATTTGCTGTGGTTTATTTGCTTCATGGTTTTGGCGACAATGAAAAAGCATGGTATCAGGGTGGAAACATTCAGTTTTATGCCGACAAATATGCACTTGAAACCGGACCGGTGATTTATGTGATGCCACAAGGGTTCAATACTTACTGGGTGAATAAATACAACGGAAATTATCCTTACATGGATATGCTTGTCAATGAATTGTTGCCCGAAGTGGATACAAAATTCCGGACACGTAAAGATCCGTCTCAACGGGCAGTAATGGGTTATTCCATGGGTGGTTACGGAGCATTTGTACTGCCGGCCAAACATCCGGAAATATTCAAAACCGCGGTGGCTTTGAGTATGTCATTCCGCACCGATGAGCAATACATCAATGAGCCTCAGGGAGTTTTCGACAGCCAGTGGGGAACAATTTTCGGGGGAATGGGCGTTGCCGGAGATGCTCGTTTGACTCCTTATTTCAAAAACTACAGTCCTTTCCATTTTTTCGGGAATCCGGGCGATCCCGCGCTCAGCGGTCAGAATTATTTTATTGATTGCGGCGATGATGAAGAAAGCCTTTCTGAAACCAACAATTCATTACATCTTGTAATGCGCGATCTTAGCATTAACCATGAATACCGGGTTAGAAACGGAGCGCATTCCTGGGATTACTGGCACAAATCGCTCCCCGAAGCATTCAGGTTTATGGGTTATGCTTTCCGGAATATTGGTTTCCCTGATGATTCTGAAGTCCTTGATCCTGGCGCGGTTATTCCTGAATCACGAATAACCGGATGGATGCTTCCTGAAACGCAAATCAATTACAAGGTGATTGTCCCGGAAAGTTATTCTTCCGAAACAAGATATTACCCTGTAGTTTATGTGTTGCATTCACGCCAAACGGGATCAGAAACCAGCGAATCGCAACGGCTTATTTCATTGCTGAGCAACAATATGGCCATACTGAGACTGCCGAAACTGCTGATTGTTGAAATTCCGCTTCAGGAAAATGAGATTACAGGAGATGTTTTGAAAAATATCATCACCGAAGTAAAACAAAATTTCAGAACCTACCCCGAAGGCAAGTATGCTGTTGTTGCAGGAAACCGTGAAGCAGGGAAAAAGGCCTGGGAACTTATGACTGAAATGTCAGATCAGATTAATGCTTGTCTTTTATTTGATGCCACGTTGCCTGAAAATGCAATAGCGCAAGGAACCGGAATCTCCTTTTACCTTGATATTACTGACAAAAGCGAAAACTACAAAGGATATCATTCATTGTACATGAACCTCAGACAAAATGATATTCCATATGAATACAGGGTAAGGCAAGGTACACCAACCCACGATAGTTTTTTGTCGGGATTGAGTGAAGCATCGGTATTTATTAAAGATAACCTCAAAAAGTAAGAGATGAAAAGAACGGCTTTCTTCATTCTTTGTTTGCTCACGGTTTTCAGCGTTTCATCCGTTGCGCAAAATCTCAGGGTTAGGGAAAGTCTGTCCATGCAGAGCCGGATTCTCAATCAGGAAGTTAAATTTTCGGTGTACTTGCCAGAAAATTATTTTAAGAATGAAGTCCATTATCCGGTGGTTTACCTTCTTCACGGGCTTGGCGATAATGAATCTTCATGGCTGGAGTACGGCAGAATCGCGCAATATGCTGATCTATCAGTAAGCAGTGGTGAAGCCATTCCCATGATTTTTATTATGCCGCAAGGCTTCAGGACTTATTATGTAAATGACTATCAGGGTTCGTTTCTCTATCAGGACATGTTTGTTAAGGAGCTGGTTCCTCATATTGACAGTCTTTTCAGGACAATTCCCGAAAAACGGAGCCGTGCAACCCTGGGTTACTCCATGGGTGGATTTGGCGCCATAATGCTGCATCTGAAACATCCTGATGTTTTTGGAACATCGGTTCCTCTCAGCATGTCGGTAAGAACTGACCAGCAGTACATGACAGAAGAAGCTTCAGGTTGGGACGAACAATGGGGCCGGCTTTTCGGAGCTCCTGGTTTAACCGGCGCTGATCGGATTACAGAATACTACAAAAATAACAGCCCTTACCATGTGCTGCCTGCTTTAAGCAGAAATGAGCTCAATAATCTGAATATTTATATGGTAAACGGCGATGAGGAGCAAACCCTTTGCCGCAGCAATGAAGAACTTCACATTCTGATGCACCGGCTTGGAATTCCGCACGAATACCGTGTAATTGACGGAGGTCATAGTTTCAAGGTGTGGTGGGCGGCATTGCCCAATTCATTGCGGTTCATCAGCGATGCATTTGAAGGGAAAATCTATCGCGGTGATCTGAAAAACACCATTTCAGCATCCAGCATTGATGATGCTCAGATGCTTAAGGTAACTATTAAAGATGATAATATTATTGCTTTCACCCCGGAAGATTACCTTGCTTCAGACCGAAAGTATCCTGCCATTTATTTCACTGGAAGCTTTGATTCAATTCAAAGGGCAACGATAAGTGCAATGGTTAACAGCGAAATAATAGCCAACCGGATTTGTCCGATGCTGCTTGTCTTTTTGCCTGAAATGAATGCTGAAAAAATCATGTCGCTGATTCCTTTGCTCGAAGATGAGTTGAGAATTCGTCAGGGATATCGTTTCAGAGCGATTGCCGGTAGCGATAAAAGTGCGTTACAGGCTCTTGAGTTGTTGGTCAGCGAATTACAGTTCAGCTCCTGTTACCTTTCAGATGTAAAAATATCTGCGGAAGCAGTATCCGGATTCATAACGGAACAACATCGCGAAAAGCTGAAACGGACTACAATTTTTATAGATGCCGCTGATAAAAGTGATTTTACAGAAACCAGTGGCACAATGCACATGATCATGCGCGATATGGAAATCACGCATGAATACAGGCTTAGAGAGGGAAATGGAGGATTTGACCGGATGATGGAAGGATTAAAAGAAGCGCTTGGCGTAATTTCAACAAGATTTCACAGGTAACCTGAATATTCACAAACCAAAACAAGTAAGTATGTTCATCGTAAGTAGTTACACGCTCGCAGTCGGACTCTGCTTTATTACCATGCTTTGCTGGGGCTCATGGGGCAACACTCAGAAGCTGGCAGCCAAAACATGGCGTTACGAATTGTTTTACTGGGATTATGTCATCGGCATTGTACTTTTTTCGCTGGTGATGGCCCTTACACTTGGAAGCATCGGCGACCAGGGACGTAGCTTTATTCCTGATCTTATGCAGATAAGTGCAGGAAATTTCGGCAGTGCTTTTCTGGGTGGAATCATTTTTAATGCTTCCAACATTCTGCTTTCAGCGGCAATTTCACTTGCAGGCATGGCAGTAGCTTTCCCGGTTGGGGTGGGTCTTGCCCTTGTTCTCGGAGTGTTTATTAATTATTTCGGTGCTCCTGCAGGAGATCCTGTTACCCTGTTCATCGGGGTTGGTCTTATCGTTTTCGCACTCATTTTTAATGGAATTGCTTATGGTAAATTGACCCGTGGCAAGGACAAATCAATTGCAAAGAAAGGGCTGTACATTGCACTCAGCGCTGGTTTTCTGATGTCATTTTTCTATCGTTTTGTAGCTGCTGCAGTTGATCTGAATAATTTCGAATCACCAACTCCAGGCATGGCTACACCTTACACGGCTGTATTTATCTTCTCACTGGGTATGCTTTTCAGCAATTTCTTTTTCAACACTTACCTGATGAGGAAACCTTTCGTAGGTGCACCTGTAACTTACAAAGCCTATTTCAGCGGCGGGTTTTCAACTCATGCGGTAGGAATACTCGGAGGAATCATCTGGGGGTTGGGAACTTCGCTCAGTTACATCGCAACCGGCGAAGCAGGAGCTGCTATTTCTTATGCACTAGGTCAGGGCGCAACCATGGTTGCTGCTTTCTGGGGTGTGTTTATCTGGAAAGAATTTAAAGGAGCTTCAAAATCAGTTAATCTGTTGCTTTTCCTTATGTTTTTACTTTTCACCTCCGGCCTCGCGCTTATCATTGTTGCCGGCAATCAATAAGAATTAATTCCAATCACCAGTTCAAATAATTAACTAACCAAAAATCAAAAACCAATGAAAAAGTACTTTTTGTATTTGACAATGGCTGCTTTTGCAGCAATGACCCTCACTTCATGTGATAAAAAGGACAAAGATGATGAACCAATCGTAGTTCCTCCTGCAAAGATCAAAACCATAGGTGTAAATTATGGCGATGGTGTTGAAGGTTACGAATTTGTTTACGATGCAAACGACCGTGTTTCTAAAATCTACAACTCATGGGAAGGTGTTGCAGTTGACACCATTACCTATGATTACTCTGTAGCCGGTAAGCTAACCATTACCAAGGAAGACTGGCCAACCGTTTATGAACTGAACGCAGCAGGATTGGTTACCAAAGAAATCTGGGACGAAACAAGCTGGGCTTCTTTCGAATACGATGCTGATGGGTATCTTGTGGCTGTAAAAGAATACTGGGATGCTGCAGACCACAAAAAATTTGATGTGGAAATCACCAGTGGAAATGTAATGAAGCACACCCGTTATGGTGATGATGGCGCAGTTAACCGTTATAAAACTTTTACCTTCACTACAGGCGATAACAAAGCCAATATTCAGCAAACCAATGCAGTTGACTCAAACTGGAAAACGGTTGGTGGTATTTTTGGAAAACCCAGCAACAAACTGGTTGACTACCTTGAATACTGGAATCCTGGTGATGAAGCTAATAAATCACGCACCACCATCACTTATACTTTCGATACTGATAACAGAATTGCTACCATGACCAGAACCGGTGACGGTTGGTCAGAAGGTTACTCATTCACATATTACGAATAAATATTTTACATACCGGTCAGCTTTATAATTAGGGAAAATTATTTTTCAGGTTGATTGGTGTGTTGTTGGGGAAGGAAAAGAGGTATTTCGCAAGGTTACGCGGGTACCTCTTTCTTATACTCTTCAGGTTCTGGTCTTTTACTTCTAAAATTATTCCTGATGCGAAACATCAAACTCATTGGAATGATTGCTGGTATAGCAGTCTTAATTGCTGGTCTTCTGCTTCCTGTTCCTGACGGTCTGTCAGAAAGTGCCAGAAATGCAGGCCTTGTAGCCATTCTTATGGCAATATGGTGGATTACTGAAGCCATTCCGGTTTATGCAACGGCTTTCCTGCCCATGGCTCTTTTCCCTTTGCTCGAAATCCTGCCTGCCGGAGAAACAGCCATAAACTATGGCCATGACTTTGTTTTGATGATGATTTCAGGTTTCTTTCTGGCCAAAGCCATTGAAGCACAAAACCTGCATAAAAGAATTGCTTTGGTGCTTATAAAAACATTAGGCACCAGCCGCCCCATCATTTTACTCAGCATGATGCTGGCAACAGCTTTCCTTTCAATGTGGATTGCAAATGTTACTGCCGCGTTGCTGATGTTGCCTATTGGAATGGCACTTATCCTGAAAGAAGAAGCCTCAGGCGGAGAGAGAAGTCATTTCGGCACCGCACTTATGCTTGGCATTGCATACTCAGCCAGTGTAGGAGGAACAGCCACATTGATTGGTTCACCGACCAATATGATATTCTCAGGAATCCTGGCAAAAATGTTTCCCGAAGCTCCTTCCGTCAGCTTTTTTGATTGGTTTAAGATAGGTTTTCCGCTGGTGGTCATATTTTTACCTATCGTTTGGTATTACCTCGTAAAATTATTCAAAATTCGGGGTAGCATTCCCGGAAGCAAGGATATTATGGACCTTGAGTTGAAATCTCTGGGATCAATGAGTAAAGGCGAAGTCAGGGTACTTACAATCTTTATATTTACCTCTCTGGGTTGGATTTTCAGAGAAAACATAGTCATCGATACATTTACCATCCCCGGTTGGAGCAATCTGCTCGGGCTGCAGGAGTATGTGCACGACAGCACCGTTGGTATGTTTGCTGCCATGTTGTTGTTTATGGTTTCTGCGGGTAATGATAAGCGGATACTTGAATGGAAAACCGCTGTTCAGATTCCCTGGGGAGTAGGTGTGATTGTTGGAGGCGGATACGCCATGGCATCCAGCTTCAAAGTTACGGGCCTTGCCGACTGGATCGGCTTACAAATGGCATTTATCAGTGGATATCCTACTTTTCTGGTTCTGCTTTTTGTAGTAGGTGCCATTCTGATATTTACTGAAATGAACTCAAATACAGCGACTGCCAACATCTTTTTACCCGTGCTTGCCAGCCTGGCTGTTGCAGGAAATATAAACCCGCTTCTGCTGATGATTCCGGCAACATTCGCCTGCTCTTTTGTATTCATTATGCCAGCCGGAACCGGCCCAAACACCGTGGTTTTTGGCAGCAACAGAATTACCATACAGGAAATGGCCCGCGCTGGTGTTGGTCTTAAAATTATCAGCCTTGTCATTCTGCCTTTTGTTTTATATTTATTGATTGAACTGATCATGGGAATTGACAGGTCTATTCCCGAATGGGCCCTAATGAACTAAAAAAAATGATTCAATGTCGTTTAGTTAAGGAATATTGTCTTCGACTCCGCTCAGACTGACAGTCATCCTGAGCGGAGTCGAAGGATATTTGATTCACTTATCTGAAAAGTTGAAACCTTAACTAAACGACATTGTAAAATGATTTCTAATTACCTGAATTCTTCAATTATGGAAAATACCGCAACTGCCGGCAACAAAGGAACAGGCATCAGATCTGACTGCTTTGTTGCCCTTTCAATCTCCAACTCAGGAGGCATTCATATTGAGTTGAAAAGCAAGGTTGAAACGATGTATGGCAATCAGATAAAATCGCTTGCTCTTGATGTGTTGAGTCATTTTGACATAATCAATGCAACATTGAGCATTGAAGATTCCGGTGCACTTCCATTCGTTATAGCTGCCCGTATTGAAGCAGCCATTAAATGCCTGATCGGTACGGATAAAGAATTTCTTTTGCCCGAATTGCCAAAAGAAAAATTAATCACAGAAAAAGACAGACTGCGCGTTTGCCGTTTATATGTGCCGGGCAACTCCCCTGCCCTGATGATCAATGCCGGAATTTACAAACCGGATGGAATTATCCTCGACCTTGAAGACTCTGTTGCGCCAGCGAAAAAACAGGAAGCCCGGCTGCTTGTCAGAAATGCGCTCAGATATGTTGATCTCTATGGCGCCGAAATGATGGTCAGAATCAATCAGTTGCCGCAAGGACTTGATGATTTGAAATACATTATTCCCGGCAATGTGAATGTGATTCTGATTCCAAAATGCGAATCTGCTGAAGAAATAATTCAGGTAAATAAAGTTATAGCTGATCTCCGAAAACAAACAGGCAGCAAAACAAACATCTGGCTGATGCCGATTATCGAAAGTGCATTGGGAGTAATCCGTGCTTATGAAATTGCTTCAGCCGCAGATAATATTGCAGCAATGGCCATTGGCCTTGAAGATTATACGGCCGATATTGGTGCACATCGAACCACACAAGGCAGTGAATCGCTCTTTGCGCGCTCGCAGATGGTAAATGCTTGCAGGGCTGCAGGAATCCAACCCAACGATTCTGTTTTTTCTGATTTTTCGGATAAAGAGGGCTTGTTTATTTCTGCACGGAAATCCAAAGAAATGGGTTTTGATGGCATGGGATGTATTCATCCCGGACAAATAAATACCATACGCGAAGGATTTTCTCCGGATGTAGAGGAAATTGAAAAAGCCGTAAAAATTGTTGAAGCTTATGAGAAAGCTCAGGCTGAAGGACTTGGAGTTACATCTCTGGGCTCAAAAATGATTGATCCGCCGGTGGTTAAGCGCGCACAAAAACTACTGGTCTTTGCAAAGCAAATGGGCAAAATTTAAAAACACCTGAAAATGGAAGAACAATTTTTAACAAATGCCGCTGGCAGAAAAGTTCCGGGAATTGTAAACGGACAGCCGCAGATTCCTTTTCAGGGAATTGGCCGTTATAAACCGAATAGTAAGCGGTATGGCCCTCCCATTGCATCTTGCGCCGATTACCCTGCTGATGGCAATAAAGTGGTCACTTCCCTTGAGGAGGCACTGATTCTGTCAGGAATTAAGAATGGCAGCGTAATTTCATCGCATCATCATTTCCGCAACGGCGATTTGATTGCTGTTCAGATATTCACTATTGCTCACAAACTTGGGCTAAAGGATCTTATCTGGGCTCCTTCGGCCTCTTTTGATTGCCATATTCCTCTGATTGAATTTCTTAAAGACGGCACCATTCACCACATCGAAGGAAGCATGAATGGCGAACTTGGCAGAGCCACCTCGAACGGCGATATGAAAGGTATTGGCATTCTGCGTTCACACGGCGGAAGATATCAGGCCATTCAGGATGGTGAACTCAAAATTGATATTGCTGTTATCGCCGCACCTGCTGCCGACGAATTTGGCAATGCAACCGGAGATCGGGGAAAAACAGCTTGTGGCTCTCTGGGATTTGCACTGGCTGATTCACAATTTGCAGAAAAAGTAATTGTTATCACCGACAATCTCATTCCTTTTCCTTGTGTTCCCTGGCAAATACAGGGAAACTATGTTGATTATGTTGTGGTTACTGATCAGGTGGGTATTCCTGAAAAAATAGTTTCCGGTACTACCGTTGTTACCAAAAGCCCCGAAAGATTGCTTCTTGCTGAATTAACTGCAAAATTTTGCGATGAAGCAGGAATTATCCGGGATGGATTTTCGTTTCAGACAGGTTCGGGAGGCACTTCTTTGGCTACCACAATTTTCTTTGCCGAAATCATGCGTAAAAAAGGTATAAAAGCACGGTTCGCCCGGGGCGGCAGCAATAAATACCTTGTAGAAATGCTTGAGAATGGACTGATCGACTATATTCTTGACGGACAGACTTTCGATCTTGAAGGTGTAAGATCTATCCGCGAAAACCCAAACCATATTGCAACCTCTCCATTTACAAGCTACAATTACCATAGCAAAGGAAATTTTGCTTCTCTGCTTGATGTTGTTTTGCTGGGCGCTACCGAGGTTGATACAAATTTCAATGCCAATGTGGTGACTCATTCCGATGGAGTGCTTTTGCATGGCATTGGCGGATGGCAAAATTGCCTGTTCGCGCGCTGCACAATTCTTCCGGTACCGCTTTTCCGCGACAGAATCCCGGTCATCCGCGACCAGGTTACCACGCTTTGCGGCCCCGGCGAATTGATAGATGTAGTGATTACCGAAAGGGGAATCGCAATAAATCCGCTTCGCACCGACCTGATCGAAAAACTTAAGAACAGCAGTCTCCCAATAAAAACCATTGAAGAACTGAAATCTGAAGCCGAAGCCATTTGCGGCATTCCCGACAATCCGGTATTTACTGATAAACCGGTAGCCATCATTAAATGGGTAGATGGAACAGTGCTGGATACGGTTTGGGAGAGGTGGACTTAAAACCTAAAACAGTTGCGAAGTTCGGAACCGATTATTTTCCACTAAGATAATATTTCTTGCGAAACGTGAACGTGAACGTACAACAAAATTGGCAATTGCGCGAAACGGCTGTTGTGCATAGTATTTTAATCAAATCCTACTTCCGAATAGTACCATCTTTCGTCCAACTGTACTATTTTGTAGGATGCTCCAATTATTTTACCATTTCCAAAGTTCCGAGGTTTTTTATTTAAATCATAAATTATTCTTTTCTCTGTTTCTATTATACTTCCAGACCTATTCACAAAAATAATCAGACTGTCGTTTTCTTCGACAAATCCAGAATAACTTGGATTTTTCTTTCCCCAATTTTTCACAATTAAATCAATGTCCAAATCTCGAACAGCTCCAATTATAAATTCGTCAATTTCATCTCTGTCATAAGTTCCGTTGTCATATTCTGCAATTTTTAAAGTTAAATCGGTTAGTTCCGTTTTATAATCCAAAACTCTTTTTTCGTCGAATGGATTACACGAAATAAAAACGATTGCTAAAATGACAAGAATGAGTTTTTTCATATTATGCACAATGGCTGACACTATGGCAAGTGCGGGAATAGATTGCTGCTCAACTGTCTGCCAGTACAAATGTATGTAAAGATTTCAAATGTTTCAACGTACACGCAAACCCGCATTTGCTATAGCGTTTATTGGGGCATGTTTTTCATTTTTTCTTCTTTTTGTTTCCGTGAATAAAATATCGATTAGTTCCTTGTTCAGGATCCCATTGACTTCTCAATCCACCGTAAAATTCTTGGTAAGTGATTTCATTTCCATTCGAGTTGAAATAGATCATTTCAAGTTTTTCACCATTGTCATATTTACCAACTCTATATTTCCCTTCCTTCCATTGACTTTTAACTATTCCATGGAGTACCATACTGTCAGCTGGGACGGTCGTTTTGAAAAATCGAGGTAGCCATTTCGATTTTCTTAATTCGAGGCTGTCAGAATACAGAAAAGCTTGTCCCTGTTCTCTAATGTTAGCGTCAGAGTAAGTCACAAAGTCAACCAATACTTTGTTATCATAGACTTCTAATGTGTCAAAGTCGGTCCAAGTCGAAGAGTTTTGTCCATTGACTGGTCCTGTCAAAATAATAGAAAGTAATATGATTATGTATGAATGTTTCATTTCAAATATGCCCCCACGGACGAAGTTTTGCGCTGGCAGGCTTTTAAAATCACCAATCTTCGCGGCTTACGGAATGGCCGTTAAAATTACAAATTTTCTCCGTTCCACAATCTGCATGCTTGCTTAATGTTTTAGTTAGACCGGTCTTGCAGACCGCTCAGAGTCCTATTTATTAGGCACAATGATTAATTTGTTAAAGGACCCCATATAATTTTCCCAGTTGATTTTTCAAGTTTTATAATCATGTCCTTCCCGCTAGGGTTTCCAACAATAGCTCTAACAGGATAAGTCTCTCCTTTTTTTGCATTCTTTCGTGCTTCATTATTTTCATTGTCAAGCTGCTTCAAAATCTTAAAAGTTTCAGTATGAGTGATTAGCAAATAGACATAAGAAGAATCCTGCTTAACATTTTCTGAATTTTCGATCCAACAGTCATCTAACTTCATGCTTTTAAAAAGAATATAGCTTTTAATATAATAATAATATGGCTTTATAATTTCTGGAAGTAAATTCACATCAGACAGATTGGTATATCTTTCTTTATCAATATAATTTGTGTTAGCAGTATCAATTTTTGGATATCTAATTGAAGCAAAATTGTAGGTCCTTGGTACAACATTTCTCTTTTTCTGTCTTTTAAATTCTTCCATAAAACTATTGTAATAGTCGTTTATCGTATTTTTTTTTATCTTTTTCCATTTGTTCTTAGGTTGACTTAATTCGTTCTGCAAAGGTTTGTCGCCCATGCTTACTGAAAATGCATCAATACCATGCAGATTTATCCAACTATGATCATAGTTTTCATTGTTTGCCCTGACATAGTTAACAGCTTTACTTACTATCTTTTGATGCTTTTCGATATTTTGCAATGCATAGTCATAAAAGACAGGTCCATACTCATCCATTAGTGTAAACAAAGCCTTTATGGCCGATTTATCCATGCATAAATTTGCATCATAACGGCCTCTAAGTTGAGCAATACACAACCAATATGCACCTTCGTCTATTTTATCCTGAATCAGGAGCTCCCTTGAAAGTGCAAATAATACCGGAGGATTATAGTAGTTAGGATCTTTTATAATACTGTCAATAGTCTGCTGTTTAAGTTCTTGGTTAATACCATTAAATATTTCAATAGCAGAATTGTGTCGTGCCACATCTATTTCTCTATAAATGCTTTTATATTCAAATACTATTGTTTGAGCATTTCCATATCTCAAAAGCCCAAGAAAAAATGCTAATAGTAGAAGAACTCTGTTCATTGTTTTTACTTTCATTATGATTGCCTTAATGATTGTGCACAACGCCCAAGCTTTGCGCTGGCAGGCTTTTAAAATCACCAATCATCGCGGCTTCCGGAATGCCCGTTAAAATTACACATTTCTCTCCGTACCAAAATGTGCCTGCTTGCGTAATGTTTTTTAGTTAGACCGGTCTTGCAGACCGCTCAGAGTCCTATTTATTGGCAAACGTATTTACCATGATTTTTTTTCAAAAGACATTAGTTATTCAAAATCGTCAAAGTTTCCCGTCCAATTTGGCCATATCAAATCCTTCCATCTATTCTCTCTTACATATCTATTCCATGCTGTGTAGTATGTACTAATTTTATAGGAACTATGTGGAATATACTGCTCATCATAGACTATATGTATATCCAGATTATTCTTTTCGTCGTTGTTGTTAAATATTAAGTCAAGACCTGAAATTAACAATACATCATAATTATTGAACTTGTGATAATAGATGTTTTTAGCTGTAGTAAATCCAGACCAGCCATTAGTAAAGTATTTCTTATTTGCTAAAGTAATCATGAAATTGTAACTGGGAGTGACTGAATCAAGCGGAAAATTTGTTTTAAAGTCATTAACAGCATAAATTGAATCGAATACACTTTTCGGGACTTCCGATTGTCTGATACTTGGGTAAATTGCAACGATAATAAAAAAATCCTTTTCGGGAATTATGTTCTTGTTTTTTAATACTTCAAAATGTCTGTTTAATGCAGCTAACAGAGGATCATTTAGTTGAGTTATTACTACTGAATTAAATTTAAAATCGTGGTGATAAACTTGACTTTTAATATCAAAAGTGTTGAATAGAAGAAGAATCAATAATATTTTAACCTTCATAGTTTT
Source organism: Bacteroidales bacterium UBA5197 (assembly GCA_002412885.1). Taxonomy (GTDB): domain Bacteria; phylum Bacteroidota; class Bacteroidia; order Bacteroidales; family Lentimicrobiaceae; genus Lentimicrobium. Next base: position 65,925 of record DHVX01000048.1, read on the forward strand.
AATTTTGAAATGTTGTCCTTTAATATGCTTTCCAACGTTTCGCAGCTACCCGAAGGTGGCAATTTCCAAGCGGTTCACTTTCAACCAAGCAGAAACTTTGATAGTAGCACAAAGCTTGATTTAACCACTGAACCGCCACTTTTGGGTAGCTGCTGTTATGTGGCGTTTTTCATTTTATCTTCTATTGTCTTAATGAAATTTTGTTGCTCTGCTTCGTCTTTAAAGAATCTCTTTGGAATGACATAAGCTGCAACGTTGTCAACGAATATAAATACTGAGTTGTCATTCGTTTCTATTGACTTTATGCTTTTCCATTTTTGAAGGTTTTTATTGCTTTCAGATTCTTCTATTAGTCCCTCGTCAGTAATAATAAATTTCTTCATTCCTAAAATTGAACCATTGTCTGATGGTAATTTTCTCGTCCGTTTCAGCGCAAGTGTCATTCCCCCAATATAAATGAGTCCAAAAACAAGTCCGGCGATTATAACGTTTGTAAGATAAGTTAAAAAGTCAAATGGCCGTCCGCTATTGATGATGAATGGGAGAATGAATGCTACAACAAATACTAGATAAATTCTCTTTTTAAGTCCTTTTTTGAGAAAATAGTATTTATTAAAGTCAGCGTAGTCGTCTCTTGTCAAGTCAATGTTTATTTCCATAGTTGTTTTTATTTTAATGCCACATAACGATTGGGTACCTGCACTTGTATTTTCATCCCATCAAATTTCACGCAACTCTTTATTAATCAACCACAAGTACTTGTACTTGCAAAAAGGTAATTCCATTTTTAAGTAATTAAAAACGGATAATAGGAACAGAATATATACGCAACCCGCATGGGCGTATATTAATTGCATCAAATATATAGCAAAAATACTGATTACAAAAATTTGGGTATTTATAAAAGATTTTAATAACTAGCGGCGTAAATCCCCAAGTGTCTGCGTATTATAAGGCCCCGGCTGATCTATTTTATTACTTAGGAGATACCCGTTCATCTGTCTAGACGGGCATTTATTCAACATCCCCAATATTTCAGCAAGGCTTAGGGTTTGTTTTATGAGAAAATTGCCCCACATCTTAATCCCGAATATTCGGGAGTGTGAGTCTTGCCTGACTGAAGAAATTCAGGCAGGGGCGCACTCCGTCAGCTAACTACTGGCGGAGCAGTCTACTCGATTAGCAGTAGTTACTTTCAATATATTCCTACTTCTAAAATTCTCATTATGATTATCGTCCCAATAAAAGCACCAATAATGATATAATTTAACTTCTTTGGAATATTTGTCAAACCGTTCAATATTAACATCAACGCCGTAAATACCGACCATAACTTTAATCGAACTCTATACAATTCTCGATTATGATAAAATTCGTCTGTTGTCATTAACGAATTCTCATATAAATTAATGCTTCTTACAGTAATATCTTCTTTCCCGACAGAAAGCTTTTCCAAGTCTGATGTTGTAATAAACAAATCTACTATTTGTCCACCTTTTAAATTAGCTATTGACTCGTGTTTCCCTCTAGTTATACTTCCATTCAAAATATTAAATTGGTTTTTATACTCCTTTGTCCAAAATTTATAATCAACAGAGCTTCTTCGTCCTTTCACATTAATAATGTCCTTGGAAAGTTCCACCGTTATTTTCTGTAATTCTGATTGTTTAGTTGATTGATTGTTAGATAATCCAAAATACAAGATTAATATTCCTGCTATTAGAAAATACCCATTAAAATTTGATTTCTGTTTCGTCACTTTGTCTGTCGTTAAAATTACTGCTAACGGTTTGCCGCTTTGCGAAGGCGGGGATTTTTAGCACTAAACTTCATTAGATGCACAAAGCTTGAATTAAGCACTTCACTTTCATAGAAGCACGAAACCCCCACTTTTGCAAAACGGCTGTTATTAGCACCATTTATTTTCCTATTAATCTGTCCCATATACTTCTTTGTTTTTTCTTTTCTCGGTATTTTTCTACCACTTCGTCTGTCGGTAAACCAAGGTAACGTGTCGCATTATAAGCAACTAAATATTCCTTGTGATTTCGATAATTATTGTGCAATTCTGTAATTCGCTTATCCTTGAAGTCAGGCAGATAATACAAAACGTCAATTAGTTCATATTGGTTAGTTATTTTGGGCATTGTTTCAAGAACAATTTCAATCATTTTGGTGTCCTGGCATATTTGAAAAATTGAATGTGCAATAGTCACTTTCATTGAATTTTTGCTTTTGTCGAGCAAGTCATAAAGTCTCGGTAGTGCGTCCTTGGATTTTATGTGTCCAAGTCCATCTATTGGCCAATTGTCTTTTAGACTTACAACTTTTATAAGTTCAATTTCTGCGATTTTAAGATCTTCACTCGTCAAGTTGTCGAGCAGGTCAAGAGGAACACCGTCCTTTCTCTGAGCCCAAGTATTCGCTTCTATAAACTCCTTTCTAAATATGTCGAGATTGTTCGTCACGGTAGTTTAGTATAATTGGTGCCTAACGTTTGGCCGCTACCCGAAGGTGGTGATTTCGAAGCACTTCACTGTCAACCAAGCAGAAACTTTGATAGAAGCACAAAGCTTGATTTAACCTCTGAACCGCCACTTTTGGGTAGGTGCTGTTATGTGGCGTTTTTCTAGTCAAATTGCCCTAAGTTTATTTGTCCGTCAATCTCATTTGAGTATATTTTATCGTCCGAATACCCAAATGCAAGTCTTAATTTGGTATTAAAGTCACCTGCAAAGATTTTCATTGTCGTGATGGAAATTTGACTTGGTGGAAGATAAAACTCAGTTAACCCTGTCCCGCAATCGTAAATGAACTGTCTTTGAATTGGTCTCCACTTTCCTTCTTTGTCTTTAGCTTCTATTATTATTGGTAAAATGTCGCCAAATCCAATATTCAAGGTGTCAGTCGATAAGTTTTCAATAAAGACAGGAAAAGCCATTTTCTCATTTCTGTATTCTGGTTTTTTATAGTATTCCCAAACTCCCATTGGTGAACCAATTATCCGACTTGTGTCAATCGTGATAATCAAGGATTTTTCATTAGGTCTTTTATGGCGGTCCCATTGTTCAACCCTGTTACCTATTTTTTCAGTCTTGTAAGTCAGTGATACTTCATTTTTCTTCTCTCCAATATACACAGGTGAAAATTGGGCTTCTGTTTTTTCAGAAGTTGTGTCTTGCACTAACTTATTATCAAATCTGTCTATAAGTTTTATTGCAGAATAGTCATTGCTAGAAGTCGCCTTAACTTGTTGAATTGAGCTGGTTTCTATTTTTTCTTTATTGTCCGCTTTTTGAGCACAACTTGTCAAGAAAAAATTTGTCAGTATTATCAATGATAGAAATTTTCTGTTCATACTGGTCGTTCTTTTAAAATGCCACATAACGATTGGGTACCTGCACTTGTATTTTTTAATCCGCAAAATATAACGCAACTCTTTATTAATCAACAACAAGTTCATTTCCCTGTAAAAATATCATTCCATTTTTAAGCAATTAAAACGGATAAAAGAACAGAATATATACGCAACCCGCTTGAGCGTATATTAATTGCATCAAATATATAGCAAAAATACTGATTACAAAAATTATTGGGTTTCAAAAGATAGTTTTTGAGCTGTCAACTAATTACCGCTTCAACTCCCCCAACGTTTGCGTATTGTTATCCGGTTTCTTTTTATGTCCATAGTATGATTGTTGGGGTAATGAAGGAGGAAATTCTTCTGAAAGCAATCTTGGGCCTTGAGGACTTAGCATTTCTTTTGAATACGGCCCCGGCTGATCTATTTTATTACTTAGAAGATACCCGTTCATCTGTTTAGACGGGCATTTAATCAACATCCCCAATATTTCAGCAAGGCTAAGGGTTTGATTCAGCCATCTGGATTCCTGGCCAAAGGGCAGTATTACTGGCATTCTGTGAGAGGCGCACTCCGTCAACTAACTGCTGGCGGAGCCGTCTACTCGATTGGCAACCGTAATTTATTCATCAAATATTATCAGATTATCTTGGGTCTGTTCAAATTTAATTTGAAATTCATTCTCTCTTTTGTCAATTAAGAGTCTTACTGAATTCTGCCATAATTGTTTTTCTGATGGTAATTCAATTTTTCTACCTGTCAGTTTAATCGCATCATTAATTTCTAAAATTAAGTGATTTAAATTTTCATACATATTGTTCTCCCAATTATCGTTAACATAGTTTTCGTCAAGATAATTCGTAAAGTAATAAATGTATCCTGGTCTACTATTAGTATTGACCCTTTCAAATTGTTTAGAATTATCAAAATGCTCCTTTATTAATTTAAAATCCAAGATATCTGATTTTTCAAGCCAATACAAAAAGTTCGGATTTGGGTTATTGTGATGACTCCTTAAATACATTTGTCTTGGAGTAATTACAAAACAGTACGTACCATCTATATACGAACTGAACCAACTAATTTCTATTATTGATTCACTGCTTGGCTCTAATTTGTTGAATCCAGTTATTATAATATCAAATTCATTTGTCAAAGCATTCTCGGGAAAGACAGTAATTCCGTTCACAGAATCATATTCACAATATGCTAATCTAATTGAGTCCAAAGAAATTGTTTGTCCTATGGCACTACAAACTATAAATCCAACTATAAACGTCAATATTAATTTAATCATTGCTGAGCAGTCTGTTATTATGGTTGCCAACGGACGGGGCTATGCGACGCTGGGGATTTCGAAGCTACTTTCTTTTCAACATGCACAAAATTATAAAAAAAGATGTACATTTGACTTAACTACTTAAACCCCAGTGGCGTATGAGCCCATGTTGGGCAACGTTAATTTTTATATTCTTTAATTTCGTTTTTCAAATCATCAGGTACATTTATCCAATCCGTTGATTCTGTAATTAATAATTGGCAATTACAATCTGTCACGATTAGGGAAACAATGTGTTTATACCAATCCAAATACGACCATTCTCTTGGCTTTGATGAATAAAGGGAATTCATTTTATTATCCCAATGCACCTCAGCAGCACTTCTATAAATCATGGTGAATCTTTCAGTATCAGGTGTAATCAAAAGTCTACCTGATTCGTCAATCTCTATTTTAATAATTTTATCAGTTCTCATTTATGTAGTTCCACCATTTACTCATATCTCCGGCTTGATATGATTCTATTAGTAACTTTAAATCCTTTGGTAAAGTCTGCTTTAAAATATCATAACTTAAGTCAGGTCTATAAGTCCAAATCCATGAAAGTATCTCTTCAATCAATGGTGGGTCATTATCAGGACAAAACTCAATATATCCATCACAAACACCAATTGTATTTGCATATAAAACTTCAACAGCAGAAATCCTTTCGTCAAGCTTATCAAAATCAACAATCTCAGCAAACTTTACCTCAATTGGCGTCGTATCAATTAATGTTTTTAAATCTGTCATCATAACAGTGGTCGTGTTTTTTTTAATGTTGCCCAACGATTGTGTACCTGCACTCGTATTTTCATTCCATCAAATTTCACACAACTCTTTATTAATCAACAACAAGTACTTCTTCCTGAAAAAAATATCATTCCATTTTTAAGTAATTAAAAACGGAAAATAAGAACAGGATATATACGCAACCCGCTTGGGTGTGTATTAACTGCATCAAATATATAGCAAAAATACTGAATACAAAAATTATTGATTTTCAAAAGATAGTTTTTGCGCTGTCAACTTATTACCGCTTCAACTCCCCCAGCGTTTGCGTATTGTTATCCGGTTTCTTTTTATGTCCATAGTATGATTGCTGGGGTAAGGAAGGAGGAAATTCTTCTGACAGCAACCTTGGGCCTTGAGGACTTAGTATTTCTTTTAAATACGGCCCTGGCATATCTATTTTCCCGGACACCTGATACCCGTTCATCTGTTTAGACGGATATTTATTCAACATCCCCAATATTTCAGCAAGGCTGAGGGATTGTTTCAGCCATCGGGATTCCTGGCCATAAGGCAGTATTACTGGCATTCTGGATGATTGTATGCCCCGAATCAGCGAATTTGCAGCCGCAGTTATTATGGTAAATGAATGGATTTGCATTTTGGTTACAGGGTCTATCCAGATATCATAAAGGCCGGCTAAACCAATCGGGTGTTTGTGTTCTCTGAGATAAAACAGATATGGCTTTGGCAGGATTCCGGAAGACCACTCAATAAAAGCATCTGCAATTACAATGCAGCGCCTGGTAAACAATGGTTTTTGAAAAGCCGGTTTCAGGAATATTGCTTTTGAACCCTTGAAGTCTGGATTGTTCTCCGGGTTTTTATCACCCTCAGCCCTGGCATTGATTAGCTGCATTCTTCCTTTTGCCCATGCAGGAGTAAGCCCGAAAACCGAAACAGTAAGTTCGCTCGGTTTTTCCTGTGTGATAATCACCGATTCATTCCCGGGAGAAACGACAAACAGCGGTTCCCAATCCAGTGTTTTCGGAAATTTAGACCCGAAATGGATTTCAATGGCTTCCAGGCTGCTGGCAAGTATGTATTTGCGGGGCATGATCAGATTCTAATCAAAATGTTTGATTGAAAGGTAAGGAAATAAATGGATGAGGGAATAATGGTTGGGGAAATTTATTGGGGGTTTTGCCTTGATCTGATTGACGCTCCCCCTTTGTGGATCACCGGAGGTAATCCCATAAGCCAAACTCGTTTGAGCTTGCCCGGTTCAAATAATAAAAACATGCAAAAGGGCTAGAGAAAGTTACCGAACATAGTGAACCCGTTTATTTTACAAAGACCTGTTTCATGTTTTTTATAAAACTTATTTAATGCGTTCTTTATATTATTTGAATTAATCAAAGCTTCAAATAAAACCATTTCCAATGCGTATGAATCTATAAAATCAACATTTTTTGAGAAACCAGTTACAGCTTCAGCACCCGTTATCTCTGTAAATAGGTTTAAATTGGATTCTGATGTTTTCAGAATACTACAAGAGTCGAAATGGACATGTTGGTTTAAAAACAATTTCTTACATACACTTTGACATATTTCAGCTAATGCTTTGATTGTTAGTACGCTTCCAAGTTTCTCATCTCCTAATGAAAATTTACCCATTCTTCCATGACCACAAAAAACTATCGTATAAAAGTCATTACTTTGTTTGCGGATGCTTTTAAACTTCTTAAGACAATATTCTAGTTCCTCTTTTGTGTTGGCAGTCCTGTAAATATATTCGAATGCCGGATAAACACCCTTGATGCATTCAAGTAATGGTAACATTGATTTTTCTATTTGGGGTTGATTATCCCAGTCTGATTCAATACAAAAAAGTTTTTTCATGGTTATTAAACGTTATTAGGTACTGGTGTTTTTTGTTTACTGTCATTTCTCTTCCAATTTGCAAATTCGTTTCTGTCTGCAGTGCGTTGGGACAGACACACTCTTTGACAAGCTTTGGCTTTTGCGGTGGCACGTGGGGCTTGGCAATGTGTGTGGCTGTGAAGCGTTGGCGGTATGTTTCATCATCTATTTTATTGTTTCAGTTTGCCAACAATTTCCTTTCATTTCTTTAATGTAACAACAATCACTTTCGATAAAAAAGATAGCTTTCAAATTAGTCAAATCCTGTTTATTTAATTCTCGATGTATTATTGTTTTTTGCTTTAAAGAAATTATTATCAATTGAATAGATTTGTCATTATTCCGCCAATTTAATTGAAAATCAGAAAATGATTTATAGAACTTGTTAAAAACACCTGTTTCTTTTAAATTACAAAGTGTTCCTTTATCAGTATTCTCAAGCAAAAGAATGAATGCACCATTTTGATTTTCGTGAATCAATTTCAAAACATCTTTTCCAATATTTTTAATTGATGTGTTTTTATGTTTGAATTCGAGGTTTAAAATTCTTGTATAAACATTGGCAACCCTCTCAAAAATGCACATGTCAAGCGATGCGGACTGACCTTCTATGTTGGATTTAATTGATTCATACGATTTGCCCAAACTAAATTTATCAACCGTTGGCGTTTCAATAGAGTAAAATAATTCGGGATTTGTTTTTTTGAATTCTTCAATGAATAATAGACGAAGTTCTTGTTCTGAGATTCTATCTTTATGTTTGGTTCCTTTTGCCTGAATTTTCTTCGGGAAAATAAGTTGTTCCGTTGATACGCCACCACATTTCTCAAAATCCATTACTGAAAGCCGAATCAAAACATTTTTACTTATTTGAACGACATCTAACATCCTGCTTCTGCTACTATGTGACTTATTTACATTCATAGACTTGTTACTCTCGTTATAAGTGCTTGCATTTCAGAAATTAGCTGATAAACTTCGCTGTCGTTTCTTGGATAACTATCAGCGTTATGCAAGTGAGTGTTTCTTATGTCAGCAATTTCTCTCTGGTATTTTGCTCTTTCTGATGGTGATAGTTTTCCTAAAGTTGTTAGTGTATGATTTGTAAATTGAGTTATATATTGCCCAATAGAGTGTTTGCCATTCCTTATGTGATAATGGTCAAGAATTGCCTTTAATGTGCTGTCTAATGCTCTCGTTGAATGAAGTATTTTTAAAATATGCTTTCTCTTTGGAGGTGCAATAGTGTCAACGTCAATAACCTGTCTAAACTCAGTCTTGAGTTTGTTAACATTAGCGCTAGTCAACGAAGGACTGCTATTTATGATTGCGATAATAGTATTTATCCTATCTTGCTGGGTTGTTGGCATAACTATTTTTTGTATTTAGATATTCGACTTTCTATTTGTTGAAAATCATTTGAATTTACCAAATGCCAACCAAAAAGACTTGCAATACGTGTAGGTTTCAATGGGTCAAATTTTATCTTAGGAATGTCGTTTACGTTAAGAACTTTTCTTGATATGAATTTATAATATGGAACTCCGTTGTCAACTGAAAATTCAGAATTAATAGCAAATTCATAAAATGGTTGAAGTTCAATTAAGTCAGAAACATTACTTGTTAATCTCTTTAAGCCAAAAAATTGATTTTCATATTCATAAATACCTGCTCTTGAAGAAACATATTTCTGGTTAATTCTGTCGAAGTATTTTGCCTTCTCTTTTAAATTTGGCATGTCACGAATTATAAATTCTTTAAAGTCTGTTCGTTTGATATATTCAAGATTGTCGCGTTGCACCAGTGACTGTATTGTAAATATCTTTTTCTGAATGTTCTTTATTTCATTGATTTTTCTTTCGTCTTTCTTGTCTTTGATTATTGATTTTGATTTCCTAATGTCCTTTAATTCTATGAAATCACTGAAATAATATTTACCAAACTGATTTACTGCGTTTGGCATATCCTTTTTATGGTCATATAGAAGCAGCATTTTTGTTTGGGGAGGATAGGCAATGAGTGCATTTGTAAGTCGAGTGAAAAGTTTATTCGGATTTTTTTGTTCGTTATCTCGTATTGAAAAAATTGCCAAAAGTCCTTTTTGGTCAGATAAAAGTGTGTCTGGTCCGTCATAAGCGAATGGGTGGTCAGGGTTGTCCACCTTTATAAGTCCTTTAGGTATGTTTTCGAATGTTGTCATTTGCTATTGTTATTGGCTTTAATATGGTACATAATACTCGGTTCAGCCGCCATACTCAATCTTTCTTCCGCTTCTTTTACAGTTACCTGCCCATTCATTAACATAGGTAACAACCAATCTCTGAGTTCCGATAGTTGTTGGTTTTGAATTAAATTTTTTTGTTTCTGTGAATGAAGTGGTTTAGCAAAATCATAAAATTTCGCAACTATTTCTGACTTAGGATAAGCCTCTTTGTGGTTGGTTACAAAACTCTCGAAAAGCAAATTTTTAATCCCGCTTGTTTTCCCTTCCCAACCAAACAAAACGCCATTGTCATAAATTCTGTTCCATTGATAAACGAAGTTGTACAAATATTTTTCTTCTTTTAATGTCAAGGCTTTGCAAAAATTTGAACAGATTAATGGATTTGGAAAACGCTGTAGTGTTTCTCCTGTTATAAAAGCCAAACGCCCTGTTGATTGGGTTGGACTACCACCTGAAATTTCAACAATTAAATCATGATTTTCTAAAAGTTTGTTTGAGTTGTTCTCTAAAATAAAACGGGTAGGTGGTTTTTGTTCACCATTTCCGTTTAACCCATTCAAATCTGCACCACGAACGCAAGAAACTTTCAATTGATAATTACCTTCTTCTGCTTCTTTCCCCCAATCTCCGCTTTTATCGGTTTTAATCCATTTTGCTAAAGTTTTCACTTCCCACCCCTCCGGAATTTCCCTTTTCAATTCAGTATTATACACCATTATACCGCCCGATGATTTGTAGGGTTTGCCTTGTTCATTAGGAAAATCGAATTGCACAAACCAATAATCATAGAGCGTTTTTGCCATGTCTTCCAACTCAAGGTTAATTCGGTTGTTGAGTGCTATTTTGGCATCAATTGGTGAAAGAACAGAAGAAATATTTTGCTGATAAACTTTTTCTTTATGTACGAGGAATTCTAGAATATCAAAGTCCGTTTTATTCAAAAGTGGTAATGCAGTACTCCCAGTTGCCGCATTTCTTAATACCTTGTAATTGTTTTTAATTGCATAATAAACATAATCAGGGCAGTATGATTTTTTGGGTATAATTGAATTAATCTGTTGATTTGTAATACAGCTAGTTTCATTCATTGCAACTTTACCCATCGCAGAACCAATACAAGTGATCATTATGCTTTTAGGTGGCAATAGTTTCTTTGATAGTTTTTTAACTCCTTCCTCTGACAAATATCTTTCAGTGATGTCCATCATTTTCTTATCAAATGAATCTGATGGAGTTACAAACATATACTCCGAACCAAAGTCTTCTGGATTTTCGGAAGATGGTGTTTTGCCAGTAATAGTTTGTCCTAATTCAGCTATTTTGACTCTACAAATTTCATTCATAGTTCAAGAATTTTAGCTGTGACTGAATTTCAGTTTCCAATGCTATGTTTTCAGCAAATAGTTTGTCTAAATTATCCTCAAAGCCCTTCATTTTTGTTGTAAATTCTTCTGCGGTAATGTCAACATATTCAATCTTTATCTCAAAATATTGCCCTGCGCTCAACGAGTGGTTTTTTTGTTTTATTTCATCATAACTTACCACTACCGAAAAATCTTCAAGAGCTACTTTGTTATTGAAAGTGTCAATAATCTGTTGTTCTTCTTTTGCTGTCAATACCGTTTTTTGGTTTTTGCCTTCTTTTATGGTTTCACCCAAATTAGAAGCATCGATCAGCACCACATTACCTTTGTTGTTTTTATCCATAAATACGATGGAAACATTGGTGCCTGTGGTTGCAAAAATATTGCTTGGCATACTTACCACACCAGCCAGCATTTTGCTTTCCACTAATTTTTCACGGATTTTTTTGTCAATACCAGCTTGTGCTGTAATAAAACCTGTCGGAACTACAACGGCTGCTTTACCTTTTTTGCTCAACGAAAAAATAATGTGTTGCAAGAATAGCGAGTAAATCGCCATTTTGTCCTTTGCTTGCTTTGCTATATTTGGTATTCCTGCAAAAAAACGGTCTTTGTTTTCTTTACAATCCAAATCGTTGCGGTAATCCGAAAAGTCGAGTTTAAAAGGTGGATTGGAAACAATAAAATCGAATTTTTCCAACTCTCCGTTTTCGTTTTTATGGTAAGGGTGCGAAATGGTGTTACCCTGAATAATGTTTTGAATGGAATGTACCAGGTTATTTAAAATCAGATTCAAACGCAACAGGCTTGATGATTTTTGGCTGATATCCTGAGAGTAGATGGTGCATTTGTCTTCGCCAATAGCATGGGCAATGTTCATCAACAAAGTTCCCGAACCTGCCGAAGGGTCGTAAACAGTTACATCTTGCACCGGTTCGGTTACTAGAATGGCAGCCATGATTTTTGCCACGGCATGTGGAGTAAAATATTCGGCATACTTGCCACCGCTATTGGTGTTGTAGTCTTTTATGAGGTATTCAAAAATAGTGGCGTAAAAATCAAATTTCTGATTAAAAATATGCTCGAAACTTACACCTACCAGTTTATTGATAATGGCTTTAGCAAAAGCATCACGTTTCGAACCATCGCTGATGTATTCGGTAATCCGGTCAAATAAAACCACCTTGGCCCCGCCATCGGTTTTTACCGAAAATATATCGTTGTTGGTAATGGCAATATCCATTAAGGTATCGTCAAATAATTTGGCAAAATCGCTTCCGTTTTGTCTGCCAAAAAGTTCTGATATAAAATGATGAGGTTTCAGTTTTGCAGTATCGGCACCCAATTGCAAAAGCAACATTTCGTAATCGTCATCGGAATAAGTACTTATTTCTTTTTCCCAATTGTCGGCTTTCTTTAATTTGATGTCGAGTTTCTTTACCTCAAAAGCAAATTTGTCGTTCATGAATTTATACAGGAAAACCTGGGTGATTATTTTAAACTCATTGCCATCGTTACCCAAACCATAGTTTGCGCTTATGCTTTTCAGGCTGTCAATGAGGGCTTTGGTTTTTTCTTTAAAATCTATTTCTGTCATACTGCTCTTCCGTAGAACTCGTTGATGTATTCGTTTACCACCAGAGTGTTAATAAACTTTGATGATTCAGCGTTCAAATTTATGTTGTTTTTGTTTTTAAATTGGTCAATAACCAATCGCATCATTTCAGAGCTGAAATAACTTTCAGCTTTCAACAATTTTGTGTTTTGTAAAACCTGCAAGTCAGCTTCCTGCTTTACACTCTTCAACGCTTCAAAAATCTGAATTTCTTTTTGCGATAATGTACCTTTTTCAACTAAGCGTTTGTGGATTCGGGCGTATTTCGGATCGCTTTGATATTTGTCTTTCAGTAAATTGTTCTGGCGGTTGAGTTCCTTTATTTTTTCGTAAATTTTAGTCAATGCGCCAATATTTTGCTTCATTTCATCCTGTGTAATTTCGTCCAGATTTTTTTTGTCGAAGAGCCGTTTCAGTTCCTCATACAAAGAAATAAAATCCGGGTCTTTCTTGTCGAAATTACTTGCCAGAGTTTCACGGGTTTTCCGCAAGGTGTCTTTCAATTCATCAGCTAAAATCAGTTCTTCTTCCGAAATTTTGGTGAAATGAAACAATACATCTTCCAACGCAATATTTAGAAGATTGGTATTGTCAATGTTGTTTTTTAAAGCCTCTTGAGTATTAAGCAGCGCTAAATGATTTTCGGTTTCACGGTAAAGTTGCGCCAGCTTTTTGAAATCAATTTTTTCGAGCAGATCAAAATGGCCGAATAGCCGGATCAGGTTGTACAAACTCTTTGCATTACCTAACGCTTTCTTAATGAGCAATACCTTTTCGCGGTCTTGAATCTGGGTTATTTGTTGTGAGAATAGTTCTGCGTTGGTCGTGTCGAAGTAAAACAAAACATCCCTTATTTCAGCAATTTCCAGTTCAATTTCTTCTTTGGTTTTAAACAGATCGGAGTAAAATTCCATTTCATCGCCAAGCTCGGCTTGCAATTCATCGAAATAGGCTTTGTTGGTTGCGTCAAATTCAGCTTTTATGTCAGCAAAATCAACCACATAACCATACTTAAAGTTTTTGTAGGTTCGATTAACTCTTGTGAGTGTCTGCAATAAATTGTGCCGTTTTATAACACGCCCGATGTATAATTTCTTTAAACGTTTGGCATCAAATCCGGTTAAAAGCATGTTGTAAACAAATAGAAAATCAATTTCTCCTTCTTTAAAATCTTCAACTAAATCCTTCCGTTCCTGCGGAGAACCAATATCATGAAGAATAATTGCTGCTGTTTTAACCTTATAACTGTGTCTTAGTTTTGCTTTATATTTCACCGTAGTTTCTGCGGCTTGCAGCAATGCCTCTTGTTCAGATCCAACGGCATATTTTTCATTGAAAATCCTGTACATTTCTCTTGCCTGGTCGGAACTGTCGCAAACTACCATGCCTCCAATGGAACTATCGGAAAAAGTCAAACGGCTCTTTTCAAAGTCGTTAATGATATAGTCAAGCATTGGTTCTACAAAATTCGTATGAGCAAATACTTCCTGCCTGTCTATGTCTCCCTTTAAAATTTTAATCTTATCCAATGCATCTTTCAGCACAATTTTGTAATTGCTTTCAATTTCCTCCCTTATTAACCGGAGCGTATAACCATCAGCAATCGAAGCATTGTAATAATATTTGTGAATGTAATCCCCAAATAAATCTTTCGAATAATAATCCTTGGTAATGAGTGGTGTGCCTGTTAACCCGATCTTTATTGAATTGGTGTCGGATAGCGTAAGGTTTGCCAGAAAACTCCCTTGCGGATTGTAACTGCGGTGTACTTCATCTAAAAAATAAATTCGTTGAATACTGATGTCGTAGTCTTGCTTTTGTGTCACATTAGCTTCTTCGCTGAATTTTTGAATATTTACAACCGTAATCTCTGGTTTTCCCGAATTGTTATGAATGGCAGTTGTAGTTTTAATAGACCTTACAAATTCTGCTTTTGAATCTACAATATGAACAATCAGGCCACGAGCCGTAAATTCTCTTTTTGCCTGAATAAGCAAGTCTATTCGGTCCACAATAAAATAGAACTTAGGAATTACCATTTTCTTTTGGAAATAATCGGTCAGGTAGCGAACATTGTAAAAAGCCAGGGCAGTTTTACCACTTCCCTGTGTGTGCCATATAATTCCTTTTTTTATACCCTTCTCTAACTTGTTTTCAATAGCTTTTGTAGCAAATATCTGAGGGTAACGCATCACATGTTTTTCAACTCCTTTTTTTTCATCCACATATGCGATAGCATATTTTAATATGAACGAAAGCCTGTCTTTTGAAAACAGCGATGTCAGAATGCGATTTGTTGGCGAGTTTACGTTTTTATTTGTCTGAAATTCAGGTGAGTTTTTTATTACTGCAAGATTGTTGTCCTTTAGAACAAAATTTTCAAGATTATCGTCTTCAGCTGACAGTAATATGGAGTGATCTAACTTTTCTTCTTCTCTGAAATAGTTGAAAATTGGTTTTGTGTATGATGGTGAGGCATAAAAAGCGCCCTGCAAAGGTTCGATGTCTTCATTATCGTACTCCATATTGTTGGAGAAAACCATCAATTGAGTAAGGTTTACAAACTTTCGGAATTTCTTGTTCTGGAATCGTTTGTTAATTCGTTCTCGCTCTGCAATTATACCATCCCGGTTGTTGGGCTTTTTAACTTCAATAAATGCCAGAGGCATTCCATTGACTAAAAGAACTATATCTGGTCTGAATTCTTCGTCTCCATTTCTGTAAGTCAATTCAGTTACAACATGAAACGTATTCTTCTCGAAATTATCAAAGTCAATAAGTTTAGTTCCTGACTCGCAGGTTAGTTTTTCATAGAACGCCTTTCCTAAATCCTCATAATCAAGCAGCAGGGAAGTTTCCACCAATAACCTTTCTGCCTGGTCTTGGTCAAAGTCAGGATTAATCCTAAGAATCGATTCTTTGAATATTTCCGTGAAAATATTTGTCTCAGTATCCCAGATTGCATCTTTCAGCGAAAGATAAATGCATCCCAGTCTACATAAATGCAATATAGCTGGAATTTTTACTCTTGAATCTTCGTTAAATTTCATATTTCATTGTCTAAAAAATATAGGCCGCAAGTTACTCAATTTCCTGTGACGGGTCGGCAAAAAACAACTCTTTTGTAAGCTGGAGCATTGGGATGTTTTACGGGGCTGGCAAAAAGTGATAGCCGACACAAATGTATGTAAAGATTTAGAATGATTCCGCGATCACGAAAACCTGCATTTGTTAAAGCGTTTAGTAATAACAGGGCTCCTTTCTATTCAGATTTCAATTCATCGATTAACCATAATAAATTATGTCGTGCAACACTAATTATGTCAACATAGGTTCTATAAAGGACATCACCTCTCTCATTATGAGAACTTATTATTCCTTTTACTTTGCCGCCAAGTAAAATGATTTCTATTTTTTGATTGTGAAAATAGGTATTCAATTCATCGCGGTACTTCAAAGCTTGAGCTTCGGTATCACGGTTTAGAGTAAAACTTGGTCTTTTAAACTCGATTAAAACTAATGACCTTGTAATGTTCCTTCCAAATAAAATATCAGGTCTATCATTTGGATTTTCACCGTGGTATGTTTTGCCAATAACTTTATCAATTGAGGATTTAAGTCCTTGGTCTGAAAACATTACTGAATAATCGTCGCCAAAAAGCCAAGTGTTTTTTTCAAAAGCTTTGTGAACAGTTGATTCTAAAGTTAAAGGATTGTCAATTAATATGTTCAGTTCATCCAAGAATCGTAAGCGGTTTATAGCTTGGCTAGTGATTATACTCATTTCTAAGAATCCAAAATCAGAAAGTGCGTCAGCAAATTTTTCCACGTCACCACTTCTAGTGTCCTGAATATTTTGAATAATATCCCAATAATGGTCTTTTTCCATCGCAGAGACCATTACTGAAATTACAGTGTTAATTCTATCTTCTGTTTCACCATAAAATTTTTCAAGGACTTTATATAGTGCTTTCTTAGCAAATGGCTGCTTATACTCCGGTAATTTTTCTAATTCTTTATTGATTTTGCGTTGATACCTAGCTCTCGCCATTTTCATATCAGTAACGAAGACCTCATCAACGGAGATTTTAAGTTTTTCTGTAGCATCATGCGATATCATTTTATATAATTTGCTGTTATCTATTACTGCGCCAAAGTCAGCAGTAATATCATTTTCTAAATCATCACATACAAGCTCACCGTATACTCGGTTTTGCAATTTTCTTGGAATAATTTCATCATCAAAAAGAAAGTTCTGAGGTCTGCCAATAATTTTGTTATTTACTCTGATAACAATGCCTGCTTGTTTAATAGGTTTTTCCGTAATTGTATAATTTAGAGTTGCCGTTTTCCCATTTGTTAATTCAATTTTTTGAGAGAAGGGTTTTCCTTGAAGATCCAAAACACCTATATCCTCATTGTTAATTGTTAGGTTAAAGTCCGTTTCTCTGCCGTAATCTCTCATCAAAATTTCTTTCAACCTTTCAGGGTTTGGATAATTGAAGTTATCGCTAATTCCTTCTAAAGTTATTATTGTTCCATGTTTTTCTTTATCACAATTCTCAACAGAAATAGGCAAAGGCACTTTCTCCAAATCATACCCAGCCCTTGCAAGCTCGTCTTTATTAATTAGTAAGGAAGTAACTCTCCCAGCAGCAAATGTTTCGATTCTCATTTGGCTTGCGACCATTAAGCCAGCAAATTTTCCAATTCCTTTTCTGCCTTTTACCCTCCTTTTCTTTAGAATAGAAAAGCTGCCTTTTCGTGAAGATCTGCTGTTTGCTATGTTTAAATATTCATTCCGAACCTCATTTTCTTTCATCCCCGAGCCATCATCAATGATTATTATTTTGGGAATGGGGGTAAGATCATCTGGTAAAATGATTGTTACATTTTCAGCATCAGCATCATAAGAGTTGTCGATTAGCTCTTTTGTTGCTTCTTCAATTGAACGGTATGTCTCTCCTAGTAGCTCAGCTAGTTTGGGATCAACTCTAAAGTGGGCTGAATTTGCCATATTTATTGTGGTGTTTTTGTTAGTTTAGTTTTCAATATTAAGCCTTGCTGCTAACGTTTTACAAGTTTGTTTCTAAAATGCTCGGGGTAAAGTATTGCTTTCTCGTCTTGTGCCAAAGTTTTTTTTACCCAATCGAGATTACGGTTAATTAAATTTAGTGTTATTGGAATTGCACCGTATTTGAACTTGAATAATAGAGTTTGCTCATCAACTTCTAGATACTTTAAGTCGCAATGATTTTTTTTGAGACGAAATTTATCAGAGAACCTTGGCACACTGCAAAACTTTGCAATTTCAAAATCAGTAGTCAGAAATGGCCAATCATTATTTGTTTTTGATGTTAGAAAATCCTTTAATTCTTTGAAGACATACTTTTTGAATAAAGTTCGCTGTGAAACGTAGATTGATTCAAGTCCAATTTTTAAAACAAGTTTTGAAGTTGCTACTTCACTTTTGTCAAATGAAGCAATAACTATATGCCCGGTTTGAGTTAAATGGTCAAAGTCCTCAAAATTATCTAGTGTAAGCCCTTTTACTGTTAAATAACTTGGTCTAAATTCCTTGTCTCCTGCGATAGTTAAGTTATTTACCTTCCCTTTTGCATTATTCCCTTTTTTTGTTACAACGCCAAATCTTGCTCTTTCCATTATGAAAACAGAATTTGTCAAAGCCGTGTCTTCAAATTTTGAGAATCTTCCGTTGCAAGTGTCGCAAACTTTACCCTTTTGCATTACATAGTCCTTGTTGCCGAATGATTCAGAAACGATATGCTCAACTGATTTGGCTTCGGTGTCAATGTCGCAAAAAATGCACTTCATGTTTTTGTTTTGTCTATTTGTTTTATGAAGAAAAATTCGAGTTAGCAACCTTTAAACCCATAATTACAATCAGTTCTTCGCATCAAATATAACAACTTATTAAATATCCTTGCTATCTAACATAGTATCACTTCATCTATAGGGTTAAAATTATTCCCCTGATGTAAAGGGATAAGAATACCAGATCAGGTATTTCACTTTTAAATGCCAAGATTAATCGTTGTTAAGCCCGATAGAGTTTCTTCCAAATTTCTTTTTAAATAACCGTTCCTTTTTAATCGCTTCTTCAGGGGTTATCGTCCGAGGCAAAAGCATTAAAATCGAAAATTGAAAGTTGTCAGCGTAGCTTTTGTCTTCAGCAATAAGTTCTTTCAATGATTTATTGTCTCCGTGCCCGTTTGTCGAAACATATTTGCTCCATCTTCCCCAAAATCCATCTTCGCCATATGCTGAACCCACATAAAGTTTGCCCGATTTTACGTCGCTAATTAAATAAACTCCTTTTGTCACCGATAACATTCTTTTCCAATCGCTATATTGGTTATTGATTATCTCTTTTAGTTCATGGAAATCAAGTATAAAATCAGAATAATCAGTAAATTGCTTGTAATGAAGACCTGGATGAATCTGGATAACTTCCATTTCGTTTTTTATCCATTGATGCCAAGCGATTGCATTTTTCCATTTAATAATCACTCTCTCTCGTAAATCTTCAAATCCAGGAACTTCTTCCATTTGATATTCGAAACTGCCGTCTTCAAGTTGATTTTTGTTTTTCAATTCATAAACGCCTATAAATCTTGATAAGACTCCCTCTTCACCAATAAATGATACGATGTATTCGACACTATTAAAAACGTCTTTTGATTGAGTGCTTTGATAGTTCAAAAATTCTTGTCTCTTATAACGATACCAAGTGTATAAATCAAGTCGGCTGTCTTTGTGTCTAACAAGCTTTGCCTTTGATTTTTTGTCAAGTCCCCGGCTAAAAAGTAATTCTTGAATTGTTATCATTTACTTTATTTTTGTTAGTTTGTATGCCTGTGGTGTCGCACTTTCACTTGGTCTGAATTTGTTTGCCCTCCGTTTAAATACATAATTAATTCAACTGTCCTAAGTTTGGCCATTGGGTAACCAAGTCTTTTACAGATAGACTGGTGAATCTCTTCATATTCATTTATTTGTGTCAGATATTCACAAAACTTAATGAATGAAAAATATGCTTCACAGTTCCCAATTCTATGATTGTAGGCTAACTCGCCAGTCAGATAGTAATAAACTCTACTATCCCAAATTGGGAATTTGGCGGGGTTAACAAAATGTAGAAGTTTAGATGTACCAACTAATGAATTATTAAATAATCCTTTTAAGGTCTCAAGTTGCGCAATTGTCAGAACAACTCCATTCTTGGCATTATTGAGAATTTCAATCGCTTCATCAAATTTATCAGAGCGAAAATCGAAAATTGTAGGCATCCATCCATAAGTAAAGTTAATACCTATAATTAAATTATGCTTGGTTATAGTTTTTATATCACTGAAGTACTTCAAGAACTCAGGATAAGAAATATCATAAGTTTGTTTTTCAAAATTGAATTTGTCACAATCCTGCAAAAACTTGTCAATGGTGACATGACTTTTAAATTTTTCTATCATATATCGTTGGCATTCTAAGATGGGTGCAATAAAGAGCAAATTTAACAACACTGCGCATCTATCTGATTTACCTTCACGCTAAAACCAATAGTAAAAATCAGTTCATCGCTTCAAATACATCAATTCATTGCTCAAAGTCAAAATGCAACATTAAAACTCGTGGTTCTTTGATGGACTATAAGGACAGCCCATTCCACGAGCAGTTGTTCCACAATAGACACATTTTCCAATACCAGATTCGTGCTTATGTTTTCCAGTAGGACTGTATGAACAACCCATTCCAAAAGTACTTGTATTACAGTAAACACATTTGTCACCAGTTCCAGAGTGCTCATGTTTACCTGTTGGACTGTATGAGCAGCCCATTCCAAAAGTGGGACTACCACAAAATTTGCATTTACTCATAATTGATTGTTTTTTAGATAGCCGTTAACCTAGCCCTTAAAAGAGCAAATATACACTTCATACTTATCTGACTTGTCTTTTCGGTGAAACCACTAATACCGCCCCAAATATAACAACTTTTTAAATATCCAAACTATCACACAAGCAATTTTCAAATTTTTAAACACCATTTAAACGCCATTAAAACGCCATTCAAACCCTGTTTAAATCGCATTTAAATTCGGAGACGGAATTACACCTTATATATATAGGTGTGGTTGGATGAATGAAAAAGACACTTATATATTATGGTATAGAAATGAGCGGTTGAATCGCCGTTAATTGATGCATAATTATTCGGTTCGGTTACAATCCGGCAGATTCCTCACTCCACTTCGTTCCGTTCGGAATGACGTTGTCGTCGAAGTAAGAGAAGAGGGAGGAGTCAGTGGCGGCTGCGCCGCCACTGCCTCCTCCCTCCTACTACGCCCCATAAGCCGTCATTCCGAACCCGATTTTTCGGGTGAGGAACCGAACCGCCCAAGGCGGTGAGCTCACCGAAGGTAATCTCATAATCGGGCTTCCACCATTATCACATTAGGAAAAAGACTCAAATAAACTCAGTGAAGCTTAAATTCCGCTTAGTCCAAGTTTTCAATCATTCGTGCATTCGTGGCAATAAAAAAGGTGTCTACCATCTGAAATGGTTGCAACTATTTCTCCAGCGTGAATTTAAATTGCAAATTCAATAGTGTTCAAATATGAATTTCAACCGAGGACGCTTTAGCGGACGAGCCTGCCAGACTGTTTCAGGCAGGCAGGCTCAGCGAAGCTAAAATTCCGCTTAGTCAAGTCATTTTCTGCCTGCTGCTATTTTTCTAAGTCTAACAACTAACAAGCTTTTATAACTCAGCACCTTTATAATACATTGATTTTAGCAATTTTGGATATATAACGCCAGACCTCTTATCTTTTTCATACTTTTCCAGGCCTCTGTCTATTGCACCTTGAAGCCTTATCGTTTCGTTCTTAAGCTCATCTTCCGTAAATGATTCGGAAGTTTTCTTATTCAGAAGTTTAAAGATTTTCTCCATCTTTTTAGTATCATCGGCATTTACAGGTACTAACTCAACTCCTGCTTTTACCGCACCCATTTTAACAATCGCCTCAATAAAATATATCTTTCCTGCTTCTAATTCAGCCTCAACAAAATCCCGGTTTTCAGATCTGGCCCAAAACAAATGTTGGCCTGAGTCACATTCATACCTGATGTACTTTGGCCCATTAAAAACTCCAATAAGTGTAGTGCTATCGAAATAACTAAAGTTAATTGCAAATCCATATGAACTTGTTCTTACAAAATACACAACTGCTTTATCTTCAGGTGCAGGCATTAGATTTTGGCTTAAAACAGATAAAGTAAAGAACACTAAAGGCACAATGAACACGAACTTTTTTTTCATATTGGTTAAAGTTTAAATTTAGTAATGTATTGGACTAAAAAAATGTGTACACGCAGTATTATGAATATATTCGACTTGCTAACAAACTATATGTGTTCATCAACAATTCATATTTTCGCCCCAAATATAACAAGTTTTTATATATTACAACTATCACACAAGCATTTTCACATTTTTAAACACCATTTAAACGCCATTCAAACCCTGTTTAAATCGCATTTAAATCCGTAGGCGGAATTACACCTTATATATATAGGTGTGGTTAGATGAAAAAGACACCTATATATTATGGTATAGAGCTGAGCGGTTGAATCGCCGTTAATTGATGAATAATTATTCGGTTCGGTTACAATCCGGCAGATTCCTCACTCCACGTTGTTCCGTTCGGAATGACGGGCTTGTCAGTAAAAACAGGAGGGGGAGGAACCGAACCACCCATGGCGGTGAGCTCTCCGAAGGTAATCTCCTTTTCATCAAAAACCTCTGAACTTGTTCGCATCAACTGCGAACTTGTTCGCATCAACTGTGAACTTGTTCGCATCAACTGTGAACTTGTTAGAGGTAACTGTTAACTTGTTCGCATCAACTGTGAACTTGTTCGCATCAACTGTGAACTTGTTAGAGGTAACTGTTAACTCGTTCACGACGCCTGTGAACTTGATTGCATCGACTTTGAACTTGTTCAGGGTAACTGTGAACTTGTTCGCATCAACTGTGAACTTGTTAGAGCTTACTGGGAGAACATTTATCAACAAATTTTAAAAGAAATGGTCAAAAACTGCATTTTCTGTCCCGCGCTTGCATTTATTATATTGGAGGCAGGAAGTATTCAGTGGTGAATTGGTTCAAAAATGAATACAGTGTGCACATATAATGATCAACAAAAGCACAAATTATGAAATATTTTTTTAATTTCTGGTTCTGTAATGTTCATAATATCAGTATTATAAATGTTGCTGTATCATTATCAGCAATAATTGTTAATAACTTTAGACACATTATACTTGACACATGTGTTCATTTAATGTATTTTTGCTAAAATTCGAACACACTATTAACAAGTAAGAAAGAGAGAAAGATTATGGAAGTAGAAAATGTTTTTGGAATGCGTTTGCTTGCCGCCAGAAAGCAGGCCGGGCTGTCACAAGATGACCTGGTACAACTTCTGAACCGGAAGATAAGCAAAACTGCAATCGCCCGCTACGAGCGGGGCATTATGGAACCACGGCCTGAATACGTCCAGCTTTTGGCCAATGCCCTCAAACAGTCAATGGATTATTTCTACCGTCCGATGACTACCAACATTACCCGGGTAGAATTTCGAAAGAATGCCATGGGTGTAAAAAGAGAAAACATGATACGTGAAAAAATCGCTGCATTCACCGAAAGGTACATTATTCTTGAAAACCTGCTGGGTGTGCAAACCACCTTTGAAAAACCACTTAAGAACAACCTTGTAAAGGAGATGGAAGATGTTGAACTGCTTGCCGAGCAACTTCATGTTGAATGGGATCTTGGATTTAATCCCCTGGGCCCTATCATGAGTTTTCTCGAAGAAAAAGGAATAAAAGTACTTGAACTGGAAGCTGAAGACAAATTTCAGGGCTTTTCAGCCACGGTTCAGAAGGATATTCCTTTTATTGTTCTCCGGAAAGAAGATACAGTGGAAAGGCGTAGGTTTACTGCCCTTCACGAGTTGGGACATATTGTTCTTAACTTCCACCCCGATCTTGCCGAAAGCCAGATTGAGAAACTCTGCTCTGCTTTTGCAGGTGCCGTTTTACTTCCCCGCCGTACTTACAACCGTAAGATTGGCGCTCAACGTACCGATTTTTCGAAACGCGAACTGGGTATAATTAAAGACTGCTACGGAATCTCCGCAGGTGCTTTTATTATGCGTTCAGTCAATCTGGGGGTGCTTCCAAAGTTCAGGATGATAGCCCTGCTCAACTACACCAGAAAAGACAAACTCGAAAAACATATTGGATCCAATCAGTTTACCGACCATCCCGACCGCTTTGACCAGCTAATATCAATGGCCATAAGCGAAGGGCGCATATCACTTACCAAAGCCGCCGAACTGGCGCAGATTGACCTTGATACCCTTATGCAAAACTACGTTAACAATGACTAAACCTTTAATGTTGGATCAGGTGGCTATTCGCGATCTGGACAAATGCGGGCTTTTGCCCATTCTCTCGAAATCGGGCATTGGGTGCTGTTCAACCCCTCTTGCTTTTGAAAGCCCGGACCATTTTAAAACCTACAAACGCTTGTTCGACTCCGGTGGCAACCCGCTTCGTGAATTGGTATTTGATGAAAAAAGTCATAGTGTGCTAAAGTTCATCTACTCAAAATATGGCGAAAATGAACGCATAACTTATTACGATGCCGCAGCCATTTCAATGGCAAGTTTTGGCGGATATGTTATGATAGCAACCGAACCGGTGATATACAACATTGCTACCGAACTGAATATTATAGTGTGGGGCTACCAAACGCTGCTGTCAACTTTGGTTGAAAAACAGATTCTGCATCCGCATGATGCCTCGGCATTAGCAGAACAGCTTCTGTTTAAGGTAAACAATGCAGCCATTATTCATGACACAGGCTACTCCGATGTTTCCATCACATCACCACATGCCGGCACTAAACACTTGCGAAGAATCGGTAGAATTATTCAGAATATGCCGGACCACAAAGCCATCTGATCAAACAAGGCAAAAATCATTGTAAATGAAAACTCCGGAAAAACAAACCTCGGTAATGGTAAAGATAGGCCGCTCGGAATTAGACGAGCCGCGTAAGGTAACCTTTACCAATGAACACTTCACCTCTTACGACTTTGAGTCGGAGTTGCTTGAAGCATGTTTTGAGGTCTGTATAATTGAGATTCCGGAAGTAAAAGAAACTTATTCGCCGCACGCATTCATGCAGCCTGTATATCATTACAGGCCCGATGGGCGGCGGCAAACATTAAAAAAGCTGGGCAAACCCTCCCTGGCACTCTCCCCTCCGGTTTTACAGTTTTAAACACAGCATATTATCCTGGTTTCTGTCACATTATGTTGACAACAAACCGCATTTCAAAGTTTAACCCTGTAAAACAAACGCCATGCGTTACAAGACAGACAGAATCAAAAAGTACAAAGCCCTGTACCAGATACTCAATCAGTATTCTGCGGCATTCGAAGGCGAAGCATTGGCTTCAGTAGAATCATTAGGAACCCTTAACGACAGGTTCAGCGCCCTGGTGTCGAACCTCACCCGGCCGGTCAGCCTGGTTTACCAAAACAGAACAAGCCGCCGCGACAGCTTTATTGAATCGCTGCAGCGGTCTGTCAGGTTAGGGATGGCCGTCGCACGCAAAACAGGCAATACAGCGCTCATGGATGCAGCCACAAATTATCATAAAGAAATAGGTCGCACCTCCGACCATAAGCTTTACGAAATGGCATTGCATATGGTTGAGTTGCTCACACCTCACAGTGTGTTGATTGGTTCTCTTGGCAATCAGCCTGCTTTTTTGGAGCAGTTTGGCATTCAGATTCAGGAGTTTTCACAAACACTCTCGGGTACCGGCCTTTCGCTCAACGAGCGCAAATCGGGCAGACGTGAACTGAATGCCCTGCTGACTGAGTGTAACAAACTTTTGGCACAAGAGCTGGACGGGCTTGTGGAAATGCGAAAAAACACACACGGTGAATTGTACAATTTGTACACCACCATGCGTATGAAACGCAGACCCCGCAGCAAGGTTGGAGAAAAGCCCGGCCTGTCCGACATCAGCGGCATAGTAACCGATGCAGTAACCGGTCAGCCGATTACAGATGCACAGGTTACACTGACCCAGCATGCCACAGTTACTGTAACCGATGAAGATGGTTTCTTTGCCCACGAGGAGCTGCACGAAGGCAGTTATACTGTGGGTTGCTTTGCCACGGGATACAATGTACCCCCATCCGCAACGGTAAAACTCGGCTCCGACGACAGTGTTGAAATCAATTTCACACTGCAGCCCGTTGACCCCATGCTGAACTGAGCTGATGCATTATCCTGAAACAAAGGTGCGGGTAACTGCACCTTTGTTGTTTTATGGCATTTGCATTTTACCCAATCCCGCTCCTGTGCGTCCGCTCCCGCGCATCCTTTCCCACGCGTCCGTTCCCGCGCATCCCCTGACGCGTGGCGCAACACTTCCTCCCCCTATGCGTGGCGCAACACTTCCTCCCCTGATGCGTGGCACAACAAATCTTGTTGAGGTATCATGCTTCGTGTTTACGCTGCGCCCCTCTGGGGCTTTATGTTCTATCATGATTTTCCTGGCTACCAACGTTTCGCCCCTCTGGGGCTTATTGTATGTAAGCCCCAGAGGGGCGCAGCGTTGGTAGTATAAAAAAATCGGAACTTAACCATAGCCCCAGAGGGGCGCAGCGTGGCAGTAGCAATAAGAACCAATAATATGAACGGGACAGATACGAGGCCTAACGGCCTGAGTGACAGAAAAAATAGATTAAGCGACTCAAGCAATGGCCGAAGGAGTTAGAAAAACTATGGATTGGTGGTTCTTCATTGGATAAGATAACCTTCCAGGTTGAAAGAAAATCTGGAAGGTTATTCCGAAAGGTGAAAGAACATCCGTAAAGAAGAGCTCAGATTTTCAGTATCCGCGGGAGCGACCTTCTAAAATTGACTACCGGAAATGATGGTTAATAATTCTGAATACAGTGACAATAATTAACACTATGGTCAAATTTTAGGCAGTCGTCCCGTTCCTGATTCAGATATCTATAAGAATCAATGAAATGAACGGGACGGATACGAGGCCTAACGGCCTGAGTGACAGAAAAAATGGATCATGCAACTCAAGCAATGGCCGAAGGAGGTAGAAAAACTGAATAGCTTGCTAAATATATTAAATTGCAAATTCAATGGTGTTCAAAGGGGAATTGCATATTCCGCTTAGTCGAGATTAGATGGAACTGTGCTTGATACGGTTTGGGAGAGGCAGACTTAAAAAAAGAACGAAGCATCTCTGTCTTCGTTCTTTCGAGCGGAAAACGGGGATTGAACCCGCGACCTCCAGTTTGGGAAACTGGCGCTCTACCACTGAGCTATTTCCGCTTTTTTTTCTTACTTATGCATTGATACTCTAATTTGGTAATGAGGTTACAAATTTTCATAACGATCGCAAAATTATGAAATCTAAAGCAGAATTTATCATCATCTGAAGCTTATTATTTGTAACAACCCTGGTTTTGGCTGGTAATATGTTTTTCCGTAATTTTAACGCTCAAAACCAAAACCCCTGAAATGAAGAAAAAACCACGCCTGAGTTTCTGGCAAATCTTCAATATGAGTTTCGGATTCCTTGGTATTCAAATGGGATTCGCACTGCAAAATGCAAATGCAAGCAGAATTTTACAAACTTTTGGAGCAGAAGTAGAACACCTTTCGTGGTTCTGGCTGGTGGCCCCGATAACAGGAATGATCGTTCAACCCATTATTGGTCATTACAGCGACAATACATGGAACCGGTTTGGCCGCAGAAAGCCCTACTTCCTTGCAGGTGCAATTATGGCAGCTATTGGTTTGATACTGATGCCCAATTCACCTGAATTTGCAACATTTATGCCCGCACTTTATGTTGGGGCAGGTATGCTGATGATAATGGATGCATCATTCAATGTAGCAATGGAACCTTTCAGAGCGCTTGTAGCAGACAAACTGCCAAGCGACCAGCGTACACTTGGGTTCTCCATACAGACCGCACTCATAGGAGTTGGTGCTGTTGTGGGATCATGGTTGCCATATGTACTGGTCAATTGGTTTGGAGTTTCCTCTGAAGCTGGTGAAGGAAGTGTTCCGGTTTACCTGATTTTATCGTTTTTTATTGGCGCTGGTGTGCTTGTCGGATCCATTCTTTTGACTGTAGTTACCACCAAAGAATATTCTCCTGAAGAAATTGCGCAGTTCGTTCCTGACGAACCTGAACCGGAATCGGAAAAGTCGCTTGGGATTCTCGACATTTTCAGAGACTTTGCCAATATGCCTAAAACCATGAAACAACTCGGGTTGGTTCAATTCTTTTCGTGGTTTGCATTATTCTCAATGTGGGTATTTACAACACCTGCCCTTGCACAGCATGTGTGGGGTTTACCAGCCTCCGACAGAAGCTCACCTGAGTTTAACGAAGCCGCGAATTATGTAGGTGTGATCTTTGGCGTTTACAATCTGGTTGCTGCGTTCTTCGCACTTCTGCTTCCGGCAATTGCAGCAAAAGTCGGCCGCAAAATGACACACTCTATCTGCCTCACCATTGGAGGACTTGGCCTGATGTCGATCATTTTCATCACTTCACCTGAAATGAAATGGTTGCTGAACCTGAGTATGATCGGGGTTGGCATTGCCTGGGCAAGTATTCTGGCTATGCCTTATGCAATTCTGGCAGGATCAATTCCTATCCGTAAAATGGGCGTTTACATGGGAATCTTTAACTTCTTCATCACATTTCCTCAGATTGTAAACGGAATTTTCGGCGGTCAGATTGTCAAACATTTTTATGGAGGACATGCAGTTTATGCCATCGTTACAGCCGGATTGCTCTTAATTATCGGCGCAGCAACTGTTTACTTTGTCACCGACAAAGACGATGTTGTTGTAAAACACTGATCTCATTCTAATTGAATTAACAGTCCGGAATCCCAAAATATTATGACCAACCAACGACTTGGCGGCATACTGCTGCACCCAACCTCACTTCCCAATGAATTCGGCATCGGTACTTTCGGGCCGGAGTGTATTTCATTTATTGATTTTCTGGAAAAAGCAGGACAAAACCTTTGGCAGGTGCTGCCTCTTGGCCCTACCGGCCCCGGTGACTCGCCTTACCAGAGTTATTCAGCTTATGCACTAAATCCGGTACTTATCGATCTTAATCACTTGGTAAATAAGGGATTAATCGGCCAATCTGATCTGCGCGAAGCCAAAATGCCAAATTCAGGAAAAGTGGATTATGGTTTTGTGAATGGCTCCAGAGCAAATATTTTTCGCAAAGCTTATAAGTCCTTCAGGGAACTTGCTCCCGAATCTGATAAGAAAACCTTAGCTGAATTTGAGGCCAAACATAATTATTGGCTCGATGATTATGCCATTTTTATGGCCATCAAAGAGCAAATGGGTGGCCTGCCCTGGTATGAGTGGCCTGATGATATTCGGTTAAGGAAGCCCGAAGTGTTGAAAAAATACACTGATGAGCTCTCTTCCCGGATAGGTTATCACAAATTCCTGCAATTCGTAGCCAATTGCCAGTGGATGGATTTGAAATCGTACGCCAATCAAAAGAAAATTCAGGTGATCGGCGATATTCCACTCTATGTTTCATTTGACAGCAGCGATGCCTGGGCCAATCCTGAAGTTTTCATGCTTGACGAAAATCTTGACCCTGAATTTGTTGCGGGAGTTCCGCCCGATTTCTTCAGCGAAGACGGACAACTCTGGGGCAATGTACTTTTTAAATGGGATTACCTGAAAGAAACAGGATTTGACTGGTGGATTAAGCGTATCAGTCACAATCTTGAACTGGCCGATATTATCCGCATCGATCATTTCAGGGGACTGATTGCTTTCTGGGCTGTTCCCTTTGGTGCCAAAACAGCCAAAGATGGAAACTGGATAGAAGCCCCTGCAAATGAACTTTTTGAAGCCATAAATGCAAGGCTTGGTAAATTGCCTATTATTGCCGAAGATCTTGGGGTTATTACGCCAGATGTAGATGCCGTTCGTGAGAAGTTTAACCTTCCGGGGATGAAAATCCTTCAGTTTGCCTTCGACAACAGCGAATCAAATCCCTATCTGCCACACTTTTATGAACAAAATTCAGTGGTTTATACCGGAACTCATGACAATGATACGGTTATAGGCTGGTACAACGCCCTCGACAGCGATGTTAAACTGAAACTGCATAAGTATGCCGGAAGCATCGGAAATGATCTTCACTGGACAATGATCAGACTTGCATGGGCCTCTGTTTCAAGGATTGCAGTAATTCCTCTTCAGGATGTGCTTGGACTTGATACCAGATCACGAATGAACGTACCGGGCACACTGTCTGATAACTGGCAATGGAGATTCCTGGAAGGGCAATTGCATGAAGAATACGGGGTTAAATTACTCGAATTGAGCACCTTGTACAACAGGATTCATCCGGCATAAAACTCAAATATCCGATAAGCCCAGGGCTCAAGACTAAGGTAGAAGTTATCGTAAAGTTCTACCTGTTTTCCTGTGAAAAAATCGTTATAATAACCGGGCAGATTATCAACAGATAAGTGAGCAAATTGCTCCTGCCCGCTTAGGTTCAGGACTACAACTACTTTATTCCCGGCAAGTTCGCGCATGTAAGCCATTACATTGCCGCCGTTTTTGGTTTCAATTCTGCGGAAAACACCTCCGTAAGGACCACTCCACAAAGCACGGTTGCGCTTTTTCAGCGAAATAAGAGACTGATAGAGAGCAAACATTTTATCAACCTTCCATTCAATCTGATCCTTCTCGAAAAACTTCAGTCGTTTCTGATTTCCAGCTTCCTGACCATTATAAATCATCGGAATGCCTGTAAGGGAAAAGTATAAAACAGTAAATGCTTCCAGTCCGAAATGCAATCTTTCAAGTTCCGAACCATTCCATGCATTCTCATCGTGGTTGCTGTTAAAAAGCATCTGATAGCCATTCGCAGGAAACCCGAAGATTTCGTTGTTGAGCATTGAAGTGAGGTTCCACACCGAAGACTCGCCTCTGGCAATACTGTTCATGGTGTGGTAAATATTCCAGTTATAGACAGAATCAAATGCACCATTAAGCATTTCATGATTATCTGCTTCTGCAAGCATAAAAACCGGTTTAACACCATCGAGTTCCTTACGTGCACTTTGCCAGAATTCAAGTGGAATCAGTTTGGCCATATCACAGCGAAAACCATCGATATCTGTTTCGGTGAGCCAGTATTTCATGGCATCAATCATAAAACGGTGCACTTCGGGCCTATTGTAGTCAAGGTCAAGCACATCGCCCCATTCAGGAATCGGTGATCTGAACCGGCCTTCCTCATCCAGGGTGTAAAATTCAGGATTTGTGACGGTTAACGAATTATCGCAGGAAGTATGGTTTGCAACCCAATCAATAATTACAAACATTCCAAGATTGTGGATTTTTGCAACAAGACGGCGGAACTCATTTAAATTTCCATAAATGGGATCCACTGAAAAATAGTCCTTTACACTATAATAACTTCCCAGCTCACCTTTGCGGTTAACCTCCCCGATAGGGTGCAAAGGCATAAACCAAAGTATGCCAACTCCAAGTTCCTTTAATCGTGGCAGATGCCCTTCAAATTCTTTGATTGAACCTGAAGCCGTAAATTGACGCAGATTAACTTCGTAGATTGTCAGATTCTTACTCCATTCAACCGGGATATCGCGTGTTTTTGGCATAATATGAATTCATTAATTGTAATAAGTAAAAACAACTTAATCGGAGATTTCAGGTGTTTAGACACTTCCCCGCACGTGCGGGACTCAGTGTGACATTCGTTTAAAGTGCACACTGCATCATCTTAATGCTCTAATTATCAATTCTATACGATGTCCTCCTGAGCGGAGTCGAAGGATCGGACGAACAATCTGCCATTGGTAGCGGAGTCGAAGGATACTTTTTCATTTTACATTCCATCCGAGGTCTTAACCAAACGACATTGATTCATTAATTGTAATAAGTGAAAAACAACTTAATCAGTGATTTATTGCCAATCAATTTGTTATTAACCAATCTATTCTTATGCAGGAACAACCTGATATTCCATGTTGATGAAAAGATCTGCTTTGTTCCGCAATGATTGAACCACCTGATGTTCACGTTCCAGCACCTGCATACGGTATTCATTCTGAGGCTCTTTGCCCCTGACTACCTGTGCTTTTTTGGTTTCATGATAGGTGAGTTCGATAAAGATACTCAGGTCAACGCCTTCGGTATTGATGGCATACAGTCCGTCAACGATAATCATTTCAACCCCTTTGAAATCGGTGGTAAGATGATCTACCTGTTCAGTCACCAGATCGATACACGGCATTGTTGAAATCCTGTCGTTCTTAAAATCATCAATATTTTTATAGATGGTGTCCCAATCATATTCATCAAGACCTACGGCGGTTTCAATTCCGTTCTTCTTACGCCATTCGGTTCTTTCAAGCGGATGAATGCGGTAGTAATTGTCAATATGAATGGGCTTGCAAAAAATGTCTTCCTTTCGCAACATTTTTGCAATTACATGAGAAAGTTCGGTTTTCCCTGAACCGGACTCTCCTGAAATGGCAATAATGAACTTATTTTTGCGGTTCTTCAGAATTACAGGAAGAATTTCTCTGGCGGCATTTTCATGCTTCTCACCGATCAATAAAACATCACCTAACATACTCGGATTTTTTTTGGTTGGTTATTATTAAAATTTGAAATTGCAGTTCGCTGATAAACATCTGCAATTAAAAGTGGTAAATTTCACTGGCAGTATCAAAGTCAAGATAAAACTCAGCCAATGGCTTAAGTGATTGAACTACTTTATGTTCCCGCTCAAGAATCTGCATTCTGAAATCATCAAGTTCTTCTTTTCCGGAAGCAATCTGGGCATCAAAAGTATCCTTGTAGGTTTGCTCAACAAATACCTTAAGATTGGCTTCTTCGATTTTCACAGAATACAAACCTTCTATGATCACCACATCAATTCCGGCAAAATTTGTGGTCAACTGGTCTATTTGTCCGGTAAATAAATCAACGCATGGAAGTGTAGTGAGTTTCCCTTCCTTGAATCCGGTAAGGCTTCTCGAAATCACATTCCAATCGTATTCATCGTACCCTACACTTTCAATGCCGTTCCGCTTTCGCCATTCGGTGCGCTCAAGCGGAGGAATTTTGTAATAATTGTCCATATGCAACAGCTTCGCCCGGATGCCTTCTTTTTTCATCAGTCGTCCCAAAGCATAAGCTACTTCACATTTTCCGGTCTCTACTTCACCCGAAATGGTGATGATATACTTGCTGCTGCGCTCTGAAAGAAACTTGTCGAATATGGTGAGGGCAGCGTTTTCATGCTTCTTGTCAAGCAAAAGAAAATTATTAAGCATTGTCTTGTTTTTATGTGAGTTAAGTGCAATTATCTAAAGCTCTGTTGTAAGTGTTTGGCCAGGTAAAATCAAGTGTTTTACCCCTTTAATTACTACAGGAACTTCATGTTTCAATATTTCAGATGTTTTTATTGAGATTGAATCTCTTAAAACCTTTACATTAAAAGAGATACCCCGAAACAAAAAGCTAAAACTGATTGAATTCCAGGCATCCGGAAGATCTGGATTTATGGTGATAACATCGCCCCGGAGATTCAGTCCTGCATAGGCATACATGGCAATAAGCACAGTACCGGCCATCACACCCATATGTATTCCTTCGGCAGTTGTACCTCCCTGAATATCGTTGTAATCGCTGCTCAAAGCATCCTGATAGAGCTCCCAGCTTAGTTTACGATCACCAATCATATTGGCCAGCAATGCATGAACAACCCTGCTGAGCGTTGAGCCATGTGAGGTACGTTCAAGATAGTAGGCCAGGTTTTCTTTAAGATATTCATCATTCAGCTTATAACCAAGTTCTTCAAGAATAACGCGGACTTCGGCTTCATCAAGGTTATAAAAAGCCATGAGTGTATCGGCCTGTTTGGCTACTTTGAACTCATCGGCCGATTTTCCCTCCGCCTTCAGAATCCGGTCGAGGCGGTAAATATTGCCATATTTCTGTTTGTAATGGTTCCAGTCAAGTTCCGCTAGATCAAAATACCCGTCGTACTGCGAAATAATGCCTTCCGGGGATATGACAATGTTCAGCTTGCGCGAAATTGTTTTCCATTCTTTCAGTTCATTTTCAATAAGCGAAAGCTTTGATTTAACCACCGGAGCAGCATCTCCGATCAAATCAATAATTTCAAAAGCTTTGTCGATTGCCCAAACCACCATGATATTTGTGTAGGCATTATCGCGCAATCCGCCTTCTTCAGCGCCATGATATTGCTCATGAAATTCATCGGGACCCATTACTCCGGCTATTGAATACCGGCCGGTTTTGGGATTGAGCTCAGCTTTTTTTGCCCAGAAACGACAAATGTCAAGGAACAACTCTGCTCCGGATTCTTTAAGGAAATCAAGATCACCGGTAGTGTGATAATACTCCCACACATTATAGGCAATTGCCAGTGAAACATGGCGTTGCAGCGAACTGTAATCATCGCCCCACTCGCCATTCAGCGGATTGAGGTGAACTACCTGCGTTTCTTCCCTGCCGTCACTTCCGCTTTGCCAGGGAAACATCGCGCCATCAAAACCATACTCTTTCGCATACTCCCGTGCTTTGGGCAAGCGATTGTAGCGATACATCAGCGTAGCCTTTGCTGCATCAGGGAAATGCATATTGTAAAAAGGCAGAATAAACAGTTCGTCCCAGAAAATATGACCACGATATGCTTCGCCATGTAAACCGCGGGCTGTAAAACTTGCATCGATGTTTGCATTGTGCTGCGATGCGGAAACAATCAGATGATACAAATGAAGACGTAACAGCTTCTGATCCATTCGGTTACCTTCAACCTGCACATCAATTCGATCCCAGATTTCCTGCCAGACAGGAATATTTTGCGAAAGCAGGCTATCAAAACTGAGATTCATGACCGCTGAATCTATAGCATTGAGCAGGGGTTCAGCAACATCATCGGGTTTTGAAGTGTAAATGGCAACAAATTTCTCAAGTGTAACCGGAATTCCGGCAAGCGCTTCTACTTCGAAATTAAGAAATGCCCTGCTTTTGCTGATTTCATCTGTAACCTTTGCATCCGCAGGTTTTCCATCGATGAAAATACTATGGTTTGCAGCTTCGGCAATGACTATTGCCGATTGAGTGGTTTCAACAGCCACCCAGATCAGGTTTTCATCACGACCCTGAATCACAGGTTTAAGGTGCTGCTGATTCAATTGTTTGTAACGTTCAACATTGTCGTTGATAATATCGCCGTTTATACCGCTCTTCATGGTAACAACTCCGCTGTAATTTACCGGAGTAATCTGATACTGAAGGGCTGCCAGATGGGGATCGGCCATGCCGGCAATACGTTTTGAAACAATTTCAGTGATTTTCCCATCTTTATCTTTCACCAGAATCCGACGGCTGAAAACGCCGGTTTTAAAATCCAGATGCTTGTTAAAGTCAAGAAATTCAGCCTGATTAAAGTCAAACCATTCGCCTTCGTCGATACGAAAAGTAACAGGAAGCCAGTTTGGCGCATTTACAAAGTCTTCATTTTCAATCATTCGGTCGCCAACCTTTGATTCAAGGCGATTGTATAGTCCTGCAATATAAGTTCCCGGGTTGTTTACAGGATTTGAATCGGTTTCTTCCATCACACCACGGGTTCCGAAATAGCCGTTTCCTACAGCAAGTAGTGCTTCACGGGTACGTTCCTTTTTCGGCTCATAAGCATGGTAAGTAATGGACCATTTATCTTCTTCAAGGCCTTGAGAAAACCAGTTGTTGATGCCGGGAATATCAATTTCGGCAAGATCTTCCACAACAATATCGGCTCCATTCAGCCTGAGTTCACGGGTATTTTCCTCACGTGCAATGCCGATTACGAGTCCGAAACCACCTTTTTGTCCGGCCTGAACGCCTGAAACAGCATCTTCAACAATAACGGTTCTGTCGTATGAAACTCCGAGGTTGTCGGCTGCAGTGGTAAAAATATCGGGTTCAGGTTTGCCTTTCAGATTCATTTCAACAGAAACCATACCATCCACGCGGGTTTCAAAAAGGTGAAGCAAACCGGCAGTTTCGAGCACGGGTGCACAATTCTTGCTTGAAGAAGCCACACCTATCCTGATATTCTGATTTTTAAGCTCATGAATGAGGGCAACCGTACTTTCGTAAACCCCTACCCCATCTCTGCTCAGTATCTCATTGAATGCAAAGTCTTTGCGGTTTCCAAGACCGCAAACAGTTTCGGCTTCGTATGGATCAGAAGGATCGCCGAAAGGAATAGAAATATTCCTTGATGACAAAAAATCCTGTACGCCTTTGTATCTGGGCTTTCCATCAACAAACGGAAGATAATCACCGGAATGGGTAAACTCACGAAAAGGTTCGCCGGTCTTTGCGGCCCTGGCAATAAGAAAATCATCAAACATTTTCTTCCAGGCAGAACTATGTACAAGTGCGGTTTTGGTGATGACTCCGTCAAGGTCAAATATTACAGCATCGAAATGGTTACTACTCATATAAATTGATTTGTTTAAAATCTCAGATCAGTTGATTTGTTATCGGCAAAGATAATGATAATAAGCTTTTGACGTTATATCCAAAAATGAAAACTAAGAACAGATCAAATTCGGATTATCACACTAAAATATTGTATATCAAATATATGCTGTACAAACACAAGTATAAAAAAAGCTGCCGGGCAACCCGACAGCTAATGGAAGATATATTGAGAGTTTAGGAAGAATTATGGAAGCAACACTGCATCAATCACATGGATAACTCCATTTGAACCTTGAACATCAGTTGCTATCACTTTTACATTGGTATTTATGGTTACACCCATTGAACCAACTGTAAGACTTAGGCTGCTGCCATCTTTAAGTGTTGGAACCGCACCGGATGCAACCTGTGTTGAAAGTACATTACCTGAAACTACATGGTAAAGAAGAATCGGAGTAAGTTGTTCAGCGGTAAGCGCGCTTATACCGGAGACTCCAAGTGTGGTAAACAATGCAGAGAAAGCATCGTTGGTTGGAGCGAAAACTGTGAACGGGCCTGCAGCACTTAATGCACCAGCAAGATTTGCTTTTACTACTGCTTCAACCAGAATACTGAAATTAGGATTATTAATTGCGTGACCTACAACACTGGCAGGAAGAATTACCTTATCAATGGCGTGAATTACACCATTTGAGGCCATGACATCGGCAATAATTACCTTACTGGCATCCACCATAACATTGGAGCCTTTGTTGATAAATACCTTAACATTGGTTCCGTTTGGTCCTGAAGCATTTAATGTTGCAGCATAACCGGTTGAAATATCACTGGATTTAACCTGACCGGCAACCACGTGATTCAGCAGAATCGGAGTTAGTGTGGCAGCATCAAGATCGGCAATACCGCTAACACCCAATTGCGAAAATAAAGCGGTGAATGCATCGTTGGTTGGAGCAAAAACGGTAAAAGGTCCGTTTCCTTCAAGGGCTGAAACCAGATTTGCTTTGGCAAGGGCTTCAACCAGAATAGAGAAACGTGCATCAGCTACTGCTACATCAACAATGTTTTTGGGTTCATCCATCTTTTTGTCATCATCATCTTTTGAGCATGACGAAAAAAAAGTAATGGAAGCTACTGCGAGCAAAATTATGCTCAATTTTGAAAAAGTTGTTTTCATGATTTTTGTTTTGTTTAAGGTTTAGTTAAATTGATTGAACACTTGTATAAACCTCAATCAATAACTTTTGTTTATTCTTTTTGATTATTTGTTAAACATTATTTTTACTCCATTTTCTTATCTTGCTGTTTTTGTGACACTTAAGTGATATTAAAAAATGCATTTTTATGAAATAATTAACAAAATGACCTGCCCGACTTTGCAAGTGAGGGTTTGTCTAAATGAAAAGAAGTAGCTTCAAAAATTAAAAAATATCAAATCATGCCCTGATTTTCAACGCATCAATGACATACTTGCGGATTTAAGGCTTAAAAATAGTTCTGACCATAATAAAACAACAGGTGTATCGTTATCCATGCAATTTCGCATTCTATCATTGATTTACATATATGAACCACACTGAAATAAATAGAATCAATCCTCCAATAAAGTTGCATTCCCAAAACTTCATCACGTTATGAAAAACACCCTCCCGATTGCCTTGTTGCTGATTGCCACGATCGTCTTTTCGGTAAAAACTACCCAGGCACAAACTGAAAACTTCAAACTTTCTGACTACAAAAATCCCGATTACCTTTATCAATCATTGGTTATGAACTTTAATTTCTCAAATGGATTTGTTATCCAAAGAAATGGAAGCTCCAATAATGAATTTGACCTGAACTCAGCTTTAGGTGGTTATTACTTAAGATATCTGAATACTACCAAGAGGCAAGCTGAAACCCAATTGGGATTAAATGCGGGTTTCAGTTTATACAACGCGAATGAAGAACCAGCTTTGAACTACCAGATAAAAACTAAATATTCTAATCATAGAGAAAGCTTTCAATTCAGCACTAGTCAGCGCTTTTACAATGCCAGACAACTGTTCTTTGAAACCTCCGTTTCACTTAACTCTGACTATAACGGAAATAAAAGAAACCAGAAGTCCTCCTGCTCTATCGCGCTGAATGAAACCTATGAAATGAAACAAAAAACCTTCCTTAATTTTATAAGTGCTGCAATATACATTGGAAAAGGAAGAATAGAACAGGTTCAGGATGCTCAAATGGCTGTTTTTCTGCTGAATGATCTGCAATTATTAAACAGAAAAAACCGCGACGTTTCTGATGAAGAAGTGCTTGAACTTGCCACGTTAATTACAAAACTCAAATACAAACGTTTTTTTGACAGCCGTTTAAGGCGTATTGCTGAAATTACCGCAATAGATTCTTTTATGCAAGCAAAAAAGATTTCAGGCATTACAGATGCTATGTATTTTACTTCATTAAACGATAACTGGGCTTATGCCAACAATCCAATAAGACAAAGCGGATACAGGGGTTATATCGGACTTGAAGGAAATCTTTCACTGAGGAATGCAACATCATCGAGGGAAAGTGATATTATTATAGGCTATAACCCTGTCTATGACTACACCGATAGGCATACAGGTACAGGAGCATTTCTTGTAGCGGGGTACCTGTATGAAAAGCCCATCAGCCTCAAATGGCAAAAATCAGCGCAGATCAAGGCTGGTTTTGGAATGGCTCGTG
Organism: Bacteroidales bacterium UBA5197; assembly: GCA_002412885.1. Taxonomy (GTDB): domain Bacteria; phylum Bacteroidota; class Bacteroidia; order Bacteroidales; family Lentimicrobiaceae; genus Lentimicrobium. Next base: position 104,854 of record DHVX01000048.1, read on the forward strand.
AAGTGGAAGAAATGGAAGACCACCAGTATGACTTAACCACTAAAAACTATGCTGAATTGTTTCCTTCAATTAGCTTATCGGCAGATTACGGTTACGGATTTTATCCAAATACACGTACCTGGGCAACATTCAACTGGACGCTACTCGCAGGATGGAACAAATTGATGTCCGGAGTAACAGAGGTAACAAAAACAGATAACAATGAACTTTTCTTTGCCCAAACCGGTCCGGAAATACGTGTGTATTACTATTTTTCTCCAAAGCTCAGGCTGAATGCAAACTTCACTTCTCAGCTGAGCAATTTTAATCAGAAAAGGCTGCAAGAAAATGTAAATGAATCCGACAGGAAAAGCAATTCAACCCGATGGAATCAAAGGCTACAAGCATCGTTGAGCTATAGCATTTTCTAGTATTGTGTTCCGTAATATCCCTGAAAAGCATTGAACCATCCGGGAAACCGAATCTGAACGATCATCATACAGGAATCTTTACGGATTCCTGTTTTGTTTTAACATACCAAAAAGTAATCTGCCTGAAAACCTTTGCTAACTTTGCAGTTATCATATTCATCCTGAAAATACTACCTCATGAAAAAAATTACGCTGCTCCTGGCGATTGCTATCAGCACACTGGCTTCCAAATTTACAAACGCACAACCCCAATTTCCTGCAGATGGGGAAATTTATACCAGTTCAGTTGTGCCCCGCATTGATATACTAATTCATCCCGACACACTCAACTGGATTTACGAAAATGTAGAGAGCGACCATGAATTCAGAGCTGTATTTGTATTTGACAACGGCACAGTTCATGACACCATACACGATATCGGGTTCAGGCTGAGAGGAAATACATCGAGATATTCACAGAAAAAGTCCTTTAAAGTATCTTTCAACACTTTCATTTCCGGAAGGAAATACCACGGCGTAGAAAAACTTAACCTGAATGGCGAACACAACGATCCGTCAATTACCCGAGCTAAGCTATGCTGGAATATTTTCAGAGAATCAAATATTGCAAGCCCGCGAGCTAATCACACCGAAGTTTACATCAACGGCAATTACCATGGACTTTACATTAATGTTGAACACATTGACGAGGAATTTGTAAAAACCTATTTTGGCAACAACGATGGAAACCTTTACAAATGTCTTTGGCCTGCAGATCTTACTTACCGCGGAGCAGATCCTGATTTATACAAATTCACATCCGGTGACCGCAGGACTTATGAATTAAAGATCAATGAAGAAGAAGATGACTACAGCGATCTGGCTGAATTTATTGATATTCTTAATAACACCCCCATTGCTGAGCTTCCCTGCGAACTTGAAAAAGTATTCAATGTGCAGGATTATCTGAAAATTGCAGCCATTGATGTACTTTCAGCCAACTGGGATGGATACATCTACAATAAAAACAATTTCTATCTCTACAGAAATACCAAAACCGGCCTTTTTGAATATATTCCTTACGATGTTGACAATACTTTTGGCATCGACTGGTTTGGCATCGACTGGGCAAGCCGGGACATTTATAACTGGGCACATTCATCAGAGCCCCGCCCGCTTTTTACACGACTGATGCAGGTGGCTGAATACAAAGCGCAATACACCTACTATCTGAAACAAGCCATCGCCGAAGTCACAGGTAAACAGTCGCTTATGGATTATATGTTTGCTGTCAGAGAGCAAATCAGACCCTACGTAGCCGATGATCCTTACTATCCGCTTAACTATGGGTACAACATTGAATCATTCAACACTTCATTTACCGCAGGTACCGGAGCACATGTTCCCGTCGGACTTCAGCCTTATATTCAGAACAGAAATTCGATAGCTTTATCGCAGGCTCAAAATACCAATGCAGCGCCAATGATAAAATACATTACCCACAACTCACCTCCGGCTCTGCAGCAAATGATAGTCAGCGCTTCGGCAGAGGATGAAAGCCTTAACAGCGTCATGTTGGAATACAGGATTAACAATGGCCCATGGGAACAAACGACAATGGCTGACAATGGACAACATGGTGATATTATTCCCGGAGATGGCATTTTCACCGTTGCTTTGCCGGGAATGGCTTCAGGTACTCTTTTTGAATTCAGGATAAAAGCGAAGGACAATAATCAGGCGATATCAACAAAACCCTGTGAACCAATGCGATATAATGTTCCAGTTACAAACCCGATGAAGCTTTACATCAATGAGTTTATGGCCAGCAACAGCACAACCATTGCTGATGAATATGGTGAATATGATGACTGGATTGAAATCTACAACGGAAGTAATCAGGCCATATGGCTGGGAGATAAATACCTGAGCGACAACCTCAATAATCCTGTAAAATGGGCCTTCCCGGATACAACCATAGCTGCCGGCGGTTTTGTGCTGGTATGGGCTGACGGACAACCGGCGCAGGGGCCAATGCACACACCCTATAAGCTGGATAAAGACGGAGAGGAAATCGGCATTTTCAATAATCAGGCATCAGGATATGCACAGATTGATGCCATAACTTACACCAACCAGTCCACCGACATTTCAATGGGTAGGGTAATTGATGGAGCTTTTGAATGGAAGCTATTTACAAATCCAACTCCCGGAAGTTCGAACAGCCTTGTTGGGATTGACGAAAAGCCAGTTTTACCTTTCACTCTCTGGCCAAATCCGGCGGTGAACGGGATAATATTTCTTTCAGAAAGCATTGATTTCGCAATTTTTGATTTTGCCGGTCGCAAATTACTTGAATTCAGAAACAGCAATCAGGCAGATGTTTCCAAACTTAAGCCGGGAGTTTATATTCTGAGATCATCTGATGCACGAACTTCAAGATTCATAATCAATTGATCTGAAATTTGATATTCCCAAATAGAAAAGCCCGCAGCTGAATCAGCTGCGGGCTTTATAATTTTCTGGAAATTTATGATAATTAATCTCCGAAACACATGCCAATACCGCGGGCTGTTTTCATAAGAGCGGTATCAGGATCAACAAGATTCGGCTGCATTATGGCTTCTTTCAGTGTAACTGAAGTAATATAAGGATGGCGATAAGACACCATTCGTCCGAATTCACCTGCCAGTACAAGTTCAAAAGCCTTCACACCATATTGTGTAGCAAGCACGCGATCGTAAGCAATGGGAACTCCTCCCCTTTGCAGGTGACCAAGCACAGTGGTGCGAATGCTGTGCTCGCAGCCGGCTTCTTTCAGTTCTTCTTCAAAGCGAAAACCAACACCCCCAAGTTTTACATGGGCATATCCGACTTCACCGCTTTTTTCAGAAACTTTCATTCCTTTAACGTTACGCGCTCCTTCAGCAATCACCACATTTACAAAGCCGCGACCTTTGTCGAAGCGCTTCTCAATACGTTCCATTACCTTATCAATATCATAAGGAATTTCAGGAATCAGGCAGATTTCGGCACCACCGGCAACAGCAGCATTCAGTGCAATCCAGCCTGCATCGCGGCCCATAACTTCAAGTATCTGCACACGGTTATGGCTGGCAGCAGTTGTAACCAGTTTATCAACGGCTTCGGTCGCAATTTGAATCGCAGTTTGAAAACCAAAGGTAGCGTCCGTTGCAGAGAGGTCGTTATCTATAGTTTTGGGAACTCCGATAATGTTAAGTCCTTTTTCAAAAAGGGCCTGAGAGATACGCTGAGATCCATCTCCTCCAATGTTTATAACTGCATCAATACCAAGGTATTGAATTTTGCGAATCATTTCATCAGAGCGGTCGATGGCGATAAATGTTCCGTCTTTTTGCTTTACCGGCCATGCAAACGGACCACCTTTATTTGTTGTTTGAATGATGGTTCCGCCCTGATAATGAATACCAGAAACAGCTTTTTCATCCAGAACAACAAGTTCAGTAGGTTCACGCAATATTCCATTGAATGCTTCTATGCTTCCAACCACTTCCCATCCTTTTTCGCGGGAGGCTCGCTTTACTACTGCGCGGATTACCGCGTTTAGTCCCGGACAGTCGCCGCCTCCGGTGAGTACCATTACTCTGTTCATCTAGTTTTTACTTTAAATTTAATAACTTAGGTCTTGTAAGTCTTGTTTTTTAAAAACGGTGCAAAGATACGAAAAATAAAAAAGGGATAAAACTGACAAACATATCGTATTTATTACAGTTTTATGGGTAACCCCTTTTATCTTTTGTTAATTTTGCCAATATTTTTCAAAATATGGAAAGAAAAAAAAGAATTGCCCTTGTTGCGCATGACAACCGCAAGCAGGATCTTACCGAATGGGTTGAATTCAATGCGATAAAGCTTCGGGAGCATCAGATTATATGTACCGGTACAACCGGAAAGCTGATTGAACAACAACTGCGGTTCTCGCTTGATCCGGAAGACTTCAGCAAATTTGAAGTCAGAAAATTAAAATCGGGCCCGCTTGGAGGCGACCAGCAACTGGGTGCTTTGATTGTTGATGGTGAAATCGACCTAATGATATTTTTCTGGGATCCTATGCAACCCCAACCCCATGATGTGGATGTAAAAGCACTGCTCAGGATTACAGTACTTTATAATGTTCCTACAGCCTGCAACCGTTCAACTGCTGATTTCCTGATTTCTTCACATCTTTTTAATGAAGAATATCATCAGAAAGTGAAAGATTATAGTTCATATATCAACAGAGAAGTAAAAATGTGATGGCTGAAAGAATTGCTGTAATCTTTGATATGGATGGTGTACTGGTTGATAACTTCCGGTATCACCTGATGGCCTGGGAAAAATTTTGTCAACGGCACAAAAAGAGTATTTCTGCCGATGATTTTCTCGAACATGTTTTTGGGGGCTCCAATGCCGACCATCTTTCCTATATTTTCAAAAAAGAGCTGCCCGCTGAAACCATCGCAGCCCATTCCACCGAAAAAGAGTTGATTTACAGATATCTTTATCAGGATAATGTGCAACTTTTACCCGGACTGAAAGAACTACTCCAGAAGTTGAAAGACAAAGGCATTCCTACTGCAATTGCTACTTCAGCCGAAAGGGCAAATGTTGATTTTATTCTTTCTGAAACAGGACTGGAAGGCTATTTTTCTGCCATTGCCGATGCTTCAATGGTAAGCAAAGGCAAGCCCGATCCCGAAGTATTTCTGAAAGCTGCTGAATTGCTCTCAATCGCCCCTCAGCAATGTATTGTTTTTGAAGATACACTGAAAGGCATTGACGCCGCCCTGAAAGCACGCATGAAAGTTGTAGGCGTTGCAACTACACACCATAGAGCTGAACTTACCGAAGCCTATCAGGTCATTTCTGACTTTACCGAGATCAACCTGAACGATATATCCAATATTTTAAACCAATAAATTAAACCCTAAATCATCAATCATGAATCTTCACCTTAAAACCAGTTTTCTGGTATTGAGTATGCTGGCTGCTTTGCTTGCCGGTGCCCAGAACAAGATCAGCTTTACGGAGTACGATCTGGACAATGGGCTGCATGTAATCCTACATCAGGATAACTCCACACCCATTGTGGCTGTAACAATTTCGTATCATGTAGGATCGAAAAACGAAAATCCTGAACGCACAGGATTTGCACATTTTTTTGAACATCTCATGTTTGAAGGCAGTCAGAACATCGAACGCGGTGAATTTGACAAAATCGCCATGAATGCAGGTGCTGCTTTAAATGCCAACACCAGCTTCGACCGCACATTCTACTACCTTTTGCTGCCATCTAACCAGCTTGAACTGGGATTGTGGATGGAATCAGAAAGATTGGTACACCTTCGCATCGACAGCCTTGGTGTTGAAACCCAACGCAGTGTGGTAAAAGAGGAGCGCAAACAATCTTACGACAATCGCCCTTATGGAACCCTTATGGAAAAAACATTCAGCTCAGCTTTCAAAGAACATCCTTACCGCTGGATGCCCATTGGATCAGCCGAATCAATCAACAATGCCACCCTCGAAGAATTTATGGAGTTTCATTCCATTTTTTATGTTCCCAACAATGCAACTTTATCCATTGCCGGCGATATCAACATTGAGCAAACCAAACAATTGGTTCAGAAGTATTTTGGTGATATCCCACGCGGAACCAAACCCATTTACCGCCCTTCAATTGTTGAACCTGCGCAAATTGCAGAGGTCAGAGATACCGTTTTCGACAACATTCAGCTTCCTGCAGTAATTCAGGCCTACCATATTCCTGCAAAAGGCACCCCTGATTATTACGCGCTGAGTATGCTCACCACTTTGTTGAGCGATGGCGAAAGTTCACGTATGAACAAAGCCATTGTTGACAAGCAGCAAAAAGCCATGTTTGTTGGCGCTTTCCCTTTTGCGCTTGAAGATCCGGGACTATTTATGGTATTCGGAATTGTAAATTCGGGTGTAACACCTGATGATCTGGAAAATGCAATAAATGAAGAAATTGCGAAAGCCCAGACCGAAGAACTCACTGACCGTGAATTTGAAAAACTTCGCAACAAAATGGAAAACGATTTTGTAAGCAGCAATTCAACCATGGCAGGCATTGCCGAAAGCCTTTCTGATTACCATATGTACTTTGGAGATGCCAACCTTATCAATACCGAAATTGACAGATATATGGCCGTAACAAAAGCCGATATCAAGCGGGTTGCCAAACAATATCTAACCAAAGAAAACAGGGTAGTACTTTACTTTCTGCCCAAACAAAGCCTGTAAGAAAAGGAGGAAAAATTATGAAAAAATTTATCAGCATTACCATTGCAGCTGTTTTGTTGGCTATGCCCTGTGTTCTTCAGGCTCAAACCAAAAGCGCAAAATCAAAAACCACTACACAAAAGCTCGACCGCAGCATCAGGCCTGAAGCAGCACCCGCTCCCTTAATTAATATTGGCAAGTATGAAAGCTTTACGCTGGAAAACGGCCTGAAGGTTTTTGTGGTTGAAAATCACAAAATTCCACGGGTTTCGTTCTCTTTGTTGTTGGATTATAATCCGGTTCCTGAAGGAAATATGGCTGGCATGGCCGATTTTACCGGTCAGTTGCTACGCACCGGAACCAGCAGTCTATCGAAGGATCAGCTTGACGAAGAAGTTGATTTTATTGGTGCAAGCCTCAGCACTTCATCAACCGGTACTTATGCTTCATCACTGAAAAAGCACACCGAAAAATTATTATCGCTGATGGCTGACGTGCTTATGAACCCGTCATTTAAAGCCGAAGAGCTCGACAAATTAAAAACTCAGGCCATCTCGGGATTGAAAGCAGCGCAAAACGATGCCTCTGTAATCAGCGACAGAATCAGCAAACAATTGGTTTACGGAGCAACACATCCTTACGGTGAATCAATGACCGAAAAATCGATTGAAAACATTTCAACCGAACATTGCCAGGCATTTTATCAGGCATTCTTCAAGCCAAACATTGGCTATCTTGCCATTGTGGGTGACATTACAACTGCTGAAGCCCGCACGTTGGTCGAAAAATATCTGGGTGGCTGGCAAAAAGGTGAAGTCATAAACTACATACCTGAAAGCCCGAAAGTACCTGCTTCGAATGTTGTGGCAATTGTTGACCGTCCCGATGCAGTGCAATCCGCCCTGCGTATTGGTTATCCGGTGGAACTGAAAACAGGTTCGGAAGAAGCAATCAAAGCCCGTGTAATGAATACCATACTTGGTGGCGGAACATTCAGGCTTTTCAACAACCTGCGTGAAGACAAAGCTTATACCTATGGTGCTTATTCTCAGCTTATGGCCGACAAACTCACCGGAAGATTTATGGTAAATACTGAAATCAGAAACTCAGTTACTGACAGCGCAATCAATGAAATTTTCAATGAAATGCGCAGGCTCCGCGAAGAACATGTTCCGGCTGACGAATTGAGTCTGGCAAAAAATTACCTGAACGGAAATTTTGCGCTTTCGCTCGAAAATCCTCAGACGATTGCCAATTTTGCCATCACAACAGCTCGTTTCGGACTGGATGCTGATTACTATGCCAACTACATGAAAAACCTCTCAGCTGTGAGCGCTGAAGATGTCAAGGCAACTGCGCAAAAATTCATAAAACCTGAAAATGCGTACATTCTTGCTGTTGGTAAAGCCGCTGACATTGCTCCGCGTTTGATGCAGTTTGGTGGTGGAAAATCCATTAAATACTATGATTTTGAAGGCAAAGAGTATGATCCTGATAAAAAGGTAAAACCTGCTCCTGCAGGAGTAACTGCCGAATCGGTTAATCTGATGTACATCAATGCCATAGGTGGAGAAAAAGCCCTCAGAAAAATCAAGGACATTACCATGATGGCCACAACTTCGATGCAGGGAATGACCATAGGATTTGATTTTTACCGCAAAGCCCCGAATAAATACATGATGAAGGTTGGTGCCGGTGAAATGGTTTTCCAGAAAATGGTTTTTGATGGCACTACCGCAAAGCTTGTTTCACCAATGGGTGGCGAAAATAAAACCCTTGAAGGCAATGAGCTGGAGGACATGAAAGTTGAATCTACACTCAATGCTGAACTTTTCTATACTCAGCTTGGAATTTCACTGGCATTGGATGGCATTGAAGAAGTTAATGGTTCTGATGCTTATCGTCTGGTGCTCACCTATCCTTCAGGAAAACAATCCACACAGTTTATCGATGTTAAATCAGGATTGAAGGTAAAGGAAACCGGAGAACAGGGCGTTGCAACATTCTCTGATTACCGCGAAGTTGACGGCGTGAAATTCCCATATGCAATCAGTCAGCAAATGGGACCTCAAACCATTGACATGAAAGTACTTTCAGTGAAAACAAATACAAAAATAAAAGATGAGTTGTTTGTCATAGAATAGCAAATCTGCAACTTATAAAAAAGCCATCCATCAGGGTGGCTTTTTTTTTGCATGGTTATTTATAGATTTTCACATGCAATGGTTCTCTTATCCCTTAATCAATGTCGTTTAGTTAAGAATTCTGAATAAAAAAATGAATAAATATCCTTCGACTCCGCTTCGACACTTCGACAAGCTCAGTGCATCGCAGCTCAGGGCAGGCTGCTACCAATGACAGATTGTTCGTCTTATCCTTTCCTGCACGTTCAGCACTACCAATGACAGATTAGAATTCAATCAAATGCTGATCAAAGTAAAAATCAACCTTAGTAACTCTTAATAACCTTAGTAACAAAACTGACCCCAACGATTTTTGAACCTTATTATTTCTTGAAAACCTCAATAAGCTGGCAACCTTTTCAAATTGAACAATAATAAGGTTAGGAAGAAATAATAAGGTTGAAGATGTTTGGTGGGTTGCCTGTTACTAAGGTTTGGAAGATAAATTAAGGTTGGTCCTGCTCATATAAAAGCGGAGAAATACTTTCATCTTTTTTGTCCATGAATAAGGATGCCGTTAATACCTGTCATCTCCGCATTATGCTCAATTTTTTTTTGAGTTACAACTCAGGATGACTGTCAGTCTGAGTCCCGCACGTGCGGGAAAGACGATATTCCTTAACTAAACAACATTGTATCCCGGAATTATTATCTTTGTATTGTGGACATAAAAGTTGATTACAAACCATAAAACCAAAAATATGAGATTCAAAAACATTCTTTTACTGGCGTTTACCGGGATTCTTGCCGGAGTAGTGATTACTTCTTGCAAATTCCCGAATAGCGAAAAAACCCAGGAAACTATTCCTGCACAGGTTAAACAAGTTGAATGGAGCAAAAACCTGAGTATTTATGAAATCAATGTAAGGCAGTTCTCCGAAGAAGGAACATTCGCAGCCGTTGAAGCACAACTCCCCCGCCTGAAAGAGCTGGGAACCGATATTCTGTGGCTGATGCCCATTCAGACCATCGGAGAGCTTAACCGCAAAGGCACACTGGGCAGTTACTACTCCATCAAGGATTACAAGGCGATCAACCCTGAATTTGGAACCAATGAGGATTTCAAAAGGTTTGTAAAAAAAGCCCACGAACTTGGAATGTATGTTATCCTGGACTGGGTTGCCAACCATTCAGCCTGGGACAATGCGCTGGTAACCGAAAAACCTGATTTCTATCAGAAAGATTCGCTGGGAAAAATGGTTTCGCCTTACGACTGGACAGATGTTGTGGCATTCACCTATGAAAACGCAGAAATGGCCGATTATATGCTTGGTGCGATGAAATACTGGGTGCAGGAATTCGACATTGACGGATACCGCTGCGATGTTGCTGAACTGGTTCCCGCTGAATTCTGGAACAGAACCCGCACCGAACTTGATGCCATAAAACCTGTTTTTATGCTTGCCGAAGGTGAAAAACCCTGGCTTCACTCAGCTTTTGAAATGACCTATGGATGGGAGTTTCACAACATCAAAAACAAGATAGCCAAAGGAGAAGCCAATGCCAATGATATTGAAACCTATCTGAAAAAGAATGATACCCTTTATCCTGAAGGTGCTTACCGCATGTACTTTATAACCAACCACGACGAAAACTCATGGAACGGCACCGAATTCGAAAGATTAGGTGATGGTGTGAAGGCATTTTATGTGCTGACTGCCACAGTTCCCGGTATGCCATTGATGTACACCGGACAAGAATCGGGTCTCAATAAAAGACTTGAGTTCTTTGAAAAAGATGCTGTAACCTGGGGCGATTACGAAATGACGTACTTCTACAAATCACTGTTGAATTTAAAAAAGGCAACACCGGCATTATTCAACGGCCCCTGGGGTGGATCATGGAAAAGGGTAAACACCAATGAAGATGAAAAAGTATTTGCCTTTATCCGCGAAAAAGATGACAGCAAAGTACTTACAATCGTCAATCTGAGTCCGGAACGCATCAGCATTACACTCAACGGCAGTGAATATGTGGGAGAATACACAGAGCTCTTCTCAAACGACAATTGTGTATTTCCTGAAAATACAACCATAGAACTACCTGCCTGGGGTTACGAAGTATATTTCAAGTAATTTTTGAAAAACCGAATGCCGGGTATATCTGCATTGATGAACCCGGCATTTTTCATAAACACTCATCAGTTAATAATGAAAAAGACATTTTTTACACTGTTAATCGCAGTTCTGCTTATGAACTCTGTAATTGCACAAAGCAATAGAAACCAAAGCCTTGGAAATATGACTTCATTCGAAGTCAGAAATCAGGCAATCAGCATAAATACAGATTTCGGGAAAGCTGAAGTCACTTTTTACGAACCCGGAATAGCAAGGGTAAGGATTGTAAAAGAGGTTTTCAGGAAAGATTTTTCCTATGCTGTAATTGCGAAGCCCGGAAATATACAGCCTAAAATCACTGAAACTTCAGATAAACTGATTGTTGAATCTGAGTTACTCAGGCTTGAGATTGACAGGAACCCGGTAAGATTCAGCTTTTACACTTCTGATGGCCGACTATTAAGTGCTGATGATAAATCGTTTGGCACTTCATGGTTGGGAACGGAAGTCACCACCTATAAAAAGCTGATCAGTGATGAAAAATTTATTGGCCTGGGCGAAAAAACCGGAAATCTCGACCGCCGTGGCACGGCCTATGACAACTGGAATACCGACAATCCACGGTATGGTCCGAACGATGATCCGCTTTATGTCACCATTCCGTTTTATATGGGAATCCACAGCGGATTGACGTATGGCATTTTCATGGACAACACACACCGCAGCAGGTTTAATTTTGGTGCCAGCAACGACAGGTTCAGCTCATTCAGCGCCGATGACGGCGAAATGGATTACTATTTCATGCATGCACCAACAATTGCAGGCATCATCAGGCAATATACAAACCTGACAGGCCGTATGACCATGCCTCCGATCTGGGCTTTGGGATATCAGCAATGCCGTTGGAGCTATTTCCCTGATTCTGAAGTTTTAAGCATAGCCCAGAATTTCCGCGACCGGAAAATTCCACTGGATGTTATGTATCTTGACATCCATCACATGGATGCTTATAAAATTTTTACCTGGCATCCAACCCGTTTCAGCAACCCTCAAAAACTGCTTGCTGATCTGAAAAACATGAACATACACACCACCCTGATTGTAGATCCGGGCATAAAGGTTGAAAAAGGCTACGACGCTTATGAAGATGGCCTGAAAAAAGATGTCTTTGCCAAATATCCTGACGGCGAAGTTTACACCGCTCAGGTATGGCCGGGCTGGTGTCATTTCCCTGATTTTACCAAACCCGCAGCGCGTGAATGGTGGGGACAGAAATTTCAGGGATTGGTGAACGATGGTGTTACCGGATTCTGGAATGATATGAACGAAATTGCTTCCTGGGGTAATGGTTACACCCCTCACTTGGTTGAATTTGACTGGGAAGGTCAGAAAACCAGTTATCGTGAAGCAAAAAACGTTTACGGAATGCTGATGGCCCGGAGCACTTATGAAGGCACACGCAAGCTGATGAACGACAAACGACCGCTGATTATTACCCGTGCCGGATATTCAGGGCTGCAGCGCTACACCGCATTATGGACAGGTGATAATCAGGCTACCGATGAGCACATGATGCTAGGTTGCCGATTGGTGAACAGTATCGGACTCAGTGGCATAGCTTTTACCGGAGTTGATGTGGGAGGTTTCAGCAAAGACCCCTCCCCTGCGCTGTTTGCCCGCTGGATTGGTGTTGGAGCATTTACTCCTTTCTTCCGGAGTCATACCCATCACGATACGCGCCAGGCTGAACCATGGTCGTTTGGCGAAACCGTCGAAAACATTTCGAGAAACTATATCACACTGAGGTACAAATTGATGCCTTATATTTATTCTGCATTTCACGAATCGGTTGAAACCGGAATGCCTGTTTCCAGAAGCCTTGCTATTGACTATACCTTTGATGAAAAGATTTACCATTTCATTTATCAGAATCAGTATATGTTCGGTCCGTCAATTCTGGTGGCACCTGTCGAAAGCACACGCGATCTGGTGAAGGTTTATCTTCCGGCCGGCGAATGGTATAACTTCCATAACGGACAAAAATTTGAAGGCAATTCCGAAATCATTGCTGAATCACCTATGCATATGCTGCCACTTTATATCAAAGGAAGCTCAGTAATTCCCATGCAGAATGCCGTGCAGAGTACTGCCGACAATACCGGAGGAACGCTGTATCTGCATGTATTTAATGGTTCGGAAAGTTCAGAATTTGTTTATTATGAAGACGATGGCGTTTCTTACAATTACGAAAAAGGCAATTATTACAGTCGTAGTTTAAACTTTGACGGGACTGGCAAAAAGTTGATTGTTGGTAAAGCCGATGGTCCTTATCCGTCAAAATTCACCAGACTGGAGGTAATATTGCATGGATTCGACAAGGCTACATCCTTTAAAATCAATGGGAAAGCCACAACTGCGAAAACAACAACCATTGATTTTCTGAATGCCTTAGGCACCGACAATCCACATTACCTTGAAAGTCCACACAAAACTTTTGATGCTTTAAAGCTTGAGTTACCGCTAAACGCAAATAAATTGGAAATTGGTTGGTAACCGTTTGAATTTTAAAACATTAATTAAAATAAAAAACCTGCCGGAATATTACGGCAGGTTTTTTTATGCTTTTACAAATTATCAGAAACCCTGGCTTATCTGCAATCTCTTTGATCCCCATTTTTTAATCATAGCCTGAAGCTCATTTATTTTAATGGGTTTGGCCATATAATCAACCATTCCCGAATTAAGACATTTTTCTCGATCACCAACCATTGCATTGGCTGTCAATGCAATGATATATGGCTGTTTTTCGGGGGGTATCGTTTCCATAATTTTGACAGTAGCTTCAATTCCATTCATCTCAGGCATTTGAATATCCATAAGAATAAGGTCAAAATCCTGCTTCCTGAGAATTTCCAGAACCTGAGTACCATCAGATACTGCATCAACCCTGTAGCCCATCAGATTCAGCAGCGATATCGCCAGTTTTTGATTTACTTTATTGTCTTCCGCAATCAATATCCTTAAAGGAATACGATTACTGAGCCCTGGATCCAGTATCGATTGAGATTCGTTCATTTTATTCTTTCTTGCAAGATCAGTTATAACATCCAGTACTTCTTCATACAAAGCATTTAATTTTGTTGGTTTTGACAATTGCGCAACAAAAAGATGAGGAGGAATACTTTCGATATCTCCGGTTGAGGACAGCAATATTAATGGAATTTTCGATAATATCGCACTTGCTTTGAATAATTTAGCAAGTTGAATTCCATCCATTTCGGGCATTTGCATATCCAGAATGGCAATTTCGGGAAGGATTTCAGAATCAGCCATCAGCTGCAAAGCTTCCTGACCCGATTCAACAAGAAATGGTTTCATTCCCCATGATTCAAAATGAAGCTTAAGAATCTGGCGGTTGGTTTGATTGTCATCAACAATTAAAACACTCTTGTCCTGAAGCCTGGCCAGATTGCCTTTAATGTGTAATCGTGGCCTTATTTCATTTGAGTTTTTAATCTGAATGGTAAAATAGAAAGTAGTTCCTTTGCCGGGCTCACTTTCAGCCCATATTTCGCCACCCATCAGATTTACAATACGCTTTGAAATGGCAAGTCCGAGTCCGGTACCTCCATATTTACGGGTTGTAGAGCTATCTGCCTGGGTGAAAGCTTCAAAGATAGCCGGCAACATTTGAGGCTCAATTCCTATACCTGAGTCCTTTACTGCAAAACGCAATTCCAGTTGATCTTCGTTTTGCTGTAAGGTTTGAACCGAAATATAAACTTCTCCCTTTGGTGTAAATTTTATGGCATTACTTACCAGATTTACCAGAACTTGTCTCAGGCGATTGGCATCTCCCAAAAGTACCGGAGAAACGTCAGGTTCTATAAGATATAGGAGGTCTAATCCCTTTTCAATGGCCTTTAGCGCAAACAGGTCGAGGGTATCCTCAATGCAAACCTGCAATTCAAAAGGTTCTTCCTCCAGTTCAAGACGGCCGCTTTCAATTTTAGAAAAATCCAGAATATCGTTGATAATTTCAATAAGACATTCTCCTGAAACCTGAATTGTTTCAGCATAATCACGTTGTTCGGTAGTGAGTTTGGTATTCATCAGCAGGCTGGTCATTCCAATCACACCATTCATTGGTGTTCGGATTTCATGACTCATCATGGCCAGAAAATCAGATTTGGTTCTGTTGGCAGATTCAGCATCGTGTTTGGCAGATTCCAATTCTTTTAATGCCTTTTTGGGAATTGTTTCGTCGTGAATCAAAACCATAAATGCAGCCCGGCCATCATAATGAATCGATTTTACATCGATTTCACAATCAAGCAGATCACCTGACTTTGTGGCTACTGTCGCGCTAAACGACCAATTGTTGCGATCCTCCTCCTTTAAAGCAAGATCATATTCTTCAACACGCTCTCTGTCGATAGATGAATACAATTGATAATAATCCATGTTTGAGAATTCCAGATGACTGAAACCCATAATCTTTACCGCAACCTCATTGGTGTAAAGAATCTCGCGACCATTAAAAATAATAATCAGGTCACGGGTGTTGTCAACAATGGCTCTGTATTTTTCTTCCTGCTCAACCAGTCTGAAGATTTCATTCATACGGGAAGTGATGTCATAAATCCGGAAACAATAGCCAACAGGATTATTGTCATTATCATGAACATCCAGCATAATAACATCGGCATAAAACAGACTCTGATCTGCCTTTCTCAACCTGAATTCGCCACGGTCGTTGCAATTCGCTATCAGGTAATTGTAGGTATTTACATCTTTCTCATAAACAAAATCCTGGAATGAAAATCCAATGAGTTGCTGATTTGAATATCCAAGATAATGTATTACCGGACCTTCTACAGATTGTATTATTCCATTGAGATCAATGCAGATATAGATATTGCTGCCATTGGCAGGTCGTAGTTTTTTATGATAGGAACTATCATTCTGAAAACCGGAGTTTATATTATCGGGTCCTTCACTGGAACGCATAGCGATAAGTAAATTAGCAATCTTATGGGGTTGATGAAATAAAACATTAGAACGTCATATTTTCTCAGCTTACCCAAATGATGAAATTAATAAACCTGACCAGAACTTTTCCGGTCGAAGTTAATTCCTCCATCACTCAAAAATACAGCCATAAATTCAAATTATTATTCTTCAATATATTAGAATTTTAAACCACCCGTTATTGACGCCGATATGGGAATATAAAGTCCCGAATAAGGACATACAAGTCGAGATACTGCATGCACTTTGATATGATTTCTTTTATAATTTAGCCAACCGGGATTCCTTTGCTTTTATAAGCATGGTTTCGGTGCAATTCGTATCCGTTCACGGTCGAAAAAGAACGATGTCAGTTGGGTACACTTTGAAAACAACGCAAAAACAATGGATTACAACTAAATGTTTTTCAATTGCTTATAAATTTTCATGTAAGATATTCACCAATAATAAAACCAAACAAAACATGAACACAACCATCAAGTCTGTTCTGATAGCGAGTTTAATATCGCTGACAGTCTCAGTCAATGCACAGGAAAAGTTCACCGCTGAAACCATGTGGAAATTAGGCCGGGTTGGCGATGTGCAGCTTGCACCAACCGGGGGCAGCATTATTTATGGGGTAACCTGGTACAACGCTGAAACCAATAAAGGCAACCGCGACATCTATAAACTTGATCCAAACGCGGAATCGCCACGCAAAATCACTGATTTTAAAGGCAGTGAGTTCAATGCCATCTGGCGACCCGATGGAAAAAAAATCGGTTTTCTGTCAGCCGAATCCGGCTCTGTCCAGATTTGGGAGATGGGCATAAACGGAGAAGATAAAGTACAGGTAACCAATATTGAAGGCGGAATTAACGGATTTAGCTATTCGCCTGATTTACAGCACATCGTTTACATCAAAGATGTAAAAATAGAACAGGATGTGCATGATCTGTATCCCGATCTTCCGCTGGCTGATGCTCTTATTTATGATGATCTGATGTACCGCCACTGGGACAACTGGCACGATTACGCTTACAGTCATATCTTTATTGCGCCCTACAACGATGGCAAACCGGGCGAAGGCAAAGACATTATGCCAGGTGAACCCTGGGACAGCCCGCTGATGCCAAACGGAGGCATGGAACAGATTGCATGGTCGCCTGATGGCAAAGCACTGGCTTATACCTGCAAAAAAATGAAAGGTAAAGAATACGCCATAAGCACCAACAGCGACATTTACCTTTACGATCTCCTTTCCGGGAAAACCGAAAACCTCAGCGAAAGCAATCCGGGATACGATCAGGATCCGGTATTTTCGCCCGATGGATCAAAAATTGTATGGCGCAGTATGGCTACTCCTGGTTTTGAAGCCGACAAAGACCGTATCATGATGTGCGAATTTAATCCTCAGGCACTTGAAAAACTGAAAAAAGATATAAAATCAAAATCAGGCAAACCCCTTGAAATGAAAAGCAGGGTTTTCACCGATCTTTCCGAAGGTTTTGATCAGAGTTCTTCAAATTTCACCTGGAGTGCTGATAGCAAACAACTTTATTTTATCAGCGGAATAGAAGCTACCTATCAGGTATTCCGCATGGATGTTGCCACACGAAAAATTACCATGGTCACCAAAGGAGATCATAATGTAACTGAGTATGCCATTGACGGAAAAGACCTGATTATTGCGAAGATGCGTCACGATCTGCCAACCGAAATTTTCAGGGTTAAACCCGATGGCAAAGAAGAGCAGATGACTTTCACAAACCGTGAAATTCTGAAAAATGTTACGCTTGCGAAATCAGAAAAAAGATGGATCACCACAACCGACGGCAAAAAAATGCTGGTTTGGGTCATACTTCCTCCCAATTTCGATTCCAATAAAAAATATCCGGCTTTGCTTTATTGTCAGGGAGGACCGCAAAGTGCAGTCAGTCAATTCTTTTCGTATCGCTGGAATTTCCAGATGATGGCCGCCAACGACTATGTAGTGGTTGCTCCCAACCGTCGCGGACTGCCAACTTTCGGACAGGAATGGAACGATCAGATCAGCGGCGACTATGGTGGACAAAACATGCTCGACTATCTTACTGCCATCGATTCAGTTGCAGCCGAGCCATGGGTTGACCAAAACCGTTTGGGAGCCATAGGCGCAAGCTACGGAGGTTTCTCGGTTTACTGGCTGGCCGGAAATCACAACAAGCGTTTCAAAACATTTATTTCGCACTGCGGAATTTTCAATTTTGAAAGTATGTATCTGGAAACCGAAGAGATGTTTTTTGTGAATTTTGATTACAAAGGCGCATTCTACGACAAGCCGCGGCCAAAAAGCTACGACTTTTCACCACACAATTTTGTCGGCAACTGGGATACTCCGATGCTTGTGATTCATGGAGGTTATGACTTCCGCATTCCATACACACAGGGAATGCAGGCTTTCAATGCCAATCAGTTGCAGGGCATACCGAGTCGCTTTCTTTTCTTCCCCAACGAAACACATTTTGTGCTGAAACCGCAAAATTCGATATTGTGGCAGAGGGAATTTTTCAGGTGGCTGGATACTTATCTCAAATAAAAGCCTCGTTTTGCAATAAAGCCCGCATCTTTAAAAAGTGCGGGCTTTTTGCTTTCCGGTTTACCTCAAAACAGTAATCATTTCTTAGGCAGGAAGCATCGGTGAATCACATTAAACTTAATGCATTAAAACTGCACAAATATTTTTGTCATTTTGCCGGATCGGATTAAATTCAGTAGGTTTGTAATCGCAACTGCAACCTATGAAAAAGTTCGTTATACCAATTTTCGTCATTTCAATATTTTCAATCCATTTGGCTTACAGTCAGGATGAGATTGAAAGGTTTGCCATTAATCCAAAAATGGGAATGTATAACAGTTTAAATAAAAGTGATGGATTTGCTTATGGAATTGAAATTGGCATTAAGCAGAATGAGTTGTTGTATTCCCTTGATTATTACAGGCTTGATGAGTTTACTCTTTTTGGACCAAATCCTTCAGAAAATTATAACCAGCTGGGTATAATGATCGGAGACTATATTGGCGAACAATACTGGCGTTTGCATTATCAAACGGGACTTTCTCTGTTTTGGGGTACAAAACGCACAAATCTTATTTCTGGCGGAAGCGGGTGGTTTGGTGGATCAACTTACGATACAGAAAACTTTTATACCATAGGCTTACCTGTTAAACTGGGTTTTAAATTTGTACCATTCCGGTTTATGGCCATTGGCATTGACCTTCAGGCTAACGTTAATTTAAGAAACTCAGTAATAATGCCGCTAATCAGTCTGGAATTTGGTAATTTGCGAAATAGAATTTCTAAAAAACAACAACACAATGAGTAAGAAACAATGGTACGAAACTCTTTTTGAGAATTATGGTCAGAAATATGACAACGAAAGTTTTACTCAGGGCACGTTGGGAGAATGTGATTTTATTGAGCAGGAACTTGGCTTCAATAAATCGCTGAAAATACTTGATATCGGCTGCGGAACCGGTCGGCACAGCATTGAACTTACCCGGCGGGGATATCAGGTTACCGGGATTGATTTATCGGAATCTCAACTTAAAAGAGCAAGGGAGAAAGCCGTTGAGCAGCAGCTCAAAATCAGCTTTTTACTGGGTGATGCAAGGAATCTCCCCTTTGTTGAGGAGTTCGATATCGCCATAATGCTTTGCGAAGGCGGATTCCCATTGATGGAGACCGACGAAATGAACTTTGAGATACTTCGCAGCGCAGGCAGATCGTTGAAACCAAAAGGCAAACTGATATTTACCACCCTCAACGGCCTTTTTCCGCTTTACCATTCAGTAGAGGAATTTTGCGCCGGCAACTCAGCAGAAGGCAATGCCACCTATCGCAGCAACACCTTTGATCTGATGACCTTTCGTGACCACAACATCACCGAAGTTGAAGACGACACAGGCAACAGGAAAACCCTCGATTGTAGCGAAAGATACTATGTTCCCAGCGAAATAACATGGCTGCTTAAGTCACTTGGGTTTGTTCGGATTGATATCTTCGGCGCAAAACTCGGAGCATTCTCGCGAAACGACAAACTGACTACAGAAGATTTCGAAATGTTGGTTATTGGCGAACTTCCCGGCTAAATGCAACTGATTGCAAGTCAGGGCTTGACTTGATTTTGCCTTGTTTTTGCGAAACGTTTTTTTCAATTAGTCAAACCCTGACTCGCGGATTCCAGGAATTCATGAAAGTTAGTATGAGTGGTTATTTGCTCAATAACATTTCGAAACTGTATTCCCTGATTGACATATTAATTTACTGAAGGCCACCAAGTACCAGTGAAATTCCAGGCAAAACTTCAATTCTTCTTGCTACTCAGCCATTTGAATAAAAAACTATTATTCCATGCCAGTATTTATAATTCAATTATTGGGTTATATTTGTAAGTAATATTAATTAGTCGGGTGGATTAGTTCTGAATACAAGCTCCTTGTATGTGGGATTAAGGCTATTTTCTGTTTGTACCACGAACAAAAATGAGTCATTCTGAAAAAGGTGTAAATATGAAACCTAACATACTTGAATTAATCGATTTAGAAAAGGTGAATGGTCTGCTTGAAGGATTTCAGAAAACCACGGGATTCGTGACAGCTATTTTAGACCTTGAAGGCAACATCTTATCTAAATCGGGATGGAGACAAATGTGCACAGAGTTTCACCGTGTACACCCTGAATCATCAAAAAAATGCACCATAAGCGATACGACACTGGCCAATAAAATGGATTCAGGCGAAAAAATTCATTTCTACAAATGTTTAAATGGATTGATTGATGTTGCAGTTCCTATAATAATTAAAGGTGAGCATATCGCCAATCTTTTTTCAGGCCAGTTTCTTCTGGAAGATCCGGATGTCTCATTTTTTGAAAAGCAGGCTGATGAATTCGGATTCGACAAGAATGAATACCTGCAGGCTCTCGAAAAGGTGCCTGTCGTTTCGAAAGAGGAAGTGCAGTCAGCTATGGAATTTCTGCTTAACGTAACACAAATAATCAGTGATCTGGCATTTCAGAAACTGGAGCAAACGGAGTCAAATAAAGCACTTAAAGACAGCGAAGAGCGATATCTTGCTTTTATCAATGCCAGTAATGATATGATCTTCCTTAAAGATGAGCAGTTCAGCTATATTGTTGCAAACAACGCTATGGCTACTTTTTTCGGGATGGAAAAAGAAGAAATGATTGGCAAAACTGACCTTGAACTGGCTAATAGAGACAAAATATTCCCTTGTATATCCTCTGATAAGAAAGCGCTGGAAGCATCTGCCGCTTTTACCATTGAAGAAATGCTGGGCAACCGCCGATGTGAAACAACAAAGTTTCCGGTAAATCTCGACAACAATCAAAATGGCATTGGTGGAATTATTCGTGACATAACCGACAGGTATAAGTCAGAGGCAGCCTTGCGTGAAAGTGAAGAAAGATTTACTCTTGCTATGAAAGCTTCCAACGATGGTTTATTTGACTGGAACCTCGTTACCAACGATATTTATTATTCCCCTCGTTGGAAAAAAATGCTGGGTTATGAAGATCACGAACTGCCAAATGATTTTTCGGTCTGGGAAACTACTACAGAACCGGAAGATGTAAAAAAGTCATGGAAATTGTTTCATGAACTCATCCTTAAACAAACTGACCGATTTGTGATGGAGTTCAGAATGAAACATAAAGACGGTCACTGGGTGGATATTCTCTCCCGGGCAGAAGCAATATTTGACAACAATGGGAAAGCGGTAAGAATTGTAGGTACGCATTCTGACATTTCAGGACAAAAACAGGCAGAGCTGGCATTAATATCATCCAAAGAACGCGCTGAAGAAAGTGAAAAGCAATTTCGCCAGCTTTTTGAACATATGGAACAAGGATTTGCGCTTCATGAAATGATTTATGATGATAACGGTAAGCCTGTTGATTATCGCTTCGTGCTGATAAATAAGGCATTTGAAAAACTAACCGGCATTGAGGCAAACAGCTTTCTGAACAAAACAATTAAGGAAATACGGCCTGACACCGAAAATATATGGATTGATAATTATGGAAAAGTAGCACAAACCGGAATTTCGATAAGTTTCGAAAGTTATGCCAAAGAATTTGATAAATATTATGAAGTAGTTGCTTATTCTCCTAAACAGGATTTCTTTGCAGTGGTATTCAGCGACATTACAAAGAGCAGACAATATGAAAAAGAACTGCTCAGGAGTGAAAAGGAACTGAAGCGGGCGCAGGAAATAACTCACATTGGAAGCTGGAGTTTAAACCTTGCTACCAATGAGGTAATCTGGACTGATGAATTGTATAAAATGTATGGCTTTGACCCAACACTTCCACCACCTCCATACACAGAGCACATGAAACTATTCACATCCGAAAGCTGGGAACTTTTATCAGCTTCGTTGGCAAGAACAAGCAATACCGGAAGTCCGTACGAACTTGAATTAAGAACCATAAAACAAGACGGTTCAAAAGGCTGGATGTGGGTTCGTGGTGAATCTGAAAAAGACGAAGATGGAAATATTATAAGCCTTTGGGGGGCAGCACAAGACATAACTGATCGTAAGATAATTGAAGAACAACTAAGCAAAGCCAAAGAACGTGCAGAAGAAAGCGACAGGCTAAAATCAGCTTTCCTCGCCAATATGAGCCACGAAATCCGTACTCCGATGAATGGTATCCTCGGTTTTGCTGACCTGCTTAAAAATCCTGAATTATCTGGAGACCAGCAACAGGAATACATTCAGATCATTGAAAAAAGTGGCATCCGCATGCTCAACATCATCAACGATATTGTGGATATCTCGAAAATAGAGGCAGGGCTGATGAAACTTGACATCAAAGAATCGAACATCAACGAGCAGATAGAATATCTTTATACGTTTTTTAAACCAGAGGTAGAAGCCAAAGGAATAAAACTTACATTTAAAAACACTTTGCCGGCAAACGAAGCGATCATTAAAACAGATCGTGAAAAACTTTATGCAATCCTTACTAATCTTGTAAAAAATGCAATTAAATATACCGAAAAAGGTTCAATAGAATTTGGGTATGATTTAATTAATGATTCTAAAGAGAAGGAGTCTGGCCTGACTTCAAAACTCCGGTTTTATGTAAAAGATACCGGCACCGGCATACCCAGGGACAGGCAGGAAGCCATTTTTGAACGTTTTGTTCAGGCTGATATTTCAGACAAAATGGCAAAACAGGGAGCCGGACTTGGATTGTCAATCTCCAAAGCATATGCTGAAATGCTTGGCGGAAAAATATGGGTTGAAAGCAATGAGAAAACCGGATCTGTATTTTACATTGAACTGCCTTACAATAATGAACCGATCATAGAAATGGTTGATCAGCAGGAATTTTTTTCAGAGGATTCCGATTATCCACAAAAGTTAAAAATATTGATTGCCGAAGATGATAAAGTATCTGAAATGTTGCTGAACATAGAGGTTAAATCATTTTGCAGGGAAATTGTAAAAGCACGAACAGGATTTGAAGCAGTTGAAGCCTTCCGCAACAATCCCGACACTGACCTGATTCTGATGGATATCCGCATGCCTGAAATGGACGGTTATGAAGCCACCAGACAAATACGGGGATTTAACAAGGAGGTTGTTATTATTGCACAAACTGCTTATGGACTATCAGGCGACAGAGAAAAAGCAATAGAATCGGGATGCAACGATTATATTGCAAAACCCATTTATAAAGCCGATTTGCTTGCTTTGGTGAAAACGCATTTCAGAAAATAAAGCCAATCAACGATTATCAATTAAACAAAAAAAGGGTGCAACTGCTTGACAGAATTGCAATTACTACTTCCGGATATGAGATCATTGTTCAGATATCACAAAATCCCTCAATCGAGAATTGCAACCTTCGATGTGGTTTCCATCGGACTTAAAAAGCACCATGTAAGTGGATTGCTTGAATTTGATGTTACCGAAGGCCGACAAAAACTCAGAGAGCTGAAACGTAAAGGAGCACGGGTTTCTTTCAATGCATGGATGCTGAAGCTGATCGCTAAAACCATTGAAAAACACAGAGAAGTTGCGGCTTATCAGGTTAATAAGCGCAAACTTATCAGTTTTGATGATGTAAATATTTCAATGATTGTTGAAAAGGAAATCAATGGAAAAAAAGTGCCGATTCCGTTGTTGATTAAAAAAGCCAATGAAAAGAGTATTGAAGAAATTGCCCTTGAAATTGATACAGCCAGAATGCAAATCTTAACCGGCAATGACATTGTATTGCACAGCAAACCAAAGCTATACGAACAGTTATACTATTATCTGCCCGGATTTATAAGACGAATGATCTGGAATTTTATGCTGCTGAAACCAGAAACGGCGTTCAGAAACATGGGGAATGTTTCGGTGACTTCACTGGGTATGATGGGAAAGATTAACGGCTGGTTTATTCCGGTTTCTGTTCATCCCGTATCGTTTGGGATAGGGTCAATTATAAAAAAAGCTGTGGTTGTAAATAACGAAGTCAAAGTGCGTGAAATCCTGAATATGACCATTTTGCTGGATCATGATGTAATTGACGGCGCACCTATGGTAAGGTTTGTGAATGACCTTTGCCGGGCAATAGAAAATGGGGAGGGGTTGTAAATGCTTACCGGGATGTAGCTCAACATGGACTCATCGCTGGGTCTTGCAGACCGCTCAGAGTCCTATTTATTACTTCCTGAATTATCTAAAGTGTAAATTATTCCTAAGGTAAACGTTATATCTTTTGAGTTTAGGAATTTTGCAGCATTACCTAAAGAATTATTCGCAGCATTTGTGATCCCTCTGCTATAAGAATTATCAATCGAAATTTTAATTTTATTTTTAACAGGGATTTCCATTCCTATTTTGGCAAATATTCTTAATTCATAAGCTTTAAAGTCTGATTTTGCATTGCCATCTTCAACCCAACTGCTGTTCTGCTCATCCATATTCCAAAAGGAAGACTTACCACTAATATGTGATTTTATTAAATATCCAAAAGATGGACCAACACTAAAATTAAAAGTATATCTTTTCCCGATTGACAATTCCGGAAATATTGAAGCATATAAATAGTTTAAATTATAGGTTACATCGCGATTTGTACCCGAGCCAAGTCCCCCATAACGTGCTTTTAAATCCAATACTTTATTTACAAAAGATAGCTCCGAACATAAATTAATGTGTTTTTGCTTTCTCTGTTTCAAAAATGCAGTTATGCAATAAGAAGCAGGTGATTTGTATGTTCCATGATAAGGTGAATCTTCTGATTTATCAAAAAATCCCGATTTGCTGTAACCAGCAGTTAGCCCAACTATAGATTGCCCATAAGAATTGCTCACGAGCGCTATTAATAATATCATTATAAGGATAAATCTTGTTTTCATTATTTTAAAGATTAAACGATTTAGACCATTATTGTTTCGAATTGCTTGCGTATCAACGATTGGATATACACAACTTCGCGTAAATATCTGATTTATTGCCAACCCATCCACCCACGCCTCAAATATAATAACTTTTTAAATAACCATAGTGAACTCATCGCTGGGTCTTGCAGACCGCTCAGAGTCCTATTTATTATGTGCAGTTTTTTATTATTTAACAAGTTTAAATTCTCTATTGTCTACAATTAATATAGAGTCTCCACCAATGGGTGTCAATCCTCCATTTATTTCGCCATCATCGTAAAGTAAAGTAATTGGATCCATAAATGTGTATGAAATAGCATCGTAATTGTCATTGTAGAGACCATCTTTACTAACAGGGTAGTTTTTAAACATTTCCTTGTTGTAAGTTGGTTGCATAGCTTTAATTAATGCCTTTTCAGCATCAAGAAATACTTTCTCTTTCTCAGGGTAGTTTTTGCCTAATATAGCATCAACCATACTTTTTGTCTCGGATTCATTTCCGAATGAATGAATTTCCAAATTGTCTTGAAACTCAAAAGGAAGAATAACAATTTCATTTGCTGGAAGTTGTTTTTCAGTAACAGGTGCTTCTAGTGATAATATGTCTTGAAATGTAGAATGTCCCGTAAGTCTTTTTATAATACTTTGTTTCGTAGCCTTTCCAACGTAGTGAATTTTGTATTTAAGAAACGAACGATAATCACCTTCTATTTCACAGTCAATATGTTCTTTCCACCAATTGTGAAGAAGTTTTTCAGGTGAAAACCAAATTAAAAATTTTTTCTCAGAATCTAATATTTGGAGAAACGAAAAGCCGTGAACATTATTAAGAGGTAATGTGTATGGCTTATTTGATTTACCAAGAAAGTTAAAAGCTACAGCAATATTATCTTCATTAGTTGAACCAACAACTTTTTGAATTAGCGGTAATTCTCCTTTTAAGATATTGCCATTTTCTTTTTGGTGAATTTCGAAAGATACTTTGTAATCTTTTGTGTCTATTACTACCTTTTCAAATGTAATCACAGGTCTTTGCGCAATCAAATATAAACTTGCCTTTTCAAGTGCTTGCTCTATTAAAGGATCGTCTTTAACTATGGCAAATTCATATGCTGTTTGTGGTGCATATGCAAGTTCTAGTTGGTTTATAAGACTTTTTCGATTTTTCATAAAATTGCACATAACTCATTTATAACTCCACAAACTTAGTACTTTTTAATCATTCAAAATTTCCATCCACATCATTTTTTCTCAAGTCTTTCAACAAATAATAAAAGGTTTGCAGTTGATCGCATGTTGGTATTAAAAACTGCCGGTAAGTAAATAGCCGGGGAAAGAATGCGCTGTATTGAGCCTGTCGAAATGCGCTGTATTGAGCCTGTCGAAATATAGTTCAACGCTTAGTATATGCATAGTGCGACCGTTTAGGGAGCATTATCGCATATACATTGCTCTGCGTTCGTATTTTTACCAGGGTCCATTCTTTGTAATGTTCAGAAATTTGCCGTTTTCCAATCGGTATGCACCGCCAAAACCTAAAAACCATAGTCTATCAATTTGGTCTCTGTAGATTTGATAAACTACTGGTCCCTTGTTGTCTTCGGGTTTTTCGAATTCTATTATCTCTTTGCCATCATAGATATGTAGATAATGCTGATTGAAGACAAAATATAATTTACCATTTTTGTCTTCCGACATACTCCCAATCCCCTTACCAACTTCTGTTACTTGTTCTGTTATATTTTCTAACCGATCTCCTGCCAGTTTGTATAATGCCTCTTTAGTTGAAATCCAGTAACCTCCATTTTCGCTTTCAATGATTTCGTTTATAAAATTGGTTTTAATTCCATATTTTTCAGAGGCATTATGAAGAACGTTGTCTTTTAACCAAAAAAGTCCTGCATTGGTACAAAACCAGATATCTCCTTTACTGTCTTCCATAATGCAATGCACCATCTTAGTGCTTGAAACACCGAGTGTTGTGTCACGAATTCCTTCGGGTAATTCGAAAGTTGTAAATACATCCCCATTAAATTTGCATAAACCTCCTATTGTCCCAATCCAAATATTACCATTGGTATCCGATTCAATATTCCAAACATCATTATTCAATAAACCATCTGATTCATAATAATTCTTCACTATTTCTCCATCATAACTACTGAGACCATCGGTATGCCCGAACCAGATTTTTCCATCTTTACCTTCTGTAATATCGTGTATTGTTACACGTCCACCTGTTTCACTTTTTATACCATCAATTTTACTCAACGTGTTATTGGAAAGTCTAAAAGCCCCATCCTGCGCTCCAAACCAAATAATACCTTTGCTATCCTGGAACATCATTCTAACAACTTGACTTATCTGCTCATTTGTTGGATTATTTTCAAAAAATGAACTTTGAGTTGCATCTGTATGCACTTGTAATAAATCACCCCTTGTTTTGTTCCTGTTTTCTTGTCCAGTGCTTGAAAATACCAGAACGGAAAGAGATGTAATAATTAATGATTTTACTCCAAAAAATGATATTCTTTCTTTTTTCATAGTTTTTCATTTTTTTTATGACGCAGAACTCGCATACAACTTCACAAACTTAATACTTTTTAACTTCAAATTTCCATCCACATCAACTTTTCTCAAGCCTGTCAACAAATGATAAAAGATTCACAGTTGAGCGCATGTATCTATCTTTAGTTTCCAATAAATTCAGGATTCCTATATCCAATTGCCCACATTTTTTTAGCATGTATGGTATCAAAAACTGGGGGTAAGTGCAGAGGCTGGGAAAGGATGCGCTGTATTGAGCCTGTCGAAATATAGTTCAATCCCGAAGCTTCGGGAACTCATCGCTGGGTCTTGCAGACCGCTCAGAGTGCTATTTATTATAAGCAGTTTTTCTTTCTCTTCTATTTTTTCTTGCTGTCATTTAATGATTTCCCAAAGTCTCTGACCGCACTAGCAAATGTATCAACTAAAGGCTTTAGTTTCGTAATTGTCGCACTGTCGAGTTGAAGTTGAGTTGAGTCATTTAAAAACCTTTTTCTTTGTAATTGTCCAAAAATGGTATCGCTGTCTTTATAGTATTTTGTTTCAACGCTGTCTAACTTTACTGAAATGGTTTTAGTGCCAAGTAAGTCAACGCTTTCAATGATAAAAATAGAGTTTCGCGGAATTTTAATGTTTTTGTCGATTGCTGTCGTGACAAATATTTTATCTCTCAAAAGTCCAATTTTTTCAACTTTCCCAATTTTTAGTCCGTTTGCAGTCACATCAGCTTCAGTTGTCAACCCTTCTGTATTGTCAAAGATGATGTTCAGTTTATAGTCACCTTGTCTGACACAAGCTGAAAATATAAAAAGTCCAATAATTGTCAGTACTAAAGTCTTTGTTGGGTTTTTTCTCATAAAATTGCTTATAACTAGTTAATAACTCCACAAACTTAATACTTTTCAACTTCAAAATTTCCATCCACATCAATTTTTCTTAAGCCTGTCAACAAAATAAAAGGTTCGCAGTTGTGCGCATGTTGGTATTAAAAACTGCCGGTAAGTGCAGAGGCTGGGAAAGGATGCGCTGTATTGAGCCTGTCGAAATGTAGTTCAATCCCGAAGCTTCGGGAACTCATCGCTGGGTCTTGCAGACCGCTCAGAGTCCTATTTATTAGGCCTTCTTTTTTCTCCATTGGTTAAGTACTTTAATTTTTCTGCTCTCTAATTCATCTACTGTAAATGTCGAAATATTTTCGATGGCATAAATTACAGTTCCTTCATCTTTTCCAACGTTTGTCAATGGATTAAATTTTAAATGAGTTTCATCTAATCCGAGTATCATTCCAGTCACAATATTGTCATCAGTCTTTAATTGAATTGTTATTATTTTATCTAGTTTAAACAAAGTTCTCAACATCTCAAATTTCCAATTGGAACTTTTAGGTAGTTTTAGATTGCCGACTGTTTGTTCACTTATTAACTCTATATTGTTAAATAAATATCCATAAGCGTCTTCGTAATCTCCCATTTCAAATGTTTCTATGTTGTCAATTGTTTCAATTAACAAACCATTTTTTAGCCCTTTGGTAGTGATTTGTTGCATAATAAATATTTGATCGTTAAAATCTAAAATGTATCCCACAAATTGATTTGAGGAGTCTCCAAGTTGTCTAGCTGATAATACAGATTTTGTTTTCTTGGAATGTTCTAGAATTTCGGAAATTATTTTTTTCTTTTCCATAGTGATATTTTTATGGCCTACACCCAACTCGTTAATAACTCCACAAACTTAATACTTTCTAACTTCAAAATTTCCATCCACATCAATTTTTCTTAAGCCTGTCAACAAAATAAAAGGTTCGCAGTTGAGCGCATGTTGGTATTAAAAACAGCCGGTAAGTACATAGCTTGGGAAAGGATGTAGTTCAACGTTTTGCAGCTACTCGAAAGGCGGGCCTTTTACCACAAAACTTGATTTAAAAAACTAATGTTTGGTTAACCGCAAATCTGTCTACGGAGAACTGAACCGCCACTTTTGCCAAACCCGTGTTATTATAGCCAGTTGCTTTTCTCATTGTTTGTGTCCGTCTGCTAAACAAGGTTCTGCGTAACCAATAGTCTCCTGTGTTTCTAATTCGTCTAACTTTTTCTTTATGTTTTTATAGTCAACAGTTGAAGGAATTTCCATTGAAAAATATCCTTCGTTAACTTTTTCTGAAACGCACCCAAGTTCTTTAAACAAGTCACGAATAATATTTATGTCTTGCGTGTCGTCCATAAGTACGACCTGAACTGTCGAATTTCCTGAGTACTCAACTGTCTCGCGATAGGTTAGCATTTGCTCTTGTTCGTCATACTCTGCAAATACAATGTCGTCTGAAGCAACTGACGGTGCATAGAATGGAATGCTATCAAGTTTGTAAAGCCCTTTCTCTTTGTCAACAATTTCAGCCCACATTGTTTCAACAGTTTCTTCGTCCAACACATTACTGTGAAATCGGAATAATATTTTAACATGATTGTCGTCAGTTGTCGTCATTGTCTTATTACTTGAATTTTGTCGGCTTGCTAATTAATCTATTATTAAATCCCTCTGCTTCTGAATATAGAATTTCAGCGTCTCCGAATACGATTAGTGTTCCACTGTCTGCTCCGATTGTTTCTCTCAGTGCAGTGTCAATATCAAGTCTTTTTTTGTCAAGCCGTGGATTATCCGATACTAAATAACAGTCCTTTAAATTCCCTAAGGATTTTATTCTTTCTTTTATTACTTCAAATTCATTTCCAGAAACTTTGTCAAAAAGGTCTTGTTGTAAGAAATTCATATGATGAAGGTCGTTGATGAACTTTTCTCTGGTCTTGCCATTTTTTATAAAGGTCAAATACCTTTCCCTTTTTGTCTTAATAACAAATCGCTCAATTACTTTCGCCTCTATGTCTAGGTTACTATTGGTCGTCATTTTACAATTGGCCATAACTCGTTAATAACTCCACAAACTTAGCACTTTTCAACTTCAAAATTTCCAGGGGAATCATTTTTCCCGGTTCAAACGGAAAATAATCGCTTCATCCGATGGTTATTGGAATAAAAGACTGCTCATATTCCCATTTATCAGCGACAGCCATTTATATCATAGCCAATAATTCTGGTAATATAGCTAAAGCACTAATTAACAAGGAAATTAATATTGAAATCCAAATTAACTTCGACTTATTTTTAACATAACTTTTTTCAGATATGTCATTCATGATTAATTCAGGATCCTCTGTCTCTGCTTCAATCAGCTTAGTTCCTGCAATCAAATCTCCAATTCTTCTTTTAGAGTTAAACATTAAAGCTATTACTTCTAAAGGCCAAATAATTATTGTTGAATTCCTTATTACACATCGAATTTCATTAGCTGGTCTATTTGTTTTTAAATCAATTACCTGGTATCCGAAATGTCTCTTCGCTATACTTTTTGCTTTATAAAAGTCCTTATTCAATATTAAAAATGTTACGAAGGAAGAAGGAATTATTCCAATCCAAATTGGTATTGAACCATTTATTTCTTTAGATGATTCAATCATTATTATAAATAGTATAAAAAAAAATACAGCAAAAGGGAATATCAATCCCAGAATAAATCCAAAATCCATTGACATAGAATTTAATCTTCGTCCTAAAATTTGCAGAATATTAAATCCTTTAAATGCTTGTCTGGTGAAAAAGTTAAATATCAAAATCTTAGGTATTTTCATATTTCTTTTTTTAGTGTTTCTTTACTGGTGGTTACTAACTCGCATAATAACTCCACAAACTTAATACTTTTTATTTCAAAATTCCTCCTGCCCAATTTCTTCAATCATAACTAAATCTTTTGCCCGCAACTGCTATTTCTTCAATTATAATTGAAGCTTTCATTAAAAGAACAATATTCTTCACTTATAGATGAAACTTAGATTCCCGAAAGTGGAGTCATTCAATATTGAATTAAACCGGAGTCGCCCTAAGGTTACAGCTGCGATTTTCTTTACTTATCTATTCGTTTCCAATATAAAATGGAATGAGTTTTAAATGTTGCAACCTGCATGTAATAGCACCTGCCTGAATCCTGAATTTATTGGCAAACTTATGAATCATTGCTTAATCCAAAGGAGCTGCATCAACAATCTCAGCAATTCCTAAATGAATCAATCAATTGATATTTAAACTTATAATGATTATTAATAGCAGAATGGTTAAAACTAAATATACCCTACATACGTTATATATATAGTAAAATGCTGCCCCTTTGCTGCCAGAACTATGAAAAAAAAAATTATTATTTCCGCTCTTGCTTCCTTGTTCATTATAGCTGGATTCAATGCCTGTGTTGAGACACGCGAAACTGCTCAGTCATTAAAAAAGCGCTTTCCCAATGCCAGAGTCAATATTATTGATGATGAAGGAAAAGATCTGGGATACATGCGTATTCACCGCAACGACACCCTCCCTACCCTGTTCTTTCTGCACGGTTCGCCCAGCAACATGAGCGTGTACAGCATTTACTACGAAGATACCATATTGGCACAATGGGCCAACATTATAACCGCTGACCGGCCCGGGTATGGAATTTCTGATGCCGGTGCTTCAGAGATTTCAGTTCGGCGTCAGGCAAAAAAAATGTGGAAAATACTTGAACAGGAAGGCTATCCTTCACCTCTTTACATCATTGGTTCATCATACGGAGGAACTGTCGCAGCAAAAATGGCCATGCTCAAACCCGATAAAGTTGATGGCGTTGTTCTGGTTTCAGCCTCTCTGGCGCCGGGTGAAGAAACCACTTACGACATCAGCCATATTATAAAATATCGCTTTTTCAGATGGTTTTTGCCTCCTATGATAATGGTCGCCAATGACGAAAAACTTTCACACCTCGAATCTTTGCAGGAAATGTCTCCTTTGTGGTCAAAAATTACTGCTCCGGTTATTATGTTTCAGGGCACCGACGATAGACTTATCTTTCCCGAAAACGTTAACTTTGCCCGACGAAATCTCATTAATTCTCCTTTCGTGGAATACCATATGCTTGAAGATGAAAAACATTTTCTGCAA
Organism: Bacteroidales bacterium UBA5197; assembly: GCA_002412885.1. GTDB lineage: Bacteria > Bacteroidota > Bacteroidia > Bacteroidales > Lentimicrobiaceae > Lentimicrobium. The sequence continues at coordinate 137,772 of DHVX01000048.1, forward strand.
CTTAAATACAAGGATTTTATTCTTGAACGGTTAAGACATCTTATTCAGGATAAATCGCTGATAAAAAAGAATATGGCCGGGATTTCAGTAGAATAAACATCCGCTATTATTTAGCCGCAGCTAAAAAATAATTACAAATTATAAGATTCCGAAAAATGAAAACCTTGTTTTTGTCAATGTTACTGATTCCCTTAAGTCTTCTTGCTCAGCGCGACTGGTCTACAGCCGAAATAAGCAGCACAGAAGCCGGGCCTGGTGTTTACCGCCTTTTTGTTGATAACCGCGTTTCAGTATTAGTTCAAACCGGTGAAGATGGGGTGCTGGTGGTAGATGCCGCGTATGCCCAAACCGGCGAAAAGCTGAAAGCCGCCATAGAAAAATTATCAGACAAACCCATTAAATTCCTCATTAATACTCATTTACATGGAGATCACACCGGTGGCAATGCAATTATCGGCCAGGGTGCGCACATCATTGCACATGCCAGCGTAAAGGATTTTCTGAGTAAGGATCAGGTACAAGGAGAAAAAACCATTTCAGCACCGCCAATGCATGCTCGTCCCGACATAACCATCGAAGGAAAAATGACACTCGGATTTAATGGCGAAACCATTGAAATCCTCCATTTGCCAGGCGGACATACCACCGGTGATTTGCTGGTTTATTTCCCGAAGGCAAAAGTGATTCATGTCGGCGATCTGCTTTTTGCCGGCTATTTCCCATATGTGGATGTATCAAATGGTGGAAATCCTTTGGTTTATGTGAAGAATGTTGCCTGGATTCTGGAGAATTATCCCGATGACGTAACTTTCATTGGAGGTCATGGCCCTGCTTTCAGCAAAGCGCAAATGAAAGAACATCTCCAATCACTGAATGAAACCATTGATATTGTAAAGAATGCAAAAGCTGCTGGCAAAACCGATGCACAGATGAAAGAATCACGCATTCTTAAACAATGGGAATCCTTCGGATCATTTTTTATTACCGAAGATCGCTGGATCGATACTTTGTACCCGTTTCTTTAGTACCTTTATATGCTGTTCATTTTAAAAATATTGTTGTCCTGAGAAAGTTTCGAATATTATTGCAAATGACTGATATTGTTGCTCTTTGACAAAAGTCGCAGAATGGTACCTTACTTTTTTAAATCTGCCACCAAAGCACTAAATCACCAAAAGTCACCAATCTAATTCATTCATTTTGTGTAATTTGGAGCTTTGGAGTCACTTCGACAAGCTCAGTGCATCGTTTGGTGGCAAGAAAATTTTCGATTTTTACCGGACAACAGTGTTTTAAAAACAGCAAACCAGTTCACAGTTCAGTCAACTTCTGGTTTATTGGCTTATGACTTTAAAACCTTAAGAAAATGAAAAAACTGCTCATCTTTGGAATGCTGGTATTTGCCGGTTGGGCATGTACTCAGCAAAAGAAAATCACTCAAACGCAATCAGAGCCTACATCGATTAGTATCGACAGCACTGAATATCAAATTATTATCATCGATCCGGAATTCGAACGGTGGTTTCTGATGCGTTATTCACCCGCGCTTGACCGGAGCAATGAATACTACCGCTCTTTAAATTCACTAGGGGTAAACAACTGGAACGATTACTTTAACCGCGGCAAATACAGCAGGGTTATCGGATCTTACATTCACTACAATCCGACTTTGGATTACGGTATGGATGTTAATCGTAAGCTTTACTGGTATTTTAAATATATTGAGGAAAATACCAGTATCCGTTTGTTGCGTTAATCTTTAGAATGCTCAATTAATCATCTGTTTTTCAAATCCTTCAGCAATCCGAGCAGTTTCCTGAAATCTCTGACTCCCGGGATAAAGTTGCTTACGGGGGTTGATGTCATTTTCCTGAAGATGAAAAACTGGTACAACATTCCGGCCGAATATGATGCCGAAGAGGTAATACCTGCACCAACTATGCCCATGGTTGGGATAAGCACAAAACCAAGAATCACCGTAAACACCAACCCAATGCCTGATGAAATCGTGTTGTGCCATGGTTTTCCGCTTCCTGAAAAATAGTGACTGAACATCAGCGAAATGGAAACCGCAAGAATACCTGCAGAGATGCTGAGAATTACTTCGCCAACATTCCTGAAATCATTCCTGAAGATCATCACGAAGAAATCAGCGGGTAAAAGCAATAGAGCACATAACATCATCAGGGTTAAAATGAAGGTGAACCTGATAAACTCCAGTGTTATCCGCACATTGTAATCATCGTCCTTTGAGTTGGAAACCTTAGAATATTGAACCAATGCAATGCTTTTGGAGATAATCCACACACTTTCCGAAATCTGAATCCCAATGGAGAAGACACCCAGCGTGGCACGGTCAAAAAACTTTTCGATGATGTAATAACTCAACCTGTAATTAAAAAGCTGAAGAATTCCGGCTACCTGCACATAACTTCCAAACCTGAAAGTTTCGCGGATGACCTCAGGATTGAAAAGCCGGGCTTTGGTGAAATATCTGATAATTCCTGAGAAACTGATGATAAATGCGATAGAAAAGGAGATGTACATCGCGGTGATGTAGCTCAGGATATCGGCATTTCCGGCAACGTGAATCAGAAAGATCAACGAAATCAGCAAAATTAATGACTGTGCCATGGCGGCAAGGTTGTACTGAAGAATTTTTTCTTTCCCGATCTGTATATTCTGATTGATGGAAAAAAGCGATTGCAACATTGATATTGCAAAAAGATCGAAGGCATATTCAGGTGGGGAAAGTTCGAGCCATGTCAGCAAAAAACTACCTGCTGCCGAAACCAGCAATGCCCACGCCCAAGCCGGAGAAATCAACTGCACCACCGGATAGCGCGATGCCATATAAACCAGCACACTACCGCCAACCAATGCGGAGACTATCAGAATAATACTTATCCCTAAAATAAAGAGCGAAATTGTCCCCATCCCTTCGGCGCCAAGTGCACGTGCTGCGACTGTAACAATGCCCAGATTGGTGAGGGCAATGATCAATCGCGAAGCTGTGGTTGTGAGGATTCTTGAGAACATTTATCAGAATATTAGGCTTTTACAATTTTAACCGGCGCATGATCTGATGCCGGAATGCTGCCGGAGAAAACCGGTACTTTTTGCTGTCGAAAAACATATGTTTGCCGGCAAATGAAATGTTGTGAATCCCTGAATAACCAGCAGGAGGCATCAACACATTGACCGTTTCTTCAAGAAAATCATCTTCGGTGAGCAATTTGATTTCGTTGATGATAATCCTGCCTCCATAGGTGCGCGAACTATCCTGAGCAGGACGGTATAACTTGCCGTCGCAGGTAAAAAATGGCCCTGCTGGACGTGCATTGCCCGCGTTTGATTTTACCGGTGTAAGGGTATGAGGAACAAAAGTACCGTCAAGCGTTTCGGAATGCCAGATGTGTAACTCCGTGTTTGTAGCATGAGCAGGTGTAAAGAAAAAGTACCAATGGTTCTGATGATACACCAGCGTGCCATCTGCTGCCTGCAATCCGGGAATCAGCGTTCTGCTGTGATTCAGCTTCAGCGTTCCGGTATCAAGCTTATACAACTCCACAGAGCCATGCCCCAGCGATTCGGGAATGCAATAAATATCATCCCCAATCATTTGAATAAAAGGATACGAAAGATGCCATTCTTCATTCAGCGCTGATTTGATTTCTCCGAATGTCTTGTCATTTTCATCAAACCAGGTTGCGTGAATCTCTGCTTTTTGTTTCCGGTAATCGTAATTCTCAAAAAGAAGCAGCAGTTTATTCTTATGCTCAATGGCGAAACTATCGGCCCAATACCTGTTTCTGAGCCCGGCCCTGAGCCATGAAACTTTCTGAGGATGAACAACAAAGGAATCGGATTCAAGAAGATCCCCGGGCAAAGCTTCCACCAGACCGGTTTCCCAGTTTTCTGAGAGGAATATTTCTGAAAAATGAAACCGTATTTTATTTACAAACACTTTTACCAGAAACTGCGTCATGGTAAGATTCTCCGGCTCTTTGTAAACCGGCGCCAGCGTTTTTACGCCTTCGCTGGCAGCAGGGAATGATTTCTGTGAAATAATTTCTCTGCAAACATCCAAAGGCCAGTTTAACGAAAGCTTCAAAGCCTGATCAAGGTTGGCTGACCATGAATGGTTTATCGTCTTAAAAAAACCTTTGCGGAGAATTACACCGCCGTCAAGCGTTTCGGTAAGGCGCTGAAGGATGGAAGCTGTAACCGGATCGTTGCGCACAATTTCATGAAAAGCCGGAGGTACTCCCCTGTATTTCTGTTCATCGCCATGATGAAATGACCAAACACCATAGGGGGTGCAGGTAAGTATCTCACCTTTTATGATTCCAAATCCAAACTTGAGGATGAAATCAGGTGCATACCTGCTGATCTTATTCAGATCGCTTTCTTCAAAATACTCACTATACTTTCCTTTGCGCAAGGTTTTACAATTGATTACAGGTATTTCACCCCGCACTTCATCAAAAGAAACCCTTTTAAAGGATTCAGGTTTGAAAAAATGTTTGTAGTATTTTCTGAAGATCAGTTTCCTCCATGGATAAGCAGAAACCCTGGCAGTCCAGCTCTGGACAGCAACTTCTTCATCCTCAATAATCCAGAGCACATTCTCAGCCAACCCACTGTTAATAAGTGCATTGTAGCTCTCCATCTGCCATTTTTGCAGACCTTCGCTTCTGGCCATCACTGCAAACCTGATTACATTTTCGTGCTTTTCGCCTGTCATGAGGTTCGATTAATCAAGGGTTGATATAAATTCCTCATCTGCTGCGAAATTGCTTCGGGGCTATAATTTTTCAATACAAAAGAACGCATTATTTCAGGGTCAAAGCTTTCGGGATGATTCAAAACATCAAGCAATGCATTTTTAAAAGCAGTGACATCGCCGACAGGCACCACCCTGCCCATGTCAGGTTCAATATGAATTGCGAGGTCGGCCACATCAGTAACAACCACCGGAACGCCACAGGCAAGTGCTTCGAAAACAACAATTCCAAAGGTTTCGTAATTGCTGCTCAACGCCAGGCAATCGGCTTTTTGAAGCTCATCAACAAGTTCAAGATTTTCAAGCATGCCTTTAAACAATACATCATCGGGTTGCAAACCCAGAGATGCAGCGTATTCTAATGTTTTCCCATGATCAACTCCATCGCCGATCAAAACAAGCTCTACATTGCCTGAATCTTTCTTAATTGTTTTAAAAGCATCAAGCAAGAGAAAAAGATTTTTCGCTTTTTCGTCGAAACAGGTGATGCTTACAATTCGCTTTTTGACAGAATCCCTTTTATTGCCGGGAACAAACAAAACCGTATCCACCACATTTGGCAAAATGCCGGGATTGAATTTAAGTCCGCAGTTTTTCATTGCATCCACAAGGCGATTTGAAACAACGGTGGTTTTTCGGGCTCTTCTGATTACCAGCTGAGTAAGTGAACGTTTGATCAAACCGTTAAATTGCAGATTCTGCGGGTAATATCTTGACCAATGTTCGGTTACAACAAACGGAATTTTGTAAAACCAGGAGCAAATCAGGGCAATGATTCCGGTTCGCGTAAGTATGTGTGCATGAATCAGATCCGGTTTTCCTCCCACCTCAACAGCTTTCAGAACCGCTTTCCGCCATGCCATAAATTGCCGGAAAATACCGGAAATCCCTCCTGTATTGTTGTAACCGGCAATCACCTCAAGAACTTTGTCTGATTCATTAATCCGGACTTCGTAGTTGCGTTCAGGATTGATATCGCGGAAAGGAGCAGCATACGCCACAACAACGCTGTAACCAGCTTTGATGGCAGCAACGGCATGTTTTTTCACAAACAATCCCAGCATAGGATCTTCTTCTGAAGGATACCAACGCGGAATAAAAAGTATAAGAGGATCAGGTTTGTCCATTTGCAGGCTTATGTTGCAAATTTAATAATTACAGGAGATTAACGGATAAGAATATCTGATCGGTCAATTCAGTTTCAATAAAGTGCGGAGCTCTGCATGATTCTCCACAACTGTATGTCCCGATTTGCGGAGGCGCGCTGCTGACTGATGTCCGCTTGCAACCAGAATGCACTGAATTCCAATATGATCAGCTACTTCAGCATCGTGAAGTGTATCGCCGATAAGGCATGTTTCTTCAGGTTTGAAACCGGATATTGTCATGGCATGACTTGCCAGATAAGATTTCCCTGCAGCAAGGTGATTATCAATTCCGTATATATTTTCAAAATATCCTTCGATTTCAAGGTTTTTCGCAAGCTTCTTAAGTTCATTAATTTCCATGGCCGAAAGAATAATCTGCCGAAAACCATGATCGCGGGCGGTGGAAAGCAAAGTGATTACTTTTTCATGCAAAGGACTCTTATTCACTCCGTTAAGATAAAGCTCCATAAATTCCATGGCGACGGTTTCATAGGGCTCCTTTGAAAAATCAAACCCGGCGGTTGTGTAGTAATCCTGCACCGGAAATGTAAATATATCCAGATAGTTTTGCGTGCTTAAGTGTTTCAATTGCCGTTTGCCAAGCAATTGATTGATGGAATCAACACAAAGGCTGAGGTCGTTAAGCAGTGTTCCGTTAAAATCCCAGATCAGGTTTTTAAACCCGTTGGCGATATATTTATTCTGGTTTCCTGTCATTCTTCAGTATTTCAAATTCATTATTCTTTTCAATGGTGCGGAATCCTTCCCGGTTTCGCTGTGGTTCATTTAGGGTATCCATTCCAAACCTTTCACGATATTCCTTTGTAATTATCAGATAATCAATAGCTGAGCTATCGGCATACCTGAGCATAAAACTTCCGTTAAGGGGCAATCCGGTTTTTTGAATATCGATGTACCCAAGATCTCCCTGAATGCGGTTGAAGTGATCTATCTCATTAAATATAAAGTTCATAGGAGCCAGAATATTCAGTTCCCCGGTTTCTTTTCCAAAGTAAGTTTCAGAAAATCTGCGGTTTGCATTGGTGTCATATTTTTTTATGGATGTATTTACATTCCAATACATTTGTATGCCGATATAAATAATTGTCAATCCCACGGCCCAATAAGCTAATGCGGATTTTTTCAGCCGGAACTTATTGTTTTCTGTTTCACTTTCCAGTGCCAGAAATGAAAATGCCCTGCTCATCAATACCACCATCACAGGCATGTAAAGCATAAGATACTTGCTGGTTGAATGCACCGAAACAGCGGCAAGCGAAATTACCAGAAACAAAAGGTACATCAGTGGCATGCTGTTTTTTCTGATTTCTTTACGGCCTGCAATCATCAGAAAAATAAATAAAACTGAAAAACTGATTTCTTTAGGACTATGAAAAAACCGTCTTTGTTCCCTGAAAGGCCTTTCGAGCAAAGAAAGTGATTCCGGCAAATCCCTGATGGTATGAAGTGCCGGGGCATCTTTTACCTGATAGAGCCAGTAATCAAAACCAAATTCCCTTGAAAAATCATAAAAATAGATTGCAAAGCCCGGGATTGCTGCAAACCCGAACAGAAACGCCAATAAGGGTTTTCGCTTAATGAGCAGCAATAATCCACCGGAAGTTATAAAAATCAGCCCGTTGAGGTGGGTGGCAGCGGCCAGACCTGCCATTAAACCACTGATTAAAAGCCATTTGACTTTGAATGAATCATTCATGCCTTTTTCAAGGAAAATGAATGAGACAAATCCCAAAGTCATCACCATAATTTCGGGACGAAAGACAAAGGAATACTGAAAAATAAAGGCATTCACCGAAATCAATAACATGCCGATCCACAATGTCTGATCGTTGACTCTTTTCTTCAGATACCGATAAAAGATGATCAGGAAAACAATCAGACTAAAAAGGCTGACACTTTTTAAAGTGAAAAGCGAAAAGCCGAAGATGCTGATAAACAAAGCTCCGGAAAGCGTAAAAAGTTTATGATGAACAATATGCCTGATGTGCTGATTGGTAATTCCATGCATCAGCTCCGATTTTACATAACCTTTTTCGGCCATCCAGTAAGCATGTTCGCCTATCCACGCATCATCAATATCGGGCTGACGTTGCCAGAGACTGAAAAGAAAAAGAACCGAAGTAAGAATTATGATGATCTTAATGAAGTGTATCAGCTTCATACAGGCTTGTTGGTGTTGCTGTTTTTTAATGAGAGCCAGCAAAGGTATGCCTTTTTACAAAACCTGTTTATTTTATTGGATTCGCGTTGTTGTAGTTTTTATATTTGCACAAAATTAAAACCGTTATGATACAACGTATTCAAAGCATTTACCTGTTTGGTGCCGCTGCAGCTCTCATTGCAATATATTTCTTTCCGCTGGCAAGCTTTTTCTCCGAGTATTTTTATTACAAATTCTATTTATTGAAGCTAACAACTCCCGTTCCGGATGCAGCTTCAGTCATCAATGAATATATGGTACTTCCTCTCGGAATTTTCAATGGGATGATTGTTTTTTCAACGATAGTCGCAATTTTCCTCTATAAAAACCGCCGTTTTCAATCGAAGATTGTAAAGCTCAGTATTTTAATGAACGTAATTCTTGTTGCTTTGATTTTCTTCGTCTTTTCTCCACTTGTTGGCAGAACCCTGAATGCTGCTGCTGATTATTCCGGGGAATGGGGCATCTACTTTACCTTAGTCTCATTACTGTTTCTGATTCTGGCGAACAGAAGCATCATAAAAGATGAGAAACTGGTACGTGCTGCCGATAGACTCAGGTAAGTTTCGTCTCAGAGAATTTTTTCCGACTTCGGCAGTTCCTGAATTTCAAGGTCTCTGATATCTTCACCATCAATCACAAACCTGATCAGTGTTGCAATCTGGTGCATGCCATATTTTCCGGCAGCTCCGGGGTTAATGTGCAGCAGATTTTTTTTCGGATCGTTGATCACTTTCAAAATGTGAGAATGTCCGGTGATAAATAATTTCGGCTTTATTTCATCAATCAGCGCCCGCGCTTCAGGGGTGTATCGTCCGGGATAGCCGCCAATGTGAATCATCAGCACTTTGACACCTTCGCAGGTAAATTCCTGATAAAGCGGATAAAACGAACGAATATCCTGCCCATCAATATTTCCGTAAACAGCTTTTAATGGTTTGATTCCTGCCAGTTCTTTGGCAGTTTCGATGTTGCCGATATCGCCGGCGTGCCAGATTTCGTTGCAATCAGCAAAGAATTCATACGCTTTTTTGGGGATATGTCCGTGAGTATCAGAGAGCAGGCCGATTCGTTTCATTATATATGATGCTGGTGTTTAAGGTATTAAAATTACAGTTTTTTAAAGTTTGTTTACTTTTAAGCCCGTGTCACTCAAACCTGAACTCAGGATTCAGCGTATAAAATGATCCGGTCTCTGAATAATTGATCCTGATGATGTCAAGAATGATAAAATCAGCCAGAATATGTTCGCACTTTGGCAATGAAAATCCCGATATTTTCCTGAATGCAGAAAGTGTAATCTTCTGATGCACTTCAAGATAAGCCAGCAGTGTTCGCTCAGCCAATGTGTATTCAATATAAACACCTTTGGGATCTTTCTGCTTTTTCCAGACTTTCCTGTGTACTCCGTTTGCCGGAAAGTTCTGATCGCCCACTCTTACATAAACCCTGTATTCTCCTTCCTTATCAGGCGCTGAATGCGGAGCTTGCGGACTTTTCGGAACAATAATCTCCATCACGGTTTTCCCGCCTTCTTCCCATTCCTTCATGTCAAAACTTACTTCCGGCCTGCAATAAAGCCTGGCTCCGGCTTCAATCATGTAGTATTCTTCATCTGATCTTACTCCGGCAATTGCACCGTTATCTTTAACACCCAACAGCAACCTTCCGCCATCGGTATTGGCAAAAGCGGCCAGTGAACGGGCTATCTTTTTTGAGTCAGTTACCCCAAACTTGAAGTCAAGTTGCTGGTGCTCCCCTTCACTGATAAGTTTCTGAATGTGGGTCGGCATTTTTCAGGTTTAAGGGAATAAAGATACGTTTAATCCGCTCCGCTTCTCCCTCAGCGAGCTCAACGCAATGCGAAAATTGTGCTGTGCGATATTGCCCTTACACCAGTTCTTCCACCACAAGATCTTCTTCCAGCCTCAGATTGTCAACGATAAACTGCTGACGGTCAGGCGTATTTCGTCCCATGTAAAAGCTAAGGATATCAGGTATTTCAGAAGACTTGCGCAAAATCACCGGATCAAGTCTCATTGAAGCACCGATAAAATGCCTGAATTCATCTGGCGAAATCTCACCAAGTCCTTTAAATCGGGTGATTTCAGGATTTGGATTCAACTCTGCAATGGCACTGATGCGTTCTTCGTCAGAGTAACAATAAATGGTCTTCTTTTTGTTTCGCACCCTGAAAAGCGGCGTCTGAAGAATGTAGAGATGACCTGATTTTACAACATCGGGATAGAACTGCAGGAAGAAAGTAAGCAGTAACAAACGGATGTGCATACCATCCACATCGGCATCGGTAGCAACCACAATATTGTTGTAGCGAAGGTTTTCAACACCTTCTTCAATGTTGAGTGCCGATTGCAGCAGGTTGAACTCATCATTCTCATAAACAACCCTTTTCGAAAGGCCGTAAGAATTAAGCGGTTTTCCTTTTAAACTGAAAACGGCCTGAGTATTCACATCACGCGATTTGGTGATGGATCCGCTGGCCGAATCTCCTTCGGTGATGAAAAGTGTGGTTTCGAGACGGCGGCTGTCGTTACTGTTGTAATGTAAGCGGCAATCGCGCAATTTTTTGTTGTGGAGGCTGACTTTTTTAACGCTCTCCCTGGCCAGTTTTTTGATGTTGGCAAATTCCTTACGCTCTTTTTCGCTCTGCATGATTTTACGAAGCAGCGCTTCGGCAACATCGCTGTTCATGTGAAGGAAGTTGTCGAGCTGTTTTTTCAGGATATCGCCTATGTAATTCCGGATGCTCTGTCCGTTGGGCTCCATCAGTTGTGAGCCGAGCTTGGTTTTGGTCTGTGATTCAAATAAAGGTTCCGAAACTTTAATGCTGACCGCTGCAATAAGTGATTGCTTGATATCTCCGGGGTCAAAATCCTTTTTATAGAAATCTCTGATGGTTTTTACCAATGCTTCGCGAAAAGCAGACTGATGACTTCCTCCCTGTGTGGTATGCTGTCCGTTAACAAACGAGTAATACTCTTCGCCATACTGCCTTGCACTGTGGGTAAATGCACATTCGAAGTCCTCATCCTTTATATGAATGATGGGATATGTAATCGGGTTGCCGTTGTTGTTGCGTTCAAGCAGATCGAGCAGACCGTTTTTGGCCTGCATACGTGTGCCGTTAAACCAAATGGTTAGCCCATTGTTCAGGAATACATAATTCCAGAGCATCCGTTCAATATATTCGGAGATAAAGTGAAAATGTCCGAACACATCTTCATCAGGAATAAAACTTATCAGTGTTCCACTTCGAAGGCTGCTTGGTTCTTCTTTATGGTCGTTTGCAATTTCACCTCTGACAAAATCAACTATTTTGGTCTTTCCTTCGCGGATACTTTGCGCAGTAAAATGGCTCGAAAGTGCATTGACCGCCTTGGAACCAACACCGTTCAGTCCTACTGCCTTCTTAAAAACTTTGGAATCGTATTTTGCACCGGTGTTGATCTTCGAAACGCAGTCAATTACCTTTCCAAGAGGCATTCCTCTTCCATAGTCACGGATTGTAACACGTTGATCCTTAATGGTAACTTCAATGGTTCTGCCATTTCCCATCACAAACTCATCAATGGAGTTGTCGATGACTTCTTTGATCAACACATAAATTCCATCGTCCTGTGATGAACCATCTCCAAGCTTGCCGATATACATTCCGGGCCTTAGTCTGATATGCTCTTTCCAGTCGAGGGTAACTACGCTTTCGTCGGAATATTGGCCAGGATTACTTTGGGTGTATTCTAATTCTTCCATAAGGCGCAAAGATAGCTCAAACACATGGAATTATTCAGGCCTGTTGAAATCTTAATGCGGTTGTTGAAATCTTTATTGAATCCCGCGAAATGACCTTCCCAAACAATGGAAAATTGTTAATAACAGCTGTTTATGAGGATTGAGTTTACAATATACGGATGATTACTCCGGCTTAAGCACCCAGGCTGAGGGGAAATTTTCTTTAAAACCAGCAAGTGCTTTTTGTGCTTCAGCTTGCGTTGGAAATTCAGCAATTGATATCCTGAAATTACTTCCGGAAGGAACAATTTTAGCATTTGCATAACCCATATTGCGCATTCTTACAACTTCGTGGTTTGCTTTTTCAAGACTGTTAAGGCTGATGGTAATTATTTGATAAACTGGCCTGTGAGGCGCTGAAAGTCTGGATTCAGAAGACTCTGGACTTTCAACTTCCTGTGGCTTGTTGAGTTGTGATGAATCAGCACCACAGCCAAAATATGTTTTTTCAGGATCATCACCTTCGCCAAACCAAACGGTGGCATAGTCGCCATAAAATCCAATGCCGACAGCTTTCCATGGCTTTGTCCATTTGCCTGTGTTTATAAGGTAATCACGAAAAATCCCAATATCCTTCCAAAGATCGAAAGCATCAATTGCCTTTGCTGTTTCGCCACCTTCATATACAATTTCCCATGCTTTAGCCCGGTAAGAAGTGAGTTCTTTTGGCTTGTCGTTCATGCAGGCAAGGCGCTTTTCATCCCGGGCATAACAGCAGGGTTTCCAGCTTCCTTTTTCCGACCAGCTGTGTGGATTACATCCTCCGAAATCAGGCCTGTTAAATGCCAGATCCATTGCGTGTACCCGTGCAACATACGAAAGCGATTTGCTGATGGGAACCGGTGGCAAACCATGAATCCTGCGATACTCTGTCAACAGTTCAAACAGCTGCAATTCCTCACTTTCAGCACACTGTTCTGACAAGGGATGTAGTGCAAAACCCTGAGCATTAAGATCTGAAATACAAGCCGTAAATACTGAAAACAATAGTAAAAACAAGAATCGGAGCAACATCTTACAATGCATTAAGAGTGTAAAATTAAGAAAAATGGCGGATATATGCCGGTAAAGAATTTTCAGGGAAGTGCAAAAATTATTCCTAAGTCGGAATATCAAATTAACTTCCTCAAATAAGTCACTTTTTATATCCCCCTCTTTTCCCCCTTTTGAGCCTTCGACTCCGCTACCAATGACAGATTGTTCGTCCGATCCTTTCCCGCACGTGCGGGAAAGTGTTTAAACGCTTGATTTGCTGTCATCTCAGCATTATGCTCAAATTTTATTGAGTGCAAACTCAGCATGACAGGGGTACGATTACTTTCGTTGTTTTTAGACACATTAGTTTGCAGAAAGTCAAGTTAGATGGAGTACTCAAGTGGGGAAGTTATTTCGATAGTTTCACTAAGTATTGCGTTCTTTAAATATCTTTTACCTGATCTTCAAGAAAATTATCAATCACTGCTATCACTTCCTGCGAAACAGGATTGCACCATATCATCTCTTTGTCCTTATGAAACCAGGTTAGCTGGCGGCGGGCATACCGTCGGGTGTTGGTTTTAATCTTTTCAATGGCTTCAATTTGGCTGCAATTGCCGTCAAAATAATCAAAAAGCTCTTTGTATCCAACGGTATTCAATGCATTCAGATGGCGTTGCGGATAAAAATTACGGGCTTCAGTTTCCAGTCCATCTGCCATCATCTGATCAACTCTGGCATTTATACGGTTGTGCAATTCAGCCCGGGGAAGATCTAGTCCTATTTTCAGGATTTTAAAATCCCGTGCTGCAGCCTCTTTCTTCCGGAATGATGAAAATGGTTTTCCGGTGGTCAGGCAAACCTCCAGCGCGCGAAGCAATCTGTTTGGATTTGCAGGATCAACCGTGGCAAAATATTCAGGATCAAGTTTCTTAAGCATGGCACGCAGCGATGCTATGCCTTCAAGTTCGTAGGTTTCGCGCAGATTTTTCCGTATTTGTGGATCGCTGTCAGGCAAATCATCTAGTCCTTCGCATATGGCCTGAATGTAAAGTCCTGACCCTCCGGTAAGCACAGCGTATGGTTTTTGCGAAAATAATGAAGGAAGCAGATTAAGAACTTCAGTTTCATACTTCGATACGTCATATCTTTCATTCAATGAAAGTTGCCCGACCAGATGATGTTTTACCAAACCCAATTGTTCTGCAGATGGAGCTGCAGTTCCTATTTTCAAATCATTATAAAACTGACGGGAATCGGCCGAGATAATATCACAACCCAGATGCAGGGCGACATCAATGGCCACAGAAGTTTTTCCAACCGCAGTCGGGCCGGCAATTACAATAAGCAAGGGCGCCGGAGGCATGATTAAAATTGGGTATCAGCGTCGAAGATTGGAACATCCATATCATCATCTTCATTGTTCAGGATGTCGTCAAATTCGCTGAGGAGCGCAACTTCATCTTCTTCTCCGTTTAGTTCTGGTTCGGCAATCGGTGGAACAGCCGTAATAAATGCTCCGGTACTTTTAACACAAAGCGGATAAGCAGTTTTGCTGTCTGCTTCCAGAATGCGCATCAGTTCAACAAAAAAGACTTTAGGATTCAAAAAATCATATTCATAAAGCAGGCGCTGGTGCGGATCATCAATAATATCCTTCACTTTTACTTTATCCATTTCACAAACCGGAATTCTGGTCTGACGCGGTGAGCGACGATCATCATCTTCTTCTTCCGGCTCATGCGCATCATCCTTCATATTGATCAGAGTAACTTCTTTTTTCTTACGCCAATTGCGGTCGCATACGAAAAATGAAGCAAGCTCGTTGCCGGGCAGCTCAACCGATTGCCTGATCAGGTTATGAAAGTCAGCAAATGTATGAGAAGATAGTATGTCAAAATCCCTCAGGAACTCTTCCTGATCCTCATGTAACATTCTGAAGCGATATGCGTGCATGCTGTTGTTTGTTTGTGTTTGTGTTTGGTTTATTCAGTATAAAAATACGACAAGCTTTTGAATAATGCAAATTTGACTTTATGATTTATTCAAAGGTTCCAGTCCCATTCGTTTTCCTTCTTCGAGCATAAAAACAAATACCTTTTCGAAATTGTTTTCAACCACACCATCCAAAATTGCTTCACGAATGGCATTTTTTATCAAACCCACTTCTTTACCGGGGTTTAACCCGAAAGTTTCCATAATAACTTCGCCACTTACCGGAGGCTGCCAGTTTCGAACGCGGTCTTTTTCTTCAATCTCAATCAGCTTTTCGCGAACCTGTGCAAAGTTAAGAAGGAAGCGTTGAACTTTCTCTTTGTTTTTTGAAGTTATATCTGCTTCACAAAGCGTCATCAGGTCGTCAATATCATCGCCGGCATCAAAAAGCAGGCGTCGGATTGCAGAGTCCGAAACTTCTTCATCGGAGAGCGCAATGGGCCGCAGGTGAAGCAACACCAGTTTCTGCACATATTTCATTTTTTCGTTCAGCGGCAGCCTGAGTTGTCTGAAAATCTGAGCTACCATACGGGCACCTTTAACCTCATGCCCATGAAATGTCCACCCAAGCTCCTTTACAAACTTTTTGGTGGGCGGCTTTCCTATATCGTGCAAAACTGCAGCCCAACGCAGCCAAATATCATCGGTATTCAGGGCAATGCGGTCGAGTACTGACAGGGTGTGATAGAAATTGTCTTTGTGACCGATTCCCTCAACAGTTTCAGCTCCTTTAAGTGCAACAAACTGAGGAAAAATAAGATTCAGAAGGCCACATTTATCCAACAAAATAAAGCCCACAGACGGCTTTTGAGAAAGAATAATTTTATTGAGTTCTTCACTTATTCTTTCGCCGGAAATTATTGAAATGCGGGCAGCGTTGCGTTTGATGGCCTCAAAAGTATCACGGTGAATGACAAATGAAAGCTGTGAAGCAAATCTGATTGCACGCATCATCCGCAAAGGGTCATCTGAAAAGGTAATGTCAGGATTTAAAGGTGTACGGATAATACCGGCATTCAAATCATCTATACCGCCGAAAGGATCGATCAGATTGCCGTAATCGCCGGCATTCAGACTAATGGCCATGGCATTTATGGTAAAATCACGGCGATTCTGGTCGTCTTCCAGAGTACCATTAAGAACATCAGGTTTTCGTGAATCGGGGTGATAGGATTCTTTTCTGGCACCGACAAATTCAATCTGAAGATCATCGTAATGCAGCATTGCAGTGCCGAAGTTTCGGAAAACACTTACCTGATGATGCCCTTTAAGCCCTGACGAAACGGCTTCAGCAAGTTTAATCCCATCCCCAACTGTCACAAAATCAATGTCTTTTGAAGGTCTTTTCAGGAAAAGATCACGTACAAAACCACCAATTACATAAACAGGCACACCAATATTTCCGGCAGCTTTGGCAACTGCTTCAAATACAGGGTGTGACAGACTTGATTTCATGTTCATAAGCGGGAAACGCTGATTTTTCAGTCTGCAAAAATACGATAAAGCATTTTAAATTCCTTGCAGGTGTAAGCAGAAACAATTATCAATTCATGATCCAATGTCGTTTAGTTAAGGAATATTGTCTTCGACTCCGCCTGCCTGACTGCGCGGCAGGCAGGCTCAGACTGACAGTCATCCTGAGTTTCCACTCAAAAATATTTGAGCATAATGCGGAGATGACAGTTAAATCAAGCGTTTAAACACTTCGACTCCCCTTCGACAAGCTCAGGGCAGGCTGCTCAGTGTGACATTAGTTTATAGTGTACACTGCATCATCTTAATGCACTAATTATCAATTCTATACGATGTCCTCCTGAGCCTGCCTGCCGCGCAGTCAGGCAGGCGGCGTCGAAGGACAAAACCACAATCTGTCATTGGTAATCCGAAATTAAAACGCCATTAAAACCATTCTCTTTTACCTATTTTTGCATTCGCTTATCTTTTACTATGAAATACACTGATTTGTTTTTTGACCTCGATGGCACCCTTATCAACTCTAAACCGGGAATTTTTAACTCTGCGCTTTACGCGGTTAAAAAGCTAGGGCTTGCTCCGGAGCAAATACCCGCTGACCTCACCCCTTTTATCGGTCCGCCACTGCGAGAATCTTTTAAGCTGGTTTTTGGATTAGATGACGCTCAGGCGGAGCAAGCAACCATTTATTACCGTGAATTTTACAGAAATGAGGGCATGCATCAGTACACCCTATATAATGGTATTCCTGAAGCACTAAACGAATTCGCCCGCAATGGCTACCGTATGAGCATAGTGACCTCAAAAGCCGAAATATATGCGGCTGAAATCATAAAAAATTCACCTTTAAAAAATTACTTTTCAATGGTTTCAGGTTGCGAACTTAGCGGTGAAAGGAGCGAAAAGAGTTTGCTGATTCCATACAATGCTGAGCGGCTCGGAGTTAAGCTCGGCCACAATGTACTAATGATCGGCGACCGTTACCACGATTTAAGAGGTGCCAGACAAACCGGAATTTCTGCCGCTGGGGTGTTGTATGGTTTTGGAAGTGTTGATGAAATTGTTGAGGAAAAACCCGATCTGATTATTAATGAACCATCTGATCTGGTAAGGTTGATTCATGGATAAAAATATTTTCCAGAAACGGGTCAGCAACTTTGTCAGAACAATACTGACAGCATATATTTAAAGTTCTGCTATTCAAGTCACTGACCTTCATTTTTCAAACAACCGCTTTGCCATAAACACCAAAAATGGCCTGATAAAAGGTAATTGTATCGAAAAAAAAATATCAACATTGATTCAATATAATCTCTCAAAGTTGATTTTCGTACCGATTAAGTTTTAATTTTGTCAGGTTGATAATTGTCATAATTCATTTTTTAAGGCAGTTAAATGAACAATAAACCGAATTCAATTCAACAACTCAATATTTATTCACTAAATTTTCATTCAAATGAAAAGAATCTTTACCCTTGTGCTGTCGATATTAACCTTGGCTGTTATAGCCAATCCGGTTGATAAGAAAACAGCTGAACAGGTAGCGGTGAACTATTATGCTCATTACGCTCCGGCTGCCATTACAGATTTTTCAGTAAGCAGTAGTTTTGAAACCGCCAGCGAAGGCATCACCACTTTCTACACATTCAAATTTGCTTCTGGCGGATTTGTAATGGTAGCAGCTGACGATGCTTCTATCCCTGTTTTGGGTTATTCGCACAGCGGAACCATTGATGCCGACACATACAATCCGGCAGCAAAAGATTGGTTTGACAATTACAGCCGTCAGATCGCTGAAGTTTCAACCAGCAGAATGGACAACTCAGCTACTCGCCCGATGTGGGATAACATCCTGAATAATAACCTTGAGCGTGAAATCATGGATGTAAATCCACTGGTTACCACCACCTGGGATCAGGGCTGTTATTACAATGCACTTTGCCCCGTTGAACCGGGTGCAGGCTTTGGCTCATGCGGAAGAGCATGGACAGGCTGTGTTGCAACCACCATGGCTGTACTGATGAAATATCACAACTGGCCAACTACAGGTGTAGGCAGCCACAGTTACATGAATCCTACCTATGGCATGCAAACTGCCAACTTTGGTGCAACTACTTACAATTATGCTGCAATGCCTAACAATGTTACCACAGCAAATGCTTCGGTAGCAACATTAATGTATCATGCAGGCGTTTCTGTAAACATGCAGTACGGAGCTTCAGGCTCAGGTGCATACAGCGAAGATGTTCCATTTTCACTGGTAAATTATTTCAATTTTGCTCCGACTACCGAACTGAAATCCAAGACCAACTACCCGGTAATGGCTGACTGGTACACCCTTCTCCGCACTGAACTGGATGCTGCACGTCCTGTCTATTATGCAGGTTCAAGCACTGCAAGTGGCGGACATGCATGGATTTGCGATGGTTATCGCATGAGCGACAATAAATTCCATTTCAACTGGGGATGGTCAGGTTCTTACAACGGATATTTCGCCATTGGTTCGCTGAACCCCGGAGGAAATAACTTTAATGACGATAACCGCGCCATTGTTGGTGCTCAGCCTGGTGACAATGCCGTAAGCTGGATTATCCAGAACAGTGGCTTTGTATCACCATCACGTGGAATTCAATATATGCACGCTGTAAGCGAAAATGTTGCCTGGGCAACTGCATATGATGGAGCCGGAACATCTACAACCATCAACGAATTCACCAAAACTACCAATGGTGGAACTACCTGGACAACCGGACAGGTACTTGGCGGAACCACCTACGGACTTGGAAACATCAGTGCCATCAACGAAAACATAGCTTATGTAGCTGTTTATAATGGAGTTGGTGCTCAGAACAACACCTGCGGTGTTTATAAAACCACCAACGGCGGAACTACATGGGTTCAGTTGCCGGGTGCACTGCAAGGTTCAGCAGCATTTGCCAACAACGTACATTTCTGGACAGAACAGGAAGGTATGTGCCACGGCGATGTAAGAGACGGATATTTTGAAATTTACACAACCGTAAACGGTGGAACAACCTGGCAAAGGGTGCCAGCTTCAAACATCACCAATGGCACTCCGCTTTCAGGCGAAGGTGGATGGACTTCATGTATTGAAGTTACCGGCAACTCAGTTATGTTCGGAACCAACAAAGGCCGTTTGTTTATGTCGGATGACAAAGGATTTACCTGGAGAGTTTCAAACGCCAACATTACTGCCGCCGCTAACGGAGGTATCAATGTTATTGCCTTCAAAGATCCTATGAATGGTATAGTTGCTCAAACTACAGCTCCTGTTCAGGTGCGCCGTACCAACAATGGCGGTCAGACCTGGGAAAATCTCACTCCTGTGGGCCCATTCCTCACAAACGACATCAATTATGTCCCCGGAACTGAAAATACTTACGTTTCAACCGGAGCAGCTACAGGCGCAACCGGCCTTTCATACAGCCTTGATGGTGGTTCAACCTGGACTATGTTCGGTGGAACAGGAACCAAGCAAATGCTTGCTTCTGACTTCTTCAGCAGCTCAGTTGGATATGCCGGTGGTTTTAACGAAAACCAATACAACAGCGGAATGTTCCGCATGGTTGGTGATCTTGCTGCCACTGCTGCTGGTCCACAGATTGCGGTTAACCCGACACAGATCAGTGTAACTGTTCAAACAGATGAAATCGGTTACAGCCCTCTTACAATTACAAATGCAGGCGACGAAGATCTTACCTGGAGCATAGCTGTTGATCCGGGAACTGCAACATGGCTTACCGTTAACGAAACATCAGGCACAACTGTTCCCGGAAGTGCAGTAGAACTTTCCGTTCAGATGGATGCTACCGGCCTTGCTGCCATGACATACAATGCAACCCTTGTAATTACCAACAACAGTGCAACAGCTACAGTAAATGTTCCTGTTCAGCTTGTGGTTGAGTATTCAGGAACCCTTGATCCTCCAACCAACCTGCAGGCTCAGGTTACCGGAACCGATGTTCACCTTACCTGGGAAGCACCAGGCGGAGGAGCAGGTCTCATTGAGGAGCTGATTTATGACAACGATGTTCTAACAGGTGGATACAGTTACAATGGGTATACCATGGCAACGCAAATGACTCCTCAGGGACCGTGTCAGATTTTGTCCCTGAAATATTATACTTCAACTGAAGGCGTAGTTGAACCAACCATTTTTAACGCTGAAGTATATGGATGGAGTGGCTCTGCACCATCAACAACTTTGTTACACAATGTTGAAAATATTGAAGCTGTTAATGATTCATGGGTTCTGGTTGACATTAGTAGTGCAAACCTGATGGTTACCGGTGATTTTGTTGTTGGATTCGGATCAATTGTTGATTCGACCTATCTTGGTTATGATGGAAATCTTAACAATGGTCGCACATGGGATTATGACAATGCAGGGAACTGGGAATCATGGAATCAAGCATACTTAATTCGTGCCATTGTTCAATACACCGATGGCAGCATCCGCGAATTGAGTGCAGCACCTGCAAACATCGCTCCTGTTGTTAATCCTGAGGCAAAGAATATTGCCCGTCAGCATCATTCAGTCATCAACAACCAGCTTCCAATTCCTGCACGCAATCATGCTTCACGCGAAATACTCGGATATAACGTTTATCGCGATGGTGTAAAAATCAACGCTGCTACCGTTACTGAGCTGTTTTACAATGATCTGGGACTCACAGAAGGAACTTATGAGTACCACGCAAGAGCGCTTTATACCGAAGGCGAATCAGGAAACTCAAATGCTGCAGTTGCAGTTATTCAAGGTGGTAGCACGACCGGAATTATCCTCGATTTTGAAGATCTGGAAAACTTCAGCCTTACTTTTGGCGAATGGACCGGACTTGATGTTGACGGCGGCAACACTTATGGATTTGATGGAATTACTTTCCCTCATTCAGGTGAACCTATGTCATACATAGCCTTTAACCCTGAAGCAACTACGCCTCCTGTAACAGCAATGACTCCATATGCCGGAGAACGTTTTGGTGCATGTTTCGCTTCTGTTCCTCCTGCTGTAAACAACGATTACATGATTTCACCGCTGGTAGCTCTTGGTGAGAATCCAGTTCTTGGTTTCTATGTAAAATCATATACCGCTCAATACGGCCTTGAAACCTACAATATCCGTGTTTCAACCACCAATATGAATCCTTCAAGCTTTACAACCATTGCAGGTCCTATTAATGCTCCGGCCGATGCATGGACATTTGTAAGCTATGATCTTTCAGCTTATGAAGGACAGGAAGTTTATGTTGCCATTCAGTGCGTTTCTAACGACAGGTTTGTATTTATGATCGATAACGTGGAAATCACATTCGTTTCTGCAACCAACAAACCTGAAACTGCTAAATTCAGCATTTACCCCAACCCTGCTACCGATGTTCTGAACATTACAGGCGACAGCAAAATGGAAAACATCAGGCTTGTGAATCTTGCTGGTCAGACCATTTATGAGTCAAACGTAAATGCCAATGAATTCCGCATCGAAACCGGCAGCATTCCTTCAGGCCTTTATTTACTCAACATTACCACCGAAAAAGGTAGTGTAACACGCAAAGTAAGCATCAGGTAACTGATTGTTTAAATCGCAAAAAAAACTGCTCCGTAACCCGGGGCAGTTTTTTTTTACCTGTGAATAGGGGTAAAACCGTTTTCGATTGTCTTAAGGGAAAGTAGTTCCTGAATGGCATTTAAAAACTGTCACTCATGGATAACCTTCCTTCCCCAATCCCTGATTACAAATGGCTGTTTTCGTCCCTGAGGCAGCCATTTTTCGTGTGGTATGGTAGGGATTCCAATTCCCAATTCCCAATTTCTAATTTCTAATTTCTAATTTCTCTCGTTATCGCTTCGCGCTCCCGAGACAAGCAATTTCCAATTTCCAATTTCTCTCGTTATCGCTTCGCGTTCCCGAGACAAGCAATTTCTAATTTCGAGCATCCTTCTTCCGACATCTGACATCTTATTCCGATTGCTTTCTGCCCAAAATATAAATCCAAGGAAATAAGAAGACCTAACAAGTTGAAAGAAAACTTGTTAGGTCAACGTAATCAAAAATCCGAGATCTGAAATCCGAAATCCGAAATCCGAAATTACATCCTTTCAGGCACTTCTATTCCCAGCAATTGCATCCCGTTTTTAATAACCGTTGCTGTGAGGGAAGAAATTGCAAGGCGTAGCGCTTTTTTAGATTCGTTTTCTTCTTTCAGAATTGAAAGTTCGTGATAAAAAGTGTTGTAGTCGCGGGCAAGGTCATAGAGATATGATGCCATAATTGCAGGACTGTAATCAGCAGCAGCCTGCTTTACCGTGGCAGGGAATTCGTAAAGCGAAATAATCAGATCAGACTCTTTTGAATGAAAGTCATTTACCTCAAAGTGATCAAACCTGATATTTTCAGCTTCTGCTTTGCGAAGCACCGATTTAATCCTGGCATAAGTGTATTGGATAAAAGGTCCGGTATTGCCGTTGAAGTCGATGCTGTCGGCAGGATTAAACAGCATATTCTTTCGGGGGTCAACTTTCAGAATAAAATACTTCAGCGCTCCAAGTCCCACAATGCGGTAGAGTTCCTGGGCTTCTTCCGAGTCAAAATCTTCAATTTTGCCAAGCTCTTCAGTCATGGCACGGGCTGTGGCTACCATTTCATCCATCAGATCATCGGCATCCACTACGGTTCCCTCACGCGATTTCATTTTACCTTCGGGCAATTCCACCATTCCATAAGAAAGATGGAAGATATGATCGGCCCAGGGTCTGCCGAGTTTTTGCAGAATGAGCTTAAGCACTTCGAAATGATAATTTTGCTCATTTCCAACAACATACACAAGGCTTTCAGGATCAAAATCATTCGCTCTCAGTTGAGCGGTACCCAGATCCTGGGTCATGTAAACCGACGTGCCATCGCTCCGCAAAAGTAGTTTTTCGTCGAGGCCGTCAGCGGTAAGGTCAATCCAAACAGAGCTGTCGTCTTTGCGGAATAAAACGCCCGATTTTAATCCTTCTTCAACAATTTCTTTTCCGAACAGATAAGTCTGTGATTCATGGTAAATCTTATCGAAATCGACTCCAAGTCGCTTGTAAGTAACATCAAAACCGGCATACACCCATTCATTCATCATATTCCATAGCTGAAGGGTTTCGGGGTCGCGGGCTTCCCATTTCAGCAGCATGGCTCGAGCCTGTTGCAACAAAGGAGAAGTCTTAAGAAAGTGTTCTTTTAATATTCCATCTATTTTCCATTCACGTGTTGACTCATAATTATTAAATGTATTCTCAGCACTTTTCTGTAACTCATTTTTTTCGTAGTCATTTAGACCATCTGATCCTGGAATATTAAAAGATAGCATTTCTTGATCATCACTCAAAGAATGCTTTTCATGATTTAATATGGTTTCCTTAATTCTATCATTAGTTTCTTTTACTAAATCAGAAGAGAACTTTACATAATAATCACCCACCAGCTTGTCACCTTTTTTTCCAGACGATTGCGGCGTTTCATTTACTCCCGAAAGTTTCCAGGCCAGCATTGATTTGCAGATATGAATTCCACGATCGTTGACAAGATTAACTTTGGCTACGTTTTTTCCGCTGGCTTTTAGTATCTGAGAAACTGAATAACCCAAAAGGTTGTTTCTGACGTGACCAAGGTGCAGCGGTTTATTGGTGTTTGGCGAACTGTATTCAACCACCACCGGTTTCCCTGAGGTCTGATTATCAACACCAAAAGACTGTGCGGAATAAGTGTCTTTAACAAATCCTTCCCAGAAACTTTTTACAATTCTAACATTCAAATAGCCTTTTACCACACCAAAACTCTCGGCTTCGGGCATCAAACGGAGCAACTCCTCGCCGAGCAAACGAGCAGTTTCTTCGGGTGATTTACGCGAGACTTTCAGCAAAGGAAACACCACCAGCGAAAAATCGCCCTGATTGCGGAAAGATGGAATGGTGCGCTGAACTGCCAGTTGAGAAGCAGGAACCGAAACACCGAACAGGTTCTGAACGGCTTCAATGGCTTTGGAAGAGATAAGCTGAACAATCATAAAAGTCATGAATAATTTAGGAAGTGCAAAAGTAGGTTATTTTTATTCAATAAAGATTGCAGTATAATTTACTGTAAATCAATATCATGGAAATTAATTTTGAGATAACTCCAAGGTTATCAACAGGTTTGTGATAAAAAAAAATCTCTGTGAATATTGCGGATAATCTTAAACCATTATATTTGCAACGGTTTTTTTGCGGCAGGTTGCCGGTAAAGGTTCTTAAAGCAGACGCCAGTCTGCCCGGGCCCGTAAAAGAGCTGAAATACGCTAAACAAGCAAAGTTTCACTCAATTAACAATACAAAAACCATTACCAATGAAAAAAAATGTAATTATCATCGGAGCCGCCGGAAGGGACTTCCACAATTTTAACACTTACTTCCGCGGAAACGCCAACTACAATGTAGTCGCTTTCACAGCAGCACAAATTCCTGATATCGATGGTCGTAAATACCCGAAAGAACTGGCCGGAGAAGATCTTTATCCAGCAGGCATTCCAATTTTTGCGGAAGAAGATCTTCCAAAGCTGATCAAAGAGCTGAAGGTTGACGATTGCGTATTTTCGTACAGCGATGTCCCTTATCCTAGAGTTATGAATGTTAGCGCCATAGTAAATACTGCAGGCGCTAATTTTTTGTTACTCGGCCCCAGAGACACCATGGTTGCCAGCACCAAGCCGGTAATTGCCGTTGGAGCTACCCGCACTGGTTGTGGCAAAAGCCAGACCAGCCGCCGCATTATTGAGATTCTGATGGAAAAAGGACTGAAAGTTGTTGCTGTTCGTCACCCAATGCCTTATGGCGATCTGAATGCACAGAAAGTACAGCGTTTTGCTACTGTTCAGGATTTGAAAAAACACGAATGCACCATTGAAGAAATGGAAGAATACGAACCACATGTAGTACGTGGAAACGTTATTTATGCCGGTGTTGATTATGAAGCCATTCTCCGCGCTGCTGAAGTTGATCCTGATGGATGCGATGTTATTCTGTGGGATGGTGGAAACAATGACTTCCCGTTTTACAAACCCGACCTTATGATTGGCGTTGCCGATCCACTCCGTCCGGGTGCTGAAATCAGCTATTACCCTGGTGAAGTTGTTGCCCGCATGTCAGACGTTATCGTTATCAATAAAATTGACTCAGCCAGCCTTGAGAACATCAATGCTGTACGTGCCAATCTTGCCAGGATCAATCCAACAGCAATTATTGTTGATGGAGCATCGCCACTAACCGTTGACAAACCTGAGCTGATCCGCGGCAAACGCGTATTGGTTGTTGAAGACGGACCAACCCTTACCCATGGTGAAATGAAAATCGGCGCCGGTGTTGTTGCAGCATTGAAATTTGGTGCAGCTGAACTGGTTGATCCACGTCCTTACACTGTTGGCAAACTCAGCGAAACTTTCCGCATTTATCCAAACATCGGCACATTGTTGCCGGCAATGGGTTATGGTGATGAGCAGGTGCGCGATCTTGAAAAATCTATTGAGAATACACCTTGCGACGCAGTGGTTATTGCTACCCCTATCGATCTGAGCAGGATCGTTAAGATTAACAAGCCTGTTGTTAAGGTTGGATACGATCTTCAGGAGATCGGAACACCCAATCTTACTGGTATTCTCGATGAATTTGTTAAAAAACATAATCTGGTTAAGTAATTTGAAGCCCCGTTTATCGGGGCTTTTTTTTACCAGTTATTAACAAAACAGCCTTTAAAATTGAGGGTTAATTATTTTTGTAAAACGTAAACCAAAATCCGACACGAAAACATGAAAAACCGGAGCTTAGTATCCATCACCGATTACAGCAAGGCAGAAGTCATCAGAATTCTTGACCTTGCGGAAGAATTTGAGAAACGACCAACACAAAAAATCCTTGAAGATTTTGTGGTTGCCACTTTATTTTTTGAACCTTCAACACGTACACGGTTGAGTTTTGAGAGCGCAGCATCGCGTTTGGGCGCTAAGGTTATAGGATTTTCAGATGCATCAAATTCGAGTGTTTCAAAAGGCGAATCACTTAAAGATACCATCCTTACCGTTGCAAATTACAGCGATATAATCGTAATGCGACATCCCCGCGAAGGAAGTGCACGTTTTGCAAGTGAGGTTTCAGGAGTTCCAATCATTAATGCCGGCGACGGTGGAAATCAACACCCGACACAATGTTTGCTCGACTTATATTCAATCAGAAAAACACAGGGAAAACTCGACGGACTGAACGTAGCCTTCGTAGGTGACCTTAAATACGGACGAACTGTGCACTCGAACGTAATGGCCATGTGTAACTTCAACACAACGTTTCATCTGGTATCGCCATTTGAACTGAAGCTGCCGAGTTATGTAAAAATGCACATCAAAAACAACAACCTTGAGTACCATCAATACACCGAACTGGCTGATGTGATGAAAGTTGCTGATATCATTTACATGACCCGCATTCAAAAGGAAAGATTTTCGGATCCGATTGAATATGAAAAGGTTAAAAACGCTTACATCCTCACAGCCAGTATGCTTGAAGGCTGCAAGGAAAATATGCGCGTACTTCATCCCCTGCCAAGGGTAAACGAAATAACCGAAGACGTTGACTCAACCCCTCAGGCCTACTATTTTCAGCAGGCACTCAACGGCGTGTATGTCCGCCAGGCTTTGCTTGCCACAATTTTGGGAGTGAAATAATTCATCATTAAAAAGAGCTGAACAAAAATGGAAAACGAAAATATAAGAAAAGAGCTGGTCGTTTCAGCCATTGAGAACGGAACGGTAATCGACCATATTCCCGCCGGTGTTGTTTTCAGGGTTGTACGTATCCTGAACCTTGAAGCCATCGGCACTCAGGTAACCGTTGGTTTTAACCTCGAAAGCCGGAAGTATGGCAAAAAAGGTATCATAAAAGTGAGTGGAAAATTTTTCAAGAGAGACCAAATCGACAAAATTGCACTGGTAGCGCCAACTGCAACACTCATAATTATTAAGAATTATGAAGTAACTGAAAAGCGTCAGGTTGTAATTCCCGATGAAATTCACAAACTTGTAAAGTGTGTCAACCCGAATTGCATCACCAACAATCAGAATGTAGCCACACGGTTTCTCGTCATCGACAAGGAAGACCTGAAACTGCAATGCCATTACTGTGAGAAGATCACCGCTAAAAACAATATTGATATTCTCTGATTCACGGATAAGCGTTTGCCCCGCTTTCCGGAAAAACACCGGAATGGCGGGGTTTTTATTTACATTACAAGCACTTTTTCAGGTGCTTATTAAACTCACCCGATTATGCAATTAAAAATAAAACTCTCACTTGTAATATCTGCAGTTCTGCTGATAGCCATTGTTGCAAATGCCCAGCAACCTGCCGGCAATTCAGGGAAGTTCATTACATATGAGCCCGGCTATTACCACAACACCATATTGAAAGGCGTAGAGCAGTTCAACAGTCAGCAGGAAAAGCCCAAATCAGCACCAACATTCAAGCTGAACCCAGAGGGAATTTCAATTCCTGACAACAAGGAAACCTTTACCAGATTATGGCATTTATCGCCGGTATCGCAGGGAAATACCAATACCTGCTGGAGTTATTGCGCTATCTCGATGCTTGAGTCTGAGGTGTATCGTCTGACCCGTCAGGAGATAAAACTCTCAGAAATGTTTATTGCATATCATGAATATATTGAGCGCGCTGAACTTTACGTAAAAACACGCGGCAATATTTACATTGGTGAAGGTTCAGAGATGAATGCCGTTATCAAAAACATGAAAAAGTATGGAATACTCCCATATTCGGCTTACAGCGGATTGAAATCCGGACAGGAATTTCATTCGCACGATAAAATGTTTGACGAGATCAAAGCATACCTCGAAAGTGTTAAAGCCCGGAATGCATGGGATGAAGCCGCAACAGTTTCAACCGTTAAAAGCATTCTGCACCATTATATTGGCACACCGCCTTCAACGGTGAAGCTGAATGGCCGGGAATATACACCACAACAATACCTGAAAGAAATCGCCAGAATTAATCCTGACGATTACATTGATGTGCTCAGTATAATGCAACAGCCTTACTGGCAACAGGTTGAGTTTGAAGTGCCTGACAATTGGTGGCACGACAAGAGTTATTATAACATTCCGCTTGAAGATTATATGAAAATTCTGAAAAAAGCGTTGAAAAGCGGATTTACGGTTGCTCTGGCAGGAGATGTCTCAGAAGCCGGTTTTCTGGCCAGAGAAGTCAATGCTGCCTTGATTCCATCTTTTGATATTCCATCAGCATACATCGATGAAAATGCCCGTCAGTTCCGTTTCAGCAACGGCACCACCACCGATGATCATGGCATGCATGTGGTTGGTTATAAGGAAATGGATGGAGTAACCTGGTTTCTGTTAAAAGATTCAGGTGCAGGTTCCAGAACTGGTGGCGTTGAAAAAAATAAAAACTTTGGTTACTATTTCTTTCATGAAGATTATGTAAAACTCAAAATGATGACGTTTCTTGTGCATAAGGATGCGATGAAGGATTTGATGATGAAGTTTTGAAGGAAGTGGGTTTTGTAGAGGCTGGATTGAGATAGCTATTGGAGCGAAGGTCGGAGGTAAGATGTATGATATAAGAGGATGTCGAATATCGGATGTCGGAATTAAAAAAGTAAGGTGTTGGATATCTGCAACCTGCATAAGATTTCAGAAATTGGGAATTAGAAATTTTACTAGAAGACCTAACAAGTTGGAAGAAAACTTGTTAGGTCAATCCGAAATATATTGAAAGTTAAAAACCTGCCTGTCTGGATCAGCCTTATAATTGAAATAGTTAAGTTGGGATCAGTCAAGCAGGTTGGAAATTAGAAATTAGAAATTAGAAATTGATTCAATACAACTTCCTGAAAGCCTTCCCAAGATTATCAACCAAATCACTGGCCAGCATAGCTTCGTAACCATGTTTTTCTGCTGCTATGTCGCCGGCTTTGCCATGCAGCCACATACCAAGTATGCATGCATCTCGTGCCGGATAACCTGACGATAAAAGCCCCAGAATTATCCCTGTTAGCACATCACCGCTTCCACCGGTTGCCATTCCAGGATTACCGGTTGAATTGAAATACAGTCTACCGTCAGGTGTAGCCAATGCGGAATATGCTCCTTTAAGAATTACATAAAGTTTGAATCTGATCGCAAATGCACGCAACATTTCCAACCTGTCAAACTGATTTGCGGTTGGTCCGGTAAGTCTTTCAAATTCTTTGGGGTGGGGAGTTAGAATACTTCCGGCAGGCAGAAAAGACAACCATGTTTTATTTTCAGAAATAATATTCAGTGCATCTGCATCCAAAACCAGGGGAACTGAAGTCTGCTGAATAAGAAGCTTAAGTGCTGCCTGAGTTTCGGAAGCCATACCCAGTCCTGGTCCGACTCCAATCGCATTATAGGCATCAAGTACCGGAAGGGTGCTAAAACAAACATCCTCAGGATCAATACTTATCATAGCTTCAACCACAGAAGTCTGCATTACCAGAAATCCATCGCCCGGCACATGTGTGGTGAGTAAACCTGCCCCGGACCTCAAACAGGCTCTTGAAGCCATAACCGCAGCTCCAAAATAACCGGTGCTGCCTGCAATTAAAAGTGCGTGACCAAAATTGCCCTTGTGTGCAAATTTTGCACGTTTTCTGTGAAGGTTTATGCAATCCTCCTTTTCGATAAATAAATCTTTACAATCAACCTTATCAATAAATTCAGGATGCAGTCCAATGTCAAGCAATACCCATTCACCAACATAAACCTCATTTTCAGGGATAAGAAAAGCCTTTTTCGGGAACTGAAACGACAAGGTATAATCGGCTTTTACGATTATAGAATTTCGCGGATCAACGGGAGAGTCTGAATATAAACCTGTGGGCATATCAATGGATAAAACCATTGCGCCGTTTTTGTTGATTTGATCCGCAACCCGGGCAAGTAATCCCGACAAAGGACGACTGATTCCGGAGCCCAGCATGGCGTCAATTATAAGATCACTTTCTTCAATTCCAATTTCTGTATCCTGCTCGTAAATGTCAGTAATAATAAGTCCGGGCAGATCGGCCAGACGGTTAAAATTCACTTCAAAATCCTCGGTTGAATCCTGGCTGAATCTGATCACAAACACCTCAACTTCAAAACCACTGTGGTGCAACATCCGGGAAATGGCCAGTCCATCTCCGCCATTGTTTCCTGTTCCGCAAATGACTTTAATTTTCTGATATGTTCCGGTCATATCCTTTATCCACCGGAAACACGTGGAAGCTGCCCTCTCCATCAGATCGACAGAGCTTATCGGCTCATGATCAATGGTATAAGCATCGGCTTCTCTGATTTTATCTACCGGAAGAATCTTTAAAGCGCACATAACAAATGTTTTATTTGAGGTTAACAGGCCGATTCCATGAAATTAAGCCTGAAAAATAATCAGATTCCCGAAGTATTCAGGTTGCCGAGACTTACAGTAACAATCTTTTTCTGCGAATCGTCGTCGTTGTTCACAAGGCTCAGACTTACCTGCAAGTGAAGATTGTAAATGTTGATATCAGTTTCTTTGGCTTTTATTTTGCCGATTTTGAGGATGTCCGAGTTGATAATCCCTTCCCTTCTGCTCGATTCACGACCGAAAATTTTATCGCTCGACGTGGCAAGTGGCAGCGAACTGTAGTTACTGAATTCAAAAATATTGGCCACATCTTCAATGGTGATTACCTGCAAATTTTCTATGCCGTCGATATTTACAGTAAACCAGCGGTGAACATGTTCATCAATCAGGCAGCGGTTCAGGTTATCGCGCGATAAGATTCTGGCATTGTTGATGATGGCTCGGCCATAAAAGTTATCATCGTAGGAATAAACCTTGTCGTAAGTAATTACATACCGGGTGCTGATGCCGCCGATTATTTTCCGAAGCCGCGGAAAGAAATGGAATGCATTATAAATTCGGAGTACAATGGCATAATTGCTCGCAAAAAGCAGTGAATGCAGTGGGGTGTCGAAAATGAGAAAACCACCATCACCGGTACTGATAAAATTCTTTTCAATGCGTTCCTTCGAATAATTCTGAAAAATAAACGGGTGGTTATCGATGCACAGATCGATGGTTGAGCTGAGCATGGTTTTGAACAGGAAAGGTATCAGCATCTGCTCAAATTCTCCATAAGAGCTGTACTGATAGATATCCAACCCCAACACGGATTTCTGAGAAACATTTTCTATACCCAGGCTTTGCTCCAGTTCTTCACGCAAAACTTTTTCGTCGGGTACAATATTGGTTTTTTCGAAAATAACCCGTTTATCGTGGGTAAGAAGTATTTTTCTGATTCCTTCGTGATCAATGGATTTGATATGATTTTTCATTATCTGTCGCTTTATGTTTTATTCAAGAACCGATTTCAAAGTATTAACAAGCCATTGTTTTTCCTCTCTGCTGCACAATTCGCCAATGCCAAAAGCCACGCCTTTGCTTATAAAAGCAGGATAAACACCTTTGCGGGTGATTCCTGCCAGCGTTTTGTAGGTACCCTCAACCATAGAAACCGAAGTTATGTCCTTCACATTCAATTCGGCGTAAGAAGTTACCCCATTGTATGTTTTTTGAATGAGCACTTTACCACCCTTAATTTCAACCGATTGATGTAATCTGATCATTTTAAGGAAGGCAAGCAGGGTAATGATGCCAAGAGCCCAGAACGGCAGTGAAAGCAAACTCCATGCAACGCCATACTGAGCAAGCATAAATGCCCATGCCATGATCATCAGCAGCCAGAAAATGATTACTGAAAGAATAAAAACAGCCCGCCCCGACAAGCCTTCACGTGAAATAAGAATTACAAAACCACCATTGTGTTCAGAAATTAATTTCAACCGTTTGCCGGGAGGATGTGAATTGCTTGTTTTTGTATTGATGCTGCTCACAAAATTCAGTTGTTGGTTTAAAAGCTGGCAGAGCGCCTTCAGGGATTTGAATCAAAAGTACTGAAATTATAGGTCGGAAGTAAACATATGGTTAAAAGTTTTACAGGACAGCCTGTCAATAATGAAAAACGGATATGATAACATAAAACCTGATCAACTTACATCAGATTTGAATATCAATTGGTTACAGTAACTTAACATATACTTTACATTAACTTTATATGATGCGTCTAAATTTGCAGTATCAATAAAAGTTAAGATGGATAAAACTGAAGGCCGTATTCTTCTGGTGGATGACGAAGCCGATATTCTTGAGTTTCTGAGTTATAACCTCCGGAAAGAAGGCTTTGAAGTCAAATGCGCCCGCAATGGACTGGAAGCCATGGAGATTTCTGTTCAGTTCAAACCCGACCTGATTATTCTGGATGTAATGATGCCCGGAATGGATGGATATGAAGCCTGCCGTCAGATCAGAAGTCACCCCGATCTGAAGGAAACAGTAATCGCTTTCCTCACTGCCCGTGGAGAAGATATGTCGCAGGTTGAAGGTTTTGATTCAGGTGCTGATGATTACATCCGCAAACCGGTAAGGCCCAGGGTATTTATCAGCCGCGTTAAAGCTTTGCTCAGACGAATCCCTCAAACCAATGAGGATGGCACCCGCATTATTTTTGGCGATCTGATCATCGACAAGGAAAAATATGTGGTGATTAAAAAAGGCGTAGAAACTGAACTATCAAAAAAGGAATTTGAGCTGCTGTTGTTGCTGACTTCACGTCCCAACAAAGTTTTTACCCGTGATGAAATTTTTGCAGGTGTCTGGGGCAACGATGTTATTGTTGGTGAACGCACCATTGACGTTCACATCAGAAAAATAAGAGAAAAAATAGGAATGGATAGCATTAAAACAATCAAGGGTGTAGGCTATTACTTTACTGATGCTGACTCTGTTGCCAGATTTTCCATGCCAGCTCAGCCTGAAGTGTGAGCATTCCAAGTCCGTTTCTCACTTTTGCACCTCTTTCCTGTCCTGATTGCAGAAAGCGGGTAACCTCAGGATTGTAAACCATATCAAAAAGCAGGTGCTTCTCCCCTACTGCTTCCCATGGAATTTCAGGAATACCTGACACATCTGGATACATTCCAATAGGTGTGGCATTGATAATTAAAGTGTGACTTTCGATCAGCGCAGCATCCAAATCCTGATAACTCAGCTGATCAGCGTTTGAAGGATTTCGGCTGATGGTAATAAAATTCCAACCCAGTTTTTTCAGTACATAGGCAGCTGCTGCAGATGCACCTCCGGTTCCCAGCAGCAATGCACTTCCTTTAAAATCCCCGGCAAAGTTGCTCAGTTCCTGCATAAATGCAGGTGCATCGGTGTTCCAGCCTTTTGTGTGGATTTCACCATCTGTTACATTGAACGAAATTGTATTTACCGCTCCAATGGCTTTGGCTTCTTCCGAAAGCGAATCCAGGTAAGGAATTACCGCTTGTTTATATGGAATGGTAACGTTCAGCCCGACGGGTTTGTGATTCTTTATGACATTCAGGATTTCTGAAATATCAGCAATCTCAAGCAGATCATATACGGCCGGTATTCCCAAACGTGCAAACTTTTCAGTGAAATATGCTTTTGAAAAGGAATGTCCGAGTTTTTTCCCGATAAGGCCGTATCGTTGCATCTCTGACTATTTTTTTTCTGTAAGTGCTTGTTTTTCGATAATCCAGATACTTGCGATACCAACGAGCATAATAAAAATGGCAATAAAAAACTCAGTGCTGATTACAGGAGCTGCCATCATATACCTTTCAACGATGGGCTCACCACTTTTTAAAATCATCTCACCGGCTGCATCCAGCATATATACAACATTTTTCCATGGCCAGATGATTCCCAGTGATCCCAGAATAAATCCGGTAAGCAAGGCAATGGTAAGATCTCTGAACCTCTTGAAAATCCATGAAAGCAGGTATGAAAACCCAAGTAAACCGAAAACTGCGCCAATCAGCACAGGGAAAAGAATTTCAAAACGCAGGTTGTTGATTGCGTCGATGGCAACCAATTGGTAATTGCCCATCAATATCAGCACAAACGACCCTGAGAGTCCGGGAAGAATCATGCTGCAAACAGCCGCCACACCGCAAAGAATCAGATAGAAGAAACTGCTGTTTTCGGTCGCGGGATTCATAAATGTGAGCGCAATGGCAATTGCACTGCCGATTAAAAATGAGACAATGGTTCCTGTGGTCCATTTTGAGACTGTTTTACCCACAAAATATACCGACGCCAGAATAAGACCGAAAAAGTATGACCATATGTAAACAGGGTATTCGTTGAAAAGAAAATCGAAAATACGGGCCAGACTGATAATGGCAAAACCTACGCCAGCAAACAAAACAATGATAAAATACAGATCGGTATGTTTTGCAAAGCCTTTAAAATCGCCTTTCAGGATAAGCTTCAAAGCAATCAGATTAAACGATTTGATGGAGTTGATAAGTCGTTCAAAGATTCCGGTAATCAACGCGATGGTACCTCCTGAAACGCCGGGAATAATGTTTGCAGTTCCCATGGCAACACCTTTAAGGAACAGGCTGAAATATTCTTTCATAAAAGCAGAGTGGAAAAATTATTGGTTTGGCTAGCTATTTTCGAAATTGGCAACAATGTCGATAATCAGGGGATGGCGTTTTAGCACCGGTGAAAATTCGAACATCGCGTCAAGGCCTTCTTTATCAAGCGAAAGGGCTTTTATCAGCACTTCTGATGCTTCCTGAGTTTTGGCAAGCGTAAATAGATAAGCAGCTTTTCTGAAATACAATGAGGCTTCGGATGGCAGACTCACCAATCCTGAATCCAGGACTTCAAGTGCCTGAATGTAATTATCTGATTCGGCAAACAAACCTGAAAAATCAAGCCATATGCCGGCATCCAGAGAGTTATATCCTACTGCTTTTGCATAAGTTACTGCAGCTTCGGAGGCAAAACCACCATGTTGCTGACACAACGCCAGTGTAGCGAGGTAATCCGGATTTTCAGGATCAATTTCCAACCCGCGACGGATAAACCGCAGCGCAGCTTTGATATTGCCTTTCTCTTCATAGCATACGCCCATGCCAATCCAGGCATCAGCCAGATTTTCATCCATGGTCACTGCTTTCCGGAAATTGTCAAGCGCCTGATCGTATTCTTCAAGTTTTTCGTAACACTCGCCTATGTAATAATAGGTAAGTGCTTCGGGTTCTTCATATTCGAATGTTTCGCGATAAGCATTGATTGCATGACGAAAGTGCAGCATCCCCGCGAGGGAATTGGCTTTGTTGAAATATGCCGACGAAAATGAAGGATCAATGGCAATGGCAAACTCAAAAGCTTCAATGGCTTTTTCGAAAAGCTCAACCGAATTCAGTGCAACGCCCAGATTAAACCACCCGAACTTTGAGTAAGGATGTTTGTCGGTAAAGACTGTAAAGTACTCTATACTGATTTCCAACTGATTGGTAATCTCATAACAAAATGCAAGTTCGAAAATGATAGATTCATTTTCAGGCTCAATCTCAAGAACCTTCTGCAGATATTTTATAGCATTGTCGTAATCGCCAAGGTTTTCGTACTCATAAGCAATGCTTGAATAAATATTGCCCAGGTCTTCGTCGTCATTAATGGCTTTGTTGTATTCGCGGATGGCATCATCATAGCGTTTCATCTGGCTGTAGATGGCGCCTTTGGTGATGTAAATCTCACTGTTGTTGGGTTCAATTTCTTCAACTTTTGCAAGAATCTTCAGGGCTTTTTCGGCTTTGTTTGAAGAAACAAGAACCTGCGCCTGCCTGATAAAAAAACCCAATTGATCAGGATACTGTTCAAGCGCATAACCAATCACGGTATTGCACTTTTCAAGCTCACCTGTAGTAAGGTAATAATCAACGAGATCTTCATACTCCTCTACATCAAAAAAGTAGTGGCCTCCCTCAATAAGCATGGTGTCGAACCGCTCAATAAGGTAGGTAATGGAATCTTCGTCTTCGTTATGTTCAAAAAAATCGTCCATGTTCATTTTGAATATGCACTTGCAATAATCAACTGCAAAATTAGACAATTTTGCCGTGCGAAATGCCTGATTTGCAGATTTCGGAAAATCATTGTCAGTTCAGGGTTTGCAAGTGTAATGATAATACTTTTTTGCCCCGATTCCTAGAGGTAAATGTAGAAAGTTACGGACATTGGAAGGTTGATAACTTTTTTTGATTTTGGATTTCGGATGTCGGATGTCGGATGTCAGAAGTCAGATATCAGATGTCAGATGTCAGAAATATTGATAATGATGTAAGAAGTAAGAAAGTAAGAAGTAAGAAGATGTAACAGAGAGAATCCGAAATCCGAACCGGAGCAAAGCGGAGTCACCGAAGGTAAATCCGAAATCCGAAATCCGAAATTCATTGATGATTTTCAACTAAATTTGTCGAAAATTCTTTATTATGACCCTGATCAAAAGTATATCCGGAATTCGTGGTACCATTGGCGGCAGACCGGGCGAAGGCCTCAGCCCATTGGATGTTGTTAAATTTACTGCTGCTTATGCTACTCTGCTGAATGCGCCGGAAAACAGCAGCATTGTTGTTGGACGTGATGCACGGGTTTCGGGCGAAATGGTCAACAATCTGGTAACTGCAACACTATGCGGGATGGGTCTGAATGTGGTGGATATTGGTCTTTCCACAACCCCAACAGTGGAGATGGCCGTAACTGCATTGGGTGCTGCGGGTGGCATTATTCTCACCGCAAGCCACAATCCATGGCAATGGAATGCGCTGAAACTGCTGAATGCTCAGGGAGAGTTTATCGACGGAAAGACCGGTGAAAAACTGCTTGAAATTGCTGAAAAAGAAGATTTTGTTTTTTGTGATGTATCGAAACTCGGTAAAGTCACCTACGACGATACTCAGATTCAGAAACACATAGAGAAAATACTTGCGCTTCCTTATGTAAACACTGAGGCTATAAAAAAGAGAGGATTCAGGGTTGCCATTGATGCGGTTAACTCCACCGGAAGTATTGTCATCCCGATGTTGCTCAGAGCACTGGGTGTGGAAAATATTGATGAGCTCTTTTGTACGCCAAACGGAATTTTCCCACATAATCCCGAACCTCTGCCGGAACATCTTACAGAAATTTCTGCAGTGGTTGTTAAAAACAAGGCAAATGTGGGATTTGTCGTTGACCCGGATGTGGATCGGCTTGCAATTGTTTGTGAAGATGGAAGTATGTTTGGCGAAGAATATACCCTGGTTGCTGTAGCCGATTACCTGATGGGATTTAAAAAGGGAAATACAGTATCAAATATGTCATCAACAAGGGCACTCCGCGATATTACTGAAAAAGCTGGCTCGTCTTACAGTGCTGCAGCTGTAGGCGAAGTAAACGTTGTAGCCATGATGAAACAAACCAACGCTCTGATTGGCGGTGAAGGCAATGGCGGAGTAATCTTTCCGGAACTGCATTATGGCCGCGATGCACTGGTCGGCATAGCATTGTTCCTTTCGCAGCTCGCTGTAACCGGCCATACCTGCATATCGCTTAAAAAGACTTATCCGGCTTATTTTATCTCCAAAAATAAAATTCAGCTTTCTGAAAAAATGGATGTTGATCACATTCTTGAAAAGGTTGCGGAGAAGTATAAAGATCAGCCAATTAATACAATAGATGGCGTAAAGATTGAATTCGGCAAGGAATGGGTGCACCTCCGAAAATCAAACACTGAACCCATTATCCGAATTTATTCCGAAAGTAGTTCGGAAAACACAGCCACTGAACTGGCCAACAGGTTAATTGAGGATATAAAGGAGGTTGCCGGAATCACGGGATAAGGTTTGAAACACTTCGATTCGCTGATAAGGTGAACTCCCGAAAGGGAGAAACCAATGACGGCTGAGCGGCATTTAGCTTCGCTGAGCTCGTCCGCTATGGCGGCCTCGGTTGCAATGCCGCTCTGAACAATGGATAATTTGTAATTATCCAAATAAGCGACTTAAGGAATGAACCAGTTGGGCATATATTATTGAATTACAAATTCAATGATACTCAAAGCGGCATTACAAATGCCGCTTAGCCGGGTAACAAATGACGGCTGAGGCATATATTATTGAATTACAAATTCAATGATGCTCAAAGCGGCATTGCAAATGCCGCTTAGCCGGGGTTGCCGGAATTAGGGAATGAGGACTGAAACAATTATTTAAAATTTCTCAGAAAGGGAGAAACCAATGACGGCTGAGCGGCATTTGCAATGCCGCTCTGAACAATAGATAATTTGCAATCATCCAAATAAGCGACTTAAGGAATGAACCAGTTGGGCATATATTATTGAATTACAAATTCAATGATGTTCAAAGCGGCATTGCAAATGCCGCTTAGCCGGGTTGCTGGAATTACGGAATGAGGACTGAAACAATTATTCAAAATTTCTCAGAATTCTTTGTTTGTCCTCACTCTCTTTATCGTTTTTGTGATAAAGTTCGATAAAAACTATTTTCTCATTAAGATCAAAATAAGCATAAACCAGTCGTAAACCTGAATTTACTCCCCGGCCTTTGATGGCTTGGCAGGCGATTTTTTTAACTTTGATAACACAGGTTTCCAATCCCAGGTTATCAATACGAAAACTGAAGGGAGGTCGTTCATCGGGTGCAATAGTCAATACTTTTTTAACGACTTCCAGATCCTCGTGTAGTGTCCGGTATTTTTTCAAAAGGGCCTTTATATCCCTTTTAAATTCGGGTAGTTCTTCAAAGGTCATATTTCCTCTGTTTCATCACCATAGTTCCTTACTGAGAATGGAGCTTCTCTGTAAAACACCAGTTCATAACTGATTTCTTCACCTTCTTTCGAAGCCAGCCAGGGCATGTCCTTATGTGAATAATTACTAATGGCAGCCGCAGATAAATCAGACAATTGCTCTATGACTTTGTCTATGACTTCTTTCTCACTGGCTTTCAATTCAGTTAAATCAGCTTTAAGCA
The DNA here is from genome assembly GCA_002412885.1 of Bacteroidales bacterium UBA5197. Lineage (GTDB taxonomy): Bacteria > Bacteroidota > Bacteroidia > Bacteroidales > Lentimicrobiaceae > Lentimicrobium. The sequence goes on from DHVX01000048.1 coordinate 177,201, forward strand.
GTGGAATGTAACGAATCTGAAGCTTATTGAAATATTGTGTTTTTATCCGCTGTATCATACCTTTTTCCATCATCTGACCAATAATGGTATCCAACTTTTGAGGTACTGGTCCATAAGGCAACTTGCGATAATTTGCGCCGGTTAAATGCTCTTCATAAATTTCGTAATAATTAAAATCGGAGAAATAAAGCAGTTTGTTAAGTACTGTTTCTCCGACATTTGGCTTGCCGGCACATTGTTCCAAAATATAAAGCAACACATTTTTAAACTTATCGATATTCAGGCTTGGAACAGAAATCCGGACATCTACATTTTTGGGATTTTCTTCGGTTTTGCTTTCAACATCATCATTTATAGTAAAATCATCAGACATAAAATCATCTATAGAAAAGCCCAGAACTACAGATAATTGCAGCAGTTCAAGAGCATCAACACTTCTGTTTCCTAGCTCTATCTGCGTTAATGATGGGCGGGAAATTTTTATACTTTTTGCCAGATCTTCCTGCGACAAACCTTTCTTTTTACGAAGTTCAGTTATCCGCTGACCAATTTGTTTTTGAGAAAGTTCCATATTTATTTCAATTTTTAAGCAATTTATCGACACAAAGATAAATATTGTTTCATTTATAAACAATTTATTGTTCTATTTTCTACAACTACATCTTAAAATTTCCAGTTGCAAAACAGGGATAGACTTGATATTACTTCGTTTTTGCAAAAAGCTTGTTTTCTCTTAGTCAAACCCTGACTTGCAGATTTCAGGATCATCAGAAACAAAAATGAAATTTTCAAGGGTGTTGTGAATTAACAATAATTCATGTAGGTTTGTAATCTCAATTTCAAGAAATTGTCTATCACCTCATTGTGCAGATATGGCTGTAAAACGGAAGCGCAAAAACATCAGGAAGTTTAAAGCAGTTGCTTTTAAACTCACAGTTCAGCAAAAGAAAAGGGTTGATGCTTTTTGTAAAAAGTACAATACCACACCTGTAACCATGTATAAGATTGCCATTCAGACATTTCTGTCAAAAAACGGATACGGAACCCTGCCCAAACAGCACGATCACGGCATATCATCCAATCAGATGAGCATTTTCGATGTAGTGGAAGAGCCCTGAAAAGGGGATTTATTTTTTGCTTACCGGCTATAAGGCACACGGCCGGTTATAGATTTTCCAAGTGTAATTTCATCGGCAAACTCAAGATCGTCGCCAATTGCAACTCCTCTGGAAATTACTGAAATTGATTTCACCTTGTCGTTTAGCCTTTTGAAAATATAAAAACCTGTTGTATCACCTTCGGTTGTGGCAGGCAGCGCAAGAATAACCTCATTGATACTTTCAACCTCAAGACGGTTTACAAGAGAATCCACATTTATTTCGCCTGGCCCTACCCCATCCATGGGCGAAATTATTCCTCCAAGCACATGGTACAATCCCTTAAACTGACCCGTGTTTTCGATGGCCATTACATCGCGGATATCTTCAACCACGCATATCACCGAAGGGTCGCGTTTGTGATCGGCACAAATCATGCAGGTATCAACATCAGAAATATTGTGGCAGCGTTTACAATATTTTACCCCGCTGCGCAGGTTAATAATTGCATTTCCAAGCAATTGCGATTTTGTGATATCCTGCTTCAGCAGATGCAAAGCAAGCCTAACAGCTGTTCGCCTTCCTATACCGGGAAGTTTGCCAAGTTCAATTACTGCTTCTTCGAGCAAGCGCGATGAATATGTGTTCATAAATCTGTGGTGCGTAACTGTCCTGAATTTTTAGTTACTTTTGCAGACAAATTTACAAAACTATTGCTTTGCCATGCCTTATTATTGTAAGGCTTTGATTTAAAGTCTATTACCAAATGAAACCAATTCGACTAACTATACTTTTCTCTTTAACACTGATAATTTCTCTGCTTTCAGGAAATTATAGCCATGCGCAGTCAGCCATCCTGAATCAAACCGACAGTCAGGGACTGAAACAAGGGAAATGGAATAAAACCGATGCCAGCGGACGACTGATTTATCAGGGCGAATTTATTGATGATAAGCCGGTTGGAAAATTTGTGTATTACGATTCCACCGCGAAAATCAAGGCCATCAGTGAATTTTCGGAGAATGGAACCCGGGCCTATGCCACTACTTTTAACAGAATGGGCAAAAAGAGCTCTGAAGGACTGTATCTTAACGAAAAACGTGAAGGAAACTGGAAGTTTTATAACGAAGATGAAATTCTGATTTCGGAAGAAAATTATGAAAACGGCATTGCCTCAGGCATCTGGAAAAACTACTACCAGAATGGCAATCTGCTTGAAGAAATTACTTATAAAAACGGAAAGAAGGACGGACCCTGGAAGCAATATTTCTATGATGGTCCCGAAAAACTGCGGGCGACATATAGAAATGACAAACTTGAAGGATTGGCCACTTTTTTTCACCCAAACGGCAGGGTTATGATTTCAGGGCCATATGTCAACAATTTTAAGGATGGCGTGTGGATGCACCTGAATGACAAAGGTGTAGCCGAGAAAAAAGAAGTATGGTCAAATGGTTTTCTGGTAGTCGAAGAATATTACGACAAAGCCAGAGAAAGAATGGTAAAGGAAGAGAAATAAAGCAGGATTCCAATCATTTTATTTTGCTTAATTGACTTCTGCTGTCTTTTTGGAAAACACAATTTTCTCATTGCCCTTTTTCACAATCTCATTAAAGTAAAACCTGATTTTAGAAAAATCAGTTGCTGCATACACTGCTTTTGCAAAATTATATTCGAAGCTAACCTTTATGTTGCCTTCTTCGGCAGTTGCGCTGTAACTCATAGTAAATAAAGGATCTTTGATTGTTTGTTCCATTGGCAGATTTTCAATCTGATATCCTGCAGGAATTTCAATGGTTGAAACAAAAACCCTGTTTTTCGGGTAAGTCATATCAATGGGATATGTACGCTCCTTTTGTTTTAAAGGATTATCAGAAATTACTTCATTCAGGAAAGGTGATACATACATCTTCTCATTTACGATCAATGGTTCAACAGTTTGTTTGTAGGAAAGAATATATGGTTTATCCACAAGCAATTGATTCTCAACCACAATTGAATTCTCAACAATAGACTTATCTTTAGTTTCAATTAATTTCTTGATAGTTTCAATCTTGTCGGTATAGTTGTTTCGATAATACAAAGCATCATATTCAGTAGCCGCTATTGAAATATCTGCCTGTGCGGCACCATCAGCCGGTTCATCAATATGTATGACTGTTTTTATTTGTGAAGGAAACATACATTCCAGCCCAACCCAATCGACTTTGCCTTCTTTTATTACCAGGCCTTTATCATTTATACAATTTGATGGAATCCTGTTGTTCAGCGCCAATACCTCAGTTGCATCCGACAAAAACGTTTCGCCATCAACTGTTGCCAGGATAATTACATAGTTGAAGAAATGCGCATACGGATAGTTATATTTTACTTTCCCGTGATCACGTGTACTGATTATTACCGGCTTTGCATCAATTCCCAGAGCATTGAGCAATCCGATTGTAAACAGATTGATATCAGCGCTGTTGCCGTTTTTTTCAGCCATAAATTTGTTTGGCGATTTGGAAGCATATTTCCCATTATATGTATTCCAATTATAATTTCTTTTTACGTAATCGAGCACAAAATCAAACTTTTCCTTTTCAGTTTTTAAACCGGAACTTTCAGCGCCCAATAATTTTGGAGCTAGTTTCGTAGTTTTTTTGATATACTTGCCAAAATCTTCATGTTTCAGCAATTCTTTAATCATTTCCTCCCAGGTTGTTAATATATCCATACTAACTCCATTCGGATAATTAATTTTGGCCAGCTGAAAATCAAGTTTGACGATATAATCGTTTATCGAAGTCAAAAACTCTTCACTGCTGAAAGCAGGCATATTTTTCATTATATATTTATGCACCATATTCTTATACGAAACTCCGCCAAATTGGTTTTCTAAGCCATCTTCTACCTTGGAAGTCTGAGTATCAAATCTGTTTGCGCCCTGCAACAACCAGGTGTATTCATAAAATGGGATCATTTTCACTTCATATTCGCTGTAAACAACCGGAATTCTCCATTGAAACTCCCAATCTCGAAGGTTAAAGGTATATTGTGAGCTGATTTTATATTTGTACTCTATAACAGAACCTTCTTTAACATTCGGCATAGCAAACTTTTTCAGATTCCATGAATTGTTCAGCTTTTCATCATAAGTTTCGGAAACATTAAAACGGGTACTTACCAAATGTCCGTTCTCAAAGTTATAAGTAAACGCTTCAATATCATATACTTTTTCGAAAACACCACCTTCCTGATAATATGGGATTTCAACCTGAGCCCATTTGATGCCGGATTCAGCCAAAATCTTAACCCTTGTCGTTCTTTCAAAGATCACTTCGAACGAATTGTCTGAACGGATAAAATATGATTTCCCAAAATCGAACAGAACAACAGCTTCCGCATTTTTATCAGGGGCATACTGTGTGAGTTCAATTTCGTCTTTGCCGACTTTTTTAAACTCTTTCGAGAAGTTCTGAGCCTGAGCTGAAAGTACTGAAAGCACAAGAACGACAAATGTGAGTTGTATTTTATTCATTGTCAAAGGTTTATTTAATAAATGAAAAATGTGTTTTAGTCTCGGTTGCAACTATCTGATCGTAGAATCTGTAAAAGTCCTCGTATTCTGAAACAGGATATTTCCCTGCATAAACCATCATGCTTTTGATTACAATTAACTTTCCGTCTTCTTCATAAACATCAAAGTTGTATTGTCCGAATTTACCTGAAACAGCTTTATTGTCAACGCTTTTGCTAAATTTATAACCAGTCGGAATCTGATAAATGACAGTGTCCATCCTGTAAATCGGATAATCAATCTGAACAGGCAGTTTTCTGTCCTGTGGTTTCGCCAGATGCAGCAAAGGGAAAGCAATATTTCCCAGCAGAATATCATTGCCGTAATGTTTATAGATTTGCTGTGAAACTGCATGATAGGACAACTCAATTTTCAGAGAATCTCTGTTTTGTTTTGTAATTTGATAATCAATGAGTTGAAGTCCATCTTCAATCAGAAAATTACGTACAATTCTTGCCTTTTCGGAGGTGCTGTAACCCTTTTCTATTTGAAGCAATGTTTCGAATAAATCGCCTTTGTAAATACCTCGGAAATTCACTTTTGCTTCCCTGAGATTATATTCAACTTCAATCCGGCGGGTTTCAAGAACATCCATAGGTTGCAATGCCGGAATGCTGGCAAAATGACTGTTATTGAGGTCAATTATCAGCGCATCTCTGTTTTGAATAAAAGTGCCTGAGTAATTAAACGGGCCATCGCTCGTGCAATCCAGCCATAAATTTTCATCCTTCAATGGAATAAAGAGAATTACATGGTTAAATTGTTGCGAAGGAAAATCCCTGTTGATCGTTTTAACCGGACTCCCTGCCTGCACTTTGGTGTAATATGATTTGATGCCGACAAAATCCATCACTGATTTGAAGTAATTGGTCAGGGCTTTGCAATCTCCGTATTTATTTTGCGAAACATACGCAGCAGGATAAGGCTTTAATCCGCCGGTACCGATTGTTATATTGATATACCGGGTTTCATCCTGCAGGTAGTGATATAATGTTTTAATTTTTTCCCTTTCATCCTTGCTGTCTTTTATAAGCGAAATAATTTTATTTTTCTCGCCTTCCGGTATAACATTCAATCCGGTTAATAAATTATTCTGCCAGTTTCCGTATGAAATCCAGTCATTTAAGGAGCCCTTTACTCCAAAACTGAATTGTTCGGGCGTAATTACTACACATGGGAATAAATCATCCAACGCAGGAGACAATACTTCAGGTTTTATCAAATCAACATAACTCGCCTGCCACTGATAAACTACCTTGTTATTGGCTGTATCAATTGCAGGATCCTTTACAAATTTGTTTAAATATGAGATATTATAGTTCAAAGGAGCGGTAACTTTAAGTCGGGCATTTAGTGTGGGGACTTTTTCATTGATAATGGGAATCCAGTAATCTATGTACAGAAATTCCTGTTGCTGAATCTGATAAGAATAGATAATTGAATAGGGATACGAATTATGCTTTAGTGTAAACTCTTTTACGAAATCATCTTCATAGAAAGAAAAGTCAGCAATTAAGCTTCTTTCTGTGATTTCACTTTTCTTTAATTTCTTGACTATTGTCCCATATGAATCTTTAATCATTGCTTCAATATTGCTGGCCTTGTTAAGCTTTGAAAAGGGGACTGAAATTTTGGTGTATTTCTCGCCAGCTCTGTTGTTGATTTTGATTTCAAAATAATATGACTTAGTCAACTTATTATTGTCTATCTCAACCGATGTTTCCTGAAAAACAAGTTCGGCATCAGAATCCTGCGCTGCAGATGTCAGTTGAAAAAATATAAAAATCAATACCAAATATCCGAATAGCAGTCTGATCATTTTATGTAGTTTATTTCATTCAACTAAACCTGAAGTTTAATGCCAAATGCAGGCAGACATTCGAAAGTGAATTGCTTCGGTTTATTCTAAATTGGCTTCAAATGTAGGAACTTTACAACAATAATAAATACACAGACAGTTTTTTCGACAGAAAGACATTCAGTATAAAACTCAGAATAAAAATCCCGCCTGAACGCTAAACAGGCATAAAGGCATCAAAATACATTTTTGGGAAAGCCAATCAGAGAAGGTGACTATATATTTCCGGCACTTAATGGCAAAGAAACATAAAAAACAGTACCAACACCGACAGTACTTTCAGCGCGGATTTTTCCATTATGCTTTTCAACAAACTCTTTCGAAAGTATTAGTCCTAAACCTGTACCTTTCTCTTTTTGAGTGCCTTGAGTTGAATAAGACTCACTGATGCTGAATAATTTATCCAGTCTCTCTTTTTTAATTCCGACTCCGGTATCAGCTACAGAAATAACTATTTCATTCTCTTTAATGACAGTTGTAATGGTAATCTTTCCGCCTGGATTTGTAAATTTTATAGCATTCGAAATCAGATTTCTGAGCACACTGCCAATCATTCTCCTATCGGCATTGATATTCACTCCGGCATCATTTTCATTTACAATCTTGATAAACTTTTGCTCAGCATTACCATTGAATAATAGTACTACCTCGTTGAGAACTGAATTTAATTCAAAATTTTCAGGATTGAACGCCATTCTTCCTGATTGTGATTGAGACCATTCCAGAAGGTTAGCAAGCAAGTTTATGGCCCTGTTGGTTGATAACAGTATAATGCCGGCAAATTCTTTTATCTTCTCATAGTCTCTATCTTCGACCAATTCTATCAGAAGTTCACTAAAGCCTTTAATAGAATTTACAGGACTTTTCATATCATGTGCAATAATTGAAAAGAACTTGTCCTTTTCGGCATTTAGCTTCTTAAGTTCCTGATTTTGAGATAAAATAAGCTGTTCTGCTTTTTTACGTTCAGTAATATCGTTCAAAGTACCTGTCCATATTATATCCTTATTCTCCAGCATCCTGGGAATGGATTCAAATTTGGTCCAGATCAGTTCATCCTTTTTAATCATACGACATTCCCATGAGAAGGGCGTTAAATTAAGATTGGCTTCAACATTCAATCTTACAAATTCTGCTCTGTCTTCTTCATATATAAGTTCATTAATAATGCCTGGATTAGATTCAAATTCATGCATTTGTATATCCAGTATTTCACTGAAACGTTCGTTAACAAATTCAACTACATAAGGTGCATTTGCAGTACTGGCCCAATTTTCTTCAAATAATGATTTCTCATTAAAGACCCGCAAACGGTATATTCCAGAAGGCAATGCATTCGCCAGATCAGCATATAATTTGCGTTCCTGATTTAATTCTTCAGCAATCTTTATCAGATTTTCTTCATTCATTCGCTTTAAAATATCAAGATTTCATTGATAAATATTCGTGAGTTCTCTGAAAGAAAAATAGCAATCAGAAGTATATTTTAATCCTTTTTGCCAATGGTGTCCAGCCGACATAATTAAATTTTAATTACTGATCAAAAATAGCATAATTCAGGTTGCTTATACTTTTAAAATGAAATAATTTATGAACATTGATTTTGCCAATGAGAAAATTATCTGTTTTTTTTCGAAATCATACTTTACGATATAAAATAATATAACTCATCACAGCCACTATATTACTGATTAAAAGACCTTTACCAGACCTTTAATCAGCCATTTCTTTACATATAAATTCGCGAATCGTTTTGGCTCATTTTACTCCTGCTTTCCCTTTCAGCATCATCAGTGCCACCCCTGCAATAGTCACCAATCCGCCTGCTATCTGAATGTGGGTTGGCAGGCTGCCAAACATCATCAGTGCGCCCAACAGCACAAAAAGTCCGGTGGTGCTTTGTACGATAGCCGCTTTTGAAGCGGGGATGTATCGCAAAGCAGAATATTGAAAATTGGAAGTAAGAAATGGCCCGACAAACGATCCGGCAATGATATTCAGAAAAGCCGATCGGGGGATAATTATAGAATCATTCGTAATTAGAGTAAAAACTACGGCAACCAGAAGCAGAAAAACTGCCCGGTTGAGCGCCAGCACCACAGGACTGATTTCACGGATATGTTTTTTTACCAGCAGGGTGCGAATTGCATAAAATGTGGTAGAAACCAACATGAGCCCGGCGGTAGCTGTCATAAATCCGCTGAGTCCTGCATCGCGGAAGCTGATAATAAATGCACCGGTAAGAATAAGCAGAGCTCCGGTTCCTGTTTTGATGGTAAACCGCTCCGAAAGTATCCAGACACCCAATAAAGTAACAAAAAGGTATTCCAGATTTCGCAGGAACGAAGGTACTGTTGGATTGTCGGTGATTTTAATGGCTGCATAAAAGCTAACAGTTGCTACAACTTCAAAAACTCCGATCAGCAAAAGCGAACGGTAATCAGCCCGGGTAAATTTTGCAATGCTGAAACCTCCTTTCGGATGTGCAGACATCATTCCATTCCACAAAATGGCAATCAGAAACCACCAGAATCCAAACTGAGCGAGGCTTACCTCATTGAGTGCAGCTTTGCTGAAAAGGTAAACAAGTGAGCCGCAGATGGTAGCAATCAGTGCGTATAGAAATCCGCGTGTGTTGGCAGGCATGGGCAGAAAGTTGAAATCTGTATTACTTTATGTGATAACCTCGAATTACAAATCAGGGCTTAGGTTTACTTTGTCAAAGCTTAAGATAGCGTCAATTGCATGCTGCAGACGTTCATCTCCTTCACCAGAAACAATTGAAAACGAGAAGTTCCTGTTTTGGAGTTCAGTTTTATACATCTCAAACAATTCTTTGCGCAAGTTTGGATGTTCCCGCAAGGGATCGGCCTGCCAGGGAAGATCGGGGCTGCAGAGCAAATAATGAGTGTAGCGATGGGTTTCGAGCATCTCCTCTATCCATGTATGGGATTTGCCAAACTTTACCAGACACCAGATGTGTGTAACCAGAAAGTCGGTGTCGCAGAAAAGATATTCCTTTGCCGTTTTTGCCAAATCGTTTTCTGCTTCAAACTGACCTTTGGCAATGTGCAAAACATCGTCAAAGGTATAGGGTGCATTTAGATTTTCGAGGAAAACGCGGGCATATTCAGGCACCCACGGCTCTTTAAAATGTGCGGCAAGATGCTCAGCCAGCCATGATTTGCCGGTTGATTCAGGCCCAGTGACCGAGATTCTTTTCAGCATATCTTCTGACTTTCGATCCAACGTCTGCGCCATTCAATAAGTGCAAGAATAGCCAGTATCAGAAAAATAATGTACTGAAAACTAGTAAATGCAAGCCCTTTTATGAAGTACAAAGGAATTGAAACTACGTTGCCAACTATCCAGTAGATCCAGTTTTCAAGCTTTTTACGCGCCATCAGCAACATGCCGATAAGGAAAACCGAAGTTGTAAATGAATCGACCCAGGGCACATAAGAACGCATGTAAACAATGTCATCCTGATTGAACAGCCAGATAATGCCAAGAATGAGCCAGTAAAGTACAAAAGTGGCTGCAATTCCGGCAATCTGCTGACGGCGTGAGTTGACCGATATGGCAAGACTCCCTGAATCTCCGGTTTTGCGGATCCAGTTATACCAGCCGTAAACACTCATGGCAGTATAAAATACCTGAATTCCGGCATCAGCATATAATCTTGCTACAAAGCATATATATATGTAAATGACCACACTAACAATACCGGTGGGAAATACAAGTATATTCTCGCGCCTTGCAAACCAAACGCTGGCGATACCAAGCACTGCAGCAATTGCTTCCAGCCAGTTGGTGTTAAAGTAATTTTGAATGATATTCCAGAATTCAATCATTGATATTCAGTAACAGATATTAAGCAGAATTGTAATGAGTAATTTGCTGTTTATAAACCATTTCCGACATTACACTTCAAGGTCAGCATTTATCACTTTCATTACAAACACTGAATGGGGCAGTTCAAAAGCCTGCTTCATGCAGCTATGAATGGTTGTCATAACTTCATCAAATTCGCCAAAAACCTGCGTTGACATCGTGTTTGTGCGGATAACAAGGTTATTGTTTTCGTTCAGATTTGCGATAAACCTTTTAATGGGTGGTTTATAGGCTTCATTCAGCGGATAGTAGCTGATATCGACAGATATTTTCATGTTTGTTTAGTTTAAAAAGTTATTGATATGAGTAGCAAAGGTACAGGTATTCAGAATTGAATTATCTTTGAAGTCCAATTAACATATCCGCATCATGAAAACCACTGCATCCTTTAAATTCTTTGCCCTGGCATTTATCACACTGATTTTCAGTTCATGCCTTACTGTTGAAACCAAAGAATATACCTTCACATTTACCGGTGAAAATTCCGGAAAACTGACGATAAAATATATCAACATACTTTCGGTGATGGATGAAGAAAAAGATGTGACAGCTGAAGACTTTGCAGAAATACTGGAAAGGTACATCAACGGCAATCAGATTGCAGAGGATTTTCCGGGGGCAACCAACATAAAAACAAGACTTTACGAAGCCAACGGTCAGCTCTGCGGCGAAGCAACCATGGATTTTCCTTCCCTTTCAGCAGCCCGGCTTTATCAGTACGATAAAAACAGCCCGCTTATGATGAGCATAAGTGCAGCATTCGATTCTGAAACATACATCAGTTCAAACGGTTCATACGGCAACGATTATATGCCGGTAGTTTTCTGGCCTGCCGGATCAAAAAGCCTGACAGTTAGAACATCGGTAAGTGCACCTGATGAAACTTCATTGAGCCTTCTGGAGGAATTCAGGAAGTGGAAACAATCTAACTAATCCATAAATGCTTTTGTCTGATTCATATTAGGTTCTAACTTAAGGGACTCAATGCCTGATATGACAATAATGCATATATTAGCAGCCTTCTAATGACATAAGTATAAAAACCAAAAACAGAAACTTAACATGCTCGCCTCCTTTCTGACAGGGCTATTGCTTAATACAGCCATACTGCTGTCATTCAGCATGTTGTACGACAATTTCTGGGTCAGGTATCATGACAAGCGAGGTATTATTTCCAAATTATTAATCGGAGTCATTGTCGGTATAATTGGTATAATCCTGATGCTTACTCCCTGGATATTAATTCCGGGAATAACTTTCGATACCAGATCGGTTATGCTCAGTATTTCAGGGCTCTTTTTCGGACCTGTTCCAACAATTGTTGCAATGGTCATAGATATTTCCTATCGCTGGAGCATGGGAGGCGACGGCGCTTGGATGGGAATAGCAGTTATATTGTCTTCTGGGAGTGCTGGCATCGCATGGCGGAAATTCAGACCAAAATGGAAAGAAAAAAAAACCACTTTTGAGCTTTTTGCATTGGGCTTGATTGTCCATTTACTTATGGTTTCCTGTACATTATTATTGCCCGGCGAATTGTCATTTTCAACCTTGAAGGCAATAACTATTCCGGTCATTCTTATTTATATACCCGCTACAGTTTTGCTGGGCTTGCTTCTGGTAAAGTATGACGAAAACTGGCTAAACAAACGAGCACGTGAACAACTCATCGAATCAAACAGAAGATTTACAGATCTGATCAGGAGTGCAAATGTATTAAGTATAATTCTTACTCTTGATGGAAAAATAACCTATTGCAACGAAAGTTATCTGAATAAAACAGGATATTCCTTTGCCGAACTTGAGGGAAAAAACTGGATTGAATGCTTTTCAGAACCTGAAAACAAAAAAGAGTATTCCGTGATGTTTAATTCTATTATACTGGGAAATGATAAGTCGGATTTTCATGAAAACAGTATTTTAAAGAAACGAGGTGACTTGCTATATGTTACCTGGAGTTACATTTTGCTGAAAGATGAAAACGGGAAAGTAAATGGCATTTCAGCGCTGGGTGTTGATTTAACCGAACGCAAAAGACATGAACAGCACCTGCTTTCGAAAAATAGTATCATAAAAGAACGAAACATTCAGCTAAAAAAAATAAATGCGCAACTGAATGAGGCAAAAGAAAAAGCCGAGGAAAGCGATAGGTTGAAATCGGCTTTCCTGGCCAATATGAGCCATGAAATACGCACACCAATGAATGGTATTCTTGGGTTTGCCAGTCTTTTGCAGGATGACAAATTATCAGAGAACGATATCAAGGAATACATTAATCTGATAAATATCAGCGGATTAAGAATGCTCAATCTTATCAATGATCTCATTGATATCTCGAAGGTAGAGTCAGGTTTAATGAAAGTACAGACTACCGCATTTGATCTGAATGAACAAATGCGGTTTCTGAATGATTTTTTTCGACCTGAAGCTCATGCCAAAGGAATTGAAATCAAGAGTAAGATGCCATTTTCTGAGCCACATTTTAATATTGTCAGCGACAAAGAAAAGCTTATTGCCATTCTTACCAATTTGATAAAGAATGCCATTAAGTACTCAAAAAAAGGGAACATTGAATTTGGATATCAGATTACTGGCAATTTCCTTGAATTTCATGTAAAGGATGAGGGTATCGGCATTCTGGAAGCAAAACAGCAATTGATTTTTCAGAGGTTTATTCAGGTTGACTCTTCTGCTTCAAGCGGATATGAAGGCGCGGGGCTTGGCTTATCCATTGCTAAAGCTTACGTTGAAATGCTGGGAGGCAACATTGCACTAAATTCGCAGGAAGGCATTGGGTCCGAGTTCATTTTCACAATTCAATATTTGCCTGTAATTAACATGGTCACAAATACCAACAATTCCCATTATAAAAGCAACTTTATTGTAAATAATGGTCATTCAGGAAGGTTAAAAATACTGGTTGCAGAAGATGATGCGGTGTCATTAAAGCTGATCACAAACATGATCAGTCATCTGGAAGCTGAGGTAATTCCGGCTGATAACGGCAGGCAAGTCATCGATTTGTGCAGAAAGCATTCCGACATTGACCTGATTCTAATGGATATAAAAATGCCTGAAATTAACGGACTGGATGCAACCCGTGAAATAAGGCTGTTTAACAATAATGTGATTATAATTGCGCAAACAGCTAATGCCCTGGCAGGTGACAGAAAACTGGCACTTGACGCTGGTTGTAATGAATACATTTCCAAGCCATTAAATAAGCAGAAACTCAATTTATTAATCAATAAATTCTTCTCTTAAAGAACCAAAACCAATTGAAACAAGATGAAAGCCCTCATCATTTATGAATCAGCATTTGGCAATACCGAACAAATTGCCTTTGCCATCCGGGATACTTTGAATCTTTCATGCCAGACCATTGCATTACATCCTGACAAAATTCAACCCGCTGACCTGCAAAATTATGATTTGATTATTGCAGGCTCCCCCACTCAAAAATTCAGTCCTTTACCTCAGATCTTCGCTTTTATCAGTAAACTTCCTGATGGAAGTCTGAAAGGGAAAAATGTTGCTGCTTTTGACACTCGGATTGATTTAAAGAAACAGAACAACCGTTTTCTCAGTTTTATGGTCTGGCTTTTCGGATATGCAGCAGAACCTTTGGCAAGAAAACTCAAATCAAAAAGAGGAAATCTTATCGCCCCGGCTGAAGGTTTTTTTGTTGACGATACAAAAGGTCCGATTACGGAAGGTGAGCTGAAAAGGGCAAAAGAATGGGCTGAAAATCTGATGATCAAGCAAAACCCATTACGCTGAGCCCAACAAAGGAGTGACAAATTGTAACCTTAAATCACTAACCTCCAATGCCCAAATCCTCATCTCTCAAAGAAATAGCACTGGTTTTTCTTAAATTGGGATTCTTTTCTTTTGGAGGCCCGGCTGCTCATACCGCCATGATGGAAGAAGAGGTTGTGAATAAGCGCAACTGGATGGATCGTCAGCATTTCCTCGATTTACTTGGCGCCACAAACCTAATTCCCGGCCCGAACTCTACCGAAATGACCATGCACTGCGGTCATGAAAGAGGAGGTTTCTGGGGTTTGATCGTTGCTGGGTTGAGTTTCATATTGCCGGCCATCTTTATAACCGGAATTTTCGCATGGCTGTATGTAAACTATGGCCAATTACCTGAAGTTGAACCCTTTATTTATGGAATTAAACCAGCTGTACTTGCGATAATTACATCTGCAATTCTTAGCCTGGGAAAAAAGGCAGTTAAAGGTTATGAAACGGCAGTTTTGGGTTTACTTGTGCTGATCGCCGGAATTGCCGGAGCAAATGAGATTGCCGCTTTGCTCTCAGCCGGTATTGCCGGAACCATTTATTTTGCGCTGAAAAACAAAACTTTCGGAAAAATCAATTCACTGCTTCCTGTGATTGCCATGCCTGCACTTTCTGCTGCAGCATCCGGCATAACTGCATGGGGATTGTTCTGGATTTTCCTTAAAATCGGTGCAGTTCTTTATGGAAGCGGATATGTGCTTTTTGCATATCTCGATGCTGAGCTGGTAACCCGGGGCTGGATTACACGTCAGCAATTGATGGATGCTGTCGCGGTCGGACAGTTTACGCCTGGTCCAATTCTGTCAACAGTTACATTTATCGGCTATATCCTCGCGGGAACCAAAGGAGCAATTCTGGCTACAATCGGAGTTTTTCTGCCATCGTTTATTTTCGTACTGGTGTTGAATCCATGGATTCCAAAAATGCGTCGATCAAAAATTATGGGCTGGTTTCTCGATTCGGTGAATGTGGCGTCAATTGCAGTCATGGCTTCAGTACTCTATGTTATGTCGCGCGATACCCTCACCGATTGGCGTACAATATTAATCGCCGTCACTGCAATGACATTGACTTTCGTTTTCAAAAAAACCAGTGCGGTATTGTTGGTTATTGGAGGTTCTGTGGCTGGTTACCTGCTGCTTATGATTCAATAATAACTTCCGGTTTCAGACTATAACTCTTGAAAGTCATGGTTTGACTTGCGGCTTTTAGCTATAATTCAAGCGCCGCTTGAATTGCAAATCGCTTTTTTGCTTCGCCATTAAATATTACTTCCTATTTTTGCCATATAACAGCCACTCCATTAATGAAGAAACGCCCGATATCACCGGTTTATATTTTATTCCTTGTTTTTCTTGCCGGCTTCAGCGTGCTCATTTATGAAGTCAGCTGGTTCAGAATGCTTTCACTGGTATTGGGGGCAACTGTTTCTGCATCCACGATTGTTTTGGTTGCATTTATGGCTGGCTTCGGATTGGGAGCCTGGTATTGGGGCAAAACTTCCGGCAGTCGTTTTAAACCACTGACACTGCTTCCCGGCTTGCTGATATCGACTGGTATTCTTGGATTTGGAAGTTACTTTTTATTAGATACAGGCTTGCCGGCGCTCTATACAATGGCAGCCAAAGCCGGATTATCAGTCACCTTTTCGGAAATACTGATTTTTGCAAGTTCGTTGATACTGCTGTTTATTCCGGCATTTTTTATGGGTGGAATTTTGCCGGTTGCTTCTGGTTTATTGATCCGAAGCGACACCAATCTTCCGGGATTGATGGGAAATGTTTATGCCTGGGAAACCATCGGCAGTGCGCTTGGCGGATTGGCAGCAGGGTTTATACTTATCCGGACATTTGGTCAACAATACACGATTTTCATTGCTGCAGCCATCAATATCATTTCTGCCTTACCACTCTTATATTATTTCCTTCAACCTGAAGTTGAACCAATTCCTCATTTAATTCCGGAAGAAAAAAAATCAGGTGCAGTAAAAGCATCAGGTGCAAAAATCAAGGTTCAGGGTCTGCAACAAAAACGTTATGCAGCATTGCTCGGTACTTTTATTTTCGGATTAACCGTAATCGGGCTTCAGGTGGCATGGTTCAGGATTTTCAGAATTTACATGACCAACACCAGTTACACCTTTTCTTTGATCGCTTCCATGGTAATTCTCGGACTTTTTGCCGGAAGCCGCTACTTTTCAGCCAAAGGTGAAAAAAGGGTAAATATCAGCACCATGATCAACTTATTGCTGCTAACTGCGGTGGCGATATTGCTGGGTTTCGGCATATTAATGAAACTGCCTGAACTTATTATGTTTCCGCTGGCAGGTGATCAGGATGCTTATTTTCTGAGGATTATAGTAATACCTGCCATCTCAGCCCTTCTCGTAATAATTCCGGTGACTTTCCTTTCGGGATATGCCTTTCCGCTGGCCTGCAGCCTATATTCAGAAAGTTACCGCGACATCAGCAGCAGCATAGGACGGATATTGCTTTTCAATACGGCAGGCAGCATCATTGGCCCGCTGATTACCGCATTTCTGCTGATCCCGATACGTGGGGCAGGATTATCTGTGGTATTTTTTGTCATACCTCTGCTTGCTGCGGTATTTCTGCTGACTACGAAACCTCATGTTCATCAGCGCGCAGGAGTATTGAAATTAATTTCGGGAGTTGGCGCTTCAATGCTGATTTTGATTTTCATTTTCAGTCCAAAAGTCAAAATATTACCTCCCTCTTTTACCCGTTTCGACAGGGAAATTATAGAATACCGTGAAACTGTGGAAGGCACCTGGGTAGTTGGGCGCGAACCCGGAGGCAAAGGAGCAGCGCTATCCACATACGTGAACAACAGTGCTGTAATTGGTTCAAGTTACGACGCCATCAAGGTGGTAAAAATGGTGGGACACCTCCCCTTCTATACCGGTTTGGAATGTAAAAATGTGCTTGTGGTCGGTTTTGGAATAGGCGTAACTACCTCAGCCATAGCTTCTCACCCTGAAGTGGAAAGCATTTCATGTATTGAACTTGTGGCCGGGCTTAAAGATGCAGCGCATTATTACAGCGGTCTGAACAACAACATTCAGAATGACCCGCGCCTGAAGGTCATTCCCGGGGATGGCCGGCATTATCTGCAAACAACAGCGAACAAATACGACCTCATTTCCAGCGACCCCACCCACCCGATTCTGGGTTCGGGAAGTCTTTATACAAAAGAATATTTTGAACTTTGCCGTGAAAAACTTAACCCGGGTGGAATGGTTTCGCAATATCTGCCGCTGCATAAATTGCTGCCTGATGATTTCCTGGGAATCATAAAAACATTTCACAGCGTATTTCCTTCTGCAACTGTTTGGCTCGGACAAAGTCATGCTGTGCTGTTGGGTTCCAATGGCCCATTAAAAGTTGACTTCGGGCAATGGTCTGAAAAGATTGCTGAATCGGTCAGAGACCCTTATTTTTATAATAACCCGTATCATCTGGCAGCGTGTCTGGTGCTTGATAGTGCCGGTATTGCTCAATTCCCCGAACATATCCGCATCAATACAGACAACCGCCCGCTCACTGAGTTTTTCAGACTCTCCTCGTTTGAAAATGGAAATATGGTGCTGAATCTCAACTATCTGGATGAGAACCGAAGTAATACTTCAGGGATTTTCAGCGACATACCTGATCAGGAAATGATGCAACGCTTTGTGGCGGGCAACAAACTGTTCACCAAAGGAATTGCCGCTGATCTGAAAGGAAACCGGAGAGAATTGCTGAATATGCTCAGGCAGGCTTCCCTTGTAAATCCTGAAAATGAAGAGTATCCGTTTTTGATCAGGTTTTATGGTGGGCGGTAAAAATCAGAGAATTACAAAAGCACAACCAAAATCATTTTTCTTCGAATAAAATCTGTTTCCCAAATTTTCTTCAACCACCATTCCCCGATTTTTACTAATTTTATCCACAACATCTGTTTTTTCAGAAGTTAGTGTTAATTTTACACCATCAATAAACATAGCTTTCTAAAGGCTGCAACAAATTAGCTGATGATGATTAAACCATTTTCCTTCAGATCCGGAATCAACTCCATTCTGCTTTTACTGATTTTTGCTGTCAGTAATCCGGTTTTCGCCCAGAAAACAAAATCAGCGGTCAGGGATCTCAACCGAATTGAGGCAAGAGGAATTATTCAGGGATTAAGTGATGATGAATTGCTTGATGAGGTTCAACGCCAGACTTTCCGCTACTTCTGGAATTTTGCCCATCCGGTTAGCGGCCTTGCCCGCGAGCGCAGCAACGAGGCATATGGATATGGCAATGAAGTAGTTACCACTGGTGGAACCGGATTTGGAATTATGTCAACCATTGTTGCTGTTGAACGCGGCTGGATATCCCGTGACAGTGCCGCCCGTCATTTGGTAAAAATGGTCAGATTCCTGTCAAAAGCTGACTCCTATCATGGTGTTTTTCCGCATTGGCTAAATGGCTCAACCGGTAAAACCATTCCTTTCAGCCGAAAAGATGACGGTGCCGACCTCGTAGAAAGCTCCTTTCTTTTTCAGGGACTTCTCACAGCCAGACAATATTTTAACAAGAACACTCCTGTAGAATCTGAGTTGCGGGGTCGCATAAACGGACTCTGGAATGATGTGGAATGGGATTGGTTTACAAGAGGTGGTCAGGAAGTATTATACTGGCACTGGAGTCCAAACAACGACTGGGCTATGAATTTTGCAGTCAGAGGATTCAACGAATGCCTGATAATGTATGTGCTGGCTGCCAGTGGCGAACGATATCCGGTTAGTCCGGCGGTTTATCACAATGGATGGGCTCAGAGCAATTTCTTTAAAAACGGAAAGCAGTTTTACGGAATCAAATTGCCTTTGGGCTTCGATTATGGCGGACCTCTCTTCTTCTCACATTACTCATTCCTTGGGCTTAGTCCTAAGGGTTTAAAAGACAGATATGCCGATTATTGGGAACAAAACCAGAACCACACCCTGATTAACCGTGCTTATTGCATTGACAATCCACGAAATTTCAAGGGATACGGCGAAAACTGCTGGGGTCTCACAGCAAGCGACAACCACGAAGGTTACAATGCCCATTCCCCCGACAATGACCATGGCGTAATAACGCCCACTGCAGCACTTTCGGCTTTTCCATACACACCGGAATATTCCATGCAGGCACTCAGACATTTTTACTACAATCTGGGTGATAAAATCTGGAGCGAATATGGTTTTGTTGATGCCTTCAACGAAAGCAAAAACTGGTACGCAAAATCTCATCTCGCCATTGATCAGGGTCCGATTATCGTTATGATCGAAAACCATCGCTCAGGATTACTATGGGATCTTTTTATGAGTTGTCCGGAGGTTCAACAAGGCCTTAAGAAGCTTGGGTTTGAGAGCCCATATTTTGCTGATTAACATAACTGTATCACCTGAAAAAAGTGAGATCAGTTGCAAAGGAAGGCATAATGATGTCTTTTATATCGAATTATTAAAATCATGAACACATAAAAAAATGAAAAAAACAATCACTGTATTGGCAATGCTGCTGGTATTTGCAGCACTACACATTCAGGCGCAGCCACTGACGCAGGAAATAAAAATGAACCAGTTCATCAGCGAACTGATGGCAAAAATGACAATTGACGAAAAAATCGGCCAATTGAATCTGCCTAGCGCAGGAGACTTCACCACCGGACAGACTTCCAGTTCCGACATCGGAAAAAAAATTACAGAGGGGAAAGTTGGAGGACTTTTCAACATCAGTTCAGTTGCTAAAATCAAAAGTGTTCAGCGGGTTGCTGTAGAAGAAAGCCGATTAAAAATCCCATTGATTTTCGGCATGGATGTGATTCATGGTTACAAATCGGTTTTCCCGATACCGCTGGGCCTTTCATGCTCATGGGATATGGCGCTGATTGAACAGAGTGCCCGCATCGCCGCACAGGAAGCCAGCGCCGACGGCATCAACTGGACATTCTCCCCCATGGTTGACCTTAGCCGCGATCCCCGATGGGGCCGCATTGCTGAGGGCAATGGCGAAGACCCTTATCTCGGCGGCGAAATTGCCAAGGCGATGGTACGTGGTTATCAGGGAAAAGACCTTACAGCCAACAATACCATTATGGCATGTGTGAAACATTTTGCGCTCTATGGTGCCAGCGAAGCAGGCCGCGATTACAATACCGTAGATATGAGCAGGCACAGAATGTACAATGAATATTTTTTGCCCTATAAAGCGGCTGTTGATGCAGGCGTGGGCAGTGTTATGGCTGCTTTCAATGAAGTTGATGGAATCCCGGCAACAGGAAACCGCTGGCTGATGAATGACGTGTTGCGTGATGAATGGGGCTTCGACGGGTTTATTGTTACCGATTACACCGGAATATTCGAAATGATTGATCATGGAATGGGTGATTTGCAGACGGTTTCAGCACTTGCCCTGAAAGCTACTATGGATATGGATATGGTAAGCGAAGGCTTTTTGCTTACGTTGAAAAAATCTCTTGAAGAAGGTAAAATCACTGAAGAGCAGATTAACTCTGCTTGTCGTCGAATACTTGAAGCAAAGTATGTATTGGGTCTGTTTGATGATCCTTACCGCTACTGCGACGAAAATCGCGCCAAAACCGAAATCTATACCGATGCCAATCGCATGGCAGCCCGCAAAACAGCTACCGAAAGTTTTGTTCTTCTTAAAAACGAAGGCAATATCCTGCCATTGAAAAAAGATGCAAAAATTGCGCTCATTGGTCCTTTGGCCGATAACCGCCTGAACATGTGCGGCACCTGGACTGTGGCAGGCGACTTCGAAAAAGCAATTTCAGTGCTGGATGGAATCAAAATGGTTACCGGAAAACCAGAACTCATTTCAGTTAGCAAAGGTTCAAATGTAGTGAGCGATTCACTTCTTGAATCAAGGATCGGGATTTTCGGAAAACCTACTGGCTGGGACAGTCGTCCTGCAGATGTTATGATTGCTGAAGCTGTGAAAGCTGCAGAAAAAGCGGATGTCGTGGTGGCTGTTCTTGGTGAAGCTGCCGAATCATCAGGCGAATGTTCATCTATTACAAATATCAGTTTCCCTGAAAATCAGCGCAATCTGCTGAAAGCTTTACTTAAAACAGGAAAACCGATAGTGATGGTGCTATTTACTGGCCGACCGCTTGCCATCACCTGGGAACAGGAGAATGTGCCGACTATCCTCAATGTGTGGTTTGGCGGCAGTGAAGCTGGTGCTGCTGTGGCTGATGTACTCTTCGGTGATGTGGTTCCTTCAGGAAAACTCACCACCACCTTTCCCCAGAATACCGGACAGATTCCCCTCTTCTATAACCATAAAAATACCGGACGCCCGCTTGCTGAAGGTGAGTGGTTCAGCAAATTCCGAACAAATTACCTTGATGTTACCAACGAGCCGCTCTATCCTTTTGGATTCGGGCTCAGCTATACTTCCTTCAGCTACAGCGATTTAACCCTGAGCAAAAACAGCTTTAAACCAGGCGAAAAAATTGACGTTAAGGTTACTGTGACCAATACCGGAAATTTTGATGGAAAAGAAGTTGTACAGCTATACATCCGCGATATGGTTGGAACTACCACCCGGCCGGTAAAGGAACTCAAAGGTTTCCAAAAGATTCTCATAAAAAAAGGCGAAAGCAAAGAAGTTACCTTTAGCATTGATATTGAGGACCTGAAGTTTTATAATTACGACCTGAAGTTTGTTGCAGAACCCGGCGATTTTAAAGTATTTGTCGGAGGAAACTCAAGAGATGTAAAAGAAGCAAACTTTGTGCTGACTGAATAAGGATTGAGAACTTATCTTAGTGAAACTGCTCATAATGAACGTGTGAGCAGTTTTTTTTTGCATTTATGGCTCTTTAGAATTAGATTTTCTATTGCCGGAAATTGAGTCCAGTTAAAGATAAATAAACCTTTGCACTTTCACAATGCCGAATTTTAGATTATTTTCGCATGGTTGAGTGTAAGTATAAAAGGTCAATCAGGCTATCTAAGATGAATGAGCGAAAAAGCAAATGGTTCTTCAGGGAATATCCGCAGAACCTGATTCTTGAAAAGCCTTTCAGGGGTGCATTAATCATGACCCTGTTCTATTTCGGGTTTCTCATCATTTACAATCCCAAAGCCACACATGAGTCCCGGGAAATGGGCTACGCCGGAACAATGGCAATATATAGCCTTATTGCGGGCTTCGGAGTTTATTTTCAAGTATGGTTATTGAGAAGAAGCCGATTTTTTTCTGATGGTAGTGAATGGAATTTATTGAAAGAATTGCTGTCAATTGTCCTTATTCTCTTGGGTTTGGGTACGATTATCTATTTTGCGGGCTTTATCATTGAACCACCGGACGACAGATGGAATCCCGCAACCTTTTTTGGATCAATAAGATACACATTCTCAGTAGGCTTGCTTCCATTTGGACTGTTCTCAATTGCAAATTACCGGTATCTGTTTCCGTTGGAAATAATACCCGAAACCAGGCAATATCCATCAACTCATGAGGAAAATACCGTTGAAACTCAAATAAGAATTGAATCAAAACTCAAAAAAGAAGAACTTATTTTTCATCCTGATGAGCTTTACTTCGCTGAATCTGACGGCAATTATGTGGTCTTTAATCTCATAAGGGAAGGACGTATCAAAAAGGTGATCATCCGCAATTCCATAAGTAATATAGAGCAGCAGTTATCATCGTTTACATGCTTTTGCAGAATTCACAGAGCATATATAGTTAACCTTAATAAGGTAATCAGGGCTGATGGCAACTCGCTGGGATATACTTTAAAACTTGGTGATAATGCTGGCGAAATTCCTGTTTCGCGTCAGAATACCCGAATGTTTGACGAAAAGTTAAAGCTATCCCGGAAATAGCCTTTGCCATTCATCACAAAATCAATCCATTCATCACAGAATACAATACCTTGCTTTTCAATTACTTACCATACACAACAAATCATTGTTGTGTATCCCATTAATTTGGACAGTGCTTTATTATATTCTTTTTTTGCATCGTGAATCTTCAACAACAACCAGGTAAAAAAAGAAAAACCATGAAAAATTTCATCCGGATTTCAAAGCTAATGCTACAAATTCTTTTGGTCATAATTTTCATTCAGGAGGCCAACTGTCAGCAACCTATCACAATAGAAGGTAAACTTCAGGATACATCTGATAATACTTCTATTCCCTTTGCCACAGTTATTTTAAGGAATGAATCCGACTCCATGATGATAACCGCAACCACCAGTAACCTTGACGGTGAGTTTGTGTTAATCACTACAGCCATAGGGAACAATTTGCTTGAAATCAGCCATATGGGCTATGATCCTCTGTTTCTGCAAATTGATATTTCTGATTCTCTCAAGCTTAATACAGGCATCATTTACATGCAGGAAAAACGAATATCGTTGGATGAGGTTCAGGTAATGGGCGAGCGCATTCTGAGAAAAGTGGAAGGTGGTAAAATAACCTACCACACCAATAACTCTATCAGAAAGGCCTCAACTGACGGAGTGGATGTACTTAAGTATATTCCTGGTGTTCAGGTTGATCTGATGAATAATATCTCTTTGGAAGGAAGCCGCAAAATCATCATCATGGTAAATGGGAAAGAACGTGATATTCAGTATGTCCGGCAACTGAACCCCGGGCAAATTGACAAAATAGAAGTGGAAGCTGTACCCTCATCGCAATACAATGCCGATATCACCGGAGTCTTAAACATTATCCTCAAGGAGAAAGAAACAGGTTTGAGCGGGAATCTGCTTTTTGATGTTCCGGTATCCACTTCTGAGACTTACCTCCTTCCAAATTCCAACATACAATACGTCCGAAAAAATTTAGCCCTTCAGGCATCCTACATTGGTGAAATCAGCAGATTCGATATCTCTGAAACCTGTATCAGGAAGTTCGGAAGTACTCCGGATAATATTGAGATCACAACAAAACAGCAACTCAGTCAAAATGATTGGTCGCATAGATTTAATCTTGGAATTGATTACAGTATCAACAAGAAGAATATGCTGGGATTTTTCGGATATCTGAATCCATTTTCACAGGAATTTGATGGAAAAACTGAACTCAGAAAATCTGTGAACGGAAATGAAAATTACTGGTTGGCAAGAAAAGATGATACAGACCGGAATCTCCTGGCTTTTTACTCGGCATACTATAAAAGGATATTTGAAAAAGGAAGTGAAGTGACCATTGAAGCGGGATACCATAAACTCAATGCAAGTAATTTCAGAAATTTTATTACCGATAGTACTTCAGGTGAATTTAAGGATGAATACCTGAGCTATACAAAACCATTGCAAAACAATGGATTTGCAAAAATCGACTATATACTTCCCCTATCTGAAAAATGGAAGATTTTTGCCGGCGCCAGAAGCTCTGTCCAAACGCTGAAAGATGGTAATGATGATAATTTCAGCTTTAGTGAATGTATTATCGCTGCTTATGGAAACGCGGTTTTTAATGGCACAAAACTTCAGGCAAGCTTTGGAATCAGAATAGAAGAATCGAAATCTGAGCTCAAAAATGAGTTTCAGAATCAAACCACCGCTCTTTTGCCAAATGTCAATATCGGCTTCAATATTTCACCAAAACAGAAAATCCGGCTTTCATACAGACGTTC
Source organism: Bacteroidales bacterium UBA5197 (assembly GCA_002412885.1). Lineage (GTDB taxonomy): Bacteria > Bacteroidota > Bacteroidia > Bacteroidales > Lentimicrobiaceae > Lentimicrobium. Next base: position 202,074 of record DHVX01000048.1, read on the forward strand.
ATTGGTACGTCCCTGGTTAAATTATCTGAATCCTTCAACAATTATAGAAGATCCTTACATGACATTCAGCGGAAATCCATTACTTCAGCAGGAATATCGGAATTATACTGCAATTGATTTTCCAATGTCAATAGGTGAGAACCATTTTTCCGCACGAATATTTTTCAGTAAAACAAGTCATGCCATTGATCAGATCAGTCATCTTACTGATATGGATGTAATTGAAACCGGAGTCTATAATGTTGGAAGTTTTCACCGCTATGGATTTCAACTTGAGGGTTCATTAAAACCCAACAAAATGCTGATGTTGAATCCTTACTTCAGACTATTTGAAATCAGGACATTGCCAAATGCAGTTGCAGAACAGAAATTGATAAAAAGTCAGAAGGAAATTGTATGGGAATCAGGTTTATCGGTAATTGCAAGCATGAGAAATAATTTTTCTGCTTCACTGGTTTTTAATTACAGCAGCCCGGTAATCAGCTTACAAAGGATTTCTTTCAGTGATGCATTGTATTTTATCGCGCTGGACAAATCGTTTAAAGGCAATTTCAAAATAGGAATCACAACTGCGCTGCCATTTGCACGAACTTTTACTTATCATGGAAATGAAATTAAAAGCATTGACTTTACAAGTCGTACCGACAGTAAAATCAATCTCTCCGCAATTCCGCTTTGGATCAGATTCAGTTACAATTTTTCAACGGGCAGGAAAATAAACAATGTATCCCGCGAAAAGGAAGAGCCTCAGTCTGTTAAAAAAAGAGGATTTAGTATCATGAACTAAATTTTCAATATTTTTGTTTTCAGGAATTCGAAGCTTTAAGGAATGTGGGGTTGGAAGTAAACTGTTCTGCAGTGAAAACGTGAAAATTAATAAGCCGGCATTCCTTATCTTGCTTGAATAAGTATCATTAGTCCGTAAAATTACCGGAATTTAATTACGGTGATTATTACAAATGGTTTAAAACAATCGGGCATTAATTTAAAAGTCACCAAAATGATTATACCTGAAACGAAATCATTAAAAACACGGCAAATTCGTAATATTGTCGTTTTTATAGTGTTCGCTTTGTTCAGTGGCTGGATCGGTATTTTTATCGACAGACTTATGCCTGAGCAATCAGGCGAAGAATCGCCGGGAATGGCTGTATGGCTGGTTTTACCACTGCTTGTTGTTGTTATACTCCGATCTTTTGCCGGTGATGGCTGGAAAGATGCAAGACTAAAACCGCTATTTTTGAAAAATATTAAGTGGTATGCAATCTCGTTGGTTATCTTTCCGGTAGTAACAGGAATCGTTCTGCTTATTGGAAAAATGCTGGGATGGATCGATCTTTCAAATCTGAATCCAACTGTATTTATTCCACTTTTTTTTAACCTGCTGATCATTCAGTTTATTAAGAACATATTTGAAGAATCGGTCTGGCGCGGCTACCTTACTTCAAAGCTTCTGAAATTCAAAATGAATGATTTATCTATTTATCTGGTTGCAGGACTTGTTTGGTCAGCATGGCATTTACCTTACTATCTCGTCTTTCTTCCTGAGCAGGCAATCAACACTGTGTTGCCTGTCGGCAGGATGGAATTCTTTCTTGTTGCAGCATTTACAATGCTTGCATGGACAGTGGTCTTTACTGAACTCTTCCGACTTTCGTTTTCAATATGGCCCGTGGTGATACTTCATGCTGTAGAAGATGCACTGATTAACCCACTTGTTATCGAAAACTATATAGTTATTGAACCCGGGAAAGAAATACTCATCTCTCCGATCTGTGGGTTAATCACAACATTATTTTATCTGATCATTGGGCTGATTCTGAGAAAAATCAGGATAAACCGAACGGCAAATAGCCACCCTTGAGCATTTCTTCTATTTTTGCAATCTGATTGACAGCTTCAGAATTGAAAGCTTAATCTAACTGAATAATTCATTCCGTATTTCTTATTCTTTGATTATATGATCGATACACAAAATTTTGACCAACTTCGCAATCAGTTATCAGTAAAAGCAAAAAACGGGCTGGATTTTATTCTATCTGCCTGCATCATCTGGTCGTTGATAGCTTACATCTGGACACTCGGATACAGTTCTTACGACAAATCCATTCTGACATTTATTGTTGGTGGTCTGATGCTTCCATTGGCATTGTTGTTTTCAAGAATCTTAAAAACCAACTGGAAACTAAAAGACAATCCTTTGCAGCCTCTTGGCCTTTGGTTTAACTTTGCACAATTGCTCTATTTCCCGTTTTTAATTTTGGTTCTTATCAAATTTCCCGATTATTTTGTTCTGACATATGTAATTATAACCGGTGGCCATTTCTTTCCGTATGCCTGGTATTACAAAACTAACCTATATGCTTTTTTTGCAGGATTAATCTCTTTCGGCTCACTGATCATTGGCTTGAATATTTCCTATGAAAATATTTTTTTGGTTCCTGCATTTATGAGTGCGATGCTTTTGATACTGGCTGTTTTGCTTTATCTTGATTATAAGAAGAAATCAGCCGCTGCATCATTGTAATAAACACTTCCAGGCATCAGGTTTTCATTCCATTTTGAAAGTGAGTTTTTCATTCTTATTACTCTATTCTTACCTCAAATTAAATTGATTCTCATCGAACTTCAAAAACAACATTCTAATAATCTTACCATTTAAGGGTGTCGCGAAACTATTGAATAATTTTAAAGATTTATGCGTATATTTAAGGCCGTTTACCCTCACGTGCAGCATGTCATTTAATCATCAGGCATCAATTTCATTTTTGTATTAAAAAGCATAAATATGAAAAGGGTCAGATTTGAATATAAGTTCACATTGATTTATATCTCTCTGGGATTTCTGTGGATATTCTTTTCGGACAAGCTAGTAGAGTCATTGTTCAACGACACGCACTATATTACTCAGTTTCAGACTTATAAAGGGATGTTTTATGTTGCATCCACAGCCATACTGTTTTTCTATTACCTGAAATTACATATTACCCGCTTACGTAAAGCAAAAATTAAAGCCGAAGAAAGTGACCATCTCAAAAGTGCATTTTTGCAAAATATTTCCCATGAATTACGTACTCCTATGAATGGAATTATCGGATTTTCGGGACTTTTAAAAGAAAATAATCTTACACAAGATCAGAAAAATGAATATCTGAAAATCATTATTCAGAGTTCGGAAAGGTTACTTGAACTTGTTAACCAGATGCTGGACATTAGTCTTTTAGAAACCGGAAATATACAATTACATCCTCAGAAGGTTAACCTCGCGGATATACTGCAGGAAGTTTACGAATTATGGAAGCCAAAGGTGAAGCAAGGAATAAACTTTTCGTTTACAAATGATTTAAATGACGATGATAACAACATAATAACCGATGAGTATAAACTCAAACAGGTATTAAATAACCTTATCGGAAACGCAGTTAAATTCACAGAAAAAGGTCATATACATTTTGGTTGCCATTTGAATGGAAATGAGATTGAATTTATAGTTGAAGACACTGGCATTGGGATTGCTAAGGAACACCAGCATGAAATTTTCAAGCGGTTCAGGAAGGCTGAAAATGGAAGCTCACAATTCTATAACGGTGCAGGCATTGGATTGGCCATCTGTAAAGGAAATCTGGAACTCCTAAAAGGCAAAATTTTGGTTGAGTCAAATTCGGGAGTCGGCTCAGTTTTCCGTTTTACAATACCTCATCATCCTGCATTTTCCAGCGAAATAAAATTAATTGAAAAAATTCCAGAACTGAAATCAATGAATGGACTGGTTGTACTGGTAGCTGAAGATGAAATTCTGAATTTCAGGTATATAGAGGAATTGCTCGCGGACACAGGAGTGATTTTGCTTCATGCTGCCAACGGATTGGAAGCTGTTGATATCTGCCGCAAAAGAGAAGACATCAATCTGGTACTGATGGACATTAAAATGCCGGTAATGAATGGGTTTGAAGCAACCAGGCTTATTAAGGAAATCAGACCGGAACTTCCTGTTATAGCTCAAACTGCCTATATTACAGGTGACGAAAAGTACAGATCGCAAAGTATCGGATTTTCCGATTTTCTTTCAAAACCCTTTTTGAAAGAGGATCTGCTTCATTCGATTGAATTGCAGATAAAGAAACTGAAAAAGAAAGGGAAAAGCCCTTGATTGTTTTCAAAATTACCAGACTACGATAAGTTTCAGTTTTACCATTTTCTACTTTGCCCAACAATCAAAGCAACTTACCATGAAAGTGCGAACAATCATTTTTTTGTTTTTATTGCTAATAAGTGCATCAGCGCAATCGCAGAATGACTCTGTTTCGAACCAATTAAGGGAGATGCAGCAATTGCTCAGCCAGTTTGAGCGAAACCGTATAGCTGATTCAATTCGCAAAGCATTGCTTACCGAGCAGATTACCATGCTCAGCAGTGGCGATATTCAAAAAAGGAATGAATTATCGGCCGAGATAAAACGGATCGAAACTCAGGATTCGCTGCAAAAAGCCCGGCTTTTTGCCCGTGCGCAATATTTGAAGGAAAATTCAGCTACTTTTCCCGTAATTCTCAATCGGGATACCTTGTTCAACATTTACACCAAAAGCGGCGCTTTCGGTCCCGAAGAGAGAGCAATAAGAATATCGCACAGACTGGAGAATCTGTTGGACGACGACTTTCTGACATTAGACTCACTTCGAATTTCTGAATCTGATTTTACAACAGACATTATTTACAAGGACGTGGTAATCATTGGAATAACTGACCTTGATGCTATGATTTATGGAAAAACAAGACATCAGCTGGCCGAAGATTATCTACTAACCATCAAATCATCATTAGCTAAAGCCCGCGAAGACCAAAGTCTTGTTAAATTACTTACACGCATTGGATTGGTTTTACTGATTATTGGTGGCGTCTGGTTCCTTATCCGGATGATTTTGAAGATTCACACCAAATTAGAATTATTTATTACTTCAAACAAGGATAAGTGGCTGAAAAGTCTTTCATACAAAGATTACACATTCCTTTCGGCTGAGCAGGAACTGAAACTTGTTTATTTTGTGTTGAAGTTGATAAAATGGATTCTCATTATCCTTGCGGTTTATTTGGTTATCCCATTGATATTCAGCATTTTTCCATTCACCCGTGGCTGGGCTGATACACTGCTTACCCTGATCTGGTCACCGTTTAAAGGCATTTTAAATTCGATATGGGATTTTGTTCCCAATCTTTTTACAATCATTGTGATTGTTGTGGTTATGCGGTATTTTATGCGATTTATCCGTTATATTTTTACTGAAATAGAAGCAGAAAAACTTGTTATTTCGGGCTTTCATGCTGACTGGGCAATGCCGACTTTCAGCATCGTAAAATTTCTGTTGTATGCGTTTATGTTTGTGCTGATTTTTCCTTATTTGCCAGGTTCTGATTCAAATATTTTCAGGGGTGTATCGGTATTTATCGGAGTACTTTTTTCTCTTGGTTCGTCATCGGCAATAGCCAATATTATCGCAGGTATAGTCATAACCTATATGCGCCCGTTCAAAATTGGCGACAGAATTAAACTCGGTGATATGACGGGTGTTGTGATTGAAAAAACCCTGCTTGTTACCCGGCTGCGTACCATCAAACACGAAGAAATAACCATACCCAATTCTTCTGTTTTGTCGGGAAATACCATCAACTACTCGACAAATATAAAAAACGAAGGCCTTATTATACATACAACGGTTACCATCGGTTATGATGTTCCCTGGAAAGATATGCACCAGGCCCTTATTGATGCAGCGCTGCAGACGCCTGAAATTCAAAAGCAACCTCAGCCATTTGTATTACAAACCAGCCTCGACGATTTTTATGTTTCTTACCAGATAAATGCCTACGTAAAGAATGTAAACGGCCTGGCCGGCATTTATTCAGGATTACACCAGAATATTCAGGATGTATGCAACGAAAGGGGCATTGAAATTATGTCGCCGCATTACCGGGCATTGCGCGATGGAAATACTTCCACAATACCGGCTGATCAGCTGCCCGAAGGTTATGCACCTCCGTCATTTCGGGTTTCAAACAAATAAACTTCTGTTGTCAGATCCCAAACTTCAGCGATAGCGAGTAAATGCGGGGCCTCGGATAGCTGAGGAAATCAATTCCACTTGTAGTTTCGGGATCAATCCCTGTGTAACCGGTGGTTAGAAATGCATTTTGAACCGCAGCTTCAATTTCGAGTTTTGAATCAAGACCGGCAATTTTGTTGAAAGTGTAACTCAGGCTAACATTATCAATCCTCAGGAATGACGCATCCTCCACATAATAATCAGAATAGAACCAGGGATTGTTAAAATCCGATTTTTCTACAAGCTTTGGGATATTTGTAATGAATCTACCTCCCCAACCTGCAACTCCTGACCAATATGAGGATGCTGCCATCTGATTGTAAATTGAATGACCTTTGTTCATTCGTGCTGCAATTCCCAATCTGAAAGCTGAGTAGTTAAGCACCAATTGTAAAGAAGCTACAAGATTGGGATCAGATTTCCCGTATATGTATCTGTTTGCTTCATTGCCATAAACTGACCCGGTTTGACCAGCGAAATTGGTAAAGACTCCTTCAATGGGCTTGCCGGAGCCATCATACATCTGACTGTAAACATAGAAAGAATTGGGGGCATAACCCTCTTTCAAAATCATTATATGATTTCCAATACCTTGATTTATATTTTCATAAACAAGAAAGTCCACAAACCCCGGCAGTGAAACAACTGTTCTTTCATTGAAAGCCAGATTTACACCGGCTTGCATATTAAACTTTCCCTGACTGATTATCACTGAATTAAAGTTTATTTCTAATCCTTTATTCTCAATATCAGCAGCATTAACCATATGATACTCCAGAGAATATTCAATACCAGCAACAGGAATTATCATCAACTCATGTTCATACTTTTTTTTATAAAACACCAGCGAACCGGAAAGCCGATGATCAAGCATTTGGAATCTAAATCCGGCTTCTGACTGAGTTATAATTTCAGGCCTCAGGTTAGGTGAATAATGAATGGGGGTGTGAAAGTTCCCGAATGGTTGAGTTCCGTCATTAGAGTTAGAAATAGTTTTATAAGATGTTGAGTACATCCATCCAGCATTTATGCGGCTGTAAGAATAAAACACTTCAAGGTCATTCAAAACTTTCAGATTTCCAAAAAGCGGTTCCTGCTTTATGTTCCAGACTGCGCCAAAGCCGGGAGACAATTTCTTCAGAGCATCATTTTTAAACATACTGCTTGTTTCATTCATCAGGCTGAAACTAACACTGTAGCGATTGAGAAATTCCATATTTAACATGGAATAGAAAGTTTTTTTTAAATCTTTGCCCCATGAGCTATACCTGGCTGAATCTCCTTTACTATAAGTAAATTCCGAAGAATAAAATTCTTTGTCCTGAGCCCGATAACCTGCTGTAAAACTGATGTTTGATTTTAATTTTTGAAAATATTGGGCATACAAAATGTAAGGTTCAAAAAATCTTTCTTCAGCATTGTTTTTGTAGGTTGCCGTTACACCAAATGAGTTATACATTTCTGCCCAGGCGGCTGACATATGCGGAGATTTAGTGTGGGTTGTAATGGCTTGCCGGTAGTTGCCCCTGACACCAAGCTTCAAAGAAGGGAAAAAATGCAACTTATACTGAATCCCGTAATTGGCAATCATGCCCTCATTGCTGGTTCTTGAATCAGTCTGCATCAGCAATGCAAGAGGATTTACCGGAGCAAAACGTTTTATGCTTCCATCTCCCTCTTTGTAATAAAAATACCCACCATACTCATTGTCTTCAAATACAGGCAAGGTAGGATTGAATAACACTGCACTTTTAAATGCGTTATTCGGGTCAGTTCTGCTTTCGGCGTTATGGATAAACAAACTACCTTCCAGTTTAAGATGGTTTTTAAAAAACTCCGGCCTCGCTTGTATGGCAGTATTTAATCGCTTATAACCGGTTGTTTCAATAATTCCGTTGGTTGAATTGTAGCCTGCCGATGCCTGCCATGGTATGGTTAACGTATTGCCTGAAACACTGATATAATGGTCTTGTCCGGCAGCAGTTCGCACAATCGCATCTTGCCAGTCGGTATCAGCATCTCCAATTTGCCGGTCAAGTTCTTGATTAAAACCCAGATAAGGTTTTGAAAGCTTCTTAATTTCTGCTGCACTGAAATTTTCTACTTTCTCCGGTAGCACAGAAATTCCTGCTGTAGTCTTATAAGTAAGACTGAATTTCCTGGAATTTCTATGTGTATTAATCATAATTACTCCATATGAGGCTTCACTTCCGTATATAGTAGCCGCAATTCCACCTGAAAGAAAAGAGACTTCTTTGATATCTCCCGGATTGAGTGTGAGTAAACTTGCAGAAACCGGAAAATTATCAACCAGAATCAACGGGTTGTTATTACTTCCGGACAGATTAGAACCGCGGTAAAATAAATTGTGCTGCATCCCCGGCATTCCATTGGCTGAAAATGAGTTCATTCCCGGAATGCGCCCCTGAAATAACTCTTCGGGCCTGAGAATTAATCCCCGGTTAAATTCAGATTCTGAAATAATGTGATAAGATCCTATGTAACCGAAAACCGGAACCTTTGACTTGATCGCTGCGTTACTGACTGAATCTGATTGGGATTCATTGCTCTGATCATTAAGCTGCTGGGCAGGAAGACTGAAAGTGATAAACAATGTCAGGCAAATCATAAGTATTACATTCTTCATTGCGAAAGGTTTGTTATTAATATTCATATAAATAATTTGCAGTTCTGTGACTATGTTGCATCAAAGATGCATTTCAGATTCGAAATGATTACCGATTCTCATACCAATTTCATAAAAATCAGATGGCAAACATACTCCAATTATTGATTTTGCACAAATATAAAACCAATGAGAAACGATGAAATATCTTCTTCACATCATTCATTAAAACTAATCTTCATACATCATATTGACAATATCAATGATGTTGATTAAATGTTTTTAAATTTGCTCAAGTTCTGCATTCAGATAAGCCTGGCTTATAAACAGAAAATTATCAGTTTTTAAATTTTACACTTATGAGATTTTTTAAGATTATGTTTTTGTCATTAATTCTGACACTTGCCAGCCACATCACCAACCCGTTATTTGCGCAGGATAGATATGCAGAAGGCTACATCATCAATTTGCAAAACGACACTTTGCATGGATTTCTTGAAATTCAGGGAGAAAAACTGGCTTCAAGAGGTTGTAATTTTAAAACTTCTGAAAAAGCACCTTTGCAGAAATTCAGCCCTGCCGAAATTGTCGCATACCGCTTCAAAGCCGGCAGGTTCATGATTTCAAAAACCATTGATGTTGCCGGCAATCCGGAGACCGTTTTTCTGGAATATCTTATTAAAGGCAAAGCCAGCTTATATCAGCATCCGGGAGAAACGGCGCCAAGATACTTTATCGAAACCGAAAAAGATGGAATGATTGAACTTTCTGAGCCTCAAAGAATTATTCACAACGACAGTGGAGCATTTTATAATATCTCCAAACACAATGGGAAGCTCCTCTATTTAATGGCGGATTGCCCTGAACTAAAAAAAGAAATCGAACAAACCCCACTCAGGCCAAAGCCTATGATTAAGCTTGCAAACAGATATCACGACCTGGTGTGTACCGACGAAGTGTGCGTTGTGTTTGAACGCCGGTACAAAAAAGTCGAATATTTGCCTTCGGTTTCTGCAGGATTATCGATAAAGAGGATAAAATTCGGGTCAGGACTGATTTCTGATTATACGTCAGGAATTAATGCTGGTGCTGCTCTGGAAGTCAGAAACCTGTTGGCGAATAACGAGAAAATATCTCTGGAAACAGGCATAAGTATTACCCGCATAAACCAGACAGTTTTGAGGACACCGGCCGACCTCAGAGGCTCAGAACTTATTATTATCGGCAACCGATACTATTATGTCAATAACAGAGAAGAGCTCTATTTGAGCGATTTCTACAATAAAGTATTCTTAGTGAAAACCGATTTAAAACTCACCTCACTTACTGTACCATTGATAATGAAATACAATTTTCATAAAGAAAAATCAAGAGCAGGATTTGGATTGGGACCTCTGTTAACGTTTAACATAAGTGAAAATAAAGATATGGATTACCCCTTCTTCACAAGCAGGTTCGGCAGAAATATTCCCGGAACGCTCGCAGGAGCAGCAGTCAATGTGTTTTATATCAAAAAATTAAACGCAAAAAGCAGTTTTAAAATTGACCTAAGATACATGACCGACTTTTTGGTAGGTGACATACAGAAAACATACCGATTCAGAACTCAGGTTTTTCAGGCAAATCTGAGTTATAATTTCTTTTGGTAATCAAACTACACTAAAACTTTTCTCAATAGCTGCCAAAAGCCGGATTCGCAGATACTAACTCCATGATGATATAATGTTACAGGCTGAAATTTGCCTGTAACATTTTTTGTTTGATGGCGTCTCATAGCCATACTACCTTAATACTCTGATTTCGCAACTAAACCAGAAGAACAATGATTCGCGACATTTTCCGCCACAGCATCCGTGCGCTCAGCCGCCAGAAATCCTACGTTTTTATAAACATTCTTGGCCTTGCCACAGGAATTGCCTGCAGTATGGTAATTGCATTGTTTATTATCCATGAGTTGAGTTTCGACAATTACCACGAAAAAAGAGATCAGATCTACCGGGTAATTCTGCATGGAAAAATAAGCGGACAGGAAATGAAAGTTACCTCCACAGCTGCACCCATAGGGCCAACTATGGTTGAAGAATTTCCTGAAGTGGAGAAGTGTCTGCGCATAAACGGATGGGGCGAAACAATTATTAAATACGAAGAAGCTGTATTTACAGAAGAGCATTTTATTGAGGCCGATTCTACTTTTTTTGATTTTTTCTCAATTCCACTTTTAAGGGGAAATGTCCGGACAGCGCTTAACGAAAAGTACAAAGTTGTACTTTCTGAAACCACGGCACGCAAGATTTTCGGAGATTCAGATCCCATCAACAAGATGCTGAAGGTGGGTAACGACACCACAAAATACCTGATCACCGGTATATTTGCCGATATTCCCGAAACAACCCATTTCGATGCCAATATGATCAGTTCTTTTATGACAAATCAAAGAGCAAATGATAAAATGTGGCTTTCAAATAGTTTTAATACTTACGTTATACTTAAACCCAACACCAATCCCGAAACTGTAAATGCAAAATTTCAGGATCTTATCATCAAATACGTCGGACCGGAAATCGTAAAATACCTGGGTATCGAAATCAAAGACTTTCTAACACAGGGCAATAAATACAATCTCTTTCTTCAGCCGCTTAAAGCGGTTCACCTCGACCCAAGCATTCAGCAAGACCTGAAACCTGCAAGCGACGCCAAATACATCTGGATTTTCGGAAGCATCGGCATTCTGATCATATTAATTGCAGCCATCAATTTTATGAACCTGTCCACAGCTCAGGCATCAAAACGGGCAAAAGAAATCGGCATTAAAAAAGTAGTAGGCTCTTCACGCGGAATGCTTATCAATCAGTTTATTCTTGAAACCATTATTTTATCGTTTATTTCTCTCATTGTTGCTGTTGGAATTACGCAACTGGCACTCCCCTATTTCAATAAACTGTTAAGTGTTGAACTGGCAATTGGTTTATTCAGCAATTGGTACACCATTCCGGCCTTGATTTTATTATCGATAGCAATTGGCTTTATTGCAGGAAGTTACCCTGCTTTTTACATGTCATCATTTAATCCGTATATTGTATTGAAAGGTAAAATCCGCAGCAACCGCAGTAGCCTGAATATACGAAGTGTACTGGTTGTGCTTCAATTTACTATTTCGCTGGTGCTGATTGTCGGAACACTTATCATGTTCAGGCAGATCAACTTTATGATGAATAAAGAGCTGGGTTTCAACAAAGAACATATACTTGTGCTCAGAAGTGCTCATTCGGTTCGCGGTCAGATTGCAAGTTTTAAGACCTCGGTTCAGAAAATACCGGGCGTTTTATCAATTGCGGCATCCACTGCAGTGCCTGGTCACAGCAACAATAACAATGGCTATATGATCAAAAACAGGCCCGAGGAAACCTTCTTAATGCAAACAAACTGGGTAGATTATGACTATCTGGAAACCTACGGCATTGAACTTGAGTCGGGGCGCTTTTTCGATAAATCATTCTCAACTGATGTTGATGCGTGTATTATAAATAAGGAAGCTGTTAAGGATTTTATACTTACCAATCCGTTCGAAACCCGCATTATAAGCAACAACGGACCTGACGATGGTCAACAACTGGTTCCGGTTATAGGTGTGGTGAAAGATTTCCATTTCGAATCGCTTAAATCTGAAATCGTTCCACACATTATGCTTTTTAAAAACGATGACATTCAGTGGGGATATTTCAGCATCAGACTATCGCCGCTTGCAACAAAAACAACCATAGCGGAAGTTGAAAAAGTATGGAGATCGTTTACCGGAAATAATCCGATGCAATATTTTTTCCTTGATAAAGACATGGAACGACTTTACAAAGAAGAAAAGCAAAATGCAAATCTCGCCATTCTGTTTACCATACTTGCCATTTTAATTGCTTCGCTCGGGCTTTACGGACTTACCGCTTTTACTGTTCAGCAACGAACCCGCGAAATAGGCATAAGAAAAACATTTGGAGCTTCCACTGCCAAAATCTGGTATATCATTGCCAAAGAAATTCTTATTCTTATTACCATTTCGATGGCTATTGCACTTCCGCTGATCTATCTGGTGGCTGATAACTGGCTGCAGAACTATCATTACCGCATAGACCTGGGAGCGATTGACTTTGTGTATGGATTTGCAATAGCTTTGATTATTGCACTCTCAACCATTAGTTATCGCGCAATAAAAGCTGCATTGGCTAATCCGGCGGTATCACTGAGATACGAATAACGAAGTGCTGCATGCGCTTTCCCAATTGTTTTTGCCTATGCACAGGTGAATTGACTATTTTTGCAATTGGCTAACACTGACGTTTAGTAGATGTCCTTTGACTCCCCTTCGACAGGCTCAGGGCAGGCTGCTAACAATGACAAATTGTTCGTCTTATCCTTTCCCGCACTTGCAGGACTACCAATGACAGATTTGAATTCAATCAAACGCTGATCAAAACAAAAATCAACCTTAATCACTCTTAATAACCTTAGTAACAAAACTGACCCCCACGATTTTGAACCCTGCCTGCCGGAGTGGCACGCAGGCAGGCTTATTCATTCTTAAAAACCTTAGTGAGCTGGCAACTTTTTCATATTGAAGAAAATAAGGTTGTGAAGAAAAAAATAAGGTTGGAGGTGTTATGGTGGGTTGCCTGTTACTAAGGTTTGGAAGGTAAAATAAGGTTTGTCCTACTCACAATAAAGTGGAGTAATGCTTTCAATTTTTATGACCATGATAATGGATAACGATAACGCCTGTTATCTGCGCATTATGCTCAAAATTTTTTGAGTGCAAACT
>DHVX01000030.1 GCA_002412885.1 Bacteroidales bacterium UBA5197
ATTTTGCACAACCTGTTCCCTGAACTCCGCCGTCAACAACAAAGATTGTTCCAGGGCTGAAAGCTTCGGTTAATGTAAATACAGGTGGTACAATCGCTTCTGGGTTACAGCCTAAGTTCTGATTTGTAGCTGTAGTTGCAATAACTGGTTTAACCAAATCTTCGGTCCAGGTGTAGGTGATAACTTTTTCATCTGCTACGTTGCCGCAAGCATCGGTAAAGTTGGCTGTCCAGGTCTGTGATTTTGCACAACCTGCACCTGTAACACCTGATGTTGTAACAACGATGTCGCCGGGGCTGCAAGCTTCTATTAATGTAAATTCAGGAGCAACAATGCTTGGGTTGCAACCTTTGTCACCGCTTACTGCGGTAGTGGCAATTACTGGAGCGATTTCATCGTTTACTATAATGATCTGGCTTACTGATGCTGTGTTGCCAGAAGCATCGGTATAGGTCCAGGTGCGGGTGATGATCTGAGGACAGGTGTTTCCGTCGGAAGAATCAACGCCTAATTCTTCACCAAAGCCATCGCAGTTATCTGTCCATCCTAACATTTCCGGAGCTGGTACTTCACTCGGGCAACTGTAAGTTGCATCACCAGGAACTGCTGCAAAGATTGGGTCAGTCTCATCAATAACCTGAATGAAAATAGCTGAACTGGAAGAACAACCTTCTCGATCAGTAAATGTATATGTAACTTCGTGGATTCCAGAGCCGGCAGATGCTGGATTGAACAATCCACTGTTATTGACACCTGTACCAGTATAGATGCCATTCGCCGGACTTGCAATCAATTGAACAGGAGCAGCATTCGGGCAGAAAGGACCGGCAGGATCAAAAATAATTTCAGGTAAAGGATTAACTATAATTGTGATCTGGTCAGAAATCACACAGTCATGATCATCTGTAAAGGTATATGTAATACTATGTGACCCAACTCCTGCACTCGCCGGGTTAAATATACCAGTACTAGAAACCCCGGTTCCATTGAAAACCCCACCGGCTGGTGAATAAATAAGCTGGAAGGCCCCTGTGTTAAGACAGAAAGGCCCAGCTTCTTCAAGATTAACTATGGGTTGAGGAATCGTTGTTAGATTTACCTGCAGAAGATTTAAAATTTCGCAATCTCCCAAATGAGATATGTCGCGAATATTTATAGAATAAGATCCACCTGCAAGATTTTCTATCAATACATTGCTATTCCCAGAACCAAAACCTGTCCATACGCCACCGTTGAGTGCATATTCAAAAACAGGATTAGGTGATGAAGAACCAGCGGCTATCTGAATACTACCGTTATTAAGTCCACATGAGGCATTTTCAAATTCAACAACGTTAGCAGTTGTTCCTTCTACATTTACATTAAAACCGCAATTTGCAGTTATTGCATTACCAGACTGAGGGGTATAAGTAGCTGTATAAAGCATAGGATAAGACCCTGGAGCAAAAAATCCTGGAATTGGCCCGGTTACTACAAAGTTAATATCGCCAACACAACCATCTCCATATAATAGGGCATCAATACTTAATTCATCAACATAATCAGCATTGGATCCATTTCCAGTAAATACAAAATGTAATTTGTAAACACCCGTTTCATCCGGCGTAACTGTAATTGGATAATATTGAACTGTATTGTTTCCAACAACTGAAAAAGATGCCTTTACAGAGGACATGAGATTCTGTGAGTTTAATAGATAAACACTTACGGTGAAGTTGTCGCCAGCTTTTGCATATATCATCGGGACAACCTCTGTCACACCATTCATATAAAAGGTTGGTGTGGTAAATGAAGGATCTCCACTTCCAGTGGATTGCCACAAACGCAAACGACCTCCTCCTGTTCCAATTCTTTGAACCCTATTGTAGATCCAACAGTTAGACATGGACTGACTTTCAGGAAGATCAAAACTCATTATAAACAAACTTGCATCACCACCTGAGGATCCTGACATACAGCTCATTGAAAATTCAGGAATATTCCAGTCAACATAAGTTCCAAAAACTCCATCAACAATTTCATCGGCACATTCAGTAATATCAGAAGGGCATCCGGTTACTACAATTGGATCGGCACTGACGGAAACAATTACTGATTCTGTTACGCTGCAAACTCCATCGCTGGCGATTACCTGATAGGTTCCTGAATGGGTAACTGAGGAAACTGGTATTACCGGATTCTGGTTATTGGAACTAAATCCTTCAGGTCCACTCCAGGTCCAGCTTGTTGCCTGACCACCGGTTTCATATAAAGTGATTGGGCTACCAGCACAAACCGGAGAATTTGACTCAACATTTACCGACAGTTCAGCCGGCTGAGTAATGGTAATTATTCCTGATTCGCTATAACAACCGCTGTTATCGCTTACCGTCCATTGATAAGTTCCGGCTGCAAGGCCAATGGCCTCTGAGGTGTATTGAGGTGGATTCGAATTCCAGCTAAATGTATATGGAAGCACGCCCCCCGATACCATTAGAGAGGCACTTCCTGTACCACCGAAACACAAAGGATTAGTTTGGGATGCAACTGACGCTGTCATTGGTTCAGAAACGGTTATTGTTACCGCGTCGCTATTTGAACATCCATTTCCGGTTGAGACAGTAATTAAAAAGTTGTAAACTCCGGTAGCTGTGGGTGTAAATACCGGATTTGCAATATTTGCATTGCTCAAACCGGTAGCTGGAGTCCATGCATAACTGAGCGTTCCTGCTCCCGCTGCTGATCCCTGAAGCTGATGTGTTTCGCAAATTCCGATAATTGCATCAGCTCCTGCATTTACATTTATAGGTGCATCAACTACTATAACGGTTGAAGTAGCAGTTCCGATACATCCGTTTGCTGCTGTTCCTATAACATTGTAAGATGAGTTTGATGCCGGAGAAACTGTAATGGAAGGTGTGGTTGCTCCACCTGGATTCCAGATATAAGAATTTGCACCAGATGCAGTAATGGTTGTTTCTGTGCCGCGGCAAATTTCAATTTCAACCGGGTTAACTGTTACTACCGGCGAAGGATTTACAGTAACTGTTACCTGATCTGTTGAAGGACATTGTCCGGCTGCATTGGTTACTGTCAGGGTGTATGTGGTGGTGGTGGAAGGACTTGCCATAGGATTGGCAATTGCTGTATTGTTTAAGCCTGTAGCAGGACTCCATGAATACAAAACTCCACCTGAACCATTTAACTGCGTGCTTGTTCCTGAACAAATAGAAACATCTGCACCAGCATTGGCAACTATAGGAGAAGGATCTCCAATGGTTGTTGCGCCTGAAACAGGCTCATTACAACTACCCGGGTCGCGGACTAAAACGGTATAGTTACCAGCGGCCAATCCGGTAAAAGTGTTCGAAGTTTGCCATGAAGTTCCATTGTTGATAGAATACTCATAACTTCCTGAACCTCCGTTTGCATTAACTGTGATAACTCCATTGTTCTGTCCGGCACATTGTGCATTGGTGGCAGATATGGATGCAATGTTTACCTGTTCGTAAATATTGATTACCTTTTCAACATAAACAACATTTGCATCACAGGGACATGAATTCCGCACCCTAACTATAAAAGTTTCGGCGTTATCGCCAATACCGTCATTTACTGCATAATAAGGAATTTCGTAAGATGCTTGTCCGGCAGGAATTGTAATCTGAACCGGAAAAGGCTGACCACCTGAAGTTAGTATATCGGTTCCATTAATTGCAGTACCGGAAAGAATAAGATCAACATCATAAGCTTCGGTCAGATCAGTGGTCTGCCTTGTTACAACCAGGCGGTTGTTAAGGCAACCCTCAAAAATATTGTTATTGTTAAGAATATTGTTTCCGTAATGGGTAAGATCAAGGGTCTCAGAATTAAAACTACGTGCACCCAAAAATACTGCCGCATCCCATTGCTGGTCTGAAGCATCAGCAATTGCCAGTTTTATACGGTAAGTCTGGCAAGGAACTACATTATAGGTAGCAGTCAATACCACTGTATATCCGTCAAATTCCATGGTTGTTGAACCTGAAGGATTATTGATATAAAATTCCTGATTGTGTGCAGGGTAAGATTGGTTATTAACATTGGTTCCTGCGGGATGAATGGTATTGATGGTTACTGCTTCGCCACTGGGCAATGTAGCAATATTTACTGCATTGTTGGTATATGTGCCTGTGATGCCAGGGCCACTGAGGAAAAACCCGAAAGCATCGTTAAAATTGGTATGAACATATTCCAGGTATTCATCTGAAGCAAATACATAAGTAAATTCTACGACATTACCAGCTGGTACGAAATCAAACTCAAGAACAGCGGCATCGTACATGGTACGGCCGGTTATTGTTGTCAGATCCGGATCAGATGCATTGGAAACCATCGCATCGGAATATCCTGCGGAACTGTTTGGCCCCATTGCCGAACTGATTTTTCCGGTTGAGAGGACCAATCCTTCTTCCAGCGGAAATGACGAAGTCCCATTCTCAAAATAACCCAACATTCGGTCACCTGCGGTGGAACTCCATGAATGGTTCACCCAATTGTTATTATTGGTGCGGTTGTAATAACCAAAACGCACATTGTGAGCCTGAAGACATCCAGTAACCAGCACATTCTGCACAAGTTGCTCAGGAGTCATGGCATTATAGGTGGAATTTTCACCGACTGATATGGATCCATTAACGGCCATTGGCATAATTCCGTTTCCGCCTTGATGGGTTTTTAATTTCGGTCCAACCGGGGGAGCTGTCCTGACGGGCACCTGATCTCCTTGTGCTTCAAATTGAGCACTGGCACTAACCAGTATCATCAAATTAATTACCAGAGACAAAATGACCCTAGCAGCGATGCTTTGTGTAGATGTTTTCATAACAATATGATTTGTAATTCCTTTTGTTTTCCACATTTTCACTGTCCGGGCGACAGGTTCTCAGCTTTTACTGCAACTTCTCTGCGTTTTTCCCACCCCCCCAGATGTGTTAATGCAGTCTTATTGTTTTAATTTTCAGAGTGTTACTTCAATTTTTCCGACAAATTTTTCAGATCCATTGTTTAACAGCGTGTTACACATAAACTGATGATACAAATGTATTTTGAGATTTGCATCAGCGCAATACGGTTTTACACCACTTTTTCATTTTCGAAAACAATGGTTTATATGGGTATAAATACGTACTTACCTCCCTTGTTCAATATTTATCAACTATGCAAGAGCATGTTAGCTTATCTCATATCTTTAAATATTCAATATCCCTATATGCAATAAAAAAAGCTGCACAAGGCAGCTTTAATTTTTAAAAAAAGGTGTTAATCAGGAAATTTATATCAGAATTCAAAAAACCCGAAATTTGCTGATCTGCTCTATCGGATTCAATTTAGTTTTACATAAAAAATTCAAGTTATAGCATCAACAACATATTCACCTCTGATTGTTCAAGCATACGCCAGCGTCCACGGGGCAAATCCTTTTTTGTGAGATTCGCAAAAGCAACCCTGTCAAGCTTAACCACTTCATATTCAAGCGACTCAAACATACGGCGCACTACACGGTTACGACCGGAGTGTATCACTACTCCGATATTCTTTTTGTCGTCTCCGCTTCCGGTATATGCAATTTCATCAACAGTCATTATGCCGTCTTCCAGCTCAATGCCTTCGGTTAACTGCATCATATCAGGCTTTGATAAACTTTTATTCAGTTCAACGTGATATACCTTACGAACCTTATGACCGGGATGTGTAAGTTTTTTGGCAGTTTCACCATCATTGGTAAACAGCAACAATCCCGATGTATTTCTATCGAGTCGTCCAACCGGATAAATACGCTCTTTGCAGGCATCTTTTATCAACATCATAACGGTATTGCGATCCTGCGGATCATCAACAGTAGTAATGTAGCCTTTTGGTTTATTTAGTAGCAGATAAACTTTTTTTTCAATGTTCAGGGTTTCACCGCCAAACTGAACCTTGTCGTCGCGGGTTATTTTTGTACCAAGTTCAGAAACTACTTTTCCATTTATTGATACGGCTCCGGATTCAATCAGATGATCAGCCTCTCTGCGTGAACAGATACCTGAATTTGCAATGAATTTATTCAGTCGGATGGTACCATCTTTTCCATAACCTTTGTCTCCCTTTGGACGGGGGATATCTGATTTTTCCCGGCGATTGCTTACCGGCTCATCTTTGTCCTGAAACTTCCGTTTGGGGCTGTATTCACCGTCTTCTCTTCTTTTTCCGGTTGCCTGATGTGTTGAATCCTCTTTTCTGGCTCTCCTTTCGCGGGGTGCGTCTGAAATGTCTTCGGGCTTACGCGGACGGGCTGGCTGTTCAGATTCAGGTTTCCGGTATGATCGGGGTTTATAGGTATCATCAGCTCCGGATTCAGGTTTACGGCCTTTATAAGGACGATCGCCCGATGGTTTGTCATCAGAAAAACGTCTTTCACGTGGTGCGCCTGACTCTTCATCTTTTTTCCAGGGACGTGAGGGTTTGTCGTCACGACTTCCTTTGTAGGTGCTGGACCTGTCAGTTCCTTCAGCTTTCCCCTCATAGGGTTTCCGGCTTTTGTAAGGACGATCGCCCGATGGTTTGTCATCAGAATAACGTCTTTCGCGCGGTGCGCCTGACTCTTCATCTTTCTTCCAGGGACGTGAAGGTTTGTCGTCACGACTTCCTTTGTAGGTGCTGGACCTGTCAGTTCCTTCAGCTTTCCCCTCATAGGGTTTCCGGCTTTTGAAAGGGCGATCGCCTGATGGTTTGTCATCAGAATAACGTCTTTCGCGTGGTGCGCCTGACTCTTCATCTTTCTTCCAGGGGCGGGTAGGTTTATCTTCCCGGCTTCCTTTGTAGGTGTGATGTTTTTCCGGTCCTTCGCTTTTGCCCTCATAGGGTTTCCGGCTTTTGTATGGGCGATCTCCCGATGGTTTATCATCAGAATAACGTCTTTCGCGTGGTGCGCCCGACTCTTCATCCTTTTTCCAGGGGCGGGTGGGCTTATCGTCACGGCTTCCTTTAAAGGTGCGGGGCTTATAGGAGTTACCGCTTTTTTCCTCAAAAGGTTTTCTGTTTGTATAAGGCGCGTTCTCCGAAGGCTTATAGGCAGAAAACCGCTTTTCGCGGGGTGCTCCTGATTCATCATCCTTTTTCCATGGACGAGGCGCCTTATCGGTGCCTGTACCCTGACCCTCATAGGGTTTGCGGCTTTTGTATGGCTTATCACTTGCCGGACCCTTACTCTCAGGAGAATCTCCTGACTTGTATCCACGGGTACCACCTGTCGCAGGCTTCCCAAATGTTTTGCCTTTACCGGCACGCCCTCTTCCGGGGGTACCATCCGGCCTTTTGCTCTTGCCGGGCTTGTCGCTCCCGGGCATACGTTTCATCGCACTCATTTATTTTTTTTTAGCCTGCAAAGTTAGTCAAGAATTGAATACCCATAAATTATATTTATCTTTTTGATTTTCAGAAGTTTTAATTAAGTTCTTGCAGACTTTTTTCTGCTTCTATAATTAACCTGATAAAAATATTCAGGCACTCAATCGTCATATTCTCATGTTTTTTTCGTATATTCGTAACATTGTCGGAAATTTTTCTGCCTTTGCAATTGCATAACCTCTAAAAGCACAGGATCATGTACACACAGGAAGAGAAAATTGCAGTAGTCGCCCGTTATTCCAACTCCAGGGCTTTGCTTTTGCAATCAAAACTAATGGCCGAAGGCATAGAGTGTTTTCTGGCTCATGAAAACCTGCTTCAGGGTGCGGTATCATCAGGAGTGGAACTCAGGGTAAAAGCTTCTGATTTAGAAAGTGCACTGAGAATAATTGAACGATCAAAATCAGAGCACGGAATCCAAAAGGAATCCTCAATTATAGCCCTACGCAGTGTCAGAAAAATATTAGTACCTGTTGATTTTTCTAATGCTTCGCTGAAGTCATGCGGCTATGCTTTGGCGCTTGCAGCAAAGCTTAAAGCGGATATAAAGTTACTTCATGTTTATTACAACCCTGTGATTGATATGGCGCCATTTGATACCAGCCATGCCTATCAGGTTAACCTGACCAATTATCTCCACGAAGCAGAACAGAGTGCCAGACATCAGCTTACAAATCTGGTAAAAGACCTTAAAAATCAGGTAAAAAAGAGTAAATCCAACACCAAAATTACCTATTCTCTGGCCAATGGTCTTGCTGCTGATGAGATTATCGCTTTAAGCAGGAAATATAAGCCCGGACTGATTATTCTGGGAAGTCATGGCATTGGCCATCAATCGGAAAGTTTGCTGGGTAGTGTTACCGCCAAAGTAATTTCGAAAACAGCGGCTCCGGTGCTTGCCATTCCTGAAAACAGCACCTTTAAAGGTTTCGACAGCCTGAAGAATATTCTTTATGCCACCGATTTCGATAAATCAGATCATATTGCCATGAGCAAGCTGATCAATCTGCTGCATCCTTTTGATGTTAAACTTTTTTGTGCGCATATCAGCATTGGAACCAAAAAATCGTGGCAAAAGGTAAAAATGGAGAACCTGAGTCAATTGATTGGTAATGAGTTCAAAAAAGTGCCGATACATTACGATCTTGTAGTCAGCGATGATGTCATCAACGGACTTGAGATGTATATGCGAAATAATTCCATCGATGTAATTGCGCTTACCAACCACAACCGGGGGGTTCTTGCCAGATTTTTTACACCAAGCATAACAAAAATGCTGCTTAAAAGAGTAAATAAACCTCTGCTGGTTTTTAAATCACCCGATTAATCAACGGAAAAATCCTCACACTAAAAACGCATCATAAGACAGGATAAAATGCATCTTCAATGTGATTGATTTTTTTCGTGGTGTTGTTCAGGATAACAGATACAATGTCGAAACGGGTCTCCTTTTCGACATTGTTTTTTTCGAGATAAGCCTGTGCAGCCCTTACCAGAAAGCGCTGTTTTGCCTGATTGACAAATACTTCAGGCTCACCAAATCCTGATGATGCCCGTGTTTTTACTTCCACAATCACAATAAAATCACCTTTTTCGGCTATAATATCTATCTCATCTTTACCAAACCGCCAGTTGGTAGCCAGAATTGTATAACCTTTGTCGTGAAGGTGTTTTACGGCAATATCTTCGCCGATTGTGCCCAGGTCGTTGTGCTCTGCCATATATTTAAAAATTAGGTGGGGTAAATGTTTTGAATATTGAACTGTTTAAAAATGATGAGTTTAGTCCTGAATTTATTTCAGATTGCCAACAAGAAGGGCATAAACAAGATAGAGAAATGCAAAAAAAGCAGTAATAAAAAGAACAGGTTTCACAAGATTGCCTACTTTCTCTTTCTGGTTTGTCTTCTGTGATTGTGTAAAAATCAAACCGGAACTATCTTCAGCCACATCAAGCACCGCTTCCCGGCCAAAAATGAGCGGCATATTGTCTTTTATATGTCCGGCAGGGAA
>DHVX01000055.1:0-201235 GCA_002412885.1 Bacteroidales bacterium UBA5197
CATGACATTGTAAATAATTGATTGCAAATGCATTGATAAGGAGCAACGCTGACCCAACACGAATGTCAAACAGAGCGGAGTCGAAGTGTTTTAGACACTAATAATCAGGAGAATGCCTGTCATCTCCGCAATATGCTCAATCCTATTTCGAGAAAACATACTGAATAATATTCGCTCCCATCCTTAGCGCTTTCAGGCGGGTTTCTTCTGAATTATTGTGTACCGCAGCATCTTCCCAGCCATCACCAAGGTCGGTTTCGTAAGTGTAAAGACAAACCAGCCTGCCTTCCCAAATTAACCCGAAGCCTTGTGGTGGTTTCCCATCGTGCTCATGAATTTTAGGAAGACCTCCCGGAAATTGAAATTTCTGATTGAAAATCGGATGAGAAAACGGCAACTCGATAAACTCAAGTTCGGGAAAAACTTTTTTCATCTGGGGACGAATGTAAGGATCCATTCCGTAATTGTCGTCGATATGCAGAAATCCTCCGGCAAGCAAATAAGTGCGCAGGTTTGCTGCTTCCTGATCATCAAATAAAACATTGCCGTGCCCGGTCATATGCACAAACGGGTAGTTGAAAATATCCTTGCTTCCTGCTTCAACGGTTGCAAACTCCGGATCGATGGTGGTGCGCAACTGTGTATTGCAGAATTTTATCAGATTCGGCAGCGAAGTTGGATTGGCATACCAATCGCCTCCCCCTTTATATTTCAGAAGTGCGATCTGAAGTGGTGCAGCCGGAGTCCAGGAAATACCGATCAGCAAAATAAAAAAAAGCAAAACAGCCAGATATTTTTTCATAGGCCAAAGATAAGCTTATTCGTTCAGCAGATTAACAATCATACAGGCAGAAAGTGCAGCAGTTTCAGTCCTCAGTCTTGATTTCCCAAGCGAAACAGGCACAAATCCCCGGTCTTTTGCACTTGCAACTTCGCTTTTGCTGAAATCGCCTTCAGGACCAATAAGAACCAAAACGTCTTTACCGGATGTATATGCATCTTTCAGGTGAAGGGTAACGTTATCATCAATCCAGGCCATAAATAAAGCATCAGGCAGATTCTTACTCAACATAAGGTCGCTGAAAGAAACTGGTTCGTGAATTTTGGGAATCCAGGCTTTCAGCGATTGCTTCATGGCCGAAACTGCAACTTTCTCAAGCCGGTCAACGCGTAACCTTTCGCGCTCAGAATGATCGCAGTAAAGCGGAATAATTTCATCAATTCCAATTTCGGTAGCCTTTTCGATAAACCATTCGTAACGGGCAATATTTTTGGTAGGTGCAACCGCTATCGCAAGTCTGAATGGTTTCACGGGTTCAGCCGTAACAGCGGTTAGCATGACGGTGCTCTTCTTGGGATTGGCATCTTCGAGCAAAGCATCGGCAAAATTTCCGATTCCATCGGTAAGCTTAACCTTATCTCCTGGTTTCAAACGCATTACCTTAATATGTGCAGATTCAACATCGGTCAACTGATGGTGGATATCTCCGGTACTGAAACTTTTCAAAAGGTTGATGCCTGGATGGTAGAAGAGATGCATTTTTTAAGAATTTAAAGATTCAAGGATTCAACAATTCAAAGATTTGAAAATTCAACGATTTGAAAATTTGAAAATTTGAAAATTTGGACGATTTGACGATTTGAAAATTTGGAAATTAGAAATTACCCTTCGACAAGCTCAGGGACCAGAAATTGGAAATTATCCTTCATCTATCTTTCCACCGGTCCACCTGCAATCTGAGCGTATCCGACTGCCCAAAAATCAGGCTGCGATCCGGAATGTCTCTTCCTGAAATGGTCGTTTCCACACTTCTCCAGTTTCCACGGGTAATTTTGAAGGTTACACTCTCATCTTCAGCAGTTAGCCGAAAATATCGGCGACCTGCATTGTCTTTCCTGAACTCATAACTTTTATGGCCGGGATCCCAATTGTTGAAACTGCCTGCAATAAAAATCTGATCGGAGTCGTAAGTATCCACAGGAAGCTTATCAAGTAAAATAAACAGGCTTCTCATTTTTTTTGCATTCGTACTTTTCCATGAGGTAACCTGAAGATACACTGTATCGGCATTGTCGAAACATATTTCCCGGTTATCAATATCCTTGTTATCAGCGTTGGTTTCAACGGTTTCCCAATTGCCCATGGTTATTTTATAAAACATGCATGATATGATTTTATCCAGAGTGATGAAATAATTGCCATGCGAATCCTTTTGAAAAATAAAGTTGATATCTCCGGGATTCCAACTATTAATATTGGAGGCGAGATAGAAAACAGCTTCATCCGGCGTATTTGCCGGTAAATTTTTCAAAACAATTGTTTTTTGAAGGCAATTCATAGGTTCTGTATCGCCCCAGGCTTCAACGCGATTGATTGATATTTCGTTTTCGCCGTATTGCAGACTGCGGTTTTCGATATCGTATCCGCAACCATTTTTCTCAACGGTTGTCCAGTCGCCTCTGGTAAATTTATACTCCAGCTTTCCTACACCGCGGGGAAGTGAGATCACATATCTGCCTGCCGAATCCTGCTTCATCCGGAAACGACTATCTCCCGGGTCCCAGTTGTTAAAGTTCCCGGCGATAAAAATGGCTGAGCCGGGCGGCGTATTCTGAGGTATCTGCTCTATGATGACCTGCTGCCGGAAACATGATGTTGCCGTCAACAACATAAAAAGCAAAGCGCCAATCAGAGAAACAGGTTTATATTTCGGTGAAGTTTTCATTTGAGTTAATTTATTTGTCAAGCCATTCAATAAATGACTGGGCTTTGGCCCTGCTTACATAAATTGGCTCGGGCGAAGCCGGAATCATCTCAACCAAAAGGCGACCGTTAAAATAGCGGCTCACTTTGCCAATGCCTGAAATATGAGCAATCACACTTCGGTTAAGACGCGTAAATACAGCCGGATCGAGCAGTTCCATAATCTGATCAAGCGTATAATCAATGATATACCGGTGGTTGGTTCTGGTAATCAGAAACACTACATTATCCTCGGCATAAAACCATGAAATTTCATCAATACCCAAATGCCGGATCTGATCCCCTACCCTTGCGATAAATCTCGATTTATATTCCTTTGTAACGGGTTTTAAAAGCAGTTCAAGCTTCGAAATATCAAAAGGCATCTGCAACCCTGACTGATAAGACTTTCTGACATCTTCAAATTTTTTCAAAGCGGCTTGCAGATCGTCTGTTTTTATCGGCTTGAGCAGATAATCAATGCTGTTTACTTTGAATGCCTGAATTGAATACTCATCAAAAGCTGTGGTAAAAATCACAGGACACATCACTTTTTCCTGTTTGAAAATTTCGAAACTCAGGCCATCCGAAAGCTGGATATCGAGAAAAATAAGATCGGGAACCGGATTTTCTCTCAGCCACTCAACCGTATCTTCAACCGAATCGAGGCAGGCAATCACCTCAGTTCCAGTTGCGACTTTTTCAAGCAGGCGAATCAGTTCCTGCTGTGCAAATGGTTCATCTTCAACGATCAGTACTTTCATAGGTTTCAGATTAGAGGCAGACTTACCTTGTATTCTGTTTCAGTTTCAACGATTTCGATGGACTGTTTGCTCAGAAAACCATAGCGACTTATGATGTTTTTTAAGCCTATTGAAGTGGAAGGCATCGTTACCGGCTTTCGCTGAAGGTTATTACTTACATTCAGTGTGAGCCCATTTTCATCGTAAACATTAATATGCAATGGCTTCCGCGAAGAAACAATATTGTGCTTCACCGCATTCTCAATCAGCAATTGAAGCGTCATGGGCGCGATGCGCATGTCGAGCGACTTTTCGTTGATGTTGATATCAACTGTCAGCTTTTTATCGAAACGCAATTCATACAGATAAACAAAAGCTTTGATAAAAACGATCTCCTCTCTGAGCGAAATGGTTTCGCGGCTTCGGTTTTCAAGCACATAGCGATAGACATCCGACATGTGACGGATAAACAAAACTGCTTTCTCACGATCTTCATAAACCAGCGACGAAAGTGTATTCAGGCTGTTGAACAGAAAATGCGGATTTACTTGTGTGCGCAAAGTTTCGAACTGAAACTCAGCATTTTCCTTCCTGAATTTCTCTACTTCGGCTAGACCAGTTCTGTAGCGGTTCACCAGAAAAATTGCAAATTCAGTAAATGCAGGAACCGCAATCAAAAGCATGAGATAATAAATGGCAGTAATTACTTCGTCTGAAAACTGGATAAACTGAACGTCCAGCAAAAATATATTGATAAGAAACCGGATACCGATCAAAACCGGCAGCATAATCAGTGTGCTGATCATGATTTCAACGCCAAGTCTGCGTGTCGGGCTTTTCTCCCAGGGGAAACGCCGGTTCAGCAGTTTTTTTAATTGCAGCACTCCTTCGAAAACAAGCACAGTTAGAATAATCGCGCCTATATATTCATTTACAGGTCTGATCAGCTCATAATACCGGTAAACCATTCCAAACCCAAGATCAAGTAAAAACTTGAGAATCAACCCGATCAATGTAATGGCCGGTATTCTGATTAATGGGCTGAAAAGTCTGGGAAACTGCATCCGGAAAAGCTTATAAAGCCTCAAAGGTAATAATTTGAGAGATAATCTGGATTTACCTTTGCTAAGCAGGTTGTTAAAATTATCTGAATTGTGTTCAGCCATTAAAATAACGCCGGATAATGACCCGGCGTTAAAGAAATTCTGGAAGTTTGAATTATTCATGGCGAACATTTTCAGGGTTGGGGTTGCACTTCTTACTTGCTGACTTCCATTTCGGAGATTGTTTCTCCGTTTTGCTCAACCTTCACAATAT
Organism: Bacteroidales bacterium UBA5197; assembly: GCA_002412885.1. GTDB lineage: Bacteria > Bacteroidota > Bacteroidia > Bacteroidales > Lentimicrobiaceae > Lentimicrobium. Next base: position 4,804 of record DHVX01000055.1, read on the forward strand.
AAGTTCCTTCAGGAAGTTCATTCATATGGAAACGCAGATAACGCGAACTCTGTTTTTTAACTCTGGCTTTAATCAGCGGAGTTCCTGATTCGCTGAGTACGCTGATTTTTACAAGTTCGCCGGGAGTTTTGGCTACATAAACATCAACACTTTCAGTATTGGTTTGAAAGATGTGAACTTTGGCAGCTGATTTAGTGTTTTTTCCATCAGGTGCTGCGTTCAGATTGAGTGAGAACATCATTGCAATTGCAGTGGCTACGATCAGAGTTTTCATGGCTTTGTGTTTTAAAAGGTTTTGTGTAAAAGGTTTGTTTTCAATTGATAAGGCAAAGATAAAGCGCCACCATGAGGTGCGAAATGCATTTCGTGTGAAGTGTAGGATAAGGAAGGTGAAGTGGATTGTGGGAAATGTGAAATGTAAAACATGAAAACCGTATTGAGTTCAGAATGCTCAATTTTCGGGTTTTTAACTGTTTTCTGACATTCAAAAGTCAGAGTTTGGAGCTTAGCCTGATTAATTCATCAACTTTTAATTTTGGGCTAAAGCCCCCAGATACCATCGGTTTTGAGTTACCCCGACCTTAAGGTCGGGGTAACTCAAACGGCTATTTATAAGGACTTTAGTCCTATTTATGAATTAATCAGCTTAGATGAATCAGCGACAAACCACAAAGTGATTTGTCGGTCAACAGCGACAAAATTGAAAATATTTTAACCTGGGAAAACCTACTGACATGTCTATTTCCTGTCTGTTATAAACTGAACCTTACTTTGCTGAGATTGTTTCCATCAGCACATCTGTAAACAGCTGCTTCAGCGAAATTCCCATGTATGCCGCCTGCTGGGGAACAATACTGGCCTCGGAAAGACCGGGAACTGTATTTACTTCGAGAAAATAAAACTGCCGGCCCTCGCGGAAATCTGCCGGAGTAAGGATGTAGTCAAACCTTACAATTCCCCTGCAGTTAAATCTGCGGTAAAGCATCAGAGAAATAGCGGTGCATACCTCAGCAAGTTCCGGACTGATCCGCGCCGGGGTAATTTCCTCAGACTTACCTTTATATTTTGCCTCGTAATCAAAAAATTCGTTTCGGGGAATGATCTCGGTCAAAGGCAATGCAATCAGCTTTTCATTTTTCTCGTAAATGCCGCAGGTGATTTCCACACCCGGAATGTGTTCCTGTATCAAAACTTCATCATCTGATTCAAAAGCAAATGAAATTGCCGGCAATAAATCTTCCTTTGTTTTCACTTTTGTAATGCCAACGCTTGAACCATTGCTGTTGGGTTTCACAAAACATGGCAAACCGGTTACTTTCAAAATGGCATCAACATCGGGTGTTTCGCGTTTGTGCAGATAAACTGTGGATGCCGTGCGGACCTCACTGCCTGCCAGTTCGTTGCTGAAGAACTTATTGAATGTTACGGCTGATGTTGCTCTTCCACAGGTGTTGTAAGGGATTCCCATCATATCAAGATAACCCTGAAGTTTGCCATCTTCGCCCGGTGTGCCGTGAATGCCGATAAAAGCCGCATCAAAAGTTACCTTTCCGGAAGGCAGCATCAACGAAAAATCATTCAGATTTACTTCAAAGGATTCTCCTTCTCCGGAAGTATAGATCCAGGAATCAAGCCCTATATTTATGGCATAAACATTAAACAATTCCTTATCAAGGTTCTTGTAGATGACTTTTCCACTTTCAACGGAGACTTCATATTCGCCGGAGTAACCGCCGGTAAGCAGGGCTATGTTGTTCTTCATTTGTTCAGTTTGCGCTGTATAACGTTGGCAAATTTAATCACAAAGGGGATAAAAGTGTAGCGCGGGATAAATTATTAATGCAAAACCAGTATTTCAGGCATCAGAATCATCCATTCAATAAGGAATCCTTTATCTTTGTTGTGTTGTACATCACATGAAAATCAAAATAAATAAAACCAACACCATGAAAAAAATCCTGAGTCTTATAGTAGCCATTGCTTTGTTTGCATCCTGCAATCAATCGGGCCAAAAAGCGGAATCCACGCAAGAAATCAATGTAGCCGCTGTAAAAACCATTGAATTACATGTTACGGGCATGACCTGCGAAGGTTGCGAAAATACAGTTATGGAAGCAGTAAACGGCATAGAAGGTGTAACTGCCAGCAAGGCATCTCACCTTGATGAACTGACTTCGGTAAGCTTTGACACTACCCTGGTAAGCATTGAAAAAATCAGTGAAACCATCAACGAACTGGGTTATACGGTGGTTGATGGAGATATATAAATGGCTTACTGCCCGATATTTTTTTCTTAACCTAACGGCCATAAATAATTTATGGGGCGGAAATCTCAGGAAGGAACTTTAGCCTTCTAATTCTTTTTAATCAAAGAGATGGTTTTGTTAACAAGGTAGATATGCGCAATATTGTGCATAGGAAGTCGCTAGCAATTATTTTTAAGTAAAATCTGCCATAATCAACAAAATTCAAACATTTGTACTTATATTTGTACTCCATTATGTACAAAATAAACAATACCATGTTAACAACAACAATTTCCGATTTCAGAAAAGATATCAAACGGTATCTTGATCATGTGACTGATAACTCTGAAACTCTGATAATTAACAGAGGCAAAGACTGTGGTGTAGTTATTATGTCGTTGGACGAATATAATTCGCTCAATGCTACCTATCATGAGTTGTCATCTAAGGCAAATGAAAAAAGATTAGATTCAGCTATTGAAAAACTAGGCAGAGGCTCATCTTTTCAGAAAGACCTTATTGAAAAATGATATACATTTTTGTTGATGAGTCCTGGGAAGATTATTTGTATTGGCAAAAGACCGATAAGAAAATCTTGTCCAAAATAAATGACTTGTTGAAAGATATTTCACGAACTCCTTTTTCTGGTTTAGGAAAACCTGAACCGCTGAAGCATAAATATAAAGGTTATTGGTCGCGCAGAATTGATGGCGAACACAGACTTATCTACAGAGTGAAAGACGATGAAATACTAATTGCAAAATGCAGATTTCATTACGACTGAATTTGAATAAAAACAGCAGTAAACAAAGGCCAAATACTATCGGGCATATGGTTGTAACAAGAAAGATTATACATTTAATGAAAATTGTGCTGGCCGGAATGATATATTTTCAAAAATACCCGCCAGTGTTTAGCTCGGACGTTTGCTGCAAGCAAAAATTAAGGATGAAACACTACCTGATAATAGTTCTGATAGCAATTTCTTTTTCCGTAGCAGGACAAAAAAGTATTTATTTATATTTTAATGATGTGGGATTTTGCGGTCCTGGGCCATTAATTGCTGAAGAATTAACATTATTTTCCGACAGTTCTTTCGAATACTTTGCAGGTAGTCGATATCCAAATATTGGTTTAGAAGCTTCAGGTCATTTCTCGAAAGAAGAATGCCACATATCATTGAAATACGAGAATATAAAAATTGACACTCTAGATAAAAGTAAAGAAACAACAATCATTTTTCTCATCTCAGAATTTAAAATAATAAGAGATAAAGAATGGATCGAGAATAAGGGTGGAATGCTGATTGAATGTGGGAAACAATTTGGATCAAAAACAAGAATACTTGAGCCAAGAAAAAGAAGAGTTATAACAACTAATACAATTGATTATATGCAAGTTAACAAATAGCCAGTCGCTGATCCGGAATCCAGCTCCGCCAGTAATTAGCTGACGAAGTGCGCCTCTCACGCCACTGCTAGTAAGGATCTCGTTTACAGCGGTTTCCGCCAGAGGCGAATGGGGCAATTTTCTTATAAAATGAAAGCATTCCACATATCCTTATTTGAGTTATTGGTCTAAGGTAAAAGTTGCTCTCAGAATCAGACTTTACGTACAAATTGTTAATTTTAAAGGTGTTCGCGATTGCTTCTCAATTCTGCTGATATAATTTGTATTTTTACCCTTCCCAGAGTGTGCAGCATATATGTGCTTTCAGCTTATGCAGGGACCCACACACACGGCATAGCCAAAAGTTTTTGAAATGGTACACGGAATAGCACAAAATCCCTTACTGCTGTCAAGCTCTGCCGTTTATGTTCCTGCGACAGAAAAGACAAGGGATATGTAAAAAGCAAAAATTAATACCATGAAGCATCAGGATAAATTAGCCAAAGAACATTGGCAGGCATTTCGAAAAGAAGAAATATTCAGCGAGTTAAAAACCTCTGAAAAAGGATTGAATCAGGAAGAAGTATATAAAAGGATTCAGTTTTACGGGGAGAATAAACTGCCTCAAGGAAAAAAAGTTACACTGATGCAGATAATTATGCACCAGTTATTGAATCCGTTAATTTTCATTCTGGTTGCTGCAGCTGCAGCTTCATTAGCCATTGGCGAGGGAAAAGATGCCATATTTATTTTTCTGGTTATTCTAATTAACAGCGCATTGGGCACCTATCAGGAATACAACGCCGAGAGAAGTGCCGACAGCTTGCAGAAATTAATGAAAATCTCAGCCAGGGTAAGAAGGGATAGCAATGAAAAAGAAGCACCTTCAGAAGAGTTGGTTCCCGGCGATATTGTGTTGCTCGAGTCGGGCATGAAAGTGCCTGCCGATCTGCGGTTGCTCGATGTATCGGGCCTGGAAATTGACGAAAGTTTCCTTACCGGTGAATCGATAGCAGCTAAAAAACAGATTAGCGTATTGCAGGAAAATCTTGGTGTTGCCGAAAGAACGAATATGGCTTTTGCAGGCGCTACCGTTTTGAAAGGAAGAGGCATGGGTGTGGTAGTTTGCACCGGGCCCGACACTCAGGTTGGCAAAATTTCGCAGGACGTTAGCGGATCAGCTTCCGCGAAACCACCCCTGGTACAGCGAATGGAGAAGTTTATTAAACAAATCAGCTTTTTTATTATTGCCTTGAGTGTTATACTGGCAGTTGTACTCCGCATGCAGGGGATGGATGTAACCTCTATCTTCTTTTTTGTAGTAGCACTGGCAGTTTCAGCCATTCCTGAAGGTTTACCGGTCGCTTTAACCGTTGCCCTGTCAATCGCGACCAAGCGCATGGCAAAACGCAATGTAATTGTCCGTAAATTGACATCAGTTGAAAGTTTGGGTAGTTGCACTGTAATTGCCAGCGATAAAACCGGGACTCTTACCGTTAATGAGCAAACAGCAAAAATTATTTCATTGGCAAACGGAACAAGGTTTACTGTTAATGGTGAAGGATATAACGGAGTAGGTTCAGTTACCAATACCGATGACAAAACAATAGAATTTTCAGAAAACAAAGAAATATCAAAAATTACCCGCATAGCTGTTTTCGCAAACGAAGGTTCTTTATTAAATAAAAATGACAAATGGGAGTATTATGGTGATGCAATGGATGTAGCATTGCTGGGCATGAGCTACAAGCTTGGGGCTGATCCTGTGAAATGGCAGCTTGAGGAAAAACCCATTGGAAAAATTCCTTACGAGTCGGAGCGAAAATTCTCCGCTTCGTTTTGCGAAACAAACGACTCCGTAAGTATTGGTGTAAAAGGTGCTGTTGAAACAATTCTTGATTTTTGTCCTTTTATGTCCATCGATGGCGAAATTAAAGATATTGATAAGGACAAAATACTTGCCGACGCTGAAAAGCTGGCCAAAGGAGGATACAGGGTACTTGCTTTTGCCAGGGGGGATTACAAAGCGTATCAGAAAAAGGAAGTCTATCAAGATGAAGATATTCCAGCACTTACCTTTTACGGACTTGTGGGCTTTATTGACCCATTGAGGTCTGAAGCCAAATTATCGGTTGAGCAATGCAACGAGGCTGGAATAAAAGTGATCATGATAACCGGCGACCATCCTGAAACGGCAGTTACCATTGCACGCGAATTGGGCATAGCTGATGAAAGTACTCCGGTAGTGACAGGACAAATGCTTGCCGAAGCAGGTGCATCCGACAGTCCTGCCTATGAAAGTTTGGTGGAATCAACTTCGGTGTTTGCAAGGGTTTCTCCAACTCAAAAACTAGAAATTGTTGATGTTTTGATTCGTGACGGAGAATTCGTTGCTGTTACGGGTGATGGCGTAAATGATGCCCCGGCACTTAAACGCGCTAATATCGGTGTGGCAATGGGTTCGGGCACCGATGTGGCAAAAGAGGTAGGTTCGATGATTGTATTGGACGACAATTTCTCCTCTATTGTTGCCGGAGTTGAAGAAGGTCGCTTTGCCTACGACAATGTGCGAAAAGTAATTTACCTGCTGATTTCAACAGGAGCTGCTGAAATTATTCTTTTTCTGGCATCAATTGCTGCCGGGCTGCCTCTGCCGCTTCTTGCTGTACAGTTACTATGGCTGAATTTAGTTACCAATGGCATACAGGATGTTGCCCTTGCTTTTGAAGGTGGCGAACCGGGCGCCATGAAACGAAGTCCGCGTAAGCCCTCCGAGAAAATATTTAATCCTCTTATGATTAAACAAACCCTTGTTTCGGGGGCAACCATGGGAATTATTGTGTTTGGATTGTGGTATTATCTGACCAATTACACCCAAATGACTGAATTACATGCACGGAATATTATCTTGTTACTCATGGTATTTATGCAAAACTTTCATGCATTCAATGCCCGTTCCGAAAGAGTTTCAGCGTTTAAAGTTCCGTTAAAAAGAAATATTGTTCTTGTATTTGGGGTACTGGCAGCTCAGAGCATTCATATACTGAGCATGCAAATTCCTTTTATGCAAAATATACTGCGCGTTGAACCCGTTACCTTGAATGAATGGCTTTATATTTTGGTTTTGGCTGTACCCATATTATTGGTGATGGAATTGTTTAAATTATTGAACAAGTCAAAAGACCAATAATATGAAAAGGTTTTGTAAGAAAATCAACCTGGCACCTAATCAGTCTCTTGTCAGGAGAAAAAATGAATGACGAGGAAACTCCGGAACTTGAAAACAAATAATTTACTTTTAAATTTCAAAGAAGATGAAAATTCAGTTGAACACAGACAAAAACATTCAGGGTGCAGAAGCGCTGGAAACATTCGTAACTGAAAAAATCAGCAAATCGTTAAAGCACTTTGCCGATAAAATTACCCGCATTGAAGTGCACATTTCAGATCAAAATTCCCAAAAAGCAGGTACCGACGATATACAGTGCAAAATTGAAGCAAGATTAGAGGGATTACAGCCCATTTTAGTTGCAGGCAAAAGCAATACAACTGAGAAGGCTCTTAATGAAGCTATTGCCAAAATGAAAGCAGCACTGGACACTGTAATGGGAAAATTGAAATCTTAAGGAAGGATTAATCTGTTGGGAAGAATAAGGCACTAAACGCCAATATGACACATTTTTTAAACCAGAAGTGAAACTTTCTTCAATCGAAGAACAAACCATCCATGTCAGGATTTTGCAGACAGCCGATAAAGAAATCAGCCAGCTCAATTCCAAGGCGATCAAATTTCGTGAGTTGACAAAGAGAATGACGCAACAATTATTAACCAGAAAATCAGAGTAAAATTATGAATGAATTGGAAACAATCAACTGGCAGGAAAAAAGCAGCGATGAGGTTTACGATTATTTGGAGACTCTTGCAGCTGAAGATCAGTATCCTTTTCTTAAATGGCTTGCTGAGCATGCTCCGGATCTGGAAATTGACTGGCTTGATTTTTTTGAAGATATCCGTACTATGATGCCGGTTACTCAGAACATCGAAGCATGTCTGGAATTTTCAGCATGGTATGCTGGACGGTTCCCTAACGAGTATGCCAATGAGTTCCAATATATAGAACGCGATTTGTGCGACTACTATCTTTTTCATGGAGAGATTGAAAAACTCAGAGGCAGAATCAGTTTCATCAGTCAGTATCCGGTTGCCGCCATTGATGTTCTGACTAAACGTCTGTTGTATCAGCTTATATATCACGGACTATACGATGATGCGATAAACTATGCAAAAACCGTCTGGCGACCCATCAACGAATCTGATGAGTTGATCGGATTCGCGGCACAGCCGTATATAAATACAATTTATACTGACGGTTTGCAGCAATGTTATGAAACATTGAAAAACGGCAGTGACCCTGATTTTGAAGGGTTGCGCCGTTTAATGACTGAGTTGGAAATTGAAGAGGACAAAGCGCTTTTTGATATTATTGTTTCTTCGCTGAAAAATGAGGTTGACATTGAGCAGATCAGGGATAGCATCCTTAAAAAGCGTGACGATCACATGTATAGCCTGAATATTCATTTCCTGAAGTACATGCTGGATACCTGGCAGATGCCGTTTGTTTTCTCGGATTTTATCTGGAGTTTCATCTCCACCAAAAAGATCTTCGGCAAATATAGAGGTATTGACAAGTGGTTTTATGTAGATGAGAAAACCATGGACAAACACATTGCAGATAGGCTTGATTTAATGTTCAGATCAAACAACCTTGAGATATTTGGCAAGGTCTGGGGCATGCATTACGTATTCAAATTTCTGCATGGTATAAAGTTACTTAAAGATGAACATGCTGTATATGTAAATGACTATCTGGCAAACTTTCGCGATAATATAGTAAAATATATTGCCAATGATTGCTGGCAGATGGATTTTGTATTCCGCTGGCCAGATAGAGATTTGTGGACTGAGATGAAGCCTGCTTTTGACAGCACCTATGACCTTCCACCACAAAAAGTCAATTTGATGGATGATAGGTTTCTTGACATCCCTGATTTTCCTTTGAATAAAACAGGCTTAATAAGAGAGGAAATTAAAGAATCTGAACCAGAAGAATTGTTTTATTCAGGATCATTGCCTTACATTAAGCAGGAAAAGAAAATCGGCCGCAACGACTCCTGCCCTTGCGGAAGCGGTAAAAAATATAAGAAATGTTGCATGGAAAAGGATAACAATTAAGACTATGATAAACTGAGCTTTTTCAAACTTCAGCATCTTACAATTGAATGACTAATAGACGCTGCATAGCCCGGCGATTATTTCATGCTGACCCTCAAAAGTGTCCGAATTAAGATAAATTTTTAAAGCGAAAGGGAAGCACTTGATTCTATTGAGTTAATGTGTGAATGATGAAATTCTTTTCCAAAGTTGTGTAAACTTTAACCGAAATAGCAGGTATATCTTTAACTGTTGCTAAAACAGGCATACCTGGCCCGCCGGATGTGGGAATCAATATAAATAAAATGCAAAGAAATAAGCTTGAAAAACTCGCCACAGAGCGAAGTTATCCTTGTGTTACTATTTCCATGAATACACATCGTACCTTTCCCGAAAACCTGGAAGATATTAAAGAACTGGAAAAACTCAGGAAAGAAGCCCGCGACCATGTAGTAAATGAATTTGGTCAGCTAGAGGTTAAGGTTTTGCTCGAAAGAATTGATTCTCTTGCTGAACAGATTGACGTTAACTATAACCTGGATAGTCTTCACATTTTCCTTTCCGGGATAACAACAGAAATCGTAAAATCATCGTGGCCAATATTGAAAAATACGGTTTCGGTAGGCGAAAATTTCGTCATAAAACCTTTGATTAAAGACTTTAACCGGATTGAAGAATACCTCATTCTGGTTTTGTCCCAGTCGGATGTCAGACTTTTGAAAGCCATCAACGACTCTATTTCCGTTGAAATCAAAGACGATGATTTCCCGTTTAAAGGGAGCGATGGGAAAAGAACCGACAGCCAGAATGGTGAATTTTTCAACCAGATAGACAAAGCACTGGTGAAAATTTACAACAAAACAGACATGAATATTGTGGTTGTTTGTACCGAAAACAATTGGAGCCGTTTGATGCAAGTAGCCGACAAACCGTCGATTTACTATGGCCCGGTCAGCATCAACCAAAACGGCACACCCAATAGTTCCCTGGCTTCAGAAGCATGGAAAACAGTAGTTGCCATTCAGGAAGAAGGCAGAACCCAGGCTATACGCGAAATGCAGGATGCCAAAAGAGAAGGTAAAGTATTTACTGATTTACTTGAAATTTTTATGGCGGTTAAAGCAGGTCGTGGAGATTTATTAATTACGCACGACGAATACCATCAGGCAGTAAAAATGAACGGACAGTACTCCTTTCATTCCGTTGAAGATCTTACTCTACCCGGTGTTATTGACGATATTACCAGCGATCTGGCCTGGGACGTGATCTCAAAAAAAGGCCGGGCCATCTTTACCAACTCCGAAGAATTTAAATCCATCGGAAATATAGCCCTGAAGGTGCGGTATTAAAAATCATAAATCAGAATCAGAAAGTCCGGAGACCGAAGTTACAACTTACGGATCCGGACTTTGAACTTTTAACTTCCTTTCATCCTATTTATAGCACAGAAAATATGTGGTTTACGAAAACAAACGAAGATGTTCTCAAAGAACTTGGTGTTGATCTATCGCAGGGACTTTCTGCCGAAGAAGCAAAAGTCAGATTGGAAAAATACGGATCCAATCAACTACTCGCAAAAAAGAAGAAAAACATCTTCCAACTGTTTTTTGCCCAACTTCGGGAATGGCTGATCTACATATTGTTTGCGGCAGTAGTAATAACCCTGTTTATGGGCGAGTACATCGACTCTGTAATTATTTTACTCGTTATCATTGTAAATGCGGTATTGGGTGTAGTTCAGGAAGTGAAAGCAGGAAAGGCAATTGAGGCACTTCAGAAAATGTCATTTCCAAAAGCGCTTGTCCGCAGAAACGGCGAAGTTAAAGAGGTTGATTCTGAAACCATTGTACCCGGTGATATTGTAATTCTCGATGCAGGGCGGTACATTGCAGCCGATATCCGGTTAATCGAATCAGCCAATCTTCAGATTGAAGAATCGGCTTTAACCGGCGAATCCCTTCCTTCCGAAAAAGATGCTTCACAGCTTCATCCCGATCCGAAAACACCACTTGGAGATCGCGCAAATACCGCATTTATGTCAACGCTTGTTACCCATGGCCGTGCAGTTGGTGTGGTGGTTGAAACCGGGATGAATACTGAAGTTGGCCAAATTGCAAACATCATCAATAAGGAACAGAAGTCAAAAACACCGCTGGAAGTCCGGCTCAACAAATTGGGAAAAACGCTTGGCAAAATAGCCATCGGTATCTGTGTCTTTATTTTCCTGATTTCATTGGTTCAGGGACGCGAACTGGTTGAAATGTTTCTGATTTCAGTTTCACTGGCCGTTGCAGCAATTCCTGAAGGACTGGCAGCCATTGTGGCAGTAGTTCTTTCAATCGGTGTAACCAGCATGTCGAAGAAAAACGCCATCATCAAAAAGTTGCCGGCTGTTGAAACGCTTGGATCGGTTAATATGATCTGTTCCGACAAAACAGGAACACTCACCCAAAACAAGATGACGGTAAAAAGCTATTTCAATCTGGAAGGCGAAAAAACTGTTGAACGGGGCAAAACAAATACAGCCTCCGAAGATGCAAAGTTGCTTGCCAAAGCAATGGTGTTAAGTTCCAATGCAACTCTTGAAAACGAAAACGCAACCGGCGACCCGACCGAAATTGCGTTGCTTCTTCTGGGCGACGATCTGGGAATTGACCGTAAAAGAATAAATGCCGAAAACGAACGAAGCGGGGAATATTCGTTTGATTCTGACCGTAAGTTAATGTCCACACTCAACGAAGAGAATGGAAAGTTTATCGTTTACACGAAAGGCGCCATTGGCAATCTGATCAAAATTTCCACATATGTTCTGGAAAAAGGAAAAGTCATTCCGATTACCGAAGCACATAAACAACAATATCACAACGCGACAGACAGCATGTCAAACAATGCACTTCGTACGCTGGGCGTAGCTTACAAAATGGAGGATTCATCAATTGAAACCGCTGAAATGGAAAAGGATCTGATTCTGATCGGGCTTGTGGGAATGATCGACCCTCCCCGACCGGAAGTAAAAGAATCCATTCAGAAAGCAAAGCTGGCCGGAATTACAACCATCATGATTACCGGCGACCACAAAAACACTGCTTTTGCCATTGCCAGCGAACTGGGAATTGCCGAAAATATTGATCAGGCAATTACCGGTCAGGATATGGAAGGCTTTTCAGAAACAGAATTTGCAGAGAAAGTTGTGAATTATCGTGTTTTTGCAAGGGTATCGCCCCAGCATAAGGTACAGATTGTTCATGCCCTGAAATCGCATGGGAATATTGTTTCAATGACCGGTGACGGAGTGAACGATGCTCCTTCGTTAAATGCTGCGGATATTGGTGTTGCTATGGGAATTACAGGTACCGATGTTGCCAAAGGCGCGGCTGACATGATTCTTACGGATGATAATTTTGCCACCATCGTTTCAGCCATCGAGCATGGACGAAACATCTACAACAACATTAAAAAGTCGGTTATCTTTCTGCTAACCTGTAACCTGGGTGAAGTGGTTGCTATGTTTGCAGCCATTCTGATTGGTTGGGAGGCTCCGTTAATTGCCACACAGCTGCTTTGGATTAACCTGATTACCGATTCGTTTCCGGCAGTCGCTCTGGGTATGGATCCCGGCAATCCGGATGTGATGAAGGAAAAACCTCGCGATGCAAAAGAAAGTTTCTTTGCCGGTGGCACAGGACTGCATTTGATTCTTGGTGGCATCTTAATCGGAGCACTGACCATAATGGCTTTCTGGTTCGGATATTACGAACATGGTTACAGTCCGTTTGATCGTTCCGTTCCTGTTGAAATCGTAGAATATGCAAGAACCATGGCCTTTATAGTATTGGTTATGTGCCAGCTTTTCTATTCGTTAGCGGTTCGGCATGCTTCAAAATCAATTTTCCAGATTGGAGTTTTCACCAATAAATATCTCACAGGTGCAATCGTTTTGGGTATACTTCTTCAATTAATTATCATTGAAATACCCGTAATGCAACGCGCTTTCCATTTGCAAATGCCCGACTTTCAAGGCTGGGTTATGGCCATATCACTGGGATTGATTCCACTGTTGGTGAGCGAGATTTTCAAAATATTTATTCGTTCAAACAAAAGAAGAAAGAGCATGATACTTTCTACAAATGTGTGAATGATAAAATATATTTTCAAAGTTTTATAATTCATTCTGCAGCAACGCTGTTATATTAGTGTGCCTTAAAATTCATTATTATGATGAACAATTCCGGCTAACTTAAAAAGATCATCAATGAAAGCGAAAAACACTGAAAAAGACTTTCCAATTGTATGTGTAGGCGGTTCTGCCGGAGGTCTGGATGCTTATATCCGTTTATTGAAAAATCTTCCAACCGATATGGGTGTTGCCATTGTCATCGTGAATCACCAGAGAACAGTGGCCACTATGTTACACGAAATTCTTCCGAAATTCACCCAGATGCCAGTCAGGTTGATTAAAGAGAAATTGAACATTGCTCCCAATCAGGTTTTCATCATTCCCGCAAAACGCGACTTACATATACTCAACGGAGAATTTCGTCTGAAACCCATCTCAAAACCCTGGGGATGGCCCGATGTAATAACTGTTTTCATGCGCTCCCTCACGGTGAACTGGAATGGTCAGTTGGTTGCAGTTATAGTTTCAGGCTACGATGGTGATGGTGCAGACGCACTTTGCGGAATAAAAGAAGTTGGTGGCATTACCATCGCTCAGAAGCCCGACACAGCCGCACAACCAGATATGCCTGAGACCGCAATTGACAGCGGGTGCATCGACTTTATTCTTTCGCCGGAAGAAATTGCAAAAAAAATTGCGCAAATTGCAAACAAGGAAAAGTAGAAAAAATGTTTGAAATTCATTCCTCAAAAATAGAATTATATGAAAGAAGAAAAAAAGAGGGGAGCGACAAATGATCATCTGGCTAATGAACGTACTTATCTTGCCTGGGTGCGCACAAGCCTTGGAATAATGGCATTCGGCTTTGTTGTCGAAAAGTTTGCATTGTTCATGAAACAAATGTCGGTTTTTTTGGAAAATTCAACAATCGGATATTCAGTACCTCCTACTCCAGGATTTTCTTCTATTATTGGAATATCCCTTGTTGGTTTTGGCACATTGATGAGCTTACTTGCTTTTATAAGGTACAAAAATGTTAAAAATCAAATAGACTCAGATACATTCCAACCCTCCTCAATACTTAACATTTTGCTTCTTATGGCAGTCATGGTGGTTGGAATTGTCCTTGTAGTTTATTTGATTCAGAGTCTGTAATTTATGAGTCAGAATGAAATCAAATTATTACTCAGGTCTTTCTGCCTTTCAATTGAATAACCCTTAAAATTTTTATCTGACGCTTTGCCAGTAGTCGCCAACCACTAAATGCAGTTTGTATGACTCTTCAGAATACCCGTGAATTATATAATTTTTAAAAAAAATTCCATAACACTCCCCCAATCAATCATAACTACTTTCGTAAAGTGATAAATCATACAATACTTTCATGCCGGCGGTTATGATACATTGGCGTAAATACAATTGCTTAACGCCGAATGTTTCAGAAAAAAAAATCAAAGGATCATAACAACTCATTACAGAGCAAGCAGGGCTGAAAAGTAACCCGGATTTACTTCACCAATAAAATCAAAGCTAATAATAATAAAAAAAATATGATGGAACTACTCAGCAAAGAATTCATTAAGGAACTCCTGACAATTGAACAGGAACCATGTCTTTCTCTTTACATGCCAACGCACCGAAGTCATCCTGAAAATCTTCAGGATCCTATCAGGTTTAAAAATCTTCTCAGGCAACTGGAAGAATCGCTTTCACAAAAATATTCATCCGGTGAAGTGAAAAAACATATTGAACCTTTGGAAGCCCTTGCTGCTGACGACAGTTTATGGAATCATACATCAAATGGTTTGGCAGTTTTTAGTGCTGACGGGTTATTTAAAGTTGTGGGTTTGCCAGTATCAGTTGATGAATTGGCAGTGGTAGCCGATAGTTTCCACACCAAGCCACTCAGGCAATATATGCAATCGACTGACCGCTATCACGTTTTGGGCTTAAGTCTTCATGATATCCGGCTTTTTGAAGGCAACCGTCATTCGCTTACAGAGATTGAACTCATGCCTGATATTCCGGAAACCATAACCGAAGCACTTGGAGATGATTTGACCGACAAACATTCAACGGTTGCATCTTATGGGGGCACCGGTGGTGAAAGCTCAAGCATGCACCACGGCCATGGTGGCAGAAAAGATGAATTGGAAAAAGACGCTGAGCGGTTCTTTCGTGTGGTTGCAAATAACATTTACGAAAGATATTCAAAACCTTCTGAGTTACCTCTGATTCTTGCTGCTTTACCCGAACACCACAACCTTTTTCAAAAGGTAAATAAAAATCCATTGTTGCTAACTGATGGTATTGCAATTAACCCCTCATCAATTTCACCGGATACACTGGCGAAAATGGCCTGGGAAATAATGGAGCCGGAGTATAACCTCAAACTTGACAGTCTGGTTGCCCGATTTGAGCAGGCAAGGGCAAATGATAAAGGTAGTGATGACTACAAGGAAGTTGCGATAGCAGCAGTTGAAGGGCGGATTGATACGCTGATTGTGGAAGCCGACCGGATTATTCCCGTCAGGATTACTAATCTTGTTACGGGCAATACGCAGAAAAAAGATTTGACAAACCCGAAAGTAGATGACCTGCTCGACGACATGGGAGAACTGGTAATTGAGATGGGAGGTCAGGTGATGGTTCTTCCAACCGGTAAGATGCCTTCTGAAACAGGGCTGGCAGCTATATTTCGTTATTAAACAAATAAAAAAGATGCATATACAATTCAATAAAGGTAGTAATGTACCTGAAAGCGATGGTCTTATTGCTTCGTCAACTTCTTTAATATCAGAAGCACTAAGCAGGTTCAGCCAGCAGATAACAAGGCTGGAAGTTCATTTCTCGGATGAAGATGGCAGTAAAGACGGGCTCAATGATAAACGCTGCATGATGGAAGCACGGCTTGCCGGTATGCAACCAATTGCAGTTACCAACCAGGCAAACACCCATGAACAGGCTATGGTTGGTGCTATAGACAAATTGAAAAGTGCTTTGGAAAAAACAACCGGACGCTTGAAGGATTACTAAAGTTCGAAAAAGTATTCGTGCCACAAGCACAGAATATATTGAAGAGGAACACAATGTTCATCTTCATGTCACAGATACCGGCGAAGGCAGACCAATTGTTCTGATACATGGTTTGCCTTCGCCGGACAGATGAAGTGGGGTATTCCAAATTCGAACAGTATCACCGCCATTGACTTATAGTTCTTCGTTGAAAGTCTGGGTTTGACTTGGTAATTGTTGGTTTTTGCAACATACAAGTTTTCAATTGGTCAAACCCTGACTCGCGGATTTCAGGCAGGAAATTAAAAACTGCAACTAACCCAGCTTTCTCGCACAAATTTGCACCGGGTCCCAAACAGTTGAAAAGGGCGGTGCATAGGCAAGGTCAAGGTCAATGAGCTGTTGTGCTGTCATTCCGGCAGTAATGGCCGTCGCAATGGTGTCGATTCGCTTGGCAGCTCCCATAAATCCAACAATTTGCCCGCCCAGAATTCGCCTGGTTAGTTTGTCTGCCACAAGTTTAACACTGATTATTTCTGATCCTGGATAATAGCCGGCTGGTGAAACGGAAGTTATTGTATGAGATTCAAATTCAACTCCCATATATTTTGCCTCTTTTTCCGATAATCCTGTGCGGGATATTTCCATCTGGTTAAATTTGGTGATTGCTGTTCCCAAAACACCTGGAAACTCAGCACTCCCTCCACTAATGTTGATGCCAGCAACCAGTCCATGCTTATTGGCAACGGTGCCCAATGCAATGTGAACCTGTTTTTGAGTAATCAGGTGGAATGATTCGGCACAATCGCCTGCTGCCCATATTTCAGGTACAGAAGTTTCCATTCGGTTATTCACCTGAATAGAATTACCTGCACCAAGCTCAATGCCCGCTTTGGCAGCAAGCTCAGAATTGGGTTTTACGCCCATTCCCAAAATAACAATATCTGCCTGAATGGTTTGCTTATCGGTAATCACCGATTTTACATTGCCATCTCTATCTTTCTCAAATCGCACAAGTTTCTCCTCCAGAAAAATTTTTACCCCTTGTTCTTTCATGTACACAAGAATGATGTCTGACATATCCTTGTCAAGCGTATTCATGAGCTGTGGCGCCATATCAATCAGGGCAACATCCATGGAACGATTGAGCAGGGCTTCAGCCATTTCAATGCCAATATAACCACCCCCCACAACAACCGCTTTGAGCGGACGGTTTTTGTCAATATGGTTAAAAACATCTATGCCACTTTGCAGTGTGGACAAGGCAAATATCCCTCTGGCATCAACGCCCTGCATTTTTGGCACAAGTGGTGAGGCTCCCGTTGCAATCAGCAGTTCATCCCATGTCTCCAGAAAATCTTCCTCCTTATCAAGGTCTCTGACCTTTACCCGCTTATTCTCAACATCAATTTCAATCACTTCATGCCGTATCCGCACATCAATGTTTTGCATTTCCCTAAATACTTCAGGCTTGCGAGCAATCAGGTTTTCTTCCGAATCCACCTGGCCGCCAATAAAATAGGGTATGCCACATGCTGAGTAAGATGTGTGGTTTCCACGCTCAAAAACAACAATCTCCCGCCCGGGTTGCTCGCGTCTGATTTTTGATGCTGCACTCATTCCGGCAGCATCACCTCCAATTACAACGAGTTTATCATTCTCCATCTCTTCAACTTGTAGTTAATACCTTGTTTAAATATCCTTTATTGAAAGTTTCGCTTTATAACTCTCTGTATTTTCCTGAAAAATCTCATCCACTTGAGGTTCGGTAATATTTACATATTTTGCAATCTCATCCGAACCTAATTGTTTTCTTTCTCATCTTCTTCAGGCAACATACACTCACCTTGAAATTCAAGTTTTTCAAATTCTTCATCTTTTAACCAATATTCCGAGGTTATCAAAGTGAAATCAGTTACATCTTTCTTATTCAATTCCCACAAGATTGCTTCAGCTTCTTCAAATGCTTTAGCTGAAGTCATTTGTTCATCAAATAATCTTTTAATGAGATTTCTGTCTGAAAGTCCATTGTTGAAAGATTTAAGCACAATTTCTTTGGTTATTTCTTCATCAAAACCATCTTCGGAAATCATAGAGAAATCTACAATTGTAGCCTTTGCATTCGGAAATTTCCCATTGAATGCCTTAAACATCAATTGGTTAATGTTATATAAATCATAATGCAGATCAATATCAGGATATTCTTCAGATACTTTGTCAAGAAGCATGTCATTTGAAATCTGAGCGATTTGACCCTCATTTAGTCTCTCAGAAAGTTTATAGGTTAATACCATCGCAGCAGCTTCATTGGGTTCAAAATCTGTAATGGCCATATGGAGCATTTCTTTTAAATTTTCCGGCTTCACAGTATTGGCATCAGGGAAATTAAAAAGTTCTAATAAGCTGATGTAATCCTGATTCTGCCAATAGTTGGGAATTTCTTCAACTGCTGTAATGTTCCTGATTGTGATATTAAATTTCATTTTTTTGCTTTTTGGATTTTGGCTTACTCTTAAAGATTTTCGGCTCACTCTTTTTTTTCTGGTTTTCGGTCAAATCATTAGAATCCGGTTTGTCAGGTTCAATTCCTTTCACGGAATGCAAATTATCAACATTCTGATTTCAACGATGCTGATCTGGCCTGCTGAAATCCAGCTCTATGATCCTGAAAACAGATTATACAAAGTTGAGAATAGTAAAGAAGGTAATCGTTCCATAATAAATGCAAAGTTTTACATCATTCACACATTAACTCCATCCAGACTTCTGTTAACTATCTATGTTGCTGCAATGTATCAAAAAGACTAAATGCCTGTCCACCAGTCTAGTTGACTTCATTAAAAATATCGAAAGTATGACAGCAAACAACCTTTCATAACTTCTCAAAATTCACAGGATAGTAAGTTCTGTAATCTGATCTCGAAACTATCCATCAAATAACTTGTTATTTTAATAAAAGCACATGAAGAACATACTCATTCTTTCGTGGTTTGACAAAAGTACTGTTAAGCATCTGCGATTGCCCTTTTCGTTCTTTCTGATGCCTGTTTTTCTTTTTGCATTAAGCCAGGCCGATAACATTAACTGGCAAAGCACCACGATCGCATTCGCTATACTGCACTTGCTTGTTTTTCCGTCCAGCAACGGGTACAACAGCTTTCAGGACCGCGACACAGGAAGTATCGGCGGGCTGAAACATCCGCCCGAAGTTTCACGCAATTTATTCAAGGCAACGCTGCTTATGGATATTGTGGCGGTGATATCCGGATTGTTAATTTCTTATAGTTTCTCCCTTTTGGTGTTGATTTTCATTCTGATTTCCAGGGCTTACAGCTACAGGAATGTGAGATTGAAAAAATATGCGGTTATCGGATTTTTAACAGTGTTTATTTTCCAGGGAGCTTTTGTTTATATGATGGCTTCTTCAGCAATTTCCACGTTTTCATTTGCAGCGTTTTTCACACCCAACAACATCATTTGTATGAGTGTGGCAAGTTTCTTTATTGGAAGTGTTTATCCGCTTACGCAGATTTATCAGCACGAAGCAGATAAAAATGACGGCGTAATCAGCATCAGCTATAAACTCGGATACAACGGCACATTTGTGTTTTCAGGGATATTGTTCTCAATTGCAACCGTATTCCTCTTCTATTATTTATATCTGAAGAATCAGCAGATTGAAATGTTGCTGTTTATTGTATTGATGTTGCCTGTAATTATTGATTTGTCGATGTGGTTTGCCAAAGTGAGGAAGGATACGAACCACGCAAACTTTGAAAATACAATGAAAATGAACCTCCTTACCTCAACCTTCATGAATCTGTACTTTCTGCTACTGATTCTTAACAATCACTATACCTGGTTTTAACATGAGCACAATAATTTCCATAGGAACAGCCGTTCCACAATATAGCGCAGACCAAGGCAACATCCTTGAGTTTATGAAAAGCGCCTACAGCGATGCTACTGCTTCGCGAAAGCTGAATATTTTATTCCACAACAGCGGTATAAAAACCCGCTATTCTGTTGTCCCTGATTTTGCTAACAAACAGTCAGAACCTCAGCTTTTTGATAAAAACCTGAAAGTTCCGGATGTAAGTAAACGGATGAATGTATTTAAAGAAAATGCGGCTTCACTTGCCATCAATGCCATTCAGAACGCATTTCAAAAATTGGATACAAACATTGCCGATTTTAAAATAACCCACCTGATTACCGTTACCTGCACCGGAATTTACTCGCCCGGAATCGGAGCCGCATTGATTGAGCAATTGAACTTACCCGAAGATATTTTCCATACCGCCATCAATTTTATGGGTTGCAATGCTGCATTTCCGGCGTTAAACCTTGCGGAAATGATAACCAAAACCGACGAAAATGCCAGAGTCATGATTGTTTGTGTGGAGTTGTGCACCTTACATTTTCAGGCGATTGACAACAACGATAATTTGCTGGCAAACACCGTATTTGGAGATGGAGCCGCAGCGGTGGTTGTTGTTTCCGATGCAGCTGCAAAAAAGAACCAGCAGCCAGGGCTTTCTATAAATGGATTCCATTCCTTGATGCTTTACAAAGGCAAAAATATGATGGGCTGGAATATTACCCCGGTGAATTTCGAAATGGTTCTCGATACCGGAATACCCGAATTTATTGGCGATCAGGTAAATGAAATCGTTCAGAAAGCCAGCGATAAGTTTAAAATTGATCCTTCTGCCATTGATAAATGGGCAGTACATCCGGGTGGAAAAAAAATACTTGATTCCGTCAAAAAGTCAGCACAATTAAAGGATACAGATTTGCAGTATTCTTATAAAGTACTTTCTGATTATGGAAACATGTCGTCGCCAACCATACTTTTTGTGCTGAATGAAATCATGTTGTCAAAACCTACTGAAGGTGAAACCGTGTTTTCAATCGGGTTTGGCCCGGGTTTGAGTATTGAATCCGCATTACTGACCTACAAAACAAACGCGACAAAGAAATCAAACTCAAATAAGAATGCGATTGTAAGAAAGTCAAACAAGCGTGTCAACAGCAAACGTAAAGTTTTATCCATCCAATAAAACAGAAACTTACGGATGGATTCAAAATTTAAATTTCGCTCTGATGAAAAGGAATTGCTCGATGAAACCAATATCCCGCAGGATTTGCTTTTCAGGAATCTCAGGGAACTGGACATTCTGAACAGAACCACTGGTGGGCATAGCATTTCGTTGCAAGGCATAAAACAATTGATTACAGATCCTGCTAAAATCTATCATGTGGTTGACCTCGGCTGTGGAAGCGGAGATTCGATGCGAACCATGGCTGACTGGGCACGAAAAAATAATTTTAAGGTTCAGTTAACCGGTGTTGATATGAATGCAGATGTGATTGCATATTTAAAAAATCATTGCCGTTCCTATCCGGAAATCACCGGTATAGCTGCTGATTATCAGGAATTTCTTGACAGAAATACATCCATTGATATTGTGCATTGTTCCTTGTTTTGCCATCATTTAAACGATGATCAGCTTATTCGTTTGTTCAAATATTTCAGCGAAAACGTCACTACGGGATTTGTAATCAACGATTTGCAGAGAAACCGGCTGGCTTATTACAGCGCCTGGCTTTTCCCGCGTTTATTAAACGGAACTGCACTGGCAAAAAATGACGGACCAGTTTCGGTTCTTCGGGGGTTCAAAGTCAGCGAACTCAGACAATTGTTATCAAAAGCAAACATCAGGAACTACACCATTCAGAAAAAACGATTCTTCCGCTTCCTGATCGTTGGAAAAACAGAAAATTATGGAACAATCGCGTAAGCCAGCAACCGAAGTCCTTATCGTGGGCGCCGGTCCAACCGGCCTGATGATGGCTTGTCAGTTTGCTGTTCATCAGGTTTCGTTTCGGATTATTGATAAAAAAACCGACTCTTCCTCCAATTCCGGTGCTTTGATTGTGCAGGCACGAACCCTTGAAATCTTTCAGCAGCTGGGGATTGCAAGCGAAGCAATAAACAAGGGAATTGTTGCAGATGAAATTGATATTCTATATGATGCGAAAAGAATAACCGGCACTTCAATAAAAAACATCGGTGATAACCTTACGCAATTCCCTTTTTTGCTGATGCTCGAACAATCGGAAACAGAAAAGTTGTTACTTAAATTTCTGAATGATCGCGGCCACAGCCTTGAAAAAGGTGTGATTTTTAAAAGCTTTGTGCAGGGTAAAAACAAAATATCAACGGATGTCTTTATGCCGGACGGTTCAGCACAAACCATTGAATCTGATTTTATTATCGGCGCTGATGGAAGCAACAGTGCCATCAGAAACTTTCTGAATATTCCTTTTGAGGGTAAAACTTACCCGAAACCCATTTTTATTCTTGATTGCAGTGCAAACACAGAAATCCGTTCAGGTGCAATTTCAATAGCTTTTACTAAAAAATCAGTGGCCGGGTTTTTCCCGTTGCGCAACAAAAGATGGAGGGTTGACGGCAGCTTTCCGAAAAGTATAAAAACGTCGGATAGAATTAGTCTTGAAACCATTATAAACGGCAATCAAGGTTTGAATACCCTGAACTTTAAAATACAAGATACCGACTGGTTTTCAGTATCACACTCTCAGCAGAGATATGCTCGTACCATTCGTGTAGGAAATTGTTTTCTGGCAGGCGATTCGGCACATGTACACACACCGGTTGGCGCACAGGGAATGAATACAGGCATTCAGGATGCGCATAACCTGGCGTGGAAACTGGCTTTAGTGTTAAAACAAAGAGCAAAACCCGAACTTCTCGATTCTTACTCATCTGAGCGCTTGGGCGTTTCAAAAGGTTTTGCACGTTACAGCGATGTGGTTTTTAAAATGGTGACAAGTACAAATCCGGCTGTCAGGCTTTTCAGAACTTCAATTCTGAAGATTTTCTTCCTGAAGATGTTCCCAAAACTGGCAAACAAAGAAGAATCGCGGCTGAAATTTTTTAAGTCCATTTCACAGATTGACATTCGTTATAAATCAGACTTCCCTAAGGAAAAAGATGATGAAAAAAAGTTTTTTAACGGATCGCCAAAACCTGGTTACAGGTTCCCGTATTTTGATTATATATACAATCATAATCAAACCAACACTCACGAGATACTTGATTCCAAGTCGTTTACGATCCTGGTGCTTGCTCAGGAGTTAACACCTGAAATAAAATCCATCTCCGAAAAGTATAACTTGAAGATGGTGCTGATAAATAAACTGTCTGAAACTGAGAAGTTATATTCAACTCTTGGGATCAGATTTTCCGGGTATTACCTGATCCGACCTGATGCTTACATCGCATTGCGATCAGCAACCATGAATTCAAGTCAGTTGAGCAGATATCTGGCAAATAATTACTTACCATGAAGACCTAATCTACGCAAAATGACCAAAATAAAATTGTGCGCCTTGGTGCCTTGGTGCTTTGATGGCAAAAGCAAAAAACTTAGAGATTATCTTTTCGAATTTGAAGATTTATCCTGGTTTCCCAACACCATCAGGGAAAGCATGACTGACTACCTGCGTTTTCTGATAACTAAAGTTGATTTTTACCGACCCATCGTTCCCTTACTTCTCGAAGGAATGAATATCACAAATACAAGTCAGATCATTGATTTATGCTCGGGCGGAGGTGGTGCCATTGAGCAGATTCAAAATGAACTTCATTCACAATCTGATAAGGAAGTCAAAATTATTCTCACTGATAAATTTCCCAACACAAGCGCATATCAATACTTATCGGCAAAAACAAAGGGTGGCATTTCATTTATTGATTCTTCTGTTGATGCCGCTGAAGTTCCTGCAGACCTGAAAGGATTCAGAACCATTTTCTCTGGTTTTCATCATTTCAATAAACACACAGCAAAATCAGTGCTTAAAAATGCGGTGGATGCCAGGTCCGGAATCGCAATTTTTGATGGAGGAGATAAAAACATACTGGCAATTCTGGCTATACTGGTTGTTCATCCGATTGTATTTTTCTTTTTCACTCCATTCTTCCGGCCATTCCGGTTTTCAAGGTTAATCTTTACGTATATCATTCCTGTAATTCCTTTTTGCACAGTTTGGGATGGCATAGTTTCCATCATCCGCTTATACCGCCCAAACGAACTTTTACAGATTGCCAATGAGGTTACCACTGTAAATTATTCCTGGAAAGCAGGCAAGATAAAAAGCAGTTATGGTTTGAAGGTAACTTTTCTTATTGGATACCCGGCGGCAGGAATAGAAAGTTAATTGCGGATTTCAGATTGCTGATTTCGGATCGACCTAACAAGTTTTTCCGCCCGAGTCGGACATGCTTTCAACTTGTTAGGACTTCTTTTTTCTATTGGTTCTCGGATTGCATGCACAAACATAATTGGTTATAAGCGAGCACTGCTGCTACAGGTGTTAGGGGTGCGTATGCATCATGGTTATTTATACAATTTCTAAATTAGAAAATGATAGCATTCGGGAATTGTTTATAAATAACTTTGGGGGTAACCAAAAAGAAGCTCTAATAATGAAGAAAAATATATTTCTCAGGGTTTTCAATTTCTATTACGAGGGATTCCGGAGCATGAAACTTGGCCGTACCTTATGGCTGATTATTCTTATAAAGCTGTTTGTGATGTTCGTCATTCTTAAAATATTTTTCTTTCCCAATTTCCTGAAAACAAATTTCGAAACCGATCAGGAACGAAGCGATTATGTGCTTGAGCAATTAATTAATCCAAAATAACCATACCATGACAGAAACTTTTGACTATTCATTGATTGACTGGTCGCGGGCACAGTTTGCGCTAACGGCTATGTATCACTGGATGTTTGTCCCGCTTACGCTTGGCCTCGGGTTTATTGTGGCCATAATGGAATCCATTTACGTGAAAACCGGAGATCCGGAATGGAAGCGCATCACCAAGTTCTGGATGACCATTTTCGGTATCAACTTTGCCATTGGTGTTGCCACGGGTATTATCCTCGAATTTGAATTTGGCACCAACTGGTCGAACTATTCATGGTTTGTGGGCGATATTTTTGGCGCTCCGCTTGCCATCGAAGGCATTATGGCCTTTTTCCTGGAATCAACTTTTATCGCCGTTATGTTCTTCGGATGGAACAAGGTGAGTAAAAGATTTCACCTGATTTCAACCTGGCTGGTGGCTTTCGGGGCGAGCCTTTCGGCACTCTGGATTCTGGTGGCAAATGCATGGATGCAATTGCCGGTCGGCATGAAATTCAATCCCGAGACTGCCCGAAACGAAATGGTACATTTCTGGGATATCCTTTTCTCGCCAATGGCCGTGAGTAAATTCACGCACACCATTGCTTCGTCATATCTTTTGGCGGCGATTGTGGTGATTGGCATAAGTTCGTGGTTTCTGCTCAAAAAAAGACACCTGGTTTTCGCCAAAAGAAGCATTGTTGTGGCCGCGGTTTTCGGATTGATTACGTCTCTTTTTACCATCCTCACCGGCGATTACAGTGCAAAAGTAGTGGCCCGTCATCAACCCATGAAGTTTGCTGCTTTTGAAGGTTTATATGTCGGACAACGCGGTGCTCCGCTAATTGCACTGGGAATTGTTTCCTCTTCACCCGATGATCCGGACAATGTGAATGCAAAGGATTTCGTTTTTAAACTTGAAATCCCCAACTTCCTCTCCTATATGGCATTTCAGGATGTCAACGCCTTTATTCCCGGCATTAAAGACCTGATGGAAGGCAATGAGGAGCATGGGATTAAATCGGCCGCTGAAAAAATCGCCCGTGGCAAACTGGCCATCGATGCGCTGGCGGAGTACAAAGCCGCAAAAACAGCCGGCGATGAAACAAAGCTTGCTGAAGCACAGATCATTCTGGAGGAGAATTTCCAGTATTTTGGTTATGGATATTTTGTGGATGATCCGACCCGCCTCGTACCGAATGTGCCCATTACCTTCTACAGTTTCCACCTGATGGTAGCGCTGGGCATGTGGTTTCTGGTCTTCTTTGCGATAGTGCTGTTGCTGGTTTACAAGAATATGCTGAGCCGATCAAAATTCTGGCTCATTATAGGAATTGTGAATATTCCGCTGGCTTATCTGGCGTCGCAATCGGGTTGGGTAACTGCCGAAATGGGTCGTCAGCCCTGGGTTATTCAGGATCTGATGCCAACCATGGTGGCTGTGTCGCGGCTGGATGCTAATGCGGTAATTACAACCTTCATTTTGTTTGCTGTAATCTTCACTGCCCTGCTTATTGCCGAACTCAGCATTATGTTCAAAACAATAAAAACCGGACCTAAACAAGGAGGAAATTAAGATGTTTGAAACCTTTTCAATTCTCACACTTCAGCAGTACTGGTGGATAATCATCTCGGTACTTGGCAGTCTCCTTGTTTTTATGATGTTTGTTCAGGGCGGTCAAACCCTTATCTACACGCTTGGCAAAACCGATACCGAACGCTCAATGATCATCAATACCCTGGGGCGGAAATGGGAAATCACTTTCACCACTCTGGTTACCTTTGGCGGTGCATTTTTCGCCTCCTTCCCCCTTTTCTACTCCACCAGTTTTGGCGGGGCTTACTGGGTGTGGATGGCCATTCTGTTTGCCTTTATCATTCAGGCCATTTCGTATGAATACCGGAGCAAAGCCAACAATTTCCTTGGTAAAAGAACCTTCGAAACCTTCCTTTTTATCAATGGTGCGCTGGGTACCATTCTGATCGGAACCGCAGTGGGCACATTCTTTAACGGAGCCATGTTTTCGATGAATAAGCTGAATATTACCCAAATTTACGACTCGGCAATTTCACGGTGGATGACACCCACACACGGACTGGAAGCGGTACTCAACTTTCATAATGTAGCGCTTGGATTGTCGGTGTTTTTTCTGGCAAGGGTACTCGGCATTCTATATATCGTCAACAGCGTAAATGATGACAATATCCTGGCACGCTCGCGCAAACAGATGTGGTACAATGCAGTTCCGTTTCTGGTGTTTTTCCTTTATTTTGTGATTCATCTGCTTCTGAAACAAGGTTTTGCCTACAATCCTGAAACCGGAGAAGTATTTATGGAACCTTATAAATATTTCAATAATCTGATTCAGATGCCGCTGGTGCTGGTGACTTTCCTTGCGGGCGTGGTGCTGGTGCTTGCCGGAATTGCCCGTTTTGTTTTTTGCCGGAGTCTCAAAGGCATCTGGCTTTCGGGTGCCGGTACTTTTCTGGCGGTGCTTGCATTGTTCCTTATTGCGGGGCTCAACAACACAGCCTTTTACCCTTCGCTTTACAACCTGCAACAATCGCTTACCATCGAAAACAGTTCATCAAGTCATTACACCCTGACAGCCATGAGCTATGTGTCGCTGTTTGTGCCGGTAGTCATCACTTACATCTTTTTTGTGTGGAGAGCCATCAACAACAAGCCCATCGAAAAGGCTGATCTTGAAGAAAAAGACTCACACATTTACTAAGCGTAAACCCTTAAAACCAAAACATTATGTATCTCGATAAAATCCTCTGGTTTATGGCATGGCCTGCAATGATTGTCCTGTCATATTACCTCACACTGCTGGCATTAAAACTTCTCCGCAAACAAATTCTGGAAGATCCTTTGGGGGAAGATAGCAGGCCGTAAGCAGTTTCTTTCTTTACTATTTTTAAGAATAAGGGCAATCCGGGGAGGGTTGTCCTTTTTTTGTGGGTTGTGGGGAAAGGGTTTTGAGTTTTAAATAATACGATGAAATCCGCAAAAACACCCCCCTCCAAAGAATCTCATATTTTTTAACACTCAACCGTAATTAAAACATTGAAAACATGTATTTTTGCTTTTCTCATATTTTTCAAACAACATATCAATGAAAACAACTCTAAAATCGGGTCTGATTTTGCTGGCAATCTTTGCAGGATTCTTTGCTTCAACAGACGCTTACACTCAAACCCTAAAAGCCGACGCTGCTGAATATCCTTACTGGATTGAAATGATGCAGGATCCGGATGCCAATTTTTTTGAAACTCAGGAAGCTTTCAACACATACTGGGAAGGCCGTGAAATTACCAAAGGAAGTGGTTATAAACCATTTAAACGCTGGGAATACTGGATGGAGCAACGCGTTAGCTCCAACGGTACAAAACCGGCACCCGGCCATGACATCAGCGAATACTATAACTATACAAGTGCGAACAGTTCGCGCAATTCGGCAGGAAACTGGACTCCGCTGGGACCTTTTACTGTTCCCTCGGGTTATAATGGTTATCGCGGACTTGGCAGGGTAAATGCCATTGCCTTTCACCCGACCGATGCCAATAAAATTTACATTGGTGCGCCTTCGGGAGGCATCTGGATGACCAGCGATGGCGGACAAACATGGTCAACCTATACCGATATTCTTCCAACCCTTGGTGTTTCATCCATAGCAGTTGATCATGTGAATCCTGATGTTATTTACATAGGAACCGGCGACAGGGATGCCGGCGATGCTCCCGGACTTGGTGTCTGGAAAAGTTTGGATGGCGGACTTACCTATGCTCAATCAAGTTCAGGAATGGGAAATGTTACCGTGGGCAGACTTCTGATGCATCCTGCCGATAACAATATATTGATTGCAGCTACTTCTGGAGGAATATACAAATCAACAAATGCCGGACAAACCTGGGTAAGAAATGCGCAGGGCAACTTTAAGGAACTGGTTTTCAAACCGGGCAATCCCGACATTATGTACGCAGCAGTTGGCGGCGATTTTTACCGTTCCACAAACAATGGAAACTCATTTTCAATCATCACCAACGGCCTTACCGGCGGTGCAAGAGGGGTAATCGGAGTTTCTGCGGCAAATCCTGAAATTGTTTATTTTCTTGCTACAAATAACGATTCATACAAAGGCGTTTACCGTTCAACGGACAGCGGTTTATCATTCACACTTCGTTCAACTACGCCCAACATTATGAGCTGGGGTTGCAATGGCGGCTCAGGCGGGCAGGCATGGTACGATCTTGATATGGCGGTTGACCCAACCAATGCCGATGTTATTTTTGGCGGCGGTGTAAATATCTTTAAATCCACAAACGGAGGCTCAAACTGGTTTATCACTGCACACTGGTATGGCGATTGCGGTGTACAATCAGTACATGCCGACCTGCATATTCTGGAATATAATCCCCTGAACAACAGGCTTTATGCCGGAAATGACGGTGGAGTTTACTGGACAGCCAATGCTGGTCAGAGCTGGACTGAAATTTCCAACGGATTGGTTATCAGTCAGGCATACAAAATCGGACAGAGTGCAACAAACAAAGATTTTGTCATTAATGGATATCAGGACAATGGTACTTCAACCTATACAGGCACTTCATGGGTTGCAGTAGGCGGAGGTGATGGCATGGAATGTGCCTTCGATCCCCTCGATGACAGGTATAGTTATTCAACTGTTTATTACGGAGATATCAACCGGATTTTCAATAACAGCTCACAGGGCCAGATCGCAGGTCAGGGCAAAAATGGAATCACCGAAAGCGGTGCATGGGTTACTCCTTTCCTGATTGATCATTTTGATGGCAATACAATGTTTATCGGATACAAAAATGTTTGGAGAAGTACCAACATCAAAGCCGGAAATACAAACAGTGTGAGCTGGACCAAAATTTCCACCATCAATACCAGCAACCTGAGTGTGCTTGCTCAATCAAGGGCCAACACCGATATACTTTATGCAGCAAGCGGAAATCTGTTGTTCCGCACCGACAATGCCAAAGCTGGAAGTGTTCAATGGACTCCGCTCAATTCTTACCTGATTTCTACCAGCCCGATCACTTCAATAGAGGCCAGCCCCGTTGATGAGAATATCGTTTACATTGTTCAGCAAAAGAGAGTTTTCAAATCGGTGGATAAAGGATTTAACTGGACTGAAATCACAGGATCACTTCCTGATGTTCAGATGAACTCCATTGTATATTACCGCAATAGCTCCGAAGGTCTTTACCTGGGAACCGACATCGGCATTTTCTACCGCGATGCCTATATGGCCGACTGGATTATGTTTTCCAACGGATTCCCGGCTGCCGGAAGAGTTACCGAACTCGAGATATATTATGATCCGGCTGGTCCAAACGGTGATGCAATCAGGGCCGGTACCTATGGTCGCGGTTTGTGGGAATCACCTGTAAATTACTCAATCCCAACTGCAAATTTTACTGCTTCAGAAACAACAGTTCCGGTCGGATGTCCGATCAATTTTACCGATATGTCGGTGGGCGTGCCTTTTGATTGGACATGGTCGTTTCCAGGTGCAAATATAAACTCCTCCACCGAGAGAAATCCAACAGGGATTACCTGGAATGCCCCGGGTGTTTACAATGTTAGTCTTACCGTCAGCAATCCGGCCGGCACCGACTCTGAACTAAAAATCGGCTACATCACTGTCAGTGAGGACCTGATGCCCTTGGCTGTTTTCAGTTCAAACAAAAGGATTTTCTGCACCAACGAAAACCCGGTAGTTTTATTTACTGACAATTCTGAGTTTTGCCCCATTGCTTGGGAATGGAGTTTTGATCCTTCTGATGTTACGTTTATCAGTGGAACTTCAGCTACATCGCAAAACCCGGAGGTTGTTTTTAATGCAGCCGGAAATTACAGCGTAACCCTCTCTGTTTCAAATGTAAACGGACAAGCGAGCACAACAGAAACTGATTATATACAAATCGGTGGAATGGTTATTCCATTCGGTGAAAACTGGGAATCACAATCGTTGCAGGCAAATGCATGGACTATTGAAAATCCTGACAATAAGAATACCTGGGAATTGGCGCAAGTGCAGGGAAATACCGGAGGAAGTACAGCAATAAGGATGAATTTTTATGATTATGCTGTTGCCCCGGGTCCCCGCGACCGACTGATCTCACCACCATTTAACCTCAGCGGTTTTGAATCGGTTGTGTTGGGCTTTGACCATGCTTATGCCAAACGATATGCTCAGATTACGGATTCTCTGATAGTGCTTGTTTCGCCTGACTGCGGAACTACCTGGCAAAGGGTTCTTGCTATTGGTGACGATGGCAGCGGAAATTTTGCAACACATGCAGTTGTTGACACCGGACTGTTTGTTCCGGCTTTACCCTCGGATTGGTGCGGAGCGCCGGGAAATCCTCCTTGCAATCTTATCGATCTGAGTCAATGGGCAGGTGCTGAAAATATCAGGATTGCTTTTGAATCGGTTCATCGTCGTGGAAACGGTCTCTATATCGACAACATTTTCCTAACCGACCTTGTGAATACTTTCAGGGTAGAAACCGATCAGAACACAATCAGATTCTTCCCTAACCCGGGCCGCGATGTATTGAATATTCAGTCGAACGACCAACTCACCAATGCCAGAGTCAGCATTGTAAGCGCTTCCGGAATAACTGTCCTGGAGCGGAACCTTGGAAACGGGCAGGCATGGGTACTTTCAACCAGCCATCTGAAAAAAGGAATTTACGTTTTGCGCATCAGTTCTCCTGATCAAAACTTCACCGGAAAGCTGATTATCGAATAATCTGAAAAATTGCATTAGAACAGCCATATCTCTTTGGGATGTGGCTGTTTTTTTTTGGGGGAGGGTACGATTCTCAATCAACTTTTTCAACTTTTTATAAGTTAAGGTTTAGAAGAAGTAATAAGGTTGGAGATGTTCCGGTGGATTGCCTGTTACTAAGGTTTCGAAGATATATTAAGGTTGTTCCTGCTCCGAATCTTTACATCATCAAATCTTCAAATCATCAAATTGTCATATCTTCAAATTATTGAATTATTGAATTTTGAATTGTTGAATTTTCAAATCTTCAAATCAAATAATTTTCAAATCTTCAAATTGCCCCATCTTCAAATCATCACTTCCGGTTTACCGCTAAAAATCAGCAGCTCACCCATAAATAAAAACACTTCGTCGATAAACATTTTCCATTCAGAATTACAGCAAATACTTTTGTGCAGTAATTCACATCAAAATGGCAAGTCCCGTCACCACACCGTACTCACTTTTCGCAGGAGAAAACAACACTGATCATTATTATCGCGACATCAGCTTATTTGCTGTAAAAGCCCTCGATCTGCTTGAAGAAAACCTTGGCTCAGTCACCGATGCATTGATCAGCTTTTATCAGGATGATCAGGATATTAAAAACTATTCAAGAGAAGAGTTACTTCTGGAAGCTTTGATGATAGGAGTTTACTGGAACAGATACGGCAGATATGCCGAAGAATCGTCGGATGCGCTTATCGTTGTGATGAAACAGCTGGCCTTGCTTCGCAAAGTGCCCGGACAAACCGGAAAATCCGCCGACGAAGCCAGAGGTATTCTGGGATTGAATATGATGGAAAATCCCGAACATGAAAATAGTTTCCTTATGCCCGGGATTATAGGATTTGAAAAACTGATCAATTGGATGGAAGCTACCGGCGAGTTTCATCGGGAAGCCAGACAATTTGGGAAATGGATGCACTTTATGAAAGATACAGGCGACGGTTTTACTTTTATCTGTATCAGCCTGATGCGAAATATTGCCCGACAGTTCAGCACCATCAGCGATCAGCACCTTGGGAAATACACCCTTGAAACAGAAAATTTTCACAGCACGGTCCGTCAGAAATACAGCAAAAGAGAAGATGGTATTTCGGTAAACCGAAGCAGTACAGAATATCATCTGGGTATGTTGGGCGCTTACCTGATTAATGAATCAAACCGGGAAAAATACAGAAATTCAGCACATAAAGTCCTTCTCGTGCCATCATGCATGAAACGCAATCCGTTAACTTGCAGAGCGATGCAAACCAAATACGGCGAAATCTGTACTTCATGCAGCAAAAATTGCCGGGTAAACGAATTGAATCAATTGGGCAAAACCAACAATTTTAAGGTAGTTATACTTAAGCACTCTTCCGATTTATCGGTTTGGGCTCCGGAGCCGGGAAAAAGCATAACAGGTGTGGTGGGAGTAGCTTGTCCTGCAACTCTGCTCGCCGGTGGATTTGAGCTCAAACATCACAACATAGCCGCACAATGTGTTGTACTTGATCACTGCGGATGCCACCACTGGATGGATAATCCTGTTTCTACTTCGCTCAATATAAAGGAGTTGCTTTGCCGGATGGAAGGAAAAGAGGGTTCATTACCACATTTATTTCTCCAAAAAAATGCTTCTGAAGAAACAATCACAGTAAAATAAACAAATCCTGCATGACATGGCTGAGAAAGTATTGATTATCGGAGCAGGTATCAGTGGGCTATCGGCTGGCTGTTACCTTCAAATGAATGGCTTTGAAACCGCAATTTACGAAATGCACAGTCTTCCGGGAGGTTTGTGTACATCCTGGATAAAAGACGGATACAAAATTGACGGTTGCATACATTGGCTTGTTGGCACAAAACCCGGAACAGGATTCTACAATTTGTGGAACGAACTGATCGATATGAAATCGCTCATTATAACCGACCACGAAATATTCTTCAGGTGCGAGGATTCAGCGGGTAATTTCATCAATTTCTACAATAACATTGACCAACTCGAGAATGAGTTGCTTGCCAAGGCGCCTGAAGACATTGCAGTAATAAACGACTATATTCATGCTGTACGAAAATTCAGCAGAATGAATCTCCCTGTTCCGAAACCCCGCGAACTATTTACATTGCGCGATGCATTCTCAAGCCTGAGAATAATGGGACCATACCTGCCGGCTATTAAAAAATGGACGAATGTAAGTATTGCTGACTTTGCTTCACGTTGTAAAAACCCATTGCTGCGAAAGACAATTGAAAATCTGTTTGTGCCTGAAATGAGTGTTGTGTTTGCGATGATTACCACGGCATGGATGAACAATAAAGATGCCGGTTATCCTATCGGAGGTTCACTGGAGTTTGCTAAGAAAATAGAAGAAACTTATCTGAGATCAGGAGGACAAATCTATTACAGAAACAAGGTTGATAAAATCATTGTTGAGTCAGTTAATGGAAAATCAAAGGCTTCCGGAATTATTACTTCAGAGGGCAAAGTAGAAAAGGCTGATTACATTATTTCAGCAGCCGATGGTAATTTCACACTCAATGAATTACTGGAAGGCAAGTTCACAGACCAGAAAATCAGCAAATTTTACAAAAAATCACTTCCGTTCTCTTCATATCTTCAATTATCGCTGGGGGTTGACCGTAAACTAATTTCCGAAGTACCATCACTCATTATTCCTCTTTCAAAACGAGTATATATTGATCCGTCCAATACAATAAACGAAATTAAAATCCGTATTCACAACTTCGACCCAACGCTTGCTCCGGATGGCAAAACACTGATTTCAGCCATGATTCTTACTCGTGAAGACGAATACTGGACTAACCTGAGAACTGACAATTTCGAAGGGTATAAAAAAGAGAAAAAGAGAATTATTTCTGAGGTAATAGCAGGAGCAGAACATCGTTTGGGACCTTTGCAAAGCCATTTGGAAATGAGCGACTTATCTACCCCGGCAACAGTAATCCGTTATACCAACAACTGGAAAGGCAGTTTTGAAGGCTGGGTTATCACACCTGAAACCGGATTGAAACAATTGCCGGTAACGCTGCCAGATTTGAATAACTTTTATATGACCGGACAATGGGTTGCGCCGGGAGGAGGATTGCCAACTGTAATGATGAGCGCCAGAGGAGTGTCGCAGATCATATGCAAGAAGAGTAAAAAGAAGTTTATCACATCCTGATAACTTAAAGAGAAATCTTAAAGAGTTTCCCGGTATGGGAAAAATCAGAACCTGTAACTCTGACAACATAAACCCCTGAAGGCCAGTTTCCACAAGGAACTTTATAAAATCCTCCCATGCTTTGACTTACGCTTTCATCAAAAACAGTGCGGCCTTGCGCATCACTGACACGGATATTACATTTTTCAGATATTTGACTCCCTGTCAAAACATAGAAAAAATCGCTGGCAGGGTTGGGGTAAATTCTGGGAACAACAAAGATGAAGTCCTCACGTACAAGGCTATCTGTTCCAAATTCATTTGTTACAATCAGCGTAACCGAGTAATTACCTAAGCGATCATAGCGGACTGGGCCAGGATCACGCTGAGTGGACATTGCAGGGTCTCCGCCTTCAAAAATCCACTTCCATGAAATTGGATTGCCCATGGATATATCAGTAAAATTCAAGCTATTTCCCAAAGCAACTACATTTGTATCTGCCAGAAACCGGGCAAAAGCCTGTTTGTCATTATGAGCCCCATTTATAAAGGAAATACCTGAGTTGATAGGATCGAGCCAGGGTTGCAGTCTGAGTGAATCATGAGTACCGTTTGAAGTCCATGAATACGACATTTTGCCATAAAAATCAGGGCCGGTAAGATTATAGCAGCCAGACTCTCCACCGGTAAGCTGCCCGATGACTCTTCCCTTATCACTGAATATAGGCGAACCCGATGAGCCGCCTTCGGTTGTGCCATGACCATTGGTTGTTGAACTCCAGACTACCTTGTAATGCGTACCCGGATTTGTCCCCCATTGGTCATTAGTGAGCGGGGTTCTATATGTGGATATCTTTTTATAATCTCCTGAAGGATGGTGAATGCCAACACCCGAAGGACTTGATGCTCCTGAAATATCCCAGCCTGCATAAAAGGCTTCGTATGAGGGAGGTATGTCGTCGTTCAGCAAAACAAGATAGAAATCGCTGCCATTGTTAAGCAGTGGGGTACTGCTTGAAAGTTTAACAGCACCGGTAAGTGTTTTATTCTGCGGAGTTGCACCTCCGTTGCAATCAGGCAGTTCATATTGAAAATAAAAAATCCATTGAAGCAAATCGTCGGCATTGGAATATCCCCCTGAGCCATTACGGGCGCAATGATCGGCAGTCAGAACGAGGGGTTCAAAATCAATTGCCGCATTATTAAGCAATGTTCCGGTGCACCAATAAGCTGCAAATCCGTTTTTTATTCTTATCCGCACCACGCTTTTAATGTGGTCGCGCCAGTTGTCGCCCTCAGCACAGGCTGTATTTACCTGACAGGCTCCCGACACCACTTCACGCGAAGGATTATCTCCCGGAAACAGCATAGAACGATAAACATACAGAACCTCTGAAATTGTAAAATCAGGTTTTTTGTTATAAGATAACGGCTCGGAATACTCTATAATAATGCGGCTTCCTTTTACAATTTCGGTGGCGAATAATCCTGACGGATGATTGTTCTGTGACGAAAAAGCACCTATAACATGTGAATAATCAGCAGAATAAATATACATTAATGCATCTTCGTGCAGATTGAAACCACTGAAATACAGTCCAATACCAACCGCATCGGGCATATCAATCTGCAACCGCCAGACTCTCCTGCCGGAAATAATTTCCCATGAACCGGAATTATCCGAAGTATAACCTGCTGCAGAGCTCACACCCATACGCTCAGGTACACCCATAGTTTCATTCTCTGCATCTTCACGCATCAATTGATTCAGGTCGGGCTTCTCAAGGTAAATTACAGGAACCGCCTCTAATGCAGATCTGGAAGAGATTCCGGGAGGTACCCCACCCATACTAAGCTGACTGAACGATAAATGCGGCAGCAGAATACACAACGCAACAGACAGTAATTTAACAAAAGTATTTTTCACGCTATCAGAAGGCTTAATTGAGGCTTACGAAAATAGATATAAAAATTAATCCAGCCATTGTTTAACAGGCAAATCATTCAAACGTTCAATCATTTTTATAATATAAGGTCTGTTAAATGTCAGAATCGTCCTTTTTGATGCAAAATATGATGCTGTGCAATTGCGTTAAGCCCTTTTCATGCGACTTATTTTTGAATATAGTTGACTATAATAAACATAAGCGTATTGAAAGATGCAACCTGCCCGCGGGTTTATTCAGGCTGGCGAACCGTGGCAATATTCCCGATTGTCCGATAAATTATAATCGAATACTGAATAACCGGAACTTTACCACCCTGATAAGAAATTAATTTTTCAGATTGCCAAAATAGTAAAACTTAAATCCGCAAGTCAGGGTTCGACCAAATGAAAACATGCATTATTCTAAAACAAAAAATGTCAGGTCAAGCCCTTACTATTACAGATCAGCGACATAGGTTAAGATTTAAAGTAAAATTATTTTAAGTTGCACTCTTTTTTTATAAAATCATGATTACAATCCAACTTTTTTTTTATTAACACTTATAAATACTTCCCAAACAGAGAAGTATTCTGAAATCAGGTCATTTAAATACTTTTCATGAGATTCATCCGCAGCAAATTTTCTTTATTGATTCTTCTGACCGCGATAATTTTCATTGTTTCGCTCACGGCTGTTATACTGCATAATTTTTATACACTAAAAACTGTAAAAAATATGTATAGCATACAATTGTCAACAACTATCAAAAAATCATTCGAAATGCAATCGAGAATGAGCGAAAAGTATCTTAGAATTTCAACATCGAATCCTACATTCTTCCCTTGCAATATTCTCAGCAATAACTTACAATTGAGCAGGATTGATATGCCTGGCTTCGATTATATTGCAGTCGCCGATTCTGCCTTGTTCCCACTGGCTGTTTATCCGTTTAACAAGATAAATTTCGTTACACTGCTGCCAAATTCAGCAACAGAGATGAAAAAGCTGATGAGCGATGGCACAATCACAAGATTTTATGGATGGATCAACAATGACCTTGTACGAATCTCGTGCATAAAAATACCCTGGTGCGAGGAAGCTCACAGCAATGAATATGGCTGGCTTTTTGCCGGAGAGATAATTGAAAAGTCAGAAGCTGTTTTTGCTTCGGCTATGATCGGAGGAAATGTGACAGTTACTCAGGAACCTGTCTCAATCAAAAACTCAGATCAGAAAGCATCCTCAGGAAAAAAGATTATCCGCACAAGCATTCCCGTTTACGGAAGACACAACCTTCCTGTAGCTTCATTCAACGCAGAAACTTATTCAAAACCACAAGATGAGATTGAGAAATACCAGTCCCGATTGATTCTCATCCTGATAATATTTTTGGTTTCTTTCCTTATATTTCTGACTCTTTACCTCCGCCGTTATTACATTTTACCGCTAAAAATGATTAACCTTGCTTTCAAGTTCAGAGATCCTGAAATGTTGAAAATAACAAAAAACAATGACAAAGATTTCAATTCGCTTCAACTTTTTATGATGAATATATTCAGTCAGGAAAGTCTGCTGAATGACATGATCCGGTATCGCACTACCGACAACCTGAACTCATTTCACGCAGCACTGCTTTATCAGATCAGTGATGCAGTGTTTGCCACTGACCACAACCATGTCATCACTTACTGGAACTCCTCGGCTGAGGCTCTTTACGGTATTCCTGAAAGAGATGCCATAACAAAACAAGCCGATATACTTATAGTCTCCCGGTGGGCAAATAAAAAAGAAAAAGAATATCATGAAAATCAACTTCAGACCAACGGGATAATGCGTGGAAAAATGTTGCAAACCACCCCCAATGGCTCGGAATTATTGGTTGATGCCGTTATTACGCAACTTCATGATTGTAATGGTGTATTAATCGGCCAATTGAACGTTTTCAGAAAATCAGATTAATAAGACCGGCCAGCGATTATCCCTCTCCTTTTCTCTAAATTCCTGCTTATCTGTCATCAGCACAGACTTTTGCCGCATTTTGGCCAAAACAAAATCTGCAGGATAAATATTTATATCTTTGCAAAGCTGTGCAATAAACGGGGCTTTCATAAGTTAAACTATAATTCATGTAGGTTGTCGTAGGATGTTACAGCACCCCACAGCAACATAATCGCAAGTAATACAGCATGAACTTCCTTGAATTTATCAGAACCCGCATTTTTGTAAGGAATTTTTTAATTTCAGTGGCTTTGACCATTGTTGTGATCTCTCTGATTTTGTGGGCACTGAAATGGTACACGCATCACGGCGAGTCGATGATTGTTCCATCATTGATTGGACTTACCCCTGATCAGATTGAGCAGTTGGAAACCATTTCGGATCTGGAAGTGATCATTGTTGATTCCGTGTTTGATGCGAAGATGCCACGTGGATCGGTTTTGATACAGGATCCGATACCAGGATCAAAAGTGAAGAGAAACCGCAAAGTTTACCTCACAACAGTTGCCGTAATGCCCGAAAAAGTTGACATGCCCGATCTGGTTGACCTTACCCTCAGGCAGGCAGCAGCAACGCTGGAAACTTATGGCCTGAAACTCGGTAAAGTTACCTATGTACCGGACATTGCTGCAAATGCAGTACTGGGGCAATACCATAAAAACCAGGCTATTGAGCCGGGGTTTGAAATTCTCAAAAACTCTGTAATTGACCTTAGAGTGGGTCAATCGTTTGGAGGTGGTCGCTTTCAGTTGCCTTTCCTTATCGGGAAAACCCGTCAGGAAGCCCTTGATCTGCTTAACAAAAACCTGCTTACAGTTGGCGATGAGACTTATAATGATGATGCCGATCCTGAAACAGCGCGTGTTTACAGTCAATCTCCTTCTTATTCTCCGGGAAGATTGCTGAATGCAGGACAGCCCGTTTCGCTGGTTTTTAAAGATCCTTCCGTTTTTGATTTTGAGACTCACATCCAACAGTTTGCCAATGACACCCTCAACAAGCAGATTGACCCGGAGAACAATGAATTTTAGCAAATTGCACTTGTAAATACAGAAAAGAAACAAAATTGAGATGAATCGACTGATTTTAAGTATATTGCTTCTGATTATTATACCGGCCACAATATTCGCGCAGGAAGTCATTACCGGTTTACAGGTAAATGTGCAGGTAAAGAAAAAGGCGGAAACAACTTCTGCTCAACGGGATGCCGTTGCCCCGCTCCTGCTGCCATTTTTCGATGATTTCAGCGACAGTCATATTTTCCCTGATCCAGCACGCTGGGCCGATTCAGATGCCTTTATCAACGATGATTATGCAGTAAACCCTCCAACAGTGGGTGTTGCAACGCTTGACGCCATCGATAACCTCGGAAGGCTTTACAGCAACGCCAGCCCATATCCATACATGGCTGATTTTCTGACCTCGCAACCCATTCGCCTCGATTCACTGTTTACCCCGGTGCGCCGCATCATTACACGTGCCGACTCAATCTGTTTCAGCTTTTACTACCAGCCTCAGGGAAACGGTAATGCACCCTATAAGACCGATTCACTTGTGCTTGAGTTTCTGGCTCCCGGAGAAACAGAAATCTATTATATCCCTACTGATACCATAATCAATGGCATCGACACCACAATTGTTGACACGCTCGTTATTGAAGGATGGCGAAGAGTTTGGAGTGCTCCCGGACAGACCCTCAAAAGCTTTTATGCCGAAGACAGCACCTGGTTCAGACAAGTGGTGATACCCATTCAGGACAGCGCCATGTTTTATACATCAGAGTTCCGCTTCAGATTCAGAAATTATGCAAGCCTTGCCAGCATTATTCTGCCCGATTGGCAAAGCAACGGCGATCAATGGAATATTGATTACGTATATCTGAACACAGGCAGAGGAATACACGATACGCTTCACCGCGATGTGGCATTTGCAGGCAAAGCCCCGCGAATGCTGAAAAATTATACGTCCATGCCTTACAATCAGTACAGATCGAATTTTATCAACGAAATGAAAACCGATCTTGATATACTCATTACAAATCTGGACAACATCAACTACAATGCTTCATATTCTTATTACGTAACAAAAGAATATCAGCAATCACCCATTCATACATATTCAGGTGGAATTTTCTCTATCCTTCCTTACGTTACTTCCGGCTATTCTACGCACCAGCCTTTTGCCAATCCTCCGGTAAATTTTAAATTTCCGATTGGCACACAGGAAAAGACATTTTTTACCACAACCCACGTAATCAATACTGAAGCAAGTATTCTTCGCACGCAAAACGACACCATCCGGAATGTTCAGGTTTTCTCAAATTATCTTTCCTATGACGATGGAACGGCAGAAGCCGGATTTGGTCTTCAAAATATCGGTGCACAGATGGCTTATAAATTTAAACTAAACAGGGCGGACTCTCTGCTTGCTGTGCAGATGTACTTCAATCAAACCCTGAACGGCGGAAATGTCAAGAGTTTTTATCTGAATGTGTGGAATGATTATTTTGGCGAACCAGGTCAACTGATTTATTCGCGTTTTGGCTATGAACCAGCCTATGAAGATAGCCTGAACCAGTTCTACACCTATAAACTTGACAGCATTATAAGAATTGAGCCGGGACGCTTCCCAAATCTGATTTTTTACGTAGGATGGGAACAAACTACTGCCGATAACCTGAACATAGGCTATGATCTCAATAACAATGCCTCGGCCAATACCTTTTTCAGGACCTTTGGCTTCTGGAATCAGAGCATCAACACAGGAGCAATGATGATGCGCCCGGTTTTGGGGAAATTAAAGGTTGTGGGTATTCCTGAAAATATAACATCCGGAAAGATAAAAATCTATCCAAATCCATCACCCGATGGAGTGATAGTGATTGATCTTCCTGACAATCAGGCATCGATCGGATTTACAACCAGCATTTCAGGCACCGATGGCAAAACCATACTCAGCCTGCCATATTCACGCGAAACCAATGTTAGTATGCTTACTTCTGGTTTTTACATTGTACAGGTAAACAACTCCGCCGGAACCCCCATTGGACGCAGCAAGTTGATTATTAACCGGTAATTTTTCTGATAATGCCGGATACCGAAGATTTTCTGGAAGAGCACGATTCGCCGGAGTTTGTTGAAGACGAAAGCGTAGAGAACGAACTTTTCGAGCACCACCGCATCATTGCCGACCGGCGTCAGGGCTTGCTCAGGATTGATAAATTCCTGATGAGCCGGATTGAAAATGCCTCACGAAACAAAATTCAGCAGGCAGCTAAAGCCGGTAATATCCGGGTAAACGGTGAGTCGGTCAAACAAAATTACCGCGTTAAGCCACAGGATGTGATTTCGGTGGTAATGACACATCCGCCACGCGATACTGAAGTACTGCCGGAAAATATTCCGCTGAATATTGTTTATGAAGACGATCATCTGCTGGTCATCAACAAAGAGGCCGGAATGGTGGTTCACCCGGGATTTGCAAATTATTACGGCACCATGTTGAATGCTTTGGTGTGGCATTTGCGCAATCAGCCGGGCGCAAAACCCGATGCCATGCCCTTTCTGGTGCATCGCATCGACAAAGATACATCAGGTATAATTATGGTTACCAAAACCGAAGAAGCCCAGACACGCATTGCCCGCAATTTCTTCGATCACACCATACGCCGCACTTATCAGGCTATCGTTTGGGGCACACCCAAAGAACCCGAAGGAACCATAACCGGGCATGTTGGCCGCAACCTTAACAACCGCCTGGTAATGACTGTTTTTCCGGATGGCAGCCATGGAAAACATGCGGTTACACACTACAAAATTTTGCGCAGTTACGATTATGTAAGCCTGATTGAATGCCGGTTGGAAACCGGTCGCACCCATCAGATACGTGCCCATATGAAATACCTGGGCCATCCGCTTTTCAGCGATGAAAGATATGGTGGCAGTGCCATTCTGAAAGGAACAACTTCAGGCAGCTACCGGAAATTTGTTGAAAATTGTTTTGAAATCATACCTCGTCAGGCACTTCATGCCAAATCGCTGGGCTTTAATCACCCCATCACCGGTGAAGAGTTATTTTTCGATTCCGAACTCCCTTCAGACATGAAACTTGTGCTTGAAAAATGGGATAAGTTTATAGCAGGGCGGGGATAAATCCATGCTGAAATCATGCTCAGCGAAGCTGTATAGTGCTTAGCTGGGCGGGATACTTGATTGTAATCTGTTTTTCATTTGTTAGATTTTCAAAAAAATCAATCCTGGCTGACAGTGATTTTTGGATAATTTTAAATCTTTCAGCAACAATATTTATCGTCTTTATCAAAAAACTAAACTGTCCTTTTTGAAAGAAGTTTTTTGAGAAGTAAATCAACTGACAGATAAACACATCCCCATAATGCAATATCAATAAGCAAATTGATGTTTGCTATGCCATCAGAAAAGGCATAATGAAATCCTGTTAATTTATAAACGATTTTCACAATTACGTATGTGATTATGATAGTACCAAGTGGAAATCTATTAGTTTTCTTCTGAGAGTTTTCCATTTTTATAGGATTTTTATGATTGAAAAATATTGAATTTGTGTTTAATCGTCATTCTTTTTTGGCAACAATGCGATAATACCTATATCTCTGACTAGCAAGCACCCATGGTGAGCTCACAACCCAGTTCTCCGCCCCAAATATAACCACTTTTTAAATATCCACTCCATCCTCCGAAAAACCAAACAACCGGCCAAATATATTGAATTGCAAATTCAATGCTGATCAAAGCAGTATTACAACCTAGGCTGCATCAGCAGACGCGCTGCAGCGAAGCTAAACTCCGTTTAGCCGAGAGACGTTCCGTTTAACGGGGGTTAAAAGAAAACCTTCCAGGCTCAGCGAAGCTAAACCTTCGAAAAACCCGAAACCAACCTATTGGAGTTCAGCAAGTCTATACCCGCATACACTTAAATAATGCAGTTTAGAATTATTTCCAAATAATATTATCCGCATTCCATTTGTTTTTTGGTACGTCTTCGCCTGTTGGATAGCCAATAGGAATAACGTTTAAGGGTATATGGTTCTCTGGCAGGTTGAGTTCTTTAATAACCACTTTTGTTCTGTCGTCGTATGGATATGAAGCAGTCCATACAGCTCCTAAACCCATACTCTCTGCGGCAAGAAGTATATTTTCGGTGGCTGCAGCACAGTCCTGCACCCAATAGCCTTTATCTTTTAAAGTGCCTGCCTTCTCCATATCGCCACACACCACAATAGCGGCTTGTGCCTGAGTCAACATTTTAGCATAAGGCAACTGTTCGCTAAGTGCATCGAGGGTTTTGCGCAATGTAACAACATAAAATACCCAAGGTTGCCTATTGACTGCTGATGGAGCAGCCATACCTGCCCTTAGCAAAGTTTCTATCTGCTGTTTTGTAACAGGCTGGTCGGTAAAATTGCGCACACTTTTTCGGTTATGTATTACCTCTAATGTTTGATTCTCATGTCGCTTGCTATAGTCAGCAACAAATGGTTTGCCATCTATTTTCTCCTTCGACCTGTCGGCTCTGGGTATTAAGCGTCCTGTTTCGTAAAAACTCCCTCCTGCA
This sequence comes from Bacteroidales bacterium UBA5197, assembly GCA_002412885.1. Lineage (GTDB taxonomy): Bacteria > Bacteroidota > Bacteroidia > Bacteroidales > Lentimicrobiaceae > Lentimicrobium. Next base: position 48,978 of record DHVX01000055.1, read on the forward strand.
TATATAATGGGATTCAACAAATTCACATCAACATTACCCTTGGCATCCAGAATGGCCACATCTGCTTTTACATCTATAACTTTTCCGATAAACTGCCTGTGCGAACCGAGTTCGTGCATAGCTGTAACTTCGCACTCTATAACGATAGGAAATTCTTTTATATAAGGGGCATTTACAAACTCAGCTCTGACTGCCGTGAGCCCGGTCTCTTTAAACTTATCTACATCTCTGCCCGAAAAAGTACCTGCATATCCTACATACTTAGCCAACTGAGACGAAGGTATATTCACTGTGAAAGCCTTAGTTTCCGTTACATTTCCATATGAATAGGTAGCCGGGCGCATAGAAACTGCAATACTTAGCGGATCAGAGTTGCAAATGCCTATCCATGCTGCAGTCATCATATTGGGCTTGCCCTCTTTATCATAGGAGCCTATCACCATCGCAGGTTGGGGGTATAAATAACTTTTAATACCCACCGACTTCTTATTAAATGGAATTGCTGAAGAATCTGATGCTGCCATAGGGGTATTTTCTGATGCAACTGCTGCTGGGGTTGCGGACTTCTCTGAACCGCTTTCTTTGATGGTCAAAAGAATTGACAGCACCAAAACGGCGGTGGCAAGAACAATGTTTAGAAATTTACTCTTCTGCATGATTTTATATTTTTTAAAGGTCAGTGTCATGGGCTTTCTTATAGGAAATAGTGTCCAATAAACATCCGGTGGGACAGACCGAACACCATGGTTTGGTAAAAAATAAGGATAAAAGTACAACCATTAAACCAAAGATGATTAGTCCTATGCCTATGATGCGAAAGGAGAAGAACATGAAAGGTTCCAGATAAGATAACCCTGGTGTAAAGCCAATCAACAATGCGCCTGCAATAAGTGTGAGGTATATTTCTTTTGCAGTTATACCCATCAATCGTGTGGGTAGATTTCTTTTTTTGAAGGGCGTAAAATGGTTTGTTAGTTCTTGCAATGCCCCCATCGGACAGAGATAGTTACAATAAAATTTACGTTTACCGACAAAAGAGATGGTTACTGCCAGAATAAATATCACACTACTTTGCCAATTGGCCCGCCAGGTAAAACCATCCAGCAGCCATTTGTTCAGTAACTGAGCCGAGAGTGCAATATTGAGGAGTAACCCCATTATTACCAATACCAAAAACATATAAATGGTGCGGTACTTCGCCATTCCTTTTTTGTAAACCATCACAAGCGATAGCAACATCAAACTCAAAAATAAAATGTCCTTGATTATTGCCCGATGGTTTGTTTCTGTAACAACAGTGGCACCGGATCCCATAACCGAAGATGCTGTCTGCCTTACTCCTGCTATCACAGCATTACTCGTATGGGTAGCTCCCGAAATAACATCAACATGGAAATGTATAGCATCTTTCAGGTTGACTCCTTTCCACTTGCCAATAAATTTATTACCATATATGGCTTCAATGTAATATCCGGTCTCATTATTCGGCAATAAAATAATTCGGGTAATGGTTAAATTATCATCAACGCCTATCAATAAAGGAACGTTGCCTCCATAACCAAATTGTTGGGAGTAATCAGATGAGAGAAGTACTGAGCCTATTTTATTGCTATTATTGCCATAAACATCAAATACTCCATGTCTGTTTTGATCGTAATAAGCTGCTTTGGGGTATATTTCCTGAATATCTTTTAAAGTTACGGTAACTTCTACCTCATTTTTTTGGAATAAAAAATCCCTGCCCCCTCTATAAGCTATGGCTGCCAAAAGAATTATTATTAAAAAGTATTGGTAAGCCGTTGCCTTAATTTGCAGTTTATTCATTGGTGTAATCGTATTTGATTCTCAAAGTAAAGGAGTAAAGCAAGGTGAATATGAAAAAATAAATTCCCGATTGCAAATATAGACATTCAAAATAACATATCTCTCCTTGTCTCCCGAAGCTTCAGGAACTCACCGCTGGGTTCTTATAGTATCGGAATTACAGGCCGCTCAGCGTTATATTTATATGGCAACCTTAATTTTGAACTAATTTTTTACCAAGGTAGATTCAGGTCTTTAATTTCAGATTGGTACAAATATTCAAGTTTTTCTTTAAGATTCTGTGAAATATAAATATCTGCACTTTTAACATTACTTATTAGTTGTTCGATATTAACATTACCCGGAATAACGGTGGAAACAGCGTCATAAGCTAAACAAAATGCTATTGCTATCTGGGCCAGATTTTCGTCTGCTCCAATAAGGGTTCTAACATTATTGACCAGATTAGCTCTGGTTTTAATATCTTCTTTAGACCATCGTCCTCTAATATCATCAAAACGGCTTTCAGCATTATATTTACCAGTTAACCAGCCAGAATCAAGCGGAATTTTTACAATGATACCAATTTCTTTGTTGTTTGCTATTTCAAATCCACGTAAGGTATCTTGATGAAAGATATTGAAAAATGCCTCAATCACTTTTGAATTTGTCGTATCCATTAACAACTTCATATCATCATAAGTATCCAAAGAAGCACCGTATGCCTTTATTTTTCCTTCTTCAATCAACTTTTCGAGTATCTCGTAATGGTCATTTTTATTTCCATCAAAATATTCAGAAGGTGGGTTATGAATAATCAGTGAGTCAACATAATCTACTTGAAGTCTTTTTAAACTACCTTCTAATGACACTCTGATATAATCAGAATTAAAGTTTAAACTACCTGTTTGTGTATGACCAAATTTTGTATTAATTACAATTTTACTTCTGTCTTTACCTTTAAGTGCTTTGCCCAATCTTTCTTCACCAGTGCCATGTCCATAATTTGGAGCCGTATCAAAAAAATTGATACCCAAGTCTAAAGATTTATGAACAAGCTTAATAGCTTCATTTTCCGTCATACTTTGCCAACCAGAATTTTGTCCTAATTGCCAGGCTCCAAGGCCAATTTCAGAAATCTTTGTTGAATTTTTTATGTATTTTTTATATTTCATTTTGTGGAGAATTCACTATTTGTAAGATTATAAACTCATTAAACAGCATTTTGTTTTTTATGATGTTGTCCATTAGTCTATTAATCAATTGTTTAGTTTGTCATTTTTTTCTAAATGCATCACAACGGTTGAGCTTAAGCGATAGCGGGCAGTTTGGAAAATATCCCGGCCAGCAGAATTTGCAATAAATGTACAAACTTTCTCTTTACAACCCTGCGCCCGATAGCGTTTGGCCTCTGTTAATGGCATTAGTTCTTCTGCTGTGATATATAATACTTAATTCCGGAAGAAAAAGTATATGATTGTCCGGCTAATTTCAATCCAGCGGATGTTTCAGCAGGTTCATCTTTCCTGATAGTCGTAAATTCCGGGTAGCCTGTAAACTCAAGCAATATACCTGTGCTTTTATTTCTATACTCAATTCCAACTCCATAAGTCAATCCCCATACTGATTTATAAAACTCATTGAAATTTTTAGTTAGATAGTCTGCATTGTAACTTGTTTGAATATCAGTTCGCGGTCCACCAAATAGCTATGCTACCAATTTATCAAAGGCATAATTCACATTCAATTCAGGTGAAAATGTCAAATAATTAATTGTTGACTTAACGGTTTTATTAGCCGTGGCATTTTTATTTAGAATCTAACAAGTCATTCAAATTAATTATTTTGCTGCCATTTTTTTCGTAATAATTCAGCATTTCGTCAATTTTCCTTTTATCATAACTCGTAATACAATCTGATAAGACTGTAACTTTGTAGTTCCCCTTGCACATATTAAATACGGTTGATTTCACGCAGGCAATGGCGTCTGCTCCTGTAATGTAAAATTCGCTTATTTCATTTTTCTTGATAAAGTCAGCAAAATCTTCGCTGGTCAATGCGTTGCCTTTGGATTTTTCAAAAATGTTATTGGAAACCAATTTCATGTCCGAAACTAATTCAGACCCACGAGTATTAGGTTTGAAAGTCCTTGTACCGTCAGATAAGTTATAATGCCTTATGTAAACGACATGAATTTCATTTTCCACTGCCCAATCTATTGACCGATTAACATTGTCAATGATTTCTTTGTAGTTTTTGGTAATGTCATTTTGAATGTCAATTACCACTAACGACTTTTTCTGCATGTGATTTCCTTCTTTTGTTGTTATTTTTTAGTTCAATTTTCTTTTCATTGTCCATCGCACTGTCGCTTGTTCGCTGGCGGCTAGCGGCTGATACTAAGCGCTGGCAGGCACTTTTGAAAACTAATCTTTACGGCCACCACAATTTTCAATAAATGTACAAACTTTCTCTTTACAACCATGCGCCCGATAATGTTTAGCCGAAGTTAGGTGCTGGCATTATTCGATTTTCCATTTGTCGTGATAAAAAACATCGTAATTCCAATCAGCGAATACAATACTGTCATTACTATTATCAAGTTATTCTTAATGTTCAATTTTTTCATATCTTTTGAAATTAAAATAGCAGCAATAATATTTATTATCAATTGAATTATCCAAGTCAATGAAGAAAGAATTCCAATAATGTCAGTGTTGCCTGTATTCGCACTAGGAATCAAACGTTGAATTACTGTTGAAATTAGAAAAGTTGCCGAGTATCCAATAAAAATTAGGATGGCATATTTATTAATTAAGGTTCTAAATTGATTATTTGTCATCGCTGCTGATTTTATTGTTGATTAAGAATAGAAAAAATATTACTCCTGCGAAATATGACATCACTGTCAATAAAACTACTGGAATTCCTTTAATCTCATTTTTTATTAAATCTTTCAATACCACAAAAGCCAAAATTATATTTATCAGATATGGAATATTAATAAAGACTGTATTTTTTATGTAGTTTGATTCATTGAATTCAATTCCCATATTCAATAGTATTATTTGCAATTGACTTATGATAAACATTTTCAATAAGCCTTGAAATCCTATTAAGACAATCAAGAGTATTGTATATTTCTTAATGTATTTTTTCATATTCTATTTGTTTGTTTGTTTATTTGTTTGTTTGTTCAGATTGCACCTAACGAGTGAATCCTTGCAATTTTGCACAATATATGACTAGAAGCACCCATTGAGAGTGAAACCACCATTCAGTTCTCCGCTCCAAATATAACCACTTTTTAAATATCCACACCATCCTGCAAAAAGCCAAACAACCAGCCAAATGTATTGAATTGCAAATTCAATGCTGATCAAAGCAGAATTACAACCGAGACCGCTTCAGCGGACGAGCCCTCCAATCAGGGCAGGATCAACGAAGCAAAATCCTGCTTTGCCGGGTGTATTTAAAATATGCAAGTCATACATGGTTGCTGAGCGCTGAGTATCGCACATATTTACATTTATTCGCGTGTCGTTTTGTTTTATTTCATTAAGTCTTTAAAATCGTCTCTGGTATAGGTTCCAGGACTTGCGTGCGAACCAGAATCCATTTCTATTTTAACATATTTGATTAAGACATTTTGTGTCAAAGTGAATACTGTTTCTCCGAGATAGCAATATGCTCCGGTCGTTCCCATTTGTTCAGTTAAATATTCGTCATCAACAATCTTAATTATAATTGTATCCGATTGAATGGCAATGTATTCAATTTTAGGCTGTTCATTTCTCTTATTAAGAATCTCAATTATTTCAATTGGCGACTTTCCTGATGAATCCATTAACCTTCCTTTTATTAAAAACTCTTTATTGTTTATTGTGTCATAGTCGGTTTTCCAATAAAAGTCAGAGAGATTTTCATTATTAATTTGATAGAATTCTTCACATTCATTAAGATCATAATTCCATCGACCACCTCTGTCAAGGCAAGAGTCAATTTGAAAGAAATGATTAATCCATTTTGCTCCTAAAATCAGAGCAATTATGCCTCCAATTATAAAGAACCATATTATCAGTCTTTTATTCAATTTACAGTCTTTTTTAAAATGCAACCCAACGTGATGCTTGCTGCATTTGTTTTATTCTTCAATCATTTTATTAATTTTTGGTTGTATTATCCAAATTCCAATTGGATAGAACCAAATCAGAAAAAATTCCCCGGCAAAATCTGAGAATGATACTTCACGTTGAAGTTCGACTGTCTTAAATGTCTTTGCCACGAAGTACAATGAATAAAATATACAGAACATTGCGAACAAATGCAGCGGAACAATTAAAGCAAACATGCTTCCAACTTGTGCAGCACTTGGTTCTGAAAAGTTATCCATCAGTCCATTCAAGGAAAGTCCTATAGAAATTGCTATGAAAAGCAAATAAACCATTGGAATGAAAAAGAAAAATTTAAATTTTTTCACCTTCATCTTCACATTCTCTGGTACCTTACTTTGAAGTCCTATGGCAACAGACCAAAACCAGCCCATAAATATTCCCATAAAAATAAACATTATTATCGGGAAAAACTTCATATAATTAAACATCAGTGTCGGATCAGGATTCGAATCCGTTCCAATATTAGCTATAATAGAACCCATCACTACGAATTGAAATATCAATGGTATTCCAAAAGTCAGTAAGAATAATTGCCAGTGTTTTGCTTTTAAAAATTTCTGTGTCATCCTATTTTATTTTTCAGTTTTGTTTTCTGCATTATTGCCTTCGGATAATCAGCGCAACATCGGTCACGTATCTGATTTTCATATCCGGTTTTCCGTCCCCAATATAAGAGAATAATCTCACCTATCTGACAAACCGGTATCCAATAGAAAAATCTATCCGGTGTAGGCTTTCAAACTGTCCTTTCGGGAATTTCATCGTTTCTTTTGTTTTGCCGTCATCAATAATAAATTCCGACAAAAGGCCTGAAATATAAGAGATTTGAAATCCGATGCCGCTGTTGCCTTTCAATTTTATATCATAACCTCCTTCAAAAGACAAACCCAGGGTTGAACCCGTTACTGTAAATGGATCAATAATTACTTTTTTGTCAAGATAGCTCATATACCCAATTGCAAGGCCAGCAATAAAAGTCCGGCTCCTATCATGATTGCTGCTTCTGTTCACAAGCGATGGACCGAAGAAGGAAATACTCAGGTTGTCGCTCATTATTCCGTATCTGGTTTGACCATTGGGCCCTACCGCATAGATATTATCAAGACTGTTTTTCGATTTAAACAAGCTATATTTTAGTCCGAGACCATAGGATTCTGTAATAAAATAAGTGGCATCTGCCCCGAAATGATATCCTGTTTTCATTTGCCTGACATAATCTTTAAAATCAGAGGGCACATCATCTGCAACACTTGCCAACGTATAACTAAATCCACCATGAGCAGCAAATCTGAACCTGTCTGTTAATGTTTTGAAAACCTCTTCCTGCGAAACCTCACTCACCTCAAAATAACCATATTCCAGATGTTTTATTTGTGTATCTCTGAGCAGGGTGTTTCTGATTTCTCCGGAATGATTATAAGTAAAATGTATAAACTCCGACTCTATTTTTGTGACCCGGCAATTGATTGAATCACCTTGTTGCGTGACAATCAGATCCTGCGAATAAACCATTGAGTAAATGGCCATAATAATCATAATCAGTGATAATCTCTTCATTTTTCAGGGAATTTAAAGGATTGAAACTCATATTTTCCGTTTAACTATTTACCAATTCAGGATTGGGGCTCTGATAGTCTTCATTTTGTGCAACACTTTGATTTATAAGTAATCTTAAAACGTATCAGGTACTCTATCTGAACAAAATATGCTTCTATGCTTCTTTATGATCAATCCATCACCGGTCTTGAAAACTCTGCCGGATTCCGGTTGCTAAAGTATGATATTTTATTTTGGTTTGTTTTCCTGAAATCTATTTTTTTAAAAAAAGTATTGCAGCCCGTATATTTTCCGGAAATTAAAGAAGATGAGGTTAATGTTAAGGCTTTTTCAATTCTCAAATTCTCTACTTTTGGGAATAAATAAAACTTCATTTTCAGCTGATCAAAGTTCATGAGTATTCGTCGCAAAATACTATTATCATCTGTCATTCAGAATTTACGAAAGGCAAATCGAAATGGATAACCTGAGCCAGGGAATTATTACTCTAATAGTTGCATCCGCAGCATTTCTGCTTTCATGGCATCAGTTCAGGCTGGGAAACCACAGGATTGCTTTACTCCTTTTAATGCTGGGTGGCTTGATTCTGAGGGTATATACCTCTTCAGATATGTTTCTTCATTACTGGGACGAACGCTATCACGCATTGGTTGCCAAAAACCTGATTGATAATCCGCTGAAACCTACCCTTTACGCAAACCCATTGCTTCCATTTGATTTCAGAGACTGGACACAAAACCACATCTGGCTGCATAAACAACCATTGCCGCTTTGGTTAATGGCATCATCTTTATGGCTGTTTGGTATCAATGAAATTGCAATCAGACTGCCTTCCATAATAATGTCAACCGCCGGTATTGCGATAACTTATGTCATCGGAAAACATTTCTTCGATCATCGCATTGCTTTTCTGGCTGCATTCTTTTTTGCAATTCATGGGTTGATTATTGAGCTTACAGCTGGCAGAGTCGCAACGGATCACATTGATATTGCTTTTCTATTCTTCATACAACTGGCCATTTTCTTAAGCATTCAATATGTAAGAACGGGAAAACCCATCTTTAATATCATGGTTGGCTTGGCGATGGGCGCGGCAATTCTTTCGAAATGGCTGCCTGCACTTATTGTTCTGCCGATATGGCTGTTGATGGTATTGGATTCGGGCAAAGCAAATTACAAGACCATTGCGCTTCAGTTCTTAGTTTTATTAATAACGGGTTTTGCAACTTTTCTGCCCTGGCAGATATACATATTTACCTGCTTTCCCGCCGAAGCTGCCTGGGAATCAAATTACAACATCAGGCATTTGCATGAAGCAATAGAGGAACATCAGGGCTCAGTTTTTTATTTTTTGGATAAAATCCGAATAATTTACGGGGAACTTATCTACCTCCCGCTCTTGTGGTTTTTATACAGAACAGCTAAAGATCAGCGAAATCTGAAACGACTGGCTATAACCATCTGGTTTCTGATTCCATTTCTGTTTTTTTCATTTGCAAGAACAAAAATGCAGGCCTATCTGCTTTTTACTTCACCGGCCTTGTTCCTGATAACCGCTGATTTTTTCATGACAATATCCGATTACAAAATGCAGTTAAAGTGGAAGTGGCTGATAAATATTGTACTGATACTTCTGATAGCACTGCCGGTAAGGTACTCTTTTGAAAGGATAAAACCATTCAGAAAAATCGAGCGTAACCCGGAATGGGTATCAAATTTAAAGGAGCTAAGTAAGGATGTAAATGAAAAAGTTGTTCTTTTCAACTATGCGAACCCGGTGGAAGCTATGTTTTACACAGATATGACTGTTTACCCTCAATTACCTGATAAAGAAACGATTAAAAGACTAATACGCGAAGGTTACACGGTTGTAATCAATGACGAAGGTCAATTGCCTGAAGAATTATTAATGATGGACGGAGTTAAGGTTCAACCAATCAAGAGCCATGATTCAAACCAATGATTTTGATTGGTAGAGTCAAGTTTACTGACAAAATTAAAAATTCATTTTGAAAACCACCCTTTTATTCTTTCTCTCCAGCGCGTGAGGAATTTGGCACGGCCTACCTCCTCACTATTATTTTGCTCGCCAATCAATAAAGCAATGGCTTTAAGATCATCATATTCATCACAAAAGACCCTCAACATAGCGGCAAAAGGCAAAAAAAGAATCATTCCGGCAACTCCCCATACCGACGCACCGATGATAATGCTCAGAATGGCAGTCAAGGCATTTACTTTCAGGTTTCCACCCACAATTTTCGGAGTCAGGAAATTACTTTCAACCACCTGAACAGCCCAGAACATGATCATAACTGCCAACGCCATCCAGGCTGAGTCATAAGTTACCAAAGCATAAACAACCGGAATTGCAGCCCCGAGTGTAGTTCCGACATAAGGAATAATTGCAAGAACAGCAGCCAGAAATCCAAAAAGAAACGGATGTTCAATACCAATAATCAATAGGCCGATGCTGTTGATCGTCCCCAGAATAATTATGATTATCAGCATTCCTGATAAATATTGTTGTCCGACCTTTTGTACCGAACTAAACATCATATAAGCTTGCGCTCTTTTGTTTTCAGGGAAAAATCTCGAAAAAGCATTGATTATCCCACCTCTGTATATCAGAATAAGAAAGGTATATATTATTGTTAAGAAAAGTCCTGTAACAACTGATGCTGTGCTGCTGAAGGTTTGTTGTACAAGTGAACCGGATGATTCAGTTAGCCACCTTTTAATCCTTTCCAATAACTCACCCTTTTCGATAGTTGGCAGAAAGTTCAGGTTTTTATTCGCAAATAATGTGATGTCGGCAAAAACAATCAGAATTTTATCCTGAATATCCGTAAAATCGCGGGAGAGGTCAATAATTTGAGTTGAGAAAAGAAAAACACCTCCAGCAATTATTATCAGCATTGTAAAAATGGAAAGAAAAGCTGCAAACAAAGCGTTCATACCCCATAACTCATATCGGGTAGCCAAAGGATATAAAATAAAGGATAAAAGCAGTGCAAAGGCCAAAGGGATAAGAATGGTTTTTGCAAGGATTAAGAATGCAAAAAACAAAAATAATGTTCCTATTCCAAAGAAAAGGTTTTTAAAAGACAGTGTCATGGCAGGTGGATTTTGAATAATTTACTTGTTGATATTCATTTAAAAGCAAATACGAAGGAATCAGCTTCATTCCGCAACCTGAACAATCACTTTTAACTGCAGTGCATCCATTGGCATTTTCATCTGAAAGCCAAAGAAAACCATCCCACTTTTAATATGCTGTAAGGCCGTCAAAGGTACAAACAATCCAAATGCCATAATTTCTCATTTAATTTTAATTAAGAATGATGAAAGTAGCGTCAGAATGCCGATGTTAAGGCTTGGTTTAGTCAAATTACACAAACACGGAAAAACTATTTACAGATTCAGAAAAACTTACGGATGTTTACCGGTCTGTTCAAAATCAAAATCAGCCTTATTTTAACTGTAGCCCTGGCAGGCAGGCTTGTCTCCCCTCCTTCGTAATCAAAAACGTCAGCGCTTGACTTGATATTTATTAGTTTCACAAGTTGCTTGTTTGTAATCAGTCAAACCCTGACTTGCTGATTTTAGTTATAACAAAAAGGTGGCCCCTTTCGAGACCACCTTTTTAAAAAAACATTATCGGATATCTGATTTGTCATTCCCCCAATACAGGGATGATCAGTTCAAATCAAAGCGATCAAGGTTCATTACTTTGTTCCATGCCGCTACAAAATCCTTTACAAATTTTTCCTGCGCATCGAAGCTTCCATAAACTTCTGCCAGGGCTCTCAATTCAGAGTTTGAACCAAAGATAAGATCAGCGCGGGTTCCGGTCCATTTCAGCTCACCTGTTACCCGATCGCATCCTTCAAAGGTTTCACCTGAGGCTAAAGATGGCTTCCATACATTGCTCATATCCAGCAGATTTACAAAGAAATCGTTGGTTAGCACTTCAGGGCGTTTGGTAAAAACTCCGAGTTCAGAATTGTCGTAGTTGGTTTTTAATACCCGCATACCACCAACCAACACTGTCATTTCAGGAGCTGAAAGCGTCAGCAATTGTGCTTTATCCACCAGCAGTTCCTCGGTGGATATCCTATAACTGGTTTTTACGTAATTGCGGAAACCATCGGCTGCCGGCTCCAGAAATTTAAAAGACTCCACATCTGTTTGCTCCTGAGAAGCATCCATCCGGCCGGGAGTAAAAGGAACAGTAAGTGCATGACCTGCTGCTTTTGCTGCTTTTTCAACACCAGTGCAACCTGCCAAAACAATAAGATCTGCGAGAGACACCTTCTTTCCGTCAGACCGGGAACTGTTAAATTCTGTCTGGATGCTTTCCAGTTTTTCCAATACTATTGATAACTGTGCCGGATTATTAACAGCCCAGTCCTTTTGAGGAGCAAGTCGAATGCGGGCACCGTTGGCACCACCCCGTTTGTCTGATCCACGGAAAGTTGAAGCCGATGCCCATGCGGCAGATACCAACTGTGATACACTTAAGCCTGAATTTAAAACTTTCGTTTTCAAATCTGAAATATCATTCTCATCAATAAGAACATGATCTGTTGCTGGTATCGGATCTTGCCATATCAGTTCTTCTTTGGGAACTTCCGGACCCAGATAGCGGGATACAGGACCCATATCACGGTGAGTAAGCTTAAACCAGGCCCGGGCAAATGCGTCTGCAAATTCAAGAGGGTGTTCATAAAAACGTCTGGAGATTTTCTCATAAATCGGATCAAAACGCAGAGAAAGGTCTGTGGTAAGCATTGTTGGCGCATGCCATTTTGATTTATCGTGAGCATCAGGCATAACCAAACCTGCATCTTTTGCTACCCACTGATGAGCACCGGCCGGACTTTTCGTTAATTCCCATTCAAATTTAAACAGGTTTTCGAAGAAGTAATAGCTCCACTTGGCGGGAGTTTGTGTCCATATTACTTCCAATCCGCTGGTGATGGTGTCACCTCCTTTGCCTGTTCCAAATTTGCTTTTCCAGCCCAGCCCTTGTTCTTCAATGCCTGCAGCTTCAGGTTCGACGCCTAAAAGTGCTGCATCACCGGCTCCATGGGTTTTGCCAAAGGTATGACCACCGGCAATAAGTGCTACAGTTTCTTCATCATCCATTGCCATTCGGGCAAAGGTTTCACGGATATCTTTTGCCGCCGCAATCGGATCAGGGTTTCCATCAGGTCCTTCAGGATTCACATAGATCAAGCCCATCTGCACTGCAGCAAGCGGATTTTCGAGATCACGTGTATGTATATCTCCGTCAGCATCATCATCAGAAACTGTTACACCACCATCTTTCTCTACACCTTCAGATCCGCTTGCATAGCGGATATCGCCACCCAGCCACTTGGTTTCAGCACCCCAGTAAACATCTTCTTCCGGCTCCCATACATCGGCACGCCCACCTGCAAATCCAAAGGTTTTGAATCCCATTGATTCCAGCGCTACATTGCCGGCAAGAATCATAAGATCTGCCCACGATATTTTGCGGCCATACTTTTGCTTTATCGGCCAAAGCAACCTTCTTGCTTTGTCGAGATTGACATTATCGGGCCAGCTGTTAAGCGGAGCAAAACGCTGTTGACCGCCACCTGCTCCTCCCCGACCGTCGCCTGTGCGGTAAGTTCCGGCGCTGTGCCATGCCATTCGGATAAAAAACGGACCGTAATGACCAAAATCTGCAGGCCACCAATCCTGAGAGTCGGTCATTAGTTTGTGAAGATCTTTTTTTAAAGCTGCATAATCCAGACTTTTAAATTCTTTAGCGTAGTCAAAATCATCTCCCATTGGGTTCGACAAAGCAGAGTGCTGTCGCAATGTATTTAACTTTAACTGATTGGGCCACCAATCACGATTTTTTGTACCTCCAGCACCAACATTGTGTTTATGAGATGCTCCTGTAACAGGGCATTTTCCGCCCTTATTTGAATTACTTTCCATTTTTTAATATGTATTTGTTTATAATCGAACATCAAATTTAATAAAAAAAATGCAGATTCACGTAAGTAAAACTTTTGAAATAAATGCCCCTCTAGCTCCCATTTGTCTTTAACTCAACCTGCAGGCTCAGACATCAGGAAAAACCAAAGAATTTTACGAACGTATTTTTCCGCTTACCGGGAAATTATATTAGAAATTGGAAATTGGTCCCGATATCGGGAAGAAATTGAAAATTAGAAATTGGAAATTGGAAATTGAAAACTCCTACACTCTTCCTCGGCTAAGCGGAATTTAGCTTCGCTGAGCCTGCCCTGATTGGAGGGCTCGTCCGCAAAGGCGGCCTCGGTTGCAATTCCACTTTGAACACCATTGAATTTGTAATTCAATATATTATGCCGGCGATTTAGCTTTGCTTCGCCAGATATAATCAATAAGACCTCACACGTTGAAAGAAAACTTGGTAGGTCACTCCGTCACTCGCTTCGTTCGTTTCATTCGTCACCCAACGGCTCAGCCTGTTATTTGAATTTTTAAAGTTGAGGTAAGTCGGGCAGGTTGGAAATTGGAAATTGCTTGTCTCGGGAGCACGAAGCGATAACGAGAGAAATTGGAAATTGGAAATTCCTTCTCTCTTCTCTTCACTGAGTTTTTATAGCTATTTTTGCAAATCAAATCCTGAAATCGCGTTACTTATTGCGCATATCAAACCTTTGAACTTTTAAAATTACTCAATGTCAACTCGTTATTTTATTGTTATTACCCTTGTTATACTGCAATTTTCCGGCCTGGCACAAAAAGTTACAGTTGCCGACCGCACCACCGGGCAACCCTTGGTCAATGTTGCTATTATTTCCGAAAACCCTTCAGTTTCTGCTACAACCAATGTGAGGGGTCAGGCAGATATCGCAGCTTTCAAAGGTGCCGAAAGTATCACGTTCAGGCACATCGGTTATCAAACCCGCACCTTGTCGATTGCCGAAGTTGAGAAGTTGCGGTTTTTTATCGACCTCAGCCCTACCCGCATAACGCTTGACGAGGTAATTATTTCGGCCAACCGCTGGGAGCAAAATGAGCGTGAGATTCCACAAAGGGTTGAGAAACTCAATATGCAACAGATTGCTTTTGCCAATCCGCAAACGGCTGCCGATCTTTTAAGTGTTGGCGGTTATGCCTATATTCAGAAGAGTCAGCTGGCCGGCGGTTCTCCGATTTTGCGTGGCTTTGCAACCAACCGGGTAATGCTGGTAATTGATGGCGTAAGGATGAACAACGCAATTTTCAGAACCGGCAACCTGCAGAATGTAATTTCGATAGATGCAGCTTCGGTTGAAAACAGCGAAATTCTTTTCGGTCCTGGCGCAGTAATGTATGGCAGCGATGCCATTGGCGGAGTTATGGATTTCCATACCCTGAAGCCAAAATTTTCCAGTGACGGTAAACCCTTTGTCAGTGGAAATACATTCGCGCGGTTCTCTTCAGCCAACATTGAGAAAACCGGGCACCTCGATTTCAACATCGGGCTGAAAAAATGGGCTTTTGTCACAAGTGCTTCCTGGTCTGATTTTGATGATCTGAAAGCCGGATCAAAAGGAAATTCAGCTTTTCTTCGTCCAAAATATCAGAAAACCATTGATGGCGTTGATGTGGAAGTTGAGAATGAAGATCCTCAGAAACAGATATACTCGGGCTACAGTCAGCTGAATCTGATGCAAAAAGTGGCATTCAAACCTTCAGAAAAGATTGAACTGGATTATAGCTTCTATTTTTCCGAAACATCAGATGCCCCTCGCTACGACAGACTTTACCTCACCTCAAGTGATGGCAGCCTTGTAAACGCCGAATGGTATTATGGCCCGCAAAAATGGGTAATGAACCGGCTTGGAATAAAGTTAAAAAGTGATCATGGATTTTACGATCAGTTTCGAATTGTTGCAGCACATCAGTTATACGAAGAAAGCCGCCACGACAGAAAGATGAATAATAAACGGCTGCGCAATCAATTCGAAGAAGTAAACGCCTTAACGCTGAACTTTGATCTGGACAAAAAATTAAATAAAAAGATCACCCTGTTTTACGGTGGGGAGGCTGTTTATAACAAAGTCGGATCTCAGGCAAACCGTATTCATAGTGAAAGCGGAGAAATTTCGCCCGTTAATACGCGATATCCCGATGGCTCCACCTGGCAGTCATACGCCTTATACACCACCGCGCGTATTCACCTCACACCCAAAGTGATAATCAACAGTGGTTTGCGGTATAGTTATGTTACAATTGATGCGGCATTTGATACCAGTATGTTTCCGTTTCCGTTTACCGGTGCTTCTGTTGCCAACGGAGCCCTCAACGGAAGTGTGGGCTTAACCTGGAGTCCTCAGCAAAATTGGAAACTTTACACCAACTTCTCAAGCGGTTTCAGATCGCCCAATATTGATGACCTGGGGAAGGTATTTGATTCGGAACCCGGATCAGTGGTTGTCCCGAATGCAGGCTTAAAACCCGAATATGCATGGAATGCTGAAGGTGGTACGGCATTTACAATGAGCGATTTCGCAAAAGCAGATTTCAGCATCTATTACACCCTGCTCGATAATGCCCTGGCCCGCCGCGATTTCAGCTACAACGGAAAGGACAGCCTTGAATACGATGGCGTGTTGAGCAGGGTTCAGGCCATACAAAACATTACCAAAGCAAGGGTTTATGGCATTCAGGGATCTTTGCAGTTTAACTTTGGTAAAGGATTTGGTTTGCGCACAATACTTAACTGGCAAAGCGGAGAAGAACAGAGTGAAGACAGCCTTAAGTACTACCCGCTGCGTCATGCGGTACCATTTTTCGGAAGCACCCATTTTACCTACGAAAGGCAGAAACTGCGCTTCGATCTGTATGCCGAATACAATGCCGGCATGGCTTTTGAAGATTTGCCACTTTCCGAAAGAGTGGATGCAACACCCTATGCAAAAGATAATAACGGCAATCCTTTTGTTCCTGCATGGACAACACTCAACTTTAAAGCAGCATGGTACATTAACCGCACCTTTACATTGAACGGAGGGGTAGAAAACATCACCGATCAGCTTTACCGGCCATTTGCATCAGGTATAAGTGCTCCCGGCAGAAATTTTATATTAACCCTTCGGGCAGCGTTTTGAGAATGATTTGCAATTACATTTGCATGTGTATTCTAATGGAATATTTGTTGTTGCAGGAAAAAAGTGCTTGCCAATTTAAAACAACAATCCACTAATTATTTGTATCTTTGTTCGAAAATAAAGTGAAAATGAAATTTTTATTGAACCTCTTCCTTTTCTTTTCTGATTAACAAGACCTAACCTTATATTCTCAAAGGCCGGGTCTCTCCGGCTTTTTTATTTCAAAAACATCAACATGAAAGACATCATCATCAGTTCGCTGGACATGGCGCGGTTGCGCACTCAAATTGAAAAAGCCCGCAGCGGAGGCATCAATGCACCGATTAATCTCAATCCACTCATAAACGAGTTGGATAGGGCCAAAGTGTTGCCACCTGAAAAAATGCCACCCGATGTAGTTACTATGAATTCAATTGTTAAACTCGACTACCTGAACAGCAATAAAACAATGCAGATTGAGATTGTTTACCCACGGCAGGCAGATACCGCGAAACATAAGATTTCGATTTTTGCACCTGTGGCAACTGCAATGCTGGGTTACAGGAAAGGAGATATTATTAAACTGGAAGTTCCCGGCGGATTGGCCGAACTCCGGATTGCCGATATTGTTTATCAACCGGAAGCTGCAGGGGATCTGGATGTTTAACAATATTAAATATCCTTCGACTCCGCTACCAATGACAGATTGTTCGGCTTATCCTTCGACTCCGCTCAGGATGACTTCGTATAAAATTGATAATTAGTGCATTAAGATAAAATAGTGCCCACGCTAAACGAATGTCACACTGAGCGGAGTCGAAGTGTTTCAGACGTAAATGAAATGTAAGTTTAAGCCTGAATGCCGACTTTCATGGTTGTGGAATCTGTAACAATATCACTTAACCAAACGCCATTCCTGAAAAGCTTACATAAGGCTCTCAGCAAGTTTTTTCACCGCCAGCGCTCTGTGGCTGATGGTATTTTTTAATTCAGGAGACATTTCTGCAAAGGTCTGATCATAGCCGTCAGGTACAAAAACGGGATCATAGCCAAAACCGGAAATGCCCCTTTTTTCATGAATTATTGTCCCGTTGATTATCCCTTCAAACAGAGTTTCTTTGCCATTCATTGCCAGCGCAATCACCGTTTTGAATCGCGCTTTGCGGTTTGATTTTCCTTTAAGCTCCAAAAGCAACTTTTCCACATTATCATTATAGCTGCAACCTTCTCCGGCATAGCGGGCAGAGTAAACTCCGGGACGGCCATCAAGGGCGTCAACTTCAAGTCCGGTATCGTCAGCAAAACAATCCTGATGGTAATTATTTACCACAAACCGGGCCTTCAACAAAGCATTACCTTCAATGGTCGGACTGGTTTCCGGAATATCATCAAAGCATCCGATATCGGCCAGAGAAACAACCTTATACTTTCCTTCAAGAATTGCACTTACTTCATTAAGTTTATGGGCATTGTTGGTTGCAAATACCAGTGATTTCATTTATTGACTGAGATTAAATGGATTAGACTATGAGTTGTGATAGGGCTCGTTTCGCAGAATGGTAAATGCCCGGTATATCTGCTCTGCAAAAAACACACGAACCATCTGATGCGAAAATGTCATGGGCGACAACGAAATTTTACCATTCGCGGCTGCATAAACTTCTTCTGAGAAGCCAAAAGCACCACCCACAACAAACATCAGGTGGCGGGTTCCGGCATTCATCAGCTTTTGGAGCCAGGCTGCAAAATCCTCTGATGAATGCATTTTCCCTCGCTCATCAAGCAAAATTACCTGATCAGCTTCTTCAAAATATTTCAGAAAAAGCTTGCCTTCCGCTTCCTTTAACTGTTGCGGATTCAATTGTTTATAATTCTTCGGAGGGTTGACCTCAACAATATCAAACCTGATGTAATGCGACAGCCGTTTGGTATATACCTCAATGCCGGTTGTTAACCAGGAGGCATCGGTTTTTCCCATAAGTACCAAAGTAATCCGCATATCAGCTTTTGATGCAAAAATAGCCAATTTCTGATACAGTTCCGTTGAAAGTCAGAGCGTGATTTGATATTACCTGGTTTTAGAAAATGCTGGTTTTCAATTGGTCTAACCCTGGCTTGCGGATTTTAGTTTACAGAATAAAAATTATTATTGTCCGGAGAAGGTTTCGAATATTATTCCAAATTGATTGATATTGACTCTCTTTGACAAAAGTTGTAGAACAATACCTTACTTTAATAATTTGCCACCAAAGCACTAAATCACCAAAAATCACCAATGTAATTTATTCATTTTGTGTAATTTGGAGTCTTGGAGATTTGGTGGCAAGAAAATTTTCGATTTTTACCGGACAATAGTGAATAAAAATATGTCTTTGGCAACTGATACCAATAAATTGTTGGCATGGTTTTGCATGGTAATTGCAATAAAACACACAATCATCAAAACAATCTGATTATTTTTGCCCAATAAACCGGGTAAAATTTTATATTTGTAAACAGTTAGATTTCGTCCGGTAAAAATTCTCTTTGGATCGGTTTTTGATTAATTTTAATAACCTTATAGTGTTTCCGGGATCAGGTTTCACTCGTAAACACATAATTTTAACCACAATGAACTACAAAACGAAAATTTTTCCTGTATTCCTTTTACTGATTGGCATGGCATTCATTTCCATTCCGTTGCAGGCGCAGGATCTAACAACCAAAATTGCAACTGCTATCCGCACCGCCAATGCAAAGGATCTGGGAGCACATTTTAACCAGACGCTCGACCTCCGCACACCGGATTCAGAAGGAACATACAGCAAAGTGCAGGCTGAAATGATCGTGAAAAGTTTTTTCAGCAAATACCCCCCTGCATCTTACACACAAAATCACCAGGGAAAGTCAAATGATGGTTCTCAATATGCCATTGGTGTTTACAAGTCGGGCAAACACTCATTCAGAACATACTACCTTGTAAAAAATATTGGCGGTAAACCTGTCATTCACCAGTTGAAATTCGAGTCTGAAGATTAATCTTTTACAGCTTTCCATTTTATGACGATTGAGGAAATAATAGACAAAGCCCTTATCGAAGATATAGGTATCGGCGACCATACCTCATTATCAACCATCCCCAAAAGTGCAACAGGCAAAGCGCACCTATTGGTAAAGGAGGATGGCATACTTTCAGGAATGGAAGTTGCTGAGCAGATTTTCAGGAAAACGGATAAACATCTTGCTTTTTTTCCCTTGCTGAATGATGGAGACAAAATTCACGTGGGAGATATTGCTTTTACTGTTGAGGGATCATCGGCGTCCATTCTTATGGCGGAAAGGTTGGTGCTGAACTTTATGCAGCGCATGAGCGGAATTGCCACTTCAACCGCGCTTTATGTAAATGAGTTGACTGGATTAAAAGCCAAAGTACTCGATACCCGCAAGACCACTCCCCTGCTGCGCGAGCTGGAAAAAATGGCTGTAAGGCATGGTGGCGGACACAACCACCGGTTTGGTTTGTATGATATGATCATGATCAAAGACAATCACGTGGACTTTGCCGGTGGAATTTCGAAAGCCATTGACGCTGCGAATGATTATCTGAAAATAAATCAGCTCAATCTTCAGATTGAAATTGAAGTCAGATCATTTGATGAACTGCAACAGGTGCTTGACAAAGGCGGTGTCAACCGGATAATGCTCGACAATTTTAAACCTGAAGACCTGAAAAAAGCAGTAGAAATTATCAACGGCCGATTTGAAACCGAAGCTTCGGGAGGCATTACTCTCGAAACCATTCGTGCATATGCGCAAACCAACGTTGATTTTATTTCTGTGGGTGCGCTTACACATCACATCAAAAGCCTTGACCTGAGCCTGAAAGCATTTTAAAAACACTGCCCGATGAAGAAATTTATAGAGCGGATAAAAGTATATTCACTTGGAATCTATAATGGAGCCTTACGTAGCCGGCCGGTCAGGAAGTTGCTCATATGGTCGAAGCGGTTGCGATTGCCGGGTTTCGACAAGGTTCCACTTTACGATGTTATTGACTTTTTTATAAAAGGAATACAAAAAGGAGCCATCACCAATCGGGCGGCAGCACTATCCTTCAACTTTTTTCTGGCAATTTTTCCGGCCATCATCTTTTTTTTCTCCCTCATCCCTTACATTCCCATTGATAATTTCCAGGATAGCCTTTTGAATCTACTCGAAGATTTTATTCCTAATCAGGCATATGCAGCTGTTGAAGACACCTTGTTCGATATTGTAAAGCGACCACGCGGCAACCTGCTTTCCATAGGATTTATTATGGCTATGTTTTTCGCTACCAATAGCATCACCAGTCTTATGGAAGCCTTTAATCAAACCTTTTACTCCATTGAAACGCGGTCAGCATTCAGACAACGACTCGTTGCCATCGGACTGGTATTTCTGCTGTCGTTTCTGGTGGTAATTGCCATTGCACTCATAACCGTCGGACCTGTGGTACTCAATTGGTTGCAAACCCATAACCTGCTTACCGATAAACTAACCCTATTTATGCTGAGTGCCGGAAAATGGTTAATCACACTTGCGTTGCTGTTTTTTGCCTTTTCAACACTGTATTATTTTGGGCCCAGCCGAAAGATGAAATTCCGTTTTATCTCTGCAGGATCAACATTGACTACCTTACTGTTTATAGCAGCTTCTGTTGGCTTTAATTTTTATGTCAACAACTTTGCAAGATACAATTCGCTTTATGGCTCAATTGGCACCCTCATCATCTTTATGCTTTGGATTTACTTTAACGCCATCATCATTCTTGTAGGATTTGAGTTAAACGCGAGCATTTCGGCAGCAAGAAAAAATAACATAAAAAGTAATAATCCCGAAGGCCCGCTAAAGATTAAACCACCGGATTTGCAGAATATTTGACCAGAATATTTTCAAAACGGGGTTGGCCGAAGCGATTACATTTTTTACAAATGCAAAATGCCGGATCATAAAGAGATCCGGCATTATTTGTATGCCAAAAAGACAAATCTTTTTATTGAACCACTATTGTTTCGGTTGCAGACATGTCATTTGAAATAACCCTCAGAAAATATACTCCTGCAGAATAACCCGAAACATCAATATCGAGTGTATATCCATCAAATGCTTCTTCCTCATTATGCCATACCAATTGCCCTGAATTATTAAAAATCTCCATGGTCACTCTATCACCAAGCACAAGCTGGCTGATCTCGGCAGTAAATACATGGTTAATCGGATTCGGGAATATCCTGAGTCTAGGGCCTTTTCGCATGATAATTGACTGATCAGCAAGTGGCAGGTACGCGTTGGTGAGCAATTCAAACTGGTAAAAATCAGCCTGCTCTTTATTGTTTTCTTTTTTGTAGGCTTCTGTAAAAACTACAAGATATCTGCCTTCATCCAATCGGGTATAAGTCGGATATCCATAAAAATGGTGAGCATTGGGATAAGGCCTGTTAAATCTTGACGCCAGAATATAGGATTTCGGATTGCTGAATGCTTCATTCGGATCATTCATGAAAATATAAAATTCAGCATCATTCATCACATAGTTACCACCATTCAGCCCACGCCTGTCGTTGGCAATGATAAATATCCTGTTGGTAAATGAGTCGTAGAAGAATTGGGGAGATGGCGTAAAAAACGGCATGGCTATATTGGTCCTGACCGGATCGGACCATGTGGCGCCACTATCGCTTGAAACAACCTGATAAAAATTCGAGAACCATTCATCCCGCATCAGGCCAATCATTTTACCTTCGCCAATATAAATAAAGCAAGCCTCGGTTATTTTAATCTCTCTTCTATCGGAGAAATCCCACTTAAATCCAACCCTATCCCAATTCGAGCCATCATCACTGTATCTGAGTTCGCAATGCCATGGAGTATAGAACGATTGCATATAACCTTTACCAGGTATTTTGATCATTTTATGTGTGCCGGGATTGTCGGCAGGTCCGATTACTATGGTATTTACATCCGACCAGGTATCGCCATAATCATCGCTGTACATAAAATTTGTCGATACTGTCTTGCGGTTTAATGCGTTGTATCTCCTGAAAAAGAGAACAATGCGCCCATCATCAGTCAATCCGCCATGCACATTCCTGTTGTCCCACTCATCCTCAAAAATTGTATGAGATGCTGTCCAGTTCAGACCCTGATCATCGGATGATCGCTGAACTATACGTGAATTGTTACCAATGTGATGACCGTTGTCGCCTGGATCTAATCTGAAAAAATGCCGGATACTGCCATCTGGCAGCGTTATCATAAACCCTTCGGCGGTATGGTCATCGCTGATCAGGCTGGGAAAAATCTGAACCTGACCCGAAACCGATGTCGGGATTACCAGAATTAATGAAAAGGCAATCAGAAAAAATATTTTCTTCGCCATAGACTGAACAAAAAACAGGTTACTATTTTTCATATGAATAAACACGCATTTATGATGATACAAAAATCGTACATTTAACCTTTACTAAAATTAAAAACACATTAAATCGGACAGCGTGTCTCCGTTTTTATATTTCTTTCTCAATTCAAATTCCAGAATCTATACTATCCTAAATATCAGACACATAAAAAATTAATTTGCAACAACCTACCTGAATAATAACTTTTTCATTCAGCCATATGTATAAGTATTAAAACAATTCGCCAAAAGCATGGCTAATTTTAAGCCTGATAGACTATTTTTGCAATAAATAATACCTGATGAGGAGTGTTAATGTTAGGGAACATCTGAAACTTTCGCTGATTTACTCTGCGGTTGCGGCTGTTCCTCCTGTTCTTCAGGTATTGATACAACCCATTATTGAAGGCAGCAACAGATTGAGTGCTACCGATTTCGCCCAGATCGGTATGTCTGAAATGGTGACTTCGCTTGCCTTTACCGTTTCATTATTCTCTATGGGGAACGCACTTTCGCGTTTCTTCTATGATGTTAACGACGACCGAAAAGCCTACAACAGCATGGTTTCTTCAGTTTACAGTTCCATATTGCTACGTGGGCTTCTGCTTATTATTCTGGCGTTTATATTCAGAAATCACATTGGCGGGCTCTTTACACAGGAAGGACTCCGCAATTTCAGCACCTACGGATTTGCGGCCATCATTACCGGAATAAACCGATCAATCAACATTTCGGCAGCTACGCTTTACAGAAACGAGAAAAGAGTCAGGGCGTTTATTATTGTTAATCTTGCCACAGCAATAGTTCGTACGGCCTTTCAACTTATCGGACTATTTTATTATGAAATGTCATTCCTGGGATATGTTTACGGCAGCGCTATCGGAAGCAGTATCGTGGCTCTGGGGGTGCTGATATATTCCTACCGCACTTCCGGATTCCGTTATGACAAGGTGTTGCTTGCGTCAATGAACCGTTTCGCATGGCCTTTGTTTCAATACGGTGTACTGACCTGGGGGCTGACTTTTGCCGACAAGTATTTTATGGAGCGCTTTCCTACTGATCTTGGCATCTACTTTACCGCAGTCAATTTTGCCTTAGGGATGCAGATTATTATGCAGGGGCTTCAAGGCGCTACTCAACCTGAAATATTCAGGTACATGAAGGAAGGAATTGCCAAACGCGAAGATGAAATACGTTCACTTTCGAATATGCTGATGGCTCAATCGCAGGCTTTGATTGCAATAACAATCATTCCTGTTATGCTTTACCTCACCTTATTTTACGAAACCGATGTAAAACTGGCTTCTGCATTTATTGCGCTGATTTTTATCCGATACATCCCTCGCACCCAATATGTAATTTTCTCATTTGTTGTTTATTATGAAAAAAAGACCCGGTTTTTCCTCTACCTGAATATGGTAACACTTACCGTTAATATCCTGCTCAATTTAATACTCATACCGCGCCTGCTGATATACGGAGCTGTGATTTCCATAATGGTTTCCGATATTCTACAGGTTTTAGGTGCTTATTTCTATTCTCAAAAGATTTCTCCGATCCGCTGGAATCTGGCTAAATTACTTTACAGTCCGCTGATATGTGTCGCGCTGGTGATTATTTTTGAAATCACAAAAGAAACTTTTGGCCTGAACAGTTACATTTCTGCATCCGCTTCAGTTGCAGTTCTGATTGCTTCGCTGCTGATACTTTACCGGAAAGATATTTCCAGATTCCTGAACCGATTATGAATAAAGCAATATTGATTAATCGCACCTTATCGGTTGCTGAGACTGATAAAATCTCGGAAATCCTGACATCGGGAATCAAACTGAGCATTTTTGCAACAAGCTCGCTCTCTCTTCCATTTGATTTTCAATTGATTGAACAGGAAGCAGAAACAAAGCGGGAGATCAATTTCAGGGAGATGGATGCGATGCTGAAGTTCGGTGACACCGATTATCAAGGCAAAACCCTGGCAGAAAAGCTTACTTTCAATGGGATGAGTTTATGGCATTATCACAAGTTCAGAGTATATTTTATACTTCGTAACCTGAGTTATGAAATCGCGCTGGTTCAGAAACTGGCTTCAGAATTCGATGAAGTAATCTGTTATAGCTCCGGTCCGGAAACAGATTTGATTTCTGATATTGCTGACAATGTAGCATTCAGGTATCCTTCGGGCAATAAAAAGCAAAAAAACAACCTGATATCAAAACTTAATTTTGGATTTTTTCTGGCAATCAGGTTTCTTGCAGGCTTGTTTCAATCATTTCGGAAATCTGGTAAAAAACATTTGTTTCTCGATAGGGCAAACAAACAATGGTGTCTCAACATAAATTCATTAAAGCCAGAACCTGAAAACTATAACTTAGCTTATGTGTTTACCGGAGCCGACAATGATTTTATGGTAATTGATGAAGTTGAGCAACCAAAATTTGATGAAGGAAATCCATTCAGATTAAAGAAATGGATGTTTTTCAATCCCCGTAAAAACCTGAAAAGAATACCCGGGGAATACATTCTTATGCGCGCAGTCTTTTCTCCCGCAATATGGCGTAATTTCAGACTTATAGATGGAAATATCAGGAATACACTGTCCAGCTTGCTGAATGAGTCAATGTCATCAAAAGAAAAATGGTTGATAAAACGGATGATTCAATTTCATAAAGCAAGCCGGCTTTATCTGTTTAAAAACTTAGCTTATCAGCGGTATTTTGCTTCTCAAAACTTCAGAACAATCTCAACCATCGACGAAAACAGTCCTGCAGTGAGATCAATTCTTGATGCAGCCAGAAGCCATAACATCCGAACCATCGGCATTCAGCACGGCAATATTCATGAATTACATCCAGCTTACAGATTTACTGAAAATGACATTCAGAGAAATCTGATCTGCGATAGCACCATAGTCTGGGGAGAATACTGGAAGGAGTTTCTGAACAAGGTTTCAGGATATCCCATTGATCGCTTATTCACTGCAGGGCAATCGCGAACCGACATCATACCTATACTGCTTAAACACCGCGAAAAACTGATCGCACAATCCGGACTTCCCAAAAAGGAAATTGTAGTATTTGCATCCCAGCTTCAGCAGGATCCTCTGCTTCGTGAAAGGGCAGCATTCGATGTATTTGAATCAGTTAAAGAAATGACGGATGTACATCTTGTGGTGAAACTGCATCCTTCTGAGTCCGGTGACCCGGAATATTATCACCGCATAGCAGCGCAGGCTCAATGCTCAAATTATACAATTACCTCATCTATTGATCTTTACCAGCTGATTGCATCATGCAAACTACTGATTACCTGCTTTTCAACGGTAGGTGCCGAAGCGGTGTATTTCTCCAAACCACTTATCATCCTCGATCATCTTGAACAGGATATTCAGGGATATATCAGCCAGAATGTTGCCTTTAAAGCAACCGGATGGCAGGAAATGAAATCGTTGATTGAAAGAATTTTAAGCGACGACTTAAAGCCGGAGGAGGAGGCCCGTGAAATATTTATCCGCAGGAATGCATTTGCAATTGATGGACAAACATCAGCGCGAATGCTTGATTTTATCCGTCATAGCGTGTGATGCGGGCATAATATTCTGACATAACTTTGTCAAACAGACCCATTTCAGTTACAATTTTTTCAACAAATTCCCTGAAAACCCCATCACCACCTTTGCGGGAAAGCCTCCAGTTTGCTTCGGATCGAACATAGTCAGCTGCGTTTGCAGGCGTAGCACTCAAACCAACCGAACGAAGCAAGGGAACGTCGTTAATATCATCGCCGATAAAGGCAGTCTCTTCCAGCGTTACCCCAAGATCACGGCAAAGTGTTGTTGCAACAAGAAGCTTGTTTCGGATGCCCATAAACAGGTAATCTACTTTCAGCTTTTCCGCCCTTCGCTTCACAATTGCAGTGTCTTCACCGGTCATAATTACTAAAGGAATATTCAATCCCCTGAGCATCATCACACCAGCACTATCACTGGTATTGAATTTCTTGAACTCATTCCCGTTGTTGTCGTAATACATGCCACCATCGGTCCAAACTCCATCAATATCGGTAATAACTAATTTTATGTTCATGATTTCAGCATTTCAGGGTAAATAACTTCATCAGCAGGAATATCGGTTGCGGCTAGTTTGCCGATAACGGAATCACGTTGTTCCCATTTGAAACCATCGCCGGGACTTAGCAAATGCAGGTTTTGTTCCAGAATAACTTCTCCCTTCTGAACCGGAGCAATGGTAGCAACCGAACGCTCAAGCTTTGTTCGGGTATCTTTAACGACATCACTGATAAAAAAATCTTCTGTACCCAGCGACATTTCTACATTTCTGATATCTCTTACCATGCGATAGATTCCATCCACACCAAGCGATCCCTGATGATCGGTACCCTTCATATTGCGGTCCAGGGTAATGTGCTTTTCAATGATTTCGGCACCCATCGCAACAGCAACTGCAGGAATTACAATTCCGATTGAATGATCGGAATATCCGATAACATAATCAGAATAGTGTTTTTTCAGATAACTGATCGAAAGCAGGTTGATGTTGCTGTATTCAGAAGGATATTGCGACAGGCAATGCAGAATTGAAACATTGTGATGGTATCTGGTAATTACTTCCAGTGCTTTGTCAAGCTCTTCGCGCCCACCCATTCCGGTAGAAAGAATCATAGGAATGCGTGTTTCAGCCATAACTTCAAGTAAAGGCAGGTTGGTAAGATCGCGTGAAGCCACTTTCAAACGGTCAGGCTGAAAATACCTCAACATACTGAGGCAGCCTTTTGCACACAGGGTTTCCACAAATTCAAGCCCTTTGGCTTTGGCATATTGGTAAATCTCAAAATGCTGCTCATCGTTTAATTCAAGAAAAGCTCGGTGCTCTCCATAAGTCCTGCCGAATGAATTGGGGCTATTGTATGGCTTCAACATCGCGGAAGCCGAAAGTTCTTCATTCAGGTCGCGACGGGTCAGCTTAATGGCATCCATCGGCATAAGCTTCTCTCCAAACAATTTATCAACCACCGGTTGTGCAACAGCATCAATAAGTTGCATGGCAATATCGACCGATCCGTTATGGTTTTGCCCGATTTCTCCGATTATGTAAGTGTGTTTCATAGTAAGCTTAAGAAGGTAAATTATTTTGTGTTTTTCAAAATCTGCTCGAACATCCTTTGCCGATAAACCGGATTATCATCAACAATACCCACAAGTTGAGCATAATCTTTTAATGACCCGGTTTCTGCCAGTTTACTGTAAAGTTGCTGATGAAGCAGGAAATCCTCGTTCGTATCCAGTGTAAATCTCAGATCATTACGGTTTCCCAGCGCAAAAGGGGCTTCCATAAGATGTATATTGAAAATTTCAGGGTTGCTATACACATAATTTGTAACATGCTCCCTGTACAACGGTTCATTGGTTAATCCGGCAGATTTTTCAAGTGCGGAAAGGCTTACTGCTTCTCCCCACAATCCGATATGCGTTTTTATGGATGGTATTCCATTCATTGAAAACCCTGCATAATCAACGCCGGTTTCCATTTGAAATGAAGCAAGCTTTAATGTAGAAGTTAGGTCAAAGAAGGGATTATCGGCACATACCCTTACCAGCGAATCAAACCCAAATTGATGAGCAGCTCCGATAAACCGGGCAAGTACATCCGATGATGAACCTCTGAAAAAAGCAACATTGTTCTGCTCGCAGATTCTTACGATGATATCATCATCAGCCAATGTAGTTGTGGCAACCACAAAAGGCACATCACCAGCCACATTCCCAAAATCATTTATCATCAATTCCAGAAGGTTCAGTCCATTGTAAAATGGAAGTGTCATTTTACCCGGAAGTCTCACTGATCCGGTTCTTGCCTGAATAATTATACCTGCTTTGTGCTGGCTCATTTTAAATAAACGGGTTTCTAACTGATGCAAAGATAACAACATTTACAGGCCTTTTGGCAACTGCTCAGACTTCAGATGCCATGCAAAAGATTTGATTGGTTATCTTTGCACTTTTAAAAAGGAAATATGGCTGATCATCTCAACATCTGCATAGCCGGAGCCGGAACCATAGGTACAGCATTGGGAAATGTGCTGGCAACAAAGGATAATCTTGATATTCAGCTGCTTTCAGTTGAGGAGAATGTTGTAAACGACATCAACTCAGCCGGAATAAATACAGCCTATTTCCCTCAGATAAGGTTGAATACACGCCTGAAAGCAACCCTCAATTCTGAGGTTTTAAGCTCTGCCGATATCGTTTTTCTGGCAATTCCATCGGTAGCGGTGGTCCCTTACATTCAATCCGTTAGTGGACAGCTGAAACCCGGTGCATTGCTTATCAATCTCGCCAAAGGATTTGGGAATAACAACGAAACCATTGTTGACAACCTGAAAAAGGTGGTTGACAATCCGGTTTGTACCCTCAAAGGACCCACTTTTGCAAGAGAAATGATTAATCAGATGCCAACAGCCATGACTGTTGGTGCCGATGACGATGCTGTTTTCAAATTGCTGAATCAGGTTTTCTCAAATACAACCATACATATTGATTACACTAAAGACGTTACCGGCGTTGAAATCCTGAGTATTCTCAAAAATATTTATGCTATCACCATCGGTATTGTTGACGCACATTTTGATTCGCCCAACCTCAGGTTTATGATTTTCACCCGTGCTTTTAACGAAATGCGGCAAATACTGCTCAGGTTTGGCGGCAAACAGGAAACCATGTTCCGCTACTGCGGCATAGGCGACTTCGGGCTGACCGCGCTGAATGACCTCAGCCGCAACCGCACGCTTGGCCTGCTGATTGGCAAAGGTTTTTTTACCGATGATATTTCAGGAAAGGTAGTTTTGGAAGGTCGCATTGCTGCAGGAATCATCAGCGAACGCCTGAAAACCATGCAGATACCTGAATCAGAATATTTTATGCTCAATGAATTGAATAAGATATTTCTTGGAGGATATAATGTGAAACGATTTATCGGCAATATCCTGAACAACGATCTGCCACCGGTTGCCGGAAACGGGAAGTGAGGCGGTGCAACCTTATTATTTCTCCCCAACCTTATTCTTCCATGTATAAAAAGCGTTTTGACTTATAAGGTTCTGAAGAAGAAATAAGCCTGCCTGCGTGCCACTCCGGCAGGCAGGGTTCAAAAATCGTTGGGGTCAGTTTTGTTACTAAGCTTGTTAAGAGTTATTAAGGTTGATTTTTACTTTGATCAGAATTTGATTGAATTCTAATATATCATTGGTAGTTTAGGTTCAAAATTTCCCGCTTTATTTTGAGTAGGATCAACCTTAATTTTCTTCCAAACCTTAGTAACAGGGAACCCAAAGAAACCCATCCAACCTTAATATTTCTTCCTATCCTTATTTTACTTTTGACCACGATTAACCAATTCCGTCAATCTCGCAGCCATTTCCCCCGTTAGCTGTTTTCTAGAATATTTTTCAACTCCCTGGCTATCTACAGAATTATTTCCTGCGGCAAAACGCTGATACAACTCCCTGATGGCTGAACGAATTGCAGCTTCATCGTTAATGCCAGCCACAAAACCGGCATTGGTTTCAGCAATTACCTGTGCCGCATCGCCATCGGCAGGACCGATACACAAAACAGGTCTAAGTGCAGCCATGTATTCAAAGAATTTTCCGGGTAAAATTACTTTGGCATTGGGTGTATCATTGATAAGCAACAGTAAAACCTGTGATTGCTGCTGAATGTTAACCACCTCATTGTGCGGAACATACGGAATGCGGTTCACAAAACGGGAAAGTCCGGCTTTTTCAATGCTATTTGTCACAGAGTAATCCACACTTCCTACAAGCTTTATCTCCAGATCGGAAGCAAAGCCCTCATTCGCACTGACTTCATCTCCCAAAGCCTTCCATAAAGCCTCAGGATTACGGGTTTTGACCATAGTTCCGATGTGTGCAATGGAAAATTTGGTATCAAGCGAAACATTCACACCTGCAACATCTTCTGAATCATATCCATTGGTAATTACCGAATAATCCCGATCATGAATTTTAATGAAATCAGTTTTCATAGACCGGCTGATGACCACGACTTCATCGGCTTCTTTTAATACGCTCAATTCCTGACGGTGATGTTTGCGATCGGCCCAGGCTGTAAGCATCAGTTCGTGATAGAAATCGATATTTGTCCATGGATCTCTGAAATCAGCAAGCCACAGAAGCCCGGTTTTCCGTTTAACGCCAAGTGCAATCATATGCATAGAATGCGGCGGACCTGTTGAAACAATGGCATCAACAGGATGCGTTTTTAAATAATTGGTCAGAAACTTAACCGAAGGCTGAATCCAGAATTTACGTGCATCGGGAATAAAGAAATTACCTCTCAACCAGATTGAAACACGCTCGGCCATTCCCGGTCTTTTCTTCTCCGAAAGGAAACCAGCATTGATTCTTTCATTCTTTCCTGCGCCAATCAGTTTTTTATAAAAACGATATGGTTCCCAGATCGGCGACCGGACAATCTCAATGTTTTCGGGAATATCTTTTACCAGACTTTCGTCGATAGCCGGAAATTCAGGATTTTCAGGAGTGTAGATCACCGGTTCCCAGCCAGACTCACGCAGATATTTCACAAACTTAAGCCACCGCTGCACCCCTGCACCTCCGCTTGGAGGCCAGTAATAGGTGATAATCAGAACTTTGCGCAAAGGCTTGTCCATTACTCTATTTTGCAGGAGCTTTATCAGTTTTAAGCTTTTTCCTCAGCTCGGTGGCAGCATAACCCACAAGCATAAGTATCAGCAGCAAAGAGCCGGCAAACGACACCTTCTCACCTACCGCGTAAACTTTAGGTTCAAAACGGAATTCTATTTCGTGGTTTCCTGCCGGAACAACCATTGCCCGAAGCACATAATTCACCCTGAAATGATCCACTTTTTTACCATCCAGATAAGCATTCCATCCCTTGTCGTAATAGATTTCCGAGAAAACGGTGAGCTGATCATTTGCTGAACTATAAGAATACTTTAGCTTATTGGGCTGATATTCAGTCAACTCAATACGGGCATTGCTATCCGCAGCATGCGTAAATCCTTCGAGATTGGCTGAAAAACGCTGATCAACAATGGCAGTTTTTTCGGGGAAGAAGGCAGTAAGTGCAGCAATTTCTTCATCGGCATTGGCAACTATTTCGTGCTCTTCAACAAACCAGGCATGACCAAGCGCTCCCATATTAATCTGTACAACCGGCTGCCGGTCTTGTCCCATTCCAATATAATACTTTGTATTCAGCATATTCAGCACCTGATCATTTCTTTTAGAAAGATGATTCTCAATCAGTTCCTGATATCTGCGCAGCTTGGCACCGTGATATCCTCCAATGCTTTTGTGGAAATATGAAGTACTTGCTTCCTGAAAAGTGCTCACACTCATATTAAATACCCTGAAATTCGGATCATTATCCTTCATAATCAGCTTGTTGGCTTCAGTAGGCTGATATGGATTGTTTACCAACGACTTGCTGACAAAATTGTCATTGTTCAGGTATCTGTGTGCAATGGGTATCATATCGGCAGCAATCAGCACAATAATACCGGCGGTAACAATCAATCTGTTGACTCTCCTGCGTGAATACAACCAGAGAAGTGCCGCGGCAATGGCAATGAATAAAACACTCCGGATGGCATCTGCTTTAAAGATTGAAATGCGCGCCAACTCAAGGTTATAGATCAATGCATCAAACTGGGTGAGCTGCTCAGCCGGGGTGGACATTCGTTGCTCGGCAATGGCTGATTGCTCCAGACCGCTCAGGAAACTAAAGAATACCTGAGGCATTATGTAAAATATCAGCGCCAGACCACCTGTTAAACCAAGCGAAATATAGAAGAACTTTTGTTTGTCGCGAAGAATCTGAGGCTTCTCAATAATTTCTTTTAAGGCAAGAATGCCAAGTAACGGAATAGCAAGGTCGGCAATCACAAGAATCATAGATACCGCTCTGAACTTATTGTATCCCGGCAAATAATGCAGAAAGAAATCGGTAAGTGGCATAAAATTTCTGCCCCAGGAGAGCAAAATACTTAACAGAGTAACTGTCAGAATCCACCACTTTAAATTCCCTTTGAGGATAAACAATCCCAGAACAAACATAAAAACCATGATTGCGCCTGTATAAACAGGGCCTGAGGTAAAAGGCTGATCGCCCCAGTATTGATTCTGACCGGCCAGAGATTGCGCATAAACGGCATCTACCTTCTCCATTGCCTTTTCGTTGTTTCCAAGACTTCCAGAAGCTCCGCCTTTGGTATTTGGTATCAGGAGTGAGAATGTTTCACCAACTCCGTAACTCCACTGTGTGGCGTAGTCCTTGTCCAGTCCGCTGGTTCTGTTCTCAGGATTGGTGGTCAGCTCACTTTTGCCCCTGATGGTTTCTTTACCGTATTCCCAGGTTGCCCAGATGTTGGTGATGTTTGTTGACAAAGCAAAAAGTGCAGCAACGACCAATAATCCGGTTGCTTTGGCAAATGCCGGCAGCGTTTTGGTTTTTATTGCTGTAATAAGTTCAAAAATACCCAGCGCAACGACCATCATTGCCAGATAATAGGTTATCTGAAGATGGTTTGCCCGAAGTTCAAGAGCCAGAAACAGCGCGGTAAGCAATCCACCGGCAATATACTTTCCTCTGAAAGTAAGCAAAATACCCGCCAGAACCGGCGCCATATATCCGATGGCGTGTGCTTTGCTGTTGTGGCCCGCTTCAAGAATTATAAAGAAATAGGATGAGAATGTAAACGCCAGTGCGCCGGCCATTGCCAGCCACGGGTCAACCTTTAACACCATCAGCAGAATAAAAAAGCCAATAAAGTAAATGAATACAAGGTTTGCAGGATGAGGCAATCCAAACTTGAAAATATCATCGATAAACCTGATCAGGTTGCCTTTGTATTGAACAGAAATCTGATAAGCAGGCATACCTCCAAACATAGAGTTGGTCCACAAAGCTTCTTCACCGGTTTTTGCGCGGAAGTCCGTTATCTCTTTCGACATACCTTTCCACTGTGTAATATCGCTCTGTTTCAGGCGTTTGCCTTCAAGCAACGGGCTGAAGTAGGCAAGTATAACCACCAGAATAATCAGCACCACAACAAGGTGCGGCACGAATTGCTTTAATCGGAGTTCTTTCATGTTAGTTCTGAAAAGGTAACTGATTTATTTAACATCTTCGTAATCAACGTAATCACCCAGATCATCCGGAATTTTCCCGTCTTTATCGTGGCTTACTTTCTTAATGGTGACCTCTCCCTCTTTCTTAGGGACATCAGGACGTATGTGTGGATTTTGTTCGTAAAACTTCGTCTGGAAACGTTTAAGGGAATACTTAACGAACCAGGGAAGTACAAATCTGGCTAATACCTTGAATATCAGGTAAAATGAAATTGCAATCAACAGAAACCTTATCAGTCCCATAGTAGTTTCGGGGAGTTTTAATGTTTAGAATTGCGAAATTAATTCTTTTTGAGTTATTTCCTGCAAAAGTTAAGGAAGATTAAGATTCACGCGAAGACGCGAAGTGAAAAGATAAAAATAACTTCCTTTTGTTATCCCCCTCTTCTCCCCCTTTCGGCCTTCGACCAAGCTCAGGCACCAGGGGGACGATTACTTTCGTGTTATTTTGACACATCTGTTTTTGAAAAAAGCTCTGTCAGCAAGCCCTCTCCTTAGTTGGAAGAGGAGATAGAAGGCGTGCTAAAAGAGTGGAAAAGTTATTTCGATCCGGATAGCTATCTGGATTTTATAAAGACGCATTTATAACCAGGTAATACTTCCCTGACAGAAATATGAACTGATCACTGCCAGCATTTATGAAACAACAAAAGGAGGCAATATAAAATCACCTCCTTTTGAAATATCATCGATAGCCTGTAAAAGGCTAATTGTCAATTTATTTGTGCTTTGCTTCGTCAGAAACGGTCAGTTTTTTTCTGCCTTTAGCCCTGCGTGCAGCAAGAACTCTGCGTCCGTTGGCGGATGACATTCTTTCTTTGAAGCCGTGTTTATTTCTTCTTTTCCTCTGTGACGGCTGAAACGTTCTCTTACTCATAGTCGTATTTTTTAGGACTGCAAAGATATTAACTTTTTTGAAGCCGACAAATAATTCATCCGCTTTTTTCAAGAAAATATCTGTGATTTATTAAAAAGCTAACAGTCAGGAAATTAGAACATCTCCTGACTGTTAACCAGAATAGAATTTACTTAACCGGTGCGTTTTTCAGGGTTTCGGTAAGGTAAATGAAGAATTTTTCAACAGACGCAATGTTCACTTTTTCGTCCGGTGAATGGGGATAACGAATGGTTGGACCAAAAGAAATCATATCCCAGTTTGGATATACCGCTCCCAGAAGTCCGCATTCCAATCCGGCATGTATGGCTTTAATTTCGGGCACTTTACCGAACCTGTTGTTGTAAACACCCTGCATTGCTTTAAGAATTGCAGAATCAGGATTGGGTTTCCAGCCCGGATATTCGCCATTAAATTCAACTTTGGCACCTGCCAGTTCAAATATACTTCCCATCATATGGGTAAGATCTTCTTTGGCTGAATTTACTGAGCTACGAAGCAGGCAAATTACTTTTACCACACCATTTTCTGACTTTACAATTGAAAGGTTTGTTGAAGTTTCTACCAATCCTTCCATTGCATCGCTCATGCGGATAACGCCGTTGGGACATCCGTAAACTGCACGCAACATGCGGTTCTGTGTATCAACATCCATCAATCCTTCAGGCATTGCAACGGTTTCAAATGCGATGGTGAGACCAGGCTCTGTTACCGAAAGTTCAGCTTTTATCTCAGCAGTAAAGCTGGCAAAGCATTTTGCATATTTTTCTGCTTCAGCTGCAGGAATGGTAACAATTGCATGTCCTTCGCGGGGGATTGCATTGCGCATATTTCCGGCTTCAAGCGATGAAAGTCTGAGACCATGTTTATGGATACCATGCCACACAATACGGGCAACAATTTTGCATGAGTTGCCTCTTCCAAGGGGAATATCAAGTCCTGAATGTCCGCCTTTAAGACCGGTAACATTGATGCGGTAAGCAATGGTATTGGGTTCAACAGCAACCGTAGTATAAGGAAATTCGAAATTACCGTTTACTCCTCCGGCACAGCCGATATAAAGTTCGCCTTCGTCTTCTGAATCAAGGTTAAGAAGGATATCTCCCTTTAACACATCAGGTTGCAGGTTAAATGCGCCTGTCATTCCGCTCTCTTCGTCGATGGTAAACAAAGCCTCGATTAGTCCGTGCTCCAGCGTTTTATCTTCCAGCACAGCCATAATTGCAGCTACACCCATGCCATTGTCAGCGCCAAGTGTGGTACCGTTGGCTTTCACCCATTCGCCGTCAATCAGGGGCTCGATGGGATCTTTCTCAAAATCGTGAACTTTGTCGCTGTTCTTCTGCGGAACCATATCAAGGTGCGATTGCAGAACGATTCCCTTGCGGTTTTCCATACCAGGAGTGGCAGGTTTCCTGATCATTACATTGCCAACTTCATCAACCCAGGTTTCAAGACCAATGGAAAGACCGAAGTTCTTCATAAATTCAATAATCTTCTCTTCCTTTTTTGAAGGACGGGGAACCTGTGTTAAACTGTAAAAATGTTTCCAAACCTGTGCAGGCTTAAGATTCAAAATAGGATTGCTCATGTTTTTATTTTTATTTGGTGATTAATCGGTGGTTAATGTCTTGTCCGGCTAAATTAATACTTTTAGCTGAACCAGCTAACGGAGTGAGGGAGGAATTAGCATATTTTGGGGATTCTGCAGTTTAATAGCTGCAAATATGGACTTCAGTTCAAAAATTCTAACCAATTTTATTTGTTGTAATGGAAACTATTTGTTGTATAAAAAGCCTTCAGGTATGAAAGGCTTTTGTTTCACAGATATCTTTCAAAAAAAGGACTTGGTATTATTCGTCTCTTGTGAAAAATCTTTTGATTCTTTATTCTAAGCGGTATAGCAAATTCTCTTATAAGAAATGATGTTAATATTATTGGTTTTTCCCTTTCCTTTATCTGAATAGAAACAAATGAATATGTTGAAGTTGAGAACCATCCATTATCATCTTTATAAATCGTTATTTTTTCTATGTCATCAAGATGAAAGACCTGCCTGTCATGTTTTTCTACATAAACAAATAAATTATCCCCATAGTCAATATATAACGTTTTCTTATAATCATTAACAAAATATTCAATGTGTAAATAACACACAGGTAAAAAATACACAAGGTAAAAGAATATCCCAATCACAAGTGGAGTACCTTCTATATATCCAAAGTTATTATAAAAATAAACTCCACCAAAAATAATAGCAATGGTTAACGCTATAATAAAACTTAAAGAATAAAATTGATTTCTTAACGAAAGCCTATACCTAATCTTCATTATCTCATAATTTGCATTTGTTGACTAATTGCCCAGCTTTTGATTGCATTTTCAAAATCTACAACTTTACTGCTATGTAGCATAAAGCTGGTTTAATTGCATGGTCGGATCCACCATTATGCCACCTCCCCAAAACCACTGGTTCCATCCATAATTACCCGTCCTTCGTCAAAATTAATCCATGCGGGGGCGTTGTTGATGATGACAAAGTTAGAGATAAAATCGGTGCGGGAGGATAGATTCTTAATCCTTTCTATCACTAAAATAGTGGCCTACTCTGCTCCGGAAAGGTGGCATACTTTCACCGGAATAATCATACTATTATTGAGACCTCTTAATAATTATAGAAATATCGATTATGATTGATTATGATTGATTAAAAAAAATGACTGCCTATCAAATTATACTATTGTCGAATTGAGGCATTCTGTTTGATTAGAGGCACTTTGTAAATTTTATGTTTGCCAGAATATTTATATGTACAATAAATTGTATCAGAAAAAAGCTCAAATTGAATTTTGTCAAATCTTGGTGGAAAAATAATTTTACTATTAGTGCTAACTGTCCTGATCGTTGATAAAGTTTTCAGAGTGTCCATCTTAAAATCTAGATAAATGCTGTCTTTCAGCTGATAGTGACCTGTAGCATAATGAATATTTATATCTTGAAAGGTTAGATAATGGAATAATGTGTCAGATAAAGCAATGTTAATCTCAGTATTCTTTTTTAATAATCTATAACATCTGAATTCCTCTGATAGATTTACTGGAAACTGTGAATAGCTCAACCAGCTATTCAAAAATAAGAAAATGATCATAATTATTTTCATGTCGATTACTGCTTTTGGTTTCTTAATTCTTTTTCAGCCTTTTCACCGGCTGCTTTGGCTTCATGCTCTGCTGTTCTTTTAATGTAAGGCTTCGGGATGCCAGTATCGTTGCCATTTTCATCAACAATACTAAAGTCATAACCATCTTGAATAGCATGAGTACCTTCATGGACTTCAACATTATGTGTATCATAATCAATTTCTGACTCAATATCTTCCTTTTTAAACTCACCCATAATAACACCTACTTTTGTATTCTGTGATATCACATCATCATTAATTACAATATGTACCTCTGTTGGATCATTTGCTTCCCATTTTCCAGTTACCTTATTGAATGTATTTGTCTTGAAATTTTCTGGCATCTCGCCCGTATTTATAACCATCCTGTACTCTTCACCTGACATTATTTGTCCAGAAGCATCACCGAGAGCATAGTGTAAATTATTACCTTCAGTGATATAATGAAAATATACTTTAGCTTCAATACTTCGTAGTTGTCGCCAGAGGATTTTTCCAGTTTCTGTTCTTCTTACAGATGTCTTGTATCTTTTAGTATCAGCACTTTTTCTGTCACCAATTTTTCTTCCATCAATGTCGATAAATCGAATTGGATTATTGTAGGAGTAGTGGTAGATGCTCCATGATTTATACTTCTCCGCCAGCGGATCCACCCCATGCCACCTCCCCAACACCACATCATACATCCTTGCCCCATAATCCAACCAATCCAGCCCCAGCTCATCCTGGAACATTTTGCCGTTGTAGAGGTATTCGTTGGCGGGGTGTTTGGCTTCCTCCATTGTTACTTGTGTGGAAAGGCCTTTGATGTTCATACCATACATCACCTCACCCTGCCCTCTCCTCAAGGAGAGGGTTCCGTAGCGGAGAGATTGTGGTTGTTTTTGTTGCATTTTGTTGTTAAAAAACAAATGTATAAAATGTGTAGGATTTAGCTCCCTTCTCTTTTAGGAGAAGGGCGGGGGGATGAGGTCTTACAGGTTTCAGCAAAAACAACTATACTTTTTAAAACTCTATCCATATTGTTTAATACATCCTCGTTTCTGAATCTGATTACTTTAACTCCAACATTTTCAAGCTCACTTGTCCTATTAATATCACGCTCTCTCACATCAGGGTTATCATGAATTCCTCCATCTACTTCAATCACAAGCCCTATCTCATGGCAATAAAAATCAAGAACCAGTTTTTTAAATGGATGCTGCCTTCTAAATTTAAGACCTCCGCATTTTCGATTTCTAATTTCTTGCCACAAAAGTTTTTCAGCTTCAGTCTCGACTTTTCTGAGGTTTTTAGCCAGATCATGCGTTGATGCCGGAGCATCATGATGAAGAGTTAAAGGATATGTCTTTCCAATATAGGCCATGCAGGGGCATTGTTGATGATGACAAAGTTAGGAAAAATCACCTCACCCTGCCCTCTCCTCAAGGAGAGGGTTCCGTATCGGTGAGATTGTGGTTGTGCGTGAAGCATTTTGTTGATAAAAAACAAATGTATAAAATGTGCAGGATTTAGCTCCCTTCTCCTTGAGGAGAAGGGCGGGGGGATGAGGTGCTTTCCGTCCTTCATCAAAATTAATCCATGTGGGAATGTTGTTTATGAAAACAAAGTTAGAGATAAAATCGGTGGCATTGGTGTATGATGCCCGCTTTTCGGTTTGTGTCATCATTCTTACACAAAGTTAATTGGTTAATGACGACAGAAAAAAACATGGACTTCTCGGTCTTAATACTATTCTCTTTGTATGCGTTTTTTTACTTCTTCAAAAATCAATCGTTCAAATTTCTCCTTTTGAATCTTATTTTCTCCTTTAGAAAAATCTTTGTTTATGTACATCCAGTTACCTAGTATTAAGCCATCATTGATTGCCACAAAGGCAAGAACTGTTGACTTTTCGCCATTCCTTCTAATCCAAGTTTTAAATATTACGTTTTCTTTTTCATAAAAAAAATATACATGATACCAATGGTCATTATCATCTCTACGCCCATCTTTTAATTGTGTTTTAACAGGTAGATTAAACTCAGGATTATCAATCTTAAACTTTTCGACAGCAAGAATTAAATCCGACTCGCTGCAATTTATCTCATATCGTTCTGCATATGGGTAGCTACCTGGTGCTATATTACAAGATATACAACTAAACAACAATGTTAAGTTTAAAATGAGAAATGTAGTAACTGGTTTTTTCATTATTTCTTTTTTTAGTGTTTATACGTGTCAGGAGTATTGGAAACACCCTCATTGCTTATATTATACCAGATGTTTATATTTATTAGACCATTGTTTTGCCCGAGTTGATAAATAGTTTTCGGCAAAGCAAAACCACCTACCCCCAAACCTAAAATTCCAGCTTGCATTCTTGATATAGGGTCTACAAATGGATTTGAAGCAATAGAAAGTTCCTCCCATACAAATCTCCAATCTGCACCAATAGCACGAGTATCCGTAAACAAACCTTTTGGACCAGCAATTCCTAAATTATTATACCTTCTATCATGCCCAATTGCAGGGTATTCTGATAACCGTGATGGTACGTATGAATAAGAATCGTCGCCTGAATAGGTTCTTGGATTATTTCCTCCAGGATAAGATAACCATAAAAAATTCTGACCTAAAGTTGATGGATCTAAACAATTTGGACATGGATAAAATGGTTCCTTCTCCAAAACGACCTCTAATCCAGGGCCAAAGTATAAGTATGACTTACCCGAAAACCTATACATTCCGCCCCATTTTCTGGATTTTTGCTTATAATAAAAGTAATTCCCGTTTTTGTCTTCTTGCAAACCATTGTATTTTTTCTCTGATTCTATATTGCGGTTAAAATTACGGTAATATTTGCCTAGACCCGGGTCGGCACCTGGTCTGGATGACTCCATCCATTGTTTGTTAGTCAACCCATCAGCACCGAATTCATCACCTACCTTTGGACTCATACCCATATAGTCAATGAACTTAATTGGATTATTGGCCGCATAACAATAAGGACTTTGAGAAGCAAAGATTACCGCCAGTGGATCAACAGAATGAAACCTCCCCAACACCGCATCATACATCCTCGCCCCATAATCCAACCAATCCAGCCCCAACTCATCCTGAAACATTTTGCCGTTGTAGAGGTATTCGTTGGCGGGGTGTTTGGATTCTTGTTTTGAGTTAGATGTAAGACCTTTAATATTCATTCCAAATGGGTAATAACTGCTTACCTGCTTTACCAGAAGAGAATTGTTCTTATACCCAAACACAACACGGGTATTTCCGAGGTGGTCTCGCAGGTGCGTTTCAGTGAAATAAACATTGGTTCCGTCCATAATTACACGTCCTTCGTCAAAATAAAGAATCAAGTCCCCTACAGCCACAAATGCACCACAGATTTAGTCTCAAAGTAAGGTTCTTCAAAATACCGGTCCAGATGATAAATCTGGTGTTTGGAAGGTGTGCGGTTCAGTTCTTCGGTAAGGTCACCTCCTTTAAGATATAGTACCCCATTATGAAGTGGATTCAGCCTTCGTTTGGTGAAGTTCTTTCGCACCCAATATAAAAACTCCGGCATGGCGGTTACTGCCCGGCTCACGACAAAATCGAACTTTTCGGGCACATCTTCTACCCTGATCTGAGCCGATGTAACATTGGTAAGTGACAGCGCTTCAGTAACTGCTTTTACTACCTTAATTTTCTTTCCGATAGAATCAATCAGATGAAAATTTACTTCAGGAAACAGAACTGCAAGCGGAATTCCGGGAAATCCGCCACCGGTTCCCACATCAAGGATGGTTGTGCCCGGTGCAAACCTGATAACTTTGGCAATGCCCAGCGCGTGAAGTATATGCCGCTCGTAGAGATGCTCCATATCTTTGCGCGATATTACGTTAATGGCGGCATTCCACTCTTCGTAGAGTCCTTTCATTGCTTCAAACTGACTGATCTGAACTGCAGTCAGTTCAGGGAAATACTTTTTAATAAGTTCCATTTATTGTATGGGTTGCAAGGTATAAGGTAATGTCACAAACACGGTGGTTCCGGTTTCTCGCTCAGATTCAACCCGAATGTGTCCGTTGTGAAGTTTAACAATTTTTTGAATCAATGAAAGTCCGATGCCGTGGCCTTTATGATTTACAGCGTTTTTGGCCCTGAAAAACGGCTCAAATATCAGTTGCAGATCGTCACTGTCTATCCCAATTCCTTTATCGGAAATGGAAATCAACACATGATCGTCAAAGAAACCAATTGAAGCTTTCACCACTCCCCCATCTGAGAATTTGCAGGCATTGTCGATAAGGTTTACAAAAATCAGTTTTAACAGATTTTCGTTTCCCATCACGGTAAGCTCCTGTTCATCGTCAGTGATATTATCCGTAATCTCTGTTTCAATATGATAATGCGGATGCAATTGATTTATCTCGGCCTGGGTTTGAAGCAACAATTCGTCAATCCTTACAGGAGCAATCTTAAGCGCACTGATATCCTGCTCGGAACGTGCAATTTCGAGCAGATTATTGGCCAGACTGGTGAGTCCGCGGGCATCTTCAAGAAGCGATTCGAGCACTTCCTGATATTCTTTAGAGGATCGTTCCTTTATCAGTGAAACTTCAATCTGACTGGTTATTGAAGCCAGAGGTGTCCTTAATTCGTGGGAAGCATTTGAAACAAAACTCTTCTGAATCTGAAAAGCTTTCTCGATGCGGTAAAGCATCTGATTGAATGT
The DNA here is from genome assembly GCA_002412885.1 of Bacteroidales bacterium UBA5197. GTDB lineage: Bacteria > Bacteroidota > Bacteroidia > Bacteroidales > Lentimicrobiaceae > Lentimicrobium. The sequence goes on from DHVX01000055.1 coordinate 92,027, forward strand.
GATTGCCAATTTGGCAATTTCATCCGTACCATTTCCTTCGTCGAGGCGTTTTCCCAGACTGGTGGCTGTGATTGACGACACACGCGACACTACACCGGAGATTGGCTTGAGTGCCTGCCGCGAAAAAAACAGGCCGGTAATAAAGGTGAGTATAATCGCTACCAGCAAACCGACAATTAGTATTAATATAAGATTATTGAGCTTGGAAACTCCATATCTATCTGACGCCGATGCAAATACAACGAACCTGCGAAGGCCGTCGGTATATAGCAAACCAACGGCCTCTCTATCGCCTATCATAAATGAATATTCGTTATTGTTCCGGACTTTCGACAGCATTTCTTCCGAAAATACAATTCCGGAATTTTTTCCGGAGGAGTAAATCCGGCTTCGCTTAAAATAATCGAAAACAACCACTTCAATATTTTCAAGCGAACTGTAGTTGGCACTGTCGATGATACGCATCAATTCATTGTCAACTTCTTTAACTTCGATGAGCAATTTGGCTGTGTTGATGGCTTTTTCGCGTAATCTTTCCTTAAATTCCTGCTTTCGGTAATTGGCCGATAAGGAAAAGATTACCAACGAGAAAGCAACCAGAATACCTCCCGCCATCAATGCAAACTGAAGCGTAAGTTTAGTTCTGATTTGCATCTGAAGAAACATCTTTAAGAACATATCCCATTCCAATATGGGTATGTATCAATTTTACAGGAAAGTTTTTGTCTATTTTCTTTCGCAGAAAATTAACGTAAACTTCGATGACGTTGGTTCCTGTATCAAACTTAATATTCCAGATTTTGTCGGCAATATCGGCTTTTGAAACGACTTTCCCTTTATTTCTGATCAGGTATTCAAGTAATGAAAATTCTTTGGCTGTTAATTCTATGGGAATATCACCCCTGCGAACGGCTTTACTCTCCAGATTCACTTCCAGATCAGCAATTCTCAATATTTTTTGCTCCTTTTTTTCATTGACTGATCTTTTGAGCAATGCCTTGATGCGCGCCAGTAATTCTCTGAATTCGAAAGGTTTGACAATGTAGTCATCAGCACCTCTTTCAAAACCCATCAGCTTATCTTCGGTGCTACCCATCGCGGTGAGCATGATTATCGGAACTTCTGTATTTCGCGTCCTGATGTCGGCACAAAGCTCATAGCCATTCATCAACGGAAGGTTCACATCAATGATGATGAGATCATACTTTTTGGTTTCGCTGAGCCTTTTGCCAATAAAACCATCATAAGCAACTTCAGGAATATAGCCACTTTCTTCAAGCCCTTTGCTGATAGAGTCAGCCATTTTTACATGGTCTTCAACAATAAGAATACCTGGTGCCGGCATAAAGATTTAAAATTAAATAAGTACAAATTCGGGAGTACTAAATTACACATTTTACATTGAAAAGGTTCTGAATTTATCTATTGGCTGATAATTATCAGTAATAAACAGTATAACTGTGCGTTAAAGCAAATATTGGATTGAAATGAGAAAGGCCTGGCTTAACGAAATCCCGACAGCTATCGGGATTAAATTAGCATCCTAAAATAAGTTACCTGATTTCTTTTGTCAAAATAAATTATAATGTGTGCGCTCAGACGCCGGGGCAGAATTTAAAATTCAACATTTAAAAAATACTGGTAACCTCTTCGTAGGATGCACTCCCTCCCGCGGTGCCCGAGCTTGGTCGAAGGCACAGGGAGGGATGGGGAGGGTAAATGAATAAAAATGGGGAATTTATTTCGAAAGATTCCCAGGTTGAAATCACTTTTCGATCGCAAAAAAATGCGAACCGCATAATTGATAAAGAATGTTCAAACTTGTTTTGTCTGGTTAATTATCTTTGTACCCTTAAAAACATGCAAATGAAAAGAATCTCTGCTAAATATCTGTTCGCAATACTTATTTTTTCATCACCATTTTTGCTTTACGGACAAAGCGGTCCAAAAATCGCTTACAAGGATTACATTGAGAAGTACAGAGAAATTGCTGTACGGAAAATGCATGAATATAAGATTCCTGCAAGCATTACACTGGCGCAGGGAATTCTTGAATCGGGCAGCGGAAAATCTGCACTTGCTGTAAATGCCAATAACCATTTTGGTATAAAGTGCCATAAAGAATGGACCGGAATGACTTATACCATGGACGATGATGAGAAAAATGAATGTTTCAGAAAGTATGCTTCCGCAGAAGAATCATTCGACGACCACTCCTATTTCCTTACATCAAGACCAAGATATTCAGGCTTATTTGCCCTTGATATTATGGATTACCGTGGTTGGGCGCATGGATTAAAAAGCGCCGGATATGCGACCAATCCGAAATATGCTGAAATCCTGATCAGAATTATTGAAGAAAATGAACTGTTTCTTTATGACAATCCTTCAAAAGAAGCAATTGCAGAAAAACCGGCCAGAAAGGTCAAAGAAAAAGAAAGCCCGGCACCTCCAAAGGCAACAAAGATTTTGAAACTGACTCCTGCATCTTTAACTTTCGTTGAAATTCATGATGGCAATCGTTCGGTTTACATCAACAATGGCGCAAAACTCACTTTTGCAAAGGCCGGTGATGATATCCACGCCATTGCCAAAGACTTTGGTATTCATTCTTTTCAGATACAAAAGTATAACGAACTAGGCAAAAAAGAGCCGATTACCGAAGGGCAAATCATTTACATTGTACCCAAGAAAAATAAGTCAAAAGAAAGTCGCCACCAAATGGCAAATGGTGAAACCATGCGCGATATCGCCCAGTTTTATGGTGTCAAACTGAAGGCTCTCTATAAAATGAATGGCTTGAAATCGGGCCATGAACCTGAGGCAGGAGCAACCATCAAACTAAAAAAGTAGAATTCCCTATCCCCGAATTTTCCTTTGACCAACGTGATCTGCAGACAATTGAAAAATTTTTTTTAAGAAAAAACCATTTCCGGAGGATTACTTTTTCGGCAATCAGATATTAACTATTGATACTGCAATCCAAGGGTCTGTTTGTTCAGGGTCCTGGCATGCCTTGATTCAATAATCTCCGGACTTTTTCAGGCGGTATTATGGTTAATGGATTTATTTGGTTAATAAATTGGTTTAGATAAGCACTGCTCAGGCGGTGCTTTTCTATTTTATGTCAGTAAATACAGGCTTACCATTTCTGATGGTTATCATAACTTCAGGTTTGCGGCCTCCGGGGTTAAAAATTACGGGATCAGACTGACTCTTTAACTTAAGCACCGTCGGCTTTTTGTCCTTTTCTTTAAAAAGCACAATATCTCCGGAACCTTTCTCCCGAATCGCGATCCATTGAACGCCCGAAGCTGAATTGTAAATCAGCGGGCTCCCGAATTCTGCATTTCTTTTTGTATAGCCCGCTAGTTCCTTTTTCATTCTTGAATAAATCCCTACCCTGCCATTGCCGGCAAACAGAAAATCCATTGAATTGTCGCCATCAAAATCAGTGTAAACAAACCAGGGATCATTCCCGAAATTCTCAAAACTGCTGTAAGAAATAACCCCATTGGCCGAAATATAAGCCAACTGTCCGTCTTTTGACGCAGTCATAAATAATCCCTTACTATTGGTTTTGTTTTCGAAAACACCGGCATTCAACGATTTGCGGAAATTATCCGGAATAGTGATTCTGGTTTTCCCGCGCCGGTCTGCAATTCTGAGTTTACCATCAGAATAAGGAAACAGCAGATAATCCTTACCGGTTGTTCTGAAAAACAATGGCTGTTCAATTGGCAGTTGAAGTTCAGGTCTGCTCCAATCGGGCAATTCACGCCCGACCAGTGTAATGTTGTATATCTTTCCGTCCTTTCCGGGATATACAAGCCGGTAATCGCGTTTACGGTCATAGTCAAATACGGAAGCATTTCCTGCATTTCCGCCCGGAAGCTTATACGGTGAATTTTTAACTTCCTGCCCATCAGTTCCTACAATGTGAAAATGCGAGTCGGTTATGATCAAATAATTTCGCTGGCCCGTTGAAGCAGGTATTACCTCGAAAATATCACCATTAGGCTTCCCTTTGCATTTAAACTGCCACAGTTTCTTCCCTTCATCATCAAAAAGTGTAACGGAGTTTGCATCAGGAATTGCAATCACTTTCTGGCCGCCTTTTTGACCTGATAAAACAACAGGTTTTAAAGCCATTTCAAACTTTACGGAAACTTTCTCGTGCTTTTCTTCTTCTTCAACTGCTATTTCAGCTTTATCTTTTTCGGCTGCCGGATCTTGTTGTGCCAGGAGTTCCTCTTTCTGCAAAGCTAAATCAGCTTGTGCAATTGTTAAGAGCGGATTAAACACAATGCTTCCCTGGGTATAAATCATGCTGTCGCCGCCACTGTATTGAAGTATAATATGTTCACATGCCTGAAGATAACGTGTCCAGCGTTTTTCATTATCAGAACGGACAGCGTTTTTGATATCTGAAGCTGAAAAATAAATCAACAGATTACTTCTTTCGTTCAACAGTTCTGTTGGAATCTGACTTTTTCCTGTTGATCCGGATTCAGTTAACCGACTGTTGTATAAATTAATCAGTTCTGCTGAAGGCGAAAGTACAAGATGGTTGGCAGAAAACATGCAAAATACAGAATCGCGGGTTGAAAAAATCTCTCCAAACAGGCGATCGGTAATTCCATTTGTCCTCATTTTAGGCAATGGCACAGCCGAAAAATTAATAAATGGCTCAAGTGCCATTCTTGCGCTGTCGGCATTTTTACTTTCAATCAGCAATAATGGATCTTTTCTGTTTCCATGACGTACATCGGTCAAAAGACTGACATTTTTTCCCATCCACGATTTCAGATGATCATTCACCCTGAAAATATCACTACCCGATCCATGTGAGGTTGAACTTTTATAGGTCAGTTTTAAAGTATCTTTCACATTCCGTTGCTGCAGAAAATTATCAATATTTTCAATCGACATTGAAAATGCCACTGCAAAATCAGCAGGAAATGCTTTCACAACCTCAGGTTGTACCGGATTTTGTCCAATCATCCAGTTCTGATTATCGGCCATTGTAAAACCGCTCAGCAGCAGACGATCCTTGGCGATGGTCATATCCAGCGCACTCCAGGAGTTGAAAAAATCGCCAATTTCAACCTCATCTTTACCGCTTTTTCGTGCAGAATAATCAAAAAGAAGATCATTTCTGATAAATATAACAGCATCAACTTTTTTGCCTGAAGCGGCATTAAGTTTTGCAAAATTCCTCTGGTTAGTAAACGGATGAGCACTATTTATCGCTTGCCGGGATTCACTAACCAGCACAGGATTAAAGCCTAAAGTAAATATTCCATTGTGCAGATAGTACCAGACTGATTTCTTTCCGTTGCTCAGCAAAAAGATATCAGGAAATTCATTATCGGCTTTGCTATTGGTTATGTTCTTATCATTCAATGCCGAAATTATACTTCTTTGCAGTGATCGGATTGACTTGCCAACGATCTTTACTGAAATGAGCAACTCTGGATTTCCATCAGAAGATGGCACAACAGATAGTATAAATTCGTTATTGTCAAAGATATCCTGAAGCATAACATCATGCAATGCAAGCGAGTCTATCATTGAAGCAAGCGTATTGAACGACAATCCTGAAGCAGAAGCCTGCAACACTTCACCCAAACCCGAAGCACGGGATTTGGCAATAAAATCAGCTATTGAACCCGATCTGAGCACAACAACAGTGTTAGCAGGTACAGCATGTGTGATTGGAAGTACAGGTTGTTTCAGAAATTTGTAAGAGGTATATGCAAACCGGAGCAAAAATACCAATGCGATTACCACTAGGGGGATCAGGAAAAGGAGATAGTTTTTTTTCTTCATATCAAAAAGGCAGGAACCTCAAATATATGCTAAAATAAACGACAACCGGATGTAAAAGTCCGAAACTATTCAACAGTCAATTGTTGAAAAACTATCGGGTGGATTACAGAGAATCTGGACGCGGAAATGACAGGGAGGAAACGCATTCAGATACTTCGACGCTCAGTGTGACATTCGTGTTAGGTTAGCGTTTTATATATCTAATACATTGTAAATCAATTATTTATAATATCATGCTGAGCGGAGTCGAAGCACAAAACGCTCAATTTTACAAACCAGGTAATCCTGATTAAAGAGTTAAAAGGACAATCTGTCATTGATGTAAGCCCAGAAATGGTGAAATACAAAACTTCAAATCCAAAACCACATCTAATCGACATAGGATAATGTATTTTTAAGTATTCAACTCAATAACTCAAAAAAAAGCAGTAGGTTTGAAGTGGCAAAACACAAAATGCGAAAGTACAATGATTAAGATTCAAATGATTGCCATTATGATGGTTCTGTTTTTCTCGTGCAACCTCAGCGCGCAGAATAACCAATATGCAGACCAGGAAGAGTGCAAAAATCGCAGTGGGATTGAATATGGTGGCATTGCCGGATTCTACATTCCGGGCAACGGAACTGCAGGTTTTTATTCGGGAAAACCTGAAAATGAGAACAGTGCCAATTATATTATGAAAAACAAATACTGGTATGAAGACATTTACAGACTGACCGGTGCTTACGATACAGTTTTTATCAGAGAATATCCCGGAAGAATGAGATATAATCCGGCATTCAGCTTTGGACTTTTTGTAAAGTATGACATAGATTGCCGAAAGGGATTCTATCTGCAATTTCACTACGTCAAACTTACGGCCAAAGACATCATCACCTTTGAGGTTGACCCTCCGATTGATTATCTTGCCGAACCTGATATCAGACATTACCCTGTAATCGGGATTGAAGAACGCAATATGATGGACCTCGGATTCACATATGCATTGGGCAATAACCCCGCTTCGCGACTGATATTGGGAGGCGGAATAAATATGAATAACACATTGGTAAAGGAATCGGTATTAAGAATTGAGGACAAACCTTTTAATATGGTCAACATTTATTCAGGCGGTCAAACTTATGTCCCCGGCGCTGCGCTGCAGTCTTACGAAATGAGACAGGGTGGAATAGGATTTGGAATTTTCGGAACTATCGGCGGTCGGTTTGAATTTAGTCAGGCAATAGCAATTGAACCCGGCATTGCAGTTTATTACAAACAAATAAATCTGGAATCTTACAGCGGATTTTATCCACAGTTTAACTTTTTTGTAAAGCTTTGCTTCCGCGATCTGGTTTCATTTCAGCAGTAAGCTAAGCTTTCAAAGCCAACTTAATCGTATTTCAAATCGAGTTTTAGTTGTTCGCTCACATTGAAAGTCAGCCGGTTCCAGGGTGTCAGTCCGAATTTTGCTATTGCTTTTCTGTGAAATGCTGTCGGATAGCCCATATTCTTGTTCCAGCCATATTCAGGATATTCAAGGTGCAGCGCTTTCATAAATTCATCGCGATGTGTTTTTGCCAGTATTGATGCGGCGGCAATTGACATATAAATCCCATCACCTTTAATGATGCATTGGTGGTTTATTCCTGAATAAGGGGTAAAACGATTTCCATCAATCAACAACAATCCGGGCTTCGGATTGAGATGATCTATCGCCAGATGCATGGCCAGAAATGACGCTTTTAGAATATTGATGCGGTCAATCAATTCAGGGCCTACCTGCGCAACATGCCACTGAATGGCGTCTTTTTCAATCTGAACCCTGAGTTTTTCGCGCTGAAGAGCAGATAGCTTTTTCGAATCGTTAAGTTCGGAATTATGATAATCAGGCGGTAAAATTACTGCTGCGGCAAACACAGGACCTGCCAGGCATCCACGTCCGGCTTCATCGCAACCGGCTTCTGTAATTCCACTATCCGAAAAAAGCGGCTTTAACATATCAGATTCCTATCCTTAAAAACAAAACCAATGCAATAAATGCAAAAAAGAGGAAATCGAAAATCCAGGATTTGCGGCGGGAAACAATCCGGTGGGTCATAAAAAGCGAAAGTGGCAAAAACATCAGCGGGAGCCAGAATCCTGCACCCTGCCCTGAAAGAATCATTACCAGCACCGTTACCCAGAAAAAATGCACATTCAGCCACATTTTCTTCCTTATAGCAATGACCCTTTCTCCGGAATCAGAAATAAAACCTCCGATTGACAATATCAGAATCAAAACCGGAAAAGCCAAAACCACATACTCCGCAATGCCGATTGCCGGATAATTTATCCTGAAATTCCGGAAAAACAACTGGTATCCTTCAAGTGCATCCAGCAAGCCATCGGTAAGAAAAAGGTAAACAGCATAGTAAAAGTAGGGCACCATCAAACCAATCAACGAAATTACCCACTCCCGCCATGAGCCAATCCTGAGGGTGAAAAATCCCAGCCATACAAAGAGGATAAAAACAACAGCCTGAGGAACTATTAATGAAGCAATCGACAGCGAAATTGTTGCATTCAATACCTTGGCATACGGTTGATGCTCAGAATGCATTCTAAAAATATTCAATAGTGTATTCAGAAGCAACATTGTTACAGATACCACTACCATAAGGCTGGATGAACTATCGCTAAGGAGCATAAAACCGCTGAAAATCACCAACAGAAATATACTTTGCTTTGGGACTAACTCATGCCTGACAACCAGATTGTTATAAAGGAATCCCAAAAAGAGTAAAAATCCGGCGCCCAAAATCTTAATCCATAATGCTCCGGTTATATTCAACCCCGATAAAAATCTATAAAGAGAGACATCAGGAAAAACTGAATTTTTAAATCCAGGATCAGGGAGTGGTGTAAAAACCAGCAGCAGAAATACAATCAGTATTAAAACTGATTGCAAAAAAAAACCGGCTTCTGATATTTTCTTTAGAATCATCGGACTAATTCACGACATCAAGACCTATATCGGTTCTGTAGGTTTTGCCAAGATAATCTACTATACCGGCTGCCCTATATGATAAATCGCGCGCTTCAGTCATACTTGAACCGAGACTTGTTAAAGCGATTACCCTGCCTCCGGATGTAACAACACCATCACCTGAATGATCATGGGTTGTTCCGGCATGAAATACAAGACTATCTTTGACTTTATGAATGGATGTAATTTCAAGTCCTTTGGGATAATCTCCCGGATAACCGGCCGAAACCAGCATAACGGTGAGTGCGTGGCGGTGATCTGTTTCAATGGTATTTTTATGAAGAGTCCCTTTATTCAATGATGCCAGAACTTCGAGCAAATCAGATTTAATGCGGGGAATAATGGTTTCCGTTTCCGGATCACCAAGCCTGACATTATATTCTATCACAAAAGGGTCTCCGGCAACTTTTATAAGCCCAAAGAAAATAAACCCTTTGTAATCTATACCTTCAATTTTCAGCCCGCTGATGGTAGGATTAATAACCCGATCGACAACTTTCTGCATAAAAACTTCATCGGCAAAAGGAACAGGAGAAACAGCACCCATTCCTCCGGTATTTGGTCCGGTATCACCATTTCCGATGCGTTTATAGTCCTTGGCTTCAGGCAGCAATTTCCAGGTATTTCCATCGGTAACAACAAAAACAGATAATTCTATACCTTTTAGAAACTCCTCTATCACTACTTTTTCGGAAGCTTTACCAAATCTGGATTTTACGAGCATGTCCTCAAGTTCTGCTTCAGCTTCTTCAAGGGTATTGCAAATTACTACACCTTTGCCAGCTGCCAAACCATCAGCTTTAAGCACATATGGAGGTTTCAGACTGGCCAGAAATGCACGACCGGCAACTATTTCAGCGCTGGTAAAGGTGCGGTAGGCGGCTGTTGGAATGCCATTCCGTTTCATAAAAGCCTTGGCAAAATCCTTACTTCCTTCCAACTGAGCACCCAATTTTGAAGGACCCACGACCGGTATGTGCTGGATCAAAGCATCTTGTTTGAAGAAATCATAAATCCCGTTGACAAGGGGCTCTTCCGGGCCTACAATTACTATATCGATTTGCTTTTTAAGCACCGCTGATTTGATTCCTTCAAAATCATTGACACTTATGGGTATATTGATCCCCAGTGAGGAAGTCCCGGCATTGCCGGGTGCAATAAATAGTTGCTTCAACAAAGGACTCTGTGAAAACTTCCAGGCCAAAGCATGCTCCCGACCACCTGATCCCAATATCAATACATTCATGATTCCGGTATTTTTATGCAAAGTAACGAAATTAAATGCCAAACCCGTCAGCAAGAGCCAATCATTAAAGCTAAATAAAAATTAATGAAAAAATCTTGTCTCTCAAATCCGAAGGTATGTCGCTGTTTCGCTGAAAATCAGGACTTGACTTGATATTTTTCAGTTTTTGCAAAACGCTTGTTTTCAATTGGTCAAACCCTGACTTGCGGTTTTTAAGTTATACAAAAAAAAAGCCCCCGACCGGAGGCTTTTTTTTAAAAACACTATTATTTATTGGCTTCCAGCCTCTTTTTCTCGGCCAGTTTTTTCAATACTTCTTCCTGAATAGCTTTACTGACAGGCATATACTGATAAAACTCCATCGAATAGTTGGCGCGGCCACTGGAGAGATTCCTCAAGGATGTTGAGTAACCAAACATTTCCTGAAGAGGAACAAATCCGTTAAGTTTTTGCGAGCCTTTACGATGGCGGCGCATTGACTCAATCTTTCCGCGACGCTTGGTCAGGTTACCAACAATATCTCCGATGTAATCATCAGGTGTATTTATTTCTATCTTCATAACCGGCTCAAGAAGAATTGGGGTGGCTTTCATAAAGCCCTGCTTAAAGCAGATTGAACCGCAAATCTGGAATGCAAAGTCAGAAGAATCCACAGGGTGGAATTGACCGTCGAGAAGTACAACTTTAACGTCAACAACAGGGAAACCGGCAAGTACTCCATCGGCAAGCGTTTTAATAATCCCTTTATTAACTGAAGGAATATATTCGCCCGGGATTGAACCACCTTTGATTTTATCAACAAATTCGTATCCTTTGCCTTCGTTAGGCTCAATGCGCATAAGTGTCTGAGCAAACTGACCACGTCCACCCGATTGCTTCGAGTGACGATATTCAGCTTCAACTTCCATCGAAATGGTTTCGCGGAATGCAACAGCTGGCTCACCGACCACAACATCAACACCAAATTCATGTTTCAGACGGTCAACAATAATCTCAAGGTGCAACTCACCCATACCCGAGATAACCGTTTCTTCGGTTTCGTCATCAAAACGGGCATGAAACGAAGGATCTTCATTCACAAGTTTCGATAGCGCTTCACCAAGTTTGCTTTGTTCCTTGCGTGTAACCGGGTTGATTTTCATTTCGATAACACTGGGCGGAATATGAATATTCTCCAGATAGAGCTGATGCTCCATATCGCACAGGGTGTCGCCGGTTTTGGTAAGTTTCATGCCAATCAGTGCAACGATATCACCAGGACCAGCTTCGCTGACTTCTTCGCGATCCTTGGCTCTGATTTTTAAAATTCGTCCTACACGTTCAGGCTTTCCTTTGGTTGAGTTCATTACCTGCATTCCGCTTCTCAGTGTGCCTGAATAAACCCTGACAAAAGTTTGCTGACCAACATATGGGTCGTGAATCAGTTTAAAAGCCAAAGCTGCGAAAGGTTCTTTTGGTGAAGGATTGCGGTGACGTGATTTTTCAGGATCATCAACATCCAAACCAACTACTGCACCGATATCAACCGGCGAAGGTAAATAATCGACAACAGCATCAAGCAGCTGAGTGATACCTTTATTTTTGTAGGCAGCACCACAAAATACCGGGGTAATCAACAATTTCAATGTTGCGTCGCGGGCTGCAGACATAAGTAATTCAAGGGGAACATCTTTGTCTTCAAGGAAGAGATTAAGGATTTCTTCATTAAAATCGGCAAGCTTCTCAATTAACAACTGCCTGTATTCGTATGCTTGTGCGTGCAATTCCTCAGGAATCTCTGCAACAAAAGTCTCAGCTTCTTCAAAGGTCAGCATTTTGAAATGGATCAGGTCAAGAATGCCACGAAATTCTTCCTCCTGACCTATTGGCAGTTGGAATGCAACAGCACGGGCATCAAGATGTTCGTTCATTTGCCTGATAACTTCCAGATAATCAGCACCAGTGCGATCTATCTTATTAACAAAAGCAACACGTGGAACTTTATACCGCTCGGCCTGATTCCATACGGTTTCGCTTTGAGGTTCAACACCGCCAACAGCACAAAACAGAGCAACCATACCATCAATAACCCTGAGCGAACGCTCAACTTCTACGGTAAAGTCAACGTGACCCGGAGTGTCGATAATATTAATATTGAAGCCATTCCAGGTACAACTTATGGCTGCTGAAGCAATGGTAATACCACGCTCCTGCTCCTGTTTCATAAAGTCCATGGTTGACTGACCATCATGCGTTTCTCCCATTTTACGGTTTACACCGGTAAAGAAAAGAAGTCGTTCTGTTGTTGTGGTCTTACCTGCATCAATATGCGCGGCTATACCGATGTTTCTAAGTTTGTTTAATGTCATGATTAATTAAGTGTGAAATTATTATTCCGGGCTGGCAAAAGAAATACAATTACATCACCTTTTGATTATCAATAGGTTAATTAATTGTTAAATCTGATTGCAGGGAACAAAAAGGCAGCCTGAAACGGGCGGCAAAATTACAAAATAAATTAACTCATTTATGGTCAGCAATAAAATATATTTTATAATCATGAAGATTTCCGGTAAATGGTTGATTAAGTATTGGGATCGTAAAATAAATTAAACTCATTGACTTTATAATGCATTCATTATCAGCCATTAAAAACAGCACTCTAATGTTTATCGAATTTCAATGGCTTCACAAAAAAAAATCTTACTTTTCTGATTGATTTTCTATTACATTGCAGGAAATAAAGTATTAATAAACATTGGTGACAATGGTTGTGAAAATCTTACTATTTTTCAACTCATTTCGTTATTCTTCTGGTGATCAAACAGAGTCCGAAAGCACCAATTATCTGATCTCACGAACTATCATATGGGAAAACCGGACAATGAGCTTGAATACTTAAGGGCCAGAGTGAAGCAACTGGAGGAAGCATTAAAAAAAGAGAGAACTGAATCAAAAAAACCGATAGACGGATTAGATGATTCAGTTTTCCCCCATCTTATTGATTCAATCGGTGATTTTGTACTTATCACTAATGAAAAGGGTGAAATCCATTATGTAAATCAGGCCATCATTGAAAAATTTGGTTATTCCCGAAAAGAACTGATTGGCGCCAATGCAGGAATTTTTATTGAGCCTGCTTCCAGATCAGCTATTGGACGTGAAATCCTCACCACCACATCTAATGGAGCCTGGCATGGTGAACTCGATAATATAACCAAAGAAGGTATAATATTCAGATCATCCTTAAAAACATCAGGATTTAAAACAGCTTCCGGCGCAACGTATTTCATTGCCATCTCACATGACATTTCCAGAAGATATACCGCTGAGCAAAAACTATTGTTTGAACGCGAATTGCTTCAGAATCTGATGGATTCAATGCCCGATTCAATATACTTCAAAGATGAGAACAGCAAATTCACCCGCGTCAATAAAGTTCAGGCAGATATTCTCGGACTTGAATCTCCTGAAGATGCAGTAGGCTTAAGCGATTTCGACTTTTTTGAGGAAGTTCATGCCCGAGAAGCTTTTGAAGATGAATTAAAAATCATTAAAACTGGCAAACCACTGATTGCCAAGCCTGAATACATAAGAATTGCAGATGGCTCGCACAAATGGGTATCGGCCAGCAAAGCCCCATATACCGACAATACCGGTAAAATAACAGGCATTTTGGGCATAAGCAGAGACATTACGTCAGAACGTCTTGCTCTCCAGCGCCTTTCTGAAAACGAAGCACTTTTGGAAGGCGTAATTAACGGAATGTCAGATATAATCATTATCCGGGACCTTAGCCTGAAGCCAATCAAATTGAATACTGCTGCCAAAGAATTTTTCGAAACCGAAAAATCAAATTCGAAAAATCAAAGTAAAAACCATATCCTGAAATTACTTACAAGCACAAAAAATGCAAAATCAGCCACTGATTCCGGGGCACCGCTAATCTGTGAAATCAGTGATCCGTTCTCAAACAGATACTACGAATGCCGAACCACCCCTGTTACTGACCGAAACAATGAAATATTTCTGATAATCGAACAAATCAGAGACATTTCCGAGCAGAAAACATCAAGCAACCTGCTTACAGAACTATACAACCGGTTTGCACAGATAACTTCACAACTACCGGGCATGGTTTATCAGTTTGCAAGAAAACCTGACAAAACATTTGTGTTGTTATACGCCAACAGCTATATTGAAGAAATCTTCAGCCATAGCCTTATCGAAATTCAGCAAAATCCGGATCTACTGTTTAAGAATATTCACTCTGATGATATTGAATACTTCATATCATCAATACATGAATCAGCAGAAAATCTGAGTCCATGGGTTACTGAATTCAGGCTTAATCATCCAACAAAAGGCTTAATATGGGTAGGCGGCAGCTCAGAGCCCACTCATGGCGAAGACGGAAGCATTATATGGCATGGTTTTATTACCAACATCACCAAAGACAAGCAGACTGAAAATGATATCAAAGAAACCCATAAAAACCTTGAAGCTACGCTGAATGCAATACCTGATTTGTTGTTTGAACTTGACGAAAAGGGGGTAATTTACAATTATCATGCCCCATCAGAAGGTCAGCTTTATATAAAACCAGACTTTTTCGTCAATCGCAAAGTCTCCGAAATACTTCCGGATCAGGCTTGCAGCCAGATATTAAAAGCAATTAAAGAAGCTGATGAAAACGGGGTTTCCTCAGGAATACAATATGAACTTCCGGATGGAAATAAAAGTTCATGGTTTGAGCTAAACATTTCTGTAAAAGAAACTACACCCGAAGGCAAACGATTTTTAGCACTTGTCAGAGACACTACCTCACGAAAAATTGCAGAACTTCAGCTTGAGCATCAAAGCAGGGTTCTTGAAAGCGTAGCACAGGCAACCACAACCTTACTGGTTGAGGAAGATTCCGATCGTGCCATCAACAAAGCATTCGAAATTCTTGGCAATGCTTCGCAGGCAGACAGGATCTATCTTTTTGAATATCACAATGAGACTTCCAACCCAGAAACCAGACTTATAAGTCAGCGTTTTGAATGGTGTGCTCCCGGCATTGAACCCCAGATTGGCAATCCTGAATTGCAAAACCTTTCCGCTGATTATATTACAAGATGGAATAAGTTATTCTATGAGGGACATCCGGTTGCTGGCTTTGTAAAAGATTTTCCTGTAAATGAAAGAGAAATACTTGAACCTCAGGATATTATTTCATTACTTGTTGTTCCGGTTTTTGTTGGTGAGGGGCTGTTTGGTTTTGTAGGATTTGATGACTGCTCAAAAGGCTATTCGTGGACTCAATCTGAAACATTGATTTTGCAAAGCCTTGCATCCGGAATTGGAAGTGCGATTTTGAGAAAAAGAGCTGCAGTAAAACTTCTTTTCAGCGAAAACAGGTTCAGGGTGCTGTATCAGGAGTCGCCAATAGGTTTGATGCTCTCAGATCAGGATGGAATAATTCTGGACACCAATAAAGCATTCAGAAAAATTCTTGACTGCGATAGTATTGATATATTCAACACCTCATTTCACAAACTGATTCCACCAGAATTTTCAGCAATAATAGAATCAGCAGTTAATCAGCTGAAACGAACAGGAGCTGCCGGCCCGATTGAAATCAGATTAATTTCCTTAAAAGGATCCGAAATCCCGGTTTTGATGAGCCTTATGCTTGTGAGAGAACTTGATCAGAAACCCAGAGTCTGGGCTATTATTGAAGATATTTCACAACGCAAGAAATTCGAATCTGACCTGATCAAAGCCCGGGATGAAGCCACCAGAGCAAACAGATCGAAAAGCGAATTTCTGGCAAATATGAGCCATGAAATCAGAACGCCGCTGAATGCAATTATGGGATTCTCGGAATTACTGAGTGAACAACTTGAGAACTCAAAACATCAGGAATTCGTTGACATCATTGGAAAAAGCGGTCAAAATCTATTATTGATAATAAATGATATTCTGGACTTGTCAAGAATTGAAGCAGGAAGACTCAAAATTGACCCTGAACCGGTAAAACCATCACAAATACTATTTGAACTGGAACGTATTTTCACCCATAGTGCAAAAGAAAAAAATCTGAAATTTTCTGTGGTTAAAGACAGCAATCTGCCTGAAACACTGATTATGGATGAAACCAGAATAAGGCAAGTGCTTGTCAACCTGATTGGAAATGCCATAAAATTTACGCATCATGGAGAAATCATACTTTCGGTTAAAGTTTTAGATTTCAGCGATGATAATCTGTCCTGCAACATTCTTTTTGAAGTGAAAGATACAGGGATCGGCATTCCTCCTGATCAGCAGGATTTGATTTTTCAGGCTTTTATGCAACAGGAAGGGCAAAGCACACGAAAATTCGGAGGAACAGGCCTGGGATTAACTATTACCAAACGGATGCTGGAAATGATGAATGGAGATATTACCGTCACCAGTTCCCCTGGAAATGGCAGTACTTTTCATGTCACATTGAAAGCGGTTGCTATTGCAAAAACCTACACGCCAATCTCCGTAAGTTCTGATTTGGTGTTAGCAAAAAGCTATATCTTTCACGACCAGCTTATTCTGAATGTTGAGGATATTTCGCTGAACCGGGCAGTGATCAAAGAAATGCTGAAAGGCAAAAACCTCAGACTTATCGAAGCCGTAGATGGAAAAGAAGGGCTTGAAAAAGCCATAAAATTTAAACCTGATCTCATACTCATGGACATGCAAATGCCGGTGATGGATGGTTATACTGCCACACGATTGATTAAAAATGACAATGAAATCAGTCATATTCCTATCGTTGCACTAACAGCATCGGCTATGAAAGAGGAAGCAGAATTGATTAAAAAGCTTTGCGATGGTTATTTGCAAAAACCGGTCAGCCCGGGCACACTGATGTCGGAAATTGCAAAATTCCTGACTTATGATGCAGCTTCCGAAATTACTGAATGGGAACAAGAGGAAACAGGCTTAAATGAAATTTCATTATCTGAAGTTGATAAAGAACCAGAATATAAAACTTCATTATTACTCTTGAACCAACTGAAGAAAATCAGGGAGGGAATGATTATTGATGAAATAATAGCCTTCTCCATCGTTCTTGGCAAAGCCGGGGAATCCTCGGATTCATTTAAACTAAAAACATTTGCCGACACAATTAAACAGCAAGCTGAATCCTTTCGGATTGATGAACTAATGGCTAGCTTTAATTTACTTTCAGATTATCTGACAAATATTTCCGATTCATGAACGAAGACACTTCAACTGAAACAGGATTTCATAACCAATCTCCACCGCTTATACTGATTGTGGATGATTTGCCTCAGAATCTGGCAGTTCTGGGCAATATTCTGCGCGACGAAGGTTATCAGCTTGCCATCGCAAACAACGGCAAACAGGCAATTTCTATTGCAATATCCCGCACCCCTGATCTTATACTGCTTGACATTGCAATGCCTGAAATGGATGGACTTACCGCATGCAGCTTGCTGAAGAATAACAATATAACTGCCGGAATTCCGGTGATCTTCCTGACTGCAAGAATTGAACCCGAAGATATTTTAAATGGCTTCAAAGTCGGAGCTGTTGACTATATAACCAAACCGTTTAAAGCAGGAGAACTGCTGGCCAGGGTATCTACACACATAGAACTAAAAAAGGCCAGAGATCTGATTGTCAAACAAAAAAACGAACTTTCGCAGGCGCTTTCCACCAAGGATAAACTGTTTTCGATCGTTTCCCACGACTTGAAAAGCCCATTCTCGGGGCTTTTGCTTATGTCAAACCTCATGGTTGAAAACTATGAAACATTCAGCAAAGCCGAATTGCTTGAATCTTTGGTTTTGGTAAGGGACACAGCCGATCAGGTTCATTTACTGATGCAGAATTTACTCAACTGGGCACGGCTGCAAAACCAAACCCTCTCCTTCAATCCTGCCAGCCTGCCGCTGGTGGATGAAATCACCAAAACAATAGAAGTTCTGAAACTTAATTCTTCCAAGAAATCAATTGATATAATTGTGAATATCCCTCACAACACAAAAGTTATTGCAGATACAGACCTGATCCGAATCATTATTCATAATCTGATAGGCAATGCGATAAAGTTCAGTTACTCGGGTGGTCGTATTTATGTAAGTGCAGAATCAACTGATAATCACATCGTCACCAAAATCATAGATTATGGCGTAGGAATTCCGGCCAAAAAAATTGGCGAAATTTTTGTTAATGGAATTTCAAGAACAACACCCGGAACTGCAAATGAAATGGGTTCCGGGCTTGGGCTGGTACTTTGCAAAGAAATGGTTGAAAAAATGGGCGGCACCATTGGTGTTACTTCAGAATCAGGAAAAGGAAGTACTTTCTGGTTTACACTTCCATCGGCATAATAAATTGAAGTCAATTTGGGGATTATTGCCGGAAATAGCCTGCAAATAATATTACGCATAATATTCACTATGAATTAATTACATACTTTTACGACCCTCCTGATTTTTATTCACAATTCAGATGTTCATAAAATAAAGGATTTATATTTAAAAATAAACTACATTTACGGCCACGACAATTGATAAGTTTAATTTACTCTCATATTTTTGATGAGAAATTATGGACTAAGTAATACGGAAAAGCGACTGCATCCGAACAAATCCGATTTCCCTGAATTCAGGCTAAACCCGTTGCCTATGGCAATAACAACCATTTCAGGTGAAATTATTGATACCAATGATGCTTTCGCCGGGTTTTCATCACTGAACCCGAATCTTCATTCCCAACCTGTCAATCTTCTTGATTTGCTGTCAGTTAACGCAAATACTCCAAAGGATTGTTTATCAGGTGTATGGTGTAAGTGCACTTTTGACCCGATTTCAAATTCGAAAGAATGCCTTTATGCTTTCAATGAATTTGAAACTCCTGATGGTATGAAACTCCGGATTTATTCATTTATTGAGCAGGAGATTAATAAGTTTTCTCAGCGTTCAATGCATGAAAAGCATAATAATTCACAAGTAAATACCCATTCTGAAAGCACTCAGAGATTATCAGAAGTTCAAAAACATTCAGGTGCCGGCAGCTGGGATATACAGTTAGAAAACAAACCCATAATTGAAACACGGAATTTTTTCGAGCTGCTTCAAAAAGAAAATCCCGGAGAGTTAACAACATTAGAAGATATCATGCACAAATCAGTCATTCATCAGGATGACATTGACGACTATAACATACTGCTGGATAATGTTCTCTCAAATAAGCTCACCTCATACACTACCAATTACAGAATAACTGACAAAAACGGGCAGATTCGGTTTATACAAAACAATGCCAGATTGGAGTATGGTGATGATGGACAACTTAAGTACTGGACAGGCATTATTCATGATGTTACTTCTTTCAAAAAATCAGAGTCATTAAAAACATCAGCATTTCAAATTTCTCAGCTGATTCATTCTCAACACAGTCTGGAGCTTTTAATAAAGGCAATTCATCAAATTATTTCAGAACTGGTTCCGGCTCCCGAAATGCTGATTTCGCTGGCAGGGGAGAATGATGTAAACCAGACTTATTCATTAAAAGACAATAAGGTTAATACATCTGAAACGCCGAAACCAGTAAATGGCCTGGTTGAATATGTTCTTAATTCCGGAGAGCCTTTACTGGCTTCTTCTGCAGTTATTGAACTTATGATTGATGAAAGCATAATTACTCCTATTGATAGAATTCCTCAATCATGGATTGGCATACCATTAAAAACCCGTGAAAGCGTAATCGGAATACTTTGCCTGCAATCGTTTACCAGTGAAACAACCTTTAGCGAAGACGAAAAATCAATCTTATTGTTTGTTGCAGAGCAAATTGCACTCGCCACCCAAAAAATAAAAAGTGAGGAAGTTCTCATAAAAGCCAAAAATACTGCAGAAAATTCAAGCCGGTTAAAATCCTCCCTTTTGGCCAATATGAGTCATGAACTCAGAACACCAATGACAGGAATCCTTGGTTTTTCCGAGATATTAAATGAAGAACTTGATGACCCACGGCTGAAATCAATGGCTGGGACAATTTTTAAATCGGCAGGCCGGTTAATGTCAACACTCAACTCCATTATTGACCTTTCTGCATTGGAGGCTGACAAAAATTCCCTCATACTGAAGCCGGTAAACACAAGGGTAATGATGCAGCCACTGCTAAAGGTGGCATATTCTATTGCCAGCGACAAAGGTTTGTATCTGAGAACTTCCATCCCTCCTGATATCTTTGTAAGAGCCGATGAAAAGCTTCTCAGCCAGTTGATACATCATTTGATTGACAATGCTCTGAAATTTACTGTTGACGGTGGCATTTCAATCAGTGTGTATAAAGTAAATAAAAAAAGTACCGAAGCAGTTATCAGAATCAGCGATACTGGTATTGGCATAGCTCCTGAGCATCACAGGATGATATTTGAGGAATTCCGCCAGGTGAGCGAAGGATTCTCAAGAACTTTTGAAGGTAGCGGACTTGGTTTGTCACTGTGCTCAAAGATTGCCCGATTGCTGAATGCACGCGTTTGGGTTGACAGTGTAGAAAGCAAAGGTTCAGATTTCTATGTAGAACTGCCTTTAACAATGGAAGACATTACCGAGTCTTCAATTTTCCCTGAGGATAGCCCCGCAATTAGAACGCACAGACTAAGCAGAGGCTCAGTACCTGAAGTTCTTATAGTTGAAGACAACGAAATAAACCGACGACTTGCGGCACTCTACCTCCGCGAAATATGCAATACCGAAATGGCTGAGAATGGTTATGTAGCTATCGAAAAAATTAAACGCCGGAAATATGACGCAATTCTGATGGACATAAATCTCGGTGCCGGGCCTGATGGACTTTCAATCGCACAGCAGGTAAGAAGTTATGAAATTAATAAAAATACCCCGATAATTGCCGTAACCGGCTACACCATGCATGGCGACAGGGAAAAACTTCTTTCGAACGGATGTTCGCATTACCTGCCCAAGCCCTACGACAAACAAACGCTGCTTAAACTATTCTCCGGCATTCTCTACGGTCAGAAATAAGCAACCTGATTTTTAATTCACAATTTCATACGTTTCCCCATCCTCAACAATAACAACAGGATTAAAGAACTCCTCTGCTTCAGCCTGAAGCAATGAGAGGTCATCATATCGTGCTGAAAAATGGCCCAATAAGAGTTTCCTGACACCGGCCAAAGATGCAATCTGCGCTGCCTGTGCAGCAGTTGAATGCATTTTCTCTTCTGCTGATTTGGCCTTGTCGTTCATAAAAGTAGCTTCATGATAAAGCATAGAACACCCTTGAATCCATTTTGCAAGCGGTTCATACCAGGCTGTATCAGAGCAATATGCATACGAACGAGGAGGTGCAGGTTCGATTGTAAGCAAATGATTTGGAATCGTATTACCATCTTCATCAACAAAATCTTCACCGGCACGCAACTTTTCCATAAAAATAAAGGGCACTCCATAACGATCGGTCTCGGCTCGTCTGATACTTCTGGGTAATGGCTTTTCATTAATCAGAAACCCTGTTGTAGGTATCCTGTGTTTCAGGGGCAGAGAAGTTACTGTTAACCGTCCGTTATCTGCAATCAACCGGGGCGTTTCACTTTGTGTGCTATGAAAAATTAAAGGATATGACAACGTGGTCATTGAAGCATTCAACTGAATTTCAATGATGTTTTGTAATTCAGGAGGACCATAAACATCAATTGCTGTTTTCCTTCCCAACAGATGCCAGGTAGAAATCAGTCCGATCAGTCCGTAATAGTGATCACCATGAAGATGGCTGATAAAGACATGCCCGATTTTATTAATCTTGATTCTGAGTTGCTTAAGAATCATCTGGGTGCCTTCGCCACAATCAAAAAGAAAATATTGTTCGCCATAAGCCACAAGCTGTGCGCTGAGGTTACGGGTAGCCGTTGGAATGGCAGCACTGCTACCCAATATTGTGATTGTGAACTTCTTCATAAGCTTCAATCTGATTTTATTTTCGCAAGACCTGATTAACAGAATACAGCATCCTTCACAAATATGATAAAAAACAACGATTCAAACGAAATATATTTCAAAAAAAAATCCCCTTTCGGGGATTTTTTAATATTAAGTCAGAAGATTACTCTGCTTTTTCGTCTCTGGCTTTCTTTTCAGAAGCTTCCATATCCGATTTCAGGTTAGCAAGAGCTTCAAGATCACCAAGCGTGGTTTTTTCAAGGTTGTCCTTGAGTTTTTTCACTGCACGTTTGGTTGAATTTTCAGCTGTTTCCTTTGCTGCAGATTCTTTTACGCGATCGGCAGAAGTTGCATCCTGGAAAATACGGGTATGAGAAAGGATTATTTTCTTGTTATCTTTTGAAAACTCGATAACTTTGAAATCAAGTGATTCTTCCACCTTCATCTGGGTATTGTCTTCTTTAACAACATGGCGAAGCGGAGCAAATCCTTCAACACCGTAAGGCAGTGCAACTACCATACCCTTATCGCTGGCGCTGGTTACAGTTCCTTTATGAACTGAACCTACTGCGAATACTGATTCGAATACATCCCATGGATTTTCCTCAAGCTGTTTGTGGCCTAGGCTCAACCTGCGGTTTTCAACATCCACATCAAGTACCATTACTTCAATCTTTTCGCCAATCTTTGTAAATTCGGCAGGATGCTTGATCTTCTTCGACCATGAAAGGTCAGAAATGTGGATCAAACCATCAACACCCTCTTCAAGTTCAACAAAAATTCCGAAGTTTGTGAAGTTCCTTACAGTAGCTTCATGCTTGGATTGGAGTGGATATTTTTCCTTGATGTTTGTCCATGGATCAGGAATAAGTTGCTTAATGCCAAGTGACATTTTGCGCTCTTCACGATCGAGGGTAAGAATAACTGCTTCTACCTCATCGTTTACCTTAAGGAAGTCCTGAGCAGTGCGCAGATGTTGCGACCATGACATTTCGGAAACGTGGATAAGTCCTTCAACACCAGGAGCAATTTCGATAAATGCACCATAATCGGCAATCACTACTACGCGGCCACCAACTTTGTCTCCAACTTTGATGTTTTCATCAAGTGAATCCCATGGATGAGAAGTAAGTTGTTTGAGACCGAGGGCGATACGTTTTTTGTTTTCATCAAAATCGAGAATAACCACCTTGATTTTGGCGTCAAGCTGAACGATTTCTTCAGGATGATTGATACGGCCCCATGAAAGATCGGTAATGTGAACAAGTCCGTCAACACCGCCAAGGTCAACAAATACTCCGTATGAAGTAATGTTTTTAACGGTACCTTCAAGAATCTGACCTTTTTCAAGCTTGCTGATGATATCGGCTTTTTGCTGCTCAAGTTCGTCTTCGATAAGCGCTTTGTGCGAAACAACAACGTTTTTATATTCCTGGTTGATTTTAACAACCTTGAATTCCATAACTTTATCAACGTAGATATCGTAATCGCGTATGGGTTTAACGTCGATTTGTGATCCGGGGAGGAAAGCCTCAATGCCGAATACATCAACAATAAGACCACCTTTGGTACGGCATTTTACGTAACCATTGATAATTTCTTCTTTTTCGAAAGCCTGATTAACGCGCTCCCATGAACGAAGGATACGGGCTTTTTTATGTGAAAGAATGAGCTGTCCACCCATATCTTCCTGACTTTCAACATATACTTCAATCTGATCGCCAATCTTAAGGTTAGGATTGTAGCGAAGCTCTGACTGAGGGATAACACCATCAGATTTGAAACCAATATTTACCACAACCTCGCGGCTGCTGATGGCAACAACTGTTCCGTCAATTACTTCGTGCTCAACAATTGAACTGAGGGTTTTATCGTAAACTAATTCCAGTTTTGCACGCTCGTCTGATGAATAATTCTCGTGTTTTTTACCAATTGCATCCCAATCAAAATTCTCTAAAGAAATCTGGGGAACAAGTTTGGCTTTAAGTTTTTCAACGGTTGGTTCGTCGTCGTCATCATCAGCCTCAACTTCTGCAACAACAGGAACTTCAGCAACAACCTCAACTTCAGCAACGGGAGTTTCTGCAGCTTCTTCTGAAATTACTTCTTTTTCTGCTTCTAGTTCAGCAACAACTTCAACTTCAGCAACAGGAGTTTCTGCAGTTTCTTCTGAAATTACTTCTTTTTTTTCTGCTTCTACTTCAGCAACTGATTCATCTGCAACCGGGGTTTCGTTAACCTCTGCTGCTACCTCTTCAGGAGTGTTTTCAGCTTTGGGTAACTCTTCGTTGACGTTTAATTCGTCGTTTGTCATTTAATTCTTCTTTGCGGTATCCTGAGATACCAGGTTAATAAATATGTGAATTGTGTGGTTTAGCCGGACAGGATCACCTTTGATTATCAATATAAAAGGCGCCGGGCAAACCGGGGTGCAAAGGTAAGAATTTTTTGTAATTACAAAACTGGTAAGAAGTTAATTTTCAAAGAGAAAAAACATTTTGTTTTGTGAATGTCAATTATTCAAGGTATGGCGTTGAAATATGAACATACACTTTGAAGGCTATTGGTTATGATAGAAACATTTACTTCGTTTAGTGACAAGCATTGTAATATATAACTATGTTGCGAAAAGTCGAAAAAAAAGGCCTGACAGATCAATAAAATCTGACAGGCCGGCATTTAGATTTAATGAGATTTATTTCTTTCCCTGATTTTTCGAAAGTTCTTCCAATCGTTTTTGGAAATTCGATTTCTTGACAGGCTTTTTCTTGTTTTCCTGGATTCTTGCATGAAGTTTATCTTCGTCAACAAACCTGCGGATAAAGAACATCTGAGCAAATGTAAGAAGATTGGCCAGCAGGTAATAATAACTTAAACCCGATGCAAAACTGTTGAAGAAACCAAGGAACATAATCGGCATCATGTACATCATGGTTTTCATACCCGGCATCTGATTTCCTGTTGACATCATATCGTTGTTCATCTTGGTATAAATGATTGTAGATATGGTCATCAAAAGGGTAAAAAGACTTACGTGGTCGCCATAAAAGGGAATAGTAAAAGGAAGATCGAGTACCGAATCATAACTGGAAAGGTCGTCCGCCCAAAGAAATGCTTGCTGTCTGAGTTCAATTGAAGCCGGGAAAAAGCGGAACATTGCCAGCAAAATCGGGAACTGTAAAAGCATTGGCACACAACCGGCCATAGGATTTACCCCGGCCTTCTTGTAAAGTGACATTACTGCCTGCTGCTTCTTCATGGCATCTTCCTTTTTGGGGAACTTGCTTCCGATTTCGTCAATTTCAGGCTTCAATAATTTCATCTTTGCAGATGACATATAGGTTTTATAAGCAATCGGGAAGAGTACAATTTTCAGCAGAATGGTAAGAATCAATATGATAATTCCATAATTGATATCAAATCCTTCAAGGAAATTAAAGACCGGAATAACAGCAAAACGGTTTATCCATTGCATCAGAAAGAAACTCCATCCAAGCGGAATCTGTCGTTCAAGATCAAGCTTATACTTGCGCATAAGATTGTACTTATTCGGGCCATAATAAAATTGCATGCCCAGACTCTTATCTACCATAGGATTGAAAGGCAGTGAAAGAGTAGCAGTCATCTGCTCCAGATATTTGGTTTCTTTTTCCGGCTCACCAACTTTCGCTATTTCTGCATTCTGGAATAATTCATCAGCAATCAGTGTTCCTGAAAAAAACTGTTGTTTGAAAGATACCCATTTTACACGAGTGTTGATATTTTTGCTGTCGTCTTTACGCTCACTCAGGTAGTCAACTTCGCCGTCAGAGTGTCTGAAGTGCACAGTGGTATTCAGTTTTTCATTCTCCAGGCTCTTCTCCTGCCTGATTAATCGGGCAGCCCAGTTGATGTTCATTTCCTTGGTATTTGGAGCAATAATGCCCTCCATATTGGAAAAATTAACATCAAAATCAATCATGTAATTGTCGGCTCTGACAGTGTAAGCAAACTCAATGTATTTATCAGGAGATATAACTGAATCAGAAACACCGGCATAAAGCCGCATGCTGAACCTAAGCGAATCTTCGCCTGTTATAACCAGATTATCACTGCCTTCAAACCGGCTATCAATCCAATGTGGTGCAAAATAAAGTTTCTCGGTAGAAACCGGACGAACATCTGTAAAGAAAGCAATTCCGAATGCAGAAGAATCAGGAATAAAAAGGGTGGTTGGTTTACCATCGAAAGTTTTATATTCCTTCAACTCAACCTGGCTTATTCGTCCACCAAGGCTGCTGATGGTTATTTTCAGGAGATCGGTTTCGATTACATAATCCTGATCAATTCCCTGTGCGGAAGGGGCGAAAGGTCCGTAAACCGAGCGATAAACTTCTGCTGGTATAACATCGGGTGTAGTTTCAGGAACAACAGTCAGGCTTTCAGTACCCGCTTTCAACTGTTCCTGCCTTAATTGCAATGCCTTTGCTGAGTCGTTCAGACTCCGCTGAACTATTTCAATTGAATCCTGTGCCCGCTTTTTACTTTCCAGTTCTTCTTTTGAAGGGGACATCAATATGGTGTAACCCACCATAATTGCAAAAATCAGAACCAGACCAATGATTGTATTCTTATTCATGAACTAATAGATAAAATGATTTCAAGAAGTTGACAAAAGTAATCAAAAGCAGTCAATCTGCCATCGGATAAATCAACAATAGATCAGAAACATGATTTTTTTGCTATTTATTTTGACTGGAATGATACTTTATTGCAGCCTTTACAAAACTGACAAAGAGGGGATGCGGGGTGGCAACAGTACTTCTGTATTCAGGATGGAATTGAACACCGATAAACCATGGGTGATCAATCAATTCGATGATTTCAACCAGATTATTCCGTGTGTTTATGCCAGGCGTTATCATTCCTGAGTTCTGATATTGTTCAATGAAATGATTGTTAAACTCATACCTGTGTCTGTGTCTTTCAGCAATATCAACACTACCATAAACATCAAAAGTTTTGGTTCCTTTTTCAATGGTACAGGGGTATGATCCAAGACGCATTGTACCTCCCATATCTTCAATACTCTTTTGCTCTTCCATTATGTCGATCACCGGAAATGGGGTTTCACTATCCATTTCGGTGGAATGGGCATCTTTTAAGCCAAGTACGTTTCGTCCAAATTCAATAACAGCGCATTGCATTCCCAGGCAAATGCCGAGAAATGGAATTTTATTTTCCCTTACATACCTTATGGCTTCAATTTTTCCTTCAATGCCCCGGCTTCCGAATCCCGGTGCAACAAGAATTCCATCGAGTCCTTTCAGCACTGCAGCAACTGAATCAGGTGTAATTAATTCAGAGTGAATTGCTTTAACTATGACTTTATATTTATTGGCGGCACCGGCATGAACAAATGATTCATTGATGGATTTATATGCATCTTTGAGTTCAACATACTTGCCAATCAGACCTATTGTAATTTCTCCTTCCGGATTTTTTAATCTTTTCAGAAACTCCTTCCATGTAGCGAGATCCGGCTCAGGCAAAACCGGCATTCTCATTTTTTCGAGCACTTCAAGATCAAGTTTTTCTTCATGCATTAATAAGGGCACGTCGTAAATAGATTCAGCATCAATTGATTCAATAACAGCTGTGGGGTCAACATTACAGAAAAGAGCGATTTTATTGCGCATTCCTTCACTCAGGTGTTTTTCTGTTCTACACACCAGAATATCAGGCTGTACTCCTTGTTCCAGAAGGGCTTTAACGGAATGTTGGGTAGGTTTTGTTTTGAGTTCACCGGCTGCTGCCAGATAAGGGACCAAGGTAAGATGAATCACAAGGCAGTCGGAACCTATTTCCCATCTCATCTGCCTGACTGCCTCAATGTAAGGCAATGACTCGATATCACCAACTGTTCCGCCTATCTCAGTCAGTACAAAGTCGTACTTCCCTTCATTGCCCAGCAATTTAATCCTTCGCTTGATTTCATCGGTAATATGAGGGATTACCTGAACGGTCTGACCCAAATAGACTCCGCGTCTTTCCTTGTTGATTACTTCCTGATAAATTCTGCCGGTTGTAACATTATTTGCCTGAGAGGTGGGTACATTGAGATAACGCTCGTAATGGCCCAGATCGAGATCGGTTTCTGCACCGTCATCAGTAACAAAACATTCGCCATGTTCATAAGGATTCAGGGTTCCGGGATCAATATTGATGTAGGGATCCAGTTTTTGAATGGTGACCGAGAAACCTCTGGCCTGCAGAAGTTTTGCCAGAGAAGCTGAGATTATCCCTTTTCCCAGCGAGGAGGCAACGCCTCCGGTTACAAAAACATATTTGGTTGAAGCCATCTTTTTATCTTTTATTATCAAATCCTTAAAATCCGAAAATAATTTCGGCAAAGGAATTAAAAGTTCAAATTTTGCTAAAAAAAACAAACCTGACTAATGATCAGGTGAGAAACACTTACATGATTGGAGAAGTGGTATTCAAAAATCAACAGGGTGAAATAATAAAACGACACCGAACTGCCCGCAAAAATACAAAGCCATTTACAAAACTATGTATTGTTGTTAAGAAAAAATGAAAAGTTTTGCAAAATATGCAGAATAATTTATAACTATATAAATATCAAGGCTTAACAGAATTAATTATTGCACTATAAATTTCCTCTTTGTTATAAGGCTTTGAAAGAAACATATCCATTCCCACTTCAAAGCTTTTTTTACGGAATGATTCTTCAGAATAAGCGGTCAGAGCAATGATAGGAATCTGAATATTCTGTTTGCGTAATTCAATAGTTGCTTCCCAGCCGTTCATGTTGGGCATATCAATATCCATAAGAATGACATTATAAAATCCGGTCAGGCATTCATTTACTGCTTCAACGCCATCACCAACCAATTTATAACTCCATCCCATTTTCTTAATAAGAATCTCAATAATCCTCTGATTCAGAACATTATCTTCAGCTATCAGAACATTAATATGTTTGACGTCCACTCCTACTTCTACTTCCCGCTGTAAATTCATAAAAATCAGGGAACAATTGAAACAATACTTCTATTCAGTTAATCATAATAAATGCAAAAGGTAATACCGGAAACATCAATAAAATCGTAAAAAAAAAGAATCCTGTGCATAAAATACACAGGATATTAGTTTCCAGAACATTAGTTACTACTGACCCAAATAAGACTTCAGCAATTTACTGCGCGAAGTATGTTTGAGTCTTCTGATTGCTTTTTCTTTGATCTGGCGAACCCGCTCCCTGGTGAGGTCGAACTTTGCCCCAATTTCCTCAAGTGTAAGTCCATGGTTCATACCAATACCATAATACAGGTTTACTACATCTCTTTCTTTTTCAGTTAGGGTTGACAAAGATCTTTGAATTTCACGGGCGAGTGATTCACGCATAAGTCCGGCATCGGTAACCGGAGCATCAGCATCAACAAATATATCAATCAGTTTCATGTCTTCATCCTCGGTAAGAGGTGCATCCATTGAAACGTATCGGGTGGAAATCTTAAGTGCGGCATCAATCTTATACTCCGGAATTTCAAGCGCTTCAGCAATTTCATCGGATGAAGGAGGGCGCTCAAACTTTTGCTCCAAACGTGATGATTCCTTTTTTATTTTATTGAGTGATCCTACCTGATTCAGAGGCAGACGAACTATACGGGATTGCTCGGCAAGAGACTGAAGGATACTTTGACGAATCCACCAAACGGCATATGATATGAACTTAAAACCACGGGTTTCATCAAACCGTTGAGCAGCTTTTATCAATCCGAGATTACCTTCATTGATAAGGTCAGGAAGACTGAGCCCTTGATTTTGATATTGCTTGGCAACAGAAACTACAAACCTGAGATTGGCTTTACAGAGTTTTTCCAAAGCCTGCTGGTCTCCCTGCCTGATTTTTTGTGCAAGAGCCACCTCTTCATCTGCAGTAATAAGGCCTTCTTTGCCAATATCCTGCAAATATTTGTCAAGCGAAGCAGTTTCGCGGTTGGTAATCGATTTCGTTATTTTGAGTTGTCTCATAGCAGCGTAGTTTTTATAGCTTTCGTAAAAGAAAGCCTAATCTTTATTTTAACAATCGTAAGGCTTAAATGTTTAAACTGCAATACAACAGATTGTTGATTTTGCAGTTTTTGTGATGCAGCAGCCCGGATGCATTTCAAACCAGATTAACCATCAAAGGTTGATAAAATATTTACATTCCAAATCCGTAGTAAGCCCTGGTTTTGTTTGGATAGATACCTTCCACCAGCACTCCTCCTTTTTTATTTCTGAGCAAATTCATGAGATCCTGACGGGTTGTGATGGGTTTGCCGTCAATCTGAGTCAGAATAAATCCCTGACGTACACCGGCATTTCTTAGTTTTCCATCACGTAAAGCAGTAACCTGAAGTCCGGAAGCAATGCCAAGATTTGATTTTAAATCATCACTCACAGGTTCGAAAGATGCACCCAACAATGACTCAATATTAACTTCCTCAGGCTTAACAACGTTTGTATCTCCATCACGGTTTTTTAAAGTAACGTCAAAATTCAAATCTTTATTGTTGCGCTTAACTGCTACACCAATTTTATCCCCAGGTCTGTGTTGGCCAACAATTTCGAGTAGTTCAGAAGTGGAATTTACCCCAACTCCTTCAATACTCATAATAATATCTCCTGAACGAATTCCAGCAGCTCTGGCTGATCCGTTCTCGGTTACTTCTGCAACAAAAACGCCCTTGATATTGCTAATACCTTGTTCCTGTGCTAGTTTGCTGTCAAGTTCGCGTATGCTGACTCCAATAAAACCACGCTGAATAGCCCCGAACTCGCGCAAATCCTGTACGACCTTGCGAACAATATTTACCGGAATTGCAAATGAATATCCTGCATAAAAACCATTCCCGGATGCAATTGCTGCGTTTATTCCAACAAGTTCACCCCGGGTGTTTACAAGAGCACCGCCACTATTGCCACGATTAACAGCAGCATCGGTCTGAATAAATGATTCAATGGCTGATCCGTCCGGTGATCCCAAAATATTGATGTTTCTTGCTTTGGCACTTACGATTCCTGCCGTTACTGTTGAGGTAAGATTAAACGGATTGCCAACTGCAAGAACCCACTCCCCTACCTGCAAATGTTCTGAATTTCCATAAACGACAAAGGGAAGGTCTGTGGCATCAATTTTCAGCAAAGCCAAATCTGTAGATGGATCCAAACCAACTACGCTTGCAGTATAAGTGCGTTTATCATTGAGAGTAACCTCAACTTTATTTGATTCGGTTACCACGTGGTTATTGGTAACAATATACCCGTCCGACGAGATTATAACTCCTGAACCCGTTGCAACGATGGGGGCACTTCCCTGAGGCCGTCTTTCACCAAAGAATTCACGAAGATCAAAAAAATTATCATAAACACTGCTTTTGCGCTGGTATTCGGTTTTTATGTGAACTACTGAATGAACTGTATTGGCAGCTGCCTGAGTAAAATCGGGCAACACCATGGTAGATACAGTCCCGGGCATAGATGCCATATATGCAGGAGTCCTGTCAGTCTGAATCTGAACCGGCGCTGGTGAATTCTTTTTTTCAATCAGTGAATATGCTCCAAGCGCCACTACCCCACCTGCGAATGCGATCAGCAAACTTCCGATAAACTTTTTCATTGTAAAAAATATTATTGGTTTAACTTTACTTTTTTTGCAAGATTGAGCCTGATCACCAACCGGTATAGCGGGCTCAATTGCTTGTTTTAACGCAATTAGGATACCATTGTTACAAAAAGTGCTGTTAAAAAATGTTAAGTATCCTGTTGTTTTAAATATACAACTCAAAACACCTGTTTGTAAATCCATGCCTGAGCCAAATATCCATCAATACCAGAGTTTTATATTATTTTAGTGATTTACAGAATCCATGTTATGGTTACCGACTAAGGGTCAGCCATCATATATACAGAGGTTTTGATTAGTTGTGAAGCATCTGATCCACAACTAATAAACCACAAAACCAGTCAAAAAGTTAAAAATTAGCTTCCGGGTATTGACTTTATTCCGGATATGGCTATCTTTGACACTATTCATCAACTGACAATTTGTCAAAAAGAAATTAATGAAAACTTTCTGCAAATTCCACGGCACCGGAAACGATTTTATAATGATTGACGGCAGGCAATGGAAGAAATCATTATCCCCTGATTTTGTGACACAGCTTTGTGACCGACATACCGGTATTGGAGCAGATGGACTTATTATCATCAACGAGATTGAAGGATTTGATTTTGAAATGATTTACTTCAATTCTGACGGAAGTCTGGCCAAAATGTGTGGTAATGGGGCAAGATGTTCAGCAGCTTTTGCATACTTATCAGGAATTTGCGGAACAACCACCACTTTTCTGGCAGGCGACGGTTCTCATAATGCACACATTTCAGAGATATCGCAATCAGAATGGATGGTTGATGTGAGCATCAACGATGCTGAAATCCCTGAACTTGCAGGATCAACGGCTGAAATAAACACCGGCACTTCACACCTTGTGATACTAACTTCTGATCCCAGCAAAACTGATGTGATGGCAGAAGGCCGGAAGATCAGATTTTCTGAAAAATACGCAAAAGAAGGTATCAACATCAACTGGCTCAGCATCAGCGAAAATCAGCTCAGAGTAAGAACTTACGAAAGAGGGGTTGAAGCTGAAACACTTTCCTGTGGCACAGGAGTGACCGCTTCCGCCATATTTGCTGCAATACATACAGGCAAATTAAGCTGGGAAGTGCTTACAAAAGGAGGACTGCTTTGGGTCAGTATGAACATCGCAAATAATATTGCAACCAACATCAGGCTTAAAGGTCCGGCCAAAATAGCATTTAAGGGAGAGGTTTTCATTCCTTAAAAAAACTATTACCTTTTTCGATTATTCAGATAAAACTAAAAAGCAAACAGCAGAGAATGATAAAAGGCGAACGACTTTTCCTCAGGGCACTTGAACCGACCGATATTGACATATTGTTTCAATGGGAGAACAATACTTCATTGTGGAAAGTGAGCAATACTTTGGTGCCTTTTTCACGGTTTGCTATTGAACAGTATGTGCTCAATTCAGGCACTGACATTTTTTCAGCGAAACAGCTTCGCTTGATGATATGCCTGAACGGAGAAAGTTCAGCACCAATCGGCGCCATCGATCTGTTTGATTTCGACCCATTTCACAGCAGAGCAGGCATAGGCATTTTAATTGCTGAAGAATACAGGAATCAGGGGTATGCCGGTGAAGCACTCAAAGTTCTTGTTGCGTATTGTTTTAATACCCTTTGTGTTCATCAGCTTTATTGTAATATTTCTGAGGACAATTCTGCCAGCATAAAATTGTTTAAAGAAGCAGGGTTTGTCAACACTGGAATTAAAAAACAGTGGATAAAGGCAGGCTCAAAATGGATTGACGAATTGATTTTCCAGAATATAAACAAAGACTTCAAAAGCAATGAGTGAGTATTACCATCCACGATACAGCAACAGCTCCTCCAGGCCCCGCAGATTCAATTTTTTGAAGGTTTTTCTCATAGCCCTGTTATTGTTGATTATAATTGGAGGCTTTGGAGGATGGAAAGTATATAATATGCTTTTTGACCCAAATGTTTATACAGGTTCAGATAATGCAGCCTTTGTTCATATTCCCACCGGCAGCACTTTTGAGGACGTTAAAAATGAGCTCTACAGCAAAGAACTGATAATCAATAAAAGTAACTTTGAGCTTGTAAGTAAACTTAATAAGTATATAAATGCTGTAAAACCAGGGCGTTATCGTCTTACCGATGACATGGGCAACCTGAAACTGGTCCGATTGCTACGATCCGGCAATCAGGCACCGGTGAATGTGATTTTCAACAACATTCGCACTCCTGAGCAACTCGCCGGACGTATCGCAACTCAAATTGAAACAGACTCCGTTTCTATCATAAATCTGATCAATGACACTTCATTTCTTGATTCTCTCGGAGTAAAACGAAACAGTGTCTTCACCATTCTCATTCCAAATACTTATGAGTTTTATTGGAATACAACGGCAAGGGTATTTATGGAACGGATGAAAAGGGAATCAGAGAAATTCTGGTCAGCGGAGAGGAATAAAAAACTGGATCTGATAAAAATGAACCGCCATGAAGTCATTACCCTGGCATCTATTGTTGAAAAAGAGACCAATATGAACGACGAAAAAGCAAGAGTGGCCGGCGTTTATATGAATAGGTTAAAACGGGGCTGGTTGCTTGAAGCCGATCCAACCCTTGTATTTGCGCATGGAGATTTTGAAATAAAGCGTGTTCTGAACATTCATAAAGAAATTGACTCGCCATACAACACTTACCGCAGGCAGGGCCTTCCTCCGGGACCAATCTGCCTTCCTTCTATCTCATCAATTGATGCCGTTCTAAACTATGAAGAACATGAATACATGTTTTTTTGTGCCAGCGATGATTTCTCGGGGTATCATAGCTTTGCCAGAACTCTGGAGCAACACGGTGTAAATGCGCAGAGATACAGAGCCGCGCTTAACAGAAGAAAAATCTACAAGTAAGCAACTCATTGTCTGAAGTGACACCCTGAAGCGGATGCCTGATAAAATCAGGTCAATTCCCAAAACAAATAAACCTGAGACTTTAAATCGCTGTTTAAGAGGTTCGCATTATCTTTGCCATAGATTTATCAGGGTTAAGTATTCAAAACCAATATTCCGAATCAAATGAGAAAAGCATTTAAGGCTTACGATATCAGGGGAATCTATAACAAGGATTTCAATGGGAATGATGTTTACAAAATCGGATTTTTCCTGCCTGCCCTGCTCAATGCAGAAACCGTGCTTATTGGATATGATGTGCGGGAATCGTCACCTGAAATACTTGAATATCTGTGCAAAGGCATTACTGACTCAGGGGCCGATGTGAATGTTGCCGGAGAATGCACAACACCAATGATATATTGGGCAACCGCCAAATTCGATTATCAGGCTTCGGTGATGATCACCGCTTCGCACAATCCGGCAAACTACAACGGACTTAAGATTTCGCGCGGGGATGCGCTGCCGGTAGGATTTGATTCGGGATTATCAGAACTGCTCGAACTGGCTGAAAACGCTGAAATTATCCCTGCAACAATTCCAGGGATATACAGCACTTTTGAATTCAGAAAGGAATATCTGGAGTTTTTGAATCATTACAATAAGGACTTCAGCGGATTAAAAATTGCAGTAGATTGTTCGAATGGAATGGGTTCGCTGCTCATCAGAGATCTGCTGGGAAATTCGCCTCATTATATTTTTGAGGAACGTGATGGTAGCTTTCCGAACCATCAGCCAAATCCGCTTGAAGAAGAAAATGTAGCTGATCTTAAAAAACTGGTCATTGAAAAAGCCTGCGACATAGGTCTGATCTTCGATGGAGATGCCGACAGGGTAATGTTTGTGGATGAAAACGGGCGCTTTATTCAACCCGATATGATGATAGCAGTAATTGCAGGATATTTTGCCGATAAAGGAATGACAGGAAAAGCAATTCAGGATATCAGAACCTCCAAATCTGTCACAGAATATATTGAGTCAAAAGGCTTTGAAATGCACATGTGGAGGGTTGGCAGGGCATACGCCGCGCTTAAACTTCGCGAAATTGACGGGCTCTTTGGAGGTGAACTTGCCGGACACTATTATTTCCGCGACTTCTATTTCTCTGATTCTGCCTATGTTGCTGCCCTCATTGTTCTTGCAGAACTTAAAAAGTTTAAAGATAAGGGGATCAGCCTTTCAGAAATAATAAAAAGCATCAGCCAATATTATGGTACCGGTGAAATAAATTTCCATATCGACAAAAAGGTCGAAGCAATGGAAGCGATAAACTCAGCTTTTATGGAAGAAGAGAAGCCTGTTGCATATTTTGATTTTGATGGCTACAGAATTGAATTTAAGGACTGGTGGTACAATGTAAGACCATCCAATACAGAGCCATACCTCAGGTTTCTGGCTGAAGCACGCTCACCTGAATTACTTCTTGCAAAAAAGAATAAGGCTCTTGAAATCCTGCATCCATATATTACCGAAGGTGATCATGGGCATTAAACAAAAGATTTTCTGTCTCATATTCGTGATTCAGATTGCTTTCTTTCATTCTTTTTCGATTGCACAGTCAGACACTGCGGACCTTCAGTTGCCTGAAGTAAACAAAGCCAGGCTTAATGGCATTATAATAGGTGGATCTGTAATTTATGCCGGCAGCATGACCGGTCTTTATCACCTTTGGTATAAAAACTACCCGCAAAGCAATTTTCACTTCATCAACGACAACAATGAGTGGCTTTTTATGGATAAAGCCGGGCATACTACAACTTCGTATTACCTGGGACTTCTTGGATATGAGTCGTTGCGCTGGGCTGGTTTGAGCGAAAAAAAATCGACCTGGTATGGCGGAAGTTTTGGATTTGCCTATCTGACTGTAATTGAAATATTAGATGGATTCTCAAAAGATTGGGGCGCTTCAGGCGGCGATTTGATTGCCAATGGAACGGGCACCGCACTTTTTATCGGCCAGCAAGTGTTATGGAAAGAACAGCGTATTTTGCTGAAATATTCGTTTCACCTTACTGATTATGCACAATACAACCCTGAACTTCTTGGGAAAAAGCCTGCATCGAGAATAATTAAAGACTATAACGGGCAAACCGTTTGGCTTTCGGTAAACATAAGTTCATTCCTTCCTGAAGAGAGCCGTTTTCCGAAGTGGTTAAATTTTTCAATAGGTTATGGTGCAGAAGGGATGACCGGAGCCGCAAATAATCCGCAATTCCTGAATGATCAACCCATCCCCTGTTTCAATCGTTACCGGCAATTTTATATTGCACCCGATATTGATCTGACCCGCATCAAAACCAGAAATCATACTTTGAA
The DNA here is from genome assembly GCA_002412885.1 of Bacteroidales bacterium UBA5197. Lineage (GTDB taxonomy): Bacteria > Bacteroidota > Bacteroidia > Bacteroidales > Lentimicrobiaceae > Lentimicrobium. Next base: position 128,982 of record DHVX01000055.1, read on the forward strand.
TTACGTGCTGAAAACCTTCGGATTTTTAAAATTCCCGCTGCCAACCATTGAGATCAATAAAAAAGGAATGAAATTTCATCCTGTATATTTTTGATTCTTTAAATCTGATCAGGAGAAATTTCATTCAAACCAATGGCTGAATCAAGCTGATTTTCAACAATTTTCATAAATTCCTTATAATCTGCAGGTTGCAACCTGTTCAGGTAGAAAATCAACATCCCTGCAATTGAATTGCGCAGGCTCATTCCTATGATCTTGGCTTGTGAATCAGAGATCAGGCCATCCGCAATCATTGCACCTAAATCATCAGAAGCAATTTTATCGGTTAAATCAAAAATCATGCGGCCTGTGGATTGTCGCGAACCAAGGTCATTCATCTTTTCAACAAAGCACAATTCAAAGATTCCGGGATATTGTGTGAAGTAGTTAATAACAGCTTTCATCCTGATTTTCAAGCGTTCAACACCTATAATTCTTCCCAGCGACTGCGCATCTGCAAATGCATCGCATTCATCGAGAAAATCCTGAACACAGATAAAAGTCAATTCATTCAGATCTTTAAAATAATTATACAAGGTTGCAAATGAATATCCTGCTCGTTCCGAAACAGCCCTGACATTCAATGCTTTGACACCTTCTCCTTTGAGAATTTCTTTGGCGGCTTCAATAAAATAGCCACGCATTCTTTTTTCCTGAAGTTCTTTATTGCTTACCATGTGCTTTGATTTGAAGATGCAAATATAGTAAACATAATTACACTATATTAACATTGTTTATTTTTTTAACAATAATAAACCCGGAATTACCGGGTTTATTAATTAGATTGGAAATTGCAGTGAGTCAAAACTCATATGCCTCCTAATTTGTCCGTGATTTTTTGTGTTGCTGCACCGAATTTTTGAATTTATGCTGCAGTGCTTTGCGTTGCAACTCTCCGTTTGATCTGCGGTGGTTGATCAGTTTCATAATTTCAGCCGATGAATAAGTGTTTACATTGTTCTTATTCACAAGTGTTTGTCTTTCAGTGTTGGCAAAGCGGGCCGGTTCCCTTTTTACAACCTGACTTTTATTTGCCATTCCTCCTTGCAGAACTCCATTTACAAAATCGAAGGGTTTGCCATCATCTTTGCTAAAGAAGAAGAAATTATTGTCTTCGTTGGCTTCAGCGAGATCGTTAAATCCATCGGCAACCAGCACGAGATAATATTTTCCGGTAAGATTATTGGGCATTGTATAGGTAAAAAGAAAATCAGCTTCCGGATCATTATACAGTGCGCCAGCCACGCTTTTTCCTGAAGGAACATCAACATAATTCCACCAGCTTCCTGATATACCCAAGCCATTTTCCCAATATTCATTTGCGCCTGGAATATTGCTGAACTCGTTGGTGTAGTAATCATGAATTAAAATATCGTAATCATTGGCATTATATGCGTTATAGTACATATAAAGAATGCTCCATTTTGAAGATGCCCTCACGGTTTCGGTACCAGAATTATAAACATTGTAGGTAATTTGTCTGTCGAGAGGATCTGCAGAGTTCGGGTTGTCATAATCAGCAAGGTTCCAGGCCAAAACATCAAGACCAGTAATTATATCTCCTGAACCGACCTGCCCTCCGGAAATATTGAAATCAGTTTTATTCTGAGCGACAAAAGCAGCGACGCAAAAACTATTTACAAAAAAATCGTAATCAATCCAGATTGTCCCTTGATTACCCCATGAATTTCCCCATGTATTCATCAATTTAAAAGCCCCTTTTGAATCATTGTAACCTGCAAGAACCATAGCATGATAAGCGTGCTGCATTCCAGGATTTTGATAGGTATCATAATCGATAACCGCATCACTGTTCCAGCGCATGAACCTGTCACCCAGACGGGCTCCAATTGCAATCGGGCGGCCTTCAGCCAGATAAGCCTTAAAGTTTTCTACAGTCATTGAAGCGGCATTATTTTTATCCGCAATTTTGCGATAGTTGACCAGTTTATTATTTGCAGCATCCTGATTCCATTCTGAAGGAGGGGTTTGGCTGCAATCTCCAAGATTTGAATATGGAACTGTTGATAATGAAGCTCCGCCACGTGAAATAAGCTGATCCATGGCTGCTTCAAATTGAGTACCATTGCAATTCCTTCCTTTTTGTGAGGCAGGAACCGCATAGAACAAATCCTTAGGGCTGGTTTGATTTGAAGCTTGTGCAAGCTGAGAAACACTCCATTGGTTATCAATGCCATTCAGTGCGGTTTTCAAATTGTAACCCACCGCCCAGGTAACACAAGTACCATATTCACCCTGATCTCCAATTGGAGGAAACTTAGTGCTGAGATCGACATTTGCCGGTAAACTACCGGTTTGATCATTGATATCCAGATCCTGAGGGATTTCGTCAAGGTTTTCATTCTCAGCATCCCAGCTGGCCATCGACTGAACCAGAAGTTCTGTTAAAAAATCAGCTACTTGTTCCTTGGTGCAGGATGTAATGGTCACCGATGACATTAATACCAGAATAACCGGAATTATCAAAAACCTGCTTATTGAGCTGTTTGCGAATTTTCTCATTGTGGTTAAAATTTTAGGAGTTCAAAGTTAATTATTCTTTAAAGGCAAGAGATTCTCATAATGAACAATCTTTGCATCTGAAATGATTAGGTTTTCCGGAGAAAGGAATACAAATTCTGAAAAATCAGGTGAGTTGGCATAAAAAATCGAATGACTGAGATCGAACTTCCCTTTTACAGAAGTTTTACTGAAATTTACCGGACCAAAAAACTTTGAGTCTGATAAAAATGCATTTGCCTGAAATTCAACACTATTCAGATCAAACCTTCCCTGAACGCTAGAGTTTGCCATACGGAAATCGCCGGTAAAGTTTGAATAAGTAAACAGCGCATCATCGCGGAAACGCACCAGCGAAAAATCACTTACTCCATCACAATCAAGGTCGCTAAAACGAGTAATTCCCATAAATTCAGTACTTTGAAATGAAATTTTTCCTTTTACTTTTCCCTTGAAAAAATCAATAGCTCCTCTTACGGAAGCCTCCTGCATACTGAAATACTTTTCGGATGTAAAAGCAGTAAAATAATTGTTTCGTCCTTTGAAAGTCACATTATTGAACTTTGCTCTCTCTCTGAAAATAGCACCGGTGAAATTTACATTTCCCTCAACGGTAATGTTATCGAAATCGGCTTCCTGCCTGAAATCACATGCCTCAAATGTAAGCGAATGCCTGAAACCGGTATTTTTTGAAGTGTTCTCAACCATTGAATTTGTTAGTACTTTACCCATGAAAATGCAATCGAGGAATGTAACCGGAACATCTATTACAACCATCTGATTAGAAGAACTGAAAACCTGAATATTCTTTACCTGACTGAAATCGAGATCATCGGTGATGATTTTCCCTTTAACCAGAATTGCTTTGCCTTTGTTGATATCTGAGATAATTTTACCAGCAGAAATACCATTGTTTACTTTCTCATCGGAAGTTGCATTGCAGCTACTACCGCTTAAAAGTATAATCATCAGAATAATCAGAACATTTTTCATTTCGTAAATATTAGCTTGTGCAAAGTAATAAAAATGATGCCAGAATCCTGAATATATTTGAGGTTGACGAAATAAATATGTCATAAATTACTTGATGTGGAATAATAATTCCCTGTCATCCGGTAAGTGGGCAGGCCAAAATCGTCGTGGTATTTGAGTTTTTGGCGGTCACTTCTTTAAGTGTTGAGTTTTCGGCTAAGGGTTGGCAAATGCAGGATATTGAAACGGTTCATTGTCCCACGCTACGAAGCTACGAAAAAGCGAGAACAATTTCTATTCCGCTGAAATCCTGTAATTTACTAACCCCGTGGTTAGCAAACGTAGTTATCCTAGACGATTCTAAATTCTCCGTCAAGAAGTTCCACATTGAAATTCACTTTTGCTTTCAATGCTTTAAAAACCCGCAGAATAGTTTCAATTGTTACATTCTTCGCATTATTTTCAATTCGGGAAATTTGAGATTTTTGTACTCCAATCATTTCTCCTAATTCTGTTTGGGTCAAATGTCTTTCTTTTCTTGTGCGTTTAATTACTTCACCCAAGAGGTCAAGCCGAAGTTCGTATTCGTATTGATCTCTTTTTTCTGACCCAATTTTTCCGAGGTGTTTGTCTTTTAACTCGTCAAGGGTATGAGTCTTTATTTTTTTTGTGGTTTCCATCTTTATTTTTGTTTGTTTTTCTGTTCATAGTACAACTTCATAATTGCTTTCGCTTTCTCGATTTCTGCCCTTGGAATTTTGTCTGTCTTTTTAATAATTCCGTGAGTTGCAATTACAAGTGATTCTGTCTTGTCCGTTTTATCCCAGAATGAAAATAGTCGATAGTACATTCTGTTATATTTGGTTCTGAACTCCCAAATTTCATCTTCAAGTTTCTTGAACAGTTCTGGGTCATTGAAATATTTTGACTTGTCAATGTTGTAAATAATTTTTTCTTTAGCCTTTTCGTCAAGAATATCAAATAGTTCCCAAACTTCGTCAAGTAGAACAATCTCAAATTTTGGTTTCATTCATTGTATTTTTATAAACGACAAATTTAGACAAATGTTCTAATATATGGAAACTATTTTGCGAATTTTTTCTTGAACTATGTTTGCTAACTGGCTTGTATTCGTTTTAATGGTTAAGCCCGTAGCAAGTCTTACAAGGTGGTGGATTATTATTAAATTGTAAATTCAATGGCGTTCAAACCGGAATTGTAAATTAGATCGCCTAAGCTGACGAGCTCAGCGAAGCTAAATTCCGCGTATCCGATTATTAATCAAAGTAAACCTCATTTATAATCAAAAAAAAGCGCCCTGATTAAAGGCGCTCTCATTTGGTTGGTTGATTTATTTATCGGAGAGGAAGATAAGAAGTTCCGGTGTAAGTTCCGTTTACCCAGTCAACTTTGTAATGAGTAGGGCAGTCATCGCCGGTTACAGGTTGGTTGTTGCTGTCGAATCCAAAAGTAACAGTGGCGCTTTTTGACGCAGACGGAATCTGATGAACTTTGATACCTGATACGGGGTTCCATTCGCATTCCTGTTTGAAAACAACCGGCTGGTTTATCTGTGTGTAAAATTCTTCATTGTTTCGGTTGGTTCCCCAGACAACAAGATTGCTGTATTCTCCGAAAGTTCCGAAACCATCAACTGTCAGAACCAAGGTTCCTCTTGTTCCGGTATAAGTGCGCTGACGGGCTACATTCCAGGTGCGGGTGGTATTGTTACCAAAGTTTACAATCATACTTCCTTCTACACGATGGGTAAGGGTAGTAAAACCATTATGTCCAAGCATAAATATAAATCCTCCGGTTACATTTGTAAAGGTTTTATTGCTGTTAATAACAATGGTTTGTCCTGTTCTTACGCGGGTTACAGAAAAATCGATATATCGGATATTTACACTTGCGCCTTCCATGCCCCAGCGCATGTCAACCTGTTTTCTTATTTGCACCTGACCTGTGCGATTGAGCCTGCCATTGCATGAAAGTCCATCATAGGTGATAAATAAGGTAATGGTGTCATTTACAACTGCAGTTGAATCTAGCGTAGCATTACATGGAATTCGCTCCGAAGATTTCAGATCTCCTCCATTATAACTGAGCACACCTTCAACATCCTGAAGAACTTCATTGGCAATGTCTTCCAGATTTGATTCATCGGCTGATAGCTGAGTAAGTGAAGTGGAATCGTTTTTCCCATCTTCTAGTTTTTCTTTTTGGCATGAGGTAAGTGTAAATGCAGTTAATGCGAGCATTAAGGCAGTGGAATAAAAAAAATCTGATGTTTTCATGGTTTGTACGTTTTAGTGTTGACTATTTTTCTTTTGTTGAAGGTATTCTTACCTCCATGTTTCAGTAATAATACACTGCACCCTGTGTTTACCCTGAGACATCTTCAATAATTTTTTAAACTTTTTCATAATCTCCTGATAATAAAATCACTGTGATTAAAGAAATTTAAAACCTGAGTCCACTCCGAATACTAAATTATTGCCACCAAACCCCGAAACCACTAAACCTTTCCATTTTTAATACATTGGTAAACAATAGTTTGTGCAATTTGGTGTTTTGGAGCTTTGGTGGCTAATCTTCTTTTTCGACTTTTCGGAGCAAGCTCAAACTTCAATGTTCCATTTCGGACTTAAATGAGATAATACGTGCAATCTCAGTTTTGGTAGTAACGGCACAGGCTCCAAAATAACCAATTCCATTGCCACTCAGATTTGTTGGAAGGTTTGCCGAAGCCGAATTGAAATAACCTCCCTGCCATGCAGTTTCAGAAAGCAAAGCCCTGATGTAACCGGCATGTTCATCGGTAAGCGAATACCTGGTTTCGGTAATTATTGTTCCCGGTGGGAAAAGCACGGTTTCAAGCGCAGGCGCAAAAATCTGATTCACATCTAAAGTTGGAAGTGTATAATAGATGAGTCTGGCTGTTGTACTATCCTTTGGCAAATGCTCATAGCCTGCTACTCCTGACCAGTCGAGCAGTATTTCATACATAGCGGCCCGTCTGGCATTGTAAGTATTGGCAACCCATACAATCCTGAAAAGTTTGGTGTTGCTGTGCCGGATGTATCGGAGAAAAATAAAATCAGCGCCCGGCACCATTCCGGCTTTCGCTGAGATAATCTCACCCTGATAACTGATCAGTAAAGAGTAAATACGCCCGGGTTTGCCAGCAAATTTCTGATCTGAAACATAAACGCCGGGGCGTAAAATGTCCTCATAAAATGAAACCACACCATCTGCAGAACTTACTATCAGATCTGCTCCGCTGACTGCCGGAGCAAATCCGTTGGGATCAGTAAATGGTCTGCTTAGCCTGATTTCGTGATTTTTGTTCTCATTTGTGATATTTCCTTCAACTACAATCAGATCAGGATTATTGGTTTCGAGCGGCCAGTTTACTTCTCTTTCACAGGATCCTGAAATGTTTGCGAACACTGCTGTTAACAGGATTATGGTCAATCGTTTCATCATCACTGAAATTTAAAAGTGTAGTTAATAGAAGGAATAACCCCGGCAACTGAAAGCTGTGTAGGAATAATTTCGTAGGAACCATCAAGATTTGAGGGTACCACAAAATCACCGTTGTCATTCATAATCTTATTGAAACCAACCGAAAACGGATTCTCATGCCCGTATGCATTGTAAAGTGAAAACACAAGGTTATGTTTGTAACGGCTGGCAGGTTTGTTAAGCATTATCGAAACTGAGAGATCGAGACGATGATAATCGGGAAAACGATCGTTGTGTTTTTTGCCGTAAATTGGAATTACGTAACCATTGTATTCCATAAAACTCACCGGCGACGTAAAAGCAGCACCGCTCATATAACACCAGTTTGCTGCGAAGTTCCATCTTTTTCCTGCTTTAAGCATAAGATTTGCAAACACCGAATGCGGACGATCGTAATACGCAGGAAATTCAAGGTTGCCGTTTATTCCATCAATCGTTTTGAACGATCGTGCATAGGTGTAACCCAGCCACCCTGTAAACCGGCCTTCGTTGCGGCGTAAAAGTGCTTCCACACCAAAAGACCTTGCAGCACCGAACCTTAACTCACCTTCAATCAATGGATTATAAAGCATATTGGCATGATCGCTGTAGTCAATCTGATTTTGAAACCGTTTGTAAAAGCCTTCCATACTGAAGTTAATTCCTTTATTAAGCGTAAGAATATAACCTCCGGTGAGTTGATCGGCCTTCTGTGGCTTAATGTTGGGACCTGATGGAGCCCAGACTTCGAGAGAAGTAAATGGGCTTGTTGAATTCGACAACATCTGAATATACTGAGTTGTACGGCTGTAACCTGCAGTAAATGAGAGTCTTTTGCCCGCCGCCCAGATCAGACTGAAACGCGGCTCAAGATTATAATATGGGGAGAAGTAACGCTTTCCGGCAACTTCAAGCGTATCGTAAACCTGATGAGATGCATCAAAAAAGTAAACATCAGCCGGGCCAAAGTTTCGCCAGCTGCTGAAACGAAGACCGTACTTGAGTAATAGCTTTTCACTCAGTTGTTGATCGTTACTTACATAAAGATTAATCGCCAGAGAGTTATACTTTTGAACTACAGGGGCAAAACGCTGAGTTTCTTCATCCGAAAAATGAACATTTCCGGGATCAGAGTGGTAGTTGGTCAGCTCAATTCCTGCTTTTATTGTATTTTCAGGATTCGGATACCAGGTAAGATCGTTTTTGAGCGTTCGTGACCGGATGGAGGATTTCCAGTAATCGTCCTGCTGCCGCGAAATGTACAAATAGTAATTGTATTCACTGAAAATCGCGGTTGTATTTGAAAACAAGCGGTTGTTGAAAAGGTGATTCCAGCGCACAGTAGCTGTTGAATTGTCCCAGCTTATGCCAAAAGTGTTGACCGATGCGTTGGTGATGCGGCTGAAATCATCTTTGCCGGCATAGGCAGTAATGAAAATCCTGTTTTTGTTGTTTATCTTGAAATTGATTTTTGCATTCAGGTCGAAAAAATCTATGGTAAACGATCGTCCGTTTATGTTGTTGTTGTTCAGCCAGTTAAGATTCGATTTTCGTCCTGACAGGATAAAAGAGCTTTTCTCCTTGATAATCGGACCTTCAAGCGTAAGATCGGAAGTAAAAATACCCAGATTACCTGAAAACCCGACATTTTTCAGGTTTCCGTCTCTGGCCCTGATGTCTATCACTGATGAAAGTCTTCCGCCAAACGAAGCCGGGAAATCGCCTTTATATGCTTTAACATCTTTAACAGCATCAGGCGCTATGGCGGTGAAATACCCGAAAAGATGAGCCGGATTAAAAATTGGCGCATCGTCAATAAGAATAAGGTTTTGATCGTTGTTGCCACCGCGTACATAATAAAATGAAGATCCATCACCAAAAGCATTTATACCCGGTACAGACTGCAAGGATTTCAGCACATCAATAGTACCGGCAAAGCCAGCCATACGTTTTAATCCGCTTGCAGTTAACCTGACCTCTCCAGGCGAAGCCGATTCCATTCCCTGAATCTCTTTCTCCGAAACAATTACAACTTCCTGTATATCAATGCCTGACTCGGGCAAATTAAAGTCTGATTTAAAATTATTAGTCAAACTGATAGTCTGATCAACCGGCGAATAACCCATCAAGGAAATTCTGATACGATATTGCCCTTCGGAAAGCGTAAGTGAAAAAAAGCCAAATCCATTGGTGGTTGTGCCTTTATAGGTATTCAGATCGTATATGTTGGCACCCACAAGTGCTTCTCCACTTTTCTGGTCGCGAACATAGCCGCTAATGGTGTACTTTTTGATTTCTGGAAGTGAATTATCCTTAGGGGGTGACAACTTATCTGGCTTCAGAATAACGTGATTATCAACTATTTTAAAACCTATTTCTAATGGACTGAGCAGTTCGGTCAATACCTGACTCAGGGTTTTATCGATGGTTTTTATACTCACTTTTTCGTCAAGCGGAATCAGTCTGGGGTTGAATGAGAAATGTACATCTGCTTCTTTTTCGATTTTCGCCAATGCTTCGCGAAGTGTAACCCCGGTAAGATTCAGCGAAATCTTTTTCTGACGCTGTTGAGCAAATAACACCGGAATGGCAGCCAAAAGTATGACTGCCATAAAGAAAGAGCGGTATTTTGTTGCAGTATTGCTCAACTTTGTGGTTCTGATTATTAATGTGTTTTCCAAAAAAAGGTAATCTCTGCTATTTGCAACCCGAGCCGTAAATAACTGTTATCCCGTCATTTTCCCGAAATTCCACATCCAGTGTATTCCCGATTATTCCAAGCACCGACTCAAGCGACTGATTATCAAAAGTGGCAGTCAGCCTGCAATTATTTAACAACTGATTATCAAGCACAAACTTCCTGCGATATACATTTGTCAATGTTTCTGCCACTTCTGAGAGGGAAGCATCATCAAAAGTAATTAAACGGGTTTTCCACGCAAGATAATTCGGATCAGCATTGGCGCTTACGCCAATTTCCTTGTTTTTGACATTCAGAGATGCAGATTCCCCCGGATCAAGAAATTCTTTTTTATCCGGAGATCCGGCAAAATAAAGCGAAACTTTCCCCGAAGTCAGCACAACCTCTACCTGCTCTTCATTTTCTTTGGCTCTTACGTTGAAAGCTGTACCCAAAACTTCAATCCGAGCATCGTTTCCTGAAACTACAAAAGGATGTGAAGCATCAGGTGTAACTTCAAAATAAGCTTCCCCGCTCAGTTCCACATCACGGGTATTTTTACCAAATCCTTTATTATAGCTTATTTCAGATCCTGCACTCAACGTAACAATAGAACCATCGGGCAATGCATGGGCAAGAATTTCATTCTGCGCGGTAATGACAGTTTCACTTCCTGGTAGCAGAAACCAAAGTGCACCGGCAACAACCAGAATTACAGCAACAGCAGCAGCGTAATTCCAGGCAGTTAACATTTTAATTATTTTACTCTTACTCCCTGACTTTGATTGTTTTACGGGTTCCGCATTCAGGTTTAACTTCTCAGAAATGATTTTCCATTGCTGATCGATATCCGTTTTGTCATCAATCGCAACCTTTGCATTGAGCAACCAGGCATTATGTAATCCTTCAAACACCGAAAGATTGGCTTCATCAGCTGACAGCCATTGCGATAACTCAAACATTTCTTCAGGCGTGGTTTCGCCTGAAAGATAGCGGGTTATCAGCGTTTCGTAATATGTAGAAGTATTTTCCATTGTGTTTTCCTGTAATTAATACACCTGTAATCTGTTTTACCCTGACTCAAGACCGTGAATTTGTCAACGAAAATAAGTATGAATAAAAAATGCAAGCAGCGACATAAACCCAGATAATCTCAGGCGTAAATGCTGCAATGCCTTCGACATCTGCGTTTCAACCGTTTTTACTGAAATTCCAAGCTGAACTGCAATTTCATGATATTTCAGATTTTCGTTCCGGCTGAGTAAAAAAACTTCTCTGCATTTTTCCGGAAGTTCATCAATTGCCGTTGCTATGCTTTTACGCAATTCCTTCTCAACCAGAAAATCTGAAGTTTTGCCATCACTTACCTCCGACAGCTGCTCAATCTGAAGCAGATTATTGTCGAACTTCCTGTTGTCGCGCAGATGGTTAAGGCATTTATTGTGGATTGAAGTGGTCAGATACGATTTTACAGACTTCGAAGTATCAATAACATCGCGTTTTTCCCATAATCGGATAAATGAATCCTGTACAATTTCGCAAGCAGTTTCATAATCTTTCACATACTTCATGGCAAAAAAGCACAAACCTTTGAATTCAGTGCGGAAAAGATTTTCGAAGGCTTCTTTGGTGAAGATTTGCATATGCAGAAATTGCGATGTTTAATCAGGACAAAAATAAAATAATATCCGGGTAGTTCTGAATAAATGATCAAACGAAAGATGAGGTTGAATTATTATCGTTCCTTAAAACCGCAAGAATATCGCTAATTGAAAGTCAGGGCTAGACTTGATTTTACCTTGTTTTTTCAAAACGTTTGCTTTCAAGTGGTCAAACCCTGACTTGCTGATTTAAGGTCGTTGCGAATCAGCTCAGATTTATTTAACTTTCTGGCTGTTTCACTTAACTTTGCTGATGAAATTTTATCATAAAAATATGACTTTTCAGGAACTGATTCTTTTGCGCCAGAGCGTGCGTCGCTATTCTTCAAAACCTGTTGAAGCTGAAAAAATAAACCTGTGTTTAGAGGCCGCCCGATTGGCGCCATCTGCAAGTAATTCACAGCCCTGGAAGTTCATTGTGGTAACAGAAGAACCACTGCGCACCGAAATAGCCAAAGCAACCTTTACCGATATTCAGCTGATCAACAAATTTACACTTCAGGCGCCTGTTATGGTGGTAATAGTGATTGAGAAAGCACGCTGGTTTACCCGTTTGGCCATGCAGGTCAAGAAAAAAGAGTGGCCGCTGATCGACATCGGAATTACTTCTGAACATTTCTGTCTTCAAGCTACTGAACTAGGGCTTGGCACTTGTATGATCGGCTGGTTTGATGAGAAAAAAATCCAGAAATTACTTGGGATTCCGTCTGACAGAACGATTGGGCTGGTGATTTCTATGGGATATCCCGAAGACGGATACAAACAAAGGCTTAAAGTAAGAAAAAGCCTGGAAGAAATGGTGACCTGGAAAAAGGATGAAAAATAGGATTACCTTTAAGTCTGCAAACAAAAGAAATGAAATTTCAAAATCCGAATCACTTCAAGACATGAAAAAAATACGAACATTTTTTCTTCTCCTCTTCATTTTATTCACAGCTTCAACCATTTCAGCGACTATTCCACTTGGCTTACGCATTGAATGGCAACTCATTACCAATAACTACGAAAACAGCGATCGTTTTCTCTCCGAAATAAAAATAATAAACGAAGGCAGAGAAACGCTGCAAGGCAACTGGGAACTGTATTTCAGTTTCTCTCCTTGCCGTGATATTACCGCAGGAAACATCCATCAGGGATTGTTTCTCACCCATATCAACGGCGATTTGCATAAACTGGAGACAATTGAGGGATATACGCCGATTGAGCCGGGTAAAAGTCTGAATATCAAAATTATATCAACCGAATGGGCCATCAAGGAAACTGACGCACCCGATGGTTTCTATTTTATTTTTGATAAAGATGATTCCAACCCATATTACCCTATTTTGACTGTTCTTCCTTTCAAAACCGGCGCTGAACTAATACGTAATCGAAACGATAAAGAAGAAATACCTACAGCTGCAAGTATCTACAAGGAAAATCAGAAACTCACATTATTGCCGGAGTCAGCATTGTGTCCTGTTACTCCGACACCAGCAGTACTTCACAGAAAGGACGGCTTTGTAAAATTGAGCAACGCAACTCATATTTACTACGACCCGACGCTTGAAAATGAAGCAGTTCTGTTGCTGATCCTGTTAAAGAATGAAGCAAGAATTGAGATGCAGATGTCTGAAGGCAAACCTGATGGGTCTGATTATATCCAACTTACGCTGGATGGGTCAGGCAAAAGTGAAGCTTACAATCTGATTTCCGGTGAATCCGGGATAGTGATTCGTGGCGGTTCTGAATCAGGGGTTTTTTATGGAATTCAATCGCTGAGGGCATTATTTCCTGTAAAAATTGAAGATGGTAAACCAATCCTGATTCCGGCTCTTGAAATCGTTGATCAGCCAAGGTTTACATACCGTGGAATGCACCTCGATGTTTCCCGAAATTTCCAATCGAAGGAATCAGTATTTAAACTTTTGGAAGCCATGAGTTTTTATAAGCTCAACAAACTGCATTTTCATCTTACCGACGATGAGGGTTGGAGGATAGAAATTCCGGGAATACCGGAACTTACGGAAATAGGAAGTCAGCAGATTCATACCCGCGATGAATCTGAGGGGCTCATTCATCAATATGGGTCAGCAACTTCAACATCCGGAAGTGGTTTTTATTCGCGCGAAGATTATATTGAAATTCTTAGATTCGCCAAAGAGCGCTACATCGAAGTTATTCCTGAAATAGATATGCCGGGACATGCCCGCGCAGCAATTGTTGCCATGAAAGCCCGCTATAAAAAGTATCTTAAGGAAGGCAATGAAGCCGAAGCAAAAAAGTACATGCTTCACGATGCTGATGATGAATCAATATACATTTCGGTGCAGAACTTTAACGACAATGTGGTTTGTCCTTGTCAGGAAAGTACGTATACTTTTATTGACAAAGTTGTTAAAGAGCTTGTTGCCATGCACCTCGAAGCAGATGCACCTCTGAAAACCATGCACATAGGTGGCGATGAAGTGCCGCACGGCGTTTGGGAAAAATCGCCGGTTTGCAGGTCAATGATGGAGCTCAGCAATGGAATCAACAATCTGCATGATGTAAAAGATTACTTTCTTAAACGTTTCGCAGACATCAACGGAAAATACGGAATAAATACGGCAGGCTGGGAGGAAATTGCCATGCATGTTGAGGCAGATCCTGATGGCAGCGGTGAAAAACGAAGCATCAACACAGCTCATATTGCGGATAACTTCATTCCATACATCTGGAACAGTGTGATAGGATGGGGTGGAGAAGAGCTGGGTTACAAGCTGGCAAATGCAGGATACAAGGTTGTATTGTGTAACGTTACGCATCTTTATCTGGACATGTCATACAACAAACATCCCATGGAACCTGGCTTTTACTGGGGTGGTTTTATTACAGAAGAAGAACCTTATCTGTTTGATCCGCTGAATATTTACAACAGCTTCAGAACCGATGCCATGGGCAATAAACTCCCTGATAATCTTGCCGAAGGGCGTGAAGTATTAACGGAAACCGGACAAAAAAATATTCTTGGAATTCAGGGTCAACTGTGGTCAGAAACTGTAAAAACACCTGAAGTAATGGAAGAAATGATATTCCCGCGACTGATCAGTATTTCAGAAAGGGCCTGGGCTGCAGTTCCTGACTGGACAAAAGACCAGAAAAAATATGGTGAAACCTGGAATGAATTTGCAAACCGGCTTGGACAGAAAGAATTGCCTCGCCTCAGAAAGCTGGCCGGGGGAATAAACTACCATTTGCCCATGCCCGGAGCAATAATTTTAAACAATATTCTTTATGCAAATGTCTCACTTCCCGGAGTAACCATAAGGTTTACCACCGATGGAAGTTTACCCACACAAAAAAGTCAGGAATACACCGGCCCGGTTAAAGTCAGCGGAAACGTGAAGCTTTGTACTTTTGATGAAACAAACAGAAAGAGCATAGTGGTTGAAGCAATTGCTGAGCAGAATTAAGAAAAGAAATTGAGCAGGCAAGTGGTTTTCAAGAATTACATCTCTGTTAATCCCCAAACTTTCAGCTTCTTGAATGTCCCGGACACCCGATCATAAGTATAGGCTTTCTGTGCAGGATGATTCGCCGGAAGCTTATTCTGAATATACCGGTTCAGCAAATAATCATTCAGATAAGTAGCATTCAACTCACCAGCCTTTCGTGCTGCAATATACATATCTCTTAATTCAATGCTATCAACAGAATAGATAAATTTAACATCTCCGGTAAAGGGGAAATAGCGAAAACCTCCATCTACCCTATCGCTGAGTATTTGCTGACTGAATAATACCCGCATTACTGAATCATTATGGTTAATACCTGACATTTCGAACCAGAAATTGAGGTTAACCGAAGTAATAAAATAGTCATAACTATAAATGTTTTCATCGCCAAATTGCGCCTTTTCGCCAATAGAGTCGAAGTACTCTTCTAGTTCGGATTGTGCGATATTAATAATCAGGGCTTTTTGCCCCAATGCCAGAAACTCTCCAGAGTGCTCCGGACTAAATACCTTATAGCCCGTTTGCCTAAGAGCACTGCTGAACCCGGAGACAAATGCAGAAATATAGATACTGTCGTCAACAAACCTTATAACATCAGTATTTGCCAGAAGCAAAGAGTCAGTC
Organism: Bacteroidales bacterium UBA5197; assembly: GCA_002412885.1. Taxonomy (GTDB): domain Bacteria; phylum Bacteroidota; class Bacteroidia; order Bacteroidales; family Lentimicrobiaceae; genus Lentimicrobium. The sequence continues at coordinate 144,461 of DHVX01000055.1, forward strand.
AAATAATCGGGAACATCTGCAAGAACAGCAGAATCAGGCAGCTTATAGCTTACTTTATAAACAAAATCAGGAGGCAGCAGCATGATTGCTGCCGGCTCTCTGTTTTGCATAAATTGTTTAGCCAGTCTGCGCTCAGGGCTGCACGAAACCAGAACCAATGCCGCCAAAAATAAAGACAATTTAGCTAAAGATCGCAATAATCCAGGCTTCAGGCGCATGATTTGAGGGTTTAAGCGGATTCTCCGCACTGATTATTTTTAAGGGCTGTGCCAAATCTCAATCCAAACTCACGGGCTTTCTGCTGCTCATCATTATTTGGAGTAAACTTAATAAACAGACTTTCATCAAAAAGCTTGAATTTCAAATTACTGAGGTTTGACTCTATCAGCTTCACTCCCTCCCCGCTCCATCCGTATGAACCAAAAGCTGCGGCCAGTTTGCCCCTGTCGCGTATAGGATTAAGCATGGCAAAAACCTGATAGATCTGTGGCAGAATATTCTGATTTATGGTTGGAGATCCCAGGATAAGTCCAGACGCTTTTGAGAGTTGTTCGTCGAGTGTAGCGGCATCAGTTTTTTCAATGTCCATAACCTGAACATCAATATCTCCTGATTCACGCAAACCTTCAGCGATATATTCGGCAAGTTCTCCGGTATTATGGTAGGCCGAAACATAAGCAACAAAAACCCTGTTTTTCATAGGATTCTCTATGGCTTCCTTTGCCCATTTCTCTGAAAGATCAACATACCGTTTCCAGTTTGATCGCAGGATTGGACCGTGGCCAGTGCAGATTGCTGAGATTTCAAGTGGACGGATTTTCTCTATGGCTTTCAGCATAAATTTGCTGAAAGGCTTTAGAATTACGTCAAAATAATATTTAAAGGAATCGTCGTAATTGTCAACCAGATCATCAAACATTTCCTCAGTGCAATAATGTGCGCCAAATGAATCGCAGGTAAACAGGATTTTATCTTCCTCGAGATAAGTGTAAATGGAATCGGGCCAGTGCAGGTTTGGTGCATTGAAAAAACGCAGCGTCTTATTTCCAAGAGAAAGCCTATCACCATCTTTAACCTGAAGAAATCTGAACTCACTTCCGAACATATCTTTCAGATACCTGATGGCACTGCCACTTCCAACCACGGTAGCATTGGGGGCAATTTTCAACAGATTTTCAAGGTTTCCCGAATGATCAGGCTCGGTGTGATCGAGAATAATGTATTCAATTTCAGCGGGATTGCAGACCTGATTTAATTTCTCAAGGTAGGTTTCCCAGAATTTAAGCTTGGTAGTTTCAACCACAGCTTTTTTATCTGCATTGATAAAATAAGAGTTGTAAGTGGTTCCATACTCCGTTTCCATTACAACATCAAAAGTAACAATGTCGCGATCGAGCACTCCGATCCATTTTACATCGTTGGTAACATCAAGAATTTTAGTGTCTTTCATTCAAATTAAAGTTTGTTCTCAAATTAAAAATCAATCGCCAATTGCACCACATCGTCATCGGGCGGGGCTTTACGCTCCTGCGAAGGCAGTTCAAGCGGCTTTTCTTCCGGAATTTCCTCAGGTTCAGCATGCTCAATTACTGGTGGTGTGTATGGCAATGGATCAAGCATCATAATTTTTTTCACTGAGTAAGTAGTGATACGCTTGCCCTTGGCCTTATGACTCTTAACCTCAATAAACTGAGCGGCTTCAATTTCTTCTTCATCAATTGCCCTGTTGTTCAGTTTCTCATCAAAAATAACCTGAAAACGTGGAAGCCAGTCCGTAGAAACCAAAATCAGTTTTGAAGCAGCTTCATCGCCGATAAATTCTGTTTTTTTATCGGTAATTTCCGGAAGGAAGCGCTTGAGGTAATAGAATTTCTTCTCGCCATTGTAATACACTGCAGTTATTGGTTTTGATTCGTCGAATTTTTCGATGATCACCATATCCTCATCAAAATGATTGGAAAGATCATAATTAAAGAGACGATAATGTCCCGACTGCATCAAAGTGATGATCTTATTGTCACCTGAAAAAGCACCCAATAATCGTCCACGACCTTCAGTGTTCAGTCTGCGGATGGAATCATCATACCATATATCTCTGGCTCCAAGAGTTGAAACTCCCGCTTCGCCCTGAGTTACTTTTTTAACAGGGTATTTTGTGAGGGTATTTCCCAGCGAGCTTCTTCCTTTAATGGCGAGGGTACTGAAATCAAAATCAATGCTTGGCTTTTTAAGCTTTGGCCTCGGTTTCAGGATAACTTTTATGGTCTCCGCCTCTCCGTTAGGATTGGCAGTAAAATAAAGCACCTTCGATCCCGGAGTTCCTTTGGTAAGTCGATATTCTTTATCGCGGGTAATTCCAACTACTGCGAAACGCTTAACATATGCTCCGCCGTTTTTGCCGTCCTGATAAACCATGTTATAAATGGTTCTATCATCATTCTTGCGAAAAACATCAATGTGGATAATATTTTCGCCAACAAATACCTTATCAACCACTTTGGTTACCAGAAATGTTCCATCCTCTCTGAAAACAATAATATCATCAATATCAGAGCAATCACAGACAAACTCATCTTTTTTAAGACCTATTCCGGCAAAACCTTCGATGCGGTTAACGTATAGCTTTTGATTGGATGCGGCCACCATCGTAGCCTCAATGGTGTCAAAATTCCGGAGCTCGGTACGTCTCTCCTTTCCTTTGCCATATTTGCGTTTGATATTCCGGTAATACTCAATGGCATACTCGGTAAGATTGGCCAGATAATGCTCAACCTGGGCCTTTTCGTCATTCAGATTGCGAATGGTTTCATCGGCTTTGAATGAATTGAACTTCGAAATCCGTTTGATTTTAATTTCGGTGAGCCGCAGAATATCGTCAATGGTGATTTCCCTGTAAAACTGAGGTTTGTAAGGATCGAGTGACTTATCGATGGTTTCAAGTACTTCTTCCCAACTGGTACACTCTTCAATGTTATGGTAAATCCGGTTCTCGATAAAAATACGTTCAAGAGAAGCATACAGCAAATTTTCAAGCAATTCAGCTCTTCTAATTTCAAGTTCAGTCCTGAGAAGATCAACAGTATGTAATGTTGATTCCCTAAGAATTTCAGAAACGCTCAAAAACCGTGGTTTCCCGCCCTGAATCACTGTATTGTTTGGCGAAATTGAAATCTCGCAATCGGTAAACGCAAATAACGCATCAATGGTGGTATCAGGTGAAACCCCGGGAGTAAGATGAATCAGAATTTCAACGTTCTGCGCAGTGTTGTCATCAATTTTCCTGATTTTTATTTTGCCCTTTTCATTGGCGGTAACAATAGTTTCGATAAGGCTTTCGGTAGTTACACCGAATGGCAACTCACTGACCAGCAGCGTTTTTTTGTCTAGTTGACTGATTTTTGCCCTGAGTCTTACCTTGCCTCCCCTTAGGCCTTCGTTATATTTTGAGCAATCAGCGAGTCCACCTGTCGGGAAATCTGGAAGCAATTCAAATTCTTTACCTTGAAGTACCTTAATGGAAGCATCAATCAGTTCAAGAAAGTTATGAGGAAGGATTTTTGAGGCCAGACCAACCGCAATCCCCTCCACTCCCTGAGCTAGCAGCAAAGGAAATTTCACAGGAAGCGTCACCGGCTCCTTGTTTCGTCCGTCGTATGAGAGTTTCCATTTGGTGGTTTTGGGATTAAAAACCACTTCACGGGCAAATTTACTGAGTCTGGCTTCGATGTATCGTGGCGCTGCAGCCCGGTCGCCGGTATGTACATTTCCCCAGTTTCCCTGAGTATCGATCAATAAATCTTTTTGACCGAGCTGAACCAAGGCATCACCGATTGAAGCATCCCCGTGAGGGTGGTATTTCATGGTGTGACCAATGATGTTTGCAACTTTGTTATAGCGCCCGTCATCCAGCTCATCCATGGCATGAAGAATACGGCGCTGAACCGGCTTTAATCCATCAAGTATCTCAGGTACAGCACGTTCCAGAATTACATACGAGGCATAGTCAAGAAACCAGGTTTTGTACATCCCTGACAATTGTATGGCCTTGTGCAATTCTACCGGCTCCTGAGGTATCCCGATTTCCGGAATTTCCTCCGGTCCAATATCATCAGTTCCTTTAATGTTATCTTCTTCCATTCTTGTATTACCTCACTTTTCTCAATTTTTGTTAATTAAACTTTTGTCTCGGCCGATTTCTTCCTGAAAAAGCGAAGCAAAAGTACTTCTGACAATATAAAAATCAAAGCTGCAATTATAAACCATTTCCAGAGTTTTCGACCATGGTTTCTTTCCGCTATTAATTTCGAAATCTCTTTTTTGCCTTCTGACAGCACCACAGTGCCGGAAACTTCACTCATCAGTGCATTGAGCTGTGCTGTATTTGCAAACCTGAGGTCAGATTCTTTCCGGTTAAAATTAAATGCCAGCACATTAACGATTTTATCCGCATCGCGGACATTATAAATTCCGGCATCGGTAATATGATTACGCATAAAAAGTACAGTCTGTCCATTAACTTGCTTCACTTCCGGAATAAACTCATTTGATCCATCCTCGCTGCTAACCCTGAATACATTATCGCCCAGTAGTTTTACATTACCAATTTTTATTCCTGTTTCCTGCTGTGTATAGTACATCAATGGAAGCTGACTTTCACTCTCGAATGCGATATTCAGCATAACAGGGACAAAAAGGGCATGACGCGGAAAATTTCCCCAGTCATCGCCAAGCGAAACAGCACTCAGGTAAACTTTTCCAAATCCGGCCGACTTCAAAGTAAACAAGGGATCCCCATTGTCGAGCGTCATCAGATCATCAGAAACTCCGGTCAAAGGCTTTGAAATGCTATAATGTTTTCGAATGAACGGCAAATCAGTATTTTCCGGAATGGCACCACTTCCATCAAAAACATTGTTAAAAATAATATGACTCTTATTGATTTTTGCTACTCGGCTGGCTGCTGTGTCAATCTTACCATACTGAGGAGCCCCGAGGCTGGCAAGCATTTGGTTAACCATTTCCATATCATCGGCTTCGGATGGAAAAATAACCACACTCCCACCTTGTTCAACGAATCGGCTCAACTCCACAATTGCTCCGGATGAAAGGTTCGATGCTCCATTCAAAATCACCAGCCGGTTTCCGGAAAGCGTGGAAAAATTGGTTTGCCTGAGCGTAGTATTGGTAAACTGAAGTACCGAATCCACAGCAAAAACGCTGGTCAGATAAGGATTTGGCTTCTCCTGATTAATGGCCAGAAGCGGAATAAATTCACTTACAGCAAATGCCATGAAATAACTATCGTCAAAAATCACCGGATAATCACTGATTTCAACCACTGCTTTTTGCTGACCAGGTTTGGTGGTACTGAAACTGAGCGTGGTTGTTTGTGTTGAATTGGCTTCGATATCAATGGCTGCAATGGCTCGTTGTTCGCCGTTAATGATCAATCTGACAGGAATTTTCTCAAGATTATTCTCAGAAATATTGGAAATTTTAACTTGCAGACTTGCTGTTTGATTTACCCTGAGCACAGGATTCTCAAACCAACAGGTATCAATGTAAAGATTACCCGCCTGACTTCCACCCACCGGTACTACATAAGTGGTAAATGCAGCAGAACTATCAGGCAAAGCGGAGAGAATTGTTGAATACTGAAAATCTGAAATCAGAAAAGAAGAGGCGGAAGGATAACGCGGATTTCTCAGAAGGTCAGATTGCCGGCTGTGCACTTCTGAAAAGCTTCGGGTTACCGGACCAGGCTTAATATCTCTGAGCATCATAAGAAATTCATCCCTTGAAACCAGGCGCTGATGCCGGCTTTCAAAATCGTTGGTCAGAAGTTGAAAAAGGTCGTCAGCATCATAAGCCATGGCAATATCTGCAGCTTTTCGCTTGGCTTCATCCAGTTTTCGCCCATCAGCATCAGCAGCTTCCATGCTGAATGAATTGTCCACAAAAACTCCGGCAACCTGAACACTTCCACTTACAACCGTCTCACTCATTGGAATATAAGGCTGTGCAAAAGCCATTACCAAAGCAATAATTGTGAGGATTCGAGCAGCAAGAACCAGAAGGTGCAGTAATTCTGATTGTTTGCGCGTTTTCTTTTGAAAATTGCGTAGCAGGTCGACATTGCTGAAATAGATTTTCCTGTATCGCCTGAAATTAAAGAGATGAATAGCAACAGGTATAGCTATAGCAAAAAGGCCAAACAGAAAAAGAGGGTTTACAAATTGCATAAAATATTTCAGCACTATTGAAATGCAAATTTAACAAATATGCTTCAAATGGAAGACAATGAATCAAAGAAACCCAATTAAGATAGTATGTTGATTACCTGCAATTAATGAATTTAAAACTACTTAAAAAGCAAAAAGGGCCTGTTTTAAAACAGGCCCCGGGGGTATTTTATAGTCGTTTTTTTCAGCAGAGCAGTAATGAGTCGTTATATTCAGCTTCAACCCCAAGTTTGTGAGAATTTTCCTTTACAGCCATCGATTTGAACACATCTCTCAGGTCATTGTCGGAAGATCTGGATGCCATTTCGAGATATAGTTTTAGCGCCAGTCTGATTTTACGCATGGCAACTTCCAGAATTTGATTGTAATTTAGTTCATCTTCAGGATGATATCCATTCAACTGCCCATTGAGCTCAATACCGGTAAATAACTCTTCAGGCAATTCGTCATGCGAGGTTTGCCGAAGCCGGCTAAGGCTTACAACCTGTGCAAATTCTTCACGTGCATAATTGCTGAAGGTTTTCTTAAGTCTGCTATTTCTGGCATCATTTGCCAGTCTGCTAAAGAGGTTTGCACACTCCTGTGCATTTTTCATGGCGAAGTGAAGTGCGTCATCTTTTGAATTGAGGGTTTTCATGGGTTCAAATTTTGTGTTACTGTGCTGAAGAAAAATCTGAATAATTAATATCATTTATATTAATAAATAAAAAAAGTAACTGGTAAGCATAAAAAAAAACCGCTCGTTTGAGCGGTTTTTTATACATAATAAGTAAATTAATTTTCCCTTAGCACATGCTGATCATATTCGATCTCGAATCGGAGCTTGTGTTTTGACTCTTCCAGTGCCAAAGACATAAAAACCGCTTTACTCTCAGGATCGGATGTCATTTCTGACAAATCAAGATAAAGCCTGAATGCTGCTTTTTCTTTTTTCATCGCAAGTATCAGCGCCTCATCATATTTCATATCGGGACCTGGGAAAACATCAACCATATAATCACTTATTTTAAGATCATTTATGGTTTCATTGCTTATGCTCATCAGACCTGTTTCTCTGATTGTCATAAGCTTTGCCTTATGTCCCATCTCCTCATGGGCATATTGCCTGAAAATCTGCTTCATTTCCGGATTATTTACCTGACTTGATAGCCGGGTGTAAAAATCTACGGACTCCTGTTCAGAGTTTATTGCAAAAAGGAGGATTTCATCGATGCTATTAAAAGATTTCATAGAAGAAAAAGAGTTTGTTGCTGACAAATATAAATATTTCCATAAGTCAGGCAATACTGTTTATAAAATTTATTGCATCACCAAAAGCCTGTTATTACTACATTTATCTCATTGGCAGGTTGTTAGAAAATTCACCTTACCTATACAATAATGCAAAAAGGAAAATTTCAGTAAAACACTTATCAAAGTATTTCAAAATGGTGCACAAAATAAAAGCCCCGGAAAATTCCGGGGCTTTCGGGTATTCAACACATAATAATTCAGAAGATCAGATAACTCCCTGATCAAGCATGGCATTGGCAACTTTGAGGAAACCGGCAATATTGGCTCCCTTTACGTAGTTAACATAGCCATCTTCCTGTTTGCCGTATTTCACACATTGACTGTGAATCTCGGTCATAATCTGGTGTAATTTAGCATCTACTTCGTCGGCAGTCCAGCTGATTTTCATCGAGTTCTGGGTCATTTCAAGTCCTGAAGTGGAAACACCACCGGCATTTACTGCTTTACCAGGTCCAAACATAACTTTATGTTCAAGGAAAGCATTAACTGCATCCGGAGTTGTAGGCATATTAGCGCCTTCAGCAACACAGATAGCTCCATTGGCGATAAGTGCTTTGGCATCTTCAAGTCCTAGTTCGTTCTGAGTAGCACATGGCAGAGCAACATCACACTTCACTTCCCATGGGCGTTTACCCTGGTGGAACTGTGCATTGGGGAATTCGTAGGAATAAGGTTTTACGATATCCTGGTTTGATGCACGGAGTTCGAGCATATAATCAATCTTAGCGCCTGAAATTCCATCAGGATCATAGATATAACCATCAGGACCTGAAATGGTAACAACTTTACCACCCAGTTCGGTAACCTTTGAAGCGGCACCCCATGCAACATTACCAAAACCGCTGATTGCAACAGTTTTACCTGTGAAATCAAGGCCTTTGGTTTTCAGCATTTCATGAGCAAAATAAACAGCACCAAAACCAGTAGCTTCGGGTCTGAGAATACTTCCACCCCAGTTACGTCCTTTGCCTGTAAGAACACCTGTGTGCTCTGAAGCAAGTTTCTTGTACATTCCGTACATAAAACCGATTTCGCGGCCACCAACTCCGATGTCACCGGCTGGAACGTCAGTTTCAGGACCGATCATTTTCCACAATTCAAGCATGAATGCCTGGCAGAAACGCATAATTTCAGCGTTTGACTTTCCTTTAGGATCGAAATCGCTGCCACCTTTACCACCGCCCATAGGAAGTGTGGTGAGGCTGTTCTTGAAAATCTGCTCGAAACCGAGGAATTTCAGGATGCTGAGGTTAACACTCGGGTGGAAGCGCAGACCACCTTTGTAAGGTCCGATTGCGCCATTGAACTGGACTCTGTAACCAAGGTTTACGTGAACCTTGCCATTGTCGTCAACCCAGGATACTTTGAATGTTAGTACACGGTCAGGCTCAACTATACGCTCGACTATACCGGCTGATTCAAACTGTGGGTTCTCGTTGTAAATGTCTTCGATAGATTCAAGAACCTCGCGTACTGCTTGCAAGTACTCAACTTCTCCCGGATGTTTTTTCTCCAGGTCGGTCATGATTTTTTCCAGATTCATCTTGAGGATGTTTTAGGATGGTTAATTTATGTGAAATTTGTAACAATGTTAACTGAATAACAGGGCAAATTTATGTCATAAAAAATGATATTTCCAAATTTACCGGAAAAGATTTTTTTTTCTGATTTCTTCAGACCAGTTAAAGCTAAATTTTTATAAATCAATTAGTTTAGAATAATTCTAAAGAACTATTCCCATCAGATTATCCTACAATCGATTGGCTGAAATAACCTAATTGGATATGGCAGTGTTTTCAGGATTTTCGGTTACAACATCATCAACATAATAAACTGTACTTACCAACTCTCCATTCTGATCAAATGTTTTTTCCAGACCGTTTCTTAGGTTGTTTTTATAATTAACTTCTTTCCAAAGTTTTCCATTGACATGAAATGCCAACTGAACACCTGACCCCATTTTATAGGACCCCTCTCCTATTTTGAACCCAAACTCATTGTAATAAGTCCATTCTCCATCAAACATTCCATTTGAATATATTCCATCAATCATCAGATCACCGTTCTCATGATACATACGATATGGACCATGAAGTGTATCGTTGCGGTATGTTTTCTCATCAATCTTAGCACGATTCTCATTCCATTGAACCGACAAACCATTGCGTTTGCCGTTTTCATACATTTCTTCTGATTCTTTGCGGCCATTGTAATGCCAGCGAGTGCTTTTGCCATGCAATTCACCATTCTGATACTCAACTTCCAGCTCTTTACTGCCATTCAGATAGTAATATGTTGTGGTTCCGTGCTGCTTCTTTCCTTTCATTTGCTGCACAAGTTTTAACCTGCCATTCGGATGATTTTCAATGATTTCGCGCTTACAGGATATAAATATCAATGAAAGCAAGCCAACAATCAAAAGTTGTTCAATTCGTTTTTTCATCATTTTTCAAAGTTTCAATTCTTATGCCTGGCAATCTGTTTTCAGAGGAAAATATCAGAAAAAATATCCTGAAAATACTACTTCTGAAGATCAGATTCAACCACTAATGAGATAAAATCCGGGTAAATGGATTTGAGTTTCGGGTTCCAAACATACAACTTCATCCGCTTATGGAGAAGTTTTTTTTCGGAAAAAGGAATGGTTAGTCTTATTTTACTGTTTGAATTTTCGCGGGTAAACAGGTCGAATCTGGCGGCTGACCAGTAAATGGTTTCCCCGTTATCGTCGTGAAATGAAGCAACCAGAAGTGCACCACTCAAACTGTCAGCAATTCTTAATGAGCAAATTGCAACCAAAGCATCTGTGCTCTTAAAATCAAGATAAGTATCGCTTAATTTCCCTTCAAAACCAGGCAAAAATTCAGGAGCTTCCACATTCTCAGTCAAAGCAGAAGTGTCAGCTTGTTCAAGTTTCAGGTAAAAAAGCGTATCGGAAGTCCGGAGTAAACAATCTTCGTCATTTCCTTTGCTGTAAAGTGCGGATTCAGATAAACCTCCGAAACCGACACGTCCAATCAGGCAGGGAAATCGGGCAAGAATCATATCTCTGATTTCAACAGGCGCTGGCTTGGTCCAGGCATATAAGAAATAAGGTGTTTCGCAATGATCCAGAATTTGCTTCAAACTATCCAGATCAGCCCCGCCACGATTATCAGTCTGAGCATACGTTGATAGTTTTCTTTGCTCTTCGTCAAGATAAAAATTTATGTACCATGGGTTATTTGCAATGACGGCTCTGGTAATTTTTTCAGCACCATATTTTGTATTCCATTCGGTGATGGATGCTGCAACTCCCTTAAATTCTCCAAAATGCTGAGTGCGATAATATCCGGAAACAAAAACTGTTTCCACAAGTCCCGAAAGCATTACCAGAGCTAACAAGGGATTCATCCACTTTACGGAAATATTTCCTGCAAAAGAGAAGATAAATCCCAACAAAAACGGAAAGGAAAAAATAAGTACACTGTGTTGTAAAACAGGATTTACAAATCTGGAATAGAAAAATCCGATCAAAAACGGAAGCAAAAATAAAATCAAAGTAATGATTCTGAATTTCAGCAAGCCGGTCTTTTTATAGGTAAAAAACTGAACAACACCAATCAGAACCAGCAAAAGAGCAATGATGTATGAGTTATTAAATACATAAGCCAGATGCTCAAAAAGCCAGGTCCATGCTGGTTTGGCAAGCCACAGTCCAACTCCTCCGATACTCAGGTGATTAATGGTTATATATATGTGTGGACTGAAAAGAACCGCAGCCAGAAATCCCGCTCCTAAGTAATGCGGGATTCTATCCTTTTTCAGGAAGAACAACCCCGTTATTCCGGCAATCAATGCAAGTAAAAAGCTGAAGTAATGATTATACATGCAAGCTGCGGCGCTCAGTGAAAATGCGAGTGCAATCCAGACTTTTGGCTTTTCATCGAAGAGTAGTTTTGTCCAGAACCATGCCATTATCATGCTGAATGTCAATCCAATGCCATAAGGTCTGGCTATCTGACTGTAAAGCAAAGGAAAAGCAAGGAAAGCAATAAATGCGCCAGCCAGAAGTCCGGTTGCGGGAGAAAACCATCGGGAAAATGTTTTTATGGTGAACCAGATTCCTATTCCGCCAGCCAATGCAAAAGGGAGGCGAATGATCCACTCATCCATACCGAAAAGTTTTGACCAGTAGAATAGAAAAACCTGAACACCTCCCGGATGTCCGTCAACATAAAATCCGTTTTTCACCAACTCACCAAAAGAGTCGAATCCTACCCGGCTAAGGGCACTTAATTCATCGTTTGAATAGGAAAAATCGAGACGATATAGCCGAAGAATCAGCCCGGCAAGAACAATAAGGATTACCCACAGATTGTACTGTTTGCCGAAATCCAAAGAATCATTCTTAAGGGTTCCTTTATTCATTTCCCGTTTTACGAACAACCAAAAATCATAGATTTGCGGTTTGCTGTTTCAAAATTTCAAACAGCAGAATACCTGCAGCCACAGAAACATTCAACGATCCGATGGTTCCGCGCATAGGGATACTCACCACCTGATCGCAACGCTTCAGGTATTCAGGCGAAACTCCGTCTTCTTCCGAGCCCATAATCAGCGCCATAGGCCCCTGAAATGATGCATTATAATAAGGCATATCTCCCTTTTCGGAAGCAGCCACAATGCTGAGCCCGCTTGATTTCAGGTAATCGATGGTAGTTTTGAGATTACTGCTTCGGTGCACATGAAGTGTAGCCAGCGCGCCAGCGGAGGTTTTCAGCGCATCGGCACTAACGGGAGCACCTCCTTTTTCAGGAATGATAAGTCCGTGAGCTCCGGCACATTCAGCACTTCGGGCAATAGCACCCAGATTTCTTACATCAGTTATGCGGTCGAGAATTACAAAGAGCGGAGTTTCCCCTTTTTCGAAAACTGACATCAAAAGGTTTTCGATGGGCTGAAAAGCCACCGGAGAAACATAACAAACCACACCCTGATGAACACCACGAACCAACCGATTCAGCTTTTCGACAGGAACATACTGATATGGAATTGCAAATTCGTTAATCAATCTGCGAAGTTCAGGCAAAAGTTCGCCTTTAAGCCCGGTCTGAAGCATCAGCCGGTCAATGTCTCTGCCTGCTGCAATGGCTTCTATCACAGGGCGAATTCCATAAACCAGATTATTGTCTTTAATCATAATCGTTTTTAAATTGAGATTGCAAAGATAATGGGAAGAATGGAATGACAGAGCGATAGATAGCACGAATGATGGAATGTTTGAGGAAAGTGAGATTTCAGGTGAATTGTGACAATTTAAAAAGTTGAATTTTTATGATGCAATCTCACCCAAAATAGCGAAATTAGCACTTTATAAACTTATGATTCCGGCAATTGCTTTTGTATTGCTATTCCGCTAATAATCGGGACTTTAATCCAAAATCCAATCCTGATATCAATCGGTTCCGGATTCTGTAATCTTTTATACTCAATGAATAATTTTCTGGTTTACAAATCTTCTGCAGGCTCAGGCAAAACTTATACATTGATGCTCATTTACCTGACCATCATTCTAAAAGAGCCTGTCCGTTACCGGAATATTCTTGCCATTACCTTCACCAACAAAGCAGCAAATGAGATCAAGCAGCGGATTGTTGCGAGTCTGAAGCTTGTTGCTGAAACTGACGAATCGAACATTCCTGCAAAACACAGCCACCTGATAGCAGCATTGATTAAAGGCACCGGACTTGAGTTTAAGGAAATCAGAAAAAATGCGAATCAGGCCTTAACGCTGATTCTGCATAATTACAGCGATTTCGCTGTTTCAACCATCGATTCATTTGTTCATAAAGTAATCAGGGCCTTTGCTTTTGACCTGAAACTTTCGATGAGTTTTGAAGTGGAAATGGACAGCCAGTTGCTTCTTTCTCTGGCTGTTGAAGATATGCTTGCCGCTGCCGGATCTGACAATGAACTGACAGAAATACTTGTTAATTTCATTCAGCAAAAAGCCGAAGAAGACGAAAGCTGGCAGATTGACCGCCTGTTGGTTGATTTCGCGAAAAATCTATTTAAGGAGGACGCCATTCCTTATCTTCCCCTCATTCAGAATATGAATGCCTTAAAAATTTCTGAAACCAGTCAGGCAATAAGCAAATTCGTTAAAAATTACGAAAACACGCTGGTTTCGTTGGGCAAAGAGGCCATAAACCTTATCAATCAGCAAGGGCTTGACGATAGTTTATTCATCGGAAAATCAAAGGGAATCTATGGTTTCTTTAAAAATTACAGTCTGGGCATTAAATTAAAAGCATTGCCATCGGCAACAGTTGTAAAAAATGTTGAAGCTGATTCGTGGTTAAGTCCCGATGGCAAAAAATCACCTTTAAGGGATAATTTACTGTCAATAACGGCTCAATTAACGCATATTTTCCGGAAGATCGAAAATCAGCAAGTTCTTCACAACGAAAGGGCTACCATTTTAGAAATGGTGCGCCAGCAGCTTTACCCCATGTCGGTGCTTAGCGAAGTCAGAAACAGACTCAATCTGATCAAAAAGGAGAGAAACATTCTGCCTATCGCGGAGTTCAACCGCATTGTCGGAAGCATTGTATCGGAAGAACCGGTTCCCTTTATTTATGAAAGAATTGGTGAGAAGTTCAGACATTATATGATTGATGAATTTCAGGATACCTCTGTATTACAGTGGCTTAACTTAATGCCTCTGATCGAAAATTCACTTTCGCTGGGTGGCATCAATATGATTGTTGGTGATGGCAAACAGGCAATTTACCGCTTCAGAAACGGAGATGTAGATCAGTTTGTAAGATTGCCTGATGTAAATAATCCCGGCCTGAATCACATCATTGAGCAAAGAGCACAGGCTTTGCAACGCGATTTCAAAGCCGAGAATCTGACCTCAAATTTCCGCTCACTACTCGAAGTGGTTGACTTCAATAACCGTTTCTTCAGCTTTGTAGCGCCCGTTTATTTAGGCGAGAAGCAAGTGGTTTATGATAAGGTTGAACAAATTTTTGACCCGAAAAATTCCGGGGGAATGGTTCAGGTGGAGTTGCATGACGAGGAATCCGGAACGGTTGCAGAATCTCACATCGCCAGGGTAATTGAACTCGTGGTTTCGCTGTGCGATGAAGGTTATAAGCCCGGCGATATTGCTATCCTTTGCAGGGCAAACCATGAGTCGTCGCAAATTGCTGTAAATCTTTATGAACATGGGATAAAGGTGGTTTCATCAGATTCGCTTCTGCTGAAAAACTCCCATGAAGTGGTATTTCTAACGAGTTGGTTTGCGCTGCTCAACAATGCAAATGATGAAATTTCGAGAGTAACCATCACCGATTATCTGATTGATAATCAGATCATAAAAACCGAATCGAAAGCCAGTTTATTTAATGAAGTAAAAAGTACCAAAACGTTTTATGATATCCTTAAAGAGTTTGTGCCTGAATTTTCAGTCTTAAAGCTCAGGGATAAATCGCTGTTTGATCTTACAGAGGAGCTGATCAGGGTGTTTGGTCTTCACCTGCGCTCGCCGCTTTATGTGCAATTCTTTTTGGATGAAGTGTTGAAGTTTTCATCGTCAGGGCAAGGAGGAATTGCCGGATTTATGGACTATTGGGATTCGCAAAGCGATAAATTATCGGTTGTTTTGTCAGAAAGCAGCGATGCAGTTAAGGTAATGACCATTCACAAATCGAAAGGGCTGGAGTTTCCGGTGGTGATATATCCATTCGCGAAACAGCAGATCAGCAACCGACCAAGTCAGGTATGGGCTCCGCTTGACGATGATACTGTGCCTGAGTTGAAACTTGCCTATCTGAAACTCACCAAAGAACTTGAAGGAACAAGGTACAATGACCTTTATGAAGAGGAACGCGATAAAAAGAAACTCGATCTGCTGAACATGGTTTATGTAGCATTTACCCGTGCAGCAGAACGTTTGTATATTTTATCCGGTGCACCGAAAAAAAAACCGGGCGATATTGCTTCAGTTACCGATATGCTTGTTGAATTTTTGACCGAAACAGGCAAATATGAGGTGGGAAAGTTGGTTTATTCTTTCGGCGAAAGCCCTGTTATTAAAGGACATAGCACTTCAGAGGAGTTGTTAAAAATACCTGTAAAATTTCAAACCTGGCCATGGCATGAACGTTTGATTTTCGCTTCACGGGCTCCTCAACACTGGCAGGCATCGGCACCCAAAACAACGCAAATTTCAGGAAACATTCTTCACATGGCTCTCTCCGGCATCATAACTCCTGAGGATGTTGAAAAATCGACCGAAGGGTTGATTAATGCTGGTTTGATTACTTCTGCTGATGCTCCTGAGATTATTCAAAAGCTGTACAATTTGCTGGAACATCCTGAAGTTAAGCCTTTCTTTACTTCTGATGCCAAAGTAATCAACGAAGCTGAAATCCTGACCAATGGCGGGAAAAGTTATCGTCCTGACCGGGTTTTACTCCATAGCTCACATACCGATGTGATTGATTACAAAGCCGGGAAACCAATGGAATATCACAAAGATCAGGTTCAGCATTATGCCGGTTTACTTTCAAAAATGGGTTATCCCAAAGTAAAAAGCTGGCTTGTATATCTTGAAGATCCTTTTGAGGTAATTGAGGTTTAATAACATCATCCATCACCGGCACGTGAAGCTACCAGTAAATGCTTCACAATTTTCAGGTACTTTTGCCATATGGTAAACAGAGTAACTCCTTCATGGTTTTTTGAAAGTCAACGCGCTTTTCCGCTGATTGATGTGCGCTCCCCGTTGGAGTTCGCACAAGGGCATATTACAGGGGCTTTAAATATTCCTTTGTTTTCGGATATCGAAAGAGCAGAAATTGGCACCCTCTACAAAAATGCCGGCAAAGATGCTGCGTTTTACATGGGGCTTGACCGTGTTGGTCCGAATTTGTCAGGTTTTGTGAAAAAACTGAATGCAATTTCGCGCGGAAAAACCAGAGATGTCATTGTTTATTGCTGGCGCGGAGGAATGCGAAGTGCGTCAATGGCATGGCTATTCAGCACTGCAGGTTTTCAGGTGCATTTGATTGAAGGAGGATACAAAAACTTGCGAACCTACATCAGGGCCGAATCCGGGAAAAATACGCCTTTGATTGTTTTGGGAGGAATGACAGGATCGGGGAAAACTGAAATCCTTCATGAACTTAAAAAACAAGGCGAACAAATTATTGATCTTGAGGAGATTGCCCACAATAAGGGCTCTGTTTTTGGCTATCTGGGGCAACTTCCGCAACCCACCAACGAACAGTTTG
This sequence comes from Bacteroidales bacterium UBA5197, assembly GCA_002412885.1. GTDB lineage: Bacteria > Bacteroidota > Bacteroidia > Bacteroidales > Lentimicrobiaceae > Lentimicrobium. The sequence goes on from DHVX01000055.1 coordinate 161,280, forward strand.
AAAACAATCTTTTTGCAGAATGGATAAAACTCGATCACACAAAACGCATCTGGATAGAAGACGAAAGCCGCTCCGTCGGAGCAGTCGGACTCCCGGCACCATTCTTTGATCACATGAAGAAACAACCCCTCATTCTGCTCAATGTATCCATCGAAAAAAGGGTTGAACGGCTTGTGAATGAATATGCCGGCTTCGATAAAAATCTACTGCTTGAAGCACTCGCCAAAATTGCCCAGTCCATGGGTGGACAAGGAGTTGCCGAAGCAAAAAAGGATATTCAGGATGGTGATTTTGCGCTGGCCATCGAACTGGTTTTGGGATATTATGACAAAACCTACCGAAAGGCCCTGGAAAAATTTAAGGACCGGAAAATCATTCAAATTGACACAGTTAAAGGAAATGCAAAAGACAATGCCGAACTGATTCTTAAATCTGTACTCGAATTCATGATGTGAATTCCGGCTGAAAAGTCAAGAGATGAACGTTTTCTGAAGTTTTTTATTCAGATTTCAATCAACAAAACTGGCAGTCAGGGCTTCTTAACTTCAAGATTATAAATAACCTACATGAACCAGATATACCTCGATTACAACGCCACCACTCCCATTGATCCAAGGGTTGCAGCAGAAATGCGACCATTTCTGGATGAGTATTTCGGCAATCCTTCCAGCAGCCATCTGTATGGCATAAAAGCACGTGGAGCGGTTGAAAAAGCAAGAATCCGGGTGGCAAAACTTATCAATTGCCGGCCGCAGGAAGTAGTTTTTACCAGTGGTGGCACCGAGTCGAACAATATGGCCATCAAAGGTGCTGCTTATGCAATGCGATCACATGGAAATCACATTATAATTTCGGCAGTTGAGCATCCTGCAGTAACAGAAGTCACGCGTTTTCTGGCAACTCAGGGTTTTGAAATTTCCATTGCAGGTGTTGATAAATTTGGAATGGTTGATCCTGAGAACATTAAGAAATTGCTTCGTCCTGAAACGATACTCATTTCTGTAATGCATGCCAACAATGAAACCGGAACCATTCAACCCATTGCTGCCATTGCTGACATTGCACGGCGTCATGTCGCTTTAATGCATACCGATGCAGCGCAGTCAACTGGAAAAATACCTGTGGATGTTAAAGTGCTTGATGTTGACCTGCTTTCTATTGCCGGGCACAAATTATACGCACCCAAAGGTATTGGAGCACTGTATATCAGGCATGGTGTAAAAATTGAGAAACTGATGCATGGCGCCGATCACGAGCAAAATCTCAGGGCCGGAACTGAAAATGTGCTGGAAATCGTCGGCCTTGGAAAAGCATGCGAAATTGCTTTAAAAGAAGTCAATGATTATCATTCACATACGTTAAATCTAAAAACCAGACTGATTTCCGGCCTGACCGAAAAAATAGGTCCGTTACACATCAATGGTCATCCTGAAAACAGCCTCCCGAATACAGTGAGCATTGGTTTTCGTAACCTGAATGCGCAAACCATTATGGCCGCAATGCCCGGAATTGCAGCTTCGGCCGGTGCGGCATGTCATACAGGCACTACAGGTGAATCATCGGTTTTGGGCGCTATGAAGGTTTCCCCCGAATTTTCGCTGGGCACCATTCGCTTTTCAGTGGGACGCTATTCAACTTCCGACGAAATAGATGAAGCCATTGAGTTAATTTCAAAGTCTGTACTTTCGCTTCAACCTGATTCATACGCCGAAGTGCCTGTTAAATCAACGGGAGAAAAGGTAAAGCTTACTCAATTCACCCATGGCATGGGATGTGCCTGCAAAATTCGGCCGGCTGATCTTGAAAAAATTCTTGCAAACCTGCCGCCGGTACTTGATCCCAATGTAATGGTTGGGGCCGACAAGCGCGATGATGCTGCCGTTTATCGACTTACCGATGACCTGGCGCTGGTGCAAACTGTTGACTTCTTCACACCTGTGGTTGACGATCCATACCTCTTCGGAGCAATTGCTGCTGCCAACTCGCTCAGCGATGTTTATGCAATGGGTGCCAGGCCAATCTTTGCACTGAATATTGCTGCATTTCCGGTAAACCGGTTGCCACTTGAAGTGCTTCAGGAAATCATCAGAGGTGCCACCGACAAAGCTACAGAAGCAGGCATTTCAGTACTTGGCGGACATTCCATCGAAGACAATGAGCCGAAATTCGGGATGGTGGTTTCGGGACTGGTTCATCCCGATAAGGTGCTGAGCAATGCCGGCGCAAAACCGGGAGACATCCTTGTGCTCACAAAACCCATTGGAAACGGCATTATTGCAACCGCCAATAAAATGGATCTTGCTGACGAAGAAACCGTTCACAAATCAACACAATGGATGGCCATGCTTAATGCAGCAGCAGCCACTGAAATGGATAAAGTGAAAGTGAGTGCATGCACCGATGTTACAGGATTCGGTTTAATGGGTCATCTTCATGAAATTACGCTGGCATCAGAAGTAAATGCAGAAATTGATTTCCGGAAAATTCCATTTATGGAAGGTGTTGAAGAGCTGGCAATGGCTTCGGCAATTCCGGGTGGATCAAAAGCAAATTATGAAACCGCTACAGATTGGGCCAGTTTCGATAATCTGAGCCAAATTGAATGCTTTATGATTTGTGATGCACAAACATCAGGTGGATTGCTCGTTTGTCTGCAACCCGAAGAAGCTGAAAAATACTTGAAACTTCTTCGCGATAAAAATATTTTCGCTGTAGTTATCGGAAAATTGACTGAAACAGGAGCTGGATATATTACAGTCAAATATACAGAATAGATCCTGATCAATTGAACCGACAGCATTTATGGGTAAAACCGGTACATCCTCAAAGTTAAGCAGAGCAGGCACAGCTATCGCCATTATCCTGCGGAAAAGGATTGTGATTGTTATAGCTTTGGTTGTCATTCTGCCATTTTTTGTGTTTCTGTTGCTGAATACCTTGTTCCCGCTTAAACCGCTACACCGCGATTTTTCCGCAACTGTAACCTCAGCCGACGGGCAATTGCTGCATGCGTTTCTCACCAACGACCATAAATGGAGGTTGAAAGCTGATCTCATTGAGATTACCAACGATCTCAAAAAAACCATTGTTTTTAAAGAAGACAAGTACTTCTATCTTCATCCGGGAATAAATCCTGTTGCCATTGTAAGGGCAGTGGTAAATAACCTTCGGAAAGGAAGACGAACTTCAGGAGCTTCGACAATCACCATGCAACTGGCACGACTTCTGGAGCCTGCACCTCGAACTCCAGTGGTAAAAATCAGGGAAATGTTCAGGTCGCTGCAACTGGAGTGGTATCTGAGCAAAGACGAAATTTTGCAGCTTTATTTTAATCTTCTGCCTTACGGCGGAAATATCGAAGGTGTAAAATCAGCATCTCTGATATATTTTGGCGAAGAGCCCGAAGCCCTTAGTCTGGCGCAGGTGGTTATGCTCACTGTAATTCCAAACGATCCGAATCAACTCAGGCCCGGCGCTGATGCAGCAAAGCTGATGAAATGGCGCAATCACTGGCTTACCGAAATGCGTAAGAAGAAATTATTTCCGGATGATGTGATTGAAGATGCGCTGAATGAGCCTTTTACGTCCGCAAGGCACGATATTCCACGCGATGCACCGCATTTTGCCTATCGTTTCCGAAAATCCGGCACATCCGGAGAAATAAGATCGGCTTTAAACCCTGAAACACAGCACAGGGTTGAAACACAGGCAGCCAATTACGTCAGGAGGCTTCGCTCAATGCAGATCAACAATCTGGCGGTGCTGGTGGTTAACAATCAAACCATGGAAGTTGAGGCTTATGTGGGTTCTGCTGGTTTTAATGAAGATGCTTTTCAGGGTCAGGTTGACGGAATCACTGCTTTGCGCTCACCGGGCTCTGCATTAAAGCCTTTGCTTTATGCGCTGGCATTTGACTATGGCCATATTACGCCTAAAATGGTGATTACCGATGTACCGCAGAACTTTGCCGGTTATCGTCCTGAAAATTACGACGAAACTTATCGTGGAAAAGTAACTGTGGAACAAGCGCTGGCATTGTCGCTCAATGTTCCTGCCGTGGAATTGCTTGAAAAACTTGGCGTTGATCGTTTCAACAATTCATTGGCTGATGCAGGATTCCGATGGATTGCCTCTAATAGAAAAAAGCTTGGTTTATCAGTGATTCTTGGGGGATGCGGCACAACACTTGAAGAACTTACCGCACTTTATGCAGCTTTTGCCAACGATGGCGTTTACCATCCGTTAAGGTATTTACAGGGAAGCGACTCCCTGCCTTCAGATACGATCTGCTCGCCGGGAGCTGCTTTTATGATCACCGGAATCCTTACACAATTGCATCGTCCCGACCTGCCAAATCAATATCAGATGGCGGCGAATCTCCCGAAAATTGCCTGGAAAACCGGAACTTCCTACGGACGCAGAGATGGATGGGCTATCGGATATAACCGCGAATACACAATTGGTGTGTGGGTTGGTAATTTTCCCGGAAACGGTGTACCCGAACTTAATGGTGCTGAATTTGCCGTGCCATTGCTCTTCAATATCTTCAATTCCATTCAACCGCGGCAATCTGACAACTGGTTTAACCCGCCGGCTGATCTTGATTTCCGGCTAGTCTGTTCCGAAACCGGAATGCCACCTGACACTTTTTGCCATCATCAGATTATGGATTATTTCCTGCCGGGAATATCACCCTCCATGCGCTGCAATCATCTGCAAAAACAGTTTGTAAACGAATCAAAAACCATCAGTTATTGCCGGACATGCCTTCCCGAAAAAGGCTACCGGGAAGTGTTTTATCCCCACTACCCTTCCGGGCTGATATCGTGGTATAACGAAATGCAGATTCCGTATAAATCTGTACCTCAGCACAATCCGGATTGTCCATCGGTAAAAGTCAGCGGTGCTCCGCTCATAACATCACTTACCGATGGCGCTGAATATCTGCTTTTCAGAGGACGAAAACAGCAACTGATGCTTACCTGTAATGCCGAAAACGGCGTGGCAAAAGTATATTGGTATCTGAATGATAAATTTTACAAAACAGCCAGTCCGAATGAAAAAGTTTTCTTTTTACCTGATGCCGGCAATTATAAAATCAGTTGCACAGATGACCGGGGGCGAAACTCAGACATGTGGGTAAAGGTGACGTTTATTTGAGAACAAATGATGACAGAGGTCAGAGGTCAGAGGTCTGCCCGGATTGAGGACCTCACAAGTCGAAAATAAGAAGACTTGTTAGGTCAATCCGAAATCCAAAATATAAAATCCGAAATCCGAAATCCGAAATCCGAAATCCCTTCCCTTTTACCTATCTTTGCACCCCAAAAACAAATACATTTCAAACCTATGGCATTAAAATGCGGCATCGTTGGACTTACCAACATTGGTAAAACCACGATTTTCAATTGCATCTCCAATACAAAAGGGCAGACTTCAAACTTCGCTTACAGCACCAATAAATCAAATCTCGGGCAGGTAAATGTTCCTGACGACAGGTTGATTGAAATTGACAATCTGATTCATTCGGCTAGAATAGTGCCTGTAACGGTTGAGATTATGGACATTCCCGGACTGGCGAAAGGTGCAAGTCAGGGCGAAGGTGTTGGAAACAAGTTTCTTGCCGACATACAGCAAACCGATGCCATTATTCATGTGGTTCGTTGTTTTGATGACGAAAACCTGCCACATGTTGAAGGTTCTGTAAATCCGGTGCGCGATCGCGAAATTGTTGATCTGGAGCTTCAGATTCGTGACCTTGATCTGGTTGAACGAAAGATTCAGCGCCTTGAGAAAGCCGCCAAAACCGGCGATAAAGATGCCAAACATGGTGTTGATGTTCTGACTTCAGTAAAAAACCATCTTGAAGATTTTCAATCGGTCCGCACCCTTGAAATCGCAGAAACTGACCGCCGATTTATCGATGATATGTATCTGCTTACCGACAAACCGGTGATATATGTTTGCAATGTTGACGATGCTTCTGCCGTTTCCGGAAATAAATATACTGAAGCGCTCAAAGAGGCCGTTAAAAACGAAAATACCGAAGTAATTATCATTGCAGGTGCCCTCGAAGCTGAAATTGCTGAGCTTGAAAGTGCCGAAGACCGCAAGGTTTTCCTTGAAGATGCCGGCCTCACTGAGCCAGGTGTAAACCGACTGGTTCGCTCGGCTTATGCAATTCTGAACCTTCAGTCATTTTTTACAGCCGGGCCAATGGAAGTCCGTGCATGGACCATAAAAAAAGGAATGACTGCTCCGCAGGCTGCAGGTGTGATCCACAGCGACCTTGAGCGGGGATTTATACGTGCCGAAGTAATGAAATACACAGACTTTGTCGCCCTCAAATCTGAGCATGCCTGCCGCACTGCCGGCAAACTGGCTGTTGAAGGAAAAAGTTATGTGATTCAAGATGGTGATATTATCAACATCAGGTTTAATGTGTAAATCAGATAGTTGACGATACCTAATCTACTAAAACATAAAATCCGGATTCAGAAATTTCTGAATCCGGATTTTTATTTTTATACAGTCAAATCTGATCGCTGATTATTTCAGTACACCAACTTTTTTAAGACTGCCTTCGATTTTCAGCCAGCTGCGTTCAATGTCGTTATCAAGTCCTACACTATAACGAACCAAACCTTCGCTCAGGCCCATTTCGCGCTGAACTTCATCGGGTACTTCACTTGAAGTACTTTTACCGGAATTACTGAAAAGCGTTTTAAAATATCCAAGGCTTACTGCCAGATATCCGACATCATTTGCTTCCATATCTTCCATAAATATCGATGCCTTTTCAGATGTATCCAGATCAATCGCGATCATTCCACCAAACCCGAACTGAGGATTCATCATTGACTTCAGCAAATCATGACCCGGATGTGATGGCAAACCGGGATAAATTGTGCGTAAACCTGCAGCTTCAAATCTTTCGGCAAGATAAGCAGCATTGTAACTGTGCTGCTTCATGCGGATATGCAGTGTATGGATATTTTTAAGAATAGACGAGGAACGGTATGGATCAAGCACCGGACCAAGAAGCATTGCAGTTCCGTCGTTTACATCAATCATTGAGTTGATAAATTCGTTGGTTGAACAGATGGCTCCGGCAACGCAATCATTTTTACCGTTTACAAATTTGGTGAGGCTATAAACCACAATATGCGCGCCCAAACGTGCAGGGCTTACAATCATCGGGGTAAAGGTATTGTCAACCACAAGTTTGATTTCGTGCTTGTTGGCGATGGCCGCCAATGCAGGAATATCAGAAATCTGCAGAAGCGGATTTGTCATGGTTTCGGTATAAATCATCCGGGTATTTGGTCGGATGGCTGCTTCAACCGCTTTTAAGTCGGTGATGTCAACAAAAGAAACCTGCACATTGAATTTCTTCAGGTAATTTGCTAAAAATGCAAATGTTCCGCCATAAGTGGTGATGCTTGAAACGATATGATCGCCGCAACTGATCAAATGAAGAATTGTGGAAGTGATTGCTCCCATTCCACTACCGGTCACCCAGCCTGCTTCGGTACCTTCCATTGCAGCCATCGCATCAGCAAGATATTTGTTGCTCGGATTCCAGTGGCGTGAATAAAGAAAACAACCTTCAGCTTCGCCATGAAAAGTATCCACCATGGTTTTGGCCTGCATAAAGGTAAATGTGGCGGAATCACAGATGGATGGATTAACATCGCCATACTCTCCGAACTGGCGGAGGTCCTGAATCTGACTTGCGGGATCGAATTTCATAATATTTTGGTTTTAAAGGGTTTTCAAAATCTTTTGCCGGTTTGAGAACCGACCTGACAAAAATATCATTATTACATCAATGGTCAATCAATTTTGATATTATTACGGATTATTCACTGAAGTATTTAAATATTGTTATAATTCTACCGATTTTTGCAAAAATATCTAATCTAAACTGCCTGAAATATGATCCACAACTTTCATCTTGATAGTCTTGACAAAAAAATCATCAATTTTCTGAATGAAGATGCCCGAATGCCGTTTGTTGAAGTTGCCCGCCGATGCAAGGTTTCGGGAGCAGCCATCCACCAACGGGTTGCAAAAATGGAAGAAGCAGGAGTTATTTCAGGTTCTTCACTCAGGTTAAACCCAAAGGGAATGGGGTATCAGACTTGTGCATTCATTGGAATTCAGGTAAACCTCACCAGCACATCAACACACGATGAGGTGTTCAGGAAAATCAAGAAAATTCCGGATATCGTGGAATGTCACCATATTTCAGGGAAATATTCACTGTTAGTAAAGCTTTTTACACGCAACAATGAGCATCTGAAGCAGGTGATTGTAGAGCAGATTCAGTCAATTCCTGAAATTACCTTCACCGAAACATTTATCTCGCTTGAAACAGGGTTTGAGAGGGAACTGGGAATGTAAAGTGAAAAGTGAAGAGTGAAAAATGAAGAGTGAAATACTAATTAAAAATCAATACCAGGAACTGAGTAGATTTCCAAAAACTATTTGTCTTTTTCTGAATCCTTGCCGACTTTGTAAGACAAAACAAATTCAAAATAATCAAAATCCGGATGATCGCCAGAAACCTTATCAGAAAAATGATTCGGTGCTACAGATGCCCCAATTCGGAATTTTCCAGTAATATCAACCCCTGCAGAAACATGTAATCCGGTTGGAAACATCCATCTTGACATGTGATCATACTTATCATTACTTTTATTGTGGACATAAGCATAACCCAACCAGAATTTGTCTAAAAAACTGGTAGTAAGATTTAAATTGTAAAGAGGAGAATAACTCCTGGTCCCCTCATAATTTGATTCACTATTAGGATAAAAAACTGCATAAATTCCCGGTGTAATGCCAAATCTCGGCCCGATCATAAACTTATAAGAAGAAAAAGCATTTACCACGGGGGAATTAAAAATATTGGGTTCTCTTACAATGTTGCCATCTCTGAATCTAATTCCAACACTCACTCCTAAATCGAAGTTCTTGTAATTATATGCAACACCTGGCACATAAAACAGCCTTGAGAAGTTGGCCCCATTGAGATGACTGATATTTGAAAATATCATTCCTACATAAATGCCAGCCCCGATTACCCCAGCATCATGGAGGTCGAAATGATAAGAATAACTAATTCCGGCAACATGTTGAGACCAGTAATTTTCAATCTGCTCATATGAATAAGAAACGCCTACCCCTCCTTCCATTGCAGGTGAATTTTTCTCAAAAGACACTGATGCTGACTTAATTTCAGGAGTATAACCAAGTTTCGGATAGTATTTAGCATTCAGGGTAGCTAATGTTTTTTGATGCAATCCGGTTGCACCGGGATTAAAAACAGAAATGGTATTTCTGTACATAACATAGTTTGAAGATTCCTGACCCAAGCCCGGTAAATAAGTAAACACAATAATCAGAATAAAGGATAGCCTGAGTTTTGCTGGAAAATTAGCGACCAATTGATTTCTTAGAGTTTGCATAATTTTGGAAATGAGGTTTAGAAGAATAATTGTATGATTTTGGGTTTATTTACATTGAGACTTTTGACAGGTGGATCACATCATTTATCCTTGCGATAGCTCATCTTCAAAACTAATTAAGAATTAATGCCAGCACCAGCTCATGATAATCAACAGACCATCCAACATTGTCAGAATTCCGGCTTTGTGTATAACCAATTCTGTACTTTCCATGAATATCAATACCTGCGCTAAAGTATAGTGAACTGTCTTTCCGCTTAACCCGATATAATGTTGAAAAAGTACCTGCTGCCCAGAATCTTTGTTTGTAGTCAAACATTAACTTATAATCGGTTTTGAGCATTTCATCAGAAAATGCTACAACATAAACTGAAGGAATTAAGGTATGTTTGCCCTTAAGCTTCACATCAAATGAAGCATTGATATTTAATGCATAACCCTGTTTGTTGAAAAATAAGGAAGGTTTTTTCTTCGCAGGAATAGGGTACATCTCCCCAATTCCAATCCCAAAATTTAAATTCCGTAACTTATAAGCCAGACCAAGATTTAAATAAGTTTTCGCCCCGGTTGTGTCAATGATAATGTGATGATCCCCAAAAGCAAGAGTTAAATCTTCATAAGTTCTGTAAATGCGTCCTGCCGAGATGCCAATACCCAAAATCCCGTAGTCATTCAGGTAAAGATGATATGCATAATTCACTGCCAAAGTGAAGTCAATTAAGTTCGTTAGTTGATATAAAAGATTTCCGTTTTCATATGAAACATTGACTCCAATCCCACTTGATAGCTTTTCCAGCTTTTGTTCATAAATCAAGGTTTCTGTATTAAAAAAGTACAAACTATTTTTATTCGGAAAATTAGAGCTTAATGAAGCAAAATATTTACTCTGAAGCCCGGTGTAACCCGGATTAAAAGCAGAATAACTGTTTTGGTACATAATGTATTTTGAAGATTCCTGTGCTTTGCTATCCTGGAAGGGAAGCAGGAAAAGGAATAACAGAAATGCTTCAATACCCAGTGCAAATTTTCCACTTTTGTTGTTTTTGGAAACTCCGGGATTCCTTCTATCTGAATTCATAAAATTTCTTAATTATTTAAGGATAATTAATTATTGAATCGGACTGTTTTTACAAAAAATGATAAAGTTGAATACCTGGCAAAAATATGTTATTGAAAAATAAATTGCAACTAATCTGGAAATGTTTGTTTCACTTGCTTTGCCCGGCTGGCTGCATCTGCATTGCCACTTCGAATACGTTCATTATTAAACTGTAAGATGAGCATATTGAAACTGCAAAATGCCTGATAATTGCAAATTATCCTTTGTTCCGAGCGGCATTGCAACCGACCGAAGGGAGCCCTCCAAAGGCGGGCAGGCTCAGCGAAGCTAAATGCCATCAGCGCTGGTGTTATTACAAATGCTGCTCATCGGAGCAGGTAAAGCAAGTAGTGCAGAAAATCTAAAAATCCGCAGCTTAAGATTTCAGATTTAAATTTAAACAAAAAAGTTATATTTTTATTCTCGGAATTATATAAATTAGCAAGTTCAAAGTCTTAAAAATCCTTTCCCGTTTTAAATTCTGGAAATTCAATTTGCAAAATAACTATTATGAAAAGATTATTCTTCAACCTTGTTTTGCTATTCATTGTTGATTCAGCTATGGCACAGTGGAATATGGTTTATGAACTTGTACCATCATCTCCTTATAATGAGCACTTTGGTAAACTCTGCTTCCTTTCTTCTGAAAATGCATTCTTTATGACAAGCTGGAATGGCATTCACGCGGCCGGGTATTCAATAAAAAGCACCAGTGATGGATTTAATACTGTTCGAAAGGTTTTCGAAGAAGGTGGAAATTATGATGAGATGCATTGCACGGATTTTTTCTTTATCAATGAAAACATCGGATACAAACTAAGCGGTTATGGCCCATTTGCAAGTGCTGTGAAAACGATTGACGGTGGAAGGCACTGGACAAATGTTCCAAATAATGTTTATCTTCACCTTTCTCTAAAATTGTTCTACCTGAATGAAAATTTTGGCTACTATTTGCTTGCACAAAATGATTTATACCGAAATTTTGAGGTTATTGCTTCCGATAGCGGAAGTTGTACTACATATCCCGTATCTGACAGTTATATCTTACCTTCTGAATTTATTTTCACCAATGATTCAACCGGTTATATTCTCTGCAAGGATACTTCCCAGAACTACATATGCCTGCAATCCACCGATTCAGCTAAAACATGGAACGAGGTTCTGAACAGTGCATCTAACAAAATGCAGGGGATGCACTTTCCTTCGTCGCAGGTCGGATATATTATAACCCAAAACGGAACCATTTACCGAACCGAAGATGGTGGCCATAACTGGAATGCCTCGCCCACAAATGCAACCGGGCAGTTAACCTCGGTTTATTTCGTAGATGAAACCAATGGTTATATTGCCGGAATGAATGGATTGCTTATGCATACAATCAATGGAGGTCAGACCTGGACAACAGAAAACACCGGCATCACTGAAAACATTAAACAGTTATATTTCTCAGATAGTGGCGTTGGGTATATCAGGACTGAATCTGCAAAATTGTTTAAAAACGGCACCAATGGAGTTGAGAATCCTGAAGTAACCGATGAGGAGAGTGATTGTATCGGAATTTATCCGAATCCTGCAAAAGACAAGCTTACATTCAGCATCTGCACCCCTAACCAGATAGTTTCCGCCTGGATTATCTCCAATCAGGGAACTATAATTACACAATGGAATATGCTCAGCAATAAAAGCCAGCTTGATGTCAGCCAGCTTAAACCCGGCGTTTACCTTTTACAGGTAGAAATCAACAACACCACACTTACCAAGCGCTTTATCAAGGAATAAGTAATATTGAATCTTCAATTCACTAATGCAATCCCCACTCCCCCCTAAAACAAATCCCTTTACTGCTTGTTGAAGCCGTGTAAATTCTTAATTTTGCAAATCATAATATTAAATTGATTCACTATGAATTACGATGTAATTGTAATCGGCTCAGGTCCTGGCGGTTATGTAGCTGCCATTAGGGCTTCACAGTCAGGTATGAAAGTTGGCGTGGTTGAACGCACCGAGTTGGGCGGCATCTGCCTTAACTGGGGATGTATTCCTACCAAAGCCCTTTTGAAAAGCGCTCAGGTTTATGAATATGCGAAACATGCAGCCGATTATGGTGTTGGAATAAGTGGCGAAATTACCGCCGATTTTGATGCTATGGTTAAACGCAGCCGCGGTGTTGCCGATGGCATGAGCAAAGGCATTCAATTTCTTTTCAAGAAAAATAAAATTGATCATATTGCCGGTTCCGGAAAGCTGAAATCCGGCAAAACTGTTGAAGTTACTGATTCAGAAGGGAAAAAAACCGACTATCAGGCAGCACATATTATTCTGGCAACCGGTGCCCGTTCACGCGAATTGCCAAATCTGAAACAGGATGGCAAAAAAATCATAGGCTACCGCGAAGCAATGACGCTTCCTGAAAAACCAGAAAGCATGGTTGTGGTGGGTTCTGGCGCGATAGGTTCAGAATTTGCTTACTTCTACAACGCCATCGGAACCAAAGTAACTCTGGTAGAATTTATGCCAAACATTGTTCCGGTTGAAGACGAGGAAGTTTCAAAACAACTTGAACGCAGTTTCAAGAAATCGGGCATGAAAGTTATGACTTCTTCTACTGTTGAAGCGGTTGACACAAAAGGCAAACTTTGCAAGGTGACTGTTAAAACCAAAAAAGGCGAAGAAATTATTGAAGCTGAAATTGTACTTTCTGCAGTAGGCATTGCTGCCAACATCGAAGGTATCGGACTTGAAGAAACCGGCGTTAAAACCGAAAAGGGCAAAGTTGTGGTTGATGAATACTACCGCACAAATATTGACGGAGTTTACGCAATTGGCGATATCGTTCATGGTCCCGCACTTGCACATATGGCATCACACGAAGGCATTCTCTGTATAGAGAAGATTGCCGGAAAACATGTAGAGCCCATCAATTATGGAAATATCCCCGGATGTACTTACACCCATCCCGAAATTGCTTCGGTGGGTATGACCGAAAAAGCTGCCCGTGAAGCCGGATACGAAATCAAAGTTGGCAAATTCCCATTCTCTGCCTCAGGGAGAGCAAGTGCATCTGGCGCTAAAGATGGTTTTGTAAAGGTAATTTTTGATGCTAAATACGGCGAATGGCTGGGTGCTCACATGATCGGTGAAAATGTCACTGAAATGATTGCAGAAGTAGTTGTTGCCCGAAAACTTGAAACTACCGGTGAGGAAATTATCAAATCGGTTCATCCGCATCCTACTATGTCAGAAGCAATTATGGAAGCAGTCGCCGCGGCTTATGATGAGGTGATTCATCTGTAATTTCTAATTTCTAATTTCCAAACCCGACCTCCGACCTCTGACTTCCGACCTCCGACCTCTGATCTCCTACCTCCCAATAAACAAATAACCCTGCAAAACAATACCATGGAAATAGTCCCCACTGAAATACCCGATGTACTGATTATTAAACCTCAGGTTTTTTCCGATGAACGGGGATATTTTTTCGAATCGTACAATAAGGAGAAGTTTATTGCTGCAGGCATTGATGTAAATTTTGTTCAGGACAATGAGAGTAAATCAATGAAAGGGGTGCTTCGCGGATTACATTTCCAGAAACCTCCGTTTGCACAGGGAAAACTTGTAAGGGTGATGCAGGGCGCTGTGCTTGATGTAGCGGTTGATCTGAGAAAAGATTCTCCGTGGTATGGCAAATGGGCAGCCATTGAACTTACCGAACACAACAAATGGATGTACTGGATTCCACCAGGATTTGCACATGGATTTCTGACTCTTGAGGACAATACGGTTTTCTTTTACAAATGCACCAACGTTTTCAACAAACACTCCGAAGGCAGTGTTCGCTGGGACGATCCTGATCTGAACATCAAATGGGGAAATGAATCCCCGATTTTATCTGCCAAGGATCAGATTTCTCCATTCTTCAAGGAACTGGATAGAATTTTTTAAGCAAACAATGATTTTCTGATTTAGATACGAAACTCAGCTTTGAGCCGTTAGTCATTACAGAACAATTTTATGATCCAAGGCAAGTACTGAATATTTAAACGCTTGCTATTCATTGAGTTAACTGATTGTTCTGAAACCATAAAGAAATCGCCCGTATCAATCAAACCACTGTCAATTTACATTTCGTCGCATGAAAAAACCCGTCATTTTATACCTGAGCCTTTCATTTATTTTCATATCAATTCTCTTGATTGCCTTTTTGCGATTTACCGATAACAAGCAGGATCGTGAGAAACAATACCGTGAAAAATTTTCGGCTCACACGTTTGCTTTGAGTGTTCAGATTCCTGAAAAAATTGATTTTGCAGGTGAAGATGTGCCATTGGACCTTTATTATGTACGTGAAGGACTCGACCGTGAATTGCTGGTAAATACATACTGGCACTCCAATACCATTTTATTGTTGAAGCGGGCTGGCAGATATTTTCCCATGATTGAACCCATCCTGAAAAAGAACGGTATTCCGGATGATTTTAAGTATCTCGCATTGATTGAAAGCGGTTTGATGAATGTGGTTTCACCAGCAAATGCCGCAGGTTTCTGGCAATTTCTCGACAAAACAGGACGTGAATTTGGCCTGGAAGTTACCGATCAGGTTGACGAACGATATCATTACAGCAGATCAACTGAAGCTGCATGCAAGTACATCAGAGATGCCTATAAAAAGTACAACAACTGGTCGCTGGCAGCGGCAGCATACAATGCAGGCCAGGGTCGCATCAGCCGCGAAACCGAAAAACAGTTTGTCGATAACTATTATGATCTTCACCTCAATCAGGAAACATCAAGATATCTTTACAGAATTCTGGCTTTGAAGCTAATTTATGAAAACCCTGCTGACTATGGTTTTTATCTTAGAAACAAGGATCTGTATCCACCCATTCCGACCCAATCTTTTAAAATAGACACCAGTATCACGAATCTGATTAAATTTGCAAACGATAATGAAGTGCCTTATAAGGTGCTCAAGGAATTTAATCCATGGCTCAGAACAGATCAGCTGAAAGTTGCGCCCGGCAAGTCATATACAATTGAATTGCCAAAGAAAAAGCATCTCAGGTACAGCCAGTTGCAAGCTGATTTAAAAGACGCTCATGCAATTTTTAATTTTAAGGATACCACTTCGGGGCTTAAAAAAGATATCGGGGAACAAAAAGAATGATTGGGAAAGAAATACAGCAGGACACAGCAAAATCACAGATTTCGGAAGTGTCAGGCCCAAAGTTGGAAATATTCGGTGCAAGGGTACACAATCTCCAGAACATCGACCTTAGCATACCCCGCAACAAACTGGTTGTAATTACAGGATTGAGTGGCAGTGGAAAATCATCACTTGCTTTCGACACCATATATGCTGAAGGCCAGCGCCGTTATATGGAAACCTTCTCGGCTTATGCCAGACAGTTTATCGGAAACCTCGAACGCCCTGATGTAGATGAGATCAACGGACTGAGCCCGGTAATTTCCATTGAGCAGAAGTCAACCTCTCGCAATCCCCGATCAACGGTTGGCACTATCACCGAAATTTACGATTTTCTGCGATTGCTTTATGCCAGAGCTGCAGATGCAATTTCTCCTGTTACCGGTCAACCGCTGGTAAAATACAGCGAACAACAGATCATAGAGTTAATAACCGACCACTTTGCTGAGAAAGAAATACTCATTCTGGCGCCATTGGTAAAAGGACGCAAAGGTCATTACCGCGAACTTTTTGAACAGATGAGGCGGCTGGGTTTCCTAAAGGCCAGGATTGACGGTGAATTGCGCGAAATCAGCTTCGGGTTGCAACTCGACAGATACAAAACCCACGACATAGAACTGCTTGTTGATAAGATCAGTCTTAAAGGGAAGTCAGCTGAACGCTTGAATGCATCCGTAAAAACCGCTTTGAAGCAAGGAAAAGGAACCATTCACATTATTGAATTGCCCTCGGGTGATGAAAAATACCTGAGCAAAAAACTTATGGATCCGGCTACAGGCAATGCATTCGATGAGCCAGAGCCAAACTCCTTTTCATTTAATTCGCCCTATGGAGCCTGTCCGCATTGCAATGGGCTTGGCACCATCACTGAAATTGACCTGAACAAAATAATTCCGGATCCTTCAATAAGCATCAAAAAAGGAGGAATTGCCCCGTTGGGTGAAGCAAAGGCATCGTGGATTTTCAGACAGATTGAAGCACTTGGAGAAAAGTACGGATTCACACTTTCTTCGCCCATTTCTGAAATACCTGAACAAGCCATCAACGCCATTCTTTATGGTACCGATGAAATGCTGAAGGTAAAAAACGAATATCTGGGCGTTACCTCTTCCTATTCGCTCAACTTTGAAGGATTGGTGGCATACATCACCAATCAGTCCACCGAAACATCCTCAACCGGCTTACGCAAATGGGCCGGAAACTTCATGAACCTGAAGGAATGCCCCGATTGCGGAGGCAGCCGTTTGAAAAAGGAATCGCTTAACTTCCGTATCAAAGGGAAATCCATTGCCGATCTTTCTGCCATGGATTTATCAGGGCTGCTGGAATGGTGCAGGCAGGATGATTTGTTTCCTGATCCCCAAAAGGGTTTGATTGCCTTTGAAATTATGCGTGAAATTACTGACAGGATACAATTCCTGCTGGATGTAGGTCTCGATTACCTTACAGTAAGTCGCCCGGCCGGAAGTTTGTCAGGCGGAGAAGCTCAGCGCATCAGACTTGCCACTCAAATCGGGTCGCAGCTGGTAGGTGTACTTTATATTCTTGACGAACCCAGTATCGGGCTTCATCAGCGCGACAATCAGCGGCTCATAAAAGCCTTGCAGGACCTCAGGGATATCGGCAACTCAGTAATTGTTGTAGAGCACGACAAAGAGATGATACTTGCATCAGACTTTATTGTTGACATTGGCCCCGGAGCCGGCCGTCATGGAGGAAAGATTATTGCAACCGGCGCCCCTGCTGATATGATTAACTGCAATTCAATCACCTGCTGCTACCTTAGCGGGAAAAAGCAGATAAAGGTTCCGGCAGTCAGAAGGAAAGGCAATGGTGATTATCTTGTTCTCAGTGGAGCCTCCGGCAATAACCTGAAAGACGTCACACTGAAACTACCTTTGGGCGTATTTGTTTGCATAACAGGGGTTTCCGGCAGCGGAAAATCAACTTTAATCAATGAAACGCTTTACCCCATTTTAAGTCAGCATTTTTACCGGTCTGACAAAAAACCTTTAAAGTACAAATCCATTGAAGGGATAGAAAAAGTTGATAAGGTAATTGAGATTGATCAGTCGCCGATTGGCAGAACTCCAAGATCAAATCCGGCAACTTATACCGGTGTTTTTGATGAGATCAGGAAGCTCTACGCCACCTTGCCCGAAGCAAAAATCAGAGGGTATCAGGCCGGAAGATTCTCATTCAATGTAAAAGGTGGCCGATGCGAAACCTGCAGAGGTGCCGGAGTGCGAATCATTGAAATGAATTTCCTGCCCGATGTTCATGTACCTTGCGAAAGCTGTTCAGGCAAAAGATACAACCGCGAAACCTTAGAGGTAAGATTCAAAGGAAAATCGATCAACGATGTCCTGAATATGACCATAAACCAGGCTGTTGAGTTTTTCGAAAACATTCCGTTTATCCTTCATAAGATCAGAACTTTAAAAGAAGTCGGGCTGGGGTATATAACCCTTGGTCAACAATCTACAACACTATCGGGTGGTGAAGCCCAAAGGGTGAAACTTGCTACAGAACTTTCGAAGAAAGATACCGGAAAGACTATGTACATACTGGATGAACCAACCACAGGCCTTCACTTTGAAGATGTGAATGTTTTATTGGGCGTGCTGAACCGTCTGGTTGATAAAGGAAACACAGTTTTGGTGATTGAGCATAACCTGGAAGTAATAAAAGTAGCTGATCACATCGTTGATTTAGGTCCCGGAGGAGGAAAAAGAGGGGGATTGATTGTTGCAACAGGCACTCCTGAAGAAGTTTCCCTAAATACGGAAAGTGCAACTGCTCAATACATTAAAGAAGAATTAAATATTCACTGACAAAATATTACAATAAAAACCTGAATAAATTTTGACTAACAAAAAACATGTTAGTATATTTACCGCCTGAATATCTAGACTCAAACGCTAAAAAAGCATTTGCTAATTAAACTACAAATACAGCATGTACACCGAAGGTTTTACAGAAGAAGACAGAATCAGGGATGCGATAACTCCCAAAAACTGGAATGAAATAATGTCCAGCGATTCCTGGGCTGTTTTCAAAATCATGGCTGAACTGGTTGAAGGTTTTGAAAAACTGGGGAAAATTGGTCCATGTGTCACCATATTTGGTTCAGCACGCACAAAGTCCACCCATAAGTATTACAAACTTGCCGAAGAAGTCGCCTATTTATTGACAAAAAAGGGATTTGGAATTATTTCAGGAGGTGGCCCTGGAATAATGGAAGCGGCCAACAAAGGCGCACATTTTGGTGGAGGAAAATCTGTAGGTCTGAATATTGATTTACCATTTGAGCAATATTCCAATCCATTTATAGACCCCGACAAACTCATTACTTTCGACTATTTCTTCGTTAGAAAAGTAATGTTTATGAAGTATTCGCAGGGCTATATTGTTATTCCCGGAGGTTTTGGAACTCTGGATGAATTGTTTGAAGCAATTACGCTGATTCAGACACACAAAACTGTAAGGTTTCCGATTGTTCTTGTCTCTACCGAATACTGGAAAGGACTGATCGACTGGATACATCATGTAATGCTGACAGAACATAACATCAGCACTTCTGACCTTGATATATTCACAATGGTTGATACTGCAGATGAAGCAGTAGCTATTATTGAGGAATATTATAACAAGTACGCACTAAAACCAAATTTCTGAGATTTGCCGGGATCAAGTCTCTTTTCATTTATTAATCCGAATTTTCAAAAATCAAACGACATGACATCATTAAAATTAATTCAGTTAAACTTCTCCACAGGGGGATACAACCTTTTGGCCAGGGTGATGATTAATGGTAAACCCGCCCTTTTTCTGGTTGACACAGGCTCAGCTCAAACTGTGCTTGATACCGACCACATGCAAAAGTTTGTCAGCCAGACTGAACTCAAACGAAATGCAAGGAAAAACCTTGCTCCGGGCTCTACCAGTGTTTACAGCTACATCGCCAACATTGAAACCCTAGAGATTGGCTCAGTAGTTATTAAAAACTACAAAGCCACAGCCGTTGATCTGGGATATATCAACCGTGCATTCAGAGGTATGGGAAATCCTCAGGTTGACGGTCTTCTTGGTTGCGACCTGCTGCGCCATTGCAAAGCTACACTCAAATTTGAAGAGCGTGTTCTTGAACTGGGAGCTCTTGAAGAACCAAGTGAAGTGGCTCAAAATGCCATCATCGAATAATCACAATTTTCGAGGCTGACATCAGTTTTGAATACTGATTTTCAATTGCAATTACATAATATAAACCTGCTGGCAGATTTCCAGAATCAAACTGCATTCTGGAAATCCTTTCAGCTTTTTGTCGTTTCATGACTTTTCCATGAATATCGATAATCCTCACTTCCCAGTCTCCTGAGCTTTCAAATTCAATTACAAATGTTTCTTTTGCCGGATTGGGGTAGATGCAGATTCCTGTCTGTACCTTTTCATTTTCATGAATACCGATTGGCCCGGGAGTTGTCCCTTTATAAAGAACTACACCTCCGCTGTAATTGCCAATTGCCAGATCAGGGAACCCGTCTGAATTCAGATCAATCACACCCGGTGATGTTCTGATTCCTTCTGAAATATACATAAAATGCCTGCTGACCAGGTCGAAGGTGGCTTCAGTCGTTGTGCTTATGTTTTTGTAATGAAAAATCATTCCCGACTCAGAACCAACCAATAAATTAAGTTCGCCTTCCTTCCCTTCAAAAAAACACGGCACACTATGGCCGGTATAGGAAACCTGCGGATCAGTTACATTTACCTTACCAAAGAAATCTGTAATCATTTCGAAATCAGTATTGGCAATACTTCCAGAATTGCGGTAGTAAACCAGCTTTCCATCGGAATTGCCAATTACCAGTGAAATCGTTTCTTCACCCGGGAATTTCAAAAAAACCGGCGTGCTGTTGGCTCCGACATCAATCGACTGCCAATTATTTACAGGAGTTGCATACACCGGCATTTGCCCGGGCAAAGCCAGATTTTGAAAATGCCAGAGAGATCCTGTTTCATTACCCAATATCATGTCCAGACTGCCGTTTCCATCCAGATCAGCAAAAGCCGGGTATAAGCCGCGAAGCCTCAATGCTGATGCTCCGGCAAAATCAGCATCTGCCAGAATAAATGAGGGATTGGTAGTGCTTCCATTGTTGATATACAGATGTAATCGACCTGTATAATAACACTTTAGCTGACCATTTAGATTCACAATGCAACTGTCATTAAAGCCAAAATTCCCAACCACCATGTCGGTTAATCCATCCTGATTGATATCCACAAAAACCGGATGCGCACCGAACCCCATATCAATCATGGTATTTTGCAGAAACGATTGAGTTACCAACCTGAAATCAGGCACGACCGATTCCGAAATATCCTCATACATCCATACACTGTTATAGCCGGCTGATTTGACCAGACCTGGATCAAACGGCGAAACCAGCAACTCTTTTTTGCCGTTGTTTGAAATGTCGATATGCTGAACCAGAGGAAATGACCATAAATCAATTGGTGAAGCTTCTGGATAATTAAATATCTGACTTGTCATAAAAGCATTGAAATCATCACCTCCATTGATAAGAAATGCAGGATCGCTATAATCAACATCTCCAAGAATCAGATCATTAATGCCATCACCATTCATATCAATAAGGCAAAAAGTAGAACCGGTATGTTTGGGATCAGATTTTCGGATCATTTGACCAGATTTCTGATAGCAGGTGTCGAGGTAAATTTCATTTGACTCAGGATTTTCAGCAAAGCGCCCCCAGCAACCTTCAACTTTGTGAAATACCAACGAATCGGCATTTCCATATAGCTCCATCGACATATTCTGATGTAGATCCACATATGAGCCTAATCCCCAGAATGTTATAATATCAAGATCACCATCACCATCCAGATCCTGAATTACAGGATAATCGACGTAAGTCACCAAAAGATTCGTAAAAATGCTACCCTGAAAAGATGTTATGTAAGGATCAACAACCTGTTCAAATGCAGGATGATCGGTTCCAATATTTTTGAAAGCCAGAATACCTCCGGGAGTGTAAGTAAAAATATCAGGCTTGCCATCGTTGTTGTAATCAACCAATTGAAACCATTGCTTGATCGGCGGGAAGAATCGTCTGTATTCAGGCGCGTATTGATAGGGATTGACCGCTGATTCGGGATTGAAGATAAATGGCAGCAGTCTGTCGCCATGACGGTCAAAAATAATCAGATCATCAATTTCATCGTCGTTGAGGTCTATTTTTCCGAATTGAACATTATTCAAGCCTCCGGCCCATGCATTGTCAAGCTTTACGCCATGCACAAAAACATCAGGACCGTGCCAGGGCAAAAATCCAAACTCATTGGTGTTTTGGGCATTTGATAGATTCAAAAACAGCACTAACTTGATCAGAATGAGAAATAAGAGTCGGGGTCGCATGTGAGTTTGCATTAAGACAATTGTTTGTAAATTTAAAAAAAAGCCACGAGATACGGCAGAAAAAATCCGGCAATGCAAAAAGACATGACAAGTTATTTCATATTTTACTTAACTTCATTACTATTTTATTTTCTGATTCTTAATTAATTAGCATCAATATTAAGTTTTAAAAAAACAAAAAAACAGGATTGGTATTTTCGGTAAGAAGTCCTATATTTGCAGGCTCAAAAAAACAGTCTAATACAATTAAATTACTCAAACATGCAGAATAAAGGTGCTATTAAATTCTTCGCGATTGCATTGGCAATTGTGTGCCTTTTTCAGCTATCATTCACTTTCTTTTCAAAAAAGGTTGAGAGAAATGCCGTAGCGTACTCACGGAATGAAGCTGCAACAAGTCAGGCAAAAGAACTGGCAAAAGGTAATACAGTGCTTGAGCAGGTATTGCTCGACTCAATCAGCAAAGCCAGGGAGAGGTATTTTCTTGACTCAATGTCAGGTCAGACTGTCTATAATATCCTGGTCAGGAAATATACTTATCAGGAAGTTAAAGAACGCGAACTTAACCTGGGTCTTGACTTAAAAGGTGGAATGAACGTTACCCTTGAGGTTTCGGTTGTTGACATCGTGAGAGCGCTTTCAGGCAATAGCACCAATCCTGTATTTACACAGGCAATCGACAAGGCGCTTGAAAAGCAAAAAGCAAGTCAGACAGATTTCGTTACATTATTTGGAGAATCTTTTAAAGAAGTTGACCCAAACGCATCTCTTGCTGCAATCTTCAATACAGTTGATCTGAAAGACAGAGTTACTTTCAATTCAACCAACGATGAAGTGCTGAAGGTTATCAGGGAGGAAACCAAAGGAGCGATTGATCGCACCTTCAACATTCTGCGCACCCGTATCGACCGCTTTGGAGTTGCTCAGCCAAACATTCAACAACTGCAGACAGCCGGAAGAATTCTGGTTGAATTGCCAGGCATAAAAGAACCTGAGCGTGTTCGTAAACTTCTGCAGGGAACTGCACAGCTCGAGTTCTGGGAAACCTATCAGTTCGCTGAATTGGTTCCTTACTTCGAAGAAGCAAACAAACGTTTGGTTGATAGCCAGACTACAACATCTGATACCACATTATCTGCAGATACAACTGTTGCTGAAACACCTGTTGCTGATACAGCATCAACACCTGCTGATACAGCCAGTAAAGCATTGCTTGACAAACTCAGCGATACAACATCAGATGATCGGCAAGATGCTAATTTTGAGAAATATGCCAGAGAAAACCCATTATTTGCATATCTGAACCCTGCAATCTTCCCGAATGCTCAGGGACAGTATTTCCCGGGACAGGGTGCAACTGTAGGTTTTGCAACCATAAAAGATACTGCAAGGGTTAACCGCATGTTGCGTCAGACCAAAGCTTCATTCCCCAGAGACCTGAAACTTGCCTGGACAGTAAAACCAGAGAAAGATCGTCCTGATATTCTAGAGCTGATTGCATTGAAAATTACAAGCCGCGATGGCAAAGCCCCACTCGGAGGCGATGCAGTAGTTGATGCACGCCAGGATTACGATCCTAACGGAAGAGTTGAGATCACCATGTTGATGAATGCAGAAGGTGCAAAAACATGGAAAAGGCTTACCGGTGATAATATCGGAAATCAGGTTGCCATTGTGCTTGACGATTATGTTTATTCAGCACCAAGGGTAAACAGCGAAATTCCAAACGGACGCTCTTCTATCACTGGAAACTTCTCCATTGAAGAAGCACAGGACCTTGCAAATATTCTGAAAGCAGGAAAATTACCTGCTCCTGCCCGCATTGTTCAGGAAGAAGTTGTTGGACCATCACTTGGACGCGAATCGATCAACGCCGGACTTGCATCGTTCATTATTGCTTTTGTTCTTGTACTTATCTACATGGTTCTCTACTACAACAGAGCAGGCTGGGTTGCTGATATTGCACTTGTAACCAACATCTTCTTTATTTTTGGAGTACTTACTTCGCTGGGAGCTGTGCTTACGCTTCCCGGTATAGCAGGTATTGTTCTAACATTGGGTATGGCTGTGGATGCCAACGTAATTATATATGAGCGTATCAGAGAGGAACTTAGAGCTGGCAAAGGTTTACGCCTGGCCATAACAGATGGTTACAACAATGCTTATTCTGCGATTATCGACGGAAACGTTACCACCTTACTTACTGGTATTGTTCTTTACATTTTCGGATCAGGACCAGTTCAGGGATTTGCTACCACACTTATTATCGGTATCATAACCTCTTTGTTTACTGCCATCTTTATTTCAAGAGTTATCTTTGAAAATCTGCTCAGCAAAAACAAAAACATTACATTCGACAATGTATATACACGTTACGCATTTACCAAAGTAAACTTCGATTTCATTGGAATGCGTAAGAAATTGTACTATGCATCGGCTGTGTTTATTCTCATTGGAATCGTTTCACTTGCAACCAAGGGATTGAACTTTGGAGTTGATTTCTCAGGGGGCCGCACCTATGTAGTCCGCTTCGACAAGGAAGTAAATACCAACGACATTCGCAGCGCGCTTAATGCAGAGTTTGGAGAATCTCCTGAGGTAAAAACTTTCGGATCGTCAAATCAGGTGAAAATTACCACCAAATATCTGATCGAGGATGATACTCAGGCGGCTGATTCAATTGTTGAAGCTAAAATCTTTAATGGAGTAAAGGGTTTCTATACTACTTCAATGTCTCTAAATGATTTTACGGATGACGATGATGCCAAGGTTCTCGGACGTTTGAGTTCTCAGAAAGTTGGTCCAACCATTGCCGATGACATCAAACAAGGAGCGGTTCTGGCAGTCTTCTTTGCACTGATTATCATTTTTATCTATATTGCTATCCGTTTTAAAAAGTGGCAATATGGAATGGGAGGACTTTTGTCTCTTGCGCATGATACAATGATTACCATTTCGCTTTACTCGATATTTTCCGGCATTCTGCCATTCAACCTTGAAGTAGATCAGGCGTTTATTGCTGCATTGCTCACCATTATTGGTTACTCAATCAACGATACCGTGATCATCTTCGACCGTATCAGGGAATACATCGGTCTTTATCCCAAACGTGCAATAGCGGACAATATGAATCATGCAATGAACAGCACCCTCGGCCGCACATTCAATACTGCTGGTACAACCCTTGTGGTTCTGATCGCCATATTTATTTTTGGCGGTGAAGTTATCCGTGGATTTATTTTTGCCTTGATGGTCGGTGTGGCCGTTGGCACCTACTCTTCAATCTTTAATGCAGCACCAATCGCTTATGATTTTATTATGATTTCAAACAAGCGGAAGAAAAGAAAAGAAGAATTGAAGAAAGCAACAAAATAACTTAACAGTTTATTTTTTAAAAGCCCGCTGATTATCAACAGCGGGCTTTTAATTTTTATTGCTTATGTTGAGGGGTGATTCAAAAAGAAAAGTGTAATTTTACCGGGCAAAGACAAAGTAAATGCAAACAGGAGTTTTATTATTTCTTGATATAAGCGGAGGTGAATTTCTGGTTATCCTTCTGGGTGTATTTTTGATTTTCGGACCAAAAAAAATGCCTGAGGTTGCCAGAAAAATCGGGCGGGTTATGAATGAGCTCAAAAAAGCCTCAAGTGACATCACCAAAGAATTCAGAGAGGAAACCAATGTAATTACCCGCGAGATATCATCTGCCAGAGAAAGTATTCGCCGCGAAACTGAAAATATACGCAAGGAAATACCTGATCTTGCAACCCTCTCAACCGAAGACACCAGCATTTATCCTGAGATAATCGAAACTGAAGTTAAATCTGAACCTATTGCGGAAATTAGCTCAGATGGTGAACAAAAGCCAGAACCCTTAACATAATCCGGGCAATTATTTGCAAAATTGACCGTTCTTCATTTGTGGTAATAAGATGAGACTTTTTCCTTCAGGTTTACCAATTCAAAAATTCCTAACTTAGCAGGCAAATAGGCAAATACAATGACATCACCCTTCAATCATATGCCAAAACTTCAAATCATATTCAGGGCACTATTCATTTCTGCCTTGTTTTTAATTTTCAGCCCCGTCACCACACAGGCTCAAAGCAGGCGCATGGCAGCAGCAGATGAAGCTTTCAACAGCTTTCAATATAATATTGCAGTCAGCAGGTATAAAAAAGTTTACTCCAGAACCAAAAGCAGACCTGAAAAGGATCGCATTTCTTTTCAGATGGCGGAGTGTTACAGGATGATGAACAACACCAAAAGGGCTGAAGTTACCTACCGGAGAATCATTAAGAGTGATTTTGCACGCAGAAACCCCATCACCTATCTTCGCTACGCCGATATGCTCAAAGCCAGCGAGAAATATGATGATGCTAAAGAATACTATGCCCTTTACACCGAAAACGTTCCTGAAGACCCACGCGGGCCAAACGGAGTAAAATCCTGTGAACTGGCAGCTGAATGGATAAAAAATCCAACCAAATTTTCGATCACCAACGTTAAGAAACTCAACTCTAAAAGCGACGACTTTGCCGCTACATATGCCGACAAGTTTTACAATGCAGTGATTTTTACTTCAACCCGCGAAGGTAGTACCGGTAAGGGACTTGACGACTGGACAGGGCAGAACTTCAGTGACCTTTTTCTTTCACGTCAGGATCGTAAAGGAGAATGGAGTGAACCTGCTCTCGTCGATACTGAAGGAAAAATTAACACATCATCCAATGAGGGAGCTCCCGCATTTAATGATAAATTTTCAGCGCTGTATTTTACACGCTGCAGCAATGGTGAGGATGAAGCCACCAATTGCAAAATTATCGTCATTAAGCGCACCGGCAAAGGCTGGGGCGAACCTCAGGTTTTAAACTTAGGCAGCGACAGCACGGTTACCAACGGGCACCCGGCCATCAGTAAAGATGAATTAACCCTGATCTTTTCAAGCGATCGTAAAGGCGGACAAGGTGGCAAAGATTTATGGATTGCCACCCGAAAAAGTGCTGCAGACGAATTTAATAAACCGCTGAATCTGGGTGCGCTGGTTAATACTCCCGGTGAAGAGGTTTTCCCATTCCTCAAAAATGATACTACGCTATATTTTGCATCAAACGGGCATCCCGGTCTTGGAGGTCTTGATATTTTTAAAACTTTAAAACGGGATGGAGAGTGGACTGAACCAATAAATCTCGAAGTACCGGTAAATTCCAATGCCGATGATTTCGCTATCATCTTCCAGCCAGGTGAAGAACAGGGATTTCTCTCCTCGAACAGAAAAGGCGGACGCGGTGGTGATGACATTTACTACTTCATCAATCCACCTTTGGTATTTACACTTCAGGGGACTGTTAAGGATGAGCTCACTTTGCAGTTCATTCCAATGGCTACAGTAAGATTGGCCGGTTCTGATGGCACGTCAGTGGATGCCAAAACAGATCCAAAAGGTTTTTATTCATTCAGCAAATCGCAAATAAAGCCGAATACAACCTACGAACTTACTGTTCTGAAAGACAACTATTTCAATAAAAAGGCTGCTGAAACTACCGTCGGGCTCGAGAAAAACAAGGACTTTGTGATTGACTTTATGCTTGAACCCATTCCTGAAAAACCTGTTGTTCTTCCTGACATTCTCTATGATCTTGCCAAATGGGACCTCAAACCTCAATACCAGGATTCGCTGCAGGGACTTATCAAAACCCTGCTTGAAAATGAAACTGTGATTGTTGAACTTGCTTCACATACCGATGCCAGAGATACCGATGAACGCAACGATATTCTTTCCCAGCGCAGGGCCGAATCAGTTGTCAACTATCTTATTGACAGAGGAATAGACCCAGAGCGTCTCGTTGCAAAAGGATATGGCGAAAGAGTTCCCCGAACCATGGTTAAGGATGTAAAAAAAGATGGCTTCCTGTTTAAAACCGGAACAATTCTCACCGAATCGTTTATTGATTCTTTGAAATCAACTCCTGAAAAAGAAGCAGCACATGCTTTAAACCGCCGTACCGAGTTTAGGGTGCTTAGCAAAGATTATGTACCAAAAGCAAAAAACCTGCAGATCGGACAAAAAGTTGAAGTTAAAATTAACCCTGAAGACAACATTATTGCCATTGAGGTTGGCAGGGGAAATTCGGTCATAATTCCCGCAATAGTCAATGGATTCAATGTAAAAATTATGCTCGATCGCAACGACCGCGGACTGATCTTTTCGCTTCCTGAAGCGCAGAAACTACTGACTTCCGGAGCAATTACGAAAAATGATTTTATAGGTGATGCCAATGTAGTGCTTGCCGAAGGATCAATAGCCGACAAAGCCGTTTTCAAGATCAAAGAGTTTAAGATCGGATCAAAAATTGTTTCGAATGTTGAAGCAAGTGTATCACACAAAATAACCGAAGGTGCAATTATGGGCGAAAGTACCATTAATATATTCGGCCGTTTCAAAATTGACGAGAATAATAAACAACTGATTTTCAACTAAGAATAACATTTTCCGGCTGCTTTTGCAGCCGGTTTTTTAACAGCACTATTGTCATGTCGCAGGAATCAAGATACAACCAAAGAGGAGTTTCAGCAGGTAAGGAAGATGTGCATAATGCCATTGCCAATGTTGACAAAGGACTTTTCCCTAAAGCATTCTGCAAAATCATACCCGATTTTCTGGGAGGTGACCCCGATTGGTGCAATGTAATGCATGCTGATGGTGCCGGCACAAAATCCTCACTGGCCTATCTGTACTGGAAAGAAACGGGTGATTTAAGCGTTTGGAAAGGCATTGCACAGGATGCCATCGTAATGAATACCGACGATTTGCTCTGCATCGGAGCCATCGACAACATCCTGCTCTCTTCTACAATAGGACGAAACAAGAATAAAATTCCCGGTGAAGTTATCTCTGCCATAATTAACGGAACTGAAGAATTTCTTGAAGAGATGCGCAGTTATGGCATTGGCATATATTCCACTGGCGGTGAAACTGCCGATGTAGGAGATCTGGTAAGAACAATAATTGTTGACTCTACGGTAACTGCCCGTATGCAGCGAAATCGGGTCATTTCAAACCACAATATTCAGGCAGGCGATGTAATAGTCGGCCTTTCATCATACGGACAAGCTACCTATGAGAAAGCTTACAACGGAGGAATGGGAAGCAATGGTCTGACCTCAGCCCGACATGATGTTTTTCATAAAGCATATGCTTCAATGTTTCCTGAAAGCTTCGATCCCGACGTTCCGGAATCACTGGCTTACTGCGGAAATCTGAAACTTACAGATCCTTCTCCGGTTGAGGGAGTTGATATGGGAAAATTGGTCCTCTCCCCTACCCGCACTTATGCACCGGTCATCAAACAGATACTTGATAATTATCATGACCAGATACACGGCATGGTACATTGTTCCGGCGGCGCACAAACCAAAGTGCTTCACTTTATTGGCAATCTGCATATAATAAAGGATAACCTTTTTGAAGTCCCGCCACTTTTCAGAATTATACAGGAACAATCAGGCACATCATGGGCTGAAATGTATAAAGTATTTAATATGGGGCATCGTATGGAGCTTTATGTGCCTGAAATAATTGCCGCTGAATTGATCGCTATTTCGGAAAGTTTCGGAATTGAAGCAAAAGTGGTTGGCAGATGTGAAGCGTCGGCAACGAAAAAACTTACGATTAATAACAACATCAGCCAATATCTCTATTATTGAAATGCCTGAAATTTATTGATCATTGAGTCCACTACGAAAACTGAATTATTGCCACCAATCCACGAAACCACTAAAACTCACCAATTTTAATCAATTTATATACAATAGTTTGTGCAATTTGGTGTTTTGGAGCTTTGGTGGCAAATCTTCTATTTCGACTTTTCGGAGCAAACTCAACTTTAGATTCCAATATTTTTCTTAATTCTGAAATCTCAACCGGTGCACACCAAATGCACCAGAGAATAATCCGCTCCTGATTGCTTTCGGGTCCGAAATCCGCTTCCGATAGCTATCGGGACCAAATCCAAAATTCCTTACCTTTGCACCCCAAAAACAAAACACAATGCTCGACAAGCTTGAAGCTATATATCAGCGATTTCTTGATATTGAAGACCAGATGAACAACCCGGCCGTAATGGCCGACATGAAGTCGTATGTCAGACTAAGCAAGGATTACAAAGAATTACAGGCCATCGTTGTTGCTTACAGGGAATACCAATCGGTGGTTGCCAATATGGAAGCTGCCAAAGAAATTCTTTACAACGAAAAGGACGAAGAATTCAGGTCTATGGCCAAAGAGGAAATGACCGCGCTGACCGAGAAAAAGGAACAAATGGAAGAAGATATCCGGCTGATGCTGATACCTTCCGATCCACAGGATGGTAAAAATGCAGTTCTTGAGATTCGTGCAGGTACAGGTGGTGATGAAGCAAGCATTTTTGCTGGCGACCTCTACCGCATGTATACAAAGTTCTGTGAAACAAAAGGCTGGAAAATTGACTTGGTGGATTGTACCGATGGAACTGTTGGCGGTTATAAAGAAATCATCCTGAATGTTTCCGGTGAAAATGTTTACGGACTTATGAAATATGAATCGGGTGTTCACCGCGTTCAGAGGGTTCCTCAAACAGAAACACAGGGCAGGGTACACACCTCCGCAGCATCAGTGGTGGTGCTTCCTGAAGCTGATGAATTTGATATCGACCTTAAAGCCAGCGATATACGCAAAGATCTTTACTGCTCTTCAGGGCCTGGCGGACAGTCGGTAAATACAACCTACTCGGCAGTAAGGCTTACCCACCTTCCATCCGGAATTACCGTTGCCATTCAGGATCAGAAATCGCAGATGAAAAACTTCGACAAAGCCATGACCATTCTTCGCACACGGCTTTTTGAACAGGAGTACCAGAAGTATCTTGACGAGATATCGAAGAAGCGCAAAACCATGGTTTCAACCGGCGACCGTTCTGCCAAAATCCGCACCTACAATTATCCGCAAAGCCGCATTACCGATCACCGGATAAACCTTACAGTATATAACCTGCAGACATTTATGGACGGCGATATTCAGAGCATGATCGATGCGCTTCAGCTTGCCGAAAATGCAGAAAGGCTGAAAGAAGCTGTTGGATAAACCTTTTAAAAAATAAGATCAATGTCGTTTAGCTAAGGAATATTGTCTTTCCAGCACGTGCGGGACTCAGACTGATAGTCATCCTGAGCGGAGTCGAAGGATATTTGACTGACATACGGCATCAAAATAAGCATTTCTGTTTCATCACTTATTCCTCAAGAATGAATCGTCAGCAACTCATTTCCATTATCAGATCAAAAAAATCATTTCTCTGTGTCGGCCTTGACAGTGATTTTGATAAAATTCCGGAGCATCTTAAAAACTCCGATGATCCGGTTTTTGAATTCAACCGCAGGATTATTGATGCAACCATGCAATATGCTGTTGCCTACAAACCCAATCTCGCATTCTACGAATCGCGCGGCATAGAAGGGTTAAAGAGCCTGCAGCGCACCATGGATTATCTTGATAACTTCAGAAATGAGTGCTTTACCATTGCCGACGCCAAGCGAGGCGACATAGGCAATACTTCATCGCAATATGCAAAAGCTTTTTTCAACAAACCGGTTTCAGGGTTTGATTTTGATGCAGTTACTGTGGCTCCTTACATGGGAGAAGATTCTGTAAGTCCGTTTCTGGGATTTGATGGAAAATGGATTGTATTACTCGCCCTCACATCAAACAAGGGAGCATTTGACTTTCAGTTGATTGAAGACAAAACAAATGAGCCACTCTTCGAAAAAGTACTGAAAACATCGATGAAATGGGGCAACAGCGAAAACATGATGTATGTGGTAGGTGCTACCCGTGCCGAGATGCTTGCTGAAATCAGAAAAACAATTCCCGATCATTTTCTGCTTGTCCCTGGTGTTGGGGCACAAGGTGGAAGTCTTCAGGAAGTAGCGAAATATGGACTGAATGATGATTGCGGACTACTGGTTAATGCCTCAAGAAGCATAATTTTTGCGTCCAAAGGCGAAGATTTTGAACTGAAGGCTAAAGAAGAAGCTGAAAGCATGCAGAAAGAAATGGAAATCATTTTAAATGAGAGAGGAATATAGGCTAGTCAGGGCTTGACTCAACACTATTTAGCCTAAGCAAAATGATTGATTTCAATTAGTCAAACCCTGACTCCGAAAGGGAATCTGAAGATTGCCTTTCACAAAAAAAAAAGCCTGCACTTTCCATGCAGGCTTTTTTTATGAATTCAATGGTTATTCGACAATATAATTCCATCCAAAAAGATCGGGTTCATCCCCATATTGAATGGCTTGCAGGCGTTTATAGAGTTTTGTGGAGATAGGACCTGCCTCACCATTTTTGCAGTATTTGTAAACATGACCGGTTAAATGATCTTCAATTTTACAAACCGGAGAAATAACAGCTGCAGTTCCACAGGCACCAACTTCATCAAAATCAGGAAGTTCTTCAACGGCAACAGGGCGAACCTCAATGTCCATACCCATATCGCGTGCCAGATCCATCAAACTCTTGTTTGTAATGGAAGGCAGAATAGATTCTGATTTCGGGGTGATATAGGTATTGCCTTTGATGGCAAAAAAGTTGGCTGGCCCGGCCTCATCGATGAATTTTTTCTCTTTGGCATCGAGGAAAAGAGCTGCGGCATAACCTGCTGCATGTGCTTCTTCACCTGCAGCTAAGCTGGCAGCATAATTTCCACCAACTTTAAAGCGTCCGGTTCCTTTTGGTGCAGCACGATCGTGATCACGGGCAATCTGAAGTGAAACAGGTTTAAAACCTTCCTTAAAGTAAGGTCCAACAGGAGTAACAAATACCATAAACAGGTATTCATCGGCAGGTTTAACCCCAACTCTGGCACCGGTTCCGATCAGAAGCGGGCGAAGGTAAAGTGAGGCACCGGTTCCGTGAGGAGGAATAAAGCGTTCATTCAGCTTTATTGCCGAAACAATGGCTTTGTGAAAAAGATCGTGGGGAACAACAGCCATCATAACGCCTTTGGCTGAGCTTTCCATACGTTTTGCATTCTCTTCCCAACGGAAAATGCGGATTTTATCATCCTTGCCTCTGAAGGCTTTCATCCCTTCAAAAGCTTCCTGTCCGTAATGAAGTGAAGACGCAGCAATATGGAGGCTGATAAATTCAGAAGATGAAATCTCCAGTTCGCCCCATTTGCCATTTCTGTAGTAACAACGGACATTGTAGTCGGTTTTAACATACCCGAAGGGTAAATGTGTCCAGTCAAGATCTAACATAAAAGTATATTTTAAGTGGTTTTAATTCTCCGTGTTAATGGTGGCTAAATTAGGAACTTTCCTCATATTGGCAATGGAAAATTAAAATTTAATCCATATTTAGAATCATTTTAACCTATTATAAATCAGATATTTGACAAATTACAATATTCATCGCTGGCTTTTGTTCATTATATATCAGCATACTTCAAGGCAGCCACACGCCTAAAAATATATGGTTTCCTGAAAATGAAAAATGGTATCTTTGAAAAAGTGTGGATACCCACAAATCGACAAATCTCATGCATTCAGCATAAAGGGCAGATTTATCAGCAGAACAATGACAAAACCCGAAAAGTATCTCTTATCTGTGGATGCCGGAATAAGAACCGGCCTGGCGTTATATAACGGATCAGGCAAGCTTGAATGGTATCGCTCGCATAATCTGGGATCCATGGCATCGCTGCGAAAAGTAGCTTATTCATTACTGAGGTCAATTGAAGGGCTTGAATACATTGTTGTTGAAGGAGGAGGCCCCATTACCAATGTATGGTTAAATACAGCCCGAAAGCTCAATATTTCAGTCATCAGAACCGATGCCGGTGAATGGAGGAAAGAACTCATGTATATGAAAGAATACCCCAACAGCCAAAAAGCCAAAGATTCGGCAATAAAATTGTCACAGCAAATCATAGATGCCTCTGATGCTCCGGCTTTCAATACACCCACACATGATGCCGCTGAGGCAATACTAATAGGGAAATGGGGATGTAAAAAAGTAAACTGGATTCAGTCTGTATTTTTACAACATTAATTGAAAATCAATACCTACAGAACCATTAACAATTTATTAACAATGCAGAATGTATCTAAATATCAATTACATATGTAGATTTGCTATTACAAAACGTTCTAAATTACATTCGTACTAAATTTCAAAGGAAAAAACAATTAATTTTACATCGAAAACAAGGGGTAATTCAATGAATCAAATTAATGTTCAGGCACTTGCCGGGCAACAAAGTAAAGAACGCCTGTTATTAGATGCTGATTATGAACAGTTAAGGGCAAACAATCTTGCTGTAACAATTTTAAATGCAATGCCCATAGCTTCGATGGTGCTAAACAAGCAGAGGCAGCTTATTTTTGGTAACACGGCATTTCTTACACTACTTCAGATCGACAGCATTGAACCATTTATTGGGATAAAGCCTGGTGACCTATTGGGATGTAACAATGTAAAAAGCGGGTTTAACGGTTGTGGCACCTCAGATGCCTGCAGGGTTTGCGGTGTTTTCAAAACACTATCAGATTGCATTTCTGATGGTTCCGGGCTCGCTGAATGCACAATTAATTCAAGCATAGGTGCACAAAACCTGGCTGTAAAAGCGGAAACAATTACCATTGATCAAAAGGAGTTTATACTTTTCTCATTTCTTGACATTTCAAATGAAAAGAAGCGAATTCTGCTCGAAAGAATTTTTTACCATGATATCCTGAATACCGCGCATAACATCAGCGGGATGACTGAATTGCTTGCCTCTGGTGAGTATGAAGACAGTCGTGAACAATTCCTGGGAATGTTGATGAAATCAGCTTCAAAACTTATTGACGAAATCAACACACACCGCTTAATCACTTTTGATACCCAACTGGAACAATCCTCCAAACCTGTAATCATCAATTCGCGATCATTTTTCAATGATCTGCAAACAGAGTTCAGGTCATATATGACTGGCAATGAATCTTTTATGTTTGATTCCAGAAGTGAAGATTTTAGCTTCTATGGAAATGAAGTCTTGATTAAGCGTGTGGTTACCAACATGATTAAGAATGCATTTGAAGCAGAACAGGATGAAGTAAGAATCACGTTCGGCATGATTCCATTTCAGCAAAATGGCGCAATGATATGGGTAAACAATCCGGGTTACATGACCGAAGAAGTTCAGCTTCAGATTTTTAACCGCTCATTTTCTACCAAAGCTTCCGATCGCGGGCTTGGAACTTACAGCATGAAATTGCTGACTGAAAAGTACCTCAATGGGAAAATCTATTTCACCAGTAAAAAAGAAACCGGCACCTCATTTATAATTGAAATTCCAGGGCAAGGCTAAGAAAGTTGTTTCTTCCTGATTCTCTCCTCTGACATTCTTTTTATTTCACCATGTCACTTCAACTGCTCAATACTTTTTGAGATTGAAGACTTCCGGGTCCGTTATACATATAAGGCCGGGATAAGACAATTTGTCAGCCTTTTGCTGCATGGCACAACCTTTGAACGATACGCGCAAAACAGTATCCAACAAAAAAATACATAACCATGCAAACAGGAAAAATCAACGTTCAAACGGAAAATATTTTTCCAATCATCAAAAAATTCTTGTATTCTGATCATGAGATTTTCCTCAGGGAACTCATCTCAAATGCCGTTGATGCAACTCAAAAATTAAAAGCCCTGGCATCAATGGGCAATGTGAAAGAAGAACTTGGTGATCTTACCATTGAAGTTATCATTGACAAAGCCAACAATACCCTGACTTTCAGAGACAACGGTGTTGGTATGACTGCCGAAGAGATTGACAAATACATCAATCAGATTGCATTTTCGGGCGCTGAAGAGTTTGTTAAAAAATACAAAGGCAAAAGCGAAACTGATACAGCGCAATTGATCGGGCATTTCGGACTAGGCTTTTATTCATCTTTCATGGTATCGAAGAAAGTTGAAATTATTTCGAAAACCTACAAAAAAGGACCTGGATCGAAAGCCGTAAGGTGGGAATGTGATGGCAGTCCGGAATATAGCATCACCGAAGCCGAAAGAAGCAACAGAGGAACTGACATCATCCTTCATATTGCCGATGATTCGCACGAATTTCTGGAAGAAACCAGAATACTTGATTTATTAAAGAAATATTGCAAATTTCTGCCGGTTCCTATTCGTTTTGGCAACGAAAAAAACTGGGAGAAAGTTGAAGGCGAGAAAGATGAGAAGGGAAATGACAAATACAACGAAACCGAGACTCCCCGCATCATCAACAATGTAAACCCTGCCTGGAAACGCAAGCCCAGCGAACTGACCGATGAAGATTACAAGAGCTTTTACCGCGAATTATATCCTTCGCTTTTCGAAGATCCCTTGTTCAACATCCATCTGAATGTTGACTATCCATTCAATCTCACAGGTATTCTGTATTTCCCGAAAGTAAAACGCAACTTCGAAGTTCAGAAGGAAAAAATTCAGCTATACTCAAATCAGGTTTTTGTAACTGATTCGGTGGAAGGAATTGTTCCTGATTTCCTAACGCTCATGCATGGTGTTCTTGATTCTCCTGATATTCCGCTGAATGTTTCGCGCTCATACCTGCAAAGCGATTCAAACGTCAAGAAAATATCTAACCACATTATGAAAAAAGTGGCTGATAAACTTGAAGATATTTTCAAAAACAACCGTGAAGAATTTGAGAAAAAATGGGACGACATCCGCATCTTTATTGAGTACGGAGTAATTTCAGAACCAAAATTCTGGGAAAGAGCTGAGAAATTCTGTCTGCTGAAAGATACCGCAGGAAAATACCAGACATTCAATGAGTATAAGGAATCGATCAAAGCCCTGCAAACTGACAAAGACAACAAGCTGGTTTACCTTTATACCTCCGACACCATCGAACAGCACGGTTATATTGAAACCGCTACTGCCAGAGGTTACAGTGTACTGATTATGGATGGCCCCATTGATAACCATTTCGTAAATACACTGGAACAAAAGTTTGAGAACTCCTCTTTTGTCAGGGTGGATGCCGATGTGGTTGACAAGCTTATAAAAAAAGAGGACGCCATGCCTTCTAAGCTTACTGAAGAAGAGCAGAATAAGATAAAGCCCGTTTTTGATGAGATTGTTGGCAAGGATAACTACACTATAGTTTTTGAAAGCCTCAGTGAAACCGATATGCCATTGCAGATTACCCGTCCTGAATTTATGCGAAGGATGAAAGATATGTCATCACTTGGTGGAATGTCATACATGGGAAGTTTGCCCGATTCGTTCAATCTTGTTGTTAACAGCAACCATCCGCTTATTTCGAAGCTGAATACCAGTGAATCAGCTGATGAAAACAAGGAGCTGGCAAAACAATTGTTTGACCTTGCAAGGCTATCGCAGAATCTGCTTAAAGGCGAAGAACTTACCGGCTTTATAAAGCGAAGTATAAACATTATCGGGCACTAAAAAAAGTAAGCACCGGAAAAACTTCCGGTGTTTTTTTTAAATCTGAATGGAGTTAAAAGAATTTTTGTCTTAAATTTACTATCAAAATAAAACCAAATCCTATGAAAAAATCACTGATTATCTTGTTGGTTGTCGCGGGAGCAATTCTGCTGATCGTTATGTCGTTGAGTGGCCGATACAATAAATTGGTTACCCTCGAAGAGAGTGTTACTGCCGCCTGGTCGCAGGTAGAAAATGTTTATCAGCGCAGGGCCGATCTTATCCCAAATCTGGTAAATACAGTAAAAGGATATGCTGATTTTGAACAAAGCACCCTTACACAGGTAATTGAAGCCCGTTCCAAAGCAACCAGTGTTACCATTGATCCAACAAACCTGAATGAGGCCAGTATGCAGCAATTTCAGCAGGCGCAGGAGGGACTTGGGTCAGCACTTTCAAGACTTATGGTCGTTGTAGAACGCTATCCCGATCTGAAAGCAAATCAGAACTTTATGGATTTGCAGGCTCAGCTTGAAGGAACCGAAAACCGCATAACTGTTGAGCGCAGAGCCTTTAATGAAACTGCCCAGGCATATAACACCCATCTCCGTACATTTCCAAACAATATAATTGCCGGCCTGTTTGGCTTTGATAAGAAAGCATATTTCCAGGCAGAATCAGGTGCCGAAAAAGCCCCTGAAGTACAGTTCTAATAATTATATAAAAGGAAATGCCACAAACCGCAAAGAATTTCTTCAGCATCGAAGAACAGGACGACATTAAACAAGCCATTCTGGATGCTGAATTGAATACATCGGGAGAAATCAGGGTGCACATCGAAAACAAATGCCCTGGTGATGTTCTCGAAAGAGCCGCTTACCTGTTTAATAAGTTGGGAATGCATAAAACAGAACAACTCAATGGAGTATTGTTCTATCTGGCCATTCATAACCGGTCATTTGCAATTGTTGGGGATACCGGAATAAATTCCGTGGTGCCCGATGACTTCTGGGAAACCACAAAAGGTATCATGATCAATCATTTCAGAGAGGGCCGGTTTGCTGAAGGCCTGATCAACGGAATCAATGAAGCCGGCATTCAACTTAAAAAGCACTTTCCTTTTCATTCTGAGGATGTGAATGAGCTATCTGATGAAATCTCATTCGGATCAAACTAAATTTTACCAATTGATGGAAATAATAAAAAAAAGCTTTCCGGTATTCATAATATTGATTTTAAGCTTTTTGTGGCTGACCGGAACTGCTCAGATTCCTGCAAAACCTGTTCCGCCCCGACTGGTAAATGATTTCGCATCGTTGCTGTCAGCCGATCATGTGAATCAGCTGGAAAGGAAGCTTGTAATGTATAACGATACCACTTCCACCCAGATTGTGGTGATTACGGTTGCCAGTCTTGACGGATATGACATTGACGATATGGCTCAGCGAATTGGTAAAGCTTGGGGCGTTGGACAAAGTGCAACCGACAATGGCATTGTAATTCTGATCAAACCCCGCATCGGAAACGAAAGAGGTCAGGCTGCAATTTCAACGGGTTACGGAATGGAGGAACTTATTCCAGATGCGATTGCACGAAGAATCGTTGCCAATGAGATGATTCCCTACTTCAAAGAGAATAATTACTATGGTGGAATCAACGCAGCAGTTGACATTATTTTTGATCTGGCATCAGGACGATTTAAAGCTGCTGAATATGCGGACACAAGCAAAGAAAGTCCGCTTGGAATTCTGATACCCATCATTATTATTATCCTTGTGGTTGTTTTTATGGGTAAAAACAAGGGCAAAGGTCAGCACAACATCGGATCGTCTAATCTTCCGCTCTGGATACTTTTATCGATGCTCGGAAGCGGTGGAAGAGGTTCATCAGGTGGCTTTGGCGGAGGCGGCGGAGGTGGCTTTGGTGGCTTCGGCGGCGGAGGCTTTGGCGGCGGAGGCGCCAGTGGAAGCTGGTAATCTTTAGCATATCCATTAAAAATACTTACCGGTAGTTTGAGTAATCAGACTACCGGTATTTTTTGTTGAGTGATTTGTTGCTATGCAGATGGAAATGACTCATTTTCATAGATGGGTTTACTTCCGGTGATCCCGGTGGGGGGGTGGCCTCAGACTTTTAAGGCAATCAGCCTGCAGCTGATTGTTTTTTATTACATAGCCCTCATTACTCAGACGAGTCTGGTAAATAGGGATTACCTCCGGTGATCCCGGTGGGGGGAGGCTTCAGACTTTTAAGGCAATCAG
>DHVX01000055.1:201284-236394 GCA_002412885.1 Bacteroidales bacterium UBA5197
CCCTGATTACTCAGACGAGTCTGGTGAATGGGGATTACCTTCGGTGATCCCGGTGGGGGGAGGCCTCAGACTTTTAAGGCAATCAGCCTGCAGCTGATTGTTTTTTATTACATAGCCCTGATTACTCAGAAAATTCTATCAATAAGGGATTACCTTCGGTGATCCCATTGGGGGGAGGCTTCAGACTTTTAAGGCAATCAGCCTGCAGCTGATTGTTTTTTATTACATAGCCCTGATTACTCAGACGAGTCTGGTAATCAGGGCTATGTAATAAAAAATGCCCCGCTGCGCGGGGCACCTTAAAAGTCTGGCGGAAAGAGAGGGATTCGAACCCCCGGACCCTTGCAGGTCAACGGTTTTCAAGACCGCCGCAATCGACCACTCTGCCATCTTTCCGGGGGCAAAATTACACTATTTTTCGAATCGTCAAAAAACTTTTTCTAAAACTTTTCAAAGGCTATAATTCCGGGGAATCTCTTGAAACAGATGCTGCAATTCGTTATCTTTGTAAATTAATACCAAGCCGACCGTTTTTTTCTGATTTTTCAGAGATCAAAATATTAACTTCAACACCGCCACAACGATGAAAAAAGTATTTGCACTCCTGCTCCCTCTTTTAATAATGCACGCAGCATCTATTGCTTCACCACGGAGTCTTGAAGCATTTCTGTCGCATTCCACTTTTTCCATTCCTGGTGAAGGTCCTTATCTGGAAACGTATCTGCAGGTACAAGGCAACTCATTGACCTATACCCAAAATTCAGCCGGAAAATTTCAGGGCAGCATTCAGGTTACCCTGATTATCAGAAAAGATACAGCCATTATTGACTTCAGAAAATATGAATTGTTCAGCCCTGAACTCAACGACACCACATCCATTCTGCCCAACTTTATTGACCAGCAAAGATTCGCATTACCAAACGGAAGCTACACTATAGACCTGACTATTTCTGATATCAACAAAACTTCAAAACCTGTCATTGTAAGCATTCCCTTAGAAATAGCAGTTCCTGAAGATGCCATTTCCATTTCAGGAATACAAATGATAGAAACTTTCAGCAAAACTACCGAGCAAAATCTGCTGAGTAAAAGCGGCTATGATCTGGTGCCTTATGTCGATAATTTCTTCCCAACCGATAAATCGAAACTTACCTTCTATGCCGAGATCTACAACCCGCTTCCTGTTTCTGATGATCTTGATAAATTTTTGATTTCGGGACATATAGAATCATTTGAATCGAAAAAGATGCTGAATGATTATGTACGGATAAAACGCGAAGAATCCAGACAGGTCATTGCTCTTTTCAGCGAGTTCGATATAACCAACCTACCTTCGGGCAATTATAATCTGGTAGTTACAGTGCGCAACAAAAAGAATGAAGTTATTGCACAGAATACTGCATTTTTTCAGCGGTTCAACGCAAACATCAGCAATATGGCTACCGATCTGACAAGTGTTGATATTTCGAGCAGTTTCGTACTCAGATACACTAATATGGATACATTGCGCGAAAGCATTAAATCGCTCAGGCCCATTGCAACTCAAATGGAGCAGATTTTTATTAACTCCCAGCTTATGAGCAGCGATATTCACTCGCTTCAGCAGTTTCTGTATAACTTCTGGTTAACCCGCAACGAGGTTGACCCATCGGGTGCATGGGATAAATACAGGATTGAGGTAATAAAAGTAAACAACTCATATTCAACACAGGTTAAAAAAGGATATGACACCGATATGGGACGGGTATATCTGCAATACGGGCCCCCAAACACAATAACCGATGTACCGTTTGATGCCGGCGGATTATTAAACGACCCGTCTATACCTTACCAGATCTGGCATTACTACACAATAAACAACCGTGAACGCAATAAAAAATTTGTATTTGCGGCTTCCGAGCTAAAGGTCAAAGATTATACGCTTATTCATTCTGATGCAACCGGCGAAATTCAGAACTACAACTGGCAAAGAGAACTTGTAAGAATGAGAGGAACCGAGGACATGGATGCCGATAGATTAAAACGCGACAGAGGAAGATCAGCAACCTATTACAATAACCCATTCTGAAAGAGACTGCAGGTAACTCATAGCATTTGCGGGTTTCCACAAGCAGAATTCACTTTACGTAAAAATCCATAGCATTCATACGCGATAAAAATCGTACGTTTGCATTGTAAAAGTAACACAATAAAGCATTTTCAACAGTAACCCAACCATCTGCAATTTTGGCAAAAACGGCTGTCGTCATACTCAACTGGAACGGAAAGAATTTTCTTGAAAAATTCCTGCCCTCTGTTCTGAAGCATAGCCTCGGGCATGCTGAAGTAATCGTTGCCGACAACGCTTCTTCTGATGGTTCTGTTGAGTATCTGAAAAGCACTTTCCCGGAAGTCAGAATCATTCAGAACCCGACGAACGGCGGTTTTGCCAAAGGTTATAACGATGCATTGGCGCAGGTTGAATCCGAATATTATATTTTACTGAACTCTGACATTGAAGTCACTGAAAACTGGATACAACCGGTGATTGAACTGCTGGAAAACCATCAGGATGTTATTGCCTGCCAGCCAACCATACGTTCGTATCATCAACCTGAGAAATTTGAGTATGCCGGTGCCGCAGGTGGATTTATTGATGCCTACGGATATCCGTTCTGCCGCGGACGTATCTTTCAGAATCTCGAAGATGACCAGGGACAATACAATGAACCCGTGGAAGTATTCTGGGCAACCGGAGCCTGTTTGTTTGTAAAAGCGGATAAGTTCAGAGAACTCGGAGGTTTTGATGCCGATTTCTTTGCCCATATGGAAGAAATTGACTTCTGCTGGCGGGCCCGACATGCCGGATACAAAATTATGGTTTGCCCTGATTCTAAGGTATTTCACGTGGGTGGCGGCACTTTGCCCAAACAATCTTCGTTTAAAACATACCTGAACATGCGCAACAACATTTCGATGTTGTATAAAAATCTGCCGCCTGAAAGGTTACTGCCGGTTTTATTGATTCGTCTTATACTTGACGGTGTTGCAGCATTCAAGTTTCTGGCCGATGGCGGATTTGCTGATTTCTGGGCAGTGGTTCGTGCACACATGAGCTTTTATCGCAGATTTAGCGATCACAACAGAAAGCGCAAACTTATCAGACACAAAAATGTTGCCTGCATCTATCAAAGAAATATTGTGATTGATCACTTTATTCTTGGCAAAAAGAAATTCTCTGATCTTTCGTCTCACAAATTTTCTTCCTGATGGCCTGGATATTATTGATTATCGCCGGTCTTTTTGAGACCGTGTGGGTGGTTTCGCTGAAATATTCTGAGGGATTTACAAAACTATGGCCATCTGTGATTACAATTGTTGCAATGGCAATAAGCATATATTTACTTGCGATTTCGATGAAAAGCCTTCCCTTGGGTACAGCTTATGCTGTATGGACGTCAATCGGGGCAATCGGTGCTGTTATATTTGGTGTTGTGTTTTTTGGTGAGTCCAGAGATCTGTTGAAAATCGTTTTTATTGCAATGATTATCGGTGGAATTGTCGGGCTCAAAGTTATTTCGTCGAAAGAATCAAAGTCGGCTGAGACTGAGCAAAGCCAATCGGTAGGAACCAAGTCCGAAACCAGCAATAACACCAACGGCAACGCCTGAAATATAGGATTTGTGCCTGAATTCCTCCCTTGACCATATATTGCTCATATGCACTTCAATTACCGGAGCTTTGATGGCTTTAACTGCATCACCAATAGCCACTGAGGTGTGGGTGTAAGCACCTGCGTTGAGCACGATTCCATCGCTTTCAAAACCGGCTTCGTGCAGCTTGTTGATCAATTCGCCTTCAACATTACTTTGAAAGTACTCAAGGTCATGTTCAGGAAATTCAGCCTTTAGCTCAGGAATAAATTTATCGAAACCGGTAGCCCCGTAAAATCCGGGTTCCCTTACTCCTGTAAGGTTAAGGTTGGGTCCGTTGATGATACAGATTTTCATAAACCATGGCTTTAGGCGAAGTTAATATCAGGATACTGCCTCCTATTTTCGTATGAAAACAGTGGTGGAAGCATTAGTTGTTGAAGGAAACAATCCGGCAATGGTGAGTTCTTCCTTTTTCTGACTATAAGTTAATTTATGGGTAGATCTTGTACCATCCGGGAAATCATCCGGAAGGAACAACAACAGCTCATCCGACTTATCCAGGCGATATTTCAAAGTATCGGTCGGATTGCCTTCTGACTTTTTCAGGAATGCCCTGTTCTGGCTTCTGAACTCAATTTCAACTTTAAAATCATTACCGGTATTTTCAATCCAGGCACCCTGAATACTGAATTCATCGGGAAACTTATCCTTCTCACATGATGAAACGACAATAAAAGTCAGAAAAATCAGAAGCAGTCTTAGTACACTCATTTTTTAGTAATTCTTTGG
The DNA here is from genome assembly GCA_002412885.1 of Bacteroidales bacterium UBA5197. Classification (GTDB taxonomy): domain Bacteria; phylum Bacteroidota; class Bacteroidia; order Bacteroidales; family Lentimicrobiaceae; genus Lentimicrobium. Next base: position 205,709 of record DHVX01000055.1, read on the forward strand.
TACAAAATTACCAATTATTGCGATTGGGTGATGATGTTTTAATTTGAAGATGTGTTGATTTGAAGATGTGTTGATTTGAAGATTTGAAGATGTTTTCTGATTTTTTCTTTCTGAAACCCGATATTGCATTACCTTTGCAAAGATTTCCATTTGGGGTGCCCTAAAACTACGGGCTGAGATCATACTCATAGAACCTGCTCCGGGTAATGCCGGCGAAGGGATATAGAAAAAACTTGTTTACGGAGGGTTAAAGACCCAATTCAACCTTCCAGAGTTTAATCTAAAAGAATCAAAGTAATGAAATTACGAATGTTGCCGGCACTGCTGGTACTGTTGCCATTTTTATCAATGGCTCAACTCTCAATCAAAGGACGGGTAATTGATGCCCAAACCGCTGTTCCGCTTCAGGGCGCGCACCTTAATCTGAACAATCGTCTGGTAAAAACCACCACCGACGAAAAAGGGATGTTTGAAATCACAAACCTGAAACCCGGGAATCACAAACTGAAGGTCACTTACATGGGCTATGAGAACTGGAGTGCAGTTTTTGAAATTACCACAAACCGCACCATGATCATTTCCATGGAGCCCGCAGCCATCCTTACCGAAGAAGCCATCATTCATGCTACACGTGCCGGAGAAAAAACCCCGGTTGCATTTCAAAACCTATCGGCAAGCGAAATATCAAAAAACAATCAGGGACGTGATATTCCATTCCTGCTGGAACAAATGCCGGCAACCGTAGTAACTTCCGATGCCGGAACAGGTGTTGGCTACACCGGAATCCGCATCCGGGGAACCGATATGAACCGGATCAACATCACGGTAAACGGTATCCCGCTCAACGATGCAGAATCGCACAGTGTTTTCTGGGTAAATATGCCCGACTTTGCTTCTTCGGTTGGAAGTCTTCAGGTACAACGTGGCGTTGGAACCAGCACAAACGGCGCATCTGCTTTCGGAGCAAGCATTAACCTACTTACCGAAGCGCCTGCCAATGAAGCATTTGGCGAAATCACAAATGCTGCCGGATCGTTCAACACATTGAGGCACAGCGTACAGGCCGGCACCGGGCTTATCAACGGGAAATGGGCGATGGATGCCAGATTGTCGAAACTCAGCTCCGATGGCTACATCGACAGGGCTTTCTCTGACCTGAAATCATTTTATGTTTCCGGAGGATATTATGGCACAAATACCATCTTAAAACTCAATATCTTTTCAGGAAAAGAGATCACCTACCAGGCCTGGGATGGTGTGCCATCTTACATTTTAGAGGAAGATCGCACCTACAACGGCATCGGCATGTACACCGATCATCAGGGGCAAACGAAATTCTATGAAAATGAAACTGACAATTATCAGCAGGATCATTATCAGGCGATGTTGTCGCAGCGTTTGGGCGGAAACCTTACCGGAAATTTTGCGTTGCATTACACAAAAGGATTTGGTTATTACGAACAGTTTAAAGATGACGCCGACCTTACAGAGTATCTGATTGCTCCGGTTGCCATCCCCGGGAACGATACATCGTTTATTATTGAAAGTGATCTGATCAGGCGTAAATATCTTGACAATGATTTTTATGGATTTACATGGTCATTAAATTACGAAAAAGAAAAACTCAGCCTGATTGCCGGAGGCTCAGGAAACCGCTACGAAGGGCTGCATTTTGGCGAAGTAATATGGGCTGAGTTTGCGCAGACCGCAGGATACAACCACCGCTGGTATGAAGGAACAGGTGACAAAAAGGATTTGAATGTGTTTGCCAAAGCAAGATTTCAGGCCAATAAAAAATTGAGTCTTTACGGCGATCTTCAACTCAGAGGCATTCAATATAAGCTTAATGGACGTGACGACGATCAGCGCGATATAACCCAAAGCCATGACTTTCTGTTTTTTAATCCAAAAGCAGGAATTCATTACTCCGTTCATAAAAATGGCAGTCTCTATCTGGGCTTTGCAGTTGCCAACCGCGAACCAAACCGCGACAATTACACCGATGCTGATCCCACAAAGCCGGGTCCGGTTGCTGAAACCCTTTTCGATTATGAATTGGGTTACAACTACAGCGATGAAAGTGTGAAAGCCTCAGTCAATTTGTATTTTATGGATTACAAGGATCAACTGGTGCTGACCGGAGCCATCAATGATGTTGGCGCTGCCATTATGACCAATGTTCCTGTTTCATACCGTGCAGGAATTGAACTGAGCACCGCATTAAAAATTACCGATAAACTGCAAACCAGCGCAAACCTCACCTTGAGCAGCAACAAAATATGGAATTTTACGGAGTACGTGGATGACTGGGACAATTGGGGATCACAGATTGAAAATGAAATAGGCACCACAAACATCGCTTTTTCGCCAGCGGCAATTGCAGGTGCAGCCGTTTCGTGGGCTTTTGCAAAAGGTTTTGATGCCACCATCAACGGAAAGTATGTTTCAAAACAATACATTGACAATACTTCTTCGGATGAGCGTAGCCTTGATCCTTATTTCGTGAGTAATCTGAGGCTTAGCTGGTCGGTTGAACCGAAGTTTATGCGTGGACTGGAGCTGAGTGCAAACATCAACAACCTGTTCAACACCGAATACGAAACCAATGCGTGGATTTACCGCTATTACAGCGAAGGAAGCTATGGTGTTTATGATGGTTACTTCCCTCAGGCAGGCATAAATTACATGCTGGGATTGACAATCAGGTTGTAATAAACGGATTAAATAGCTATTAATGACAGATACAGCCGCAAATGGATTTTCGAAGCCTTCCAGGTAAGACTAGTACCTGGAAGGTTATCTGAAAGGCTAAACGACACACGAATATCCATATCGCACAGCATTTGTCATGGCAAAATCATCAGATGTTTTAAGCTTTCGCACCCTTCAATTCTGCACCTGATAAAAAAACGTTCTGTTCACCGCTGTAACACTTTATATGGGAACTGTCAGGCAACATCAACAGGCTGAAAAACTCCGGCTTCACCAAAGATTAAAGCCCTTCTTTAGAATGATTACAAATTTCGTCCGCTAGCTTATTGATAAATGTTTATACGTACTTTTATATATCTCAACAACGAAGCATGGTACGGTTGCTTTTCGCGATATTCTTTGTCTGTCTGCTGATGGTTCAACCATTCATCCACACATGGATTTATGTGTCGTTTAAGCTCAATCAGGATTACATCGCGAAAACAAGCTGCATTCAGAAAGATGATGTAATTAATAACTGTCATGGTTGCTGTCAACTGAAGAAAGAACTGGCTGAAACCAAAGATCAGGAGCAAAAAGAGATTCCTTTCAACAAAACAAAAGTAGAGCTATCTGTTTACCCTTGCCCTGAATCTCATAAATTTAGGTTCAGTTCGCATTTATCCAATCAGGTAAATTATTCAGATCAGCATATTCAATTTTCTCCTTCCACATACCTTTCCGGAATTTTCCACCCTCCAAAAATCGGGTAATCAAGCATGAGTTGCCTGCAAAATTTATGGAAGCAACACAGTAACCCTTCACATTTTTATCCGGAATATTAACCGGCCTTTTTCAGTGAACAAGTTTCACAGACCATATCATTATTGCAGATGATTTCTGTAAAATGATCAGGCTATCTGAAAAAGTGCCTAAAATCATACTTTCACATGAAGTCCAAAATACTTATTATTTTACTGTTTGCCCTGATAACCGGGCTAAACAATTCTTTTGCACAAAGCATTCAGCTTCTCGATTTAAACACCAGACAGCCCATTGAAGGAGCAAGCTGGCAATATGACGGAAAGTCGGGCATAACCAGCCACCGCGGCACTTTCACAATTGAATACAAGGCCGATGCCACGCTCTCACTGTCACATTTAAACTACGGATCATGGAACCTTACCCCTGCTGAAGTAAAAAAAGTGCTGGAAATAAAAGCTATTTTCAGGGAAGAAACCAGCCACTCACTGATGCCGATTACCATAGTTGCTTTACATACCCCGCTGAGCAGTCAGGCTATGCTTTCGCTGAACACACGTGACCGCCTGGCTCACGACGGCGGCGACATTCTGAACAGTATAGAAGGTTTCAGTTCGATACGCAAAAGCGGAGCTTATGGATTTGATCCGGTATTCAGGGGTTTTAAGTACGATCAGCTGAACATTATCATCAATGGCGCACAAACTGCCACAGCTGCCTGCCCCAACCGCATGGATCCGCCTTCGAGCCAGGTAGCTCCAAACATGATCAGTCATATTGAGGTACAAAAAGGGCCACATTCCCTGCGCTATGGCAACTCTTTCGGGGCAACCATCAACTACATTCCGCTTGCACCAAGGTATTCTGACAAACAGAGCCTATACGGAAGAATAACCGGGAGTTTCGAAACAAATGGTGAGATTATCAGAAATGAAGGAGTGGTCGGCATAAGCGGAAAACGCTACGACCTGGGAATTTTCGGTTCGTTTGCCAAAGGAAGTAACTACACTGACGGCGATGGCAATTCAGTGGCAGCAAGGTTTTCAAGAGCCAGTGCAGGAGCCAGCCTTGGCATAAAAATTTCTGAAAAGCAAAACCTGAACCTATCAGCCACGAGAAATTTTGCACGCGACACCGACTTTCCTACCCTACCTATGGATCTGCGCAGCGATGACACATGGCTGCTGAATGCCAGGCACAGTTTCAATATCAACCGGGATGTATTAAAATCATGGAACACTGCAATCTATGCCTCACTGGTTGATCACAAGATGGATAATCTGCTGAAAACCATAGATCCACGAATGATGAATGCATCAACCCCGGCAAAAACAAAAGCCTATGGAGGAAGAACAGAAGGGCGTTGGTTATCGGGAAACTCAAGTGTGTTTGCCGGAGCTGATTTAAGAATAGAAAACGCATCAGGAGAAAGAAAAAGAGAGTTCATTGCAGGGCCAAATGCAGGAAAAGTATTTTATGACAATGTCTGGCAAAATGGAACCATAAGCAAAAGTGCCGTGTTTGCTGAATTTCAAAAAACACTGACAGGCCTGACACTTATATTCTCGGGACGATTGGAACTTAATCAATCAGGCATTGATGATGAGGCTGTTGAGTTCAGCAACAACTATGAAAGTACTGCTGAAACTCAGGTAAACCCTGCAGTAAGTGCTGGAGGTGTAAAAAGCATCGGGAATAATTTTTCAGCCGGCATATGGCTTGGAAGTGCCAAGCGAAGCGGAAGTATGACCGAAAGGTTTATCAACTATTTTCCTGTTGGACAGGATGCCTTTGAATTACTCGGCAACCCCAACATTAAACCGGAAACCAACAACCAGGCAGACTTCAACCTGAGTTATAAATCTGTAAAAACCATAGTATCACTCGATATCTTTGCTTCAATAATCAACCAGTACATTTCTGCAACGATAGATACAAGTCTTACTCCCCGGTTTCCGACTAGCCCGGGTGTAAGAAGATTTGTCAACATCGACAAGGCTTTTAAAACCGGATTTGAGGTGAGCTGGAAACAAAGTCTTACCACCCGGATTCAGCAGCGACTGTCGGTTGCATACACCTATGGGCAGAATACAGTTATCGATGAACCACTTCCTGAAATTGCCCCAATGGATTTCAGGTATTCACTTTCGGGAAGTTTCTTTAAAGATAAACTGCGGCCATCAATAAACCTGAGGCATGTGCTGAGTCAGGAAAGAACATCTGCTGAGTTTGGCGAAAAGAAAAGCCCTGCATTTACGCTGGCTGATATTACAGTTTCCTGGAAATTCAACAAAGTGCTGAGCGCAACTGCAGGTGTGCAAAATCTTTTTGATGTAGCTTATTATGAACACCTTAACCGCCCGATAAGCGGAACAACGCCAAAGCCAATTTATGCACCCGGCAGGAATTTTTCTATCGCGGTGATTGCAGATTTGTTTTAGAAAATAAAGCTATTGGCAAAAACAAATTAAGCTGTTTCAGAAGTTTTATTTCTACAACTTCTGAAACAGCTTATTTTTCATCAGCCCTCACTTACTTTCAATAATCCGTCCTTGTTTCTGTTCTCAATCTTTCAGCGCTGCCAGCACATCGGCAAGCAATGCATTAAAATCCATATCGTTGGTTTGTTTGCGTGAATAACCCAAAACTACCACAGCCAGTTCTTCTTCGGGAAAGATAAAAATACGCTGACCGTTGTGGCCGCGGCACATATACATTTTTTCAGATGATGAAGGTAATCCGCCATCGGCATTCAGCCAGAAAGAAGCACCATATGCACCTTTGCTGTCAGGGACAACAGTTGTGGTATAATCCACCCAACCCTCAGGGAGTATGCGTTCGCCGTTAAAAACTCCATCGTTCATATAAAGCAATGCAAACCTGGCATAATCGCGGGCTGTGGCATAAATGTAGGATGATCCAACCTGATTGCCGGAAGCATCCGTTTCAAAAACCGCATCAGGCATACCAATGCGGTTGAACAACTTCTCCGCTGCAAACCGGTAATAAGCCTCGTCATTGGCCAGCACATCGCGCATCAGCGAATTGATGATGTTGGTGGTTCCGGAAGAATAGTACCACTTCTCCCCTACCGGCGTTTTCAGTGTTTGCGAAGCAGCAAATGCGGCAAAGTCATGTTCGCGGTGCAGCATAAGTGTTACATCAGACCGGTTTCCATAATCTTCGTTCCATTTCAATCCGCTTTGCATGCGCAAAAGGTCGTTTATGGTGATGGTTTTCCGCTCATCGCCTTGCCATTCAGCCACTTCAGCAGGTGCAGAAATATCAAGCAAATTCTCTTTCACCATAATCCCGGCAAGGGCATTGGTAAAACTTTTGGCCATAGACCAGGAAAGTAGTCGGGTGTCTGCTGAAATTCCCGGCTTATAACCTTCAATAACCGGAATGCCTTTGTGCATGACCAGAAATGCAAAAGCATGACCTCCATAGCTATCTTTATCGATGATGTTTGTTTTCACGGCCTGCAACTTATCAGGATTTATGCCCGTTACAGAATCAGGAATTATATTTCCCATTGGCCATAAAACTGAATCCTGATGATAATCCGGCTTTGCAATTTCAGGAAAACTTTGAGAGAAAAGTGTTTCAACATCGGTATCTCTCACCAGCGTGCAACCTAAACCTTCGCGGTAAACGGCAACTGACTTCCCCCAAAGGAAACGGCTTGTAACCATTTTCTGATCATAATCCACGGTGTTGTTTGCGTACTTTATAAAGGAAAAATTCAGATCGAGTGTTTCCACATCTTCCTGCATCCGCTCCGAAATAAAAACAGCCGAAGCCAGATTCTTTGCCGCATAACCGGTTATAATCGGCAAAAGTGAATTGAGATAAATGGCTCCGCCGGTAATTGCAGCAAGCAGTAAAGCCAGCAAGGTGAAATAAATCTTACGCTTCATAAAGTTGAGGTTTTTGAATCAGTTACCAACAAAGGTAGGGAGTTAAGGAGTGAAATAGATGACTTTTATAAAAAAAAGGAACTTTTCTCCGAAGAGAAAAATTCCCGAACTACCTTGTCGTTGGGTTGGATCAGACCTGTAATCTAAAGACTGACATAGGTTCATATAGAATTTTCATGTTGTTAATCCTCAAAGTTTCATAATTTTCTTCACCATCATTTGATTTTTAAAATTTACAAGCACAAAATAGATCCCTGCCGGAAGCCAGGAGGCATCAAAACTGAACTCATGTTTACCTGAATTCTGATCACAATCAACCAGGGTACTTATCTCTTTCCCTGAAAAGTCAAAGACCTTTATCACAACATGTGTTTGTGAGAGCAGTTGCCAACTAAGGGTAGTCGTTTTGGAAAAGGGATTCGGGTAACACTGAAGCATGGATGAATTATCCCCATACATGGCACTTTCATTTTCTGATATCCCAACTGTGGTATTTTCGTTATACCCGATAAGGTAAACGGTACTCAGGCTTCCGATTTCGGTGCAGCTGATATTGATCTGAGCGTTAAAAACACTACCGACAGGAGAAAACTGCACTGAAACTTCATAGGCTTCACCGGGTGTGACGGTTTGAATTCCTCCACCTGATATAATGGCAAATGACTCTGCTCCTGCCCCGGTAATGGTTGATCCGTCAAACTGCCAGCCTGCAGTGCCTGTATTCATGCAACTCACCTGATGTATATCGTCATTCAGGTAAAAAAGCTGAGAATTCATATGGTTGGTAAATCTGCCCCTGTTAATGATGTCACCCTGTACATAGAGCGCCAATGGCTCTTGCTCAGTGGGTTCATTTCTGATCAAACCATTGTTCTCCAGATTACCATAATTGTAAAGGCTATAGATGTGATAACCTCCACCGTATATCTGTGACTGAAGCGTATCGGTAACCAGCAGATCGCCATAGAATTTATTCCCGTTATCAATCACCACAACTCCCCTGATTTCAACATTGTCGAAGGCGGTCAAATTGTGAAGGGTGGCATTTTTAATGATGGCCGATCTTACGGTTCCATTGTGGAGGTAGCCTGAAATATCAATTTCATGGTGGCCCATCTGCAGGTTTGACCGTAGCAGGTTATAATTCCCGGCTATTTTAAGATCGCTGGTGGCGACTACCATACTGACTGAATCGGTATCAGAGAAATTTGTATGAAACACTTTCCCTGTCTCCTGTCGGATATTCTGAGGCTGAGTACCAGTGAATCTGGTATAACTGTTTTTCCAGGAACCCTGATTGTCAATATCCCCGGTAATGTCCAGAGAAAGTACATCACCATCGTTTATGTTCCGGATCAGTCCGTAATTTGTAATGTCTCCCTGCACCTGAAGGGTATAGGAAGTACTTCCGCCGCCATACTCAACAGATTGAAGTGTATCATTCACAATCACATTGCCCTGGAAAATATTATTGTTCTCTATGGTAACCACCCCATTGATGGTTAAATTGCCGGCACTTGTTATGCTGCTCAGGTAGCCATTGTTCAGATTGGCATTATCAATCGTTCCATCCAGCAGCCATCCCCAAATCGTCAGTGTATTTCCTGCCATATTTAAGTTGGCTCCGTTCAGATCGAAATTATTCATTATCGTAATGTCCGTTTGTGCAACAATTTCACTTGCCGGGTTAAGGTCATAAAAGTAAGTGTCGAAAAATCTTCCGGATTCCTGTGAAATATATTGCGTTTCGTTTCCAACCAACTTCACATACCTGCATGACCACCAGCCATTATTCGATATGTTTCCGGTAATAAGGATTTCAAGGTCATCATCATTCAGCGGTGCACGCGTATCCATATTGTCTTTCACCACGCCGTTATTTGTCAGATTTCCATTAATCAGAAGCTTGTAGATCCCATATCCACCTCCGTAAACATTTGCCATCAGCGTATCGGTGACAATTATATTTCCTTCAAATTTCAGTGTATCAGCTATATCATAACCGATTGAAAATGTGCCCAGTATTTCGAAATCACCGGCAAGAGTCCCCCTGTTGACGAGGCAATTGCGCATTTCAAGGGCATGGTTGCCAACATTAAACGTCTGGCCGTTTAACATCAGATGGCTCCGGTAGAAACCTCCTTCAAGGTAATAGTCACAGGTAAAAACCAGGTCGGTAACTGCGGTGATAACCGAACTGCCAGCCAGGATAATTTTGCTTCCCAATGTTTTACCGTCGGCCAGACTCAGGTTATGATTTTCGGATACCATTAATTCTGTTTCAACAGGCCTCCAGATATTGTTATTTGTGAGGTCGCCATAAACAAAGATCTTCAGGGCATCTTCAGGGCCGTTTTCAACCAGCCCATCATTGATCACGTTGCCATGAACATAAACCGGAAAAACTCCATAACCACCTCCATATCCTCCATTCCGAAGTGAACCAGACGAAGTGAGCGTGAGATCTTTACAATCGACCGAAAGAATGGTATAACCGCTGGTGTAAGCCTGCACAACGGGTCCATTGATTATTACGTCATCGCTTGCGCCGGGAACAACCCCTCCGACCCAGGTGCTGGGATCGTGCCAGTATCCACCGATTACCGTTGACTGAATCTGTGAATGTACACTCACCGAAGCAATACACAAGATTATTGTGAAGAGTAGCATTTTTTTCATAGTCTTGATTTTTAATTGTTTTAGTTAATATTTTGCATGTTTTACACTTTCCATCATTATTGCAAATCCAACTTTAGTTACCTTTTCCTGACTTCCGAGCGTTTAAAGCCTTGTGTGGTGATATTCACATCATTGTTTGGGTGATAATTCTGATTGTCGGTATAAATCACATCACCCTGCTCATTCATCCAGCGGTAGTTCCATTCGTTGGTGCCACGCTCAGTTTCTCCGGTAAACGGGTTGTTGTAGTCTTCCTGACCGGTAAGGTTGAGGTACATGTCGTTGTTGATTTCTGAATTGGTAAGGGCGCGGTGTTCGGTTATCTCCCGGTCAATGTGCTCAATGTCACGCTGTGTCTGCAGGGCAATATTACTGTTCACCTGCTGGCTGCGGATTTCGCGGCTGATCCATTCAGGATTGAGTTTTACTGAGTGACCTATTGTGGCAAATACAGGAGCCATCTCCTCAAACAGGGGCTTTTCAGCCCGCACATACCAGGTTTCTTTGTTACTCCATAATCCTCCGCCGGCCTGCCCCCAGTCTTCAATGGTACAGACCATTTTTTCGAGGTATTGAATACCGTTCTCTGTATATTCCATTGTTGCGATGGCTGTTTGGTAATCGAAATGATAACCCCCCAGCATCAGGGCCGACATTTTGCGGTATTCATCCGATAGCTTTGGGAGTTGCTGAACATTGGTTATCTGAAGATTCTGTGCATGCGGATGCGCAAAGGGTACCGCGATTTCCCTTACAAAATCGACCGGAGGCATCATTCGCATCACCAGCATTCCATTGTAGTTACTCCCGTCGGGGAACAAGGGCCCCGCAAGGTTTTGGCCCGGGAAACGACGCATATCAAAGAAACGGGTATCAGGCAGCCAGCCCATGCCGGCTTTGTTGTCGGATGAGGTTAGTTTCATGTAGAGTTTTGCTTCGATGGCATTGCCAGATCCGCCGGAAGTACTGGGATCAACCCTGGTAATGCCTCCACTGATGCTCCATCCTTCGGGAAGCAGAAAAGTAAAAGCTTTCTCATTTGGTTCGCTGTTGCGATGAAATAAAACTGCTGGGCTATCATCTCCTGCAGTGATATTTTTTCCTTCCCGTGAATCCGTATTGATTTCGGCATTACAGGCCAGAAGGCTAAGCAAAGACAGAAAAATTGTGGTAGTGGCCATGTAGTTCATGGTTAAGCGTTTTAAACTTACACCCGGCAAAATGCGAGTCAACATACTTACAGTGAAATCACGGCCAAAAGTAAAACAGGGTTTTCAATAACCTCATTAATTACACCTTACAATATCACACAGACCACCCTACAAAAACACTCAGTGTGATAAAAGGAATAAAAATAAAGGAGAAAGGGTATCTGGAAAAGGCGATGAAAAGCCAATGATATCAGATAAGCGCAATATAATTTGTAAGATTCTGTTCGTGTGGCACCCCGAGTTTTTTCCGGATGCGGGTGCGGGCTACTTCGATGCTTTTAATAGATTGGCCGGAAAGGGAGGATATTTCGCGGGTGTTCATATCGAGCCGGATAAACGAACAAAGGCGGCGTTCGGCAGGTGTAAGTTCCGGAAACTTCTCAAGCAGGCGTAGCTGAAAACCGGGGTGAACTTCATTAAACTGAAGTTCAAACTCTTTCCAGGCATTGGGTGCCAGTTCCTGCTTTAGTTGTAACTGCAGGTGCTGGATTGAGTGAGCCGATACGTCTGATTTCTTAAGCTCATTCAGTTCGCTGATCATCCTTTCAAGCAGCTGGTTTTTCTGATTGATGAAAATTGTTTTTGAAGTTAGTTCACGTTCTTTGCAACTCAGATCCTCGTTGAGTTGCTCAATTTTTTGCTCACTTTGTTCTTTGATCATGCCAGCTTCTTTTCGGGCGGCTTTCCGCTGCCTGTAAATTAACCTCAGCAAAGCACCGCCGAGTAAAAGACTCACTGCCAGCAAAAGCAGTATAATATTTCGGGTACGTATAGCCTGCTTTTGCAGCATGCTGTTCTGCGTAAGTGCTTCATTTTCTTTTTTAAGCTCAGTTCGTGTAAAAGCAGCTTCTACCTCTTCGATGGTCCGGTATTTTTCAGCGGTGTAAATGCTGTCTTTCAGTGCAGTTGCACTTTTCAGATAAAAGTACGCCTTGTCATGATTTTCGGATACATCATAACATTGAGCCAGGCAAAGACTTGCATCGAGCCTGCCTTTCAACGAGCCGGTTGATTCTGCTATCTGAAGAGCCTCTCTGGCATATTTAATGGCGTCGGTTACTGAATTCTGGCTCAGTAAGGTAGTTGACAACTCAACCAGTGCTTCGCTTTGCTCGTGTCTGGCACCTATTTCGGCATACAGGTTTACCGACTTCCTGAAGAATGCTGCAGCAATAATATGATCGTTTTTTAACGAATGAAGTTTGCCAAACAGCATATTGCACGATGCAAGAAATGATTTGTCGCCTGATTTCTCTGCCAGTTTCAGTGCATCTTCCAGGTACAGACCGGCATTTTCATAATCTTTAAGTTCTGTGTATGCCCCAGCCATGTTTTTATAACGAATGATAAGCCTGTATTCATTTTTTATTTGCTCTGCAAGTTTCAGCGATTGACTGTAATACCTAAGTGCGCGAAATGGGTCCCCATTATCGAGATACAGGTTGCCAATATTGTTCAGGCAATCGGAAATAGCGGGTTCTTCATTCAATTTTCTGAAAACTTCCAATGCTTTCTGGTATGACTCCATGGCTTTCGCAAAATCACCGGTTTTCCGATACACATTTCCGAGGTTGTTATGGCAAATTGCTTCTTCGTAGTTCAGTTCGGCCCTTTCGGCTTTTTGAAGCGCTTTTGTGTAAAACTCAACAGCATCTTTATAATTTCCGCATTGTTTCTGTACTATTCCCATTCCGGTATAACACCAGAACTGACTTACATTGTCGTTAATTTTTTCATACCGCGAAAGTGACAAATTGTAAAACTCCATTGCTTTAGTGAACTGGCTCTGCTCAAGGTACACTTCGGCAATATTGAAATAGCTTTCTGCCTCAAGCGCTGTATCATCCAGTTCTTCGGCGCCATTCAGTGCGCTTTTGTAAAATTCCATCGCTTTGGAATACTCAATCCGGTTATAGAAAACTAGCCCAAGACCAAGCCTGGCTTTAATCAGTTTTCGTTTTACGGCATCCCTATATGCTTTGCTGCCTCCATAACTGAGACTTTTTTCAGCTTCTTGTATGACTGTGTTGTAAAGAATTATAGCTGTATCGGCCTGAGCGGCGGCTGCTTTTTCAAGATATACTGAAATAAGGGCAGTATCCGTTTTTGTTTCAGCTTTTTGTGCACTCACTGAGGTGAGAGATACATTAACAACAAAAAGCAAAAACCAGAGAAGGATTTTGAATCTGTACATATGCCTTTCTGAATTCAATAATAAAGATAAGGCGTTTTTCCGAATTCCGGTTATTGAAGTCCTGACTTTTTATATCTATTTCAAAAAGTATAATTTTCGTAGTTTTTCAGTCTCAAACCTCAGTAATTCTTGAGCATTCTTTGTGCATTTTGGTCACAGCTCTTACACATTCATCTGCGTTAACCACCTATATCACACCCTCAACGCCCCGCGAAACGCCCTGGCTCCATAGTACGAATCTGCACCATTGTGATACACAAACACATGGTTGTAACGACGATCACAAAAAAGGGCGCCACCAAGCTTACGGATTTCAGCAGGAGTTTTAATCCAGCCCGATGTTTTTGTATCGAAATTACCAAGCTGCTGCAATTCGCGGTACTCCGCCTCCGTTAAAATCTCAATGCCCATAGCTGCAGCCATATCCATAGCGGAATCTGCGGGTTTGTGTTCTTTTCTTGATTCAAGGGCTGCACGATCGTAACAAATGCTTCTCCTGCCTTTCGGACTTTCCGCCGAACAATCATAAAAAATGTATTCTCCGCGGGCTTTATCATAACCGACAACATCCGGCTCACCGCCGGTTCTCTCCATTTCACTGAGCGACCAGAGTTTTTCGGTATTGGCTTCGAGCTTTGCTTTTAATGGAGCCCATTCAATACCTGTATGGCGATGCATGTTTTTCTCAAAACGGGCTTTCAATGTGCTGATCAGTTCATCACTTTGCAGCGGCGACAACTCTCTTATATTTCCCATTTTTATGATGTGTTAAACTGGATTGCAATCAATATTCTGTAGTTCCAATTTAACATTTTGATTGTGGAAATGTTTGGAATCAGGCATCAAAGGGAGATTCAAATCACGTGCTACAGCCTAAAGCTGTGAGGCAAGTAAGATGTTGTTCATTTTATCATTATTTCGCACTTAACACAATCGCCGTTTTTAATGCTTGTCAATTGGCGTATAAGGCAAATGAGAGTCATGAAGAATGATTTTCAGTTTGCCGGCTTTGTCTTTTGTATAGGCAAAAGAGTATTCAACTTTTACATCGTCTCCACCTTTAAAAGGTGTGAAATAATAATTTCCCATAGCTACTGCTATATTGCCGATTATCTTGATTCCAATACTTTCCCACCGAACAGAACTCCATGGCTTAATTGCAAATCCATGGTCTTCAGGATAGCTTTCATCACCTCCGACAAAATAAGAAAAGGCCCCTTTAAAATCTGTGCGAAATTGCTTTTGCGATGCCAGTGTTGGTTTAAACAAAACAGTGCCTTCCTGATAATTATAGAAATTATTGATGTGATCGGTTGCGGCAGCATTGTAGTCGTCATTTTCAAGGTAAGCTTTACCAATTTTAACTATGCCTTCGCCCCATGCTTTCTGTGCTTCCAAAACTTCATTTTCAGTAATAAAAATTGTCTCAGATTGAGTAATTGCAGCGATCTGAGTATCCTGTGTTGTTTGTTTGCATGAAGTCAATCCAATTGTGAACATCGCCGTAATAATCACAGCAACCATTGGTAAATTTTGAGTCATTCTGATTTTTCTCATTTCATTCTCCATTTAAACTTTCCTTACTCTTTTTAGGATTTTCAGGTTTCTCCTTACCTTTTTGGCTTGGTGGCCAATTGGTATATATCACATCAAATTCTGCTATAAGAAAAAAGACACTCTTGCCTGTAGGCAAATTTAACGTTTTCCTGATTCCCTGGGGTGTGTCAGCAAATAATGTTCTTAAACTCCTTCTGAAACAATAATTGCATATATAAAAGGTAGGGAAACGATAAATGCAATAGTTAAAGCACCCCAGATACTCCGTTTTCTAAATTTTAAGTCTGAAGGCACACGCTTTTTCCAGAAAACCGACTCAAGAATCAGCATACCAAAAAGACCTGCTAAAAAGGCCAGTCCTGAGTTCCTTGTACCAATTTGATCCATTACAAAAATCTGTATTGTTGAATACACCAATCCGGAAAAAACAACCAACCAGGCTATCTTTTTATTGCCTAAACGCGCAAAGTTGAGAGCCATTAAAATTGAGCCTGCAAAAACAGAGAAAACCGCTCCAAAAATTAACACAGATTTTGAATTGTACAGAATCGGGGCATTGGGATCATCCGTGATATTTGATTCCTTTTTTACTTTTTCAATCCTCGTTTCAGCCTCTTTTTGTTTTTGCTCAATCTGCAATTCAATACTTCTGCTATCACCATCTGCTATATTCCTCTTCTCCAGTTCCCAGATCGCTGCCAGAACAGCCTCATCTTCATACAGCGATTTATCATTTACATAGTTTTGCAACTCCACATTGGTCATATTGACCATTTTATTCGAGAAGTAATTCTCTTTTGTCATTTTTCTCTATGAATTTTTAAACACCCACTTTCGGCTGGCAATTACCCCTTATTGACTTTTCAACCACTGATCAAATTCATCAGTTCTTATGGCGTTGTTTTCCAGCCATTCTAAGGCTGCCGCATTTGAGGATTGACTGATATAGTAGCAGTAAGTTTCCATATGACTTGATTTCGCCATATCATAGAAAAAGGGCACATAAAATTTCCACCATAATCCTTTGTACTTTTTCTTCTTCAGTTCTCCGAGAATTTTGAAAAAGGAAGTTGTGTTTTCAATAAATAATTCATCTTCACTCTTGCTCTTGTTTTCTTCAATAGATTTTGATGCTTCCAGCATTGATAACATCATATCAGCAGGACCAAAATCTGAATCCGATTGACTTGGGTCAATAAAGATATTGATCTGATTGGGTTTGTCGATATCCCGCTGAACATTCCCACCAATTTCTTTCTGAAGAAGATTATAGGCAGTTTTTGCCCTTTCCGTATTTGGTTCCAGAAACAGGAAATAGTGCAGACTTAGCGCACTTTGAACCCTTTGATTTTTGTCGGACATTAAGAAACCCAGCAGCAAGTGACTGCTCGAATGATTTGGTTTTGTGTTTATTGCATTAACCAAAGCCTCCTCCGCTTTGTCATACTCATTCAGGTTATAATAAGTGTAACCCAGATTATAGTACAACAGGTGATGGTCTCCGAATTTTTTAATTCCTTTCTCAAAAAGCTTAATTGCTTCCCTTGATTGTCCCATATAATCAAGACTTGAAGCCTTTGTTATATAGGCCATCAGGAGATACTTATCGTTCTGTTTAATTACAACATCGCAGTGTTTAATTGAGTTTTTATAATCTTTAGCTTGCATATATGACAATGCTATTTCATTATGAATCAGAGGTGAGTCGGGCTCAATTTCCAATGCAGCTTTATATACCTCAATGGCTTTATCAAATTGCCTGTTGTCGTGATATTGAATTCCTGCCTGAACCAAACTATCAACTTTTGTTTGAGAATAAATCAAGCCAGAGAATAGCAGCATTCCTAAAATCAGAATTTGTTTTTTCATATTTATTGGTGTTTGTTTTTATGATGGTTGTTATGCTTGCGGTTCACTGTTGGCAGGCGTTTCTGCATACGCATCGTTTAAAGTCCCATGCCAAACCTGTTCTTTTCCCGTTTTTTAACTGTTAATAAAAAGGTACATAGACCCCTATCGAATACAGTAACATAAATGGTGGTTGAATGTAATCATCTGGCATCACAGGTCCAGTCTCTAGTGGAATACCAAATCCCAACTGAGCTGTAAACCACTTTTTACCTCTGAAAACAAAGTTAGGGCCCACAGCATTCTGGGCAAAATATCTTCCAATCCCCTGATTCCAATACTGAAGTGAAATAAAGGAACTTCTGATCGAGGGTTTAAAATGATAATTTAAGCCTGCTCCATATCCAATCAATCCTCCCCCTACCTGAAATCCAAACCTGTCAGTGAGTAAAAACTCTAAATCAATACCTATCAGGGAACCACCTCCTTGAAGTATTCCAATCGTAATACTTTTTCGTTTTTCAACCTCTTTATTAAATTGCAATGTTTGTGAAATCAGATTTGTTGAGATACAAATCATAATCATAATGAGAATCTGTTTCATTTTTTAATTTTTAGCGGTTAGTATTAATGAATTGTAAAAACTTATAAATCACAGCACCAGGTAATGAAAGCCCGAGAATTACTGACAACAATTTGACTATTCCATAAATCACAGTTAACCAGAGTCCTGCTGTTGAGTTAGCCAGATTAACTCTGTTTAGATACTCCAGAACTTCGTTTGAATGATGAAGGTGCAGAAACAAAAAGAAAAAGCCGATTCCTATTATCAGAAAAGCAGTCAAAGCCAATATATCCGAATAATGAATGATCTTTTTGTTTGATTCCGGAGACAAATCCATAAATAAATCTGCTTAAATGACCGCCAAAACTTCCATGTTCCAAAATATCCATCAATTTTTCAAAGTAGCTGCAAATCCATTCTCTCTATGCCTTGTTAAGCAGCAAATATAGCATTGAAATCCTTTCAAGTACCTTATTGTACCTGTTTTTTTTTAGTTCAATTTACCAGACACATTTTTTGACATGCCACAGGCTAAAGTCGTGTGGCAAATAAATTGATTTTCTTTGAGCATTTTCTTTCTTCTATATTGTACTCTTGAATGAAAGAAGAATTTGATTTTTCTGAATGACCTCAAATCCTGAATTCCCTGAAATCAGATTTACACACGGATGTTATTTATTTCCAGCATTTCCTAAGTATGGCAATGGTGAAACCAATTCAAACTCCTTTGAAACATCAAAAAACAGATTTAATAAATTCAGGTGTTCGCGTCCGATTATCAATAAAATTCTATCATCAGCGCCTTGAGGTATTCTTTGAATATTTCGGAATATTCTCAGATTCCGGTTAAACCATCTGCCTGTCTCGAAATCAACGCCTGTAAAATCGCCTGCTTGTTCCTCATACTTAAATGGATTCAGCAGATACAATGATAATCTGTCCTGAATCTGATTGGGTTCATTTAGTTCTTTCAATTCATCAATTATGCCTGAAACTTTTTTCGAAGATCCTGATGTCATATATATTGAATCCGGCGAGTTTATGTAATATTCTTCCAGTTTGGCCGACCGGGCGCTGTCATTAAATAAACCGTCAATATTCTTATAATGCCTGCCCCAGTTATTCACACAATAAATTACAGGCACATTTAAGTTCTTCCCGATTCTGAAACCCAGCTGATAAATTTCATCCTTCCCTAAAGTGAAGTTATTGTTCCTATATAATAAATACAATGAGTCAATTCTGCGTTGCTTGTCAGGCGTTACTTCTATGGCAATTATGGTAGGCTTAAAATCACCAATCGCATGAGCAATTGCAATAATTTCAGACTGATAAGGCTCTTCAAGTACCGATATTTTATTCTCAGCTTCAGTTTTTACGGCATCCAGGTTGGGATAGGCAAAATGAAAAACGCCGAGTGTCATTATTTTTGTCCGAGGTGCAATGTCATTGGTTTGCCCGTATAAACCACCCATATAAATCAGCACCGCACATAATAAAAGTGATATTTTTCTCATCTTTATTGCTTTTGATTATTCAAAAGACGATAAAGGTTAAGGGATGTTACAGTACAGTATCATTAAAAATTTCCCTGAGGGCGGGCATTACCAACAAAAGGCAGTGATACATAGTAGTTTCCTGAACACCCTTCTACTGCATAAATGCAAAAATTAATTCGACCATTCCGGAATGGATGGGATGGAAAACTACGGAATCGCTTCCTGATTCCTTTACATTGCAACATTTAAAAGCCATTTAAAGGTGATTTAAAAGGTGGTTGAGCTATAGCGTTTCTGCAGGTTTAGCTTTAAGGTCTTTGACCTAAGCTGAAGTGGTGATTTGCTTGAGGGGAATATTTGGTGAATATATTGGTTAACGCTTGGGAAGCAAACGAATTTCGCGATTTCAAAACTCTTCACTGTCAACCAGACAGAAATCCGCCAGAGGTGGACACAAAACTTGAATTAACCACCGAACTGCCACTTTTGTGTAGCCGCTGTCGGGCAGGTATTTATAAGCATTCCATTTTTTTATGTCAACATCTTGGAGATTGTCTATCCCTTTGGGTGCTGTCCTTGTATTAACTTTCAATAGTTATCCTGAAAGTTTCTACTGAATCATTTTCCCACTGATTACCGAGTGCAATGTGCAATTCACTTATGCCCTTGCTGATAACCTCCAGATGAAAGGTTCTTATTCCGCCAGCGCCAATGGCTTCACCCGATATTTCATACTCCTCTTTCTTAAATTTCAGGTGTTTGTCATCACTGGATTTTATTTTCCACAGATATCCTGTGGTTGGATTTTCTGCCAATTGGACTTTAATCACATCTCCTTTTTTGGCAAGGATTTTCTTTCCGTTGAAAGTTGTATCGATTGTAATCATTGTTTTAAGTTTTTAGGTTAAAATTAAAACAACAACTGAAAAGTGCTTTGAAATTTTCAAAATACCAAAGCAACTTTTCAGATGTTTCAAAGATACAATATTACCAAACGTAAATTTGAGTCACTTGCCCGCCGTCAAGAAGATAGTTAACAGGCGAGTTTTTGACTTTTGCAGCAGTAGCCAAAACAGTAAGGGCTTCGTTAGCCGAGTCGTTGTTATTGGCTATTTTTACCCAACCGGTGCCTGGCACGCTCATCCATGAGTTGCGCGTTTCATTGGCTGAGAACAATGCGTTTACTCTTTTGTCGTTGTTCCACACACCTGCACCAAAACTGTCATCGGATGTGCCAAAGCTTGCGGAAGGCGGGTCTAGAATGGGTACAGCCTCACCACCGCTCACTGACGATAAACTGGCTGCACTTTCCACCTCTATAGATGGAACACTTGCTTCCCCTGCTTCAACCTGAGCAATAGGGGGATTTTTTACTGGTGATTTTGCCATGATATTTAGTGTTATATTGATTAATGATTAAAACACATAAACCTGATGAATCAGGCCGTCCTTTATTACCACGTTGACATTTGAATTGGTGGTTTTTGCCGAAGCCAAATGCGTTAGCAGGTTGATGAAGGCAGTGTCATTCGCATTGCCGATTTTCTTCCAGCCGTTTCCATTACTGAGAAATACCCAGGCATTTCTGGTTTCATTGATCGCCCATAATCCTTGAACTTTCACACCATTTATGTTGTAGTTGTTCACGATTCCGGTAGCTCCGTAAACTTGTCCTTCGATACCGCATTGTCCGAAAGCGATTTTGAAATAACCCGACTCACCAAAACCTGTTCCCCAACTGTTCTTACAAATCCAGTATCCACCTGCGGTGTCATAACCTACGATGCATACGCAATGGCCTCCTGCAAGTGCTCCGGTGGTATATCTGTAAACTCCTGACCGGTAATTGAAGAAATCATTATAAATACTGAAACAGGCTTCTACAGGCCCTTTGGTTGCCACATACTCCTTGATGGCATTAATACCGTTGATTTTTAAATAGCCTGTTATTTTAGTCAGACGGCTATCCCAACCGGCAAGCCTTCCTGTGCAATTTTGATCAACATCCGTGTATGGATAATAAGCTTCTTCCGTTACCCCATGTGTCTGGAAAAAATTCAACGCTCTGTTTGGCCACCAGCCGTTGCCACAATTGCGACCTTCTGACCTTGCATGACAATAATAAAGATGTGCTTCTGAAAGGTCAATTGCATAAGCCGCGCCTCGCAATATTTTGATTTGACTTTCAACCGAAGCAATCGTTCCGAATGCCACACAAGAACCGCAACGTCCTTGATTTTTTACGGGAGTTACGAAATTTCCTCCGTGGTTGCGCCAATCCAGAGCCGCCGGCGCACCAAAGGAATCCGCAGACCTTGCTGCTAAAGCTGCTGAATATTCCATAAATGCAACAGCACATGCCTGTTCCTGTTCCTCTAAACTTGGAGCACCAGGTTCAGGTGTATATCCAAGCAGATTTATTTTCTCTGACTCAGATAATTCTGAAACGTTTGTAACGCCGGCTTCCCAACCGGCATTTGAACTTGCAATTGCTTCCTGAATTGCTTTAAGCTCTAATTTTTCTTTTGCCATTTTTCGTTTAGATAAAGTTTTCTGCCTACTCTATACAGTTTTTGGCAACCCTGTTTCTGATGTTTTGTTGTCTCGGTATTCAGAATACGTTCCGACTCTGGGTGGTCAGCCCTGCCTTTGACCGCTTTGTTGGTTTAAACTTTACTATTTAAATTAGCAGCTAGTCATAAGTGGCAATTTCGAAACACTTTATGGCAGTCAGGAACAAGCTCAGGTAGATGTACAAAACTTGTTTAACCGCATAACCACCACTTCTTAGGTAAGCGCTGCTATCAGAAGTTGTTATTTCTTGCCGAGTTTAAATGTCAGATTCTGCTTCTTCAGACTTTCCAGATAAACTCCTTTATCTTTCATTAGCATGTCGTCAATGTTCTTATCACTTTCCAGACTTTCCAGCAATGAATTATCAAATGGCATTGACGGGTCAATATCGAAACTGGAATTCAGATAATTACCCGTTTCAGGCAAGGCCAATTCAATTGTTCGAAAGGAAGCAGAACCTGTCAAACCTTTAAGAATGTCGGTTGCATTAAGAAATGAAACCGGTTGAGTTGGGGTTGTTATGGATTTGTATTTTTCCTGAATTGAAGAAATTGCCAGGTTTTTAATCTGCACTCTCTCCTTGTTGACATATGTTGAATCTGCGTCTAATAGCGCATTACCTTCAATCCACATAGTTTTTGAATCCGAATATATTTTTGAGATTTCATTCTGGTCCTGAACCAATTGAATTTTGTCCAGATTATTTAATGCATCATTGTATTTCTTAAACCAATTTGACTTTTCATCATCACCTTTAAACTGGTCAAATGAAATATTAAAAACCAGATATGTATTTTCAACTTGTTTATTATTATAATACAATGTATCACCCCTTAATTCAAATTTTGACTCATCCACACTGATGAACGGGTCGCCATCGTTTGTAGAGATCATAATCAACAACCCTCTTGTCAATTTCCCGTTACTTACAGGGTTATCTTCTTGTTGCGAACTAATCAAACCAGCATAACTTGCTTCAAGTTGTGTATTTGGATCTGAATCTGTAAATAATTTCTTAACCAGTGATGTAATCGTTAATACCTGCCCAACAACTGTTGGAGCAAGTTGCAAAGCCGATTGATATTCGGGCTGATTAAGCATATCAAATTTCGCTTGTAATGAATCATTTTTTACAGCTGTCATTTTTACTTCAATCGAAATCGCATCAGCGTTTGCAGGTATTTTAACAGCTATATTTCTTTGCAGCCCTAAATTGTAATTCTTATTTACTTTAACTTCCCTTACATCTTGCACCGAAGTAGCCTCAATGGACTCAACTCCTGATTGATACTTCAATGTTGTAGCCAAAGCAATTTTGTCTTTACCTCCAAATGTGGATTGCCAGAAGTTCCCAACAGACATATAATTAACCGTCCGTAACTGCAGATTAATATAACCCGCATTTTTTAGAATTTGATTTTCCTTTTGATTAGCAGAAGCACCTGCTGCAGGCTTCCAAAACTTTTTTGTACCAAGAACTGACATAATTTTAAAGTTGTTAAGTTATTAATAATCAGGCGAAATTATTCTTAAATTTGGGAAAATGCCAAAAGAGACAGGCCAAAGTGGTAGGCTAAAAGAGATAGGCTTACGAGGCAGGTTAACGAGGTAGGCTATTTTTTTTATATTCAACAGGCAGGTATTCCAATCCGACAGGGTATTATGATATCCTTTCCTATCTGACTATTTTTGCCAATTACAAATGTTTCCAGAACTCTTCTGTATCATCAAAATCATAAATACTTTCATGAACAGAAGCGCACCTGAATACATTAATATCTATTTAACAAATTGCTAATCTGTAATTATAAAGTACTAAACCCAACAGATTCCATTCTTGTTCAACGACCTTATATCCAACTGATTGCTTTAACAATTATTTAACACATATTGTTTATTATCCTTAAATTATTATTTAATAATAATTTACTGATATTTTTTTTTATACTTGTGATATACTAAATACTATTTCCATCAAACTGTTTCAATATCACTTTATTGAATCCAAAGACATGAACTCTGGAGAGTTTGAACTTATCTGTTATCGTGCTATGGTTCTTGCAAATGCCGGCAAAAGGAAATACCTGAGCTTGACGCATGTGTGCAAATCTTTGCAAACAGTTATGCCAAAACCTCACTCAACCACCAATTTATAATTCGCAGTTCTCTCATTGATCTTCACTTCAATAATGTAAATTCCGGGTTTAAAGCCTGCACAATTGTATCTGTTCTCTTCCTGTGTCCATTTACCGGCATCAATCAAAGCACCATAAATATTGAAAATCCTGAAGTCCGACGATTTATCAGGGGTATTTATCTTCACATTAAAATATTCCCTGGCAGGATTCGGAAATATTGATACCATTTCATCCTTGCCAGGAATTAATGAGTTTGAAACAGCCAGGTTATCTGGCGTACCACAATCTATTCCGTTTTTTTGATAATAAAACACTCTCTTATCCTTCACTACAATCATTGTATAGCCATACATTGAGTGGTAATCCCGCACCAGGCCTAACCCCTGCCCGTATTGCTTTGAAAAAACTTCCGGCTCAAAATCACTATTGGCAGTGCTATAAGCATTTATAAGAACATTACATAGGGTGGCAGAATGGAAAATAGACGTGTCGCATGAATACAGGTAGGGATCACATTGAAACCGGGTATCATAATATGAAATCAGCGAATCCAGATTTGTATAAAACACAGTATCGGTTTTTATAGAAAAATGATACTCCAAATGAGGCTCCGGTTCATAAACCACATATGAATAATACGAATTGGAATACCTTTCATAAAAGACAGTATCACCCGATGTCGAATAATATTTATCAGTTATCGTTAACCTGTCAGCTGCAGGTGGATTATTACCAGCATGATCCCTATAATGAAATTTATCCCCAACTTCAAATGAAAATACTTCTCCTATTGTCATTAATTCCTGCGCATAGGCGAATGTGGTGATAAAAGTTAAACAAATAATAATCAGTGTCCTCATAATGTTTATGTTTTTGGTGGTTTAAGGTTAACGCATTCGCATTTATATCAGGTTTATCTTCACACACTTCAGGCAATATCAGGAAGGGCGCATTTTTTGAGCACTGTTGGTTAATCACTTTTATCTTGATTTTCCTGAGAATTCATTCTTTCATCAAGCTGTATTTGTGCTTCTGCTTCTTTTTTATCACTATATCTCTTATACCAGAATAATACAGCAACTATCGGAAGAGAGAATGAAATAATCCATGGCGCAATAATCCCTGATTTTGAAAATCCTGTTCCAAGAATTGAAATATTTATCAGGCTGAAACCAACCTGACCGGTTGTCCAATTGATACTAAATTTTATAAAACCAAATAATATCCCAATAATCCAAAGCCATTTTTTTGTCAGTTTAGTCCTTATTGCAAAAATTAAAGTCACAATAATGAATATCGGTATCAGTATAGCAAGATATAAAAACAAGAAATGTAAAAATCCCTTGTCTTTGATATCAAAGGCATGCAACGTAGCAAGAGATTCATCTGTAATTCTACCATCAAATGAGGTAACTGTCAATTTGCCGCTCTGTTCTCTGATTCCAAAAGTGAAATATATAAATTTATCGCCTGCTTTATATTCGTACTCAATCCCATAGTTTGTAAAGCCATTGTCACCAAAAATACTTGTCTTTCGGGCATTGATTATGTTAAAAGAATCAATCGAAATTGACTGGATATTTGTATAAGTGTTTTTTAGAAACTGTTTCCCGTCATCATTGTTCATTTCAGGCAACACCAATGTCAGACAAGAATCAATATTCCCTTTGTATATTTCAGAAATAAATCCAGTTGCAAACTTATCTACATTGTCAGGTACAATTTTACTAAAATCAATTTTCGGAATACATCCGGTTAATCCAATAAGCAACAAGGCTGTTAAATATTTAATCTTTTTCATTATCGTGTTTGTTTAATTTATACAGACGGTCTTTTCTTTAACAACTTTCCAAATACCCAACCCCTTCCCCACTTATTTTAATATTTTTAATCCCTTTGGTTGAAATAACCCATCCATTACTTCCCTTTTCCAATTCGACCAGGATTTGACTTAATTAAAGTATCCCCATTCTGTTCCATAAATTGGTTTAAAGGAGTTACTATTTCATTTCCTAAGGAATCAATACAAGCACAAGCACAATAGGTAATGCTGTATGAGTCATTAACTTCTGTTATTGATTTAGTTTCATATCCCTTTTTTGAACAATATGAAAACTGTTGCCCACAACTGCCACGATAGAACGACCATGTATCGCATTCGGAGCCATCCGGGAATATGCAGACCGTGTATTCGTTGCCTTGTAAATCCTTGCGAATTTCAGTGTCATAACCAAGAAACATACAATACATTGCAGAAGGATTCGGCATTGGAGATATAGTTGAAGCCCCAAAGAAAAGAGTTGAACTCATAATTGAAACGAAGAGGAAATGTATCATAATTGGGTTTTTAGTTGTGAGTGGGATTATGAAAGATAACGATTGAGGCTATGCGTTGGCAGGCAGTTTTGAAAATATCTCTATCCTGCCAGCAGAATTTACAATAAATGTACAATCTTTCTCCTCACAACCATGCGCCCGTTAGCCTTTATTGTGCGGAGTTGCTATTAATGCCATTTGGATATCTGGTTAAGTAGGTTTCTTGTTTGCCAAATCCATTTGAGCAGCTTCTTTGAAGGAAAGCTTTCTGCCAAATGTCTTAGACTGAATAAGTGAATCTGTAACCTTCTGAATATCTCCACCTGCAAGATAATGTGCTTCCAGTTCATCTCTTTTACATACAACTCCACCCTTTGCGAGAGATATCATTGAGTTAACAATTAGGGCAGGAGGAACCTTTCTCCATTTCATAAAAAGTAGATCAATAATTGTAATCCTAACACCTGATACTTTAGCCTGAAACCAGAGACCAATCGGGATGAGAAATACAATTACAAACGCAATAATTACAGCAGAAATGAGAAAGAATAATCTAGATTCAATTTCCATGTTATTATATCTATTTGATTAAAACTTGATTCATGTTGCAATTACGCACAACGTTAAGGGTTTTATCCGCCGTTCAAATAGTGGATATCCGCAATATTCCGTAAATATCTGCCCTGTTTATAACCTTCGGGAGTAATATTGCATTTCAGATTTCCGCCCCAAATATAACAAATTTTAAATCCAACCCCTTCCCTGCTACATCCTACCAACACCACAAATTTACGGCCTGATTTAAGTTTTGTTTCGAATAATGGGCAACCCTTACAGGGTAGTCTGCTATACATATCTAATAACTCTCGGTTGGGCAAGCCACACCGGGGGTTATTATAGGGCAACTCCTATCGAAGTTTTTCAGCAGACCCTATTTAATTTTAATAGTTGAAAATCTATTTCTGGCTGCAGGTTCCTGTAGTAAAACCCTGAAACATCTGTTGGTACCTATAAGTTTAAAATTGTATTCCATGGTGTTTTACAGGCCATATCGCGCATCAGAACAACCATAAACATTTTCCAGACTTTCCGTTTTTAAAATAAGATGCTTACAAACCTGTTCCATATCGCATGATTAATCAGGCTTTATTTTGTATCTGACTATAAATTGCAGGTATTGATTATATACATTTGAATATCCCATAGTTCCATGTCCAACAGGATATCTATGATTAATCCAGCTTGTTACGGAGAATTTAGTAAGGCCATGACTATACCTTAACCCTATATCAATTTTACTGATAATGTTATAGTTAACCCCAATCATTCCTGAAATTTCAAAAGTATCATCTTCAAAAGGAGTAAACATTTTATAAGCTTCTTTCTCAAAAGGAGTATAAGTTTCAGGCAGCACTGGTAAATTTCCGCCCTTGTTAATTAAATAAGCAAACTCAGGACCGAAAATAATATAGAATCTATCGGTGAAATAAAGATTCGCAATTATGGGCAGTTGAAGATAATTAAGTTGAAGATCAAATCTTCCCAAAAAATGATTATCGCCATCAACAACACCTCCTTTTCTAATAAATCCGGGTTCTGCTGCTATACCCCAGGCGCCCGGAAATCTGTATTCAATAAATCCGTTTACATTGAACGAATGCATTGGATAAAATAACCTTGTTGCATATTCATTATTTTTGATAACATGTGCGTTAGCACAAACGTATCCTGCAAGTAACCCATAATTAAAGTTCTGGGCCTGAATCAACCCCAGATGAAACAACAGTGCTGTTGTTATCAGGATTTTTAGTTTCTTCATTTTAATGCTCAAATTGGTACCAACGCCCAAGCTGCACGCTGACAAGCATTTAAAAACTCCAATCATGGCAGCTTCAGAAATGACCGTTAAATATACAAATATTTTTCATACTAAATGCGCTTGATTGTGAATAGTTTTTATTCAACCTGAAAAGGCTTAAAAAGCAGCATTACATGCGGGTTCAATCCAGTAAGCTATAGGGAACTTATCGCTGAACTTGATGGATATTGGAATTGCGGACTGCTCAGAATCCTATTTATTAGCTGCTGCATTTTATTTTCTCTTTCGTTCATTCATCACTTTAAAAAACGTAAAGCCTGCTCCAGAAAGTCCAATCAATAATGGCGCAATAGTCTTAGATAAATCTTTTCCAGTTAGTATTATTACAACAGGAATTATGATTAAAAAAACAACTGAGATGGCACCTAAAATAAATCCGAATTTGCCTTGAAAAATGTTGGGTACCATCTCAATCATTTCGTTGGTTTTTATATCTGTATTTGTGTAACTTTCAATTTCTTGATTATACCATCGAATTTCATTGCCTAATCGGTCTCTGAATTTTTTGAATTCAGCATTATTAAACCATGCAAACTTCCAAATGCGGTATTTTTTTCCATTAATGTCTTCTAATTTTAGCCAATACCAATGTATGTCTTCCTGGAATACATATTCTTTTATTTGTGAGTAATGTAACTTGAAATTACTTTTAATTGGCAATCCAATCAATGAGCTTCTTTGAACATATATCTCTCTATTTGAAAGGGTGATTTTTGTTTTGCTAAATGCAACAACTCTTGAAATTAAAACAGGAATCAATAGGATAAATAAAATGAATAGTCCTGTCATTGCACCTTTCTGAAAAGCAATTGCTTTCTGAATATTAATTGCAACAAAGGCATTTAGTATCAATACCACAAAGAAAACACCTAACATCAATACCCATGATGCTTCATTAAATATATATTCCTTTTTACTCATTTCAAGTTCTATGTTCTATTGTGTGGTCACTTAATATTGCAGCCAACCGATCGGATATCCACAATATAGCGTATTCATCTGAAATGCGTAATCCCTTCATGATAGAACAAAACAACTCAGATTTCCACCCCAAATTTAACAAAATCCAAATATCCGGACCATTCTTATTTATTAAATGCAGTTTTTATTAATTTTACTTTTATAGTTTGTTTATTCAAAAGTTCCATCTCAACAAAATAAACTCCCTTAGCCAAATTTTCAATATTTATACTGTTTGAGGTTAATTTATTCTTCCTGACACATTCATTGCCTAATAAGTCAATTATTCTTAGAGACACAATTTGAGATATATCAGAAATGTATAAAATGTTTTCGGCTGGATTTGGATAAATTGAAATGTCTGGTTCATTTTTAGGATAAAATGGCAATCCAGTCATAAAATCCCAACAATCATTAGTGTTGCTATTAAAATACCCCCAACAATTTAGCCATGGACCAAACTCAAAAACAGGAAATGGATAGAAAATAGGGCCAGCCGGTCCACCTAAGCCTTCAATAAAGTAACATCCATACCAGATAGAAGATACATCTTCAAGCATAAACATTCTTCGGGCAATGCTATCATAAGTTGTAATCTCGGATATAGAATTTACAATGAAAGTTACCCCTCCATAAACAATCGAATCACCAACCAGCAAATTATAATCAAAAAGCAAACTCTCCTCCATTTGCTGACTATCATACAAATATATTTTACCTACTGAGTCTTCGTGAACATAATAGTTTGTAGGGTATGATACTGTTTCGCAACGATGTGGCGGGCAATCAGCATCATCTGTGATAAAATACACACTTACAAGATTATATGCCAGAACTCTTGTATATTGTTTCTCGTTTATTACTGTATCATTCCCAAAATGAAACCGTTCACCACCTCCGCCATAACCTGAGCAGATGTATCCCATTTCCTGATAGTGCACATCCCAAAAAATAGAATCATTCACCATTTTAATATAGTTCTGAGCTGGAGAAAGCTTGCTTGAAAAAAGCATTACAATTATTATCAATAATAATCTCATGACTGTTTTTTTTGATGGCTATAATATTAACAATTTGAAACGGTTGGGTTTCCGGAGCACATGCTTCTCATCCGAAAAATACAACCTATATTTCCACCCCAAAATTATCAAATTTATCATTGTTGTCCGGGGAAAGTTCAGAATATTATTACAAATGACTGATATTGTATCTCATAGACAAAAGTTAAGGAACAATACCTTACTATATAAAATTTGCCACCAAAACACGAAATCATCAAATTTTACCAATTTAATTCATTCATTTTGTGTAATTTGGAGATTTGGAGATTTGGTGGCAAGGAAATTTTCGATTTTCACCGGACAATAGTGCAAATTTATAAATATGCAAGCCATTCCTGTACTTTTTACTTTTGGCTAAGATCACTTAAACCCTATACCTGCACTTGCTGCAGGCTAAAGTCGTGTAGCAAGAAATTTGATTTTCAGGCAGTATTTTCCTTCACTTCACTAAAGCCTTGCGAACCCGGACATCTTTCAAAAATTTGCGCTCCTTTTGCGCCTTTGCGTCCTAGCGTGAAACCTGAAAGAACATCTCCTAATCTTTGCGCGAAGCTTCTGTAATCAGGCAAACCCCACACCATTCCTAAACTTTCCTTATCCCAATCTTCCCTCCCAGCCATGCCATAGGGAAATATGCCAATGCCAGATCAACAACAGAAAACCACAGTGGCGAAGGAAGCATAAACACCATCATTGCACCGCCAATCAGAAAAAACGCACCTATCACCAGTGCAAAAGTCATTTTATGACTTCCGGCAATCAGCGCAGCCACCAGTGCACCCGCAAATGTCCCAAGGGCATGAGCCAGAAAAGGCATCAGGAAATTAATGGG
>DHVX01000098.1:0-1193 GCA_002412885.1 Bacteroidales bacterium UBA5197
GGAAATATAATGCCACCCAAAACAACCTGGTTTGAGCCTAAGTTGAGAAGTGGTCTTGTTGTGCATTCACTTGAATAAAAAACAAAAAAATGGAAACAACCGAACTTGTTTTAAAAACCCTTGCAGAAGCCGGTAAGCCTTTAAAAGGAGCCGAAATTGCAGAATTGGCTGGTATCGATAAAAAAGATGTTGATAACGCAATTAAAAAGCTCAAGAAAGAAGAGAGAATAATGTCTCCGAAGGTTTGCTATTATCAGCCCAAATAAGCTGTTAAATTGGAATTATGAAGCTGTCCCGGATTTTTCAGGGGCAGCTTTCTATTTTGTTGGCATCTCAAGGAATTGCTTCATCGCATTAAACAGTGATCGCAGATTAACCGGCTTAGATAGGTAGGCATCGCAACCAGCCTCGCGGCTTCGTTGTTCTTCACCCTGCATTGCATAAGCAGTTTGTGCTATAATCGGGATGTTTGGCCATAGTTTCTTTATTTCAATAGTAGCTTCGTATCCATTCAAAACCGGCATATTAACATCCATCAGAATAATATCTATTTTACCATTTGAGCTGCACATGCTGATTGCTTCGCGGCCGTCAACAGCCCTTAAAATATTTATACCGGTCCTGAAAATCGCAGCATGAATATATTTATAATTCGAGTCTATGTCTTCAACAACCAAAATGGTCTTGTCGTTCCAATTGTAATCAAAAACACCTTTTACAGGAATACTGTTCTTCTGTTTCTTCGCAGGTACTTCCGCTGTTCTGTAAGGAATTGTGAATGTAAAAACTGATCCATGATCAGGTATTGAATTAACTGAGATGGAACCTCCCAACAATTCTATAATGTGATGTGAAATTGCCAACCCCAATCCTGTTCCTCCTGAATGCTTTAATCCTGAATGATTTTCCTGTCTGAAACGTTCAAAAATAACTTTTTGCCCTTCAGCAGAAATTCCGATTCCGGTATCCTTTACATAAAATTCAAGCATATCATTAATTTGCTTGAAGCCAAAAGTAATCTTGCCTTCTTGTGTGAATTTTATTGCATTACCCAACAGGTTACTCAACACTTGTTTAAGCCTGAACTCATCGGTAACTATGTTGAAACCATCACTTAATGGAACAATCTCATTAAAAAGGCTTATTTGGTGTTTATTTTTTTGTTTGAGTTGCGTTGTATGCATTATGTAAAG
>DHVX01000098.1:1284-2527 GCA_002412885.1 Bacteroidales bacterium UBA5197
TCTGTTAACAGATTTGAAAATCCAACAATGGAGTTCATTGGAGTTCTGATTTCATGACTCATATTGGCCAGAAATGCCGTTTTTAATTTATCTGCTTCTTCGGCTCTCTCTTTTGCTTCCTTTAATATTAGTCTGGTCTCTTCTCTTTCAGTAATATCTCGGCTAATAACCATAATGCCAATTGCTTCGCCATTCTTGTCGTAATAAAGAACCTTAAAAGTATCCATCAATCGCATACTTCCATTGGGCATGGTAATCCACTCTTCGCTTCTGATAGGCTTGTGTTCTCTGATGATATTTCTATCATCTTCGTGGTACTTTTCAGCCATTTCTTTGGAGAAATAGTTGAAGTCGTTTTTGCCGATTAAATCATTTTCGCTGATTCCGAGGTATTTTGAGAATTCCAGGTTACAACCAACATAATTACTGTTCAGGTCTTTGAAAAATATCAAATCCGGACTTGAGTCAATCAGTGAACGCAGCAAGGATTGTTCTTTGGTTAGTTTTATTCTGATAGAACTCAATTGCCGGGTAATGCCATTAACTGATTCAGCGAGTTGCTGGAATTCGAGAAAAGCAAGTTCCTCAGGGTCCATTTCTGTGGATTCCAGTATCGATTTTCGGAAGTTTAATTCAAACGACCTGAAACTTCGAAGCATTTTATTTGCCAAATATCCGGAGAACACCCAGATTAGAATTAAAATAACCAAAAGAATTATAAAAATCAGAAGACCAACTTGTTTATGCTTTTGTGATTTTTCATGTTGTTTTGCAAGAATAAGATTCTCTACTTCATTTTCATAATAACCTGCACCGATAATCCATCCCCATGCTTTTACTGTTCCCAGATATGAATACTTTGTTTCAAATTCATCAGCTAACAGCCGCCTGAATTTATATTTGATAATACCTTTGCCACTTCCATTAAAAATTTTGACTTGCTCTTTAAAAACTGATATCCAATTGGTATCACCTGAATTGTAAATATTTAATGGTGTAGCATGCTTTTCGCCATTTGAAATTAATGCCAATCCATCAACTGAATTGATGAAAATATATCCATCCGAGCCAAACCTTAATTTCGAAATTCTTTTTAACAACTCTTCTTTAAGGTCAGTTTCAAAATCAGAAAGGTAGTCCTTGCTGCCAAAATACCAGCCCAAAGGTTCAAATTTGCGGATATATGTACTTTTAAGAAGCACAGAATCAGAGGTTGAATATTCACTTCTGGTATAGTAATCCA
>DHVX01000098.1:2641-3211 GCA_002412885.1 Bacteroidales bacterium UBA5197
ATTTTCTCAATTTCAGCCCGCGATTTATTGTTCTTGTTCTGATTGTATATATTGGAGGAAATATTCCAGGCTTCATCAACCCTCATTTTTAATTCCTTCTTCATCCTTTCCTGCGAAAGTGACCGGTTGTATTCAATGTAATCAATTGCTGACATTACCTCATTTTCAACCAATTGATTTTTAGTTTGATAATAATTTGTTTTTTCTTCTTCAAGTTCTTTTTTCAGCTTTACAGATTCAAAATAAGTCCAGCTACCTCCGATTATTATTGCAGAAATTAATGCAATTGCCAAAGTGCTTATCCTCAGTTGTGAAGATATGCTCTTGTGATAGAAATACTTATTTATTCTGTCAGATAGATTCAATTTAACTGGAGGTTGTTAGGATTAGTAAGGCTGTTAAGATTGAAAATGAGTGTCTTTCTTTATCTCAATCAGGGGCAATTTGTAACCTGCAAATAAGCCGAAATATTCAATGTTTTTAAGCAAAATGGCATTATTTGAAAGATATTAAAAAATTACGAACCTCAAAGGCTAAATCAATGTACAATAATACAAATAAACAGAAATA
>DHVX01000098.1:3299-4213 GCA_002412885.1 Bacteroidales bacterium UBA5197
CCTGACGGTGGACGAATCCAACCTAAACCTTCTTCAAAAGAAAAATAGGAGAACTGTTGTGTATAAGGATTAAACAGATTGCGGCTCCAATGAAATCCGGAAGCATCCAGATTCAACTGCCGGAGTAGAGTTGTTGCCATATCCGACTGATTAGCAAATGCTTGTACAGATGTTCCCCTATATTCAGGCTTTATTACTTCGCCATAAAACAGCATCGGAATTTTATGATAGTTCGGGGTTGTGAAAGACCAGTTACGATATGAGTTATGACTGTGATCTGCCACCAGAATAAACAAAGTATTATTATACCATGGCTGCTTTCGTGCTTCACGGAAGTAATTTCCCAGACTTCGGTCGGTGTAATAAGCTGAGTTGATGTAAGGTTGCTCATTATCACCCCAGTCGAGCACTTGCTCCATAGGCTGATCATACGGGGAATGAGAACTGAGTGTAAATAAAGCAGAGAAGAAAGGTTCCTTTTCCTTGTTAAGATCAGCAATCTGCCTTGAAAGCACGAACTCATCATGCGCCCCTAGCTTTCCTTTGATCACTTCTTTACCAAAATGAGCGCCTTCAATTATCCGGCTGAAACCGTTGTAAAGAATAAAACCTTTGATATTTCCGTAAATCAACTGACCTCCAAAGTAAAACGAGGTATGATAACCTTGATCTATCAGTTTCTTGGTGATGGTTGGAAGTTTGGAAAACTTATCAGGCTGCACAGTAATGGATGATATGGGATGTGCCGGAAATCCACCGAAAATACTTCCCATTGCCTGCTCACTCCGTGGACCGGTAGCCCAGAGATTTTTAAAGAGAACACCGCCCTTTTCAAGTTCACGAAATTCAGGGGTTATACCTGCTTCTCCTCCCAAAGATTCAATCAGATCGGCTGACCAGCTTTCGAGAATCAA
>DHVX01000058.1 GCA_002412885.1 Bacteroidales bacterium UBA5197
GATATCCTGAACGGTTCAGTCACCCTGACCCTTACAGTAACCAGCGCAGCAGGTTGTGTAAATGCCACCGACTTTATGGTACTGACCATCAGCGATCAGGCAGCAGTTAATGCCGGACTTGATGCGACCATCTGTGAAACAGGTACTTACACTTTGAGCGGCGCAACAGCCAGTGATTATACTTCACTGACCTGGAGCACCAGCGGCACAGGAACCTTCGATAATGCCAACATTCTTGCAGCAACCTACAGCCCGAGTGCTGCAGATATCCTAG
This sequence comes from Bacteroidales bacterium UBA5197, assembly GCA_002412885.1. Classification (GTDB taxonomy): domain Bacteria; phylum Bacteroidota; class Bacteroidia; order Bacteroidales; family Lentimicrobiaceae; genus Lentimicrobium. Next base: position 275 of record DHVX01000058.1, read on the forward strand.
CAGGAAATGTCACACTCACATTGACCGCAACATCAGCCGGTCCATGTGTGGATGCAACAGATGCAATGGTTCTGACAATCAGCCCACAAGCAACAGTTAATGCCGGAGTTGATGCCACCATCTGCGAAGGCAGCAGCTACACTTTGAGCACCGCAAGTGCTTCGAATGCTGTAACTTACACCTGGAGCACCAGCGGAACCGGTGCATTTGTAAATGCAAATGTTCTGAATGCCACTTATAACCCAAGCGCAGGCGACATCCTGAACGGCTCAGTTACCCTGACCCTGACAGCGACCAGCGCAGCAGGTTGTGTAAATGCAACTGACTTTATGGAACTGACCATCAGCGATCAGGCAGCAGTTAATGCCGGAGTTGATGCGACCATCTGTGAAACAGGTACTTACACCCTGAGCGGCGCGACAGCTTCAGATTACACCAGTCTGTTGTGGACAACCTCAGGAACAGGAACCTTCAGCGATGCAACCTTACTTAACCCGGTTTACACACCAGGTGCAGGAGAACTCGGTTTAGTCACACTCACATTGACCGCTACATCAGCTGGTCCATGTGTGGATGCAACAGATGCAATGGTTCTGACAATCAGTCCACAGGCAACAGTTAATGCCGGAGTTGATGCCACCATCTGCGAAGGCAGCAGCTACACTTTGAGCACCGCAAGTGCTTCGAATGCTGTAACTTACACCTGGAGCACCAGCGGAAGCGGAGCGTTTACCGATGCAACAATCCTGAACGCCACCTATAACCCAAGTGCAGGCGATATCCTGAATGGTTCAGTAACCCTGACCCTGACAGTGACCAGCGCTGCCGGTTGTGTTGATGTTACCGACTTTATGATACTGACCATCAACCAGCAGGCAACAGTAAATGCTGGTGTTGATGCTACCATCTGTGAAACAGGCACCTATACTTTGAGCTCCGCGACAGCTTCAGATTACACCAGTCTGTTGTGGACAACTTCAGGCACAGGAACCTTCAGCGATGCAACAGTCCTTAACCCGATTTACGCACCTGGTATAGGAGAACTTGGTACAGTTACCTTAACATTGACCGCTGAATCAGCTGGTCCATGTGTGGATGCAACAGATGCAATGGTTCTGACAATCAGCCCACAGGCAACAGTTAATGCCGGTATTGATGCAACCACTTGCGAAGGCAGCAGTTACACCCTTAACACCGCAAGTGCTACGAATGCTGTAACTTACACCTGGAGCACCAGCGGAACCGGTGCATTTGTAAATGCAAATGTTCTGAATGCCACTTATAACCCAAGTGCCGCCGATATCCTGAATGGTTCAGTAACCCTGACACTGACAGCTACCAGCGCAGCAGGTTGTGTAAATGCAACTGACTTTATGATACTGACCATCAACCAGCAGGCAACAGTAAATGCCGGTGTTGATGCTACCATCTGTGAAACAGGCACCTATACTTTGAGCACCGCGACAGCTTCAGATTACACCAGTCTGTTGTGGACAACCTCAGGCACAGGAACCTTCAGCGATGCAACTGCCCTTAACCCGATTTACACACCAAGCCCAGCCGATATCACTGCAGGTTCAGTCACCCTGACATTGACCGTAACATCAGCTGGTCCATGTGTGGATGCAACAGATGCGATGGTTCTGACCATCAGCCCACAGGCAACTGCCAATGCAGGAGTTGATGCGACCATCTGCGAAACTGATGGAAGTTACTTTATCTTCGATGCATCTGCTACATATGCTGTATCCATATTCTGGACCACCAGTGGTACGGGTTCATTTAATAATCCTACTGCTCAAAACCCGGTTTATACACCTAGTCAGAATGACATCGATGATGGATTTGTACATCTGACCATGACCATTACCAGTGCATCACCTTGTTTGAATGTAACAGACCAGATGACCCTGTTCATCAGCAGGAATGTTGAGGTAAATGCCGGGCCTAATGCAAGCATTTGTGAAGGAGCTTCATACCTCCTTGAAAATGCATCTGCTCAGCATGCAGCTGGATTGCTCTGGACCACCAGTGGAACAGGTACCTTTACCGATCCTTCCATTCTTAATGCGGTATATAATCCTTCAGTGGATGATATTTCCTCAGGTACAGTAATACTTACCCTCACAGGAACCCCATCATCACCTTGTCTGCCCGGATCAGATTTTATGGTACTTACCATTGATCGTCAATCTGTTGCGGATGCAGGTCCTGATGCTACCATTTGCGGAGCAACACCTTACCATCTGTCAGGCGCAAGTGCTATGCACCAAACTTCTGTGGTATGGTCAACTTCTGGTACCGGTTCATTCAACAGTCCATTTAGCGTGAATCCGATATATACACCGAGTCAGAATGATATTGACGACGGATCCGTTATCCTGACAATGACCACATTGTCAGCCGGAGTTTGCGTAATTGATACTGATGAAATGGTACTCACAATCCTGGCTCCGGTAACTGTAAATGCAGGTATTGATGCTTTGATTTGCGAAGGATCTGTTTACCAGATTACTACAGCATCAGCAGTTAATACTGCAGGAATACTCTGGACAACTGATGGTACAGGAACTTTTGATGATGCTACCATTATCAACCCGGTTTATACACCAGGTGCTGATGACATTGTATCAGGAATGGTAACCATTACACTTACAGGTATTGCTAATGCTCCTTGCACAGATGTTACTGACCAGATGGTTCTCAGCATCAGCAGGCAGACCATTATTACTGCCGGAGATGATGCCACCATTTGTGAAGGCTCTTCCTATGAACTCACCGGTGCAACTGCCATTTATCATCAGTCCATTCTTTGGACAAGCAGCGGTTCTGGGTTCTTCAGCAATGCCGGAGCAATAAATCCGATCTATACGCCAAGTTTATCTGATATCATCAATGGTTCAGTGATTCTTACCATAACCGGAACATCGGATTTACCATGTACCACAGATCAGGATCAGATGCTGCTTACCATCAGCCGACAGGCTTACGTAAACGCAGGACCCGATGCCGCAACCTGCGGAACTGAGCCTTATACCATTGCAGGAGCAACTGCAGGAAATTATACCAGCCTTTTGTGGACTACATCTGGTACCGGTACTTTCGATGATGCAACAATAATGAATCCGGTTTACACGCCTGGAGCCGGTGATCTGGCATTAGGTTCAGTAACGCTTACTTTAACAGCACAGTCTGATTCACCTTGTGTATCATCAACGGATAGTATGGTGCTTAATGTACTTATTGCTGCAACTGCCGATGCCGGCGATGATGCAACAATTTGTGAGGGTAATCCATACACCTTAAGTACTGCAGTTGTAACAAATGCCACAACTGTTCTCTGGACTACCAGTGGTACGGGATTCTTTGCAGATCCGACAGTGGTGAATGCAATCTACACACCGAGTACATCGGATATTTTGAATGGCGTAGTAGTTCTTACTGTTAACGCATCTTCAGCAGCACCTTGTACCGGAGATTCTGATTCCATGACGCTGTTTATCAGTAGTCAGGCCGCAGTTAATGCAGGAGACGATGCCACCATCTGCGAAACAGGTAATTTCATTCTGAGTGGAGCCACAGCCAGCGATTACACATCGCTGACCTGGACTACCAGCGGTGATGGAACCTTCAGCAATTCAAGCATAATGAATCCGATTTACATACCGGGTGCTGCTGACATCTCTGCAGGTTCAGTTATCCTGACCCTGACAGCAACTTCAGCCGGACCATGTATCGATGTCAGCGATTCCATGATTCTCAGTATCAGCCAGCAGGCAATAGCTTTTGCAGGCGACGATGCAACCATTTGCGAAGGATCATCTTACCTGATTGCAGATGCAATAGCTCCTGATGCTGTAACTGTGTTCTGGACCACAACAGGAACAGGTTCGTTTGACAATGCCTTTGCTGTAAACCCGGTTTATACACCGAGTCCCAATGATATCCTGGACGGATTTGTTACCCTTTCCATGACAGTCACTTCAGCAACACCTTGTGTACAGGTCAGTGATCAAATGATATTGTTCATAAGCCGTCAGGCATTAGTTAACGCCGGACCTGATGCCACCATTTGTGAATCTGGAACATATACCCTTTCAGGCGCGACTTCCAGCTTTGCTACCAGTTTGTTGTGGACAAGTAGTGGAACAGGAACATTCAGTGATGCCACCATTCTGAACCCAGTCTATACACCAAGTATTGCCGACATATCAGCAGGAAATGTAATTCTTACTCTGCAGGCAACATCTCAGACTCCTTGTGTTATTGTAACAGATCAGATGACTCTGAACTTCTCACAGCAGTCAACCGCCAACGCCGGAGACGATGCAACCATCTGCGAAGGTTCAACTTACACCTTGAATACTGCATTGGCCACCAATGCAGCCAGCATCCTCTGGACCACGAACGGAACCGGAACTTTCAACAACGCAACGTTGCAGAATCCGGTTTATACTCCGAGTGCAAGTGATATCCTGAATGGTTCGGTAACGCTTACCATGACTGTAACATCAGCAGCGCCTTGCGGTAATTCAGCCGACCAGATGGTGCTAAGCATCAGCCAGCAAGCCGTTGTAAATGCAGGACCAGATGCTTCGAGCTGTGGTACAACTCCTTATGCCCTTGCAGGTGCCAGTGCATCAGATTATACCGGACTGCTCTGGACCACCAGTGGTACAGGTTCTTTCAGTGATGCAACTGCACTCAACCCGGTTTACACACCGAGTGCTACCGATGTAACTTCAGGTTCGGTTGTTCTGACTCTAACAGCTACTTCAACAGCACCGTGCGGATCTGTAAGTGACGCCATGACACTGAATCTGCCACAGCAGTCAACCGCCAACGCGGGAGACGATGCAACCATCTGCGAAGGTTCAACTTACACATTGAGTACTGCAGTGGCCACCAATGCAGCCAGCATCCTCTGGACCACGAACGGAACCGGAACTTTCAACAACGCAACGTTGCAGAATCCGGTTTATACTCCGAGTGCAAGTGATATCCTGAATGGTTCGGTAACGCTAACCATGACCGTAACATCAGCAGCGCCTTGCGGTAATTCAGCCGACCAGATGGTACTAACCATCAGTCAGCAAGCAGCGGTGAATGCAGGACCCGATGCTTCAATATGCGAAGGGGAAACTCATACACTTAGCGGAGCAACTGCATCAGATGTAATCGGAGTTCTCTGGAGCACCAGTGGCACAGGAACCTTCAATAATCCTACGGATGTTAATCCTGTTTACACACCAAGTCTTGCCGATCTTAACAACGGATCTGTAGTACTTACCATTACCGGAACTTCAGCAGCTCCTTGCGGAAATGTTTCCGATTTCATGGTACTAAGCCTCAATCGCAATGCAATTGCCAACGCAGGTCCTGATGCTACGATTTGTGCAGGTAGCAGCCACACCTTATCGGGTGCATCTGCATTGTTTGAAGCCTCAGTATTCTGGACAACTTCAGGCACAGGAACATTCAGCAGCCAGTATATGGTAAATCCGACCTATTATCCAAGTCAGAATGATATAGATGATGGTCAGGTTATTTTGTCAATGACTGCTTATTCATCCGGCACCTGTCCTTCTTCAACCGATCAGATGGTACTGACCATAAGCAATACTGTATCAGTAAGTGCGGGTTCTGATGCTACCATCTGCGAAGGTTCATTACACATGCTATTTGATGCTTCGGCAACCAATGCGACCTCTTTGTTGTGGTCAACATCCGGAACCGGAACATTTGATGATCCTACTGTATTGAATGCAGTTTACACACCGAGTCTGACCGACATAGTAAACGGAAGTGTTATTCTTACGCTGACAGGACAAGCTCCGGAACCTTGTGATCCGGTATCAGATCAGATGGTTCTTACCATCAACAGGCAAACTGTTGTTAGTGCGGGAGATGATACCTCCATCTGCGAAGGTTCTGCACATGCTTTAACAGGTGCAACTGCTGCATATGCTCAATCTGTTCTCTGGACTACCAGCGGGTCAGGTACATTCAGCAATGCAGGTCTTGTGAATCCGGTTTACACCCCAAGTGCAGCGGATATTCTGAATGGTTCAGTAATACTTACTCTTACCGGATATGCTCAGTCTCCTTGTCAGAATTCAGAAGACGTAATGGTAATTACTATTTCCAAACAGGCGGCGGTTGATGCGGGTGTTAATGTCAGAATTTGTGAAACTGAATCACTGACATTAAGCGGTGCAACTGCAAATAATGCTGTTTCACTACTCTGGACCACCAACGGTGACGGAAGCTTTGATGATGCAACCCAACTGAATGCGGTTTACACACCAGGCACCAACGATATCATTGCAGGTTCAGTTACACTCACACTTTCTGCTCAGTCAGCAGGTAATTGTGATCCGGTATCTGATCAGATGATTCTGTGGATCAGTCGCCAGGCCATCCTTACAGCAGGAGATGATGCCAACATTTGTGAAGGCGGTTCATACACACTCATAGGCGGTTCAGCGCAATATCAATCATCGGTTTACTGGACAACATCCGGAACAGGAACATTCAACAATCCGAATATCCAGAAACCGGTTTACACCCCAAGTGCAAGTGATATTGCCAATGGACAGGTTGTACTTACCATTACAGCAGAGTCGGCACAGGGATGTACTCCGGTGGTTGACGAAATGGTACTTACTTTCAACAGGCTGCCATTTGCAACTGCAGGTCCTGATATGTCGATATGCCAGGGAGAGCAATTTACTATTCTTATGGCAACGGCACTTCATTATTCTGATCTGTTATGGACAAGCTCCGGAAGCGGAACATTGCTCAATGCAAACACACTGACTCCTACTTATATTCCGGGTCTGAATGAAGCCGGTCTTGTTGAACTGACGCTTACAGTTATGGGCGAAGGTGGATGCAGCAGTTTGAATGCAAGCGATAAGATGCTTCTGACAATCTACGAAAGTGCAATTGTGGATGCAGGTGAAGATCAGACCATCGCCTTCAACACCAACACTATGCTTGAAGTTGTTGCAAGCGGTGGTTCAGGTGCTTATGCGTTCAACTGGCAACCGTCATCGCTGTTGTTCTATGCCAATACCAGCAATCCGGTAACACGTAACTTAACCGACCATACCAGATTCTATGTACTGGTTACCGATCTGATTACCGGTTGCCAGTCAACAGATTCGGTTATGGTATTCCTCGATGGAATCAACTATCCCCCGGTTGCCAATGATGATTACGATACTACTGCATTTAACACATCTGTCACTGTAAATGTCCTTGGAAACGATTACGATCCGGAGAATGGTGCATTAAGTGTCAGTATCTGCGGTAATCCTTTGAATGGTCTGGTGGTTGTAAATTCCAACGGAACCATTACCTATACTCCTTACACCGGATACAGCGGCGTTGATTCTATCTGCTACCGTATCTGCGATAAGGGTGACCCTGTGCAGTGTGCAGAGGCAATGGTTTACATTCTTGTATTGCCCGAACCACAGATTGACGATCTGGTAATCTATAACGGTGTATCGCCCAATGGTGACGGAAATAACGACAGCTGGAAGATTAAGGGTATAGAAGGATTCCCTGACAATGAAGTTAAAATCTTCAACCGTTGGGGAACCAAAATCTGGGAAGGCAAACACTACGACAACAACAATGTCTTCTGGGAAGCTACCAACAATCGTGGCAATCGGGTTCCTGACGGGACTTACTACTACATCCTTGAAATTAAAAATGTGAAGACATTTACAGGATGGATTTACGTAAGAAGTGAGGACTAATTCTGAATAACGATAAAATTTAAAACTATGAAAAAGTTAACCGGCTTAGTTTTCCTGTTCATCAGCATTTCGGCATTTGCCCAACAGGATCCATTGTTTAGCCAGTATATGTTCAACAAACTGGTATTGAATCCGGGGTATGCCGGCAGCCGTGAAATGCTGACCATTGATATGCTTAACCGGTATCAATGGGTGGGCATTGAAGGTGCTCCGCGAACATTTACTGTTGGTGCTCATATGTCAACCCGAAACAACAAGGTGGGTCTGGGCTTGTACGCATATCAGGATGTGCTCGGGCCTACCAGAAATCAGGGACTTATGGCAACTTATGCTTATCGTTTGTTGCTGGGAAGGGGTAATTTGTCTTTCGGCTTACAGGCCGGATTCAAATACTTCGATTTCGACTGGAGACAGATCAATGTTGAAGACCCTGACTATACTTTTAGTCCTCAGGATATTCAAAGGTTTACACCTGATGCCAATTTCGGCATTTATTATCAAAGCAACCGCTTTTTCGCAGGATTTTCCTCCAAGCAGTTGTTTCAGAATGAATACGGTGTAATAAAGGTTGATAATAAAACAACCTATTCAAAGTTGCTCCGCCATTTCTATGGAATGGCTGGAGTAGCTATTCCGATAGATGAAAAAATTGTATTCAGACCATCAGTTTTGGTTAAATTTGTAAAAAATGCACCCCTGCAGGTGGATGTCAATGCAAGTGTAATCTTCGACAATGTTTTCTGGGTTGGGACTTCTTACCGATCGGAACACGCAATAGTTTTTATGACAGAGTTCAGAGTCACTGATAAAATAAGGGTCGGATATTCTTATGATATCTATCTGAATGAACTGCAACCCCATAACAAGGGCTCTCATGAATTCCGTCTTGGTTTTGACTTTGATATCTATCAGGACAGAATGCTGACCCCTCGATTCTTCTTTTAGTCTGTTACATTTTGCTGATTTATTGACTGGTTTGTTTTGCTAAAAAATAAGTATGATGAGAAAAATAATCTTCCTCCTTTCATTTTTAATTCTGGCATTTGCCTTTGATGGCTTTGCGCAGATTAAAAAAGCCAACCGCATGTATGATCTGTTCAAATATTCAAGAGCCATCCCTTATTATCAGAAGGCGGCAAAGAGTAACAAGGAGGACGTACGCAAAGAAGCAACCATTAAACTGGCTGATTGCTACCGTTTTATCAATGATCCGCAGGAAGCCAGATCATGGTATATGCGCGCTGTAGAATTCAACAATATTGATCCGGTCAATTACTTCTATCTTGGTCAGGCTGCACGTACTATGCAGGAATATGAGCAAGCACGTGAAGCATTTCTCCGGTATGCAGAACTTGTACCCGATGATCCAAGGGGTGCTGTTTTTGCAGGATACTGCGATCTTATGGTGGAATGGAGTGCTTTCGACGAAGCAGCAGAAGTCAAAAATGTAAAAAACCTCAACTCTAAATACTCCGATTTTGGCCCTGCTTTTTTTGGGGATGGGCTAATTTATGCTTCCGACCGAAATCCAAGTTTACTGGAAGACAAACGTTATGGATGGACAAATTTCAATTATCTGAATCTTTATCAGGCTGAACCACGTTTCTTTAAAGACTTCTGGCGAGATATGGATAATCCCGTTTCTATGTCAACCAGATTTAATCAGACCTATCATGATGGGCCTGCATACTTTACACCAGACAATAAAATGATATTTCTGACACGCACCCGGATTGAAAAAGTAAAGCAGGGCAAAAGTGATATCATGACTTTTATGCTTAAAATTTATTACGGTGAACTCACTGACGGCAAAGTTGATTATAAAGATTTCCCCTTCAACAGCGATAATTATTCGGTTGGTCATCCAACTGTATCGCATGATGGGAATACCATGATTTTCGTTTCTGATATGCCCGGAGGCTTTGGCAGTTCTGATCTTTATCAAACAAAACTTTCAGGAGGGGTTTGGACTACTCCTGTTAACCTTGGCTCAACCCTGAATACTTTCGGGAATGAGGTATTTCCAACACTGGTTAATGATTCAATTCTTTATTTTGCTTCTGACGGGCATCCGGGTTATGGTGGTCTGGATATTTTTGTGTCCAGAAATATCAATGGCGAATGGTCAGTCCCTGAAAACCTTTACGCGCCTGTAAACTCCTCGTTCGACGATTTTTCAATAGCCGTGAATAAAGATCTTTCCTCAGGTTTCTTTAGTTCAAACAGACCTGGCGGACTTGGAAATGATGACATTTACGCATTCAGAAACGCCAGACCGGCTGTAAAAACCATTTCCATACCTCCGGTTTTACCGCAGCCATTGGTGATGCAAGGGGTAGTAAAAGACAAAAGCAGTGGTAAGCCGCTTGAAGGAGCAACAGTTTTTATTCTGAATACAAAAACCAATAAAGTCAAAGTTCTGCAGACAGGTCCCGACGGAATCTATTCTTTGCCAGCTGAAAAAGATATTCTCTACCTGAGCAAAGCCGTGAAACCTGATTTTATCGATGATTGCCTCAACTTCAGAATTGCGCAGGGTGATACATCAAAACAATTCAATATCCCACGCGATCTTCTGCTCGATAAGCTTGAAGTGAACAAGTCATTCAGGGTTGAGAATATTTATTACGATCTCGATAAGTGGTTTATCCGTGAAGATGCCAAACCTGCACTTGACAATCTGGTTGATATCATGAAAAAATTCCCGATATCGGCTGAACTTTCATCACACACCGATTCCAGAGCAACGAATGCTTACAATGAAGAATTATCTCAAAAACGCGCTGAAGCTGCTGTAAGATATATCGTTTTGCAGGGTATTGATCCTTCAAGGCTCGTGGCACGGGGATATGGCGAAAACAATCTTGTCAACCAGTGTGCCGATGGTGTTACTTGCACCGAAGATGAACATCAGGCAAACCGCAGAACTGAGTTTAAAATCCTAAGCATCGATAAAACTATAACTAACGATGAATTTGATCCGTCTGTCTTCAAAGTCGGAGATGAAGTTGATGTTTATCTGTTCGATCCGTCTTTTTTTCGCAGGTGCTTTGGCGATAATACAGTGAAGGCAGACAAGAAAGCAAGTGAACAGCAAAATGCGGTTAAAACAGAAATTATACCAGCTACCGAAGTTAAAAATGCTAACTTACAAGCAGCCTGTTTTGGCGTTCAGATTGCTGCGGTTCCCAATGTTATGCCGGTTAATGATCCCTGGTTTAAAGGGGTAAAGGATATTAAAATCTATAAATCCGGCAATCTGAACAAATACATAGCTGGCTGTGAAACCACTATAGAGGCCGCACTGGCTTTGCAGAAAGAGATCAGGAGCAAGGGCTTTGCAGAAGCTTTTGTTGTAAAAATTCAGAACGATCAGGTTTTATCAGCTAAATAACAGCAGCAATAAATCGAAAGGATTCATGAACAAACCCCCGAAAATATGATACCAGATTTTCGGGGGTTATGTTTTCAGTATTTACCGGATTCATTTCCGACTTGATTATTCCGGATTCTTCAGAACTTTTTAAATCCGATAATTTCTCTTACTTCCTTTATTGTTTTTGAAGCACTTTCGTGGGCTTTGTCTCTTCCAAGTTTCACAACATTGCTCAAATAGGTTTCGTCAGAACCGATTTCCTTTATTTTTTCCCTGAAAGGTTCGGTAAAGATAATGGCATCTTCGGCCAGTTGTTTTTTCATATCGCCATAGCGGATGCGACATTCGTTGTATTCTCCTTCGAAGAATGAAAAAGTTTCTGGCTTTGAAAGAGCTTTCATCAAAGCAAAAATATTTTCAATCGCCTGAGCCTTGGGCTGATTGGGTTCGGTGGGACCGCTGTCAGTCACCGCTTTCATAATTTTTTTACGGATAACCGTGGGATCATCATTCAGGAAAATTGCATTGCCTTCACCTTCCGATTTGCCCATCTTGGTGCTTCCATCCAATCCCGGAATTTTAACCAGTTGCTCCCCGAAATTATAGGCAACAGGCTCAGGGAAAAATTCCACATCATACAAGCGGTTAAAGCGGTTTGCAAAAGTCCGTGTCATCTCAAGGTGCTGTTCCTGATCCTTGCCTACCGGAACTTTGTGGGCTTTATGGATTATGATATCAGCCGCCATCAGTGTAGGGTAGGTAAGCAGTCCGGCATTGATGTTGTCTGGTTGTGTTCTGGCCTTATCTTTGAAAGATGTAACGCGCTCAAGTTCGCCCAGATACGCGTTCATATTCAGAAACAGATAAAGTTCTGCAGTTTCCGGAACATCGCTTTGCAGATATAAGGTTGCCTTTTCGGGATCAAGTCCGGCTGCCAGATAATCTATCAATACACTTTTTACGTTGCCATGAAGATCGGCAGGAGTGGGGTGGGTAGTAAGCGAATGATAATCCGCTATAAAGAAATAGCAGTTGTTTTCATTCTGCATTTTTATAAAATTGCGCAATGCGCCAAAATAATTTCCAAGGTGTAAATTTCCTGTAGGCCTTATTCCACTGACAACTGTATCCATTTGTAGATGTGTTATTGATTTGGGCAATGTTTGATTCTCCGGCAGCAAATTTACAAGTAAATGCGGCAGGAATAAGATAAATTAAGTAATTGTAACAGGGGGAAATCAGATTTTGATCTCGTCGTCAACCTTGTTGAAGAAGCGGTATTCAAGAAAATGATAAGATGGCATAGGACGCAACCTGACCCATCGTTTGTATTTGAAAAACCATTTCATCCTCAGCGATGGGAATCCATTGACAAGATAAGCATACATAAACGGATGCAGAGAAATCCTGACATATGCTTCATTTTGATCCTGAACCAGATAACGCAGGTTATTCTCAATCTGATCAATAATTATGATACTTGGTTTGATTTCGCCGGTGCCACCGCAGGCAGGGCATTTTTCAAGTATCTGAACATTCATTTCGGGTCTGACCCTTTGGCGGGTAACCTGAACCAACCCAAACTTACTTGGAGGGAGTATGGTATGCTTTGCATGATCCTTACCCATTTCCTCTTTAAGTTTCTGATAGAGCTTACGGCGGTTGGTGCCTTCATGCATATCGATAAAATCGATCACAATAATGCCGCCCATATCTCTCAATCGAAGCTGTCGCGCTATTTCAGCTGCAGCTTCAAGGTTAACGGCAAGCGCATTCATCTCCTGAGAGATCTCAGAATTTACCCGGTGACCGCTGTTTACATCAATTACATGAAGTGCTTCGGTGTGCTCAATAATCAGGTAAACTCCGCTTTTGATGGTAATAATTTTACCAAAAGAGTTCTTTATCTGTTTGTCGATGCCAAAATGCTCGTAAATGGGTATTTTGCCTTTATAAAGCTTTACGATGTCAATCTTATCGGGGGCAATGGTGCGGATGTACGTCCTTATTTCCTCAAATAAACCTGGCTCATTGATATGAATATTGTTGAATGATTCATTGAGCAGATCTCTGAGGATGGCTGAAGTACGGTCAATTTCGCTCAGAATTTTCTGAGGAGCTTTCGCGCCGGCAAGTTTAGCCAGACAGGTATCCCATTTAACAATCAGGCTGCGCAGATCTGCATCCAGATCGGCAACTTTTTTGTTTTCGGCAACGGTACGGATAATAACTCCGAAATTTTTCGGCTTAATGCTGGTAATTAACCGTTTGAGCCGGTTTCTCTCTTCAGCGCTCTTGATCTTTTGCGAAACAGAAACCCGTGTTGAAAATGGAACAAGCACAAGATATCTGCCTGCAAACGAAATTTCAGAAGAAACTCTTGGACCTTTGGTAGAGATTGGTTCTTTGGCAATCTGAATCAGTACCTGCTGATTGGATGTCAGAACGGTAGTTATTTTTCCTGTTTTCTCAATATCCGGGTCTGGTTCAAAATCGGCCATTGAAGGCAGATCAGGTCTTCCGGTGAGATACAGTTTGAGAAGTTTGTTCAGGGAATTAATTTGAGGGCCGAGGTCAAGGTAATGCAGGAATGCATCTTTTTCGTAACCGACATCCACAAAAGCAGCATTCAGCCCGGGCATAATCTTTTTAACCCTGCCCAGGTAAATGTCTCCAACTGCAAAACTACTGTTACTCTTTTCCTTGTTTAGCTCAACGAGATCCCTGTCTTCCAGAAGTGCGATATTCACTTCGGAAGGACCTGCGTCGATAATCAGCTCCTTGTTCAAAATCCTGTAATTTTATAAAGTGGCAAAATTACTTCCAGGAATCACGATAAATTAATACCCGATGCCTGAAAGGAAGGACCCAATCAAAATCAGGGATAATTCCATCACATGTCCGCTTAATACGAACACGCGATGGCTTTTCCCGAATCAAGAAAACCTATTTCTTTTTGTGTCTGTTCTTGCGCAAACGTTTTTTCCGTTTGTGCGTTGCCATTTTATGTCTTTTTCTTTTTTTTCCGCTGGGCATGGTAAATAATTTAAATGATGAACAACTACTATTTAACCTTGTTCTTAACTTCGCTTACGAAGGTCTTTGCAGGTTTAAAAGCGGGAATGTTATGAGCAGGGATGATGATGGTAGTGTTTTTTGAAATGTTTCTACCGGTTTTTTCAGCCCTTTTCTTAGTAGTGAAGCTGCCAAAGCCCCTGAGGTAAACGTTTTCGCCGTTAGCCAGAGAGTTCTTTACTGCGTCCATAAAAGCCTCAACAGTCTGCTGTACAGCAACCTTTTCAATGTTGGTCTTACTAGCAATTTCAGCTACAATTTCTGCTTTTGTCATGTTGATTAGAAGTTTTAATGATTTGAGAATAAATTTTTTAACGGGGTGCAAATATACAGGTTTTTAAAACAAAACGAAAAAATCTGCACAATTTTTAGTGGCAATTGCCTCAATTTAAGTGAATTTCGCATTTATTATGGATTTTAACCAAAGAATAACAGAGTGGTATCGCATCAACAAGAGAGATTTGCCGTGGCGCAAAACCCGCAACCCATATTTTATCTGGGTTTCTGAAATCATTCTTCAGCAAACCAGAATAGGACAAGGTTTGGATTATTATCTCCGGTTTGTTGATACTTTTCCTGATGTATCTGCACTTGCCAAAGCATCAGAACAACAGGTACTTGAAGTGTGGAAAGGACTCGGTTACTATAGCCGGGCCCGAAACATGCACTTCACCGCGCAGCAGGTGATTGAAGATTTTGAAGGCGTTTTCCCTTCCACTTTTGATACGCTGATTTCCCTGAAGGGAATCGGCCAATATACAGCTGCTGCCATTGCATCTATTTGTTCCGGGGTACCTGAACCCGTGGTTGACGGGAATGTAGTAAGGGTATTTTCCAGAATTTTCGGATTTGAATCTCCCGTTGGAAGTACAAAGATTTTTAAAGATGTCAGAGAGAAATCGAAGAGCTTTATCACTGATTCTGATCCTGGCACATATAATCAGGCCGTTATGGAGTTTGGAGCATTGTTTTGCAAACCTAAAAATCCACAATGCGAAACCTGTATTTTTAAGGATGAATGTTATGCTTTCAAAAATAATCGGGTAGAAAAACTGCCTCTGCCAAAAACAGATAAACCAAAGCGCGACAGGTGGATGAATTATCTTGTTGTTGTTACGCCCCAGGGATTGCTTATGCAGCAGCGTGGAATTAAGGACATATGGGCTAATTTGTGGGAATTTCCTTTATTGGAATCAGACAGGCTAATTACTGTTGACGAGGCAATTCAATGGATTGATGATGAAAGATTGTTACCCGATGGAACAGAAATTGTAAAATTCGAAAAGGATTTTCAGCACATTCTGACGCATCAGCGGATTTTCGCAAGATTTTTCATTGCCAGGACTAAGCAGGAAGTCGTGCTTCAAGATTCCGTTCACCGGAGAGTTATTCACAAAGACCTTATTCAGGAATTACCGGTTAGCCGGCTGATTGATAAATTCATTGCTGAATCATCATTAAATGATTAATGCTGATAACAGGACAACGCATTTGTTTTTATTTAAGTTTCAACGTATATTTGTACTGAAGTTAGGACTAAAAACTAAAAAATTATGGCACGAGGAATCAACAAAGCGATTTTAATCGGAAATCTGGGAAAGGATCCGGAAATCCAAAATTTTGACAAGGGAGTTAAGAAGGCCTCATTTTCACTGGCAACTACTGAAACTTACCGAAACCGTGAAGGGCAGGAGATGGAACAAACCGAATGGCACAATATTGTTCTTTGGCGAGGCCTTGCTGATATAGCAGAGAAATATCTCAGAAAAGGCTCGCAGGTATATATAGAAGGTCGTATCCGTAACCGTTCTTACGAAAAAGATGGTCAGAAAAGATACATCAGCGAAATTGAGTGCGATACACTGAATCTTTTGGGCGGAAACCGTCAATCAGGCGATTCATCTTATCAGGAAAATACTTCAACAAATCAGCCAACACCTCCTCCGGCCAAAACCGGAGAGGATGATCTTCCGTTTTAATATGTTGGATTAAATAACAAAAAACCCCTTCTTCATATATTGAGGCAGGGGTTTTTCGTTTGTAAAAGCTGTTCTTTTACCCTCCCCAACCCTCCCTGGAAAACAGGGAGGGAGTGCATCCTGCCAGGATCTAAGCAGTTCATAATGATGCTGAAATTAAGGTTCTCCCCCGGTGTCCGGGCAGCCTGCCCTGAGCTTGCGTTGCACTGAGCCTGTCGAAGTGTCAAAGAGGAGTAAAAGTGTCTAAACCGCTGATATTCAATTCAAAAACTTTAAGTTTGTTAATTTCTTTTAGTCTCTTCCACTCAGCGATTTTGGTATTCTTCCGTTTTTAATGGATTCTGACCTGAGTCTGTGACCGACAATTCGTTCAACCATATTGCCGGTTTCAAGAATGCGGTCGATGTCGAGATTGGTTTCTATGCCCATTTCATCCATCATTACCACCATATCTTCGGTACAAACCAAGCCGGTAATGCCCGGATCTTTGTAATAGTATGCACCGGTGCCAGCAACAGGAACTCCATCAACAAAATTGGCCGGTTGTCCGCCTATTCCGCCCAGCGTAGATTCGTAATTGGTCATGCCTGCCTGCAATGCAGCCAATACATTGGCCAAACCCCAGCCGCGGGTTGAGTGGAAGTGTACAATGTGTTTTTCTGGATTTGATATGCTGTCGAGCAGCATTGAATAATACCTGTAAACGCGGTCGGGCGAAGCAGATCCGTCGTGGTCAGCGTGCTCTACATCATTGGCGCCGATGTCAAGCCAGCGTTTGGTAAAATCAATGGCTTTCTCCATTTTGGTGGGCCCTTCAATGGGGCAACCCCAGATTGTGCTCACGGTTCCGTTTACTTTCAGGCCGGCATCCTGAGCCAGGGGAATGTATTTTTCGGCCATTTTCCAATAATCATCCAGCGAAAGCCCTGAATTTTTCCGGTGATGCGATTCGCTGGTAGATACCATCAGAAGAATGCGGTCGGGCCCCCAGCCTTCTTTGCGGGCTTCAATTGCGCGCTCTATGGCTTTTTCGCGAATGGTTACCGCAGTGAGGCTTACATCGTGCATCAAATGCGCAATGGCTTTACTTTTGCGGATCTTTTTCATTATTTCATCGGCGTCTTTAAACTGCGGCATTCCGGTGGGATTGCCGAAGTTGGTGACTTCAATGTGTTTGAATCCTGATAAAATCAATTGTTCTGCCACCCAAAGCTTGGCTTCGGTAGGGATAAATTTTTCTTCGTGCTGAAATCCATCGCGGACAGTAATATCGCCTATGGTTACTTTTTTCGGGTAATTCATACTTAATGGTTTTTGCTGATTAACACCTTAATTGAAGACTTGTTCAGGGTAAAGATACAGCTTTTTACATATATAGTTGATGCGAACGTATTAAACTATGGCAGATTGTTAATTGTTAAGTCCTTCGACTCCGCTCAGGATGACATCGTATGGAATTGAATGTTAGTGCATTATAATTAATTTATGACACCACAATTCCCATGTCACACTGAGTCCCGCACGTGCGGGAAAGTGTTTTAAACGCTGATGCTCAGGCGCAAATCGTGCAAAGGCTTGCTTGCACTTCGTAGCATTGAGCAGGTGGCGACCCCTGACAGGGTTACCAACCCATTCAAACCGGGCAGCAAGGTAGATACACGCTAGCATTTTGATAGATAACAAAACCCTGTCAGGGGTTGTGGGTTGAAAACAGAATTCAGGTATATAAACCCCAGCGAAAATTTTGAAGTGCTTTGAAGTCCTCTCATTCACTTTTTTATACTATTTTTACTTCCGGTCAACGAATACGACATGATCACCTATGCGACACTGGTTTAGCTTTTTATTGCTTTCTATTTTACTGATCCCGGACACTTTCGCCGGATTTCGCACCACTGTGCATTCTATTTCGCGGCGCGAAGGTTTGTCAAACGGCGCTGTAAATACAATTGCAAAAGATGCTGAAGGCTACATCTGGCTGGGTACCTGGAACGGACTGAACCGTTACAACGGTCATTCCATCGAAACTTTCCTTCCGGGAAGCAAACCCGGCACCATTCATAACCATGTGATCAGGGAGTTGTATCCAACTTCAGCCGGACCGTTATGGATGCTTACCAATAAAGGGATTGCACGTTATGACAATATTCATGACCGGTTTTCTGCCTATTTTACCAATGAACCTGAGCAGATCAATTATGAGAATGACATAGCGATCTCTCATTCAGAGATGTATGGAACGCTGGCTTCGGTTTTCGGCCGCGGGTTGTTCCGGTATAATGAGAAGACTGCAATATTTGACCCCTTGATTCTTAACGAATTTTCTACAGGCGCATCCCTCGATGTCAAAAGAGTACATCTGGTTGACGAACAGCTCTTTTGTATCACTGCGAAAGGAGAATTGCTCCGTTTGAACGGCGACCGGCTTGAAATTGTGATTCAATTGCCCTTTACCGGGACACTCACTTCTTCCTCGCTTTTGAAATTCGGTGGCAAGCCATACCTTTTTGTTACCCAGCGGTCCGGTGCTGCACTGATGGTTGATCCTGAAACCTCAATAACCCTGCGACTCAGAATACCTGATGATGTGATCACCTCCATTACCGTATCCCGTCAATCGGGTAAGTTGTGGGCTGGTACTGAAAAGGGCCGGATTTACAGCTATAGTCTGCAAACCAATAAGTTTGAGGAGCTCAATATTGTCAATGATTTGTATTCAGGGAATCCCATCGCAACGCGCATACTCAGCATTTACGAAACAGAACCCGACATTCTGTGGATAGGCACCGATGGCAACGGGGTTTTCACCCTGAAACTGACCGAATTTCCGGCTACCGGCTTATCATCCGGACAGCTTTCCTACCCGATTGTGCGCAGCATTCTGGTTACCCGAAATAAAGATGTGCTTGTCGGAACCAAAGGAGGCGGAATCGATATTTTTGATGCCAATGGAAATCTTATCAGGCAGCTATCGGTAAAAGACGGGCTGAGCAATAATTCAGTGCTCTCCTTTCACGAAAGAAAAGACGGTTCCATTTGGGTTGGAACAGATGGCAGTGGTATTGATATACTATCGCCCGACTACCGGCGCATCCGCAATTTCCCCGGTGACTTTAAAGAGTCAACTGCGCTTCCGTTTTCATCCGTTTACAGGATTCTGGAGGACAGCGATGGAAAAATTTACCTCGGCACCAGTGGCTTCGGGGTTATCGCGATTGACTTTGACATTCAGAATGCTTCCTTGCCTTCAGGATGTTCGCAGCTACTCCTCGACCGCAGCATGGAAACGGGTCAACAAAAACAAATTGTGTATGCACTTGCAGTGGAAAAGCCCGGAATCATCTGGATAGGCACCCGTGGTTTTGGCGTTTATCGTTACAATACCATCACAAAACGGGTAATTGCGCAATACACCTCAACTTCGCACCCGGAATTTATCCGTAACGATGATATTCTCACGCTTTTTACTGATCTTAAGGGAATTGTATGGGTTGGCAGCAGCAGCGGCATTTTCAGTCTGACTCCGGTTTCAGCTGATTCGGCAAAAGTCGGCGGGCTAAGTGTTCAGTCTGATCTTTTCAGTACCAGCATTCATACCATTCAGCATGACAATTCGGGCAACCTTTGGGTCACCACCAATCAGGGTTTGTCGCTCATCGACAACAGCCGCAGAAATGTGCAGAGTTTTAATGTAAACGACGGGCTGATCAACTTTGAATACAGCGACGGAGCTTCATTTTTTGATGCCGCGGATGGAAGACTTTTTGTGGGCGGCACCATGGGTGTGGATATCGTGCAAACGGAAGCCATCCGCTTATCTTCTTACTTCCCTCCTTTAGCCTTTAACCAGTTAATGATCAGAAATCTGCCGGTTGAAATCGGAGAAGAAAGTGTACTTCATAGCCGCATCAATCACCAGAAAGATCTGGAATTAAAATACAACCAGAATGCTTTCAGCTTTTCTGTTTCGCCGCTGGCTTACTGGGGGCAGGAGCGGCACAGGATTTCTTACAGACTCGTAAATTTTAATGAGCAATGGACACTAAACCCGCTGAATCAACCCATTGCATTTTCCAATCTTGAAGCCGGAGAATATCTGCTTCAGGTAAGGGTAAGTGATGAAAACGGGGTATGGTCGGAGCAGATGAGAGAAATCAGAATTATTATCAACCCGCCGTTCTGGCGAACTACCTGGGCCATAATTGGTTATGTGGTTTTGTTTTTCCTGATACAGTATCTCATCTTTTCTGCTTACCGCAGGCGTGCTGTCCGTAAAAAAGAGGCTGCACTCCGCGAATTTGAACAAAAGAAAGAAGAAGAACTTCAGAGTTATAAAATTGAGTTTTTTACCAATGTAGCTCATGAGTTCCGCACCCCACTCACATTGATTACCTCGCACATTCACGCCCTGATTGAGGATAAAAAACTCACCACGGCGAATCCCAGGCTTTTGAAAGTTTATAACAACAGCCTGAAGTTGCAGAAGCTGGTGCTGGAGATTATGCAGTTCCGAAAACTTGAAAAGGGAAAGGAGCCACTCAATATACAAGAAGTCGGGCCATTTAATCTGGTTCAGGAAGTAGTTTCCGATCTGGAATTGCTGGCTCAGCAGCGCAACATCCTTTGCCGGGTTGAAGCTGAAAATGAAGAAATGGTTTTCAAAACCGATGCCGATAAATTCCAGCGGATACTTACCAATTTGATTTCTAATGCGATAAAATACAACAAAGAAGAAGGGTCTGTAAGCATAAAACTACGGATGGACGGCAGTTCGCTGGTGGTTGAGGTTGAGGATGAAGGTGTGGGCATAACGGCGGAATATCTGTCCAGGGTTTTTGAACCCTTCGGAATCTCATCCGCCAAAAAGCGCGGAAGTTTTCCGGGTTACCGCTCAACGGGAATAGGGCTTGCAGTAACCAAAGGTCTGGTGGAATTGCTGAAAGGCACAATCACCCTTGAAAGTCATCCCGGCAAAGGCACCAGATTTACCTGCAATTTTCCGGATGTACATCAGGTAAGTTCCCCCGAACTGGTGGCTGAGCCCACTGAAAATGAATTTGGTCCGGATTTTATAGATCCCGATGCAGGAGAAACGGAAATCAGCGATGTCATTACCGCAGAAGGAAAGCCCTTGCTGCTGCTGGTGGATGACGATCCTGAGATACTGATATTGCTGCGTGATTTCCTGCAATCGGATTACAATATTATTTTCGCAGAGAACGGTTCGGAGGCTTACAGCAAGATTCTTTCAGAAAAGCCCGACCTGATTGTTTCGGATGTAATGATGCCCGAAACGGATGGCATTGAACTGTGCGTTAAACTGCGCGAAAACTTCGACACCAGTCACCTTCCGTTTATTCTGCTCACGGCCAAAGCCGAAATTGAAGACCGCATAGCAGGACTTAAAGCCGGGGCTGATTCCTATATTCCCAAGCCTTTTCACCCCGATCACCTGAAGATTCGCATTGAGAAACTGCTGCACTTGAGAACCGGTATCAGAAACCGCTTCGGAAAGCAGGACGATAACCCTACGCTGATCAAGGAAATTCCTGATCCATTCTTTATAAAAATGCTGGCTTATATTGATGAAAACCTTGACGATGAATCACTTTCGGCTGAGAAACTCTGCGACAAAATGGCGATCAGCAAATCATCGCTTTACAACAAAACCAAATCGGTGCTTGGAACCACGCCACACGGACTGATCAATCAGCAAAGGTTAGGCAAAGCAGCTTCGCTGATGCTGACCACACAATTAACGGTAAGCGAAATCATTGACCAGACAGGATTTGCAAGCCGCACACATTTTTATGATTTGTTTGGAAAGGCCTTTAACTGTTCTCCGTCGGAGTATAGGCAAAAGGGGAAAGCTGTGGTATAGGAGTAAATTGCTGCTTATAATTTCCCTTCATACAGATTCCAGATCGGGAAACACATTTCATAGTCATTCCATATAATATCTCCGTATTGTATGGAATACTTCCCAAACAACTGCTTATCAAGGTATCTCCTGGTCATTGGATTTTTGGCGTTGTGCAGGAAATCATTGAAATCAATTACCTGTACAGTTTTATCCGAGAAGATAAATTTTATTTTATAGTCTCCCAGGTATTCGGCTTTATTGATTGAAATTACCATAGGTTAAATCTCTTTTGCTTAATATCTATTCTGTCAACACCACTTTCCTGCGGAAAAGCGAATTTCCATCCTGAATAATCAGAACATAAATCCCGGCTGAGGTAGCGGATAAATTGCAGGTTTTTTCATTCATCCCCGGTTTGACATGCCAGGTATCGGCTAGTAACAGCTTGCCTGAGATGCCTGTTATCATAAAATTAAGATCCTTCTCAGAGTCAGCATTCATTGAAACTGTAAAAATCCCTTCCGAAGGATTGGGGTATATGAGGGCTGTTTCCTGGGCTGCGGGTCTTTCAGTAACATCCACTGTTAAGTCACAGGTACTGCCTTCAGGAAAAACCGGAACATGGCTTTCGGCATAGCACTCAAATGCGAAACCATTATCAAACATATTATTCATAGGCGCATCCAAACCATTTTCATGACCGATACCTTCAATATACCAGAATGAATTCAGACTTCCGCCCGAATCGAAGAGATTAAACCTCTTCAGGGATTTGCCGGCAATCAGAATGGTATCAACAGAGGTTATAACAACAGTCGGACTTGTGTTAATCATGGTTAATGGCAGCGTATCACCGGCCTGCAGGCTGAAATCATAGAGCAGTTCATCCTGGCCGTCAAAAAATTTATAGGTGCGTGCAGAATCGGTGCGGATAAATGCATAAAACTCATTTTCATAAGGTGTTGAATGTGTTATTCCCTGATAGGTAGATGAATGCAACCCAGAGCTTAACAGTCGGCTGTATACATGTTCGCCGATTGTGGTATCACCCGCGATAAATACCCTGAAATCTGAAGAAGTACTGTAATTGCTTCCACCACTTGAGGCACTTACAAAAAGTCTCCACTCCGACGTACTATCCATGGGAATTGGATAATTCATCTGAGAAAAGCCTGAAAAGCTGATGAGCGCGAATACGATTGAAAGGATGTTTTTTTTCATAGGGTTGAATGTTTTGACGGTATTTAAGCCCGTTATGAAGGCGAACACATACGTACGCCGGAGGCAAAAGTAAAAATACAAATATTTTCTTTCAAATATAATCCGACAAATGGGAATATTTTCCTCCTTGCTGCTTGTTATACCACTTTGCCGCTTCACGGATATCTTCTTTTGCCAGGGGTAGGATTATGGTTTTGTACATTACAGTTCTTTTTCAATATCGTCCATAGCAGAATCAAAATCCATGGCAGAACCGGGGTTTTTCTTATAATCATCTTGGCGCTCCCTTACCAGGCCTTTGTGCCATTCCGGAATGTCGATATCTTCCATTTCAATACCCTTGTATTTGCTTTTAAGATCGTTCCATTCATTAATCGGAATGAATACGCCAGTTGTTTGACCTTTGCTGTCTGATATATATTGTAAGTTCATGGTCGTTTAAATTTAAGATGTGTAAACTTGTTGAGGGTGCAACATTCATGTGATAAATGCAGCTATTTTGTTATACAAATATAGTGATAAAAATACATTGGGTGAAAGGAATTGAGTTTGGAACTCAAAGCAAACCTAAAGTGAGATACTTCCGCGGATTAATTTTTTATCCACGGATTACACGGATACTTCGACAACGCTCAGCACAGGTTTCCACGGATTAGGTTGGTGTTTCAGTAACTACCGCCTACCGGCGATGATTGAGGCGTTTTTCTTCTTTCGGAATAACCTGCAGCGTTCGGCTAAGCGGAATTTAGCTTCGCTGAGCTCGTCCGCTTAGGCGGGCCTCGGTTGCAATTCCCCTTTGAACATCATTGAATTTGTAATTCAATAATTTTTCAAATGCCTGATCCGGCATTGAAAAATTAATCTAAGTGGAACTCGTTCAAGTTCGTGTTATGTTTGTATTAAGGCTGTATCAACTCCGTATCAAGGCTGCATCGGGCAGGATTTAAACCCTGTGATTATCGATGTTGATTCGTATCAGATTCAAGGTCGATACCGGGCTATAGGATTCTTCCGTATAAAAGCTTTTAAAACTTGTTTAAAGGCTTTTAAAAAGGCATTTGAAAAGATATGGCAATGCAGTATTACCTTTTTCTGATTTTTGGATCTATAATAGTTAAAGAATGCTGGTAATAATTTCCAGAGCAATCTTACTGAAAAACTTGAAAAAAGCAAAAAATATGTATTTTTGTATTCAATGTTTCACATAAAATCTATTTGGCTCAGAATTATTGCCTGTTATTTTATCAAATTAATGTCATTGTAATTTCGATTTCAAATATTTTCTTTTTAGTTTCGCAGTAGAATAATATTTGTAATTATGCACGAAGATTTAGTTAATCTTAAACAGCAACTGTGATTTCCCAACCATATATTAATAGCATTTGAACAGAGAAAACTCCCACATTTAACCAAACACATTATGAAAACAAGACTCCAAAAATCATTGTTTATCCTGGCCATTCTGGCTCTTATGACAAACTACGGATATGCACAATTGAACGGGTTTGAATTAACTCCTTCAGGCGATTCTGAAAATTATATGAAATACATCAGAAAGCCTGTAACCATAAACGGAACCAGCTATTTTACCGGTTATTTGACACTTTCCTCGTTCAGGAATTATACCACCAACGTATATACAAATGACATAACACCATTTCAAAAACTACAAATACAGGGTGGCAATATATTATTGTGTCATTCCAATTCACCCAGCACTATAACCGATATAAACCCGACCTCAAAAAATGGAGCTATTTTGTTTTCTGACTGGGCAAGCGATAATAATACCTACAAACACGGCAAATGGGGCATAGAATACGAAAGTGAACTGAGCGGCGGTGGTTTGAATTTTTTCAATCCGGTTTCACAACTTTTTAGTGAGCGCCAGAATTTCAGATTATTTCTCAGCAACACAGGCAATGTGGGCATTGGCAGCAGCGAACCGGTGGCCAAACTGCAGATAAATGAAGGCGACATATACATTAAAGATATCAACCGGGGAATTATCATGACTTCGCCCGATGGCAACTGCTGGCGGGGTGTGCTCAACAATCAGGGACAACTTGAATTTGTTTTGTTGCCCGATTGTTCAGGAACGCTGGTTTCATCACAGCAAATTGAAACCAAACCCGGAGTCAGCATCAGCCCCAATCCGGCATCAGGCTTAATAAGAATCAGTTGCACTGCCGAAGATCTGACTAAATTCTCATCATTTAAAATCATGGATGCTTCAGGCAGGGAAGTAAACACTTATAATCTGGATTCTGCCAACACTCAAATTGAAACCCACAACCTGAAACCCGGAATCTATTTTATAAACTTTATTGGTAAAAACGCTTACTGGACAGAGAAGGTGGTGGTGCAGTAGATTAAGCGAACGGAGCGACTCAGGCTAAGCGGAATTTGCAATTCCGCTTTGAACAACATTGAATTTGTAATTCAATATATTCTGTCGGCTATATGGTGCTTCTACCTCCTTCGGCCATTGCTTGAGTCGCTTAATCCAGTTTTTCTGTCACTCAGGCCGTTAGGCCTCGTATCCGTCCCGTTCATATTTTTGATATTTATTCCTATCTGGATCAGGAACGGGACGACTGCCTAAAATTTGACCAAAATTTATCCGTCATTTTTGATTTCCATATCTTAAACATTCGCATCCGGAGGTCAATTTTAGAAGGTCGCTCCCGCGGATACTGAAAATTTGCGCTCTTCTTTACGGATGTTCTTTCTCCTTTCGGAATAACCTTCAGCGATCAGCTAAGCGGAATTTAGCTTCGCTGAGTTCGTCCGCTTAGGCGGCCTCGGTTGCAATTCCGCTTTGAACATCATTGAATTTGCAATTCAATATATTTTGCCGCTTTCTTCGCCATATTAAAACAAGAAGACCTAACAAGTTGGGAGCCTGTCCGCCTCGGGCGGAAAAACTTGGTAGGTCACTTATTTTTCATTTTTCATTTTTCACCTTTAACCCACTTTGATCACCATTAAATTTGAAATTCAATACATTTCCACGCTTTACCCACCTGTTGCTCCACGCTTCAGGGGATGCGCGGAAACAGCATAAGAAATCTCAATTCTCGATAAAAATATTATCCACACAAGGTGAATAACTCTGTGTTTACTGGATATTCATTGCTTTTCCTCCATTCCCGGACTCCACCGGACAAGATTTGTAACCCACCGGACACGGGTTTCCGCAATCGATTGTAATTTTGTTTCAGGCTATAGATTTCTAATTTCGGCCCTTCGACAATGGTTCGACGAAGAGCTCACCAACCAATGCTCAGGGTAAAATTTCGGATTTCTTACTTCATACCTCTTACCTCTTACTTCTTCCTTCTAAAAAAACAACCATCACCAATATATCATCAACCCTATGGACATCGCAAAACGCTTCACCCAAAACCCCCTGCTTCGCCCGGCCGATCTTAAACCGGGTATCGAAGGAATGGAAATCCTTTGCCTGCTTAATCCTGGTGTTTTCAGGTTTGATGGCAAAATATGGTTATTGTTGCGCGTTGCCGAAAGGCCCAAACAGATTGAAGGAAAAATCAGTTTCCCGGTCTATAATAGTAATGGTGAAATTGAAATTCTGAGTTTCGATAAAAATGACCCCGATCTGGATGCTTCTGATCCTCGGGTAATCAATTACAAGAAGAAGGATTACCTTACTACACTTTCCTATTTACGACTCGTTTGCAGCGAAGATGGGGTTCATTTTATCGAGCCGGAAGGCTATCCACCCATTTTTGGCAAAGGAGAACTGGAAACTTTCGGCATTGAAGATTGCCGCGTTGCCACTATGGATGATGGATTTAGTCTCTCGTTTACCGAAGTATCTGAGTTTGGCGTTGGCGTTGGACTAATCCGTACCAAAGACTGGAAAAATTTCAGCCGCGAAGGCATGATTTTCCCGCCACACAATAAAGACTGTGCGATTTTCGAAGAAAAGATCAACGGAAAATATTACGCATTGCATCGCCCCAGCAGTCCTGAACTTGGCGGTAATTATATATGGTTGGCTGAATCCCCCGATCTTATTCACTGGGGTCAGCATAAATGTATTGCTGTTGTAAGGCCCGATAGCTGGGATTCAGCAAGGGTAGGCGCAGGTGGCGCACCCATACGCACCGAAAAAGGCTGGCTCGAAATCTATCACGGAGCCAACAAAGACCATCGTTATTGTCTGGGGGCTTTGTTGCTCGACATCAACGATCCATCAAAAGTTCTTGCCCGCAGCGTAGAACCCATTATGGAACCTACTCAAACCTACGAACAAACCGGATTTTTCGGAAATGTGGTATTCACCAACGGTCACTACGTGGAAGGCGATGATATTTTCATCTACTACGGTGCCAGCGATGAAGTCATTTGTGGAGCCCGTTTCTCAATCAAGGAAATTCTTTCCACACTGGTTTAAGACCGTTAATTTTAAGAATCACGCAAAGACGCAAAGACGCAATGTATTGATATTAAACATTTAAAAATCAAACCTTGCTCTTTATTAGCTAGATTAACAGCTAATTAAAATGTTTCAATAGAAGGGTACTTTTTACTTTAGACTTTTTACTTGTAATATGTTCGCAAAACTAACCACCGAATTCCGATTTTTCCAGACCATGCCGCACAGCATGAGGGTACTGCTGATCACCAACATGCTCTATGCGCTGGTGTTGCCTGTCGTGGAAATTTTTATGGCGGCATACATCATGCGGTTCTTTAACGACACCAGTTATGTGGCCATTTTTCAGGTTGCGATGTACACCGGAATTATTATTACTTCGCTGGCCAATGGTTTTTTACTGAAGAGTTTTAAAGTGGCTCATCTTTACAGTTTTGGCATTCTGCTGAGCGGTGTTGCCATGGTTGGGATGATGTTTGTCGAAAACATTGCACTAACCGGTCTGATTGTTGCAGGGACTCTTATTGGTGCTGCTTCCGGATTTTTCTGGACCAACCGTTATCTAATGGCCCTTAATTCGACAGCTGATGAAAACCGTAACTACTTTTTTGGACTGGAATCGTTCTTTTTCACCATTTCGAATATTGGCGTGCCGGTTATAATCGGAGTTTTACTGGCTTCTATCGACGGCGTTCAGTTTATGGGAATTACCTTCGATATTTATCAGGGATACCGCATCGTAACCGTAATGGTTTTCCTGA
Source organism: Bacteroidales bacterium UBA5197 (assembly GCA_002412885.1). Taxonomy (GTDB): domain Bacteria; phylum Bacteroidota; class Bacteroidia; order Bacteroidales; family Lentimicrobiaceae; genus Lentimicrobium. The sequence goes on from DHVX01000058.1 coordinate 28,724, forward strand.
TTACAATCCTGGCCACGTATTCACTTTCACGCGGCAAGTTCGATAATCCGGTGCAGAAGGACTTTCTGTATTTCCGGTTCGATAAGCTCTGGAATAAGCAGATATTGCTGGCAGCACTGAAGGGTTTGGTTCAGGGATTTTTAGTCACCGCTCCTGCCATGCTCATTATGAAATATGTGGGTCAGGAGGGTTCGCTCGGAATAATTCAGGGTGTCAGCGGTGGATTAACAGCCATATTGATCTACCTGCTGGGTCGCTTTGCCAAGCCGAAACACCGTATTTTAATCTTTGGCGTGGGTATTACCATCTTTTTGATTGGTACAATTATCAACGGAATTGAGTTGTCGATGATTGGTGTGATGGTGTTTGTGCTGTGTAAGGTATTTTTTCAGCCACTTCACGATCTGGCGTATTATCCCATTATGATGAAAGTAATTGATGTGGTGTCGAAACGCGAAAACCGCAACAACTACGCCTACATTCTTAACCACGAATTCGGTCTTTATGCCGGAAGGGTAATCGGACTAGGGATGTTTATATTTCTGGCATTCTATGTCTCGGAAAGTTTCGCTTTGCGCTACTCACTCATCATAGTTGCTGTATTGCAGATGATCAGCATACCGCTGGCAAAAAACATTATGAAAGAATCTTATCTGGAAAAAGATGAAAAATAAAACCTTGATATTCATTGCATTGATGGTACTTGCCGGATTCTCGTCCTGTAAACAGGAGACATCTGATCCGGTGGCGCAGACTTCAATCCCCCGTATCGATCAGATGCCCGAATTGCCGCAACCACTTAAAATCATCGACTGGAAGCAAAAGGCATTGCAGTTCGACAGCCTGGCTTTTGATTTCGGCAATACAGCAGCCATGGGTCCTTACATCTGGTTAGACAGTGCAAAGCGGAATATTGATCAGGTAACTTTCGGACTATTCACCGTGATTGGTGATGTACGACAGGGACCCGGGAAATACAATGGCGAATTCCATGAAGCACTTACAACCTTGAATTCTCTGGTAAGTGCCGGATTGCTTGGCATCGACAAAACCAATCAGCATGGTTACAATTTTGTGAAGATGTCGCAGAATTACTTCAACAGCGACACGGAATGGAACATTGTGATGAACAACACCAATCCCGAAGTGGCGATGGCCGGCGGTGGTTATGGCCGTGACTGGTGGTACGATGTTTATCCGAATGTATTGTATTACGGCGTTGCCGCGCTTTATCCCGATGTGGAAAACACAGAATTTATCCAGCGCACGGTTGCTGAACAGTTTTACAAAGCCGATTCGGTGCTTCAGGGCAATTATGATTATTCTTATTTCGATTACGCTCAAATGAAAGGTATGCGCAACCACATTCCCTGGCAACAGGATGCAGCCGGAGGACATGCCTATGTGCTTTATTCTGCCTATCAGAAATTTGGCGATGAACGTTACCTCGAAGGTGCAAAGAGTTCCACAGAAGCACTTGTAAACCAGAAGGAAAGCCGGTTCTACGAAATCCTGCTTCCGTTTGGTGCATATACTGCCGCCCGCCTGAATGCTGAGCAGGGAACCAATTACGATGTTACTAAACTATTAAATCACACCTTTGATGGCTGCCAGTCGAAAGATGGCCGTTACGGCTGGGGTGTGATTGCCGAAAAATGGGGCGACTTTGATGTTTCAGGAATGCAGGGAAGCATCACCGATGGCGGCGGATATGGATTCTTTATGAACTCTGTAGCCATGGCATGGCCGCTTGTTCCCATGGTAAAATATGAACCTCAGTATGCAAAGGCAATCGGCAAATTTATGCTGAATGTGGTCAATGCTTCACGACTTTTCTATCCCGATCAGGTTGAAGAAAAATACCAGTGGTTGCCTGCCAAAAAGAACATTACCAATGGCATTATCGGTTACGAAGGCGTAAGAAAAACCGACGACATGAATAATCCTGCTCTTGTAGGTGTTTCGCCGGTTTCTATTGGCGATGGTCCAAAATGGGTTTCCGGACAGCCGGAAGAAGCAATGTTCAGTCTTTACAGCACTTCCATTGCCGGGGTTTTTGGCGCCATTGTTCAAACCACCGATGTGGAAGGCATACTGTCACTGGATTGCAATGCCACCGATTTCTATGCGGAAAATAAATACCCGGTGCATTTGTATTACAACCCTTACCCAGAGGCAAAAACCATTTCGGTAAAGCTGGAAAACGCTTCCGATCTGTATGATCTGGTATCAGGAACATACCTGGCAAAAAATACCACAGGAAGCGCTTCTGTTCAGATTCCCGCAGGAGAGGCCGTGCTTGTTGTTTCGCTGCCTTCGGGGACAAAGTTGAAAAAAGATGGCAAAAAGCTGAAAGCCGGAAATACGGTGATCGCTTACAAATAAAAGTATGAGTTTCTGGATTGTAAACCTTTCAATAACTATAAAATGAAAAGACTGATACTTCTGGTAACAATGCTTCTGGCAACCGGGCTGATTTACGCCCAAAAGGTTGTGGAAGGAACCGTATCCGATGCCAAAACGGGAGAAACCCTGATTGGTGTTACGATACAGATTAAGGGAACTGTCATCGGCACAACCACCGACATTTACGGTAAGTATCGGTTGTCGTCCGATCAGCTGACAGCCACATCCGTTATTGTATTCTCATACATAGGATACACATCAATGGAGCAGACTCCGGGCAACCGCACAGTGGTTGACGTAAAGCTCACACCCGAACAAACCATGCTTGATGAGCTGGTTGTGATTGGTTACGGAACCGCCAAAAAGCGCAATGTGCTGGGTGCCGTTTCAACGGTCAACAGTAAAGATCTCATCAAACTTCCTGTGGCTGATGTTTCGCAGGCACTGCAGGGAAGAGCTGCGGGGGTTCTGGTAACACAAAATACCGGTGCGCCGGGCGAAGGAGTTTCAGTTCGCATCCGCGGAACAGGCTCCATCAATTCAAGCAATGCGCCCCTTTATATCGTTGACGGAATTGCCACCACCGATGCGCTTAACATTCTCTCACCGGGAGATATAGAAACCATGACGGTGCTGAAAGATGCTTCGGCAGCAGCCATTTACGGCTCCCGCGCCAACAATGGTATTGTGCTGATTACCACCAAAAAAGGCAAAAAGGGTGAAAACAAAATCACCTATCGCGGACAAACCGGATTTCAGAAAGGTACACGGTTAACCCCGATGGTAAATACTGCCGATTATATCACCATATACAACGAAGCAGCCACCAACGACAATGCATATCTGCCTTCGGGATTGCACCGCAGGCTTATCACACCGGAAGATTCGGAGGGATTTGCCGATGTAAATCACATAAAGGAACTGCTTCAGATTGCACCCATCAATTCGCATGAACTTTCGCTTTCGGGAGGAACGGAAACGACAAATTACATGATTTCGACTTCGTTTTTTGATCAGAAGGGAATCATCAAAGGATCAGGTTACTCTCGTGGAACAGTAAGGCTGGATGTAAATACCGAAGCCAATAAATGGCTTACCGTGGGTGTAAGTATGCTCGCCGGTCTTTCAAGCACCGATATCATCGGAAGCTCGGGTGACGGAGCAGGTGGAAATGGCGGTAGTGTGGTTCGTTATGCTTTCTTCCGGAATCCTGCAATTCCTGTTCGTTTTGACGATGGCCGTTTTGTGGATCGCCCGGCAGAATATTTCGGAGATCAGCGCTTTGATTCATTTCTTGGCGATGGATACAATCCCATCGGCATGAGCGAGCTGAACGACAACAACCGCAAAGACGACAGCTATCTGGGGAAAGCTTATTTCGTCGCCAAAATCACAGAAAAACTAAAGTTTACCACCAATCTCGGGCTTGATTTCCGCAATTCGAACAGCCGCCGTTTTAATCCAACCTGGGGAACACTGAATCGTATTAATGCAAGAAACGGACTGGATATCAGCAATATCCGCACCACAAATATAATGATGAACAACCTGCTGAACTACGAAACCAGTTTCGGCGAATCACATACTTTTTCAGCCCTGCTGGGCTTCGAAGCCATTAAAAACGGTGGAAAATCAATGTATGCCAGCGATTCTGATTTCCCCATTGAACAGGATGAACTTATCTACATCGGCAATGGCCTCGGAAACAAAATTACCAGTCAGGGCGAATGGGCTTCCACACTGGCTTCGGTTTTTGGCAGGGTAAACTACGATTTTAAAGGTAAGTATTATGCATCGGCTACACTCCGTCGTGATGGTACTTCAAGATTTATCGAAGATAAAAAATGGGGAACTTTCTTCTCCTTATCAGGAGGCTGGGTTATGAAAGAAGAGGCATTCCTTCAGGATGTCTCCTGGCTTGAAAATCTGAGAATCCGGGCCGGTTATGGTGCCATCGGAAATCAGGAAATCGGGCTTTACGCTTACAGCGACAGAATATCACCCTACTACAATTATCCGTTTGGCGGAGTTTCAGGCAGTGGTTATGCGCAAAATGCGCTTGGAAACAGGGATTTGCAGTGGGAAACCAGCTTCCAGTACAATGGGGGTGTTGATGTTGAACTCTGGAAAGGTGCACTTGCCTTTTCGCTCGACTACTTTTATAAAGTAACGGATAATATGCTGGTTAAAGCTCCAAACCCTCCTTCGGTTGGTTATGCAGCGGCACCATGGATCAACAGCGGATCAATATTGAATACGGGAATTGAGCTGGAAGCATTGTATCGTCAGAACAAGCGCGACTGGGGATATACCCTTGGCGGGAACCTGACTTTCCTTACAAATGAAGTGCTTGAGCTTGATGCACCCGTTTTTGGCGGGAGGGTTGAAACAGGAATCGACATCACCAGAACTGAAGTCGGACATCCGATCGGTTCATTCTATATGCTCGAAATGGAAGGGATCTTCCAGAATGAAACAGAGATACTGCTTTCGGCATTTCAGGGAAACAACATTCACCCGGGCGATGTAAAATTCAAAGATCAGAATGGTGATGGCCGCATAGACAACAACGACCGTGTGCATCTGGGCAGCGCAATCCCGAAACTGATTGCCGGCCTCAACTTTATGGCCAATTATAAGAATTTCGATCTGAGTCTTTTCTTCCAGGGAACTTACGGCAATAAAATCTATGTTCAGGTTAACCAGGATATTGAAGGATTTTACCGCGGATTCCCGGTAACGCAGCGCTATTTTGACGAACGCTGGACCGGAGAAGGAAGCTCGAACACACAGCCCCGGGCTTCGTGGACAACCAAATCGAACAATGCCAGGCCTTCATCGCGTTTCCTTGAAGACGGATCATACGTCAGGCTGAAAAACCTTCAGCTGGGTTACACCTTTCAACCAAATACGCTCAAGTTTGCCGGATTTTCACAAACAAGGATTTATGTATCAGGCTCCAACCTGCTGACATTGACCAAATTTTCAGGGCTTGATCCGGAAATGACGGTTAGCGACAACTCAAAAAATGAAGGCGACCGCTCATCCGGTATCGAATGGGGAACCTATCCATCAGCAATGACAATCATGGTTGGAATCGACATCACTTTTTAATAACAACGGGATATGAAAACGAAAATGATAAATATATCAGACACTTTCAGGAACCGGATCGGAAAAGTAAAAAATTCCGGGAACAGATTCTTTAGATACGCTCCGGCAATGCTGCTGATGTTTCTTTCAGTAACGCTGCTGACATCCTGTACCGATTTCCTCACCGAGGAACTGAAGGGTGAATTTTCTTCAGAAACCTTTTACAAAAACGACAAACAAGCCATTCAGGCGGTGAATGGGGTTTATCATGCCATTGCATTCACACGTTTCGACAACGCGATATGGATCTTCGGAGATATTGCCTCCGATGACGCTGTAAAAGGCGGTAATCCGGGCGATCAGGCTGAAATCACTTACATCGATGAATTTAATGCAGATGCCAACAACGGAATTATCAACAATTACTGGCTCTATGCCTATGAAGCCATAGCCCGCGCCAATAATGTGATTGCCAATGTTCCTGGGGTTGCAATGGATGAAGCGCTGAAGAACCGGATTATGGGCGAAGCGAAATTCATCAGGGCTTACACTTATTTCAATCTGGTAAATGTGTTCGGGAAGGTTCCACTTAAATTACTTCCTCAGATTTCGCAGGAAACCATTCACGTTCCATTGAGCGAAGTATCAGCAATTTACCTTCAGATAGAAAAGGACCTTGCCGATGCGGTGTCTGTACTTCCGGAATCATATGGTTCAACCGATGCCGGCCGCGTAACCCGTGGTGCCGCACTTGCCATGTTGGGAAAGGTGAACCTTTACCAGCAAAAATGGCAGGCAGCTACAGGATACTTCCAGCAGGTTGATGGACTGGGAATTTACGGGCTGTTGCCTGATTATGCCGATAATTTCAAACTCGCATACGAAAACAGCAAAGAATCCGTTTTTGAAATACAGCATCTATCTGCTCAAAACCCTTTCACGGGAAGTGCTTTAAACCAGTGGTTTGCACCTCCAACAGAAGGTGGTTATTACTTTAATGCGCCTACCCAGAGTCTGGTTGATGCCTTCGAAAGAAGCAATACCGGAGAAGTTGATCCCCGCCTTGATGCTTCAATCGGGCGCGATGGACAAGCCTGGCTCAACGGAGAAACTTTCAGTTCAGCTTGGTCTCCAACAGGTTATCTTACCAAAAAGCACCAGCAACCGCTTTCCGAAGTTCCCTCATCACTAAAGGGCGACGGCGACCTGAATTACATTTACATGCGATATGCTGATGTGCTGCTGATGAAGGCAGAAGCATTCAACGAAAATAACAATGCCGATTCAGCCAGAGCCAACCTGAACAAGGTGAGACAGCGCGCAAGGGCAAGTTTTGAGGGAACACCTCCTGCTGATTTGCTTGCTGATATCACAACAAGCAACAAAGATCAGTTGCGTGTGGCCATTCAAAAAGAGCGCAGGGCTGAACTTGCACAGGAGTTTCACCGCTATTTCGATTTGATGCGCTGGGGCAAAACAGTTTCAGAAACAGCACTTGGCCCTGACTTTAATTTTGAAGCCAAAAGATATTTACCATTACCACAGGCCGAAATTGATGCAAATCAGGCCATTAATCCATGATAATTCTAATCAACCAACCCAATTATTAACAACCAAACTAAAAAAACAAAAAAATGAAAAATCTAATGAAATTGCACACTTTGTTGCTGATGCTCTTCGTAAGCTCTGCCCTGATCCTCGGATCATGTAAGGATGATGACGATGACATTGTTGAAGGCAACAAAACCGAACTCAATGCACTGATAGCTCAGGCTGACGCTCTTGCTGCCGGCGCAACTTCCGCCGATTATCCTCAATCGGCTATTGATGCTTTCAAAGCTACTTTACAAACCGTAAAAACTGCATCAGCAGACAAACTTACACAGGTACAGATTAACAACCTGATAACCCAGTTAACCGAAGCCATGAATACATTTAATGCACAGGCTTATGGATTTATTGATGAAAGTCTCTACCTGACCGCAGGATGGAACTTCGATGAAGGAACCGGAACTACTGCAACAGCGTTTTCAAATGTAAAGCATGTAGCCACTTTCTTCAGAGGTAATACTGTTATTCTTGGCGGAGAGGCAATGATGCCAAGCTGGGTAGATGGTATAAAAGGAAAAGCTGTTTATCTGAACAAAGGAGCACATCTTGAAGTTCCTTATACAACAGCGTTTTTACCTGCAAACCTCACCATTTCAGTATGGGTAAAACCAAGTGAGATTTATGAGCACAATTACATTGTTTCACAAAACTACTGGACAGGCTACAAATTGCAGACCCAGGGTGGTGGAAAACCATTCTTTACCTACAAAAAAGTGGATGGTGGTATTGTCGATGCCGATAATGAACTGGATGCTTCTGTAAAAGTTAATCAGTGGACACACCTTGTAGTTTCAGTAAATGGTACAACCAAAGAACTGAAATTCTACGTAGATGGAACCCTTACCAAAACATGGACAGAGTCAGACAAAGGTATAGGCCCGCTTACTCAAACGCTTACCAATCCTGATCCTCAGCCGTTTATTATTGGTGGTGTAGCTACCGATGCCGAACTGGCCGCTAACTTCATGGAATGGACCAATGCAGACAACCTCGGATATTTCAAAGGCGCAATAGATGAGTTAAAAATCTACAATATTGCCCTTGCCGATGGCCAGGTTGCCAAACTTTACAATGATGAGAAACCTTAATTGGTTGGTTGGTTAATTATCAATGTGTGTGAAGGAATTGCCCAACCGGTCCTTAATTTGGCTGGTTGGGCATTCCTTATTTTTGAGAGGGAAGTTCTCCTCATTATTGTAACAAAAAAGTTATGATTAAAAAGTTACTGTTTTTCTGTTTTCTCCTTTCTGGATTCTCTTCTGCAGCGCAGATTGCTCCTGCAAACGCCCGGGAACTATGGTGGAAAGAAACCGTATTTTACCAGATCTATATGCCCTCTTTTCAGGATAGTGATGGCAATGGAATCAGCGATTTTGCCGGTATGACTTCGCGGTTGGATTATCTTCAGTCGATTGGAATCAAAGGCATTTGGCTTACACCTTTTTTAAAATCGCCAAAGGTTGACAATGGCTATGATGTTGCCGATTACTATGAGATAGATTCTGTTTACGGCAATCTTGCCGAATTCAGAAACTTTATGAACGAAGCCCACCGCAGGGGCATAAAAGTCATCATCGATATGGTGGTGAATCACACTTCTACTGACAGCCGGTGGTTTCAGGAATCAAGAAAATCGCTTGATAATCCTTACCGGGATTATTATATCTGGCGCGACCAGCCCAACAACTGGGAATCATTTTTTGGCGGAAATGCATGGGAGTACGACAGTCTGACGGCTCAGTATTATTATCACAAGTTCGATTTCCGTATGGCCGATCTTAACTGGTCGAATCCACGTGTGGTCGAAGAAATTCAAAACGTATTGCGCTACTGGCTTGAGCTTGGCGTTGATGGTTTCCGTATGGATGTGATTAACTTTCTGACCACCGATGGAATTCTCAGCGATAATCCCATGAAGGATGGCAGTCAACAGCACATTTATGACATTGATCAACCGGGCGTGAAAGATGCCATGCGCACCATCAAAGCCACCATCGATGAATACGACAACAGGTTTGTAGTTGGCGAAATTGGAAGTGATAAACTTGATGTGCTTCGGCAATATCAGTCATCTGAAATGATGGATGTTGTTTTCAACTTTAACTTTGGAAGTATTCCTGAGTTTTCACTTGACAGAATTTTTAATGAGCTTAAGCAGATGGAAAGCAGTTTATCTGATTATCCTACGCTGTTTTTCGGAAGCCATGATATGCCGCGGTTGATGGATCGGCTGGCCGGTGGCGATCCCGCAAGGGCAAAAGCGCTGGCTGCGCTGATATTGACGGCCAGAGGCGTTCCGTTTATTTACTATGGCGAAGAAATCGGGATGCAGAACATACATGCTAAATCGTTTGATGAAATTGTTGACATTCAGGGAAGGACACATTATAAGCTGGCATTGCAGGAAGGCGAAAATCCTGACGAAGCTTTGATTGAAGGCAACAAACACAACCGTGACAAATCGCGCAGTCCCATGCATTGGGATGATGGAATGAATGCCGGATTTTCCACAGGTAAGCCCTGGATAAAGGTTCACCCGGATTACCAGAAAGTAAATCTGCAACAATCCATGAATCAGGAGAATTCCATTCTGAACACATACAAAGCCTTGATAAACCTGAGGAACAGCGAAAAAGCTCTTCAGTACGGCAGCTATGAAAAGCTGGAGAAAAGTGGTGAACAAATCCGTTTTACACGGACATTTAAAAACGAAAGAATTTCTGTGATTATCAACTTTGGTGATGGTTTGATCATTGATTTGCCTCAAGGCGCTGAAGTACTGATGGGACAACCCAATTTGAATAACAATGAATTTTTGATTTACCGGCATTGAATGGACTTATCAGGTTTAACATGGACCTACCAGGTTTTCTTCAAACC
>DHVX01000038.1 GCA_002412885.1 Bacteroidales bacterium UBA5197
CTGTTGAGGACTTTTGAGGATTCATAGGGGTTAAAGGCTTTTGAGGGAAAGTCAACCAGCAACAAATACCATTTTCAATGGTTATATCTTCTTTACAATAGCACCGGAGAATGACCGATCCCATTTCCATCACACCACTAACCTGCGAAATACTGGAGCCATTGGCGCTCAATCCAGTGGAAACGCATCGCCATGATCATGAAGAGTTGTGGATTGTTACGCATGGCAACCCGGTGCATTCGGTTGATTTCAGTGCCGAAACACTCCGGTCACCGGTAATTGTTTATGTGGCTCAGGGCAAAGTCCACTCATTTCTGCCCGACGAACAAACACAGGGCTGGCTGATCCGCTACAAAAGCGATTTTATTCCGCAAAGCAGGTTTAACTTCTATTCGGGCTTTCTGGAAAAAGTTCAATATCCCCTTAGCAGTGATTATTGCAGCACCACGCTTCATTCACTTTGCGAAATTCTGTTAAAAGAAAGTTCAGAAGTTAATCCTGATTATACCGTTATGCGCCACCTGCTCAGCGCGGTTCTGGCAAAACTCGAAACCGACAGCAAGCGCGATTATCTGGATACAAAGACCTCAATCAACCCGAAGCTTGAAACCTTCAACAATTTTCTCCGGATTCTGGAAAACAATTTCAGGCGACCTGAAGGTGCAGATTTTTATGCTGAAAAGCTCAATATGTCGGCCCGTAACTTAAGCCTGATTACCAGGGCAGCATTTGGGAAAAGCGCCACAGAAATCATCGAAACCCGCAAACTTATTGAAGCCCGGCGACTTTTACTGAATACCGATAAGTCAGTTTCTGAAATTGGTTTTGAGCTAGGATACAACGAAAAGTCATATTTTACAAGGGTCTTTCGCAAAAAAACCGGAGTAACACCATCAGAATTCCGCGAAAAATCATTTGCTATGGTTTCCTGATTGTACCACACCTCTTCCTGAAAGTGTTACCAACCTCCCCGGGTTGTGCTGTAATTTTGCATCATCAAAAATCCACTTAAAACCAAAACATTATGTCAACACAAAAAAACTGGGTTATCGACCCTGCTCATTCCGTTGTAGCTTTTAAAGTAAAACACCTGATGATCTCAAGTGTAAATGGTTCCTTCAGTATGTATAAGGCATCCGTAAAAACTCAGGAATTCAACTTTGCGACTGCGCTGGTAAATTTTGTTCTTTATCCTAAATCGATTGACACAGGCTCAGTAGATCGCGATAATCACCTGAGAAGCCCTGATTTTTTCGATGTTGAAAAATTTCCGGAAATTACATTCAACTCCGATAAAGTTGAGAAAGTTGACGAAGATACTTTTGTCATGACCGGCGGACTTACCATCAAAGGAATCACAAAAAAAGTATCTCTTGATGTGGAATTCGGCGGATTAATGACTGATCCCTGGGGAAACCGAAAAGCAGGTTTCAGCGTGAACGGAAAAATCAACCGCAAAGATTTTGGCCTTAACTGGAATACAGCCCTCGAAACCGGTGGTGTGTTGGTTGGCGAAGAAGTAAAAATCAACGCCGAAGTTCAATTTGTATTGCAAGCCTGATCCCGTGAAATAAATTCAACTGAAAATCATGGACAGACATGAATTCTTACGTAAAGCCTTCCTCGGAGCAGGATTGCTGGTATCAGCGAAACTTTCCGGAGGAATGGTTTTACAGGAGAATATCAAAAACAGCCGGATTGAACCTGTCGGATTCAATCATTTACCAAACAACAAAGGAGAAATCATGAATAACAAGGTGCTTCATAGAGCTGGTACAAGAGGCCTGGCCAATCATGGCTGGCTCATCAGCAGGCACACATTCAGCTTTGCAAATTATCACAATCCCGATCGTATGAATTTTGGTGTGCTCAGGGTTTTGAACGATGATTTTGTGCAAGCCGGAAAAGGTTTTGGCACCCATGCGCACGACAATATGGAAATAATCTCCATTCCGCTTGAAGGCGCACTTGAACACAAGGACAGCATGGGCAATATTGCCATCATACGCAAAGGCGATATTCAGGTTATGAGTGCCGGAAGCGGCATTACGCACAGCGAATACAACAAAAGTGAGGATGAGCCAGTAAAATTCCTGCAAATCTGGGTATTCCCGAATAAACAGAATGTTGAACCCCGTTATGATCAGCTGACTTTGAAGGAAGAAGACCGACACAATAAACTGCAACAGATTCTTTCGCCCAACCCTGAGGATGAAGGCGTTTGGATTCATCAGCATGCATGGTTTCATCTGGGTAAGTTTGAGGAAAATATTTCAATTAACTACTCCCTGAAAAAGAAAGGGAACGGTATGTATGCCTTTATCCTGAAAGGAAATTTCACCATCGACGGAACCCAACTTGCGGAACGCGACGGGCTAGGAATCTGGGATTCAGACAGCATCAGCCTCGTATCCGGATCAGCAGATGCCGAAATTCTGCTTATGGAAGTACCTATGACAATTTAACCTCCTATAAATACAGGCATGAACCGAAGAAAATTTGTTGTTTCGGCAATGGCCTTGCCAATCAGCGCATTCGCAATGAAACTGAATTCACTCCATAAACTATTTACCGGATCAGGAAACACCGCAACCATGCCGGTGCTATTTCTCGGACATGGCAGCCCGATGAATGCCATTGAACTGAATGAGTTTTCGCGGGGGTGGCAACAAGTCGGGAAGAGTATTCCAACACCTTCGGCAATAGTTTGTATTTCAGCGCATTGGGAAACAAAGGGAACTTTTGTCACTGCCGTCGAAAAACCCCGTACCATTCACGATTTTGGTGGTTTCCCGCAGGCATTATTCGATGTTCAGTATCCGGCACCCGGAAGCCCGGAACTTGCCATGGAAACCAAACTTTTGCTGAAAACCACCGAAGTCGGACTCGACGAAACCTGGGGACTCGACCATGGCGCCTGGAGTGTTATCAAACATCTTTACCCGAATGCTGATATTCCGGTGATACAGCTTAGTCTGGATTACAGCAAACCTCCACAGTACCATTATGAGCTGGCCGCTGAATTGGCGGCACTTCGCAACAAAGGAGTGCTGATTATCGGCAGCGGAAATATGGTGCACAACCTGCGCATCATCGACTGGAAGAAACCCGATACTGGTTTTGACTGGGCCATAGAAACCGACGCAAAAATGCGGCAGTGGATTTCAGATGGCAACCATCAGGCACTGATTGACTATAAAAAAGCCGGGCGGGCATTTGAGCAATCCATCCCCACACCGGAGCATTACCTGCCATTGCTTTATACCCTTGGTTTGCAAGGTAAAAATGAGGAGATTTCTTTCTTCAACACCAAAACCATTATGGGGTCAATAAGCATGACTTCGGTGAAGATAGGGTGATGTTTTTTATATAGATTTACCAGGTTTTTAACTCCTGTGAGCTAAATATTTCCTCAACTCCGTTCTCATAATCATTAAATGTTTTTGCTTTTCGGACTTTGCGGAAGACATTAATCGGTTCATTGAAGGAATACATAAGATATGCCCAGTATTCCTTCATGGCATTCAGCACCGAAGGGTTGTCGTCGCGTTCTTTACGGTAAGCTATATATAAGTCATCAATAAATGTCCTGATGGTTTTTTCAGGATTCAACGGCATCTCAAAGCCCTTAATCCGGGCAGGAAGAAAAGGATCATTAAGAATGCCACGGCCAATCATCAGCAGGTTGATTTCCGGGAAACGGCTTTTAAACTGTTCAAAATCACTATTGGCAAAAATATCGCCATTGTAAACCACCGGCATTTTCAATTGCGAGACTGCACCAGCAAAAGAATCAAAATCGGGTTTGCCGGAATAAAGCTGCTTGCCAATGCGGGCATGAATGGTAAGTTCATTGATGGGATAGCGGTTGAAAACCGGAATCAGGGCATCCATTTCCCGGGCCGAAAGATTCCCCAGCCTGCACTTCACCGAAAAGTTGATTTTAATGTCTTTCATCACCTTTTCAAGGATTCCGTCAACCATATCAGGGAAAGGCAACATACCGGCACCTCTCAGCTTCCGGGTTACCTGAGGATACGGGCATCCAAGATTCAGGTTAAGTTCTTTAAATCCAAATTCTTCGCAATTATGGGCGAAGGAAATAATCTCCTCCGCACTTTTACTCAGCACCTGTGGCACCACTTCGATTCCATTCTCATACTGATCTTTCAACGCCTTCTGTTTCAACGGAGGCAGCGTGCATCCAACTGCAAAGTTTGAGAAATAAGGGGTGTACAACTTGTCAACCCCCTGAAAGTGTCCGGCATACAATGCTCTGAAAGGCTTGGTTGTTATTCCCTGAAAAGGGGCGAAGTAAATGGAAACCGGCTGTTGAATCATAGAGGCAAAGGTAAGTGGATAAGTTGTTTGTTAAACTTCAGATTGTATTCATCAAATGCATGGGATATGTCTGATTTTTTATTTCATTTTCATAATAAAAACGGTTAAATCATTCATCCCCAACAATAAATTTAGTACGTTTGCATACATCAAACCCATTCTAACCCATCTCAATCATGAAGCGTTTCTCCTTTCTTTTACTGCTGCTGTTTACTTGCACGCTAACTTTCGCACAAAGTGAAAAATACCGTCAGGTAATTATTGATGTTTCCTCTGAAACCATTGCCACACTGGCAAAAGCAGGAATTCCGGCAGATGCAGGCTACCTGAATAAAAAAGACAACACATTTACAACTGCCATCAGCGAAAGCGATTTCAGGAAACTGCAAAATCTGGATATTTCATATACTGTAGAAATTGAAGATCTTTCCGCTTATTACATAGCAAGAAACGAGGGGTATAATTTACCGGAGGTCATGCAGCAGGCCATGAGAGCACCGTCAGATTATCCGGTTCCCTATGGTTTTGAACTGGGTAGCTGCGGAGGATACAGCACTTTGGAGGAATGTTATGCACATCTGGATAATATGGCATCGCTTTACCCCAACCTGATTACGGTGAAAGCTCCCGCTTCAACCATGACCACAGATGGAGGCAGGCCTGTTTATTATGTTAAAATTTCCGACAATCCTTACGACAGCGAACCGGAACCTCAGGTACTCTACACCGGCATGATTCATGCCCGCGAACCCATTGGAATGCAACACCTGCTTTTCTACATGTACTACATTCTCGAGCGCTATGATACCGACCCGGAAATTCAATCGTTGATTGACAATACCGAAATGTTTTTTATACCCATCGTCAATCCCGATGGTTATCAACACAATATCAACACCAATCCCAATGGTGGTGGTATGTGGCGAAAAAACAGAAGCCTCAATTTCGGGTATTATGGCGTTGATCTTAACCGGAACTTCGGCTTTGCGTGGGGATACGATGATTCAGGGTCTTCACCCTATCCCAGCGACCTTACCTACCGAGGTCCTTCAGCTTTCTCAGAGAAGGAAACTCAGATTTTAAAAGAAGTCTGCGAAGCCAATGATTTTAAAATTGCACTTAACTATCACTCCTACAGCAACTTGCTTCTGTACCCATGGGGTTACATCCCGCAAACTTGCCCTGATGACAATGTGTTTTATGAATACTCGGTAAGGATGACGGCCGACAATGGTTATACCTACGGACCTGGCAGCACAACCATTTATCCTTCCAATGGTGGCTCCGATGACTGGATGTACGGTGAGCAAACCACCAAAAACAAAATTCTTTCTTATACGCCTGAAGTCGGAAGTTCGGGTGATGGTTTCTGGCCTGTAGTTTCCCGCATTATTCCGCTTTGTCAGGAAAACATGCTTCAAAGTCTGCTTGCCGCGAAATTCGCAGGGCCTTATGCCGAAATAGCCGATGCCACGCCAATGATTATTCCTGAAAAGTCATCACATATAAAATTTAACCTCAAACGCTTCGGACAAACACCGGCAACCTATACAGTTTCGGTGGAGCCTATCGGCGATGAGTTTCTGTCGGTAGGTGCACCTCTGGAAATCACTAACCTTGCTGTTCTGCAATCAAAAACTGACTCCATTTCATTTGAGCTTACCGATAAAGTATCAAACGGCGACACACTGACTTATGTTCTCATTCTCGACAACGGGCTTTACATTACCCGCGATACCATCGTAAGATACTATGGAGTGCCGGTTGTTGCTTTCTCCGACGACTTCCCCGATCTGGAAAAATGGACCGGTCAATGGGGGCTTTATAATGCATTTCCTTATTCTGCACCTTATTCAATAGCTGACACCCCTTTCGGGAATTATGCAAATAACGCCAATACTTCATTTACACTAAGCAGCAATATCGACCTTACCAATGCATCGGTGGTTGTGCTTAATTTCTACGCCCGCTGGCGCATTGAAGCCGGTTATGATTATGTTCAGGTGCGGATTTCAACAAACAACGGCACATCATGGACCCCGTTGTCGGGCAAATACACAAAACCGGGCACCAATTATCAGGCTCCCGGTCAGCCGGTTTATGATGGAATTCAAAACTCATGGGTGCGCGAAGAAATTGACCTCTCCCCCTGGGCCGGTGAACAGGTAAAGCTCAGGTTCAACCTCCGCAGCGACGCCGGAACCATTGCCGATGGATTCTTCTTCGATGACCTTACCGTTACCATGATTGACATAACCACCAACAGTGAGAATAAACCGGCACTTGCAGCTTCATCGCTCAATGGCCCCTGGCCAAACCCGGCTATTGATGTTGCTGAATTTGAATATCGCCTTGCAGCACCCGGCGCTCATTTGGTAATTACCGATATTACCGGCAAAGAAGTTTTGAGCCAATCGCTAAATGGCATAAGCGGCAAACAGAACATTGTCACTTCAAAGCTGACTTCAGGATTATACCTTTGCAAATTGATGCAGGGCGACAGAGTGCTTGCTACCGTGAAGATGGTGAAGAAATAATCAGAAACAAGAGGCTGTCTTTAAAGTCAATTTGTGGATTGTTCATATTTCGACTCCGCTCAATATGACAATGTCAGGCTGAGCGGAGTCGAAGCCTGATTAGACTTTTGAGACGACCTCTTGTTTTAAGGCAGAAATTTCTTGAAATGCATCAGGAGGCGCGGCAATTTCGTTATTAACAGAACATCATGAATATGACGAATTTTGAGCTTAGAAAATGGCAGACTTCAGACCTTGACAGTCTGGTGAAACATGCCAACAATATCAATGTCGCTAAATTCCTCACCAACCAGTTCCCGCATCCTTATACAAAAACTGACGGAGAGCGATTTCTGGAAACTTGCATGTCGCACAACCCGGTCAGGATATTTGCGATTGTTGTTGAAGGGGAGGCTGTTGGCGCCATCGGGGTGTTTCCTCAGGATGATATTCACTGCATGAATGCCGAAATGGGCTACTGGCTGTCAGAGGAGTTCTGGGGTCGAGGCATTGTTACCGAAGCCATCCGCCGGACTGTTGAGTACTGCTTCCAAACTTTTCAAGTAACCCGGATCTTTGCCCGGCCTTTTGGAAACAACCCGGCTTCGCAACGTATTCTCGAAAAAGCCGGATTCCGTCTTGAAGCTCGCTTCGATAAAATCCTGATGAAAAACGGTGAGTTGCTGGATGAATTGGTGTATGCCATCCGAAGAAATTAAAATACTGAATAATAGTCTGTTAAGATGATTGAAATCAGAAATCTTGCTCAGGTTAACAACCTTGATCTCTTTACTGCTTTCGCCGAAGCATTCAGGGATTATGAAATTACATTAGACAAAAATGAGCATGAAAGAATGCTTCGCCGCCGGGGATTTAACCCTGAACTGTCGTTTGGCGCTTTCGACCACGGAAAACTTGTGAGTTTTACCTGCAATGGCATTGGTACATTCAATAACCTGTTCACGGCATACGACACCGGAACCGGAACGCTGAAGGAATATCGCGGCCAGGGACTTGCATCAAAAGTTTTTGAAGCTTCAATTCCCTCTCTTGTTGATGCCGGCATCAGGCAATATCTGCTTGAAGTACTTCAACATAACGAAGCAGCTATATCGGTTTACCGGAAACTGAAATTTGAGGTCAGCCGCGAATTCAACTATTTTGTGTCCGAAGCTTCTGCCCTATCCATCAAAGAAAAATCGCTGCCCGAAGGATATAGCCTTCGAAAAATAACCCTTTCGGAATTAAACAACACAGATTCCATGTGTGATTTTCATTCTTCCTGGCAAAACAGTTTTGAAGCCATTGGCCGGAGTCCGGAAGCATTTGTGATTTCAGGGGTTTTCTCAGGGAATCTGCTTATTGGTTATGGAATCTTTGAACCTGCCTCGGGAGATATAACACAACTTGCGGTTCTTCCGGAATGCAGACGAAAGGGCGTTGGGACGGTTTTATTCGCCGAAATGTTAACCCTCAATCAACACAATAACATCAAAGCCATCAACACCGACACCAACTGCAAGTCCATCGGACCCTTTTTTGCATCACATGGGCTTGCGCTCAAAGGGAAGCAATATGAAATGATCAGGACACTATAATTTTGTAAATCCTTACAAGCCAGATGCTGTAAAAGGTTGCAGCTTACTTTTGTTTCTGTGCAAAAGCAATAATTTCACATCTGCCAAGTTAATAATCCAAACACATTTATACTGAAATTCCAAACCTGACAAATGATGGTTCAATCTCTGACAAAGATTCTGATCATTTCATTTTTACTGATATTTCTTCCTGCTGCAGGGTATTCGCAAAGTGATTCTGCCAAAGCGAAAACCAGAGATTTTCCTTCGCTAAGTATGGCTTATACCCATGGGAAAATCCTCCCTACCAACCCGTTTGTGAAGGGCGACAACCTCACCGGAAAGCCGCTTGAATTCCATAGTTCAATTTCAGTAAAGCTGCTATGGCAAAATCCCGGGTACACCGAATGGCAGCGCGTGTATCATATTCCCTATTACGGGATAGGATACAACAAAGCCGGTTTTTTCACTCAGGAGCTGGGCCATCCGAACTCGATTTACGGTGTTTTGGGTGTGCCGGTAAAGCGCTGGAGGAAGCTTGAAGTTTATTCAGAGTTTCAGTTTGGCCTGGCATGGAACTGGAATAAGTACGATTCGATTCACAATCCCAAAAACATAGCCATAGGAGGAGGAATGACCGTGCACCTTGATGTCGGGTTCAACGCTTTCTATCCAATATCAAAACATTTCGATCTTGGAGCAGGCCTTAGTTTTTCTCATTTTTCGAATGGTGGTTTCGAACGACCGAACCGTGGTCTGAATTTGCTTTCTCCCACTGTGGAACTGAAATATCACCTTCGGGGCAATCCAGACACAAGAGATGCACCTAAACCCGGCAGGCTCCCCCGAAATAATGAACTTTACCTGATGCTCGGATATGGCGATCACCAGATGGTAGAACATGAGCTTGACACCAATTACTTTGCAGTGGGCGGATTGAGCGCTTTTTACCTAATGCAGCATACCAATGCTTTTAAATCAGGACCCGCACTTGATTTTAATTTCTGGTGGAGTCTGACTGCCCGCGAAGATGGATCCCCGGGACCAATAGGCTGGGATAATCTGACTGTCGGGGCATTTTATCAGATTGAATTTGAGATAAGCCGCCTTTCACTGCATGGTGGAGTTGGCAATTACCTGCGCCACAAAAAATATGGAAATTACAAGCAGTTTTATCAGAGAGTGGGTGTAAAATACCATTTTACAGATCATATCTCTATGGGTGTTAACGTCCGATCAATCAACTTTATACTTGCCGAATTTTTAGAATTCCACCTGGGATATCATTTTCTGCGGCCACGAAATTAAAACCTTCCGGTTTACCGTTTCAATATCACCTTTCAACCAGCAAGAATGTTTGCTTCACACCAATTTATTTCCACTCAGCCCTTCTCCTGAAATATATTTGCACTTGCCTTGAAAATATCATATTCTCAATTTACCTTTGTATAATCACATCAGAAATGGAAGCAAAAAACTCAACACAACCGGTTGCTGTATTGCCCTTAGAAGCTTCACTCAGCCTGGTAAACAGCAAGTTGCACATCATCGGCCAGGCCGGAAATTTCGAACCTATTGACACCGATTACATTCCGCCATATGGCGATGGGATGGGCTATATGCCACTGCAACTTTTCCTTATCAGTTTCGGTGCCTGCGTTGCAGGGTCGGTTCTTACTATTCTCCGCAGGATGAAGAAAAATATTGAGGTTTTCGATATGAACGTCCGTGGAATTCGAAGAACAGAACATCCGACCTCCTTCTCAGAAATTACAGCAGAATATATCATCACCTCCAACGATGTTACCGAAGCCGATGTGCAGAAAGCTTTGACCCTGTCAGAACAATCCATTTGTCCGGTATGGGCTATGATTAAGGGCAATGTTGACGTCAAATCAATCATTACAATTAAAAATACCGACTGATGAAAAAACACATTTACATCATTCTGGGCATCATTCAATTGTTTGTTGCCCTCGGCGCTTTGCCGGCCGGCTACTCAATGATTGTTGAACCCAACGGCAGCGGGCTTGGCATGAATCCCGGATTTCTTGAAGGGTCTCCATTTTCCGATTTTTTTATTCCGGGACTTTTCCTTTTTACAGTCAATGGCCTATTCAACCTGGCAGGAGCAATTGTATCCTTTTTCAAAGGGAAATACACTGGTTTGATTGGAATCGGCCTGGGTGCTTCACTTATTGTCTGGATTACCGTGCAGGTTTTATCGATTCAGATGTATCATTTTCTCCAACCTGTATATTTTGTAATCGGAGCGATAGAAATAGTTCTGGGCTACCTGTGGATAAAAGCGAACCATAGAATTGACTCCACAATTATCGGGTTAAGATAAAAAGAGCTTTTCATTGATACACGAATGCTTCCCTTTCCCGTAAAAAAACCTACAAGATAGCTCTACTCCCCTGCTAAAAAATTCCCGTCATGCTTGCACTTTTAAATTATTTTGTACATTTGCAATCCCTTATGAAAATAAGCTTGTAGCCAAATTGCTACAAGGGCCTATAGCTCAGTTGGTTAGAGCACCTGACTCATAATCAGGTGGTCCCTGGTTCAAGTCCAGGTGGGCCCACAGGTAACAGTCAGGAAATGAAGGAAATAACTTCATTTCCTGAACTTTAGCCCTGATTTCAAGGCGTTTGGCTTACGCTTTGAAATACGTTCTTTTCAATGTTTACGGCAATTTTTTCTACAAAATTTCTACACAAAAATTTTAAAGACAAATTGCTCATGAACACTTCTCACTTCAGAATCATTCAGCGTACCGAAACAATCAGAAAAGACGGTACCAGTTCGTTGTATCTATATGCGAACATCAACGGTGTAAAAAAATATTTTACCACCGGCAAAGCAATCCTTACAAAACATTGGAATTCCAAAACTCAAAAGGTTTCGGCAAATTGCAACAACTACACTGATATTCAGGACTCTATTGATCTCTTTCTTGGCAGGGCAAAGGAATTTACAGCCATTGCCAACATAGAAAAGAGAACTATTGACCTCGATGCGTTTGAAAGAATGTTACGGGGAGATGTTTACGATCAAGCCGATTTCATAGCATTTATGGAGCACGATATTAAGAATAACTGCAGTAAGTACGAAAAAGGAACCATTGCCAACTACAAGGTGCAGGTATCAAAATTGAAATTTTTCCGGTCTAAACTGCCTTTTGTGCAGCTTAATCCATTTTTCTGGCGAGAATATGAATCCCACCTAATAGGCATAGGGAATAATCCTAATACTGTTCACAAAGCATTCAGGACTCTGAAGGTTTTTATACATCGGGCAATTGAACAAGGAATTATTCAGGCAAATCCCTTTCTTAAAGTCAGAGTTGAAAGAAAAGAAGGCAAAATGCAATATCTGACGCGTGAAGAATTGCACAAATTGGAAAAGATATATAGCGGATTCCTGACAAAAGAACTAAAAAAGACGCTGCGATATTTTTTATTTGCTTGTTATACAGGGCTGAGGTATTCAGATATTAAGGAACTGAAGCATAACCACATCTTCCTTGGAGAACATAGTTATGTTGAAAAGGAAATGTTCAAAACAAGCAGAAAGGTCAATATCCCTCTTATTGATCAGGCTAAAAAACTAATCCCTGAAAAAGCATTACCTCAGGTTCCTGTTTTTAATGCTTATTGCAACCAGGTTACCAATCGTCATTTGAAAAGTATCATGAAACTTGCCGGCATTAACAAACCGATTTCTTTTCATTGTGCCCGACATACTTTCGCGACGATTACCCTCGGTTTAAGTGGTGATATTGCTGTCGTAAGCAAAATGCTGGGACATGCCAAAATTGAAACCACCCAGATTTATGCCAAGGTGCAGGATGAGCAGAAAAGGAAGGCGATGGGGATGTGGAATAGTTAGGAGTAATTCTTTGTAAGTCAAATTGTGAGTTCATGCATTTTTTTAAGTGCTAGGTCGGATTATTCCTGTAATCTTCAATTTCCTTTTCAAGATTGGCAATTCGATCCAAATAAATTTTTCGTTCTTCGTTAGCTAAACTGTGATGATTGTTCACAATTTTTCCAGCCTGATTCTGGTTGCGATTGTTAAAAAAGAAACTTACGTCAAAGTTCATTAGAGATATTGGATCAATATCAAGAATATTTGCTATTTTTTCCATCCTGTTTACATCAATTCTTGTTTGTCCAGATTCTAGTCGACTGTAAGCTTCCTGAGTAATTCCCAGACCTTTTGCCATAAAATCTTGAGTGAAATTGCGTAATTCTCTCACTTTTCGTATTTTTTTTCCTATTTGCATAATATAGCTACTTATAAGAACAGGATACTTTCAATTATTGCAAAAATAGCAAAATTGACTATTGGATTTTGCTTAAATGAAAATAATTTTAACAAATCAATAATTCATGATTACGTTGTTGATTAATTCATAGTGGTTGTGCTTTGGCGATGGTTTATACTTATAGTCCAATTGTTGGTTTTTTGCTGGTTATGGGGTAAATGATTTAGTCCAGCCTGAAAAAGCGTAGCAAATAAAGGACTTAAATTCACATAAATGAGCAATTGAAAGGAGGAATTGCTTTGGCTGACATATAATATGATGAATTCTCATATAATATGCAGAAAAGGGATATTATTTAATGATAATTGTAAATTATCTTTGCAGAGGTAGATTGAAACGTATTTTTGAAATACCCTTTTACTTAATTCTAAAGGAAGTTGCCAAGGAGTACGAATCATTAAAAATGGCAAGGAAATCGATATACTACCATGGTTACATTTAGCCCTAAGCAATGCTAAACGCCATGTACATATAATCGATATTCATCATGATGTTAATCCTTGATACTTACCGAAATACAGCGATGAATTATTTGCAATTACAATAAAGGGGACTTTGGGTAAATCTATTTGATAGGCTATTGATTGCATGCGTTAGCTGTAAAAAATGAACTTTTAGGTACAACACCCGAGACTCATAAATAAAAGATAAACAAATCGCACTATGAAAGCACAAATTATTACGAGAGTTAAATTTACTATCCTGCTGATTGCTTCTTTAACGTTCAAGTTGAATGCACAAGAGATGACTGATGAATCCAATAAAATCTGGAATGTTACTCTTCCTTCGAGCAATTCATGGTCTTTTCAGGATGTTACAAACGCCAATTATATTGACCACTTTACAGGAAGACCAAATGTAAACATTCCTATTCACACTATTGTAACCAGAGAATTATCATTCCCAATATCATTAAACTATTCTTCATCAGGTGTAAAAGTTAATGAAAAGCCTGGTATAGTAGGTATAGGATGGTCGCTTGGTGCTAGTGGGAGTGTCAATAGAGCTATTATTGGATTGCCAGACGAAGACCCTAATGGCTATCATAAAAGAGGACCAAGCCACATTAATTATGATGGGTCTTTAAGAGATTTTTCATTGGATGATTATTATGCTACCAGTAATGGTTTAATAGATTTTCAGCCTGACCAGTATCAATACCACACTGCAAACGGACTTTCTGGTATTTTCTTTTTAAACCCTATGAATAGTGATGAGTTAGAAATTTTACAAGTGCCAAAGTCCGACAATTTAATATTAAAATACGATGGATACCTTTCTGGAACCATTCAATGGATTGTAAAGGATATATTTGGAACTAATTACTATTTTGGTTCTTTTAACAATCAGACCGCAATTGAAACAACCCAAACCGAAGAGCAGAGTATTGGTCAAAAAAGTACATGGTATTTAATGGCAATAGTCTCTGCAAATGGGTCCGATACAATTCGCTTTCACTACGAAGATGGTGGAATTGAAGAAACAGAGTATTATGATGAAGTTTATACAAAAATACTTGGTCAGGCAAATTGTTCAGCCGGTGGTTCATATTGCCCAGCTGCGGAAGGTTATACAAGTAATATAAGATTGGTTAGTCATCAAACATTTTTATTAAAAAGAATTGAAACGGAGTTAATGTTTGTAGATTTTAATACTATTCTTAGAGGCAATATCAAATCCATAGACAATATCAAGGTCTATTTAAAAAGCAAACCGTCTTCTCCAATAAATGAATTTAAGTTTTCGTATATGGAATACGGGACTCTTAATAACAATGATTTCAGGTTTTTTCTTTCTGATTTAGTAAAATCCACACCTTCCTCAGAAGAAATTGAGCAATTTGTATTTTCATATGTTCAACCCGAAATATTGCCTGAGCTAAACTCAAGTTCGATTGACCATTGGGGCTATTTTAACGGGAAAAACAATCCTGGAATTGTTCAGAAACATACAATCTATAATTCAATAAATGAAACAGCTTATGAGTATGGGAATGCAAATAGAGCAACTAATACAACACTGGTATATACAGGAATGCTAAAAGAAGTTATTTTTCCAACTGGTGGAGTTTTAAATTATTCCTACGAGTCAAATAGTTTTTGTCAAATCAGAGAAAGAAATACTGAACCTTATGAAGAAATTAATAATGATGTTGTTCTCTCAAGTAGAAATGGTGATACGATTTTTTATTTTAGTATTACCAAACCGCAATATGTTACTTTTAATTATACGATTACCTGTGATGAAATGGCAGGTGGAGAAGAACCTCAGATTGACATAATTCTCCTAAATGATGGTTCAACTATACAAGGTTTCAATTGTTTGGGACCAGGCGGTTATCAACAATTCAACTCTGGCGAGATATGCAAACTACTATACCCAGGAAACTACATGGTTTCTGTGGCTGGGAATTCTGGGGATGCATTAATAACCTTCAGTTACATGACTCATTTATTATTATCACACCCAATTGAGGGTTTTGGAGGAGGTTGCCGTGTCAAATCTCTATCCCTATCAGACATGAACCATAATTCAATAACGAAAAAGTATTCCTATAATTTAGAACAACACAATTGGCCATCCTCAGGAATCTTGCACAACATGCCTCAATATTTATTTTTTCAGAATTATACGAAAAGAATATCTAATTGTATTTTTGAATGTAATTACTTTACCATTTCATCGGGGAGCAGGTATGACTTACAATTATCAAAAGGCAGTTATGTGAATTATAGATCTGTTGAAGAAAAAATTGATTCTCCGAATTCAGGCAGTACCATTTATTTCTTTTATAATCCGACTGATATCGATGACTACTCAATTACGGAATATGATTTCCCGTTTCCACCATCCATTAATACTGATTGGAAAAGAGGTATGCCTAAAAAAATAATAAATAAGAATTTTGAAGGGGATCCACAATCTGAAGCTTTATTTTATTACGATCTCATCAATCCATATTATTTGTATGGGATAAAAGTTGGACAGCGAAGATTTACAGATGAATTTAATACTAATCTTCTTCCAACAAGTTACTTTGATATCATGGTCTATAGGTACACAAGTGCGGACTATTTAATGGTTAAAAAAGTGAATCGTGACTATTTGGGTGATGAAGTTGTTGAATCAGAAGAAATCTTTGACTATAATACTACTTTAGGGCATAGGCAAATGACTCAATCAACAAAGAAGACGACAGATTCACAGTATATTACGAAAATCAAATATGCCAAAGATTTTCATGGTGGAAATAGTGATTACATGTCAGCCGCTATAGAAAATATGGTTCAAAAGAATCAAATTTTTCCTGTAGAGATCACTAAATGGATCCAGAATACCTCAGGTGTTCAATCTTTAATTGATGGGCAACTTACTCTTTTCAGATTAGAAAATGGCTCCTCAGTTAAAGATAAGATTTATACCTTACAGAATAAATCCAATACTAATTTCTTTCATTCAAGTATTAACTCTGCAGGCATTTTTGATTTTGATATGCAATGGTGGTCAAAAAAAATCGACTTTAATAATTACAGTAATCTATTTCGCCTGAATCAGAGAACCATTAATGAAAGTGGTATTGCGCAATCTGTTATTTGGGGTTTAAAAGATAATAATACAATTGCTACAACCACCAACTCCACCCTTTCCGAATCCGGCCACACCTCCTTCGAAAACAACGAACTAAACGGTTGGACAAAATATGGACCAAATGAATTTGAAACCACACCAGCTAACGTTTTCACCGGAAAAAGCTCCATGGAGGTTACCGGTGCAAGTGGCCCTTTCCAGATATTTACTGTTGGCCAGAACGCCGAAAAACACAGCGGTTATAAAGCAAGTGTATGGGCATTAGGCATAGGGGCATATTTGCATATTGAAGTAAACGGCGAATGGGCCAGCCATGTCAAGGTGAGCAACGAATTTGATGACGGGCTGTGGCATAAGCTCGAAGTCGAATTACCCAGGCACAAAATACAGCCCTATTTCTCGCAGGGTGAAAATCTTAAGATAAAGGTATATGTAGGCTCCGAAAAAGGTACTGTCTATTTCGATGATATCCGCTTTCACCCTTCCGATGCAAAAATGACCACCTACACCCATGAACCTTTGTTTGGGGTTACTTCGATCAGCAATGAAAACAACCAACCAATATACTACATCTACGATCCTTTTGGAAGACTTGAGTATATAAAAGACTTTGAAAGGAATATCCTGAAGAAGAATGATTACCATTATCGCACAACCAGCCAATAAAGAAAAGAGATTCTATGAAAACCATGATAAAACAAAAAATCGCGGGCTTATTATTCATAATACACCTGTTTATTGTGCCACTAAACCAAGTATATGGCCAACAGCTTTCAATGTTGAAAGCTGAGCATTTTGGTGGCCCTGGCTGGGATTTTGTAAATGGTGTTATCCGACTGCAAAATGGCGATTATATGTATTGTGGCAGCATTTCGGGCGATATCCCCGGTGATACCTTGGGATTGTTTGCTGCCAGCAATATAAATGCCTGGGTAGCTTTTACCGACAGTCTTGGCAATATAAACAGTCAGAAAGAATTTAACAACAAAGGCTTCGATACATTTACTTCCATGGTTTTGTTGGGCAATAATATTCTGCTTTCCGGTATTTTTCAGGACACCCTTTACCTCGATAGTATTATGGTTACAGGAATGGCTCATACCAGTGGTTTTCTTGCCATAATGAATCCTGAAGGCGAGATACTAGATGTAGCGCAAATTGCATCACCTGAAAGTTGTATTTCAAATGTAAAGATTGCCGGATGTAATCCTGAAAAAATCTTTCTTGCTGGCGTCTATAAAGACACCATTCAATTAAACAATAGCCAATCACAGGGTGGAAATGGCTTTTTTCTTAGTCAACTCAACCCCGGGCTTGAAGTTCAAAATCCGGTGTTTTTTAAAACAAAAGGCAATGCAGTATTGGGTGGTTTAAGTTGCAATGATTCCTCGGTAGTTATCGCGGGTTCATTTTCAGACACTCTGGTAATTGGCGATACTACCCTGGTCTCATTGGGAAACAGCGATGCATTTATTGCAAAGTTTAACCACAACTACACACTTCAGCAACTGGAATTAATATCAAGTCCCGATGATGTTGAAGTGAAATCAGTTGTGTTGACCAGGCAAAATCAAATAGGCATAGCTGGTAGTTTTAAGGGGTCGGCAATTCTGTCCGATACGCTCCTTTCAGGGAAGGGTGGTTTTGATATAATAGCAGCAGTATGGGACAGTACTGGAAAACTGCAATGGGTTAATACAGCAGGCTCTATTGGAAATGATTACGGATGGGCAATTGCTCAAGGTAACGAGAACGACTTCTTTGTTTCGGGAAGTTTTACTCACGTACTTGCAATTCCCGATGAGAATGGAGAGATGATAGAACTTCAGCCGGAAAGCTTTTTTGGAAACACATTTATTGCCAAATATGATCAGCGCGGAATTCTGAAAGCTACATTCAATCTTCCGGGTACTTCCGAAGACTTTGTTTCAGAGTTGCTGATCAACACCGACAATACCCTGGTAGCTTCGGGCAACTTTTTTGAATCTCTGCTGCTTACAGCATATGATAGTATAAGTTATATCATGGAATCGGCAGGTTCAAAAGATATTTTTACCTTATTGTTCAAAGATATGTGTGCAGGATATACCATTGATGCCGGCCCTGCTCTTTACCTTTGTCCGGGCGAAACAATGATGCTTGAACCTGATTTTGCCTGCAGTGGATATAAGTGGCTGCACTATGGTTCAACGAATACACCGCTTGAAGTGACTCAATCTGGATATTACATGCTTATGGCCATGAATGAATATGGATGTATGGCATATGATACTGTGCAAGTAGAGTTAATTCCTCCTCCATTGGCTTTTGCCGGAAACGATACCATCGTTCAACCCGGTTCACCAATTGTTTTAACAGGTGCGATGGAATCAGGTCAAAGCCCGATGTGGACAGGCAGTGGAGATGGTTATTTCAGCCCGCCATCTGGCCTTGAAACTACCTACTATTTCTCAAATAACGACATCAGCAACCAAAGCATATGGTTAATTTTAACTGCTGAAAACGAGTGTATTTCGGTTGCCGATAGCCTGAAAGTGGATATTTTAATGGATGATGATGGCATTACAGCTTTTCCAAATCCGGCAAGCAGCATTGTAACATTAGTACGCGAGGAAACACAGCCAATGCAGTACATTACCATTACAAAACAAACAGGTTTTGTTCTTGAATCAGGTATCCCGGTAAACAATTTTGAGTTTACCTACAATCTGCAAAATCAGCCACCGGGTACATACCTCTTTTATATAACCACAGAGGCAGGTACATCCTGTAAAGTAGTAAATAAATTATAGCCACGCGAAAAAATATTCATTCTATGAAAACCATTTCAAATAAATATACCATATCGCTTTTGCTCGCGTTGGCTCAGGTTGTTGCAGCATTTTCGCAGTCAACCAATCATAATTATATCCAGACATGGGATGTAAAAGTGGCTATAAAATCTACAACTGAAGTGAATGAAACAACACCAGTTTCTGACGCCATACGAACAATTCAAT
This sequence comes from Bacteroidales bacterium UBA5197, assembly GCA_002412885.1. Taxonomy (GTDB): domain Bacteria; phylum Bacteroidota; class Bacteroidia; order Bacteroidales; family Lentimicrobiaceae; genus Lentimicrobium. The sequence continues at coordinate 19,355 of DHVX01000038.1, forward strand.
ACTTCGATGGTTTGGGAAGATTGTCACAAACTATGGTTCCGAATTATATGCCAGATGGTATGGCAATGGTTACACCTAAGGTTTATAATGAAGTGGGTTTGGATATTAGAAATTATCAACCTTATGTTCACAAAATTACCAATTTAGATTTCAGAACTGATTTTGAAAATGAGTTATCAAACTTTTATATAGAGAATTTTGATGGCGATCCCAATGGCAAAGCCCCTGTTGAATATGAAAAATCACCACTGCAAAGAGTATTAAAACAAGGTGCTCCGGGTGGCCCCTGGCAATTAGATGCCGACGGTCATTATATCACGTTTGAATACCTTACCAATACCAACACCAATGAGCTTAAAGCAATAAACTGGAAAGCAGTAGGCGACCAATGTGTTCATAATGGTATTTACCCCACAGCAGAATTATATGTTGTAAAAACAACTGCCGAAGATGGGGCAATCACCTATGAATTTAAAGATAAGCTGGGTAACGTGGTGCTGAAACGCTCCAAAGCCCCTGCTTATGAATATGCCGACACCTATTATGTTTACGATGATTTTAACCTGCTCCGCTTTGTAATATCACCTGAGGGTAGTGCTCAAATTACCGGCAGTTTCTATTTTACCCATGATCTTGCACGCAAGTATGTATATTATTATAAATACGACAGCAGAAAACGCCTGATTGAAAAGAAGTTACCCGGCAAAGAGTCAGAATACACAGTGTATAACAAAATGGACATGCCCATTATGTATCAGGATGGAAATATGCGCAAAATGAATGGTTCAGCAAAAGCTTATGAATGGCAATATACCAAATATGATGCATTGGGCAGGGTAATTATTACCGGAATTACCAACGAATATCCATCCCAAACCCGTGATCAGGTGCAGGCTTTGGCCGATGCAAATGAGAATTGCTGGGAATACCTTTTGCATCCTCTACAATATCCTCAATCATATTCCAACTACTACTCAGGCAATACTTTCCCTTATGTAGTACCTTATTCAATACAAACCCTCAACTATTACGACACCTACAATGTTATAGTAAAAACCGGCAGCACCTATACGCCACGTCCCATAGCCAATGATGCTGAGCTAAGTTTTAATCCTGCTGATGCCAACTTTGCCTTGCCTCAGCCCGATGATCAATACCTAAAAGGTTTGCCAACCGTATCTTTTGTAAATGCACAGGGTAATCTTTATCCCTCTGTTACCTATTACGACAAACGTGGTAGGGTAATTCAAACAAGGCAAAAAGGACATATTTCGGGCACCTATACAATAACTTCAAATAATTATTATAAATCTGCTCCTGAGAATATTACAAATATGGCATATGCCAGCACCATAAAACACAAATATATTGCAAATGGAATTTCACAAAGTATAACTGAAAAATACACCTTTGCTTATGATAACTTCGGGCGGCTAACTTCACGTGATTATCAGGCAGGCGATGTTATGGCTGTACACAAGGTTGAAAATACCTACACCCCATTGGGTCAATTGCAACAGAAAAAAATATCAGAAGGCAGTACTGCCCTCCAAACCATAGATTATGGCTACAACATTCGTGGCTGGCTTACCAGTATTAACAATCCGGCAAGTGTCAGCAATACCGGCGACTTGTTTGGAATGAACTTATATTACAATACCACAACTCAGGGGCTTAACAATCAGGCTATGTACAGTGGCAATATATCAGCCACCGAATGGCAAACTGTGCAAGCCTCAGGTACAACAACGCCCAATACAACCGGCCGCAAAGCATATGTATATAGTTACGACCCTTTGTCCAGGCTAACAGATGCTGTATATAAGGTGTATGTTTCCAACGACTGGCAGCAATCCTCAAATTTTAACGAGAAAATCAAAGGCTACGACCTCAACGGTAATATAAAAGGTATTGAGCGCAGGGGCAGTTATAGCAATTGGAATGTGGGATTGATCGACAATCTTACTTATTACTACTCGGGAAATCAGCTTTTTGCTGTAGATGATGATCCAATTTTGCAGGATAATGGTTATGATTTCTTCGATAATGGCAATTTTTCAAAAGGCACAACGCATGAGTATCTTTACGATGCAAACGGCAACCTCAAAAAAGATGCTAATAAAGAAATTATTGAAATAAAATACAACTTTCTGAACTTGCCAAGTGAAGTGAATTTTACGGGTAACAATAAAATATCATACCTTTACGATGCCAACGGCACCAAATTAAGGCAGGATGTTATTAAGGCAAACATAATTAGCAAACGCACCGATTTTATCTCTAACTTTGTAATCATCAACAACGCTCCCGCATGGATTAATTTTGACGAAGGACGTGTAATTATGGATGGAACCACAGTACACTTTACGGAAACACACCTGCGAGACCATCTCGGCAACACCCGTGTTGTGTTTGGGTATAAGAATAATTCTCTTCTGGTTAAGCAGGTAAGCAGCTACTACCCGTTTGGCATGAACATAAAAGGCCTTACTACCCAGGTAACCATTGAGGAAGCCAAACACCCCGCCAACGAATACCTCTACAACGGCAAAATGTTCCAGGATGAGCTGGGGCTGGATTGGTTGGATTATGGGGCGAGGATGTATGATGCGGTGTTGGGGAGATGGCATGGGGTGGATCCGCTGGCGGAAGTTGCCCGAAGATGGAGCCCTTATGCGTATTGCTACAATAACCCGATAAGGTTTATTGATCCGGATGGGATGAGGGTTGATGATATTTATAACTTCGCTGGAAAATATGTTAGAACAGTTGGAACTGGTAATGATATTAGAATAATGAATTATACGTCGTCACAAATTAATTCCATGTCCGAACAAAGAATCATGCGTGATTCAGAAGTAGTCACTGTGCAATCAGATGCAAGCGTTAATGAAACGTTAAATACTATATCTTCTGAAACGAATTCCGGCTCCGGCTCTGTCGAAAGGAAAGGATATGCTGTTCTGGATACCGAAAATGCAACGTTATCAATTCAGCTTCATCCTAAAGAAACAGGTGATACAAAGCATTCATGTGTAAATAATCTTGAAAAACAAATTTATGGTGGCACCGAGAGTTTTACAACTCATAAGTCTATGACAACCTCACAGGTTGTTGTCGGCCAGGTTCATGGCCATAATGCTGACCAGAGTGGCATTAATCAGGATGGTAGTTCAGGTTATACTTATAATACAACTGAGATTTTACCTGGCACTTCTCCAATGGATAGTGATGTGGCAAAATCTTTTGGCATTCCGGTGCATGCTATTGATGGAAATAATAGACAATTAAACAGGGCTAATCCTGACGGATCAACAAGCCCTAATGTTGATAGAACTAACTTATTGAGAAATATGTTAGAAATCTCTGGTGGTAAAACAAAATAAGAAAAAACAATGCGTACTGTATTAATAATTTGTCTATTCCTTTTTGTATCACATAATGTGATAAGTCAGGAATTTGAAGTTCCAAAAATCACTAAAGTAGGGGGAGATTATAAACAATTCTATGGGAAACCTATTGAATACACTTTCCCTGACACTGTCCGTTCATTAATTCACAGGTATATTGAGAGAGATTCAACTGTAAATTATTTAATAGAAATGACATTTGAAGACAATTACTACTTTTTAGATATTTTAGAAAGAGCAGAATTAAGTGGTGATACAATATCGGAATTTTCATGCTTGTTATCCTCGACAAACAGATATTGTAAAATTGGGGATAAAACACTTCCGATTTACTTTTCACATGATAAGGAATTTGGCTTTTATGGATTCTTTTTTACCGGAACCTCTTTAAGGATAATTCTAAGAAGAGTTGCTTATCTACAGTTTGAATTAATAGATGTATATTTGACAAATTGAAAAAGTGTAAACTCGGTCACCAGCATCTTTTCTATTGACATCTCATGGTTAAATTTACATCAAAAAGATATTCTAACCGAAGTTAGAGCATCTCCCACCTGCACCGATTTTATCTCTAACTTTGTCTTCATCAACAACGCCCCCGCATGGATTAATTTTGATGAAGGGAGGGTAATTATGGACGGAACCAATGTTTATTTCACTGAAACGCACTTGCGAGACCACCTCGGCAACACCCGTGTGGTGTTTGGGATTAAAAATAATGCATTGGTGGTATATCAGGTAAGCAGTTATTACCCCTTTGGAATGAATATTAAAGGTCTTACATCTACCTCAAAACAAGAATCCAAACACCCCGCCAACGAATACCTCAACAACGGCAAAATGTTTCAGGATGAGCTGGGGTTGGATTGGTTGGATTACGGGGCAAGGATGTATGATGCGGTGTTGGGGAGGTTTCATTCTGTTGACCCTTTGGCGGAAAAATATAATTTCCAGTCGCCATATGTTTATGCTGCAAATAATCCTATTCTATTTATTGACTACATGGGACTCGGACCCGGAAAGGTGGTGCCTAATACACAATTTTATATTGATGTAAAAGGCTCTTTTGGGCCTCAGATAGGTGGTTCTGTAACCGTTTCAGGTTTATCTCTTGGTTTCAAACTACAGGGTGGAGTAGTAGAAGGCAGTCGAAGGTTTTACCTTCAGCATAATCTGGAAACAGGTTGGAGTGTTGACACCAAGGGGGAAACCAAAAATAAAAATTACGATATTAGCGGAAGTGCTTTCGTTGTGGGTGGAAGCTTTGTTGAAGAATATGGCATTACCGAACATCCTGCTTTTTCTGAAGCTATTTCAGAAGTTCAAAGATTATTGGTAAAAGAAATTACGACCAAGACAGAAGAAGGTCAAGAGACAGAAGAAGTGCTTAATATAGAAGCTGGTGGGATATCAATCAATCTCCTATTATTAGGGCTTGAAATTACTGTCGGAGCAGAAGGCCGATATGTTCCAACTCAGATAAAAGAGACACAAGAAGAAAGTAAAGATGATAAAAACCAAGAACAACGATAAACTAAATAAGATGATATGAAAAATTTTTGGAACCTGCTTTTTGGAGTAAACGTGTTAACAATATTGTATCTCGTTATCCCATTTTTTCTTTTTTTTCTAAACCCTGAAAAACATGAGAATATCATGAATGTATTCTTTAGGGGTGCCCTTGTATTATATATTTATTATCCTTTAGCAATTGCAACCTTTGTTTTCTGGGTGTATTGCTTGAGAAATGCCATTCGGTTAAAAAAAACAGGGTCTTTGATAGTACTTGTAATTTTTAATGCTTTATATACTCCTCTTTTTTATTTAATTAATTACAGACGAATACATCAGAAATAAACTTTGCTGGTTTTTCTCCTTTTGGCCTGCCCATTCTTTCGGTAGGTTCGGGATGGCTCATTCACAAAAAACAATGTGTTCCTAAATGGTGTCTCCAGGTGGAGTGAGTGTTGATTTGTAACCCACTGGGCACAAGAATCTTTTCTGCTGGATTTTTGTCACTTAACTTTGCATTAAACAAAAGATGCCACAATTCGGAAAGTGAACTTTGATACACAACCCGCACCGATTTTATCTCTAACTTTGTCATCATCAACAACGCCCCTGCATGGATAAATTTTGATGAAGGCCGTGTAATTATGGATGGAACCACAGTACACTTTACAGAAACACACCTTCGAGACCATCTCGGCAATACCCGTGTTGTGTTTGGGTATAAGAATAATTCTCTTCTGGTAAAGCAGGTAAGCAGCTACTACCCGTTTGGTATGAATATTAAAGGACTTACCACTTTTGTTTCTAACGAGTCAAAAGCTTACCCTAAAAACGAATACCATTACAACGGCAAAATGTTCCAGGATGAGCTGGGGTTGGATTGGTTGGATTATGGGGCGAGGATGTATGATGCGGTGTTGGGGAGGTTTCATTCGATTGACCCGCATGCTGAGAATTATTTGCCAATTTCAACTTATGCTTATGTGGGAAATAATCCCATTTTAATGATTGATCCAGACGGAAGAGATTGGTATGTAGCTAATAAGGAAGGAGCTACTGATGAACCTCTTTGGTTGCCAAATGATACAGAAGCTAATGATGTTTATGGAGAAGGTTCTTTTATAAATTTGGGAAGCAAATTGGCACAAGAAGTGGTGGTAACCGACAATGGGGATGTTTCTTTAGGTCAAAGCTATGAAGAGCCTAATATAACCGATATGGTGCTTGCGCCACAAACCATTGTCAGCGATATTTCATACCTCAATATGACTCAAAGTGGTGAAGGATACAGTTTGACCATAAATATGAAAAAAGGAGATCAGGTATGGTTAGATTTAGCCTACGTAGATAAAGGCTCCGTGCCAAGGGTTGAAACAGAAATTCATCGCACTATTGGTCAAGGAGGAAGCGCCTTTAGACAATATAGTACATCAAAAGTGTCTTATTCTAAACCTGGGTTTTTGCAAAAACTTTTTGGAGTAGCTAACTCCGCAATGGATTTCGTTGATACATCAAAAACCGTTGAAGTAAATGGAGTTCAGGTATACAAAAGTTCGACCAGGTACAATGGAGAGACACTAAAACCCTATATTGATTAAAAGAAAATGAATATGAAGAATTTATTAAAGATTTTCACCCTATCGATTGTAATTATAACATCGGCCTGCAATAGAAATGGAGGTCTGGAAATAGAGAAACAAGCAAGGGAATTCAAAAGCTTCATATCGGAAGAGCCTCTTGATTTATTTTCTTCATGGGATAGTACCGGGTCTGTTTTCAACGTAACAAATCCAAGTGCTCTATATGCTTTAGGATATTGTGGGCTGTATTTTAAGCGTTCGCCCGAACCAAAGGAATTTATTGCAATTGCTTCAAAACTGGAAAACCTTAGCGTATTCACGGCAAGCTTACAAGACACCATAGAGTATTTTGTTCCCGACTTCAAAGAACAAAGCCCTGAAAACAGATTCCCAACCCCCAGACTTGATGATCCTGTATATAATATCATAGATAGTATTGATATCGAAAATAGTATTATTCTTGGCTTGAGGCAAGAGAGAGGAAACTTCTTTACTGAGAAGGGTATTAACAAAGCCAAGAAATTTGCAGAACCACAAGATTATGACAAAATTGGGAATGGTTATTCTAATGGTGCAATAATTGATTATAGCTCAAAAAAAATAATTTACTGGATAATTATTTGGTGAAGGCTGTTTTTTTTAAATCACCTCACAAACGCCTGCTTAGTTTTGAAATTCTGGATGAAGGTATGTAAGCCTTCGGGCATGAGCATCTTTTCTACCCAATTATCGTGGCGTAGCTTTGCGTCAAAAAAAGATGACACAAACCGAAAAGAGGAAATCAGGCCTCCACCTGCACCGATTTTATCTCTAACTTTGTCATCATCAACAACACCCCTTAATGGATTAATTTTGATGAAGGCCGTGTAATTATGGATGGAACTTCAGTACACTTTACAGAAACACATCTTCGAGACCACCTCGGAAATACCCGTGTAGTGTTTGGATACAAAAACAATTCTCTTCTGGTAAAGCAGGTAAGCAGCTACTACCCGTTTGGCATGAACATAAAAGGCCTTACTACCCAGGTAACCATTGAGGAAGCCAAACACCCCGCCAACGAATACCTATACAACGGCAAAATGTTCCAGGATGAGCTGGGGCTGGATTGGTTGGATTACGGGGCGAGGATGTATGATGCGGTGCTGGGGAGGTGGCATGGGGTGGATCCGCTGGCGGAGAAGTACCGGAGGTGGTCACCTTATAATTATGCCGTTAACAACCCGATTAGATTCATTGATCCAGATGGGATGGATCCCAGAGTTTTTATAAATGGTGATGCATCAGAAGAAGCCATGGAACAGTTGAAAAGCTCGACAAAAAATCTCGTATTGTCCAGAAACGAAAAGACTGGGCAGGTTGAAATAATTGGGGGTGAAGCAGTGACAGATGATGAAAAACAGCTAATGGCCGCTATTACTGATGAAACGGTCAATGTGAATCTGCGAGCTGGTGAAAGTAATAAAGTTGACAAAGATTTACCTAATGCAGGAGGTGTTTTCACTGGCGGTGCGTATTTAGGTACTAAGTTCAATGAAGAAGATAAGAGTGTTGAAACCTTTCAACAGGTAAATACAGTAGCTTTAGATAAAATGGATGAAATCGCACAGAAAGACGGTGCTGGGATTTTGCATGAAGTTACTGAATCATATGAAGCTGGTAAGTTATCTCAAAAGTATGGTAAATCTTCAATTATTAGTAGTGATAAAATAGGTCGAAGAGCTCATAAAAAAGCAACCCCACAACCTGTCTCAGAGAATGACTTTTCTACTACAAGAATTAATGGACGTACGATAATATTTATTGGTTCAACGCCAATAAACTATTATTAATAGATTCCACAAACTTCTAACAATTTGGCCATGAACTACAATATTTTAATATTTTTTTTAATTATTGCGACGAATTCTTTCTCTCAAGTTTATCAAAAAAAATGCTTTGTAGATTCAATACAACTTATCCAACCATTTAATTATCAGGCAGAACAAATTAAATTGCAAGTTAAAAGAAATGGTTATTCCAGATTTATTCCAGACACTGTTATTACTAAGGCGAAAGTCCTTAAGATTACAAAACAGAAGCATGGCTTTCTTATCGATATAATGGACGTTAATAATTTAAATTATTATAAAATTGTATCCTGGTGCAACTCATGTAATAAGAAAAACAAAATTATTATAAGCAAAGTTTATAATTTTACCCTTTATGAAGGGGCTCCAAGGCAACTTGGTGATTTTGTTTTTTTTGATAAATGGGTTGAGCAGGATGGGAAAAAAATTAAGTTAAACTACAAGGTGAAAAGGAATAGAATATTGACATTTTACTATACAAATAATTTAAATGGAATTTCATATATAGATGATCATTGAAATATTTTAGCCTATGCTGAATAATTATCAGGTACCCACCCGCACCGATTTTATCTCTAACTTTGTAATCATCAACAACGCCCCCGCATGGATTAATTTTGACGAAGGACGGAAAGCACCTCATCCCCCCGCCCTTCTCCTGAAGGAGAAGGGAGCTTGATCCTACTCTATTGTAAATCTGTTCTTTATCATCAATATGTTGCACTCAAAACAACAATCTCACCGCTACAGCACCCTCTCCTTGAGGCGAGGGCAGGGTGAGGTGATTTTTTCTAACTTTGTAATCATCAACAATGCCCCTGCATGGATTAATTTTGACGAAGGACGGGTTATTATGGATGGAACTGCTGTACACTTTACGGAAACACACCTCAAAGATCATTTGGGCAATACCCGGGTGGCTTTTGGCATGGAAAACAATGCGTTATTGATTAAACAAGTAAACAGTTACTATCCATTTGGCATGAATATTAAAGGGCTGACCACAGGTAATGAAACCCCTACAAGTAAGGCTTATCGCCCAAATGAACACCTCTACAACGGCAAAATGTTTCAGGATGAGCTGGGGGCTGGATTGGTTGGATTATGGGTGGAGGATGTATGATGCGGTGTTGGGGAGGTATAACTACTCAAGATCCATTGGCAATGAAGTTTTATGGATTGAGGACAAATGATGAAATAAATTAGCATTCTGATCAATATATTTTACGAAGAGAAGACATTAAAATATAACTTCATTTGGATCGGAATTATCATGCTCTAAAGACTATTATGATATCAACAATCGACTGTGAACAAAATTTTCTACAATTACTTCAAATTGATCACAAAGGGATTATATTTGGGGCGACAATTACCAAAATTTGTCACTATGTACAACTTCTCTATTAGTCTATACCTTGCCTCTAGCCAATCTCTGCGAGCACTCAAATACAATACAAAGAATATTAAACTTTAAAATAATTAATTATGTGTGTAATCCGAGATGTTAAGCCTACTTTTGAAAGGTTAGTTGGTGAAAAATGCAATCATATTGAAGAGCATGTGATGAATTTGCCATTATTTAAAGATGGAGCCAGTTTAGGATATAGCCAATTTAACGAAGTATTGTTATTACTTGGTTATAACAGAGTAGCAGAATTCTTTTTCCAATTTCTTGTTGAACAAGAAATCAAAGAAGAGAAGAGGATATTTGCTTTTAAATCCAAGGATGAATTAGAAAAGGGAATCAATTACTTTATTCAATTTGCTCTCCTTTGGTATGGGAATATACGCTTTGCATTCAAAAATCTTTCCACCGATTATGATAAGTTATCTGAATTGATAGAACTTACAAAGCCATTTGATGAAACCAAATATACAAATAGGCATAATCAAATAAATGAAATAATAAATATACCCCCTGAGAAGACATATTTATTAGGTTATATAATTGAAAATAAGTTAAAAGAAAGTATTAGAAATAATCCAAACGATGAAAAATCACAAGGATTATTATCCGAACGACAAAGATGGGTTGAACAAGGGAAAAACAATCAGCTAACATATCTAACTTCAGATCATCTTGATGTTTATGTAGCTACATCAATGAGATTAGAACATGAATATTTACTAATTAGCAACTTGGTTACCCATATCTTTCATTCTGAAATTTTAAAACCTCTAAAAATAAGATGGTTTGATCCTACTCAGGCTTATTGTGAAAGTAGGATAGACAAGGGATTATCAGAAGCATTGATGTTGAAAAGGGCAAAACTTACTCTTTATCTAGTTCAGGAATCTGACACTTTTGGAAAAGATTCAGAACTTGCTTCAACCCTAGCCCAAGGAAAGCCAGTTATTGCATTTGTACCAGAGGGTGATAAGGAATATGTTGATTCGTTATTGGAAGAATTGCGTCGATTAAATCCTTCTGATTCTGACCAAGAGATAATCTTAAAACAATTGAAAATTTTCAACCCCAATCTTGCATGGGAGACTGAAAACCAAAAATTAAGAGACTGGATAAAAAATTCCGAAATGGCAGAGGTTGAGGAACTTAAAAGCCTTTTGTATATTGCTGTCGAAGAGACTTATAGAAAACGAGCAAAAACATTAAAAGAAACACATCCATTAGGCATTCAGGTTTGTTTAAATACTGGAGTTGCAAATGGAGTGCTAGTTGTGAGGTCAATTAAGGATTGTACTAGATTGATTGAAGCAATATTATTAAATAAAATGAGTTTTACTATTGGAAAAGTATCTGAGCCAAATGAAGAATACTTTACCTTAGTTGAGGAAATTTCACAATCCATTTTCAGGGTCAAAACTGGAGATGAGATTTTAACTAATTCATTTTGGAACTTTTACCTTTAATTTTAAACCAACAACCTAATTAATTATGAGCAAAGACAAAAATCAGTTAAACAAACCCACTCCATATGATGTTGGTCGCTATGGTGGATTGTCAAGCAATTCAGGGCGCTCAGTTGGGTCTCGAGAGAAATCTCCTTATGATCTTAATTCAACAAGATCAGGAAACAAGATCAGGAAATAGGTCTTATCCGTCTAAAAATCCTAATTCTAAGTAAATTGTTCACTTTATTTTTAATTTGAAAGAGGAGTGCAGTATATTACCTGCACTCCTCTTTTAATTTTCAATCTATTGTAATATTATGAAAATTTGCAAAGTAGGAGACGCAGTCAAGGTCGGTAAATCTTTCAAATATAATTGGTACAGAGGACATTCCAGTACCTATAATAATTTGCAACCAAGAATTTTTAGAGAAGAATTTTACAGCCAAGGGCATAGATCATACTCTTCCGATACTGAGTTTCAATTTGTATATGACTTCAAACGTATTGGACCATCATTACATGCTGAAGTACCTGATAGTGATAACAACCTGGAATGGTTGATTTTAATGCAGCATTTTGGGACACCAACAAGACTTCTAGATTGGTCTGAAAGCATTCTTGTAGCATTATTTTTTGCCGTCATTGATAAACCTGCTGAAGATGGCGAACTCTGGTCTATATATCCACAAGAACTGAATAAGCTGTCAGGAATTGATGGATACCCTCAGCAAAATCATAAATATCTGAAATTCCTTGCAGATGACTCATTAATCGAAAATAGAGCTAAATTTAAAAAAGATTTGGGAATTGCTGAAGCACCCAATTTGCCGTTGGCGTTTTACCCAACACTAAAATTTTCAAGAATGAATGCACAGCAGAGTGTTTTTACAATTCATCCTGAACCATCAGAGGGAAAGAACATCATCTCAATACTTACTAACGAAAAGTATTTATACAGATACATAATTCCTAAGGAAACGAAATCAAATATCTTAGAAGAATTGAACTGTCTAGGGGTTTGTTATCGGACACTGTTCATGGACCTCGACAATTTGTCAAAAGATTTAATTAACAAATATAAGAATCCGGCGTGGAGTTGTTGGGGGCAACCGGATCACCCTAACTTTAATTCTGTTTTGTAGTCTTGCAGAATGAATCTTTGAAAAACATTCATAGGATTAATAAAACTCTCATTAATCAGGAGAGATCTTAAAATCCGTGGAAAACTTAGCCACAGAGCTGGATTTTTTAGTTTTTGCTGGATCAGTCAGGAATAAACAATCCGGCACCAGTGGCACTACAAATTTAAAACTACCTAAATTTTATAATAGGGTACAGGATGAAAAATGGAATGAAAGATGAAAATATACTAGCACAATAATAAGAATTTTGATTCATCATTTTTATAATGATCTTAAGGCGCATATTCTGAATTCTGTCTTAAAACGCACAGTTTATTAACAATGGAATTGTGTTTCTCTATATGTTTCTTAACTTTGCATTAAGATGCAATGGGTGCATTTTAATTAAATGAATTTATATGGATAAAAGTTTACACTTAGAAACGGTAATTAGAACACATCAGATTACTAAAGAAAAACAACTTTTGGAAAAGCATATCCAAAAAAAGAATGAGGTCAAGGAAGCATTACAGGAGAATTTCGGCTGTAATATTTATTCTCCATTCAATTCAGGCTCCTATGCGAAGAATACCGCCATTAACACCAAGTTTGATTTTGATTTGGTTTCTCCATTTAAGCGTAACGCTTTCGGGTCTAATGGTACATTGAAGGAGATGTATGAAGCGGTTTATGATTTTCTCTTTGATAAATATAAGATTGAGGCTGAAGTGAAAAAACAAAAGGTGTCAATTGGGCTGGAGTTCTATCCTGATAGCGTAGGTGACAGAATTAAGATTGATGTTGTGCCAGGCAGAGAATTTAATCAGGACCAATATAAAGACGATGAAAATTTGAACCTTTATGTTTACTACAAATATGGAAATTTTGCTGCGGATAGTGAACGGATTAAAACTAATGTCCAAATGCAAATCAACAACATCAAAGACCGGGCTGATAAGGAGAAAGACTCTATCAGAAAAATAATCCGCCTCTTAAAAGTTTGGAAGAATACCAAATACAACTATCCGACAAAATCCTTTTTTATTGAACTCATAACAATTAAAGCAATTGATAACAGTGATATCACAGGTAAATTGTGGGACAAGCTGAAAACCGTTTTGGAATACATTAGAGATCACGTAAACAATGAAGGTTTCACACTTAAAGATCCGGGCAATAGTTCAAATGATCTAGCCGACACATTAACCGACAATGATAAACAACAATTGGCTAATGATATGAAGAATATGTTGGAAAGGATTGAAGAAAACGATGAAAATATCAAAACTTATTTTCCCGAAAATCCGAAGTTCAAAGAAGAAGATAAAAACAAAAACAAGTATGGTACTAATGGTGGTATGCCAATACCTCCTCCAAAACTAAACTTTGGACTAGAGAAATGAGCGATAGAGTTCGTGAAATCAATACCAAAATAGAAAGCATTCCTGATGTCAAACTTGTTAAGCCATTTGAGCAAGGCGAGTTTGACATAAATGGAAGTATTTTTATTTTTATTGAAGGATTGGAACAACCGTTGAAATTTGATGTTTCAATTCTTCCGCAATACCCTTTTAGAAGCCACAATACGGAAACCATTAAGTTTTATAATGAGGAACTATTGGAATATAAGCACATCATGGGTAATGGTTCTATATGCATTCATACAGCACATAGCCCTATGCTATCGGAGAAATTGGATTACGATATTGCTTCAGTGAAGTCTTGGATAAGGAAGTATTACATAAACAAAGACATCGACATACATTACGAGCATTTAATTGTACCCCAAAAACCTTATAAAGATCGTCATTATGCTTTTTTCTTTAATGAAGTTGATTATATATTTACTAAGAACCAATTTGGTTTTGTGGATTATTCAATAATTAATAATGGCATCTTTTATATTGAAAAAATTACCAGTAATATTTTACAAACCTACTATGATAGAAATAAAAAATTACTGACTGATGTAAAATGGAATTTTCAGTTGAAAGCATTGAACAAAAGTTCTGGTCTATTTATTTTCATTAAAGAAGCACCCTCACACAATCATCGTTGGGTTTTTAATAATTGGGACGAATTTGCAGCACTTCTACCACAAAATTTTTTAAATTTTCTTCATACAACTCAAGAAAGCTACCAAAAAGACACAGGTAAACAACTGCCGTTATTTGTTGGATATAATATTTCCGAAACAGAAATCCACTGGCAGGTTGTTATGTTAGAAATTGGGAATTTTCCCATTTATGGTGAAAGAGTAAATAAACAGTGGCTCACATTTTTAGATGGTAGCAAAGCTGTTTTCTGGGCAATGACAAGAAATTGTTCTTACAAGTACTTTTTTGGAAGAGGACGGTTAAATGAGAAAATCACTAACGGTAAAATATTAATCATCGGTATTGGTGCTATCGGAAGTGTTGTTGCCAAAACATTACTAAGAAGTGGTTGCACAAAAATTGATTTTATAGACTTTGATGTTAAAGAACCTGAAAATGTTTGCAGGTCGGAGTATAACTTCTTTTCGGGAATAACCAATAAAACAGATGATTTGATAAATCAATTTTGTTTAATCTCGCCTTTTTTTGAACCCACAATTGGTGGTTACAATTATTCAGAAGCATTCGATTTCTTATTAAAATCACATTTGACTGACACAACCATTAAGTCAGATATAGAAAAACGCCTTAATGAATACGATTTAGTTTTTGATTGTTCTGCCGATAACGATTTACTTTATGCATTAAGTCAGCTAAATATTAACTCAACTCTTTTAAACCTATCAATATCAAACCATGCAAAGCAATTAGTTTGTGCTTCCGAACGGAATAGATATGAGTTTATTACTACACAATTCAACGGAAGTGTATTAAAATTTGATATTGATGACTTGTATAACCCGACTGGCTGTTGGAGTCCGACTTTCAAGGCTTCTTACAACGATATAAATGCTCTTGTGCAATTTGCTATTAAGCATATCAACTTGAGATTTGAACGAGACAAGGCTTTGAGAAATTTTGTGATTGAAAATGATGATTCTGATTGTCTTACCTTTAAGCCTAAAGAATTTTGATTTTAAGAACAGCAGAGAAAATTGGATTAAGCCTTGAGGTTGATGACAAGCTCTTAAATGAACTTGTTATTATAGGAAAAGAACATTACCCAAATGAATTTGGCGGATTTCTGGTTGGAAATTACAGAGATGACAACAGGCATTTACACATTACCAATATGATATTACCTAAAAGTTTCATGGCGTCGAAATACTCATTTGAAAGAAGCACAAAAGGAATAAAAAATGAATTAGACAAGTACTATAATGAAACTCCTAAAAAGTTCTACGTTGGCGAATGGCATACACACCCTGATAATAGGGCTATCCCAAGTTTAACGGATATTTCAGCAATAAATACAATAATACAAAATCATAGTGCCTGTCTTGTCAATCCTGTTTTACTGATTATTGGGTTTCCTAGAACACAAGTTGATCTAGGATTCTATGTTTGGTTTGAAAATAAATTGTACAAATATGAGCAAAGTTGAATTAAAACAGTTGTTTAATGGTTTGCAGACACAAATGTCTGCACAACTCAACACGGACAGAGAATTTATTAATCACCCAGGTTCAAAAGGCGATGCATTAGAAAATGCGTGGATTGAATGGTTGCGAAAATATTTACCGAACCGATATTGTGTTGATAAAGCCATTGTTATTGACCACGAGGGCAATACAAGCCACCAAATGGACATTGTTATTTATGATAATTGGTTTACTCCATTTATTTTTAATCAAAATGGATTTTACTATATACCTGCCGAAGGAGTGTATGCAGTCTTTGAAGTAAAACCTGATATCCGAGGAAATGTAGGAGATAAAAACTACATTGAATATGCAGGTGAAAAAGTTGAAAGTGTAAGAATACTGAAAAGAGAAGCTGCAAGTTTTATAAATGGTGGAAAAAAGTTCGACCCTCGCCCATTAACTAAAATTGTCGGGGGAATTTTATGCAGTACCAATTCATATACACGAGAGAACAATGACACTATAGAAAAACATTTGAAGTCGTTAAAAGATTTGAGAAGTATTGATTTAGGGTGTATTGCTGATTATGGAAGTTTTTACGTTGACTATAATCCCAACGAAGAAATTACTGTTATTGGACAAGAGGCTTATTTGAATTTTTACTCTAACCGAATATTCAACAAAATTAAGTTCAGTAATGCCGACCATTCTTTTGTAACATTCTTTATGCAATTAACTAGATATCTGCAACAAGCAATTGGAACTATACCTGCAATTAACTTAAATGCCTACCTGAAAAATATAGGTGAAGAAGTTGATGAACAGATATAATAACTCTCAACCTTATAACGGAATAATCATCTATTCCGGCAAAAGTAGCACTCTTTCTGATGCATAATAAGAAAACCAACTCAAATATAAGTCTTATTAATCTAATGGTGGAGGATTTTTTCTAATTTTTTCTTGTATTCTTAACCATAAACCATAATGAAGAATGATTAATTTTAAGGTATTCCTTCGCTTTTCTTCTGACCTCATTACAAACTGCGCAAACCTTCATAATCTTTAAGTATATAGGTTATTAATAATTTCGGTTTAATAGTGAGGGTGCTGCGTTCTTCAACACATTTTCAAAAATAGTAATTAATATAGAAACTATTGCAAAAGGGTCTTTATTCCTTCCATGGTATTGCATACACAAGATATAGAAATATGATTATCTATCCCAACATAATTTTTAATACCCAAATTCCCGCTTTTAACCATCTTGATGCGCATTTTTTATGAAAACAGGTCCTGAAATTGAAATCTTTCTATTTTTTAAAATCTTACCGTAAACTCAATCTTTAAAAAACTGAATTTCAACACAGAAATTTAGCCTTACCGTAAACTTAGCGTAAACATTTTGCATGTTTTATATGCAAAAATATTGGGTGTTTTTATGTAATTATAATGTATAGCATTGTTAAACAGCATTTTATAAATAGCAATTTGAAAACAATTCAGTTAACTATGTTGCAATTCTGATTGGAAGATTGATTTTTGGGCTTTTGGTCTCATTTTGAATAATTATCCCTGACCAACATAATACGATAAACTCAAGCACTCCCTGCCTCAATCACCATTAGCCAGGCTGTGTAATTTTTTCACAGAAAACATTCCTGCTAATATGTTTTTCCGTCTTCGAAGGCAATTTTCAAATTTAATTTTCGATTATTCATCCAATCTATAGCGCTATCTTAAACCAATATTAGTAGATTTGTAACTTCAGAAATAATACTATTTACCTATTTGAAGAGATCATTCCTGACTCAGCGAGAAACGAACTAACCCTATAGAATGAATGTTTTAAAAATAACACAATCTCAGCTTGAACAATACCTTTCAAAGGCTGCCTGGATTTTAAAGGGGCCCGTTGATGCTTCTGATTTTAAAGTCTATATCTTTCCTCTTTTGTTCTTCAAAAGAATTTCAGATGTGTATGATGAGGAATTCAGGTCTGCATTGGAAGAATCGGGTGGTGATACTGAATATGCCAGGTTGCCTGAGTTTCACCGTTTCATTATTCCAACAGCTTGTCATTGGCAAGATGTCAGAGAAACAACAACCAATGTTGGGTTGGCCATAGAAAATGCACTCAGGGGAATCGAACAGGCCAATCAGCAATTCCTGTATGGAATTTTTGGAGATGCCCAGTGGAGCAATAAAAATAAACTCTCCGATCGTCTGCTAATCGATTTAATTGAGCATTTTTCGCAATACGATCTTTGTAACAGTAAGGTTGACTCTGATTTGCTTGGAAATTCCTATGAGTACCTTATCAAGCACTTTGCTGATTTAACCAATAAAAAAGCAGGTGAATTTTATACTCCCCGTTCTGTTGTGCACCTGCTTGGTTTGATCCTCGATCCACATGAAGGTGAAACCATTTACGACCCTGCATGTGGCACAGGCGGAATGCTTTTGGAGTGTGTCCATCACCTGAAAGAGAACAATGAAGACTTCAGGACACTGCTGTTGTTCGGACAGGAGAAAAACCTGACCTCCAGTTCCATTGCCCGTATGAATATGTTTTTGCACGGAATTGAAGATTTTCAGATATTCCGGGGTGACACACTTCGAAATCCTGCATTTTTTGAAGCCGATGGATTAAGAACCTTTGATTGTGTAATTGCCAATCCACCTTTCTCTCTTCAGGATTGGGGTGCTGAAAACTGGGCCAAAGATCCTTATGGAAGGAACATCGCCGGAGTACCGCCGCAAAGCAATGGCGATATGGCCTGGGTGCAGCATATGATTAAATCCATGAACAGCACCGGCCGTATGACCGTTGTATTGCCGCATGGCGCATTATTCCGGAAAGGGGCTGAAGGTCGTATTCGTGAAGAACTGCTGAAACAGGACTTGCTGGAAGCAGTTATCGGTCTTGGTCCCAATATTTTTTACGGCACCCAGTTGGCAGCTTGTGTCATGGTGTTTAAGCAGAACAAAGAAGTAAATAAAAAAGGGAAAATACTTTTTATTGATGCCTCAAATCAGGTTCGCATTGGAAGGGCACAGAATTTCCTGGAGCCAGCGCATGTTCAGCAAATCTATAAATGGTATCAGGATTATCAGGGTATTGAAAACTATGTGAAGGTCTCAACATTAGCCGAGATAAAAGAGAACGATTTCAACCTGAATATTCCGCTTTATGTGGAGAAGGTAATTGAAGACAATTTGCCTTCGGTTGAAGAAGCATTGGCTGAATTGAAAA
This sequence comes from Bacteroidales bacterium UBA5197, assembly GCA_002412885.1. Taxonomy (GTDB): domain Bacteria; phylum Bacteroidota; class Bacteroidia; order Bacteroidales; family Lentimicrobiaceae; genus Lentimicrobium. Next base: position 38,460 of record DHVX01000038.1, read on the forward strand.
TTGCATGGGAGGAAAGTTTGATAGCGGAAGCAAAGTTTAAATCAGTTTTAAAAGGCTTTATTTAATAATGCGAAACACTGAGACTTTTCCATGAATAAAAGCAAAATAGAATTTAATCCAAATTGACTCGGAAGAATAATCTAGATCAATCTTTAAAACATAAAAATGAAAGACACATTATCTCTAATTTTGTCAACATCAAATGACACCTTGGTTTTTGCGATCAAAAATGCAGCAAATATTGATCCTTATGCGCAATCAAATTTTCTATATTCTAAAGAGTTTTGGGTTGCAATTTTTGGACTATTAGGTGTTTTGGTTGGCGCAATTGGGAGTTGGTATTTTAAATCAAAAGAAATTAATACCAAATTAAGTGAGGTGAAAATTTTACAAGAAAACTTACTTCTACAAAGCAAATTATTTGAAGAAACGAAAACAAATAATGAAAATCAAATGAAAGCCGAACTTGTGCGATTAAATGATTTACGCAATCAGTACGAACTTAGTCTCAAGAAATTTGACTTTGAACATTTAAAGTCTGTGCTTGAATTTGCCGGAGATAAAGATGAAAAAGCGAAAATGATGAGAGATTTTGCAAACATCCTCGAAAAAATACATCTATATATACCTGATTATGTCAATGACTTTGATGAAGCAAAAGAATACACAGTAAATCATATTTATCTTAAGCTTAGTTTAATTGAATCCGAAATTATTAATCTTTTAAATGAAAATCCACATGTTTTTACAAGTATACATGGTGACTTCAAATCAGTATCAACTGAGGCTAATTACCTTAAAAGGCAGTCAATAGAATTTCAATCTTTTAATGAAAATATCACTGATGAACAAATCATAGATAGATTTTCTGATAGTTTGTATAATCTCTACCAAGACTTAATAGGCCTGATGGATAAAATGAAAGAAGAGTTTTCGGATTTAGATATGATAAAAAAGCAATTTATTAAATCGCAAATTGCAAAAAGCAAATGAACCAACAACTCTTAGAAAAATACCTCTGGGGAGCGGCTACTGCTTTACGTGGTACAATTGATGCCGGAGATTACAAACAATATATATTCCCTCTGCTCTTTTTTAAGCGCATCTGCGATGTGTATGACGAAGAATTTGAAACAGCGTTGGCCGAAAGTGAGAACGATCTTGAATATGCTTCTTTTGCCGAAAACCACCATTTTCAGATTCCGGCTGGAGCACATTGGAGGGATGTGCGTGCAACGACCATCAATGTTGGAATGGCCTTACAGGATGCCATGCGTGGCATTGAAAAAGCCAACCCGGAAACCTTATTCGGTATTTTTGGGGATGCCAGTTGGACCAATAAGGACCGGCTTTCAGATGAAATACTGAACAATCTGATTGAGCATTTCTCACAATATAAACTCAACCTGGCCACCGTGCCCGACGATCAGTTGGGGAACGCCTACGAATACCTGATTAAGGAATTTGCCGACGACAGCGGACATACAGCAGCCGAATTTTACACCAACCGCACGGTGGTAAAATTGATGACACTGATTATGGACCCGCAACCCGGCGAAAGTGTGTACGACCCTACCTGCGGTTCTGGTGGTTTGTTGTTGAATTGCGCCCTGCATTTAAAGGAAGAAGGCAAAGAGTACCGCACCCTGAAACTGTACGGGCAGGAAATCAACCTTCTTACTTCTGCCATGGCCCGCATGAATATGTTTATGCACGGCATTGAGGAGTTCAGTATTGTACGTGGCGACACCCTTGCTCAACCTGCTTTTATTGAAAACGACGAACTCAAAAAGTTCAATGTGATTTTGGCCAATCCGCCTTACTCCATCAAAGCCTGGGACCGCAAAAGCTTTGTAAAAGACCCTTACGGACGGAATATCTGGGGAACACCGCCTCAGGGATGCGCCGATTACGCTTTTCAGCAACACATTTATAAAAGTTTAAACGAGAAAAACGGAAGATTTGCAATTCTTTGGCCTCATGGAATTTTGTTCAGGGATATGGAAGCAGAAATGAGACGAAAAATGATTGAGACCGATCATATTGAAGCCGTAATTGGTTTAGGGGCAAATTTATTTTACAACTCACCAATGGAAGCAATGATTTTAGTAGGGAACACGAATAAACCCAAAGATAGAAAAGGGAAAATATTGTTTGTGAATGGGAAAGATGATGTTGTTGAAAATAAGGGACAAGCATATCTAAAATCAACGCATATCAATAAATTGTACCAGGCTTTTAAGGACTTTATTGATATTCCGCATTACGCAAAGGTTGCGGGAATTGAAGAAATCATGTCTTTTGATGGTAATTTAAATATCAATTTCTATGTGAAACGTGAAAATACCAAAAACTCTGTCACTTTTACTTATGCTTTAAACCAATGGTATAATGATGGGATTGAATTAAAGAAATCGATGCAAAACCTTTTTGAAATACTCAGGTAAAATGGAAAATACTCTTAATATAGCTATTGAAGAACTTAAACTAAACCGTAGCAATTGGAAACTGGTAAAATTTGGAGACATTGCTATTCAACAAAAGCAATCGGTTGATCGAGATTATACAGAACTGACAAAGTATGTGAAAGGTGAACACATGGGTTCTGAAGATCTTCATTTGAGAGAATGGGGTGAATTGACAGATGAATATTTAGGCCCTGCTTTTATTCGCAAATTTGAAGCTGGAGACATATTGTATGGTTCGAGACGTACCTATTTAAGAAAGGTTGTCATAGCACCTTTTGAGGGAATTACTTCAAATACTACCTTTGTTATTAAGGCAAACGAGAAAAAGATCGATAAAAGACTTTTACCTTTCATTATGCTTTCCGAAGGATTTGCAATAAATTCAATCAAAAACTCAAAAGGGTCAGTAAATCCATACATTAATTGGAAGGACATCTCCAATTACGAATTCCCCCTTCCTCCCAAAGACCAACAAGCCCAACTGGCTGAACTGCTTTGGGCGATGGATGAGGTGATTGAAAAGGAGATGGAGGTGTTGGAGATTTTAAAATCATCATCTCAGATATTTTTCGAAAATGCAGTTGAAAATATTGATGGCAAGCTTATTCCTCTTTCGAGAATTCTAATTCCCAAAAACTCTAAAAGCCATGTGCCTCATGAAAGAAAAAAGTATATTGGGCTTGAACATATTGAATCTGGGAATTTAGAATGCATTTCATTTTCTGATACTAGTGAAGTTCTTGCGCAATGCAATATTATAGAACCGAGGGACCTTTGTTATAGTAAACTAAGGCCTTATTTAGATAAAGCATTTATTGCAAATTTTGAAGCTATATCAACAACAGAGTTATTAATTTATGATACCCATAAAGCATCTAAAGAATATGTGCTATTTCACTTGCATAGTAGACCCTTTTTGCATTTTGTTACTGGAAAAGCATTTGGAACCAAAATGCCTAGAGTTAGTCATAAAATAATTGGTGAATTTGAAATTAAAGTTCCTGAAGATGAGTCTATCATTATTAGCAAAATGTCATTATTTGTTAGTAGTCAGAAATTGATAAAATCGAAAATAGCCAGCTCTAAGGCCTTGCAAAAGAGTTTAATCAACCAAATATTTTAAGATTTGGAACTAAAGTACTCAACAATGGAAACGAAATCTGAAATTATACAATACATCAACAAAACTTATGGCGTTCGTTTGAGCAAGGCCAATACTTCATTTTCGAAAATAAACAATAGGAAAAGTGTATGGTGGACGAATGTTCCACTCCATAAGTTCAACGACACGGTTCATTTGCTTTTTAAGGGAGCCGAAGAGATCATCTGGATTGTTTTGCCGATTGGTTTTGTAACCAACCTCCCGGAGAAGTTCAGAATCCGGAAAGATAAAAATGCAGTTGATATTGAAGTCTGGGCCGAAAAGGATGAAAGGTATATGATTGATGTAAAGTCAGGAGGAACAAGGTTTAATTTTAAGCCTTATATCAGAGAAACTATTGCCAGGTAACTTAATCAATCTGATATTGTGAAGCATGATACTCTTTTTCGATAAAATACGAACCGATTTAACATATGCCAGGCCAAATGAGCGCAGTTACTCCTTTTTAAACCGGAGTGGGTTGGAGGAATCTGGTTTGGTGAGGGAAAAATTGAATTCATGGTTTGGGCATTATCCGGAACCAGGGCATAACGAGCTTAAAAAACGGATGCAAAGCAAAGAACATTTTTCAGATGCTTTTTTTGAGCTATACATGCATGAGTTTTTCTATGACAAGGGATTTCAGCTTTCGGTTCATCCGAAATTAGTGGGCTCTGACAAGCACCCTGATTATTTTGTTGAGAAGGGAAAGGAACTAAATTTCTACCTGGAAGCGAAAGTAGTAAACGATGAATCCGATGAAGAACGCATTTACAAAGAAAAGCAGGAAAAGATAGCAGATGAAATTAATAAACTGACAAACTTTCCTTTTTGGATTTCCATTCAACATTTAAAAATAAAAAATGACAGTTCTTTCAGCGTTAAACCACTAATAAACAAGATTCAGGAAGCTGTAGAGCCATATGACTATTTAAAAATGAAAGAACAGTCAATAATAGAGTCCTTATCCTTTGAAGACGAAAACTTTCAACTAGAGTTGGCTATCTGGCCTCGTGTCTCATCCCGCATTGAAGGAATAAATCCGGCAGTTGGCGTATATGACTATTTTGATGCTATATTTGTAAATATAAGTGAAGCAATGTCAAAGGCCATCGAAGTAAAAGCCAAAAAGTATGGAAAACAAAAATTCCCGTTTGTTATTGCGCTGAATTGTAAAAGCCCGTATCATTTTACATTCTTTGATTTGGAGCAGTTAATAGGTAAGGATATCAAACACACAAGAAGTAACAAACCAATGAGCGAGATAGACAAAGAGCTTCCCAACAAAAGCATTTTCTCCAATCATTTTATGGATCAGGTTGCGGCATTATTCATAACTTGGGTAACGCCCTACCATCAGGAAGATGAACAATGGTATTGGTGTGAGAATCCGAATTTTAATGACAAGAATTTTCAAGAGAGTTTAATCAAACAAATATTTAGGGTATGTTAGATATAATTGAAGTAAACGAGAGGATATATTCCTTTCTTCAAGAGAAAAGAAGATATGATAGTCAACTAGTCTATACATTCCGGAAAAGCAACCTATCAAATAGACTTGAAGAAGGTTATTGGTTCTATGGAAATGAAACCTACTTAGCCATTTCCTTTTGGACAGGGATGGATTGGAAAAATCGAACACCAAATATTGTCTACATAATAACTAACTTAGGTGAGAGTTTTTTAGAAATTAATGTTTCGGATTCTGATAAGAAGCGTGCGTTTGTAGATAAGTATTTAATTCAAGAAATAGAACTTACGCCTCATGGTAGAAAGTATGTTAAAAGGTATTCGAACGACTACAATAGCTACTTGGATTTTTTTGATCGTTTTCTTAATGAAGATAAAAGGAAAATTGATTATTTAATTGAAAGATTTTCAACAGATTTTTTTAGAGAAAGTCCAGGAGAGAATACAATTAGTTTTATTCCACTAAATGAATTCCAGAGTCGACATTTAAAAATAAAAAGGTACCAAAACACTAAAAAGCAACTCGAAGAAGAGGATGATTTTTTTCTTTATGAAGATAGGCCTAGCAAACTTCTTTCACTCGTCCTCAATAATTATGGTCTCATTGAAAATATAAATCTTCAAATTGGGTCAAAAAAGAACCAATGGATTTTTATTACAGGAGAAAACGGCTCTGGTAAGACATGTCTTCTTAGAGCAATAGGGACTGTATTAGGGCACAGATTATTATCTCAGAATGAACTAAACGAAAATCCAAATTTTTATGCTAGTGCAGAATTACTATTTAAAAATGAAGTATTAAAGTTTGAAAGGCAAGCGAATAGTGAGGCTTACGGGAAAAAAAGACCTCTGATTGAAGGCCTTGCAATGTATGGCCCCTATCGATTAGACACATCATTGAATAAGTTGAGTAAAGCTAGTTTAAAAAAAGAATTTCACAAAGAGGAATCGTTTAAATCTCTTCTAAAAACCGGGGCGCAATTATTGAGTATTGATAACCAATTTAATTTGTGGAAAAAAGACAAAAATAGAGAACTTTTTGAAAAACGCAAATATTTCATTATAAGTGTATTAACCTCAATTGTCCCAAATTTGGTAAACATAAATTTTCAGGAAGATGTGCAATCAAGTCCAACAGAGTACATTTTTAGAGATCAAATAAACTTTGAAACTTATACGAGTACATGGGATGATTTACCAAGTGGTATTAAAAGCACTATCGCTATGATTGGCGATATACTAATACGATTATACGATCAACAAAGAACCATTAATGACCCCTCTGAATTTCGAGGAATTGTTTTAATTGATGAGATTGATTTACACTTACACCCACAAGCTCAAAAAGACATTATAATAAATCTCACGAATACTTTACCCAATATTCAATTTATTGTAACGACTCATAGTCCAATCCCTTTGTTAGGCGCAAATGAGAATAGTATATTTTACAGAGTTAAAAGAAGTTTTAATAAATTAACTATTGAAAGATTATTCCATATTGAAAAATATATAGGTGAACTTATGCCAGACCACCTTTTAACATCAGACTTATTTGGATTGGACTCATTAACCTCAATTAGAAATAAAGAAAAGATAAATGTGTTTACTGGCTCAACAATGTATAATTTCAATCAGTTTAAAGAACTCAAAGATAGGAATAATCTTATAGATCCTGATAATATTGCTTTTCTTAAGAAATTTAAATCTAGGTTGAATGAAAAAAATAAATAAAAATTTCATTGTTCGACCTCGGAATTTAATTGCAGGATGGGCAGCTTATGATAATGCCATCAACAATCTATTTACTTTGAAACATTGGCCAAAAAATCCATCCTCGATTTATTCGTCACATATCGTTACTGACAAACTCGATGAGATATATAATTTAAAATGTGCATTTTGCAATCAAATACCGAAGGGCAGCCCATTGCAGGTAGAACATTTTAGACCAAAGAATGGAATTACAGGAGAGTTACATACTGGTTACTACTGGCTAGGTTATGAATGGACCAATTTACTATACGCTTGCGGAAACTGTAATTCAACTAAAGGGAATAACTTTCAATTAAGAGTTGGTGTCGCTAGAATACCTGGTCCTACAATTATCGGCACTTCATTTGATTTGCATGACTGCAAATGTTTTTCAAAGATATTGAGAGCAGAAAAATTCATGTTGATTAATCCTGAAATTGATAATCCTGATGATCACTTATTTTATCTGGCTGACGGAAGAGTCGGTTTCAAAACCAATAGAGGAGAATATTCCATTGAAAAGTTTGGATTAAATCGCGATGAACTTTATTTAAATGGAAGAAAACAATTACTTGATTCAATCATTGAAAAGTTCGCTAGACGGCTTGAGAGGTATACAAATCGTACAAGATCTTTCTCTGAGGTTGCTGATGATATTATTGACATTATAAAAGAGGAAATTCTTGCTCCAATTGAGAATAATGGATCATTTGATCATTTCCGGTATATAGTGTATTGCAACTATGATAAATATATTTTACCAAGATTTGGAATCCCAGCCCAAAAATGTATTCTTAACTTTATATTTCAAGAGTTAAAACGTGGTTTAATTGTAAAATTAAAATAACATGGCATTTTCCGAACTCAACAGTGTAGAACATTACATCATCCACCAGATAACCGGTGTCAATCTGAATCAAAATACCTCTGCCGAACCTGAAGCTGCTTATGGGTCTCTCTGGAAGTATAAATCAGCGGAAGCGTTGAACCGGGGCGTGAATGAAGTATTGGATGAAGTGGAATTAAAGTCAGCACTGATCCGGCTGAATCCCGATATTTCTGTCAGGCACGAATTGGCAGATGAAGTGATCTATAAGCTCAGGGCGATTTTGATTTCGGTGAACCAGGTAGGTTTGGTGAAGGCAAATGAAGAGTTCTTTAAATGGATGTGTGGAGATAAAACCATGCCATTTGGAGAAAACAACCGGCACGTTCCTGTCCGGCTTATCGATTTTGAAACAATCAGTAACAACGCCTTTACACTAACCAATCAATACCGGATACATCATCGGGAAACCAAAATACCCGATATTGTAATGTTGATCAATGGAATTCCGGTGGTTATCGGAGAAACCAAAACACCAATCCGACCATCGGTAAGTTGGTTGGATGGTGCACATGAAATTCATGATATTTATGAAAATGCAGTGCCCCAGATGTTTGTTCCCAACATTTTGTCGTTCGCAACTGAAGGAAAGGAGCTATACTATGGTGCGATCCGTTGTCCGCTGGAATTGTGGGCTCCCTGGCGCATAGAAGGTGACGAAGATGCGCTGGCCAAACGATTGGGCCTGGGTGAAATAGGAAAGGAATTATCTGATCTGCTTAATCCCCATCGGCTGCTGGATATTCTGCGAAATTTCTCCTTGTTTGCTTCCAATAAAAAGAAGCAGAGGATTAAGATCATTTGTCGGTTTCAACAATATGAAGGAGCCAACCTGATCGTTCAACGTGTTAAGGAAGGTTTGATTAAGAAAGGCCTGATCTGGCACTTTCAGGGGTCAGGTAAATCCTTGCTGATGGTATTTGCAGCTCAGAAACTACGAAGAGATCCGGATTTAAAAAGCCCCACAGTAATTGTTCTGGTGGACCGCACCGATCTGGACACCCAGATTACCGGGACCTTTAATGCAGCTGACATTCCAAATGTGGAGTCAACAGACAGCATAAATGAATTGCAAACCATGCTGCAAAGAGATGCCCGGAAAATTATCATCTCCACCATCCATAAGTTCAAGGATGCAAGACCGAATATGAATTTGAGGGAAAATATCATCGTTTTGGTAGATGAAGCGCACCGCACCCAGGAAGGTGACCTGGGTCGTCAGATGCGTGCGGCCTTGCCCAATGCATTTCTGTTTGGATTAACCGGAACGCCGGTGAATAAAGCCGACAAGAACACCTTTTGGGCTTTTGGCTCACCAGAAGACCAGGGAGGATATCTCTCACGCTATACATTTCAGGATTCGCTGCGCGATGACGCTACCCTGCCGTTGCATTTTGAACCCCGCCTGGTGGATGTACATGTAGATAAGGAATCGATTGATAAAGCCTTTGAATTGTTTAAGGAAAGTGCAGCACTCAGTGATGAAGAAGCCGATGCTTTAAACAGAAAATCAGCGAAAATGGCAGCTTTTTTAAAAGCTCCTGAACGGGTTGCCCGGATTGTTTTAGACATTGCTGAACATTACGATGAAAAAGTAGCACCCCATGGATTCAAAGCGATGATTGTAACTCCCGATCGTTTTGCCTGTGTACAATACAAAGAAGAACTGGACAAATACCTGCCCGTTGAAGCAAGTAAAGTTGTAATTTCTACCTCCGCAAATGATGAATACACTTTCAAACAGAAGTGGGGAATTGACAAGGCACAGCAGGAAAAAATTACCGATGATTTTAATGATCCGGCATCTGATCTGAAATTTATTATTGTAACGGCGAAGCTGCTAACCGGCTTTGATGCACCTATTCTGCAAACCATGTATCTTGATAAGTCGATCAAGGACCATACACTTATACAGGCCATTTGTCGTACCAACCGCAAATTCCCGAATAAATCATTCGGTCGGATTGTCGATTATTTTGGAGTTTTTGACGATGCTGCCAAAGCGCTTGAATTTGATGAAGCAAGCATGAAGCTTATCATCACAAACCTTGCTGAACTATGTAAAGAGCTTCCTGAAGCCATGGAGAATACCCTCCGGCATTTCGATGGTGTGGATAGGAATATTGAAGGATTTGAAGGGCTTGAAGCGGCTCAGAATGCCATCAATACGAATGAAAAAAAGGATGCTTTTGCCAAGGATTATAAATATCTGGCCAAAGTATGGGAATCGTTATCTCCTGACCGGGTTCTTGATCCATACAATCAGGATTATAAATGGTTAAGCCAGGTATTTGTGTCGGTAAAACCGGCATCAGATAACATTGGCAAGCTGTTGTGGTTTTCTTTGGGCGCACAGACCACCATACTAATCCATGAGAACATCCATGTTGGAGAAGTTCACAAATTAGACGAATTTGTTCTGGATGCAGATATTATCGAGAACATCTTTAACAATCCGGATCCGAAGAATGCCCAAAAGCTTGAAAAAATAATGATCAAGCGGTTTCAAAAGCACGCAGGTAATCCGAAATTCAAAAAGCTAAGTGAGCGCCTCGAGGAATTGCGGGATAAAGCAGAACAGGGGTTAATCACTTCCATTGAATTTGTGAAAGAGCTTTGCAAACTTGCAAAAGAAACGGTTCAGGCAGAAAAGGAGCTGGAATTACTGATGCTTGAAAAAACACCAAAGGCGGCTTTAACTGATCTCTTTCTGGAATTAAAATCCGATCAGACACCGGCAGTTGTTGAGCGCATAGTAACTGATATAGACGCGATTGTAAGGGTAGTTAGTTTCCCCGGTTGGCAGAATACGAGCGCTGGCGAAAGGGAAGTTCAGAAATCACTGCGAAAAACCTTACTCAAGTACCACCTGCATAAAGACCAGGTATTGTTTGATCGGGCTTATGCCTATATTAAGGAGTATTATTGATTTGGGGGATTGATGGACTTAACGGTGACTTGACCAAGGAAAAGTTATCTAAAATCAATAATATCTTTATGGTACTTTTACTTTTAAAGTGTATTACATTTGAAGCCCTGTATAACGAACAACAAAAATAAGAACCTTTAAAAGTCAATTAATAATAAATAATAACATTTTATGACAGAGAAAGAAATTAAAAAATTATTGTTCGAGTTTGAAAACTTATCTAAAGTCGTAACTCAAAGAACTTTGCTTGAATTGTGCCAATATCCCTCCCGAAGGTTTGAGGAAATCAGTAGTCGTCTGTTGAGTTTCTTCCTTCTTCCAACAAATGAACATGGTTTTGGTGATTTATTCATTCGATCGCTCATAGAGTTGCTGGATGAAAAAAAAGAGCTGAAATATACTCATAGGATGTTGATTGTCAATACTGAAGAAAATGCTGAAGGGAGAAGGATTGATCTGACAATAAGAGGAGATAATTTTGTTATAGGTATTGAAAACAAAATAAATGCTTATTTGAATAATCCTCTTGACGTTTATAGGAAGAAACTGGTTGTATCTGGAAAAGAGTATTCTATAGGGCTAGTTTTATCATTGAGGAGAATAACAGACAAAACTTGCATTTCCTTAATGGATAAAAATGGTTTTAAGCCAATTTTATACAATGATTTCTTTGATAAAGTCAAGCGGAATCTTGGCTTTTACCTTCGGAACAGTAATGAAAAATACTTAACTTTTTTAAATGATTTTATTAAAACAATTGAGAATATGGAATCAAACAACATTTTGGAGCCTGAACAAACTGCTTTCTTTTATGAGAACTTTGAAAAGATTGATGAACTTATAACACTATATTCAAAGTTTAATGAAGGTATTCACAGAAAGCAGTTTGAAAGTTTACAATCATTAAAAGACGAGTTAGATAAGCAGACAAATGTGAAATGGTGGATTTATGAAGGTTGGGATCTTGGGTGTGATGTCAGGATAAAAAATCCAAGGATCGGCATAGAATCATTTTACAGAAAAACAAAAGGGAATCCACTTGGTGAATTCGTGATCTACATTTCTACTTGGAATGTGACAGACTGGATCCAAATAAAAAATAGAATTCAAGAACTATTTCCTGGGTTAAAAGATAGGGAGGTAGGGAATCGGGTTTTTGTGGATTTCTCAATAATGATCAATCCGGAGTTTAATGCAATTGTTGAAGCATTGCAATCTTTACACAAAAAACTGGATGAGGGTTTTATTAAGCTAACATAGTCATTCAGAACATTCGCTTTCCGATTATCACTGTCTTACAAGAGATGATTATTCCTGTAAGAACAATTGGTCGATGCTGGGTTTCTAATAAAAAAATGTTCACTATTTGGGGTAACTAAGTTTTCACTAATATGGAATATGAATCATTCAAGAGGCAGATCATTAGTCTGTCCAGCACTGAAAGCAAGCAGGGTAAGCTCTATTCAAATGTCCAGGTTGTTGGCGATCAGATCTGGTTTACTCGCGAATCCGGTAGCAGAGAGGATTTAAGCATCCGTGAATTATTTGCTGTTTATTCTCGTTTGGATTATATTAATACAACAATCCTGCGAAAATACATCACTGGCCTGAAGTTCTCTCCGTCGATGGCCATATTAAAAGCCGCCGGACTGTATGACCCATCTGGATTTAGAATAACTCACAGAGCGGAGAAGGACGCTATAGTCAGTTCTGAAATAAAGGTGAAGGAGGATTTCTCCCAGGAACAAATAGAAATCCACGATGAAAAAGCAGAAGGGAAATTTTTTGCAGCACTTAGTAACCTCCTCGATAATAAATATGTTTTGGCTAAAACCCTTGGTAAGCCTGTAAGATCAGATCAGGTTTTCCTGAACAGCCATTTTGAGGAAATGAAATTTCCTGAAGCGGTTAATGCAAAGATCAGAGTGGTACTCGAAGAGCTAAATTCTGATTACAAAATGCCCCGTAACAGTATGGTTCAGCATATTGATGGCATGATCGTGAAACATCCTACTATGGGTACAAGAATTGTTGAATTTGATGAAGAACAGCATTTTACTCCAGCTAGACTTGTTACGTTTACCGCATTGGATGAGAATGATTATGCCGGACTCATGCAGGTATATACAGCAATGATTAAAAATAACGATTACTTCTTCAATTCAGTACTTAAGAAGCACAGACTGAAATTCTCTTCAGATGATAATGTTCCTAATTGGGAGGATTTCAAAGAAATGATTCTGACTTACGGTAAACCAAACAATGGCTATATCAAACCTACGGCTGGTTTTCCCTATCTTGGTGGAAGAATTGCACAACGAGCAAACTATGATCTTTTAAGAGATCTGGCACATTTCTCAGAATCCAATAAAAACAGACTAGAACCGGCTATTCGTGTGCCGAAGTTTTTGATAGAGGTTATTTGTAAGGATGGGTTTGAGAATCTGACTATGAAGCAAGTACAAGATGGATTGAAAGAAGGGTTTAGATTGATGGGGTACCAATTGTAAATCAAAAACGACAATATTAGTAATCTTGAAATCAACAGATATGAAAAAGCGACCGGAGCTTGCAGATTATAATCTGGATAAATCAAAGATTAATTATTACATAGCTTTTTATAAGAAAGTCGAATCAAATTCCAACAAAATCACTATTTCACTTATAGTCATTCTTGCAGTCTATTTTGATTGCAAAATCATGCAAAAAGTAAATCCAGTGAGTGATTATGAAATAATATTAGCAATTGGAGGTTTTCTAATCTATGGGGCAGTAATAGCGGTTGTAACACTCTTGTTTTTCTGGATCGTTCAAATATTTTTTCCAATTGAAAGGGTATTATATTTAATCCCGAAACTAAAAAAAGAAAAAGTTCTTGCCGATGCCTATTCGCAACGTCATCAAAAATATATTGCTGACGTTAAAAAATTTGATGAAATAAAGCGACAAGAGATTCAAGAACTTGAAAAGTTGAGAATTCAGGAAGAAAGACGTCAAAGGCAGTTAGAGATAAATTACTGGACAAGATTATCAGGATTTGAATATGAAAAAGAAGTTGCAATTTTATTTAGAGAAATCGGGTACAAGGTTCACTTAACAAAATCAACTGGTGATGGAGGGATAGATTTGTTATTGTACGATGGTTCTGGAAAGGTTGTGGTCCAATGTAAGAATCATAACAAAAGAATAAGTCCAGGGGCAGTGCGTGACTTATATGGAACTTGCATCTCTGAAAAAGCTTCAAAAGCAATTATGATTTGTTCCGGAGGATTCTCAGATGCAACCCGAAAATTTGCAATGGGGAAACCTATTGACCTTCTTGATGTTCATGATTTAATAAGAATTAGAAAAACCGGATTCTACGGTTCCTGAGTTCTAACCATTCGTTCCTTATTCCCTTTTAGAGTCCATTAAACCATCTTTGATTATTTCGTTGTAAGTATTGTCAGACATGTTCCTCAAATACTGATTTGAGATATTTTCAATCACTTTTGCAATTAAATCATCTGGACGGTTGCTTGATCTTTCCGCCTCACGTTGTTTTTTTTTCAGGCGTCTAAGTTCTCTTTGTTCATTATCCTCAGTTCTTTTCTGGCGCTCAATTTCAGCCTGTTTCTGGTTTTCTATCATTTCTTGTTCGAGCTGTTCTTGACGAGCTATTTTTTCAATTCGATTGCTTTCAATAAATTCATCCAACCATCTCTGGTGGGTTTCCTGATCTTGTTTGAACTTTTGCAGAAGAAGCAAAGCCTGCTCTGAATCGGACTTTCTCTTGCGACATGCCATTGTTTTGCAGGAATCAGAACAATATTTTTTCGTGCTTCTTTCAGCGTAATAAGATTGACCGCAGTAATCACATTCGTCTTCAATTCTGAACATGGTTTGTGAGTTTTAAGTGAGTTTTTGTGAGTTAAAAATTAAAAATCAAATTTTTGTAAAGAGTTGTGTTCTCTTATTTTAAAATTAAAAGAACCATTATTAAAGAACTATTCTTACAGGTGCAGAAAAGTGTGCAAAAGGGTTTGCAGATGGGTTTGTAAATTACCTGTTAAACGGTGTATTACGTGTATCCCAGTGTTTCATCAGACATTGATGGATCAGATTTTTCCCTATTCTCATAAAATTCTCTTACCCTTTTCCGGGTTTCGTTTTTCGTTTCAGTTTTCTCCCTCATGATTGATTTCGTCGTCAGTTTCTTCTTCTGAATCGTATGACACAACTCTTCATGACTCATCCTGAACGAAAAATAGAAACCTCTTGTATGATCAGCTTCGTATGCAAAGTGCCAATGATCTTCAAGATTTTTAATAATTTTTGCCCGATAATGACGACTCCTGTATTTTTGAATAACATCAGGAATTTTACCTTCGGCTAATTTTGAAGTAGAATAACCAGCCATACGGACAAATAGAGTATCAAATGTTGTTTTCTTATAATGATCTTTCTGAATTATTGATTTTAAACCAATAAGTGCGCAGAAAATGACCTTATCAAATTCTGATTTTTGGTTATTCGCATAATCATATAAAACCTTAACCTTTATCCCCCCTCGAGGATAATCGTTTACCAGCCAATCACGGTATAAATTACGACCGTGATACATTATAGATTTGGCGTTCTGTGGATCAAGAACAAGAAATTCTCCAGCTACTTCAATTCTTTCTGTAAGTGTTCCTTGGCTCAATCTTTCTTTTGCCAATTGGTATACACAAAAGTTGACTATTTTTTGAAGTACGCTCAGATGGTTTTCAAAATAACCCTGAAGTAGATTGACTGGGACATTTAAATATCGATCCTTAAATTCTGTTCCTATCCTTGATTGGCGGTATAGGACCATGTTTATTCCTTGGTTGTTAGTCATTGCGTTAATTTTTTGAGTTCAATGTGAGTTGGCTTAATTTTGTTCTTTTCAATGAAGACGGCTTGTATTACTTTGAATCGGCTTGAAGATATTCTTGCAAGCCCATTTGAGTGATGCGACGGCCATCAGCTGTTGTTCGCAGTTTTCCTGACCGTATCAGCTTCTTTATTGTTGAGTGAGATCTGCCAAGCATTTGTGCACTCTTTGCAATGCTATAACTTTTGGTATTGTCAATTTGTGAAGCCTTATTCTTCTCATAGGCTTCGATGCCACGTTCTACAATCTTTTGCAGATCGCTTTCCGACAGATTAGTCGTCATGTAGTTTTCCATGTTGTTGTTAGTTTTGGTTAGCAAATGTGTTAGTAGTTGGTAATTCTAATGCATTTGAAAAGCTGATCAAATCTATTGTAACAAAAATTTGCTAATTGTATAGCTTTTTAATATCTTTGTCGCACAATTCATTAATCAAGCTGCAAATATAATAATATTATTATCTTATTTGCAACTTAATTTTAACAATATTTCTCAAATTTATTTTTATGCCTGATAATCTGCACGTTGGAAGTAGAATGAAAGTTCTAATTAACAATTCAAATCTTTCTGTTAAAGAAATTTCTGAAAAAATGGGCATTTCTCCTCCTAATATTTATCGTCTATATGAGCGGGAGTCTGTAGAAACAAAATATCTGGTCAAACTTTCAGAAATATTTGAAATTCCAATCAGCTATTTTTTTAGCGACATTGACACAAGAGAATTGGAATCTGAAATAATTGGTATTAAAAGAAAACTTGAATTAAAAGAAGAAGAGGTCATATCCTTAAAAGAAAAAAATGAAATGCTTGGCAAGTTGCTGGAACTAAAAGAAGCGCAATTGGAAAAACGAGTTGAGTCAAATAATTTCCTTGCTTCCTTGTTTAATGTTTTGGACGATCCAAAATATAAAGATTTTGGTGACAATATTTCAGTTCGATTGTTTACCTTAGCCAAAGATTTACTAAGAGAAGGGGATGTAAATGCTTATATGCTGGTTTCAAAGATATCTAATGACCGTGAAATGGTTAATTTGATAGAACTAGCCAACAAGAAGATGCCTCGCTCTATTTGATTTCTACAAAATTTCTACACGAAAAATAATAAAAACATCAAAAAGCCCGTAAACATTGAAGAAGCAGGACATTGGTTCAAGTCCAGGTGGGCCCACCAACAATACCAAGGGTTTCAGAACATTTTGTTTTGGAACCCTTTTTTAGTTGCTGAGCTAACAACTTAATTATAGAAACTAAGACTGAAATATTATTACATATCGAAATACGCGATAAATTAGTTTAAATTATTGATGGTATGCAATATAAATCGTAATATTGCATATCGCGATACGCAATAGTTTTAAAAATGAAAACACAAAACATTCAAATTAAACCTCAGGACATTCTGATTTTGCTGAAAATCATCAGCATAAACAGCGATGCCTGGAACCAAAAACCGATTGCCGGGGACTTAGGCCTGAGTCAATCAGAAGTGAGCGAATCGGTAGCACGTTCCAAATATGCCGGGTTATTGGATCCAAAAGGTAAAAAAGTAATGAAATTAGCGCTGATGGAGTTTTTACAATATGGGATATGCTATGCGTTTCCGCAAAAACCGGGACCTGTGGTACGGGGAATCCCTACCTCGCATTCCGCATCTCCATTAAAGGAAGAAATACAGAGCACTGAAAATTACGTATGGCCTTATGCAAAAGGTACTGTGCGCGGACATAGCATAATTCCTTTGTACGTATCGGTACCCGAAGCGGCTTTAAAAGATGTAGTTTTATATGAATTACTGGCCCTCGTAGATGCATTAAGGGTTGGTAGAGCCAGAGAAAAGGAAATTGCTGTTGTGGAACTAAAAAAACGCTTACACCTTGGAGAATAGAGTCATAAATATGGGTGTTGTGGCTGAAGTGGCTGAAGCGCTTATAGATCTGAAGGATAATATGGTCTTTGTAGGAGGCGCTGTTGTTAGTTTATATATAGATGACCCTGCTGCAGATGAAATAAGGCCAACACAAGACATCGATATGACTATAAATATGATAAATCTTGGTCATTGGAGTCATATTCAGGAAAAATTAGGGAAACTTGGTTTTCATCCAGATCCTTTCGGACATGCTATTTGCAGTTACAAATACAAGGATATACCGGTTGACATCATGTCGGCAGAGGACGGCCCCTTAGGTCCGGCAAACACCTGGTATAAAGTAGGTTTTAAGAATTTATGGACCGCAAAAGCAAAAGATCAGGAAATAAAAATTCTGTCCGCACCATGTTACCTGGCTACAAAATTTGAAGCATTTGCCAACAGGGGTAGTGACTACAGAACCAGTCACGACATGGAAGATATTATCTATATCCTGGATAATCGAATAAATATTGTTGCTGAAATATAAGAGAGTGAGGACCGAATCCAACAATTCCTCAAAACTCAACTAATGACAATTATAAATGATGGCTTATTGGATGAAGTATTGATGGCTCATATTCATCCATTAATGCTGGAGGAGCGTTTGCCATTAGTAATTGAAAAAATTAACCAAATAGTAATAAAATGACATGGCCTTTACCGAACTAAACAGTATAGAACACCAATCACTTCGGTAACAATGTTAAGGAAATCCCACCTTTCAGGAGAAAGAATCCCATAGTCGGGTTAAGTCGGGCAAATCCTACTCCTTCTCTTTTGGCCTGTCAAAGAAATAAATACTGATTCCAAATAAAATGCCCGTCGCAACCGATTGAATCAATATTGACTTTAGATCCTTTTCAAAACCATCGTTATTATTGAATAAAAAGTAGAACATAAAGGTCATCATAGCAGTCCAACCCAGAGCCTTGAGTATGGTCGTTTTCAGATGTTTGCTCATATTAATTCAGAGTTAATAAATTAAGTATTGTTTATCGAATGCAACAAATATACGGCATATATTTAATTTTCAGAATTAATGAAAGTCCGGATTTTATTTCTGCATAACGTTCATATTCCACTCAATAATGACAGAAATCAATTAATTTTGAGGCAATTTAAAAGGCTTAATATGCAAGATATCAATCAAAAACCCGATCTCAGCAACATTAAAAACATCATCTTCGATTTTGGAAATGTTTTGCTCAATATTAACCCTTCTCTTACGGCGAGTGCTTTTAAAAGTCTGGGAATTAAGGATGAAGCCGACTTTTTTGGCGGCAGATCGAGCCTTGAATTAATGGTAAAGTTTGAGCGCGGGCAAGCAACTTCTGAGGAGTTTATCCGGGCTATTTCGGCTGCGGTTACGAGTAAAATACCTGACCAGCAAATAATTGACGCATGGAATGCCTTGCTGCTTGATTTCCCGTCCGAAAGAATTGAGTTACTCAAGAGTCTTGGCCTAAAATACAGGTTGTTCCTGCTTTCGAATACCAATCAGATTCATTACGAAGCCTATATGCACGATTTTCAGCTGCGCTATGGCTTTTCGCTTGACTCACTTTTCGAAAAACTCTGGTTTTCGCATCAGATAGGATTGTCGAAACCCGACACCGCAATATTTGAATATGTGCTGAAGGATAAATCACTGCTTCCGGAGGAAACCCTGTTTATTGACGATACACTTATGCATGTGGAAGCTGCCCGCAAAACCGGGATGAAAGCCTGGCACCTTTTGCCCGGAGTGGAAATATCCAAGGCCTTCAGTTGATTGCTGGTATTCCATTCTATCTGATAATAGATACTATCCTATAACTATCTGATTATATGAAGTTTGTCGCACACCTTGTGACAAACTCCCTTATACATGCAACTGCCTTCATATGTAGGTTTAAGTATGTGTAAATCAAAACCTTACTTAGAATTATTATTAATTACAGTTTTGGTTCGATTTTCACGATTTTCCTTTCCCATGATTCAAATAGTATATACTTTTGCCGAAAATTTAAACCCCATGAAACCTACACATATTGAACACATTGGCATCGCCGTTAAAAGTCTTGAGGAAAGTATTCCTTATTACGAAAACGTACTCGGCCTGAAGTGCTATGCAGTGGAAGAGGTTAAAGACCAGAGAGTTAAAACAGCTTTTTTCCTTGTTGGGCAAACCAAAATTGAATTACTTGAATCAACCGATCCTGAAGGACCCATCGGAAAGTTTCTTGAGAAAAAAGGCGAAGGTATTCACCACATAGCTTTTGCCGTGGAGAATCTGCCGGAAATGCTCGATCATGCTGCAGCCAACGGTGTTCAGCTTATCGACAAACAACCACGCCGTGGAGCCGAAGGTCTTGACATTGCTTTTATGCATCCAAAGTCAACTTTTGGTGTTCTTACCGAGTTTTGCACTCACCCCGAAAAATAATCACATTCAATAAAATCACACGAACAAACACATTGTCACGAACAAAGACAATGTGTTGTTCAATTTTAAAACCAACCAAAAAATGGCTTTTGAAAGTAAAATCAAAGAACTTCTCGACAAGAGAGAACAGGCCAAGTTAGGCGGCGGTCAGAAAAGGATCGATGCCCAGCATGCCAAAGGAAAACTTACCGCCCGCGAACGCATAGAGTTGCTTTTGGATGAAGGCAGTTTCGAAGAGTTCGACATGTTTGTTACTCATCGTTGCACCAATTTCGGCATCGAAAATCAGGAGTATCTCTCAGACGGAGTTGTTACCGGTCACGGCACCATCGACGGAAGAGTAGTTTATGTGTTCTCGCAGGATTTCACCGTTTTCGGAGGTTCACTATCCGAAACCTTTGCCAATAAGATCTGCAAAGTAATGGATCAGGCAATGAAAGTCGGTGCACCGGTTATCGGTATAAACGATTCCGGCGGAGCGCGCATTCAGGAAGGGGTTAACAGTCTTGCCGGTTATGCAGAAATTTTCGAACGCAACATTCTGGCATCCGGCGTAATCCCGCAGATTTCAGCCATTTTTGGCCCTTGTGCCGGAGGAGCCGTTTATTCACCGGCGCTTACCGATTTCATTGTGATGAGCAAAGGAACCAGCAACATGTTTGTGACCGGTCCTAAGGTTGTAAAAACCGTTACCGGTGAAGTGGTAACTGAAGAAGAACTCGGCGGTGCAATGGTTCACGGATCCAAATCGGGAATCAGTCATTTTGTTGCCGACGACGAAAAAGAAGGAATCGCCATCATCAGGAAACTGCTGAGCTATCTGCCACAGAATAACCTCGAAGATCCACCATTGGCGCCATGTCCTGATCCTATCGACAGACTGGAAGATTCGCTCAATTATATCATTCCCGACAATCCAAACAAACCTTATGATGTGAAGGATGTAATTCACTCAATCGTGGATTGCGGCGAATTTCTTGAAATTCAGCGTCATTACGCGCCGAATATCGTTACCGGCTACGGCCGTTTTAACGGAATGTCGGTAGGTATTGTTGCCAATCAGCCTAATTATCTGGCAGGTGTGCTCGATATCAATGCCTCGCGCAAAGCAGCAAGGTTTGTAAGATTTTGTGATGCTTTCAATATTCCCATCCTTACCCTGGTTGATGTACCTGGTTTCCTTCCGGGAACAGCTCAGGAATACGGTGGAATTATTATTCATGGAGCGAAACTACTTTACGCTTATGGCGAAGCAACTGTTCCCAAAGTAACTGTTGTTCTGCGCAAAGCATATGGCGGAGCATACTGTGTGATGAGTTCGAAACATCTGCGCGGCGACATCAACTATGCATGGCCTGGTGCTGAAATTGCTGTAATGGGTCCAAAGGGAGCCATTGAAGTACTTCACAATAAGAAGCTTGCCAGTCTGACCGATCCTGCCGAGCGTGAAGCATTTGTAAAGAAAAGCGAAGAGGAATACAAGGACAAATTTGCGAATCCTTACAATGCCGCGAAGTATGGCTATATTGACGATGTAATTGAGCCACGCAATACCCGCTTCCGCGTAATCAGAGCACTTCAGGCGCTTGCCACCAAAAAGGAAGTAAATCCTCCGAAAAAACATTCAAACATTCCTTTATAATTACGACCATGGCAGAAATAAGAAAAACAATCAGCATAGCCGGCGCAATCATAGCGATGGCGCTGGTGTTGACTGCCGGCCGAAGCGCTGCACAGAGCTCGCTCGACCTCCGTATTAACGAGGTGCTGGTTCACAACGATTCAAATTATGTTGACACCTACGGCAGGCGAAGCGGATGGATTGAAATTTTCAATACGGCCTACAACACTGTGAATATTGGCGGAATGTACCTGACCAATGATCCGGCAAACCCAACCAAATACTGGATTCCCAAAGGAGACCCCTTGACAAAGATTGCTCCACGCAACTACATCCTGTTCTTTGCCGATTCCGCTCCGACAAGGGGAATTCAGCATTTGAATTTTACCCTTGAGGAAACTGATTATCTGGCACTTTACGAAGTGAACGGAAAAACGATGATTGATGCAGTAAAACTGGGGCCTCAGAAACCCGATGTTTCTTTTGGTCGTTTGACTGATGGAGGTGTTGAATGGGGATTTCTGGAAAAAACCACACCGGGCGCAAATAATTACACCGGAGTTATTATAACTGCGGGCGAAAAATTTGGAGCAATGGATCCTTTCGGAGTCGGGATGGCCGTAATTGCCATGTCGGTTGTGTTTGCAGCCCTGCTCTTGCTCTATGTCGTTTTCAAAAACACTAAAAAGATCTATAGCATTGATCTGAAAACGCTGTTTAAACGAAAAGAGAAAATTACAGAAACCCTGAAAGACACAGAGGAAGAAATTACCGGTGAGATAAATGCGGCAATTGCCCTTGCACTTCACCTTTATGTTAGCGAACTGCACGATCACGAAGAAGCTGTTCTTACCATTAAAAAGGTGGCCAGAACGTATTCTCCGTGGAGCTCCAAAATTTATGGAATGCGCAGTTTGCACCGGTAACCAACAGTAAAAATTCAGGATAGTATCAATCCTAAACAATGATTTTAAATCAACAGAAGAATGAAGAAATTTAAATTCACCATAAACGGCAATATCTACGAGGTAGATATCCAGAGTATTGAAGACAATATGGCCGAAGTAGAAGTTAACGGAACCACTTTTAAAGTAGAGGTGGATAAGACGATGCAAACCAGCAAAACCCCTAAACTGGTCAGGTCTGTGAGCGTTCCTTCTACCGATTCGGCACCAAGCATTGCTAAAACATCAAGTCCGTCAGGTCACAAAGGCACAGGTAGTATCAAGTCACCACTGCCAGGAACTATACTTGATATTCATGTAAGAGAAGGTGATGTAGTGAAGGTAGGTCAGAAACTGATCACCCTGGAGGCGATGAAAATGGAAAATAATATCACCGCCGATAAAGAAGGCAAAGTTGCATCGTTGAAAGTGCACCGTGGCGATTCAGTTATGGAAGGTGATGTACTTATTGTGATAGGAGATTAATGTATGGAACAATCGGGTAGTTTTCTGAGTTTCGTAGTTGAACATCTCAATGAGTTTTTCACCTATACAGCCTTTGCCAACATTACGGCAGGGCACATTATAATGATTTGTATCGGCTTGCTGTTTATTTACCTTGCCATCACCAAAGAGTATGAGCCTCTGCTGTTGATTCCTATCGGATTTGGTATTCTGGTGGGAAATGTTGCTTTTATGCCAGGCCTTCAAATTGGTATTTATGAGACAGGCAGCGTTCTGAATTACCTCTATTTCGGGGTACTTCAAGGTATTTATCCGCCACTGATTTTCCTTGGAATTGGAGCTATGACCGATTTTTCGGCACTTATCTCCAATCCAAAACTTATGCTGATTGGTGCTGCTGCTCAGTTCGGAATTTTTGGTGCGTATGCAGTTGCGCTTCTGTTGGGATTTTCACCTTCCGAAGCCGGTGCAATCGCCATCATCGGAGGTGCCGATGGTCCAACCGCTATTTTCCTCTCTTCGAAACTTGCCCCGGATCTTATGGGTGCAATTGCTATTTCTGCTTACTCTTACATGGCACTGGTGCCGGTGATTCAACCACCTATTATGCGTCTGCTTACCAATAGCCGCGAAAGAGTTATCCGCATGAAACCGCCTCGCAGTGTTTCAAAAACCGAGAAAGTACTTTTCCCGATTATCGGTATGCTGCTCACCACTTTTATCGTTCCCTCAGGACTTCCATTGCTTGGGATGCTTTTCTTTGGTAACCTTCTGAAAGAGAGTGGTGTAACCAAACGTTTGGCCGATACTGCAAAAGGTCCACTGATCGATATAGTTACTATTCTGATCGGTTTAACCGTTGGCGCATCTACTCAGGCTACAACCTTCCTTACTGCAAAATCAGTTGGAATATTTGCTTTAGGTGCTGCCTCGTTTGTAATTGCAACCACTACCGGAGTGTTGTTTGTTAAATTCTTCAATATTTTCCTGAAAGAAGGAAATAAGATCAATCCGCTGATCGGAAACTCAGGTGTTTCTGCCGTTCCTGATAGTGCGCGCGTTTCGCAGGTAGTTGGACTGGAATACGACAAAACAAACCATTTGCTTATGCATGCCATGGGACCCAACGTATCGGGTGTTATCGGAAGTGCAGTTGCCGCCGGTATTTTGCTGGGATTTCTTTCATAGGCTTTTGTCACGAACAAAGTTTTCATACTTTTGAGGCCGGAACATATTAATTAGTTCCGGCTTTCATTTTTCACATTTTTTGATCTGATCCTGCCCCATTACCCTTTTTATTGTGTTGGTTGCTGACCTTTTTTTAAAGTGAAAACTGTTTATTCATCATTCAATCATTGCTCATGCTGATCATAGGAATTGCTGGCGGCTCCGGTTGCGGAAAATCAACCGTTGTAAAACAAATCATCAAAAAACTGCCGAAGGACTCGGTTTCCATTCTCCCGCAGGATTCTTATTACAAGGACAACGGGCATCTGAGCCCGGAAGACAGGGCAAAGATTAATTTTGACCACCCGTCTTCCATTGAGTTTAATCTGCTTATCAAGCATCTGGACCTGCTTAAGGAGGGCGAAACCATTGGCATGCCAATATACAGTTATCTGACCTGCGCCCGGGCAAAAGAAACCATTCCGGTTCAGCCCAGAGAGGTAATTATTGTTGAAGGCATTCTGATTATGTCTAATCCACGACTACGCGAAAGAATGGACATAAAGGTTTTTGTGGATGCCGATGCCGATGACAGACTGATGCGCATTATCCGCCGCGATATTGAAGAACGCGGAAGATCTTTTACTCAGGTTCTCGATCATTACGATAAGTACGTAAAACCAATGCACCTGCAATTTATTGAACCCACCAAACGCTACGCCGATATTATTGTTCCTCAGGGCGGCGCCAATCATGTGGCTATTGATATATTAACTTCCCGCATAAAAATGAGCCTGAAAGGTTAATACCTTAAGGATCAGTCATTTTGTCTTACTTTCTGCTGTCAATTTTTCTAAAAAAGTGTCGATTTGTCACTTTTCTGGCATTATTCTCTGTGGTTTCCCTCCCGGCATAAAATTTGAACACATCTATGCAAAACGGATGTTTAACTTAATAATGGAGGATAAAACCATGTTACCGATCTTAAAAAAAGACAGAACCTTTTTCCCGAGCATCGTGGATGAGTTCTTTGGAAGGGATTTTCTTCCCAATCTGTTCGAATTTCAGACGGGAATCAATATGCCTTCAGTAAACATTGTAGAAGGCAAGGACGATTTCCGCATCGAAGTTGCAGCACCAGGATTGCAAAAGGACGATTTCAAAATCAACCTCGACAACAATGTGCTGACCATTTCATCGGAGATGGAAGAAAAGAATGAAGAAAAAGAAGAGCGTTATATGCGCCGTGAGTTCAGCTATACTTCCTTCCGCCGTTCATTCAGTTTGCCACAAACGGTTGAAGCCGATAAAATTTCGGCCAATCACAACAATGGCGTGCTCAGCATTTCAATCCCCAAGAAGGATGAAGCCAAAGTAAAACCCGCCAAACAGATTGAAATTCATTAATTTTCCTGATTTCATAGTTGGTGAAACTGTTGAACGTTCACCACTCTTGAGTACCCCATCTAACCGGATTTTCTTCAAACAAATGTGTCTAAAAAGAACGAAGTAATCGTCCCCCTGGTGCCTGAGCTTGGTCGAAGGCCCAAAAGGGGGAAAAGAGGGGGATATAAAATGTACCTTATTTTAGGATATTAATTTGATATTCCTCCTTCGCAAAACCCCTGTAGCCACAATGGTTGCAGGGGTTTTTGTTTGTCTTTACGGAAAAATTATTTTGACTGCTTCAACACCTGAGCTGCCCATTTCCATAAATTTCTGTTAAAATTTTCGCCGGCAGCTCCCGGGTAAAGATCAATAAATGACTTTTCTTCCGGTGTGCCCGGATCAGATTTCAGCTTTTCTTCGGGTTTGTAGAGAAACGATGGCTCCGGATGAAACTGAAACCCGACAACATTGGGATATTTCGCATGAACCAGCGCTTCAACAACTTTTCCATCCATGCTGCCGGCAGCAACCAACAGCCCTTTGCCGATGCGGCCAGCCGATTGATGGTGGCTGCTAAGCACATATGGGTTCAAATCAGAATCTGTCATAAACACCTGCATTCTTTCAGGCATTAACATATTTATACGGTGAAAACTTCCCCAGATCAAATCGTCATCAGTACCATAATTTGTGAAGTAATTCCGGTGACGGGTATCAGCATCAGCAGCCAAAATATTTTCCAGCGATTTTTGCCCGTAAACTTCAGTTGGAATATCCTGAATCAAAGTGCCGCCGGTGGCAACATTCAGGGTTTGCATCCCAAGGCATATTCCAAAAACGAAATAATCAGGTTTCTGCTCAAGCAGGGGAATAAAATTATCATCCTGATAACCGCCCAGCAAATGAAACAGAAATGAAGCCTCAAAAGTATGGCGGTGGTAATCGGTGATTACAGTCAGCAGGTTGGTTTCCTCGCCATAAATAGTTGGAGGAATATCAGGCCCACCGAAAAAGATCACACCACGGGAGTTTTCAAACACAGCCCGAAAATCATCACTGCATGGATTTTCTGCATAAAGTTGCTGGCCCGGCAAATCGCTGCAGGCTTGCAGAAAAAAATTCTTTCGGCCCGATTCCCTGATTAAGTCCGCTGACTTGCTGAAATCATAGGTTTGAGAAGTGTGATAAAACCCCACGAAGTTGAACTCTTCAGATACGGGAAAAATCTGATTGTCAATAAGGTAAAACACCGTTTTCAGGTTATTTACCGTGGGATTCATCAGCACAAGAACGGGTTTGCCATTGGCTTCGGGGTTATCGAAATATTGTTGCGCAGACAACTGCAAACAAACAACGATTACTAATAATGCTGTGACCAACTTTTTCATAACTCTCGGATTTAATCAAAATCTTTGCGTCTTTGCGCTTGCCCGACGCAACACAGTGAAGGCTGGCCTTTGCGTGATCTCCTTGTTCAAAGAAGCTTACCATTCCAACAAAATCGCCCTTCACTTTGTTTACCAGCTAAATTATTCATTTTATGCAACTTTTTGTCATTCCTACCGGAAATTTTAAGCTCGACGGCGGTGCCATGTTTGGCGTTGTGCCAAAATCGCTGTGGAGCAAACACTATCCATCAGACGAAAACAACATGATTAACCTGACCATGCGCTGCATGCTGGTGGTAGATGGAGATCGCAGAATATTGATTAACAACGGCATAGGTGACAAACAAAGTGAAAAGTTTTTCAGCCATTTCCATCTCAATGGAGACGATTCTCTGGTAAAATCGCTGGCTGCAGTTGGTTATGCGCCCGAAGACATCACCGATATGTTTCTCACCCACCTGCACTTCGACCATGCCGGTGGAAGTGTAAAATACACTGCCGACCGCAGCGGGTTTGAGACCGTTTTTCCAAATGCCACTTACTGGATCAGCGCGGCACAATGGGAATGGGCCATGCATGCCAACCGCCGCGAAAGCGCTTCATTTCTCATAGAAAACATAAAACCCATTGAAGAAAGCGGCCGCTTAAAACTGTTCGATTACCCCGGCGAACTTTTCCCAGGCATTGAGGTTCGCTTTTTCAACGGTCATACCGACGGACAAGCCATCCCTTTTATCAGTTATAAAGGCAAAACTCTGGTTTTTACCAGCGATCTGCTGCCCACCGCGGCCCACCTTCCCCTTCCATGGGTAATGAGTTACGATACTCGCCCGCTCATCACACTTGATGAAAAAGAACTCTTTCTGGATGAAGCGGTGGACAAAGGCTATGTATTGTTTTTTGAACACGACCTCTACACCGAATGCTGTACGCTGGCGCGGACGGAGAAGGGGATAAAGGTGGATAAGGTGATGAAGCTTAATGAACTTGCTTGATTAGCCTTTGGGATTGGGTTTACGATTCTGCATGATCGATTAGCCGGATGTATTTTCCGTTTTCGTTAATAAACGGCTGTGGAACCCCGGAAAGGATGCTATCTTCCCCCAATAATTCCGATGCAATTGCTTGTTTTTCAGGCTTTCATTTGACCAGTAGTTTGTGTTTGAAAGAATATATATGGTGTCAACCTTGTACCTGAATAAGCGATCCATCGAATCATTTAGCAATTTGATGAATGAACACTCTATTAATTTAATTAGTCTTTAAAGACGAGCTTAATTATTTATTTTTGATGTATATTCCAAGTAACTGCAAAATTTTATTTAGTACTTTGTTGCTACATAAAATATTCTTATTATATTTGCCTCATTAATTATATTGGTATTTCTAATTAGATTTTTAACTAAACTTTAAAACTTACAAAAATGAAAAAAATAATTCTTACAGTTCTACTACCGCTGATGTTAGTAACTACATGTTTTATTATTTACAGTTGTTCAAAAGAATCAAAGAAGACTGAAGCGAAGAGCGAAATCTTAAAAAAATCGCAGCCATCTGCATCTATCAAATATTCTTGTGTCGGCCAGTGCAATGGTACGAATGAGGAATGCGGTATGGAATTTGATTTAACTACAAACAAGGTAAAATGTACATGTGAAGGATGTGCAATGTCTTTTGAAATTGAAAATCCTTCCGATCACAGCACAGCCACACGCGCAAATTTTGTAGAAATTGCACAGGGAATGAATAATCACATTCTAGCTACTCACCAAACAACTAATTATCTAATTACTAGCATCGTACAAACATTTTATGATCTTTCCGAAGTTTTTGAAATAATCTACACTGTTGACAGTGTATATTATTCAGTAATGGTAGTTTATGAATTTGATAGTACTGATGCATTAACTCCAAAAAAGAAAATACTAATTGACTGCTCGGGTTCATGTGCTAATTCTCCTGGAAATTGTGTAGAAGAGTATAATTTGAGTACGGGCACGGTTAAATGTGCTTGCGAGGATGACAATTGTACAATGACGGTTAGTAATTTGTGAAATTAGATATACCGATATAATTAATATAGCCCGGGACTTCACTCGGGCTTTTTTGCGGGAAAGGGCCATGAATGCCACCCATCGCGAAAGCGCCTCCTTCCTGAAAGACAAACCAATGGAAGAGAGTGGAAGGCTTAAACTGTTCGATTATCCCGGCGAACTTTTCCCGGGTATAGCGGTTCGCTTTTTCAATGGCCATACCGACGGGCAAGCCATTCCATTTATCAGTTACAAAGGCAAAACCCTTGTTTTTACAAGTGATCTACTGCCAACCGCAGCCCATCTGCCCCTTCCATGGGTAATGAGTTACGACACCCGCCCGCTCATCACACTTGATGAAAAAGAACTCTTTCTGGATGAAGCGGTGGAAAAAGGCTATGTGTTGTTTTTTGAACACGACCTCTACACTGAATGCTGTACGCTGGTGCGGACGGAGAAGGGGATAAAGGTGGATAAAGCGCTGAGGTTGAGTGATCTTTAGTTGAACTCACTTATTCTCAGAATTATTTTAGTTCGTTCATATTCCGGAAGTTGACCAACTGAACATCGCGCACTTTTTGCTCCAGGTCTCCGTCATATACCAGATATGGATCTATAGTTCTTCCTTCAAACGTTTTATAAAATTGCGAAAATTGTTTTAAAAAATCAGGGTGAAACGTTACAGATGACTTTATTTCAATGGGCTGCAAATCCATTCCATGCCTGCGAATAATGTCCACTTCACTATGGTTGCTATCACGATAAAAGAAAAGGTTGCTGTCGAGACCTTTGTTGAACCTCTTTTTCATCAATTCCACTACTACCATATTTTCGAATATCGCACCACGGAGTGGATCGCGGCTCAATTGATTTGCATCTTCAATCCCCAGCAGAAAACACAATAAGCCAACATCAAAAAAATATATTTTTGGGGATTTGATCATACGTTTGTTTATATTATCAGAAAATGGTTGCAATAAGAAAACAATGTATGAAGCTTCAAGAACAGCTATCCATGATTTAACAGTTCCAACAGCAACACCAGTTTCGTTGGCTATCGCCGACAAATTAACCAGATTGCCTGCTCTTCCTGCACAAATACGGACAAAATGCTGAAACTGGCTCAGGTCATTCACCTTGATCAATTTATGAAGATCGCGTTCAATATATGTTTCGTAATAATTTCGATATGCTTTGTATGGCAAAAGATTCTGGGCATAAACACCCGGATAGAAACCTTTTAACATCAAATCATTTGTTGTGGCTTTTGTACCATCACCAATCTCTTTAAGAGATAGTGGAAGCAGTTTAATTATTGCAGTCCTGCCAGCCAGAGATTGCGTAACATTATTCATCAGAGAAAACTGATTACTCCCAGTAAGGATAAATTTTACCGAATCTCTGTTCTCATCAACCACTTGCTGCAGATAGGATAATAATTCAGGGAGATTTTGTATTTCATCCAATATTGCTCCATTATTATTCTGCTTTAAAAACGAACGTGGATCAGAGGCTACCAATGCCCTGATATCCGGATTTTCAAAATTATAATATGGCAGGTTTCCGAAAAGGTGTTTTACCAATGTTGTTTTCCCCGACTGCCTTGGGCCGGTGATAGTTAGTACCGGATAATGGCTTGACATTTCCAATACTTCCTTTTCAATTTCCCTGCGAAGATACATTTTATGTATATTTTCAATTCGATTGCAAATATACATAAATTACTGCGAATTAACAAAATGCATCGGACTCTCTGCTGCTTACCTAAAGATCCGGGTTATCTATATTACTTCACCGTTTAATTTTTGAGTTCCGCTCTGATGTATTTGTTATTGTCTTTGAAAAACTGCTGCGGAATTCCTGTTAAATCACTTTCTTCGCCAAGTATTTCTGAAGCGAATTGCTTGATTTTTTTGCTTTCGTCAGATCCATAATGCTTGTTGGATAAAATATAGATCGTATCAGTATTATTCCTGAATAATCGATCCATTGACTTGCAGTCATAATTCGATGATACGTAAACTGTTTCTCTGCTTCCATTTTTATCCAGTTGCCTTAATTGCGCGAGACTATATGGGCACCAGGATGCGAATAGGTAAATAGAAGCTTCGCCTTTATGAATCATTTCTTCTGCTGTAGTCTCAATAAATGTGATTGCATATTTTTCTGAGGATAAGTCAGCCCCGCTGTACATATCGTCGGATCCACGGGTTGGTGCCATGATAATACAACTTGATGCTACAAATACAATCAGAGCAAAGAAAATAGTTTTAAAAAACATAGCCAATCCGGGTTTCAAAAAATGGTTCAATTCTGTATTTCTTTTCAATATTATAACTGATTTTAGGGCCAACTGCCCCTTCAAAAATGAAATGCCTTGAAAAAGATCGTCTCAAACCCCATTTTGGGATGAGATTAATCTGCCAATAGTTTGCAACATTTTCTTTAACCCACAATTTTCCAAAAGACAATTCCCCCGAGAGATAATCAGAAGAATTATTCGTAACATTTTGCCCTCGTGACCTTCTTTTATTGTAACCATAGTAGTAACGTGGCTCAATTTTAATCTGAGGTACAAAATATACATCCTCACTAAATAATCCTAAAATCTCTTTTGCTGATAATTCAAAGTTAATGACTGTTTTAACACCAATTGCTTTTTCATAAGAGTATGACCAACTATTTGGCGTATCCATTTTTATTATATGAAAGGATTGAACATGTTCAGGTGAATAAACACTGATTGAATTTGTTACAGATGATTTGAACGGTATGATATAATTTAACCCAATACCAGTTCCAAGATATGAAATAGTGCTATAAACATTAATATTTGTATTATTAGGTCTATCTATTAAATCGGAATTAAGACGAAAAAGGATTTCCAGCGAAAACTTGCCATTGCCTATCCCTTGAGCCATAAACCAATTAATACCTATCCCATAACCAACCTGAAAAAAATTAAAAACTTTCATCTCGGGCTCAAAAACCTTTGTGTGCCCATATTGAATCCCTGTTTCAAGAAATAATAGATTCTTTTTAGTGAAATAATATCTTATTCCCGGAGACAGGGAATAAAGTGCTGAACCCCGGAAATTTTCAGTAAAAGTAGAACTTGCGCGGGCGTAGTTAAAACCTATAAATGGCATAAATCGGGATGAAGCAAAATATCCGGCTCTTGGGTGAAATATATATTGAAAATACCTCTCCGGAGAGTCTTCTGTATAACTAAATGAGGAGCTAGTTCCTAAACCAAAGAGAAATTTACCCCGAAGGTTGGTTGTATCAATTTGTGATGAGAGACTTGTAGTAAAAGTCACCAATAGAACCAGCATTAAAAATCTTGACTTCATATTTTGTAATTATTAATTATGTATAGTTAAATGCCCGCAAATTATGAATATATACATCTGCAAGACAAATCTACATAAAATGCAAAGCCAATAGGAAGTTTCTTGATCAGTAAGGTGTTAAAAAAGCTTAACTTTTTATAAACCTGTTTTATACTTACTTTTGTTTTGTGAAAGAATCAACAAATAAAATCCTGAATCTGATCAGGGACAGTGTCAGTCAGATTGATCCGCAGGCTGAAATTATCCTGGACGGAAGTCGTGCACGCGGTGATGAGCAAACAGATTCCGACTGGGATATCCTGATTCTGATTGACGATGAAGCTACTTTTGATCGTGAAAGAACTTTCAGGCATCATCTTTATGACCTTGAACTTAGTTTGGGAGAGGCATTTTCAGTTTTTGTTTTTAACAGGATTGAGTGGAATGCCAGATTTAAAGTTACCGACTTTTACCATAATGTTGTTAGCGAAGGTATTGCAATATGAATGAGAGGATTAGTAACTACCTCTCCATTCTTTTTCTTCAAAAGAAATTCAACTTCCAAAAATAAATATTGTAGTTTCTACTCAGTTATTTTTATTTATATATTTGATACCTTGAACTTCTGTACAAAAGTTCCGCTTTGGAATTTGTTTTGTTGGATAGAGATGCCTATTGATCTTCCTGACCAGAAAATTTTAATAATACGATAGTAATTTCTATAAACCGTTTTTATATGAATCCGAAATTCAATATTACCCTAAAAACTATTCTGTTTTCAGATTTGCTGACTGACATTAACCGTAGGACAATCAAGCAGAAAATCGTTGGTATTTTACTGAAAATCTTTCTTGTTTCGATTTTCTTATCCACATTTCAATCCTGTGACCTGAAGCTGGATGAGGAGTTTGAGATTCCAGGTGTTGCTCTTGATGATTCAATTGTGGGAATAACGGATCAGTACAAATTTCTGGAAGTTGATACCTTGTACTTTACACCGGGACAAAATATGTCCTTCTATTTAAAATTTAAACAGGAACAAGTTGATTATTACCGTTATATAGAATCTGTTGAGTTTTTACTTAATGGTAGTGAATTTAAGCCCAATAATGGATACAACTATAATTTTACAATGCCGGATATCCCAGCGACATATTATCTTACCGCTAAAATAAATTGCTCTGTCAGAATAGGGAATATTGCAAATATTACCGGTCTTGAAAGCTATTTATTTGAGAAGAATTGGGTTTTGATTATATATGAATTTGAAAATCAATCTCCTTCTTATGTTAATTATTCTTTTGTAGACGGAAGATTAAAGATTGAATGGGAAAAATGCCCTCTTCCTTTTATTAAGGGATACAGGTTTTATGACGTAACTTACGAAAATAATCCCAGTTTGGTGGGGAAAACCGATTTTAATTACTTGATTGATTCTGCTTACAGAGGTTATTCTGGTTATAGAAAAATCAGGGCAGTAACCAGAGGAAACTCTGAAATTGCGTGGGGAAGTTATTCTACTGAAGGGCCTTTCCCACAAATGACTGTTATCACAAGCACAGATCCATGTGAAAAAAGAAAGGTGTTCTGGAATGTGCCAAAATACTATAACAATGTCGCTTCAACCCAATTTTATATAAACGATGTATTGTATTCTACATCATTTGATGTTTACGACACAGTCCGGTTCATTGATAATACATCTATTGGCAATACTGATCAAATACACATTCATTTTACAGGATCGCAAAGCAATAATCAACAAAGTTTCGCATATTCAGCAGTTAAAGCAACAGCACTTTCAGGGTACAAATACTCTTCAGAGACATACTCTAGAGTATTTCCTGCAACTGACATCTTATTTCTAAACTTAGAACAAGAAAAATATCTCATTTCATATTTATCTTCAGGGGTTTCTACAGGTGACACTTTGATTATAAATAGCTTTAAAAACTCAAGTTTTACAACCTCTCCTGATGGGACTAAATTTGCATTTCTTACCAATTCCGGTGAGATAAAATATGGTGAGGTAAATAATCTTAATCAATTAATAACCACACCTTCTTTTACCAACAGTAGTTTGCTAAAGATATCAGATAACGGGATCGCTTGTGTAAAGTCTGGTAGTTATTCGTTAATGTTTTATGATTTGAATTCAATGGTATCAATTGAGTCATTCAATTTAGATACTCAGATAGAAAAAATAATTGACTTTTCATCAAATGCAGAAAACTTTAGTGTAAAAACATGGAATACCGATATTGTTTATAAACGTATAAATGGAATTTTAAACAAATTACATGAGTTCCCTCTCATTTATTATTCCATAGTAAAATTTGACCATCTAAACCCTGAACAATTTTTTTATTGGGATAGACAAGTCTTTTCTTGCAGAAATATTAATAACTCAGAGATTAATTATAGCTATTCTCTAATCGGTGACGAGATTTTACATGTAGATATTGCAAACAACAGAATGTTGGTTATAGTGGGAAGCAGCTTTCGTATTACCAGAATTACAGATGGTGCAATTTTGAATGAAATACCATTTATTGGTAATTGTTTTGAAAATAGTTCCATTCTTGTTGGAAATAGAATTGTTTTTAATTCATTAATTCATTGTTTTTAAGGCCATTTGCTATGAGAAAAATAACTCTTCTTGCTGTCATAACCTTATCCTCAATTCTGTTTGTAAATAGTCAAAATATAAATATTGGCTTGTCCGCTGGTGTTTCATTTCCCAAAATGCAGTCATCCAGGTCACAAATGGAAGGGAAACTAAAAGTATTGCCATTTGAAGCAAAAATAACTGATAACTTCCCGGCCTGGATAGAATATAAAGCTGAATATTATAGGGATTTTGATGATTATATGCTTGGTTTTTATATTGTAAGAAACTCAACCGGGGGTAGAATCTCATCAAAAGACTTTTCGGCCAACTATCACTTTGATGTGAAAATGAGAAATAATGTACTTGGATTCAACACAAAACTTCTATTGGATGAATATAAGCAAACCCGTTTCTTTTTCTGTATTGGAGGAGGGATCGAACACTTGAAAACGGATTTATATGAAGCAATGGAACTGTTGGGAAATAATAAAAAAGTTGTTTATTTAGATGCCAGCAAAAAGAAGGAAAGTTTCCATGCCATATTTGGTCTAACTACTGAAGTTAAATTGTCCAAAAAGATAATGGCTTCAGCTTATTTTCATTATTATTTTTCATCTACACGAAAGGAAATAGCATCATATAATACTTCCTTCGATTATAATTACCATTTATCCCCAAAGTGGAATGGATTGAGGAGCGGGTTATCGGTTTTTTTCATTTTCCCTGATAAAAAGGATACCCAATAATTTAGCACCACAAAACAACCGTTTTTATCCAGATTTTGTTAATCTGTTAAGGAATTGATTTCAGCAATCAACTCTTGCCTTTGGTATGGTTTATTTTGTTGTAATTTTAATATCTTAGCCATTTATACCAGTCCGTTAACTTTAAACCCTTCCAGCTTTGTACAGGATAGAATCTAAAATTGACACAAAATCGGCGGAATTCCGCTCAAATTTTGAAGCCTACCAGCAACTGCTGGGGCAATACAGGCAGCGCATGGCCGATACCATTCACGGTGCGCCTGAACAAGCGGTTAAAAAACATAAAGAACGAGGCAAACTGCTTGCCCGCGAACGGATTGATCTGTTGGTTGACCCCAACACACCGTTTCTTGAACTTTCGACCATGGCGGCCAACGGCATTCACAACAATGAGTTTCCTTCAGCCGGAATCATAACCGGCATTGGTGTAGTTCATGGCCGCGAAACCATGATTGTGGCGAACGATGCCACCATTAAAGGGGGAACTTATGTACAGGAAACCATAAAAAAACACGTCCGGGCTCAGGAAATTGCCATGGAAAACCACCTTCCCTGCGTGTATATGGTGGATTCGGGCGGCGTTTTCCTTCCGGAACAGTCAAAGGTTTTTCCGGATAAATATGATTTCGGGCGGTTTTTCTTCAATCAGGCGCGTATGTCGGCTGAAGGGATTCCGCAAATCGCCATTGTGATGGGTAGTTGCACAGCCGGTGGCGCATACGTGCCAGCCATGAGCGACGAAACCATTATTGTGCGCAATCAGGGAACCATTTTTATTGGAGGTCCACCTTTGGTAAAAGCCGCAACCGGCGAAGAAGTCACCGCCGAAGAGCTGGGCGGTGCGGATGTTCATACCAGCATTTCCGGAGTTGCCGATCATTTGGCTGAGAATGACCAGCATGCCATTCGCATCTGCCGCGATATTTTCCGCACTTTTAAAGTTGCTGACCGACAGCCTCTTGATCTTCAGCCCATCGAAGAGCCCTATTACAATCCCAAAGAATTATACGGCATTGCTCCGCTTGACCTGCGCAAACCGGTTGACTCAAAAGAAATCATTGCCCGGATTGTTGATGGCAGCCGTTTTCATGAATTCAAAGCCCGTTATGCCCCTACCCTCACCACCGGATTTGCACATATTATGGGTTTCCCCGTTGGAATTCTGGCCAACAACGGCGTGCTTTTCGGCGAAACAGCACTAAAAGGAGCTCACTTTATCGAACTGTGCACCTCACGAAAAGTTCCTATCCTGTTTTTACAGAACATCACCGGTTTTATTGTTGGCCGTGAATATGAACGCCGGGGCATTGCCCGCGATGGAGCGAAACTGGTTCACGCAGTAGCTAACGCCCGTGTCCCGAAATTTACCGTGGTTTTCGGTGGCAGTTTTGGTGCAGGTAATTATGCTATGGCTGGCCGGGCTTATGAACCACGGCTTTTGTTTATGTGGCCAAATGCTAAAATTTCGGTGATGGGCGGAGAGCAGGCTGCCGGGGTTCTGATCACTGTAAAGGAAGATCAACTCAAAGCAAAAGGAAAAACTTTGCCCGATGCTGAACGCGAAGCACTTCGCCAATCGATCCTGAAAAAATACGAAGAAGAAGGCTCAGCATACTACAGCACCGCCCGACTGTGGGATGACGGTATTATTGACCCGGTTGATACCCGGAAGATTCTGGCAATGGGCATTTCAGCTTCGATGAATAAGCATTGGGAGGAGACGAGGTATGGGGTGTTTAGGATGTAGACGGATGTAGGAGGTAAGAGGTAGGAGGTAAGAAAAAAACTGCTAATCATTAATAATTAGTATATTATGGAACCAGGATTTAAGCCTATCAGATCATTTATGGATCTCGAAGTGTATCGTTTAGCACATAAACTTGCAATGGATATTTTTTGGATAAGCGCCAGCTTCCCGGTTGAAGAAAGATACTCATTGACAGATCAAATCCGGCGATCATCGAGATCTGTTGCTGCCAATATTGCCGAAGGCTGGGGGAAAAGGAAATATCCGCTTTATTTTAAAAAACAATTGGTAGATGCCAATGGCTCTCTTGAAGAAACAAAATCCTGGCTAATGTTTGCCCGTGATTGCAAGTACATTTCTATAGAACAATTCGATGCCTTTTTTCCAGAGTACGAAACTTTAGGAGGCAAACTCTGGCGACTCGAAGAACGATGGAAGTAGTTCCTTACATCTTGAATCTTAAAACTTCTTACCTCTTACTTCCTACCTCATAATTCCTACTTCACACTCTTAAAAAAAACAAATCATGAACACAAAATTCAACACCATAGAAATTGAAATCACGAACCAAATAGCAACCGTTTGGCTCAACCGACCTCAGATACACAATGCATTTAATGAAGTGATGATTTCGGAAGTGCTTGATATCTTTACGGAAATCAACAAAACGGACAACATCAGGGTTGTTTTGCTCCGTGGCCGCGGAAAATCGTTTTGTGCCGGCGCCGACCTCAATTGGATGCGCGATGTGGCAAAATACAGTTACGAGCAGAATTACAAAGAAAGTCTGCAATTGTCTGACTGTTTCTATGCCATTTACAATTGCACTAAACCCACCATTGCCGTGGTTCATGGAGCAGCCATAGGCGGAGCCAACGGATTACTTGCTGCCTGCGATATGGCCATCTGCGATAATGAAACTGTGTTTTCACTTTCGGAAGTTAAAATAGGAATTGTGCCTGCATGCATTTCGCCTTACGTAATCAAGCGCGTTGGTGAATATGGCGCCCGTGAGCTTATGCTTACAGGAAAAAGAATCAATGGTCCGGAAGCCGAACGTTTTCGGTTGGTGAATAAATCTCTTTCAGCCGATAAGCTGGAAACCTACCTCGCAGAGCTGATTGCCCTGCTGATGAGCAGTGGCCCCAAAGCCATGTCGCAATGCAAAACCCTGATTGATCAGGTATCCAATAAAATCACGCTTGAAGAAGCCCTGAGCTACACGGCTAAAATGATCGCTGAAATCCGCGCCTCAGAAGAAGGACAGGAAGGAATGGCGGCGTTTTTGGAGAAAAGAAAAGCTAGATGGAATTTCTGATTTCGGATTGCGGATTGCGGATTGGGAATTTTGGTTTGGGGTTTGGGGTTTGGGGTTTTTAATTTTAAATTTTAGATTTGTGCAATGGTTAATTTTGGCGTGTCCTTTTAATGTTTAACATTTTAATCTCCGATTCTTATGGACAAATATGAGTTGCAGAAAAGAATGATGAATCTGACAATAGCTGTAATAAGGCCTACGAAATTATTCCCCAGAAGCCAGGAAAGCAAAGTGATTACTTATCAGATTATTAAATCTGCATCATCAACCGCAGCCAACTACAGGGCAGCATGCAGGGCAAAGTCAACAAAAGATTTCATCGCTAAAATGGGAATTGTTGAGGAAGAATGTGATGAAACCGCTTTTTGGCTTGAACTAGTCATTTCACTGGAACTTGCCGATCAAAAAGAGGTTGCACCCTTGTTGAAAGAGGCATCTGAGATTGTTGCAATTACAGTGAGTTCAATAAAAACGGCCAAAGGATCATTAAACGAACCTAACCTAAAGCCCGGGATGCAAGAGGGCTCAATCAACTAAGACCTCATAACATTGTAAATCAGTCCGATCCCTAGCGGGACCGAAATTCGAAATCCGAAATCCGAAATTACTTCCATGAAACTCCTCATAGCAAACCGTGGCGAAATCGCCCTCAGAATTCAAAGAACTGCCCGCCGCATGGGTATTTCTACAGTTGCTGTTTATTCGCAACACGACAGTTCGGCTCAACATGTGCTGCAAGCCGATGAAGCGGTGCTGCTTCCGGGTGAAAGCCTCGCTGAAACATATCTTAATATTGAAGCTATTCTGGCTGCAGCCAAAAAAACCGGTGCTACAGCTATACATCCCGGTTATGGTTTCCTTTCCGAAAATCCTTTGTTTTCTGAAGCCTGCGAACGCGAAGGTTTGCTTTTCGTTGGGCCTTCAGCGGATTCCGTAAGGGCGATGGGAAATAAAATTGCCGCCCGGGCAGTTGCTGTAAAGCTTGGAGTGCCGGTAACCAATGGCATTACCGGTGCGCCTGAAGTTTTGCTGAAAAATCATGCGAATGTCGGTTTCCCGATGCTGATTAAAGCTGCTGCAGGTGGCGGTGGAAAAGGGATGCGCATTGTCCGCACCGAAG
Organism: Bacteroidales bacterium UBA5197; assembly: GCA_002412885.1. Taxonomy (GTDB): domain Bacteria; phylum Bacteroidota; class Bacteroidia; order Bacteroidales; family Lentimicrobiaceae; genus Lentimicrobium. Next base: position 78,240 of record DHVX01000038.1, read on the forward strand.
TAGAGTTGGCTTCGGCGCTCGAAACCACTTCGCGTGAAGCCCTGAATTACTTTGGCGACGGAACCATTTATATTGAAAGATTTGTTGAAAATCCACGCCACATTGAGGTTCAGGTGCTGGGCGATAAACATGGCAATATGGTTCATCTTTTTGAACGTGAATGTTCAGCCCAGCGGCGTCATCAGAAAATTGTGGAGGAGGCTCCTTCGCCCACCCTCACGCCGGAAGTCCGCGAAAAAATGTGCAATTCGGCTGTGATACTGGCATCTTCAATCGGGTATTACAGCGCCGGAACCATTGAATTTCTGGTTGACAGCGAGCTGAATTACTTCTTCCTTGAAATGAATACCCGCATTCAGGTTGAGCATCCGGTAACGGAAATGACCACGGGCGTTGATCTGGTTGAAGAGCAACTGCGCATAGCCACCGGCGAACCGCTCAGCTTGAAACAACAGGATCTGAAACAAACCGGCCATGCCATTGAATGCCGCATTTATGCTGAAAACCCGGCCAATAATTTTATGCCTTCTCCGGGATTTATCAATCTTTATCATGAACCATACGGCCCGCACATCAGGGTTGACAGTATGGAGATTGCCGGCTGCGGACAGATACATTCATTTTTCGATCCTATGATCGGAAAGCTCATCACCCGGAGCGAAACCCGCGAAGAAGCAAGGCTGCGGATGATCACGGCTCTTGAAAATTACGCTGTTCAGGGCATTCACACCAATATTTCATTTCTCGTTGGTTTGATGCATCACCCTTCTTTTATTGATAATGTCATCACCACCAGATATATTGATGATCATCTGGAAACTTTAATTGAGTTTGCCGAAAGTCTGAAATCTTCTCTAACACCCGAAGTTCCACTGCTGGCAGGGTTTATGAAAAGCCTCGCTGCAAAACGCGAAATCAGCGAAAACATTTGGCAAACCATAGGTTACTGGCGCAGCATTCAGCAACCTGAAGTAGTAATGAATGGAAAAAGCTTCCGGATAAAGATTCTGAAAAACAGGAATGAGCATCTGCATTTTATGCTGGGTGAAACAGAAGGAGAAGCAGAGCTTACCTCAGCAAACATGCAGTCGAAGCTTCGCCTGAATGGAATCAGCCATCTGATTTACTTGGGCGAAGATGAGAAGGGTCGTTTCACGGTTACCTACAAAGGCTTTGAATTTCTGGTGGAACGCCCCGACATGGCAGGCCCTGAAAATGTGTCATTTGCAGAAACCGGAATCATGAACATTGACAGCGGAAACATTGTTTCACCTATGCCGGGAAGGGTGCTGAAAATCATGGTTTCAGAAGGCGAAGAAGTCAGTAAAGGAAAGGTTCTGATGGTTGTTGAAGCCATGAAAATGGAGAACAATATCCTTTGCCCGAAAGATGGAGTGGTGGATAAACTTTTAGTGAAGGAAGGAGATATGGTGGATGGGAGTGCAAGGTTGGTGCAGCTATCATAAAGAATCACGCAAGGACGCTAAGACGCAAAGTTGCTTTTCATTATTGAAAAAACCGATGAATTGTCCCATCTACATAAAATGAATAAAAGATCACAGAAAGTACACAAGTAAAAACAATTAAATCAGTTATTATGACCGAAAACGAAATTTCTAAAATTGTCTGGGATATTTGTTTCAAGATTCATAAAGTTTTAGGGCCTGGCCTTTTTGAATCTGTTTACGAAGAAATCCTGACTTATGAATTAAATAAATTGGATTTGTCTTTTGAAAGACAAAAATCAATTCCTGTAGTATGGGAGAGTTTGAAACTGGAAACGAGTTTTCGGGCTGATGTTATTATTGAAAATAAAGTTATTGTTGAATTGAAATCGATTAGTGAAATTAATCCGGTTCATCAAAAGCAGGTACTGACCTATCTGAAAATAACCGGATTAAAATTAGGATTACTGGTTAATTTCAACTCAAATCTGTTAAAGGATGGTTTTCAAAGAATTGCAAATCATCTTTAATAAACCCTTATCATCTTTGCGTTCTGATAACTATCGGGATTGCATGAGACTCGAAAGAATAACAAATACCCTTTGCGTCCATGTATCTTTGCGTGAGACCCGAAAGAAAATCAAATACCCTTTGCGTCATTGCGTCGTTGCGTGAGACCCGAAAGAAAATCAAAACACGAATATTATGGACTTTAACCTGAGTGAAGAACATCAAATGATCCGGGAAACCGTTCGCAATTTTGCTGAACGTGAAATAAAACCGGTGGCACAGGAACTCGACGAAAAAGCTGAGTTCTCAGTTGAATTAACCCGAAAAATGGGAGAACTGGGATTGTTTGGCATTTACCTGCCTCAAAAATATGGCGGACAGGAGATGGATTACATTTCCTACATCATTGCGGTAGAGGAACTTGCCCGTATCGACGGCTCTCAGGCGGCAACCCTGGCAGCGCACAACTCTCTGGGCGTCGGGCCTTTGTATTATTATGGAACCGAGGAGCAGAAAATGAAATACCTGCCTCAGCTGTGCTCCGGCGATGCGTTATGGGCATTCGGATTAACCGAACCCGATGCCGGATCAGATTCCCGAGGTTCAAAAACACGCGCTACCGTTGAGAATGGCGAATGGGTCATCAATGGATCCAAAATATTTATTACCAATGGCTCTGCCGATATTTCAATGGGTGCAACCGTTCAGGCGGTAACCGGTGAAAAACAGGGTAAAAAGGAATTTTCTACCATTCTGGTTGATAAAGATACGCCTGGTTTCACCCGACAAACCATGCACGGTAAAATGATGTGGCGTGCTTCCGATACGGCTCAGCTATTTTTCGACGATTGCCGTGTTCCGGAAGAGAACCTGCTCGGAAAGGTAGGAGAAGGCTCCAAAATTATGCTTTCCACCCTTGATTCAGGCCGGCTTTCCATTGCTGCTATGGGGCTCGGTTGTGCACAGGGCGCTTTTGAACTTGCACTTAATTATGCCAAAGAACGCAAGCAATTCGGACAATCCATCTCAAAATTTCAGGCAATTTCCTTTAAACTTGCCGATATGGCCATGAAAATCGAACTTGCCCGAAACCTGCTCTATAAAGCTTGCTGGCTCAAAGATACCAATCAGCCATTTGCCAAGGAATCAGCTATGGCCAAACTTTACTGCTCCGAAATAGCTAAAGAAGTGGCCGACGAAGCCGTTCAGATTCATGGTGGCTATGGCCTGATGAAAGATTACCCCATCGAACGTTTTTACCGCGATCAACGATTGCTGCAGATTGGCGAAGGCACATCGGAGATACAGAGGCTTGTGATTTCAAGGTATATTGGGTGCTGATTAGGACAGGGAGACAAGGAGAAGGGGGGAAAAGTGACAAGGGGACGGGGAGACGGGGAGACAAGGAGAATTTTGACAGCGAAAAAAATTAAATATTTGATATGAAAATAAACAGCTATCGTGAGTTAAGAGTTTATCAGGCGGCGATTGAGGCAGCAATGAAAATATTTGAGCTCACCAAAACTTTCCCAAAAGAAGAAGTATATTCGATGACTGATCAGATGCGCCGATCATCAAGAAGTGTTTGTTCAAACATTGGTGAAGCGTGGAGAAGACGGAGATACAAGGCAGCCTTCATTGCAAAATTGAATGATTCCGAAACTGAAGCCACAGAAACACAGGTCTGGCTTGAATTGGCCTTTCGCTCAGGTTACATTTCTCAAGAATTGAATGATGAGATGTTTGCTGAATATGAATCAATAATAGCACAACTAGTGGTTATGATCAATCAACCTGAAAAGTGGATTATCGGCCCTCCTAAATAAAATGTACTCCTAAAAATCCCCTTGTCCCCCAGTCACCTTGTCACCTTGTCACTTTTCCTCAATTCCCCTTGTCCCCCAGTCCCCAATTCCCCTTGTCACATGATAAAAAACGAAATCATCAAAATAACAGAGAGTCCCAGAGATGCCCAGCAGGGTTTACCTCATATAATATCCCCTGAAAAGCGGGCTGCTTATATCAACGCACTAATGAAAGTCGGATTTGATGTGATTGACTTCGGGAGTTTTGTTTCGCCAAAAGCGGTTCCTCAGATGGCTGACCAGGATAAGGTTCTTGAGCTGGTTGATAAGTCGGGAAGCAACTCTAAACTTATGGCTATTGTTGGAAATATGCGCGGAGGAATTGAAGCAGCTTCACATCAGAAGCTGGATATTATCGGATTCCCTTATTCCATTTCCGAAACTTTTCTCCGGAAAAATATCAATTCCGATCATCAGAAAGCACTGGCAACAATAGATGGCTTACTTGAGATATGCAGAGACAATGGAAAATCATTAAGGATCTTTATGAGCATGGCTTATGGAAATCCTTATGGTGACCCATGGAGTATAAGTTTGCTTGAAGAACATATAGAGATTCTTGCCAACAAAGGAATCTACACCATTACCCTTGCTGATACCATTGGCATTGCGCATTCCAGTCAAATTTCAGAAGTTTACGGAGCACTGCTTCACAAATTTCCCGATCACGAATTTGGCCTTCACATTCACACCCGGCCCGATGAATGGCATGAGAAATTAGAGGCCGCCTGGAGTGCCGGCTGTCGCTGGTATGAGGGAGTTATCAACGGCATTGGCGGTTGCCCGATGACCGGATATGAACTGGTTGGAAACCTGAATACGCTGGATTTAATAGATTTCCTGATAAAGAAGAACGCAAAACATGGTCTGTCCCTCAACGAACTGAACGCAGTTGTTAAAAAAACCTACTGACAAAACAATTCGGTTTTTCAACTTAGAAGGCTATATAAGTTTTAAACTGGTCGCAGCAAAAAGTCTGGCCTTCACTTACCTGAATTTTAAAATAATTTGGAGAGAGATAATTCCCATCTCCGTACCATCCAATCAGATCTCCTACTGATGCAGCCCCGTTTTTGTCAACATCCTTCCAGAGTAAAATATAGTAGTCCCCTGCCTCAAATCCGGTGAGATTGAAAACAACCCTGGCACCTGACCCGGTAACCACGAAATTTTTAAAAGGAGTGCCGGTAGTAGGATAAACATTAAAGAGAAAAACTTTTGCATCTTTCAGGTCGGCGCCGGTATCCTGCATTTCTGCAACACCTGAGATCTGTGTCGTAGGGGCCAATGCTGTTACCTTCTTTTCGTAGCTGGATTTTCCTCCGTTGCCATCATCGGCTTTTACGATAATTTTGTGTTCGCCTGCTGTTGATGGCAGGGTCCAGAATACCAGAGTCCCGGCACCTCTGATTTCTCCTCCGGACACCTCATAGCTAAAAGTGATTTCATCTCCATCAGGATCGCTGGCTGCGGCAAGAATACTGAGTATTCCATTGGCATGAATTTCAGTCGGCTCCGACTTAATAATGGAAACTGAAGGATCTGAATTCTTGTCGTCTTTGCTGCACGAAGTAAGCAAACTGCAACCTATTGCCAGGGTTGCAGAAATTAAAATCAGACTGATCTTTTTCATGTCTATTGAGTTTTGGGGTGAATGCTCATTTTTTAACATCCGGAAGCTATGCTTTATTAATGACATGACTTCCCCGGATTCATGACTCAATATTACATACAAAAACATGGAAAGCATTTGCTCTCCATCTCACTTTTTTTGCTATTCGTCTCAAAATAAAGGGATACTCTATTTCCTGCGGGTTCCCGGACTATGACCAAACCTCTCACTATATACCCGGCTAAAATGAGATAGATTTTTAAATCCAACTTCCCAGGCTACTTCCGAAACATTTAAGTCAGTATTTGAAAGCAGTTCGTTTGCTTTGAACAATCGGAACAGTATCAGATATTCATTCACTGTTTTATCAGTGAGTGTTTTGAATTTTCGGTACAACTGAGCACGACTCATGCCTGCTTCTCTGCACAATTCCGTAATGCCAAACTGTTCGTTGTCAAGATGAGCTTCCATTATACTACGGATTTTGCTCATAAAAGCATCTTCCGTTTTAATCGCCTGATCATCCGATTTTGGAAGAGCTTCCATTGAGGCATAACGCTGCCGCAGCAATTTACGCAACTCTATCAGCTTTTTTAACCTGATTTTCAACTCTTCCTCGTTGAACGGTTTTGCCAGATATGCATCAGCTCCTCTTTCAAACCCCTGCAGTTTTGAAGCTATGTCTGCCTTTGCTGTTAGCATAATTACGGGAATATGACTGGTTCGCTCATCTGTTTTTATTTTCTCAAGCATGGTTATTCCATCCATTTCGGGCATCATTACATCACTCAGAATAATATCAGGAATAAACTCAAATGCTTTTTGCAGGCCCTCTTTTCCATTTGAGGCAAATTCGAGGAGGTAATCTTCCTTGAGCACTGCTTCCAGATAATCCACCAGATCGGGACTATCTTCAACGATAAGGAGAATCTGACGCTCACTTTCTTCCGGAATTGCTTCCGGTGCAATGTTTTGGCTTCTGGCTGTGTGATGGTTTTGGGCAACTGACTGTTCTTTCGGCTCTGAAAGCCTCGCCATTTCCTTGAGTGGTGCTTCATTAGATACAGGTAGAACTATAGTAAAAATCGTTCCATCTTCGGGCGAACTCTTAACGCAAATATTGCCATCCATTAGATTAACCAACTCTCTGGTCAGCGCCAGACCAAGGCCAGAACCATTTTCGTATTGTCCGGAATCTCCTTCAATGCGATAAAACCTGTCAAAAATATGAGGAAGATGCTCCGGACTTATTCCCGGTCCGTTATCTGCAACTGTAATCATAAATTTCCTTTCTGACTTATCCGCCGGCCCGGAAAAAACTCCAACAATATTTCCTTCTTTATTGAATTTCAAAGCATTGGACAAAAGATTGGATACTATATGCATCAGCTTATCTGCATCATAATCCATCAGAAAATGATCGGTCTCAGGTTTAAAAAGAAGTTGAATATTGCGGCTGATTGCCAATGAACTAAAAGAGTCTGTCAGGTAACGGAGTTGCAAAATAATATCCTGCTGATATATATGTAAGGGCATGGCTCCTGTTTCCAGTTTTGCAAGGTCGAGCATCTGGTTTACCAGGTTTAACAGGTCTTTGCCATTGTTCCTGATTTTTTCGGTTCCAGCTTCAATCCATTCTTCCGGTTTTTCCCGGATTAGTCTTGCCATTCCAAGAATAATGGTGAGGGGAGTTCTGAATTCGTGAGTGATGTTTGTAAAGAGTTTTGTTTTGACATCATCGAGCTCTTTCAGCCGCTTAGCTTCGGCCTGTTTAGCTTCAGCCAGCTTTTTTTTCTGGCTTATGTTGTTAAGTATCAACAACAAAGTATAACCAGCCTGCCATGAGAAATTCACGGTAAAAAAAAGCAGATTTTTTGCAGGGGTCATTTGTGGCAGCGGACTTAATTTTGGCTGAAGCATTGCAGTTGCTATCAGTGTAGTAATGTAGGTTGCAAAAAGAATAATGGTCAGTCGATTATTCTGGTAAGAAGTCGACATGAACATAATGGAAATCCCCGTAAAAAGCAGTCCGGCAGAAGTGAGCAATCCCCCCATTTTTATCATAAAATAAAAAGTAACCCAGATCAGGATAAACTGAATACAGAAAAATATCAGATCTATGTTTTTCTTCAGGAAAGGGAGAACAATCAATGCCGGAATGTTGAGGAACAATAAAGCAAATCCATAATTGACTATGATCGGCAAATCCATAAAATAGCCGAGCAGTGTCATGCCCGAAATTGCAATAGTACCTCCAAGGCCTCCCAACCAGACATTTTTCTTGAGTGACAGGGTGCTATCATCAATGCCGGGACTGAACATCATTTTGTCAATCCCTTTAAAAAACCGGGCCGAATATCGATTTTTCATGCCATTATTGCCCTTTTACATTCTGTGTTTTTTCACTGATCAAAGAGGAAAAGCAATTTTAACGAGGAGTAGAAGACATGGCAGAACTTACCCCTTGCAGAAGCGACTTAAAGATACATCGAAAATCAGAGAAATTCAATTAAATTTCTGTACTGATTTCATAAAATTCTGATTTCCCTGTTAAGTCATTTTTGGCTTATCCTGTTATGATTAAACATAAGCAGTGCTGCACATATGACTGATTGTTGTATCTTTACCATTCAACCAAAACCTGAACTTTCTGTTTAAATTAGAGATTAATCAAACAATTATGAATAAAGTTGTCAAAAATGCCACAGAAGCCATCTCAGGAATTGCCGATGGAATGACCCTTATGGTCGGCGGTTTCGGGTTGAGCGGTATCCCGGAAAACAGCATTACTGCGCTTGTCGAAAGCGGAGTTAAAGATCTTACTTGCATTTCGAACAATGCCGGAGTGGATGATTTCGGATTAGGTCTGCTGCTGCAAAAACGACAAATCCGGAAGATGATCTCTTCCTATGTTGGCGAAAATGTTGAGTTTGAACGACAATTGCTGGCTGGCGAACTTGAAGTTGACCTGATTCCTCAGGGAACACTGGCCGAACGCTGCAGAGCCGGAGGTGCTGGCATTCCGGCATTTTTTGTCCCGGCAGGTTATGGAACCGAAGTCGCCGAAGGTAAAGAAGTGCGCGAATATAATGGCAAACCCCACCTGCTCGAACTCGCGCTGACCGCCGATTTCGCCATCGTTAAAGCCTGGAAGGGAGATACACACGGCAACCTGATTTACAGACACACTGCCAACAATTTCAACCAGGCAATGGCAACCGCCGGTAAAATTACCATTGCTGAGGTTGAAGAACTGGTTCAGGCCGGCGAACTTGATCCCAACCAGATTCATACACCCGGAATTTTTGTTCAGCGGATTTTTCAGGGAAAGGATTATGAGAAAAGGATTGAGAGACTCACGGAAAGGTAGAATTTCGGATTGTGGATTTCGGATTTCGGATTTCCAAACTCTGATCTCTGATCTCCGACTTCTGACTTCCGCCCCCCGCCCCCCGTCCCTCGACCCTGATCCCCTTAAATCAAATTCAAAATCAAAATAGCATCATAATACTTCAACCATGGCATTAACGAAGGAACAAATCGCGCAACGCATCGCGCAGGAACTGAAAGACGGTTATTATGTTAACCTCGGAATTGGCATTCCCACCCTGGTGGCCAATTACGTTCCGGATGGAATTGAAGTGGTTCTGCAATCTGAAAACGGGATGCTGGGCATGGGTCCATTCCCTGAAAAAGGTCAGGCCGATGCCGATATGATCAATGCCGGAAAGCAAACCGTAACGGTACTTCCGGGTGGATCGTTCTTCGATTCGTCCACCAGTTTTGCCATGATCCGCGGCGGACATGTGGATCTTACTGTACTCGGAGCATTCGAAGTGACCGACAAAGGTGATATTGCCAGCTGGAAAATTCCCGGAAAAATGGTAAAAGGCATGGGTGGTGCCATGGATCTTGTGGCATCTGCCAAAAACATAGTGGTTGCAATGCAGCATTGTAGCAAAGACGGGCAATCGAAATTACTGAAGGAATGTACCTTACCTTTGACCGGCGTTCGGTGCGTTAAGAAAATCGTCAGCGATCTGGCGGTGATTGAAGTTACAGATGATGGATTCAAACTGCTCGAACGGGCTCCGGGCGTAAGTGTTGAAGAGATTAAATCAGTTACTGAAGGGCGGCTGATTGTGGAAGGCGAAATACCTGAAATGCAGTTTTAACAAAGATTCAGTCAAAAAAAATGCAACTCGATTACATTGACAGTATTAACGAATATGGTGACAACATTGTCAGGCTTTACGATTTTGACAGTGCCGAAGCTGAAAAATTCATGAAGATCGTTCATGAAACACTCGTTTTGAACAAAAAGTCCCTCGATCTCTCTTCCATAAAATTTATAGTTGCCCGAAATTGCAGACTAACCCTCCGCATTGCGGATGAAGATGAAGGAATTTCCACTTCCGACAAGATGCAATTCTATTGTGATCTGACCATCGCGGGATATAAGCAAATGATTGCTCTGCTGGAACAATTTTGCAACAAAGAGACCAAAGGGTATCAGTTTCTGTATGATATTGACAGTCAGACTGATTTTCTGTTTTCTCCGGCAGGAACCTGGTAAGGCAAGTAATTGTCCAGACAAGAGATAAGATAAGTTTTGAAACATCAGCAGGTATCGCAAAATGAGATACCATATGTTTATGCAATTTAACACTCAAATTATTTTCTTGCTAAAAGGTATATTATTATTTACCTTTGCTCTTATAAAACCTGGAACAAGAATATGAAATGTTCTGAGCTTTATCGGATTCTGATTAAAGACGGATGGTATCCGGTATCACAAAAGGGCTCTCATGTCAAAATGAGACATGACCAAAAAGCCGGAATACTAATATTTCCCAACCACGGGAGCCAGGAAGTCGGAAAAGGTCTTGAAAAGAAAATCTTAAAAGATGCCGGATTGAGCAAGGGTGAACAATAAATTTTATTTACATGAAAACCAGCAGTAGAAAAATAAAAATGCTTGTGGAGAAAACCGACACCGGCTTTTCTGCATTTGCAGTTGATTACCCGATATTTACAACGGGCAAAACCATTTTTGATCTCTTTCAGAATGCCCTGGAAGCAGCTAACCTTTGTTTTGAAGATGAAAATATCAGTATCGTTCAGGAGGATCTCAAATTCGAGATTGACTTTCAACAATTCTTTCAATATTATAAAGTGTTGAATGCCAGTTTTCTTGCTGAAAAAATCGGCATGAACCCGACTTTATTGTCTCAATATGTTCAGGGACGCAAAAAGCCATCTGAATCACAAACTGAAAAAATCCTTGCAGGTATTCACCAGATTGGTCAGGAGCTTTCAGAGATAAACCTGATCTATCGGAACTAATCGGCCTGATTTATTCAGAAATATTTTGTTTACTTCGCATAATCCGGATCCATCTCCGGCGTCCTCAACCCCGCCACCTCATTCGCCATCAATATAAAAACATTCCAGCACAAGCCACGGGTAGAAGGCCACCAACTATCGGTTGTTGTATATTTTGTCGGGATAAATTCTTTACTGAACGGCCATTCGGGATGCAGGTAAATCTCAGCCCATATACGATTCTCCATCAGTTTTTCGGCTTTTGTCCAGCCATGTTTTAATCCCACCACATAGGCGCAATACTCCGCCCTGAACCAGCTCCCGCCATTGTAGTAGAATCCGTCGCTTTTTCCATCGCTGTAATTGTCTTCGCCAAATTTTTCAAATGGCTGATAGTCACCGGTAAGGTAAGTAAAACCCTTTTCATCTCTGGTTCTTCTTACACAAATGGGCGCCGTGGTGCCTAATTCCGGATGCGGGGAATTTGAAACTTTATTCAGCACCGGCATCTGTTCCAGATGATTCTGAACCATTTCATTGGTAAGGATGGGCCTGTCAAAAAGCCAGAGCGAGAAAAATTCAGGTTCCAGATCGGTGTGGGTGATGATATCGGGAAAATTGCGGTCAAACATCAGATGCTTTCTTTCTGTATCATAAAAGTTGCGGTATTCCTCTTCTGCTTTGAGGATGTACTCTTCCGAAATATCGAACCCAAGCTCTTTTATTGTTCGGAGCGCAATGGCCAGCATTCCCTGATTCACGGCAAGGCGATCTGTTTTTGGGTCAAAATCAACAATATCTACCTGACTTAGCGAAAAACGTGCAGTGCATTTCCCATCGCGGTCGGCATCAAATTCGTTTAAGACATAATCAACTGCCTTTTGAATTTTTTCCTGAGGAAGTTCAACCCCAAACCTTCGCTTGTTCAGCATGGCCCAGATAAGCCAGTGGATGGTGGCTTCGTTGTCCTTTGCTTCTACCGAGCCCATCAGCGGGGTGATGATGGTTCCGACGCCACCTTCGGGAGTCTGGGTTTTGCCCCACTGTTCCCAGATGGAAATATTGAGTGCTTTGTTGTAAGATGCCACGGTGGCGAAAAACGAATCGCGGTTATACATATCCGGTGCGTAATTCATATTGGGAACGTTGAATGGCGTAAAATCCCGTGTATCTGTGATCCAGGTGAGCATATTGAAATTTGCATACAACATTTTCTCAATCTGCGATCCCTGATAACCTTTGGCTTCAGCAAGTCGCGATTGTGCGGAAATCATAAACTGCTGATGTGATTTCCAGGGTTCCACAAAAATGTAGGTGGTTTTCTCTACCTTTTCGCCCAATGGAAGCAGGTTGTAAGGTTCCTGCTGTGGCTGATGTTCAGTGAATTGCAGATCCTTTATCTGAAGCTTACATTCCTTGCCCGATTGAGAGCCGATAAATATGGAAACGCTGTCATTTTCGATATACGGCACAAGGATGCTGCCTTTGAACTGAGTCCATTCATCTTCGTTGGCCGGAAAGTTATCAATGTATTTTACGCCATGTTCCAGTTCGATGGTTTTCTGGCCGTTTTTCATCCTGAAAAGTTTCACCGCCACCCCTGTATTGCCTTTGCAGAGGAATGAAATCGTGTAAAGTTTCTGATCCTCAAAGGGTGTGATAAACTCAACCCCTGCCCTGCCGCCCGGATGGCCGGTGATGGTGATCAGTCCGTCCTTCCACAGCACTTCTGAGTTGCCTTCTTTTTGATATTTGTCCGTTACCGGCAACAAAGTTTCTGTTCCGGCATCCAGATTAAGCATTTCGCCAAAGGTTTGCCGGATATAATGGTTGTTTTCAGCCTGTTCCGCTGAAGTAGCAACGGCAAACAGATTGACATCAGGTAAACGCCGCATGCCAACAAAACCTCCGCCTCTTCCGCTGAAACGGCGGCGTGTGTTTCGTGTAAACTGATTTTTATAACCGGCATCGGTCAGAAAACCGACAACATCGTTTCCTGGGGTTATAAAACCGGCGGCGGGATATATTTCGTGTACAAACCCTCCGGGAAAATTATCGTATTCAAAGCTGACATAACGCTGCGGTTTTTCAACCGGTTTTGAAGTTTGCTGCAGAATATAATACATGCCCGGCATGGAAGGCTGAAACAATTCAACCGTCTTTTTCACGATGTTGGGATTGACTACTTCATAGGTAACCATCACCAAAAGGTTTGCATCAAATTCAGGAATGTAGGAATCTCTTTTCAGGGTAATGCGCTTTTCGTCTCCCTCCCACTGCTTGCCTGTCCAGCCGGGTAAATCTGCGATGGTGCTATGGTCGAGGTTGCTCAGCTTTAATGAAAATTCCCCGGTATTGTTTAACAGTAACTGGCCTCCGTGATTTACGCCCACAGTGTAACCATCCTTCTCATTTCCCAATACTTTCAGCAAAAGCGGTTGCGCAGAAAGTGGAAATGCAACAAGCACAAATACCACAAAAAATAAGGAAGAGCGGAATAAAGTAAATGGATTTTTCATTTTTTCAGCATTAAGGAAATTAAAAGCGGGAAATTAAATCTTTGAATCCTTGAATCTTTGAATCTTTGAATCCTTGAATCCTTGAATTTTGAATCTTTGAATTTTGAATCTTCACTTAACAATAACCTTCCTACTCACCACCCTGCCATCATTCAAAATAATTCTAAGGAAATAGATCCCTGACGGAAATTCAGAAACTGAGACCTGAACCCTATCAATGCTCTTGCCGATTTTTGTATTTTTTATCTCCTTTCCTACCGGAGAAATCAACGAAATGCTTTCAATTTTTTCATACCCCTTAAACTCCACCATAATCACATCGGTTGAAGGATTGGGCCAGATTCCTGCAATCAGGTCATTCTCTTCAATTCCAATCGGTGTTGCCCACAGAGTTTTCAGCTTTTCTATCTGAGGAATTGAAATTTCCTTGTCCCACAGCTTAAATTCATCCACGCTTCCGCGAAGCGAATAGAGCGTTTCTGTGTTATCCATCCTGCCGATGGTAATTGGTCTTGTGGATGGTTGAATCGTCCCTGAAAACTCTTTAAACATATCGAGGATGCCATCCACATACATTTCCATTGAGTAACCGGTGTAAAGAATCGCCACATGATAATACCTGTTCAGTTCTATGGGCGCTGAGCCATCGAGATCGGCAACTCCGGTGCTTGTTTTCACCGTCCAGCGGAGAAAGCCTTCGGGTGTAACGGAAAGTTTATACCGCTGCTGCCACGAGCCATGTGAGACAATAAATCTTTCTGTGTCAAATTGCTCACATTTCACCCAGCAACTCAGACTTACCGCATCGGTAAAATTGAGATCTGCATGATTATCAGTATAAATGATGTTTGACCCCGCTGTAAAACGATAGGCCAGGGATGGAGCTCCCCGTGGATCTTCGGTTTTGGTCGCTCCGGAAACGGTGGCATGAAAGCGGTCGGCAACCGCGTTGCTATTGTTCTGATCAAACGGGTACCAGATCAGCGGCGTTTGAACGACCATGGTAGTGTCTTTCACCAAAGCTCCGGTTGTCACTGTGGTGGAAAGCATATCCTGATTGGTAACCGTCAGGGAAATGGTTCCCACCGATGGCGATTCCGGTGCCTGCCAGGTAACCGGATTCCCGGTGGTTTGATTCAGGCTTCCGGTGCTTGCTGTCCAGCTATATTCCAGCATTTCGCCGGGGGCAGGAACAACCAGTGCCGTAAAGGTATTTTGTTCTCCGATCACCGTATAACTGCTTGCTGACTGAATCCCATTCACCACCGGCGCAACCGGAATACGGTCCACAACCTGAAGATGAAGGGTATCTTCGGCAGTCTGTCCATTGGCGGTAATTCTGCATTTGAGCACAAGCTGGCCCTGAACCGCAGGCGCAGTCAATACTGCCTGTGACTGGTTCTGACCGGCAATCAGCACATCATCCATAAACCACTCAAACTGAACCGGATCGCCAACATTGATATTGCCTGGTTCGCAATAAGCGGTGAATACTGAATTAAGAATCACTGGATTCTGATCAGTGGAGAGCGCCTTGATGCGCAGATTTTCAGAATAATCATACTGGTAATGATAATCGAGAATATCTTCTCCCACATAAAGCCTTCCATCATTGTCTTCCGGAATCAAACCTGATTCGTAAAAACGTATCAGCCTGACTTCACCTGCCGGAATGGTCAATTGCATGGAACCGGTATAGGAAGATGGTGAAATGATTTCGGTAATGGCTTCATACATGCCGAAAGTGCCTGCAGGCAGGTTAACCTGAACCTGTTTGCTGCTTGTCGTTGAATTAAAGTACATGTATGAAATCAGGTTATTATGTCCATAGAAATCTGTTTTATTCAGATCAATCTGCAAAATTTCAGGCACATTGGTCGTTTTGACCACGGCTGCCAGATAACCAACACTTGATCCGCTGTAAAGAGAAAGATTGGTTGCCGCCCAGCCACCTCTGATGGCGTCGCCGGTGGCAAAAGGTGTTTTCCCCGTCCAAACTTCTTTCATCGATTCATACGGAATACAAGCTTGAGGATCGTTGGCCGATGCCCATGCATAAGAATCCTGCTTATCCTGAGGAAGCCCGTTCCAATACATCAGACGGCTGGCGTTGGTAACATTCAGTATCCATTTTGAGATGGCTTTTGCATAGCGTTTGTCATATTTGGGCAATGGAGCAAGTGCTGCGGCCTGCTGGAATCCGTTCATGATAAATGCATAATCGTTGCCTCCATCGTTGGCTTCACCGATTAATCCCGAAACATCATAACCGCCCCAGTTTCCGACTATGGAGCCCCATCCGCGCAACGCGCCCCTATCAAAACACCAGTCAAGGAATTTCTGCAGCGGATAATTTGTACCTTCCACAGCATTCATGCGGGCTGCGGCAAGTGTTCCATACGGGAGTTGCAACTCATAAGATGGATTGGTTTCCCACCCGGCCAGGAAATCCATGGCAAGCTGTGCACCTTCAATGTATTTTCTCTCACCCGTTTCCGTGTAAGCAATGTAAAGCAACCAGGCAATACTGCCAGCCGACTCTGGCTCCGGAACACTTTGATTCAGCGGCTGTCCGGTTGCCAGGTTAAAAGCGCGATAGTTCATGTACGGAACCGTCCATGGCGTGGTGCTGCCTCCAAGCTGTTCAACAGCCCATAACCAGCGGTCGGCAACCGTAGTAAACTGACTGCTGAATTCGGGCGCACCATCGGGATACAATGACTTTAACTGATAAAAATAAACATTGGGCATCATATCATACCACCAATCGCTGCCCGATGTGGTTGAGTAGCCATTAAGATAGACATTCTGCCCGTTTTTTGAATTGAAAAAATCTTTTGTCTTTGCAACCCAGTTTATGCCGTTCTGATTGCTTTTATCCACACCCACCAGCGATGCCCCGACGATGGCTGGCATTATGTTGATGGCTTCGGCCTGATTCAGGTGCCCATTTGCGCCGACATATGAATCGAGGAAAATCGGGATATTGTCGGGATAATTAAACTGGCCTTGCGTTCCCAATCGTGACAGTGGCAGATACTGACCGGTTTTCTGCATATCAAATACGAAATTGTCGTAATTGACGGTCACTGCATCCCAGTTGCGTATCACCAATGGTGATGGCAGATCGGGCATCTGGCTGATGCGGCTGATGTTCAGTTGCCCGGTTTGGGCAAACCCCGAAAAAGCCAGGAGGGTTAATATAGGAATGAGGTATGTGTTTTTCATCGGAGTTGTATTTGGAGATTCAGTTTAATCGCGGTAATAACCTAACAGGTTTTCTTTTTAACTTGTTAGGTTTTCTTGTTGTTTTTTGGATATTTTCCAATGGTCATTTTTCTTTTCCAGACCTCACAGGTTTGAAG
>DHVX01000032.1 GCA_002412885.1 Bacteroidales bacterium UBA5197
CCTTGTCCTAATAAAATCCCAAATCTTCCAGGTCTCCTTGTCACCCAGTCTCCTTGTCACCTTGCCCTAATAAAATCCCAAATCCGAAATCCGAAATTATTAACTTTGCATCCGCTATGACCAACATCTCCATCAAAAACAAAAGAGCCGGCTTTGAATACTTCCTCACCGAAGAATTCACTGCAGGGATTGTGCTTACAGGTACCGAAATAAAATCGATACGCGATGGCAAAGCCAATCTCACCGATGCATATTGTGCTTTTGAAGCCGATGAACTGTTCGTAAAAAACATGCACATCAGCGAATATAAGTTTGGAACTTACGCCAACCATGAACCCAAACGCGATCGCAAACTGCTGCTTAACAAACGTGAACTGAGAAAAATAATCTCCAAAACCCGCGAAAAAGGCCTGACCATCATCCCTACCCTACTCTATATCAACGAAAAAGGCCTTGCTAAAATTAACATTGCCATTGCCAAAGGAAAAAAACTCTACGACAAGCGCGAAACCCTGAAATCGAAAGACACCAAACGCGAAATAGAACGACACAAAGAGTTTTAGTCATTTAACTTATCTTCATCTGCAATTTTCTGCCGAATGGTCTTTCAACTATTCTGATGATATTCCCTTGCTACAGCAATACAAAATCATTATCTTTGGACAACAAAAAATACAGACTTCAATGACATCAAAAAACACCATCGCGGCTTTTCTGCTTGCCGCATCCTTCATGTTTTTACATTCATCTCTCTTTTCGCAAAGCGCACCTTCCACAACCAAAAAAGGAGAGGCAATTAAGTGGATCACCTTTGAAGAAGCGATTGCCCTTAACAAAAAGAAACCAAAAATGATTTTTGTTGACATCTATACCGATTGGTGCGGATGGTGCAAGAAAATGGATGCTGAAACCTTCGCCGACCCTAAAGTAGCTTCCTACATCAACAAGAAATACTATGCTGTAAAGTTCAATGCTGAACAAAAAGGTGCACTTACCTTTAAAGATCAGCAGTTTATCAATCCCAATCCTGACAAATCAAGATCAACACACCAACTTGCACTTGCTTTGCTGAAAAACGAAAAACTCTACCCATCATACGTCATTCTTGACAAAGCCAGCGACTGGACGTTCAAACTCAAAGGATACAAAACTGCCGACGATCTGCTGCCAGTACTGAATTACTACGGTGATGAACATTACAAAAAGATGACATGGGGTGAGTATTCACAAATCAAAAGATAAACACAATGATTCCTGAGACTTTCAAAGCACTGCGGGCAGAACAGATTTCGGATAAAATCGCAAAACCGGTTCTTCGTGAAATTCCATTGTCAGATCTTCCCGAAAATGAAGTGCTAATTAAAGTCCATTACTCCTCATTAAATTACAAAGACGCCCTTTCGGCTACCGGAAACCGCGGCATCACTCGCAATTACCCCCACACACCAGGCATTGATTCATGCGGGACTGTTGTTTATTCTGCCGATCCTCATGTTAAAAAGGGTGATCAGGTATTGGTATGCGGCTATGATCTGGGCATGAATACACCTGGTGGATTCGGACAATACATTCAGGTTCCCGGGTCATGGGTTATGCCTTTGCCTGAAGGACTTGGCTTTCGCGACAGCATGATGCTTGGCACCGCAGGCTTTACCGCTGCACTTGCCATACACCAGATGGAACTTAACGGACAAAGTCCCGCAAGCGGCCCGATCCTGGTAACAGGCGCAGGCGGCGGACTGGGAAGTCTGGCCATAAACATACTAGCCCACACTGGCTATCATGTAATTGCGGCAACCGGAAAAACTGAAGAAACCGAATACTTTACCAGTCTGGGTGCCACCGAAATCATTGGCCGCGAACAGCTAGATGATCAATCCGGAAAGCTATTGCTCCGCCCACGTTGGGCTGGAGTGATTGACACTGTTGGAGGCAATATCCTTTCAACTTCAATCCGTGCCTGCCTCAAACATGGAAATGTAGCAGTTTGTGGCAATGCACTTTCCCATGAATTTCAAACCACCGTTTACCCTTTCATCCTCAATGGCATCAACCTGCTGGGCATCGATTCAGCCACCTGCGATATGGAGCTGCGAAAACTTGTATGGGATAAACTTGCCGATGACTGGCGCCCTGCGATGCTTAAGTTGATCAGCAAAGAGATTTCATTGGACCAACTGCCTGAAAATATTGAAAATATTCTTCATGGAAAAATCCGGGGCAGGGTGTTCGTAAATATGGAATAATGGTTCTTTACGCGATTATAAACCCATAAAAAGGTAACAATATGAAAAAATTTAATCTGTTTGCAATTCTGTTGGTACTCATATTCTCTTCCTGTGTCAGGAATGATAAACCTGTCTGTGATGTTGTTGCCGAAAAAGCAGCCATAAAACTGGCACTTCAAAAGTACATTATTGCCAATGAAGCCCGCAACATTTCACTGATCAGTGAACTGTGGGCGAACGACTCAGCAGTGCTCAGCATAGGAACCGACAGGCGCGATGTTCTCAGAGGCTTTGATGCTGTAGTGGCAAAATTTGAAGAACAATACAAATGGTTCGAAGACACCTACATCTCCGCCCGGGAAATAGATATTTACGTTCATCCATCCTGCGAAACAGCCTGGTTTTCAGAAGTTTTGCAATACAATTACACCCAGGGCGAAAAAGCAATTGAATACGCCGATCTCAGGTTCACAGGTTTCCTCGAAAAGAGAGAAGGAAAATGGGTGATAATGCATACCCACCTGTCTGCACCCGCCGATAGATAATCACATCCGGCAAAAACGAAAAAGCAGGAAACACTTGCCATTTATTGGCAAAATGTTTCCTGCCCGAATCGAAAAGCTTTCCGATCAACTTACTTTCTAATGATCATGCCCGCTGTGATCACTCTCCCTGTCGGCTGGCTTTTTGCAGCAATCAGGAAGGTTTGTATAAGCTTTGGCATCTGCAGGAACATCATCAGCATCATAACCTGCTTTTGAAATCGCAGTCCTGATTTTCTCTGGAGTTGTTTTTCCAGGTTTATAAGTAACCACAACAACATCTTTATCCAGATCAACATTTGATTTTGTAACCCCTTTTTCAAAAGCCAGGGTCTTTTCGATGGTTTCCTTACACATGCTACACTGCGATGAAACCTTAATCTCAATCTCAACATTTTTCGGAGTCTGTGCATTCACACCTCCAAACATCAAAGCAGCAAATACAACCGCCATTATTAATTTTACTTTTTTCATTATTATGAGTTTTTGTTGTTTTTAAAATTTGAAGTCAGAGGTCAGAGGTCAGAAGTCAGATGTCCGAAGTCAGAGGTCAGATGTCAGAGGTCGGAGGTTGGAGGTCAGAAGTCGGAAAAATTGGAAATTGGAAATCCCCTTGTCTCCTTATCTCCTTGTCTTTTTCAAAATCCGAAATCCGAAATCCGCAATCCGAAGTCAGAGGTTTGGAAATTAGAAATTAGAAATTACTTAATCGCATACCTGAAACCTGCATAAACCATCCTCCCGGTCAACGGCCCCCAGATCATACCTGCATCAAAACCCGACTCAAACGGGCTATCGGGTTGCAAAACAGGATGATGCTGCATGAAATTGGTAAGATTCTCTCCTCCGAGATAAACATCGAAATTTTTGAACTTACGGGTAATCTGAGTGTGGATGGTAATGTAATCCGGCGAATATTCTCCGTATCCGGCATGTTCAAGATGAGGAACTCCCAAAGGCAACCTTGTACGTCCATTGTACTGACTTGTAAAATCAAACTTCCACTTTTCGAAGCGGGTAGCATATGACATGGTAAACAACCCCTTGTGCCTGCTCACCAGCGGACGCTCACGCAGTTCTCCTGCGGTAGTCACCCTTACATCGTTCAGGCGATAAGCAGCTGTTACATCAAAGCCCTCAAACAATGCAACTTCGGCATTAACCTGAAAACTATTGGAGTAAGACTTTCCGTTGAGATTGTAGATTTCGATGCGGTCAAATGCCTGATCAAGATCGATGATAATCTGATTGATAAAATCAGTGCGGTAATAGTCTGCCGACAAAACCAAATCGCGTTTATCGCTGAGCGCAATGGTTTGAGTCAGATTTATTCCATAATTCCAGGCCTCTTCCATTTTAAAATCTTCTCTGAACACCAACTGCCTGGCACTCACCAGCATACCGATGTTTTCAGAAAGCACGGATGCACTCCGGTATCCTTTTCCTGTTGATCCCCGCAGTACAGTTTTCTCGAAAAGATTAACTTTAAAGTGGAAACGCGGTGTTACGATGGTTCCGTATTTATTGTGATGATCAGCCCTGATGCCGGCAATAATGCTCAGCTTTTCACTTGGATTATAAGTATATTGTGCAAAAACGCCGGGAACCGATTCAATGCGGTTGAAGGTGGTATCGCCATAGGCTTCATCAAAATCATCATACATCATGCTCACCCCTGCATTGTATATGTGTGAATCATTCCCGATCTGTGACTGAAAAATTGCATTTCCATAAAATCCCAATTGACGGGCATTGTATTCAGTACGTCCGAAAACCGACTCCTGCTCATGATACAATCCACTGAATATCAAACCTAAGCTAGTATTTGGAACATTGTTGAAAACAAATCCTGTTTTATCATAAACCTGAGCACGACGGGTAACCAGCTTCATAACATAATTGCCATTTTCCTCCGCTTCTTTGCTGCTCAGTTTCATCAACTGACCACCTTCGCGTTCATCAGTTAAAAAGCTAAAACCAAACTTCGATTCAGTTTTCCCGTGTTTCTCATAGCTCCAGCGGTTCGAAACATTGATCTGACGGGTAAGCGGCTGATCCAGAAAGCCATCTTTATTCATGTCAATTCGTCCCACCTGCGTGGAAGCATGAGCCAGAACCATTGTGCTCAGCACATCTTCCTTTAAAACATGAGAAGCATGTGAATTTACTTCGAAACGACCTTCGTGGTTCGCATATGCATTCAGGAAAAATTTATCGGTATTCCAGGGTTTCCTGAACTCAGCATTAATCTGCCCGGTGGTAGATTCATAACCATTCACCACTGAAGATGCTCCTTTGGAAATCTGAATGGATTCCATCCATGTTCCCGGGATGTACATAAGTCCGAAAGCAGCGCCAAGACCGCGGGTAAAAGGTATATTCTCAACCATCAGCTGGCTGTAAATTCCTGCAAGGCCCAGCATTTGTATCTGGCGTGCGCCAGTAACAGCATCGGAGAATCCAACATCGACAGTCGCATTGTTTTCAAAGCTTTCGGAAAGGTTGCAGCAAGCCAGCTTTTGAAGTCCGGCGGTGGTGATTACCTCTGTTTTTATTGGCTTTAAGGACGAAATAAAGCTACCGGCCATCCGTTCCTTGATTTCAACCTGACCAAGTTCTGAACCTTGCTTCAGGGTAACATCAACAACTGATTGCCTGCCTGAAACTACAATGGTATCGTTGATATAGCCTACAAAACTGACAACCAGCCTCGACTGTCCTCTGGAATCGCGTTTCAATTTGAAACTTCCCGATTCATTGGCAACAGCACCTTGCTGAGTGCCAAGCCAATGGACATTGGCATAGGGCAACGGCATAAGTTTTCCATTGCCATCGCGTTCGGTTATTTTTCCGGTAATGAAATTTTGTGCGGAAAGACCTGTCATTCCGCTTACCAGCATGATAACACATGCAGCAATTAATCTGAATTTCATGAGATTTTTTTCTTCGTTTAAATGAGTAAGTGTAGAAATTGTTGATTCAGGCAAGCGGAAATACCCGTGCCTGACTGATCAAAAGCTACATATCATAAACGAAGAGAGGAAGTTACAAGCAGGATGTCGCCCCAGGGTGGGTCCGGCGAATCGATAGAAACGCCTGACAATGTTCCTGCAAACAGAACGGCGTTTGATTCTAAACTATTAAAAATGGCAAGTATTGCAATATCAGGCTGAAGCACTTTAAATAATGATGAGAGATAATCTGCATCAATCTTTATGAAAAGGCGTGAATCTTCACAGCATGCCTGTTTGGAAAAGAATGTATGATGGGTGCAATTTCCTTCATGCGTGATGGCACATTCGTTGTGCTCTACCGCCCTGAATAAACTTACAGGCTCACTGCAACATGAATTTGATCCGTCAACACTTACTTCAGTGGTTCCCATAGCGCTGCAATGGTGCAGAAACACCACAATGCCTGAAGCCGGCACCAGAAAAGCGACCAGAACAATCAGAACAGCTATGTTTTTAAGAAACTTCACCTTGTGTATTTTTGACAAAAATAAGCATTAGCTGAATATAGGCAAGGGTTTTATGAAATAATTAACATAAGGAGTTGTAATGTGCGCAAAACCAGAAAGAAAATCTCCAAATCTTTGCGCCATTGCGCCTGCCCGACGCAACGTAATGGCGGCGGGTCCCTGATCGAACCCCAATAAAAAAAGACCGGCAAAACCGATCTTTAATTTTGGGTGGGATACGGGGCTCGAACCCGCGACCTTCTGAACCACAATCAGACGCTCTAACCAACTGAGCTAAAACCACCGTGTTATTTGGGACTGCAAAAATAATACTTTTTCTTCAATTAATAAAAACTTTTCAAGAAGGATTTTTTTTAAGCAGGCCCGCATTTCTTGCTAAATTTGTCATCCATAACCATTCCAAAAAAAATATAACCCCATGAGCGACATAATTGATTACAAAATCTACGGCGACGATATGCAACTGGTTGAAGTTGAACTCGATCCTTCAGAAGGTGTCAGGGCTGAAGTTGGAGCCATGATGTATATGGATCAGGGTATAGAAATGCAGACATCCACTGGTGGCGGACTTTTCAAAGGATTTAAACGCATGCTCACCGGCGATGGTTTCTTTATTACCACCTTCCTAAACAACGATTCTTATAAAAGAAAAGTTGCATTTGCAGCACCCTATCCGGGAAAAATCATACCACTTGAACTTGAAAAGTTTGGAGGTGAATTTATCTGTCAGAAAGATTCATTCCTTTGCGCTGCCAGAGGAATAGACATTGATATCGCGTTCACAAAAAAAATAGGCGCAGGACTTTTCGGTGGCGAAGGGTTTATTCTGCAAAAGCTGAGCGGAAATGGACTGGCATTTGTTCACGCCGGAGGCACCATTGTTCAGCGGGAATTAAAACCCGGCGAAATCCTGAATGTGGATACCGGTTGTCTGGTGGCAATGCACCCTTCCGTTGATTATGATATAAGATTTGTTGGTGGCTTTAAAAATGCACTTTTTGGAGGTGAAGGCTTATTCCTTGTTAAACTTACCGGTCCCGGGCTTGTGTAT
>DHVX01000002.1 GCA_002412885.1 Bacteroidales bacterium UBA5197
GCAGTGTTTTTATCTTTAACTGCAACCATATCAGCAAAGCCCATGTTCAGGAGCTCATCTCTTGAATAGCCAAGGGTTGCAGAAAGGCTGGGATTGGTTTCGATAAACTTATCGCCCTGATAGATAAAAATACCGTAAGGCGCAATCATTGACAGCGCAATAAACTTTTCTTCGTTTGCTTTACGATGCGCTTCGGCTTTGTGGAGCCGGGTAGCTATAGAGGTCAGTAATTCATCATATTCGAAGGGCTTTACAATATAGTCGTCAGCGCCCAATTGCATACCGAATCTGATATCTTTAAGTTCTGATTTTGCAGTTAGAAATACAAACGGTATCATGGCTGTCGCCGAACTTTCCTTCAGTACATTGAAAACATCGTAGCCATTTATCTCATTCATGGAGATATCGCAAAGGATGAGATCGGGAATAATTTCGAAAGCCTTTTGAATTCCACTGGCTCCATCACCGGCATGAGTTACCTCGTAGCCCTTGACCCTAAGAAGGTTGGAAATAGTGATTGCCAACGCCCTATCGTCTTCGACAAGGAGAATTTTCACGCCATTTGAGTCTGCTGTACTCATAGTATCATGTTTTTCAATTTCATTTCTACTTCTTCTTCCTGAAAAGGAATCCTTACTTCCACAGTAGATCCCTCTCCTAAGCCACTCTCAATTGAAATAGTCCCGTTATGAAGTTTAAGACATTCCTTTACAACTGCAAGACCAAGCCCGGACCCTTTGACATATCTGGAATTTGCTGCACGATAGAAAGGCTCAAATATAAGCCCTATGTCCTGTAAAGGAATACCAATACCATTGTCTTTTACTACAAACCGCAGAAAATCCGGCCCTGCCTGAAAAACAGAAAATTCAACAAATTGTTTCTTGTCAGAATAGTTCAACGCGTTATGAAGAAGATTTGAAAAAATATGGACAAATAAATACTCATCAATAAAAACCTCTTTAACTCCCGGATCAATATTGGTAATTATCCGTCCAGGTATAATTTCCAGCTCATTTAAATCGCGAACTACCTTTTCAATCAATTCAGGAAGATTAACAAGCGTAGGTTTAAAATCGAGTTTTCCCTTCCCGGTAGCATCAATAATGGTTACTTTATCCAATACCCGAAGCAGGGACTTTACAGCCATTTTGCTAAGCTCAAATGAATCTGCCAGTGTTTCAGCATCCAACTCATAAAGATGAGACTCAAGAAGTTGCAGATTACTGTAAATAATGGAAAGTGGAGTCCGGAATTCATGCGAAACCGAAGAAATATACTTTGACTTTACCTGACTAAGTTCAATTTCGTATTGGAGCGAGGTTTGCATAGCTTCCTGCTTCTGTTTCTGTTCGGAAATATCCCTTATTACACCATAAGCTCCTTTTATTCTGTTGCTTATATCGGTGTATGGAAATGCTGAAACTTCAGCCCAACGCGTTTCTTTATTTTTTGTGATAATCTGTAACTCAAAAGACAATGCATGTTTATCCTCCTCCTGTAAAAAACGCCTGCTCTTGAATACCTCAAAAATATCAAGGTATTTTTGCACAATTGGCATGAATTCAGGGCTTACTATATCTACGAAAGTCATGTTAAACATTTCCTGAACAGTATAGCCGGTTAATTTTTCAACAGAAGGACTAAGAAAAATCATTTTGTTTTCAAGATCCATTACACAAAACACATCAGTCATGTTTCCGGCAACCAGCCCAAGCAAAAGTTCACTGCTGCTCTTCTCGCCGGACAATAACTTTATGGGGGTTATGTCTCTGAGTATAAACATGGCTTTGGCTTTACACCCCGGTGGCAATGGATATCTGCTCAGAACAAAGGTATGAACATGATTCTTCTGACACAGTGTTCTGATCTGCTCCTCATATCCTTCATGCAATGAATTGCCCGGTGCATCGGGTGAGCCATTTACTGACAAGTATCCCTGGAACATGTATTCAGGAAGTTCGGGGAGCTCAGAAGTAAGTTCATCTCCAAGCGGATTACCATTGTAGGAAAAGGCGAAAGGCTGACCAACCTCATCAATACAATAAGTTAGTACTGATGTTTCTGTAAAAATCCGGTCAACTCTGGCTTTGCTCACTTGATTATATTTTGAATCTTCTTGACTTCAAGTTAAATTAAAGATATTCTGAAGCGTAAGTTCATGTGTACAGTAAAAAATAATTAACAAAGGTATGGAATATTCAACAAACTATCAGGGAATATCCATATGAGATCAGAACAAAAATAGCTCCTTGATTCGGAATCTATCACCCTGTCTCTGATAAAATCAAAGATAGTTAAAAAATCAGTGATTAAGCCCTTGTTGTAAATAAAACAAATTTACTTTTACCTAAAATCCGAAAGTCAGGGTTTGACTAATTGAAAACATGCATTATTGCAAAAACCAAAAACCATCAAGTCAAGCCCTCGCATTCAATGAATCAGCAACATACGTGCGGATTAAAAGTTTTATCAAAAAGATTATCAATAAGTTGAATAAAAAAACAAGGTTGCCTGTAACAAATTGGTTTCAGGATTGTCTTACTGACAACCGACTGAATTTTAATCAGGGCAGATGACAACAGCGGAATACAATAAATGTGTTGACCAGCACGCAGATGGTGTTTATCGATTTATCCTTAAAAATCTTAAGGATGAAGAGCGTGCACGCGACATTGTGCAGGAATCTTTTTCGAGGATGTGGGAAAAAGCAGAAGAGATTACAGCTGAAAAGGCCAAATCTTATCTATTCACAACAGCCTATCACACCATGATTGATGACATCAGACGCGAAAAAAGGACATCACGGCTCAACGAAAGTCACACAGACCGGCTGTCCGTTAGCCATAACTGGACCGACCTGAAGGAAGTATTACAGATTGCACTTGACACCTTGCCCGAAATCCAGAAAGCTGTAATTACCCTCAGAGACTACGAAGGCTATTCGTATGAAGAAATAGGACGGATAACCAGTTTAAGCGAATCGCAGGTAAAAGTATATATTTACCGTGGCAGGGTCGCACTCAAGAATTACATCGGTAGCCTTGACAGGGTTATATAAATCGGAGGAGCAATGGAAAACAGCAGCATTAACATAAATAATTACGAGGAGTTTATCGTAAATTATCTCGATGGGAAGACCTCCCCTATTGAGACTGCTGAGCTATTTCTATTTCTGGAAATACACCCTGAACTCAACGAAAACATCGATGAGCTGCGAAAAATGATAGTGACTGCCGACTCAAACCTTACCTATGGGTTTTCAGAAGCATTGAAGCTGAATTACGATACCAATGCCAGCCAGATATCACCAGATAATTATACCTACTATTTTGTAGCAGCTATAGAAGGTGATCTGACAAGCAAAGGAACAGAAACACTGAACCGGTTTATTGCAGAACATCCCGAACTTGCGAAAGAATGGGAATTAGTTCATCGGTGTAAAGTTGAAGCTCCGGCTCATCTCACTTTTCCCAATAAAGAAAGCCTTAAAATTAAACCTAAAGTTACGCTCTTCCCTTATTATTTGAGATGGGCAGCTGCAGCAGCGTCAATACTTATTCTGATATCTGTGTTTGTGAGGCTTGAACCCGAAACATCAGAGTCAATCGAAAATCGCCTGGGAGCCTATGAAGTTCCCGTTCAGGGGAAACCTGTAAAACAGCAGGAAAATGACAAGGCAGGAAAAGAAAACGAGAAGTCTGCAGTTAAGAGAGACGTCAATCCGGAAACTGAAAAAGCAAAATCTCCTTCGGTAAAGAAAGAATCAGCCAAAGAAAACATGCCGGCAAGAACTGAACAAGAGCCAATAAATAATCTTCCGGCACTAAAACCAACCATTAATAACGCCCAGCCTTTTGAAGGTAGCACTCGCAATACTTACACCTCTCTCTACAATGACATCAGGCTTTCGCAGGAATTAATGCTGGCATATGCCGAAAATCAGGAACAACCGGCAACTGAGGAAGGACAGGGCATAAGATTAGGGCGCCGGGTCAATTCTTATATTCAAAGCGGAACTCAGGTTGCCAGTCAGGTTTCAGAGTCTTTTGGTGGCTGGATGCTTGCCGATCTTGGCGTAAAAGGCTACAACATGCTTACCGACAATGAAGTTAAACTGATCAGAGAGGTAAGAGAGGATGGAAGTACTGGAAATATCAGGCTTGAAGACGGAAGCATTTCCTATTCTCTGAGAAAATCTCCGCTGTAACATCAATTCACAAATCATTAGTTTACATCAACTTAAGGTTCTGTAATAAACTTTATCACCAAATCAACTGAAAGAAAATTAAAATCATGTAACAAATTGCTTGCACACACCGTCACACGAAAAACATAAATACACAAAACCATGAGAACTACTATCCAACTCAGAAACGCAGCACTTTTGCTTTTTAATTTGCTATTCTTTGTTACTTTATCATCAGGCCAGAACAAGGGAAGCGGAAACGTAATCAAACAGCAGAGAAACGTAACAGGATTCACCGAAATAGAAGCTGGCAGCGCTTTCAGCATAACAGTTGAGCAAGGGTCAGCTTACCAGGTGATTGTTGAAACCGACGACAACTATCAGGAAAGAATTGAAACAGTTGTGGAAGGCGATCGCCTGATCATCTCTTCAATGGGGATGAAAAATCCTTCAGCTATGAAAGTATCCGTTACTTTACCTGAAATCAGATCTATAGAAATATATGGAGCTGCCAGACTTAATTCAGTGGGAACACTTAATGCTTCAAGCCTGAAGCTGGAGCTAAGCGGTGCTTCAAAAGTTGATCTTGACCTGAATACCGAAATGCTGAACACTGATATAAGCGGCGCTGCCAAAGCCACCCTATCAGGAAATACTGTTTCGCATATCAGCAATATTTCGGGCGCTGCCAATCTTAATGCATTAAAATTAACTGCATTAAGCACAAATGCCGATATCAGCGGAGCCGGAAAAGCAACTATAAACAGTACCAATGAAATAATTGCAGATATCAGTGGCGCCGGATCACTATCATACTTTGATAATGGTCAATTACAAAAACTAAACAAACCAGGCCGTTTTACCATTACTCCGCAAAACCCATCAGGAGAAATTGGCTCTGTTGAGAATGAAACACAAACATCCCGCACAAACGGCGATTCCACCCTGATCAACATAGGAGACGTTTCTGTAGAAGTATATGATGGCAATGCCACAAAAATAACCATTGGAAAAAATGAACTGGAAGTAGATGACGATGGGAATGTAAAATACAAAAGAAATAAAAAATCGCGCTATGATGGACATTGGGGCGGATTTGAAATGGGAGTAAATGGCTATGTGAACAAAGACCGGGGATTTGATATGCCTGCAGGTTATGAATTTCTGGACCTGAGAATGGAAAAATCGATCAATGTGAAGCTTAACTTTTACGAACAAAACTTTAACATTATCAGCAACAAGCTTGGCTTTACAACCGGTTTGGGTTTTGAGTGGAACAACTACCGTTTCGATAACAATGTAGTTCTGATGAAGGATGGAAATGACATCATTGACAATTTTGAATCAAACCCAAAAACCTACACAAAAAGCAAGCTGTTGGTAAACTACCTGAATCTGCCATTGATGTTTGAATTCCAGACCAACCGTCATTCGAAGAAAAACAGTTTTCATATCGGAGCCGGACTTCAAACCGGATTGCGCATAGGCTCGCACACCAAGAATGTTTATCAGGAAGACGGCAATAAGAAAAAAGACAAAAACCCCGGCGATTTCAACATCAATCCATTCAAATATGATGCGATGGTCAGAGTAGGATGGGGAAAGCTTAACCTTTATGCAAATTACTCACTCAACACATTGTTCAAAAATAACCGCGGCCCCGAACTTTACCCGTTTGCCGTTGGCATTAGCCTGGTTAGCTGGTAATTAGATACAGGTTGTGGTCTGCCCGATGCTGTTTCCTTTTGGAAACAGCATTTTTTCTTTTTAAAAAAAGCATTATTTTTACCGCCTGTTTACAACAGAATCATGCCAAGGCACACATTTGCAATCAGATACGAATTATAAAATACTAAACAGATGTCAGGACACAATAAATGGTCAACCATCAAGCGCAAAAAAGGAGCCCTTGATGCCAAGCGCTCGAAGATTTTTTCGAGGATTATTAAGGAAATAACTGTAGCAGTTAAAGAAGGAGGCCCTGATCCTGATGGTAATCCCCGATTGCGACTGGCCATTTCGAATGCCAAAGGCGCAAGTATGCCCAAAGAAAACATTACCCGGGCAATTAACAAAGGATCGGACAAAGATGCAGCCAATTACCTGGAGTTGACTTATGAAGGTTATGCACCCAACGGAATAGCCATTTATCTGGAATGCACAACCGACAATCAGCAGAGAACCATAAGCAACATCCGTTCTTATTTCAATAAATTCGGAGGAAGTCTGGGCACCAACGGATCATTGACTTTCCTGTTCGACAGAAAAGGGATATTCAACATCCCGAAAGGCACCATCGACATGGATATGTTTGAAATGGAAGCCATTGATGCCGGCGCTGAAGACATTCAGATAGAGGATGATATGATCACCGTAACTACTGCAATGGAAGATTTTGGTGTGATGATGAAAAAACTGGAAGAGATGGGCATTGAACCTGAAAATGCCGAATTGCAAAGACTTCCGAAAACATTGGTAAAGGTTGATATTGAAGCTGCAAAAAAAGCACTACGACTGATCGATCTTTTTGAAGAAGACGATGACATAAGCAATGTATTCCATAACCTTGAGCTCACCGATGAGTTGATGGAAGCAATGGAATAAAGGTAAATTTCAATTCATAAAAAAAGGCCGCGGATGCGGCCTTTTTTTATGCTAAGAAAATCAATCTATTTCAGCGAAGTAACTATTTGGTAAGTATCAATTGCAATGACAAGCTCCTCATTTGTTGGCACAACCATTACAGTTACCCTTGATGAATCAGTGGTTAAAATTGCCTCTTTACCACGTAAGCCTTCATTTTTACTCTGATCGAAATCAACACCCATAAATTCCATATCGCAGGTGGTAAGATATCGGGTGGCGGCATCATTTTCGCCAACACCACCTGTGAAAACAATTACATCAACACCGCCCATAGCTGCAGCATAGGATCCGATGTATTTACGAATACGGTAGTAATACATTTCGAGTGTTACTTTGGCTCTTTCGTTGCCATCGGCTGCCGCATTCTCAACATCACGCATATCACTAGAAACGCCCGAAACGCCGAGCATTCCGCTATGTTTATTAACAAGTGTATTGGCAATGGCAATGTCAATCTCTTCTTTATTCATAATCTGAATAAAAGCCCCGATGTCAAGGTCGCCGGTGCGTGTTCCCATCATAAGTCCTTCAATCGGGGTCATACCCATTGAAGTATCAAGTGATTTTCCATTCTTAATGGCTGCAATGGAAGCACCGTTGCCCAGATGGCAGGTAATAATCTTTAAATCTTCGATTTTGCGTCCAAGGATTTCGCAAGCCCTTTCCGAAACAAACCTGTGTGATGATCCGTGGAAACCATAGCGGCGAATTTTGTATTTCTCGTAAAGAGAATATGGAATTCCGTAGAGATATACATAATTGGGCATGGTTTGATGGAAAGCGGTATCAAACACGCCAACCTGAGGAATGCTGGGAAGTAAGTCGGTAATTGAATAAATTCCTTTGAGGTTTGGCGGATTGTGAAGCGGAGCCAGATCGATACATTCTTCGAGAGCAGCCACAACTTCAGGAGTAATCAAAACGCTGCCATTGAATTTCTCGCCGGCATGAACCACCCTGTGCCCAACTGCATGAATTTCATTTAAACTCTTCATGCTTCCGTATTTCTCGCTGATGAGAATTCCAAGCAGATACTCAATACCTAGCTGATGGTCGAGAATTTCTCCTTCAAGTTTAACTTCAACACCATCATTACGTGAATGTTTAATCAGGGAACCCTTGAGTCCGATTTTATCGACAAGCCCTTTTGCAAGTACCTCTTTTGTCGGGAGATCGAACAATTGATATTTTATGGATGAACTTCCGCAGTTCAGAACAACAATTTTCATTTTAATTTCTTTTTACCATTATTAATTAAGCTGAACTGAATTTAAGCCCTGCCCAGATTGGTGATTGAGCCAGTTTTCGAACTGCGTTTGCCGTTACTGTAAAGGTAAAATCCTTCACCGGTTCTGCGACCCACGAGATTTGCTCTAACCATACGTTTAAGCACAGGCGACGGCTTGTACTTCTGCTCGCCGAACTCAATGTAAAGGTTTTCCATCCATTTCAGTACTTTGTCAAGGCCAATCTTATCAGCCATTTCAAAAGGGCCCAATTGCAGCCCTGAAGTCTCCTTCATGGTTTCATCAATATCGGCAACCGTAGCAACGCCTTCCATCAGAATTTCACAGGCTTCGTTAATCAGCGGAACCAACATCCTGGTGCTGATATTTCCGGCTGATTCATTTACATTGATGAGTTTTTTCCCGACAAGCAAAGCCAGTTTACTTACAAGATCGTAAGTCTCGGTATTGGTATAAACCGATTTAACTGCTTCAATAATTTTGACCTTTCCAACAGGGGAGAAAAAATGAAGTCCGATTGCTCTTTCAGGATTCTTCAATGCTGAAGAAATTTCAGAGATCATAAGTGTTGCCGTATTTGAAGCAATAACAGCGGTTGGTGAAACCACGGCTTCAATTTTTCTGAAAATTTCCTGGCGAAGTTCAAGGCTTGTGCCTTTCTTCTTGGAATTAACGGTTTCGAAAATCACATCGCAATCTGCAAGCGATGTGTAGTCGGTTGAGCCTTTTATACGAGACAAAATCAGCTTTTTCTCGCTTCCGGTGAGTCCCCATTTTGAGATGCGATCGTCAAGATGTGTACCAATGCGGTTCATTACCTCTTCGATCCGGATATCCGATACATCGATAAAAGCTACTTCGATACCCGACTGGCTGACAAGAACAGCAATTTCCTGGCCCATGGCTCCACAACCCACAATACCGATTTTCTGAATACTGCCTTTGGGTTGCATTGATTTGCCCAGGCTAAAATCTTCTAATCTTTCTGACATTTGAAATTTATGTTATGTTTGGTAAATCTTTTATTTTTCGCCGCACTGATTGGCGGTAATTGCAACAAGGTTAACTATATCGCTTACCGAGCATCCCCTCGACAGATCATTGATCGGAGCTGCCATGCCCTGAAGTACCGGTCCGATTGCTTCGGCACCGGCCAGGCGCTGAACCAGTTTATAAGCAATATTCCCGCTTTCGAGACTTGGAAAAACCAATACATTGGCTTTGCCTGCAATCTGGCTTGCCGGAGCTTTTTGAATTCCAACGGCTTCCACAATTGCTGCATCAGCCTGCATTTCGCCATCAATCTGAAGCCAGGGTGCTTTTTCGCGTGCAATACGTGTAGCCTCGATCACTTTATCGCAGAGTACATGCTTTGCACTTCCTTTGGTTGAGAAACTGAGCATAGCCACCCGAGGCTCAATGCCTGCAATTGCACGGGCTGTTTCGGCTGTGGAAACTGCAATTTCGGCAAGTTCAGCTGCTGTAGGATCAGGGTGAACGGCGCAGTCGGCAAATACAAGAATATTTTCAGGAACGTATGGATTATCCTTGAAGATCATGAGAAATGCTCCAGAAACAACTGAAATGCCGGGCAAAGTTTTTATTACCTGAAAAGCGGGTCGCAGCACATTGCCTGTAGCATTCATAGCACCGGCAACTTCACCATCGGCTTCACCCGATTTGATAAGCAGCGTAGCCAGGTACAATGGATCTTCAACCAAAGTCATGGCTTCTTCAAAGCTTAATCCTTTACTCTTCCGTATTTCAAAAAGCATTTGGGCGTAACGTTCCTTTTCGGGATTGTTAACCGGATCAATCAATCTGGCATTGCTGATATACTGCAAACCGAAATCGCTGGCTTTCTTTTCAATTTCAGTTTTATTGCCCAACAGGATAATGCGGGCAAGTTTTTCTTTCAGAATAAAATCAGCGGCTTTAAGGGTGCGATCTTCGGTTCCTTCAGGAAGCACAATGCATTTGTTGAGTTTTATCGCTTTTTCTCGTATGGAATTCATTAAAGGCATGAGCGTGTTGATATTAGGCAGTAAAACAGCAGTATTATTTCAGTGTGCAAAGTTATGATTTAATAATGTCTGCTCCAATGGATTTCAGTTATATTTAATTTATCAACTAAATTGACCGATATCTTTTATGAAAACCAGTTAACCACCAAAGCAGTGAAAACCATCCACAAAAAAATATACTTCGCGAATCCTGAAATTAGCTTTTAAGAATGCATAGATTCCAATTAGATCCGAACTATATTTTTTTAAAAATTTCTCAACTCAGGAATAGCAATTTCGACAAGTCGAAAAATAATTGCCTGAAAATAGATTGTCCATTGAGTTCAGAAAATAGTAATAAATTTGCAGCCTCTATGCAACAAGCTATTTCGGAATTTAACGGAGCCAGAAGTCAATGGATTACAGGGCAAGTGGAGACACAACCTGCAGCCATTGATAGTATCGCGAGCTATGCTGGCTTTCTGGCTGATAGTCTGAATCCCGATATTGATAAAAATGAATTCAGGTTTGAGCTGAAAGAGATAATTTTTGCAGATACCACCGCGCAGGATACTGCCGCTAAAAATATCTATCCATCCATTATTTTACCTTTAGGATCCCGCACTCAGGAAATTAAACCTGTATTGCGCACAGAATCAAATAACGACTGGATTACATTTTTCCTCTTCCTTAGCGTGGCATTGCTTGCCTGGGTCAGGTTTTATTATCCCCGAAGGCTGAAACAGATTTTCTATGCAACCTTTGTCAAAAGATATATAAGTCAATTGGTCAGAGATGGGAACATTGCAAGCGAAAGAATAACACCGGCTCTGGGATTTATTGCATTAATTTCAACCACTACCCTGATCTATGGACTTATAGGCAATGCAATTGCGTTGCAAATTGGCAGAAACAGTACAACTCTGTCATTTCTGCTCATTGGAGCTGTGCTGATATTAATCTGGTTTTTGAGAAGGTTTATTGTAAAAGCCTCCGGGCGAATATTCAAATCAGCACCGGCAACTGAGGTATATCTTCTCAATAGTTTATTGTTTCCGATTGTTACCGGTGTAATAATATTTCCAATTGTAATCGCCTGGTTTTTTGCCGCAGAGAACTATTTTCTTTATCTGGCGGGCGGTATCGTTGTTATTTCCATGACTATCCGCTTTTTAAGAAATTTAAGTGGTGGATTACAATCGCAATCGTTTTCTGCGTTCTATATTTTTTTGTATTTTTGCACCCTCGAAATTTTACCATTGGCAATTGTGTACAAAATTTACACAATCCTTTTGTGGTAAGCTTTCAATCGCCTTTGACTGTAAATACCAATAGTTTAATCAGTTAATTTTTTTGACATTGAAAATAAAAAACGTTCTTATTTCGCAACCGAAACCTGCTGAACTTGATAAATCACCTTATGGTGAAATGATCAGGAAATACAATCTTGCTATTGACTTTCACAAGTTTTTCAGGATTGAAGGGCTGAGTTCAATTGATTTCAGAAAAGAGAACAAGATTCGTCTTTCTGATCATACAGCGGTAATTTTTACGAGCAAACACGGTGTAGATAATTTCTACAGGCTGGCAGCAGATCTGCGTGCAGATATCCCGGAAACAATGAAGTATTTTTGCTCATCCGAGTCAACTGCCTACTACCTTCAAAAATACATTCAGTACCGCAAAAGAAAGATTTTCTTCAGCAGCTCAGAAACCAATGACCTTGTTGACATTATCAGAAAACACAAGGTAGAAAAGTACCTGTTGCCATGCAATGAGGATCACAACAACGAGTTATCTGATTTGTTGGATAACCACAAAATCAGTTATTCAAAAGCAGTGATGTACCGCACTGTTTCAGAGGACATGACATTTCTGGATATTAAGAAATATGACATGATTGTCTTTTTCAGCCCATCAGGAATAAAATCACTTCAGCACAATTTCCCTGACTTTGAGCAAGGAGAAAAGGTGATCGGAGTTTTTGGCAACACAACCGCTCTGGCAGCGCGTGAAGCTGGATTTAAAACACTTATCGAAGCTCCTACTCCTACTGCACCTTCAATGGCAAAAGCCGTAGAACAATTCCTTATTCAAAACCTGAAGAACAAGTAGTGCAAAGTACCTCTCTTT
The DNA here is from genome assembly GCA_002412885.1 of Bacteroidales bacterium UBA5197. GTDB lineage: Bacteria > Bacteroidota > Bacteroidia > Bacteroidales > Lentimicrobiaceae > Lentimicrobium. Next base: position 12,219 of record DHVX01000002.1, read on the forward strand.
ATTGAAAGTACTTCTCTTCAACAAATGTTGCCATGCAAACATTCAGTAAAGATGAAAAATTATGCAGCGCAACAGCCATAACTGAATTATTCAGTAAGGGAAAGCAGATTTTCAAACATCCTGTTAAACTTCTGTGGCTTCAGTCGGAGTCCACCGAAGGACCATGCATAAAAGTGATTATTTCGGTTTCGAAACGCAACTTTAAGCGGGCTGTTGACAGGAATAAAATAAAGCGAATACTTCGCGAATGTTACCGCAAAAATAAACACATTGTTGAATCAGTTTTAATAGGGAAGAAATTCCATATGGGACTGATTTACGTGGGCAAGCAGATTCCTGAATATAATACCATTGAGCCGATAATAATCGGACTTTTACAGCGTTTAACATTAGATCATGAAAAAACTTCTGGCTAAGCTAATGATAGGCCTGATCAGGGTATATCAGGGAGCTATTTCGCCGTATCTGCCTGCATCATGCCGCTATTCTCCTACTTGTTCGCAATATGGGGTTGAGGCTTTGCGCAAACATGGTCCGTTTAAAGGAGGTTGGCTTACCTTAAAAAGAATCGCATCGTGCAACCCATGGGGTGGCAGCGGATACGATCCGGTTCCTTAAACAAAAACAATAAATCACAACAAAATGAAGAATTTATACAAGTTTTCGCTGGTTTTTTTACTCATAGTGGTCTCCATTGGGCGAGTATCTGCTCAGGGAACCTCATCAACTTTCGAAATTTCGAAGAACCTCGATATTTTTGCCACCATGTACAAAGAGCTCAACAACAATTACGTTGATGAACTGAACCATGGCGAACTGGTGAAAACCAGCATTGAAGCACTTCTGGGAAAACTCGATCCTTACACGGTTTTTATTTCGGAAGCTGATATTGAAGATTATTCGTTTATGACAACGGGGCAGTACGGCGGTATTGGAGCACTTATCCACAAACAAGGTGAATATATAGTTGTATCGGAACCTTACGAAGGGTCGCCATCACAAAAGGCAGGATTAATTCCCGGTGATAAAATTCTGAAAGTAAATGATCGCGACACCAAAGGCAAATCGGTAAGTGACGTCAGTGCAGTGCTCAAAGGAGAACCGGGTACAAGATTAAAGGTTCAGGTGCTGCGCGATGGAAACACATCACCACAGGAAATTGAAGTTCTGCGTGAAAAAGTTTCAATTCCGAATGTTGCACACTCACTGGTGATGGATGGAGATGTCGGATATATTAAACTTACCGGATTTACCCAGAACTCAGGCAAAGAAGTGAAAGATGCCTTCCTGAAAATGCGCGAAAATCCTGAACTTAAAGGACTGATCATCGACCTGAGAGACAATGGCGGAGGTTTGATGAATGAAGCCGTTACCATTGCCAATCTCTTTATGAAAAAAGGAGAACTGATTGTAAGTACCAAGGGCAAAACACCCGACCGTAATAAATCTTACAAAACTCTTATACAGCCTATTGACACTGAGATTCCTATTGTAGTGCTTGTAAATGCTTATAGTGCATCTGCTTCAGAAATTGTTGCCGGTGCCATGCAGGATCTTGACAGGGCTGTGATCATCGGACAACGAACATTTGGCAAAGGATTGGTGCAAAATATTATCCCCCTGAGTTACAATACTCAAATGAAAATTACTGTAGCAAAATACTATATTCCCAGTGGCAGGTGCATACAATCCATCGATTACGGGCACAAAGACAGCCTTGGTTTTGCCGGCAAAATACCTGATTCGCTGACAAACAGTTTTATGACCCGCGGAGGCAGAGTTGTTTTTGACGGAGGTGGCATTTCTCCTGACCTCACAGTTGAACAACCCATGATGAGTAACATTGCGATAAGCCTTCTAACAAGGTATCTAATTTTTGACTATGCCAATAAATTCAAGCGCGAAAACAGCACCATAACTTCTGCAAAGGAATTTGTCATTAGCGAGGAAATTTACGGCGATTTTGTCAACTGGCTTCAGGACAAAGATTTTGATTACGTAACCCGAAGCGAAAAATTACTTTCTGAATTAAAAAAGACGGCTGAGTCAGAAAAATATTATCAGGAACTCTCCGCTGAGTTTGCCTTGCTTGAGTCGAAGATGATGCATAATAAACAGACTGATCTGGAAAAATTCGGCGATGAAATAAAGTCACTTTTAAGGAATGAAATTGTATCAAGATATTATTTCCAGAAAGGCAGGATTGAAGCCGGAGTGACTGAGGATCCTGAAGTTGCCAAAGCAAAGGAGATATTGGTGAATCGGGAAGTGTACAACAGTATTCTGGGTGCAGTTTCAATCGGAAAAAATCAGTAAACCCCAAATACATATGCCCAACAAGGGATTGAATCGCAACTTGATAACCTGGCATAACGACATTTCTTCATGGATGTATTATGCCCTGATTCTGCTTGCGGTCTCCATTCCATTATCCGAGTTTGGCATGAGTATTTCGCAGTTTCTGTTACTTGGACTCTGGGTATTTGAAGGCGCTGACAAAAGAAATTCCGGATCATCAGATATAAAACAACAAAGCCTGGTCTGGAGAGTTTTGGTGAACCTTGGGTGCAAATTCAGGATGCTCTTTAACAATCCGGCGGCAATGGTTGTAGTATCATTTTACTTACTGCATCTTATTGGTATCATTTACACATCCGACCTGAATTACGCGTTGAAAGATCTTCGGATCAAGCTTCCGCTGATAAGCATTCCGGTAATTCTTGCAACCTCGGCACCGCTAAGCTTAAAGAGGTTTCACAAGCTTATGCTTTTCTTTGTTTTTGCTGTATTCTCAGGAACAATGGTGAGTATGTACGTACTATTTACCAGACATGTGGCCGATCCCCGGGAATTAAGTATTTTTATTTCACACATCCGCTTCAGCCTTACCATCTGCTTTTCGGTTTTTATTCTGATGTATTTTCTTGTTAAAAAGATATACACAAATAAAACAGCAGTTTACGCAATGATTGCCGGAGTAATGTGGCTTTTGCTTTTCCTGTTGATTTTAGAATCCATAACAGGCATTCTTATAACTGTTATTCTGGGTTTTATTTTCCTGTTCTACTACATATTCAGCCTCAAATCACTTGCCCTGAAAATAATAGTTTCGTTGTTGTTGATGGCCAGTATTATCCCGGCGTACCGATATCTTGATAAAATAGTCATTGAATACAGCACTCCGGCTCCACTAAATATAGCCGATCTTGATCGATATACCGAATTCGGGGCTCCATATCTTCACGACACAAGTACATATGGAATTGAGAACGGTGAGTATGTTGGGCTCTATATAAGCATGGTAGAGTTGAGGCATGAATGGAATCTGAGGAGCAACCTTGATTTCGACGGGAAAGATCTGAAAGATCAGGAACTTAAGCATACTTTGATTCGTTACCTGCACTCCAAAGGGCAAAGAAAGAATGCATTGGCGGTTAGAAGTCTATCCAACAAAGAAATCCGCCATATTGAGAACGGAATTGCCAATGCCAGATATGTAGAACACTTTAACCTGACCTCCCGGTTCGAGCAAATGGCCATGGGTTATCACAATTACATCAGGAGTGGCGATCCAAACGCATCATCAATGATGCAACGCGTTGAATACTGGAAAGCTTCGGCTTACATAATAAAACACAACTTACTAACCGGTGTTGGCACAGGAGACCTTGATTATGCATTTAATAATGCATATAACGAGTTGGATTCAAAACTGCATGAATCATTCAGAAAGCGATCGCATAATCAGTTTCTGGCGGTTTTTATTGCTTTTGGAATTTTTGGGTTTTTATGGTTTATTTTTACTCTGGTTTATCCAGGACTAAAAATCGGGAAGTTTACCAACTACTTTTACATCGTATTTTTCATCATTATTATCATGTCGATGCTCACCGAGGATACACTTGAAACCCAGGCTGGTGCGACGTTTTTCGCGTTTTTTAATGCCTTGCTGCTTTTTGGTCATAAACGAAATACAGATAAAGCTGAAGACCCCGGCTAAATCTTCGTTAATAAAAAAATCCATATCTTTACCGGAGTAACCCTATCAACTGGAATGAAGCACAAAAACCTGACTATAAATTACACAGAATCGGATACCATCTCCGAACTTCCGGAAGCCGATCAGCTGCTGATGCAGGAAGCCATTAAATCTGCCGGCAAAGCCTATGCCCCCTATTCCGGATTCAGCGTTGGAGCCGCAGTTTTGCTATCATCGGGAAAAATTATCACCGGCAACAATCAGGAAAATGCAGCATACCCATCGGGACTCTGTGCGGAGCGGGTAGCTTTATTTGCAGCATCAGCTTTATATCCTGATGTTAAAATAGACACCATCGTTGTTACCATAAAAACCGCACACAAAATAACTGAACCTGTTTCTCCATGCGGGGCTTGCCGTCAGGTTATTGCGGAATACGAAAACCGTCAGAATCAGAAGATAAAGATCATTTTTTCGGGTGAAACAGGTAAATCAATCACCGTTGATGGCATAGAGAATCTGCTGCCCATCATTTTCAATTCCCGGAAAATGAACAAGGAATAGTACAATCTGTTTACAACAACACAATTCCTGATCTTATGAAACGAATTCTTACACTAACAACTCTGTTTATTATTCTTGTGGCTATGCGTGGCGATTTGCCTGCATATCAGATATTCAATGAAAAAGGGAAAAGCAGCGATTTCGACAAATTAGTGAATGCAGCAGCCAAAGCAGACATAGTTTTGTTTGGGGAACTTCACAATAATCCCATCAGCCACTGGCTGCAACTGGAGTTGACAAAAGCATTATATATTAAAAAAAACGGTGCAATAGTTATGGGTGCCGAAATGTTCGAATCGGATAATTCGCTGATTATCAATGAATATTTATCAAAAAGAGTAAATGACCGGAATTTTGAGTCTGAAGCCCGTTTGTGGCCGAATTATAAAACAGATTACAAACCCTTACTACTTTTTGCCCGCGATAGCAGTGTAAAATTCATCGCCACCAATATACCGCGACGCTATGCATCTTTGGTAAACCGCGAGGGATTTGCAGGACTTGAATCACTTTCGGATGAGGCAAAAAAATATATTGCACCATTGCCTGTTGCTTATGATGCGGAACTTCCCGGATACAAAGGAATGATGGAAATGATGGGCGGTGCCGGTGGCCATGTGAATGAAAATCTTCCACGCGCTCAGGCCATCAAGGATGCCACAATGGCGCATTTCATTCTTCAGAACCTGAAAACCGGATCTACATTTATACATTTTCATGGAACCTACCATTCCGACAATTACGAAGGAATTATGTGGTATCTGCAACAGCAACGACCTGATTTAAAAATAGTTACCATCAACAGTTCAGAGCAGGACAGCCTGAGCAAGCTGGATGAAGCTAACAAAGGAAAAGCTGATTTTGTAATTGCCATTCCAACCACGATGACAAAAACCCATTAAAGGGGAATGCCGTCGGCTCAAACGATGGCAAAAGTATAATTCAGGTTTATTATAAAATTCCAGATCGTGACTACACCAATGGCGAGTAGTTTTGCAAAGTAAAAGTTAAACTTTACTTTGGAAACCAACAACCACAATACAATAGTGTTGATAACCAACCCTATAAGAGAAATAAGCAGAAATTTCCCATATTCCAGTGCAATTTCAGGATTATTGCTGTGAAATGTCCAGATCCGGTTCAGGTAATAATTTGTGCTTGCTGCAATGGTAAATCCGATGGCATTGGCTACATACTTCTGTACTTTAAGCTTTTCCTTAAAGATATAAGTAAATCCAAAATCAACTAAAACACCTGAAAATCCTACTACTCCGAATTTAGCGAATTTGCATGCAACCTCGCGGGTTAAAATATCAACCATAAAAAAAATCTCTGTATATTAATCCGGCAAAGGATCAGAGTTGAACAATCAATACTTCTTTTTTTCCGTCTCTTAAAACCTCAATATTGGCTCTTTCTCCGGCTCTCAATTTCCCAAGACGACTCATATAATCGTAAATATTTGAAACCGGGAGGCCATTAATTGCTATAATCACATCCCCTTTCAACATACCAGATATCTCAGCTGGTCCGTCCTTTCTCACTCCCTCAACCTTCATTCCTCCTGAAGTTTCACCTCCTGAAACATCAGGCATTATTCCAAGAGTTACTTTCAGATTCCTGCCGTAATGCCCGGCCTGACTTCGCGTACCTGATTCCTTGAAGATGGGAGCATTTTTCATGTTTCCCAAACCAGTGGACAAAGTTGCAACAAATTCTGTAACTTTTACCTGTCCGGGGAAGTTAATACGATCAACATTATCATCGGGAGTATGATAGTCGCTGTGAGCGCCGGTGGTTAGGAACAACACAGGGATGCCTTCACCATAAAATGCAGCATGATCAGAAGGGCCATATCCATCGGCAACTTTTCTGACTTCGAATGCGGCTGTTGAAGAAAGTGCATCAACCAGAGAGTCGGCAACTGTAAAAGTACCGGTACCCGAAATGGTAACCACCGGAGATTCAGCATTCAGCCTTCCCACCATATCCATATTTATCATGGCTTTGATCGATTTCAGGGATACAGGGCTGTTGGCCACAAAATGCCGTGCACCCACCAATCCCATTTCTTCGGCTCCGAAAGAAACAAACAGCAAACTCCGTGAAGTCCGGTTTTCACTTTTTCCAAACCACTCAGCCAACTCAATCAAAGATGCAACGCCTGAAGCATTGTCATCAGCTCCGCCATGCACAGCGTGCAGATCAGGAACTCTTGATCCTGAGCCTGTTCCACCCATTCCAAGATGATCGTAATGTGCCCCGACAACAATGTACTCATTGCGCAATGAAATATCACTTCCCGGAATAACGGCCATAACATTACGGCTTATTACTTTTTCCCGTACTACATCTGTTGAAGCTTTTACTTTGGTTCCTGGACGGAGACTTACCGGCAGCACTTTGCCAAGCATCACTTTTTCGAGAGAATCGATTGCGGTAACCGGAAGCTGAAGAATTTTTGAAGCAAGCATACGGGTAACTGAAACAACGGGAATGCCTGCATCAGAAACTGTTTTATCGTAACTCAGATCAAGCGGAACATCTTTCTTTTCCATGCCCGAAGGGGAAACCAGAATAAGTCCTGCTGCTCCTTTGTCGCGTGCGGTAAGTGCTTTTGAACGATCGGTTGCCAGCGGAATAAATGCACTGTTCTGATTTTCAGGCTCCGGATCTCCTCTTAAAACCATTACCCACTTCCCCTTTACATCTGCAAAAGCATAATCATCCCAATTGATATCACCGCTTATTCCTGTAATACCATAACCAGCAAAAATAACTTCAGCATCAACAGTTGCTGAAGAAGAAAACGACAGAGGCATAAAATCTACTGAAACATCAGCCTTTTGTCCATTCACAAAAAAAGCATTGCCATCGCCCTGCGAAACTCCGGCAACCAGACTAAAATACTGAAAGCCATTATCTCCCTGAAGCACAGCTCCAGCAGCACGGAATTTATCACGAATATAAGTTGCAGCCAGTGAATCACCTTTTGTTCCGGCTTTGCGACCTTCGAGCTCATCAGAAGCAAGATAGGTGATGTGCTTTCGCAGATTGTCAGATGTATTCTGCGAATGAAGCGACAGCGAGAAGAGTAAAAGAAAAACAGATGGAAATAGTATTCTGAGGTCTGGATTTTTCATAAAAGTAAAGATGATGTGAAAAACAATCAAGATGCAAATGTAAAAAAAAATGCCGGTACTACATGGACCGGCAAATACGCCTGACAAACAACGCTATGCATTGTTTGATTAAAGATTCATTGACCTTCAGCAAAACGCATGGTCAAAAGCAAAACAAGAGTGGTTAGTTGATCTGAAATTCAGTGCGCAACTGACTCACCCATTTTGAAATACGTTCATCGGTAAGTTCTGGCTGACTATCTTCATCAATTGCAAGACCAACGAACTTTCCATCTTTTTCAGCTGTAGAAAAGTAGTATGAATACCCTTTGGTAGGCCAGAAACCAACCACATTCTGTTTGAAAGGCAGCCTGCAAAAAACAGTGCCCATACCGTCAACAAAACTTTCAGGATATTCAATCTGATCTCCCAGTCCAAAAATAGCAATCTTCTTGTCATCGATCTTTGCTTCAACAAGCACATCGATAAAACGCTCCCAATCCTGATGCATTTCTCCGATACCCCAGGCAGAGGTACCCAGAATCAGGCAGTCGTATTTTTCAAGATCTCCGGTTGATGCAGAACTTACATTATGCAACTCAGCCACACCTTTTCCAAAGGATTTAATAATGGCTTGTGCAGCTTTGTATGTACTTCCCTTGTGGCTTCCGCCATAGAAAATTCCAATTTTTCCCATTTGTTCCCTGTCGTTTTTAAAATAAAATAGATGGCAAATATACTCCTGAACAACAACTAATGCAAATACTGGAATCAAATAAAATCAATTCATCTATTTGATAATCAGCATCCAAGAATATGACAAACCCATCTATTCTACAAGCAGTCAATTAGTTAGACCGATTAAACCCTTTAACAAAAGAAAAGTTCATTGTTATGCTTAACTTATGACAGCAAATTGCGGGATACAACTCAATAAATCTTATAAAAATTCAGAAAATCGATGTACTTTTAAATTCTTCAGCGAAAAAAGTGTGGATAACAGATTACATTTTAGTTATATAACCATTGATCTGTTAGATAAATGTATCAAGTGTAGCATCAAGGGGATGTTAAATTGTTTTCAAAAAAAAACATTATGAAAAAACTGAACTATGCTTTGGCTGTTGCAGGTGCAACAATAATTATGATGATGCCGGTCATAGCTTTTGCCCAACCAGAAACTTCTCTGAATACAGGCGTCGATCTGATGAGTCGCTTCGTTTGGAGAGGAATGAATTCTGGAGGATCATCGCCAAGTATTCAACCTACACTTGAGTATAGTGCAGGAAGTTTCACTCTTGGCAGTTGGGGTGCTTTTTCAATGAGCGACGGAGTAATGATTCAGGAAGTTGATCTCTATCTGAACTACACATTCAAGGATATGGTTAGTCTGACAATAACCGACTATTTCCTTCCGGACGAAACAATTTCCAACAACAACTATTTTGAATTTGATGAAGACAAAACATCTCATCTGCTTGAAGTTTCGGCTTCATTTGATGGAACTGAGAAAATTCCATTCACACTTATGGCTGCTGTTAACTTCTGGGGAGCAGATGCGCTAAAGGCAAACGGGAAAAAACAATTTTCGACTTATTTTGAACTGGGTTATAATGGCAACTTTAAGGAATCAGAATACAATCTGTTTCTTGGATTCACTCCTGACAATCCGGATAAAGACCTTGAAGAATACGGATTTTACGGCCCGCACGCGGGAGTAATGAATATTGGCATCACGGTAGTAAAGGAAATAAAAATAACCGACCACTTCAGTCTGCCGTTTATCAGTTCCTTTATTCTTAATCCTATGGAAGAGAACGTGTTTCTGGTTGTTGGAATTTCTTTTTGAAGCAAAAGAATCTGAAAACGTTTTGCTGAAAGAAATAAGAATACCAGACTTTTGATCCACATCAAAACCTTTTCTATTTTTGCACGTTCATTCCCCTTGAAATTTAACCGGTCGATAACACCTCAAATCAGTATTCATGAAACACATTATTCTTTTGATTTCGTTTATGATTTTTACTTTCAATATATCATTGGCTCAGGATGATAATCAAAGGATTACTGATGAAAAAAGTGGCAAAGAAATACTGATCGGAACTGTTACCCGCGCAGGACTTGAGGAAATCGGCGACTGGTTTGCAACCGAATATCAGCAGTATCAGCCTGACACCAACGACATTGCGCTGCTAAAGAATTTCCAATCTGATTTTCCCTTTATTTTTATTGTGCTTGGAACCTGGTGTGGCGACAGTCATGAGCAAGTTCCAAGGTTTTTCAAAATCCTCGACCAGTTGCAGTATCCATCCGAAAAAGTGTTTATGGTTGCCCTTGACCGCGACAAAAAAGCCAAAGATTTCTGCATTGGAGACTATGACATAAAACTTGTTCCAACTTTTATCATCACCAATCAGGGAGAAGAAACCGGCAGAATTATTGAGACACCCACAGAAACACTGGAACGTGATCTTTTAAATATTCTCCGCGGAAGTTCCCCTGCTCCCCGATGATATGCATTCCTCAAACTTACACTAAACACTCCTGAATGATTCTGTTCGAAACCATTAACCAGACACGTGAATTTTCGGTACTTAAACGCAAAGAAGGCTTAAGTATAGGATTTGTACCTACAATGGGCGCTTTGCACGATGGACATATTTCTCTTGTTAGGAAGGCAAGAGAAGAAAATGACATTGTGATATGCAGCATTTTCGTCAATCCGATTCAATTCAACAATCCGGATGATCTGAAAAAATACCCAAGAACACTGGAAAAAGATCTTCAATTGCTAGAAGAAGCAGGTTGCGATCTGGTTTTTAATCCTTCGGTGGACGAGATGTATCCTGAAACGGTGAAAAAAGAGTATGACTTCGGCGATCTGGCCAATGTTATGGAAGGAGAATTCAGACCCGGACATTTCAATGGAGTGGCCATTGTTGTGCAAAAACTCTTTGACATTACTCTGCCTCACCGGGCTTATTTTGGCGAGAAAGATTATCAGCAGCTGCAAATAATTAAAGCTCTGGTCAGGATTGAAAATCTTGATGTTGAAATCAGACCCTGCCCCATCAGCCGAGAAAAAGACGGTCTGGCCAGAAGCTCACGAAACGAAAGACTGACTCCTGAAATGCGCAGAGCGGTGCCATATATCAATCTGGTACTCAACGAGGCAAAGGGAATGGCTCAGAATCATACCGCAGGGGATATTATCAGATTTGTAAAGTTTAAATTCAGTGAGCATCCATTGCTGAAACTGGAATACTTTTCAATAGCTTCGGGCATTGATCTGCAACCGGTTTCAGGATACGCATCAAAAGGCGACATGGCTTTTATAGCAGTTTTCGCCGGTGATATCAGGCTTATTGATAACATTCAATTAATTTGATTATTTTTGCAGCGCTATGACAATAGAGATATTAAAATCGAAAATTCACCGGGCAACAATCACCGAAGCCAATCTTCATTATATCGGAAGTATCGGCATTGATGAAGACCTGATGGAAGCCGCCAATCTCATCGAATTTGAGAAAGTTCAGGTATTGAACATCAACAACGGTGAAAGGCTTGAGACCTATGTGATCAAAGGCGAAAGAGGAAGCGGAATGATTTCGCTCAATGGCGCTGCAGCCCGCAAAGCCGTTGCCGGCGATCTGATCATTGTTGCCGCTTTCGCTCATATGACTCCTGAGGAAGCCGCTACATTTAAGCCTGCCATTGTTTTCCCTGACAACAATAACCGCATCGTATAATCTCCGACTTGAAAAGTAACCTACGCAATATTTTAAGGTTCAGCCTGTTTCTCGGAATCGGACTGTTTTTCATTTGGCTGTTCATGCGAAACCTGACCGCTGAGCAGAAAAGCGAAATTTTTCTCTCATTCAAAATTGCAGAATATTCATGGATCATCCTCGCTTTTGCCTTGGGGATGCTGAGTCATTTGCTGCGATCGCTCAGATGGAAAATCCTTATGGAGCCAATGGGATATAATCCCAGTACCAGCAATGTGTTTATGGCTGTAATGATTGGCTATCTGGCTAATCTGGCGTTACCAAGGCTTGGCGAAGTCAGCCGTTGCGGTATTCTTGCCAAATACGAGAAAATCCCGTTCAACAAATCATTCGGCACTGTTATTACCGAAAGGGTCATTGACATGCTCACTTTTGTGCTGATTTTCTTTATNNATTCCCCTTGAGCAAAAGTTCGACTTCAATCTTATTGGAGGCAATTACCTGATGTTTTTGATTTCAGGTTTTATGATTGCAGGAGTAATCCTCGTTTTAATCGTTCATAAAAAGTATAAACACACCAAAGTTTATAAGAAATTCTATAATCTGCTTACCGGATTACTGGAAGGAATGCAATCATTGACCCGCATAAAAAAACCTTTGCTTTTTGTGGCTTACACTGCTGGCATTTGGGTACTTTACCTTTTGATGGCATACGTAGTATTTTTCAGTCTGAGCGAAACCGCTGAACTTGGCCTTGATGCAGGTCTGGCTGTGCTGATTTTCGGATCAATCGGAATAATGATTGTACAGGGAGGTATTGGAATATATCCGGCAATTGTAGCTGAAACCCTTTTTCTGTGGGATATTCCGGAAACAAAAGGTTATGCAATGGGTTGGCTGATATGGGCCTCACAAACCATAATGATTCTGATAGCCGGTATATTTTCACTACTTTTACTACCCATATTCAATAAAAGCACCCATGACAAAAAAGGAAGCCATTCAGCGCAAGATACTTCAACAACCTGAGCTTGATCGCTTACTTGCTTTCTGGCATTTCAAGGGCTTTAAGGTTGTTTTCACGAATGGCTGCTTTGACATTATCCATCTCGGACATATAGATTACCTCTCAGAAGCTGCAGGACTGGGCAACATTCTGCTCGTTGGCCTGAACTCCGACAATTCAACCCGAAGACTTAAAGGCCCAACCCGGCCAATCAACGATGAATATTCACGTGCCATGATTCTGGCTTCGTTCAGCTTTGTGGATGCAGTGGTGCTTTTTGATGAAGAAACACCTTACAATCTTATCAAAACGGTGCAACCCGATATCCTTGTCAAGGGTGCCGATTACAAACCCGAAGATATTGTGGGCTATGATATTGTGATGGCCAAAGGCGGTAAAGTAGAAACACTTGAATACCTGAAGGGCTACTCTACCAGCCTGATTGAAAAAAAGATCAAAGAAGGATAATTTCGGTTTATAAACCAGCATACCAACCCATGGCCAAAACCAAAACAGCATTTTTCTGCCGCAGTTGCGGAGTACAATCGCCAAAGTGGATTGG
>DHVX01000009.1 GCA_002412885.1 Bacteroidales bacterium UBA5197
CCAAAGGCTGGTATGCGCAGAAACGTTCGACGCTGGCCGCTGCCATGGTCTTTACCGCTCCCGGTATTCCCATGCTTTTTCAGGGTCAGGAATTCCTGGAAGGAGGATGTGCTTCATGAAATTAACCCTTTATCCATTACTTCGCCACAAAAATAAAGTTTGGGAACCAGCAGCGATTCCATAGATGAAGGGTTAATTTCATGAAGCACAACCCCTCCGGCAGTTGCCATGGCTGTTTTAAAACTCCCGACCTGCCTGATGATGAAAGGATAAGCGCAGCAATGGTTAATGAGGGTTTTTCGTTGTAATTTTGATATTTCTGCCATGGGTCTGGTCAGACTACCGATGACTTTTAAAAGAATAAAATTTGCCAGGTTTTTTGGAATGCCGGTATTTTTTAAAAAGCTTGAGATTGGCACTTTTCCCGTGCTATTGGCCTGACTGACAAATTGTTGCTCAAATTCTGATTCAGGCATATTGCTGATGTTAAGCTTCAGTTCGTCGCCTGGCATAAAGTATCGCGCGTTGTTCAGGATTCCGGGGCCGGAAAGTCCGGTATGTGTGAGCACAATGTCGCCACTGAAAGTCCGGAGTTTCTTATTGTCTCTCCATTGGGTGATTTCGATGTTTTGAAAACTTATTCCGGCCAATTCTGCGAACTCATAATTACTGACAATTACAGGAGCCAATGCCGGGTGTGGTTCGGCTATTGAGTGACCAAGTGAAGCGGCAAACCGGTATCCATCGCCAGTTGAGCCGGTGGTGGGATATGATTTTCCGCCAGTGGCAAGGATGAGATATTCAGAGGTGTAGCTGCCTGAATCGGTGTTCACAACAAATATATCGTTCTCTTTTTGAATGGAAAGAACGCTGCTTCCTGTCTGAAGCACTGCGCCTGCGTTGCGGCACGAAATTAACAATGCATTGAGAATATCAGCCGCTTTGAGCGATGCAGGAAATACTTTTCCGTTCGGATCGGTTATGCAGTTCACTCCTTTGGCTTTGAAAAACTCAATGGCATCCTGGTTGGTAAAAGACTTGAGTGCTTTCCGGAGAAACTGATAATTATCGCCAAAATGATTTTTGAAATCGCTCATTGCGCCGGCATGTGTGAAATTGCATTGACCGGTTCCGGAGATTAAAAGTTTACGTCCGGGCGATTCCTTTTTTTCGAGTAGTAAAGTTTGTGATGACTGAATATTGGCAGCAGCAAATAGTCCGGCAGGGCCGGCACCAATAATAATTACAGGGAAATGGGAGTCTTTCTGCATGAGTCTGCAAATATACTGAATTGATTTTCCAATAGCACATAGAGTACACAGATGCGACAGATAACCACAGATAAGATTAAAAGAAATCCATGAAAATCTGTCTGATCAGTGCCAGATGTGTTCCAATGCAGCTCTATTTATAAGAGAATTTTTCGTTTAATGACATAGTAAGCATTAATCTCTTAATTTTGCTTTACATTTTAATGTTTTTCTCATGAGTAAGGTGCTTATTGTTGATGATGATGTTACGTTTTGCCTGATGCTTGAAACCCTGTTGGTTAAGCATGGCTATATCGTTAGTCAGGCATTTACTTATAGCGATGGCCGGAAAAAGTTTATAGAATTCCAGCCCGACATTGTGCTTACTGATCTGCGGCTTCCCGATCATGATGGATTGGAGCTTCTGACGCTGTTAAAGTCGGAGTCTTCCAAGGTTCCTGTGGTATTGATGACAAGTTACGGAGATATCCGCACTGCAGTGAAAGCCATGCGAATGGGCGCTTTTGATTATGTGGCAAAACCAGTTAATCCCGATGAAATTCTTGCCACAATAAAGCGGGCTTTGAAATCAGGAGACACTGAAGCAACAGGTAAAACTGTACCCTTTGTTGATTTGTATCTGGAAGGAGAAAGTATCGCCGCCTCACGAATCAGTGAGCATACCAGCCTGGTTGCACCTACCGGAATGTCGGTGCTGATTCTTGGCGAAAGTGGCACCGGAAAAGAGTTTGTCGCAAGACGCATTCATCAGCAAAGCGAACGACATTTAAAACCGTTTGTGGCCATTGATTGCGGTGCATTGCCACGCGATCTCGCAGGAAGTGAGTTTTTTGGGCACATGAAAGGGTCGTTTACAGGAGCATTTAACGACAAACAAGGACAGTTTGAAGCTGCAAATGGCGGAACTATTTTTCTGGATGAAATCGGTAATCTGAGTTATGAAATTCAGGTGCAATTGCTCAGGGCAATTCAGGAGCGAAAAATCAGGAGGATAGGATCGACCGTTGAAATTCCAATTGATGTTCGAATCATAACAGCTACCAATGAAGATCTGAAGCAAACCGTTTCGCGTGGCGATTTCAGGGAAGACCTCTATCACCGTATCAACGAATTTGCCATTCAAGTACCGCCTTTACGCGAAAGACCCGAAGATATGCTGCTGTTTACCAGTCACTTTCTTAGTCAGGCAAATGCTGAACTCGGTCGCAATGTAACAGGGTTTTCAGATGAAGTTCTCGAAATTTTTAAAAACTATTCATGGCCCGGAAATTTCAGAGAGCTGAAAAATATTATAAAACGTTCAGTTTTACTTTCTAAATCTCAAATTGTCAGCCAGGATACTCTACCTGATGAATTGGTTAATGAATCAACCCATTCTACTCATCAGGTGATTCAGAAAGAATCAATTGTGGCAGACCATAGTCCGGTGGATGAATTCAGCCTTCGCGAATCAGCCCGGAAGAGTGAGCGGGATATTATTGTTTCAGCACTCGAAAAGGTGAGATACAATAAATCAAAGGCTGCCCGATTGTTGAATATTGATCGTAAAACGCTTTATAATAAAATGAAGCAATACGATATTCCGCTTCAGTAAAACTCAGATCAGTTTACGTAGGTTATTCTCAATAATCTTAAGTTCAAAGACTGTTGATGCCAGTGTTTCATCAATATTTTCGTTTTCCGGATTTTCGGTATTTCTGAGATTTTCGAGCTCAAGAAGTTTTGTAACCGTTTCGTTTGCCTTCAGATTCCTTAAATTGGGCAATATACGATGAGCGAGCAAACTGATTGTTAGATAATCCTTGGTTTCTGCTGCAACTTCCAATGCCTGCGATGTATCGTTTAACCCATTGGCAAGAGAGGTTATTATTTTTTTCAAAGCTTCAGGATCGTTGTTCGCAAATTGATTAAATATGCTGACATCCGGCATTGCATTTGATTCCTTGTGTAAATTGCTTTCTGAAATATTATCCTCAATATCGAGCAATTGCAGAATCATTTGATAGAAACTACTTTGTTTAAATGGTTTCAGCATAATTTTAGTCATCCCTGATTCACGGTAAAGAATCAGATCTTCGGCTGATGCATGCGCTGTAAGCCCAAGAACGGGGCAGCTCTTTGTTTCATTTTCAGCAGCCCACGAGAGAATCCTTTTCGTGAGTTCGGGTCCGCTAAGTCCAGGCATCTGAATATCTGTAATCACAAGATCAAAATCTCCTTCTGTTTCCTGAAAAATTTCCCAGGCTTGCAGTCCGCTTTCTGTTTCCTTGACTTTAGCGCCTGTTTGCTCCAATATTTCATAGATGAGCAAACGTGTGGTTTCATCATCTTCGGCAAGCAATATTCTCATTACGCTCAGATCAGGAATTGTTTTTTCTTCAGTTTCAACAGGACTTTTAATTTTTCCGATATAAATCTGAAGCGGAATGGTCACAGTCACAGTTGTGCCTTCGCCAGGGATGCTCTTTAGGACAATCTGCCCGCTCATCATTTCAGTCAGCTTTTTGCTGATGGCAAGGCCAAGTCCCGATCCGCCGTATTTCCTCGTTATGCCGGCATCTACCTGCGTAAACTCATTAAATATTTCCTGTTGTTTTTCAATTTGTATTCCAATACCCGTATCGGCGACTTCCATAAATAAAGTCACAATTTCTCCGTTGGTTTCAGTGTGTGCCTTAACGGTTACCTTACCGGATGATGTAAATTTAATGCTGTTATTTAACAGGTTAAACAGTATTTGTCTGATTCTGAGGTCGTCGCCGCTTAATTTAATTTCAGAATCAATTTCCATAATCAACCGGGCTTCCAGGCCTTTTAATCTGGCGCGGGGATACATGGTTTCAAAAGCATCTTTTATCAGGTTCGACGGATAAAAATGCCTTTCCTGAAGGCTCAGTTTCCCACTTTCAATTCTCGAGAAATCGAGCAGATCATCTATAAGTTTGAGCAAATGTTCGGAAGATGAACTGATAAACCTGAGGTACTTTGATTGTGTAGCAGATAACCTGGTATTGGATAATTGCTCCGAAAATCCGATTATGCTGGTAATTGGTGTGCGGATTTCATGACTCATATTGGCAAGAAACAACTCTTTTACTTTTAACAGCTTTTCGGCCAGAGTCCTTGCTTCTTCCAGTTTTTTTCGGTAAAAACTGCTTCTGGCCAGATCTTTCCATATCAGAATAGTAAAAATCAGAATGGTGATAATCCCAATAATGGCAGCAATCAGGGCAGTATTCCACAGTTTTTTAAGTACAGTGCCGGAATGTTCTGATCCTGCGATTGCACGGTTGATTTCTTCTTTTTCAAACAGCAGCAGTACATTTCTTATTTCGTCGAGAATGTTCTGGTCTGTCCTGAGTAATAGTAATTCCCTTTCAATTGAAAGTTGTCTTTCCATGCGTTCTTCCTCGCTCATTACTTTCAACTGAGCTCTGATGAGGTCGATGGTTGAATCGTTCAGTCTTGTGTATGTATGTAATGTGTCCTGTTCAATTTTTATGCTGATGGCATTGATGATGCTATCTGTTTTTGTTTGTTTTCCTGTGATGTTAGTCCACAGACGTTTCAACAGGTTATCCCTTTTAACCGGTTCATTTATGTCAATCTCTGTTTTATTGTCATTGGGTGATGGAGGAAGAATTTTCGATGAAACGCTGATGGTATCGCTAAAGTGATCCACAATATTCTGAAGCCTTTCGCTGCTCATAATGGCTGAACTACCGGCTGGTTTGAGCTTGAAATAGCTGTCAAGTGCTGATTTTTTCATATCAAGCAAGCTATCAACAACCGCCATACGATTGTATTGCTCAGGATGGTCAATACTGAGTGATTTCAGAGAATCGGTTAGATTCCTGATGTCTTTCTCCAGAGTTGTATACTGGTTAAGATATTTATTTTGTCCGGTTGTAATGTAGGCTCTGGCTTGTCCGTCAGCGTCAATCAATGTGGATAACATATTGCTGACAATCGAAAGTTTGGTCACAGACTGCGATACTCCCGTATCGGGTGGAGTAAGTTGAGAAGCGATTTGAATGATAACATACACCGCAGCCATTACAAGTATCAGCAAAAGAGAAAACCCGGTAAAGACTTTCCCTTTGATTCGTTCATGTACAGCCGCCTTTTTCATTTGATAGTATTTGTCATTGCAAATCTAAGTAAAAATCGAATCTTTGTCAGGTCATTGGTAGTGAAGAATTCCTGACAGATCAATTAACTGATCCTATTCCTGAATCCATTGCTATGGAGAAATGAAAAAGCCTCCTGATAAAAAACTAACAGGAGGCTTTGGATTCAAAAAATCATTAGTCCGATGACCAATCTTTTCTGAACTATATAGGGAGGTTAGTTTTCAGTTGAAACTACCAGCATTCTTGACTTTTGCCAGAATAACGCAGGATCTTTGATAATGAGTTCTGCATACATTTTGTCTGCTTCAACGAGTGTATAAGAACCTGCAGGATGTGTTGAAAGGATGTTTGCTTTTTTAACTCCCAAAGGAATTGACGTTAGTTGTCGGATATCAATTTTTGTAAAGTAATCCATACTTACATCTCCGGCAATCTTTTGCGTACGTCCAAGTCCCAGAAAACCACCTTCTTTATTAAGTATTTCCTTCTCGATAAGATCCTTTTTCTCGCCAACTATAAAATACGCAACATTGAGTTGGTCAACTTTTTCAGTGACAGTTTTACTTAGTGAGCGGTTTTGATCTTTAATCATTGTAAGAGTATCATTTAGCACCGCAATGGAGAAATTCAATCCGGTTAATTGTTCTTTCAACGCAAGAATTTCGGTGTCACGTTCAGCAAGTTGAATATTGGCAATTGCCACCATATTTTCAAACTCGGCTATTTTCAGATTAGATGCTCTGATCCTGCTATTGAGCGATGCCATTTTATTTTTATTTTCAAGCATAAGCTCATTAATCAGTCTGATGTCGTCGTTTATCTGAGCACGGGCAGGCTTGCTTAGTTCTTTGCCCTGGGCTGTTTTATCACTGATTAATTTTTCGCGTGATCTTATTTCAGTCAGGTTGGCTTCAATTTCATTAAGTGTCAAAAGAAACTCATTGATGAGTGAATCTTTTGAAACACCATCCTGAATAAGCTTTTGTTGTTGCATCTCAAGTTGAGAAATCTGTTCAGTTTGCTTTTTGTTCTCGCATGATGCCAAAAAAATTGGTAATGCAATTACTAATATCATTATTCTTTTCATGGTAAATAGATTTGAGTTGATTGCATTAGTTCAAATTGTTTGCCATAATAATTATGATTCATTAATGTACTGATAGACAATTATATAAACCAGATATGAGAGATTATAATGTGTGTATATTAATCCACAATGCGGGAATCTTCCTAACTTTATTCCCCTGTTTTCACAGATAATGAGGAAGATGAGCAGCAGTAAACATCCGGTTTTGAAAAGAATTATCGGATTATCTGGCTGCGAATGAGTTTTGGAGTGCGATTTCTTTTGCCAGTTTTTTTGCAACAACCTCCCGCCTTACCTCACTTCCATGAGAAGGCAGAAAAATCGTACATTCTGTTTTAAGCAGTTCTTGCCAGCTATGAATCAGCTCAGGCATATCATCAAGAAAAGGAGGGAAACATTTTCCGGGAATTGTGCCTACCAGAGTATCTCCGGCAAGGGCAATTTCATTGTCGATAATTATGCACATCGACCCCGATGAATGTCCGGGAGTATGAATAATTCTGATATCTGAACCATGATTTAAAAAGGTGAATTCATTATTCACCAGAATATCAGCCTGACATGAAGGGTAAATAACCTGCTTTTGAACCATTTTTCCAAAATCCTTTATCAGCCAGGAAGTAAATAAGTTGGAGCCATGAGGAATAGGGCTGTCACCGCTCAACAGATATGCTGCTTCATTGGCGTGAACGATCACTTTTGCACCGGTTCGCTCCTTAATAATGGAAGCATTCGCAGCATGGTCGAAGTGGGTGTGGGTTAAAATAAGATAATCAATGGATTCAATTCCAGCTTTTTGCAATCGTTTTAGCAGTTGATTGCGCATAAATGCAGGTCCGGTATCAATCAAAAATATTTCGCGACTTGCCTTTACCAGAAAAACATTGCTGCGCCCTCCGGCAATCTTCTGTATGAGGATACCTTTGCTTGTTCTAAAGGTTTTCATAATGTTGATTTGTTTGATAATGAAGTCTATAAGATCACTTTTGCTGATATGCGACCTTGCCTGGTCAGAACCCTGAGCAGATAAGCGCCTGACTTTATTCCGGCAGTATTTATCACCGCAAGTTGCCTTTCCGCGACTTTGACTGAATAAACTTCTCGACCATTCATGTCATAAATGCTGATTCCGGTAATTCCATCGGCACATATTTCAATTTCATCGCTACCTGATTTATTGATTTTCACTTCCGGTATTTTTTCACCTGCCAGGTTTTTAACTGAAAGAAGCGTCCCGTTTAATTCTGATTTTTGAAACCAGATGTTCAGCTTTCCATTACGGGTGTCACCCCATACTGCACTTATGGTGTCGTTGAAAAGAGCAATGCACATAAAATCATTTCCGTTGCCGAACAGCACATCATCAAAAGGAATGGGAGCTTCCGAAAATCTGAAATTGGTAGAGAATAGTTGCGAATCCTTGAGTCGGGTTGCACCATAAATTTCATAGGAAGCGGCATAACCGGTATCTGCAGAGTTGCGACGATCGCGCCAGGCAACCGCCAGATCGCCGTCGGTATCAAATGCAGCCCAAACCAGATCCTGCATTCTTCCATTACCAATAGGGTCATCATTTATTCTGAGACTTTCCGACCATGTTTCACCACTGTTAAGGGTTTCACGAAAAAGAACATCAGCATCCCCGTTTTCGCTACTCAGGTAAAGGAAAGCAAGATGTTCCGGATTGGCCGGATTGGCTCTGAGCAGATAACCTTTTTTGGCAGAAGTATCGGTAACGGCAATTGAACCAGAAGATGCAAAAACAGTTTGGTGCGTGAAACTATTGCCTCCATCAGTTGTGGTGGCGAGAATAAACTGCGGAAGAATATTCTGCGAAAGCACCCAACTCGGATAAACACAATGAAAAGTTCCGTTGGCAGCAACAGAAGGGGAAGGCATGGGTTTAGAAATGAACGGACCGGATAACCATCCGGTTGTATCGATGTATCGCCATGGCTCAAAGGATTCTCCCTGATTTATTGATTTTGCAAAATATGGATGATATGGCGGTGGACCGGCTGCTTTGGCATTCATAGTGGTGATGTAAATGTAACCGTCAAACGGACCCCCTGAACGATCAATATTTATCCAGGGCCTGTCGATGGGGTAACGGCCGGGATCGGAATCATAGGCAATTGTCACAACAGCATCACCCCAGTTAAAGCCGCCATCTGTTGACTTTCTTACATAAACAGCTCCTGAACTGAATGATGGATCATAATCAATGTAACTCAGATAAACATTGCCCGAATTGTCGAATGCCAGTGACGGATCTGCCGAAGTATAAGCGTTATTTACATGAAAGATGTTTTGCGCGGGACTCCAGTTTTCGCCTCCGTCAATACTTACACGTGTTTTTATCATGATTTTATTCTGAAATACAAATCCCATCCAGGCCACAACCATATGCTGGTGATTGTTCGGATTTACTGCCAGATATGGCTCTCCATCAAAGAAAAGACCATTGGAAATATTCTGATTCTGAGCTTGTGAATTAGCCAATTGCATTAACACAAGGAAAAGAAAAATAATTCTGGTCTTCATATCCGTGATTTGCATTTAACAAAGTTCTTCTTCACTTTTGTTTTTTAGGTGTTGACTCAGTTCTCATCGGTGGAATCTTCAAACCTTCTTCCGAACTGTCAATCAGGATTTCCAACCTCCTTCTTCGGGTGGCTTGCTGTTTTGGGCTCATAATCCAATAAGCGCATATATTTTTGTATGTGTCTGATCTGCTGATGAAAAAGGAATAAGCTTTTGGATGTTCTTTTAATTCTGCTTCAAACTCCTGACTAAGCTTTGCTTTGGCACGATCGGCTGTGTAGTTGTCTGTTTTCGCAGGATTGCGTTTTTCGAAAATCGCAATGCCCGAAGGTTTCATTAATCCGGCCTGCGTCAGTTCTTCAACCCTTTTGATGTTGATCATGCTCCAAACGCTGTCTGCACGACGGGGCGTAAACCTGATTTTGTAACACTTTTCGTCAACCGACATTGTTTTGCCATCAATCCATCCGTAACACAAAGCAATTTCCACAGCTTCAGGATAAGTGAATCCAATGGTTTGATCTTTCCGCTTTTTCAGAAAGCCAAGCCATAATTCTTTCTCATGACTGTGATTGATTTCCAGCCAGTTGACGAATTCGCTCCCATCCTGAAAGAATACCGGATCCATATGATTTGCAATATTTGAAGATGCGTTTATTGATTCACGAAAATAGCAATTAACTGCTTATCACTTACTAAAAAGATGAAGAACGGAAAGAATACTTTTCATAAAAATGAATGACATTAATAAATATCCGAAACGTAGAAATGAACCAACTCCATCCTGAAAGGTTAATACAATCCTGAACAGACAGCAATTGCCTGCAGTTTTTTTAATATTCTCGGGCAAAGATTAATTAACTAAAACCACATCAATGAAATTTCTGACCCTTTTTACTGCATTATTACTTTCAATTTTAACACTTCAATTATTTGCCGGCAAACCTGCTGACCCATGTAAACTATGCGGTCACGATGCTCCTGCTTCAAAACCGGATAGTTCAATCCATTATTCGCAGGAGAAACATCTGAAAAACATTCGCCAGCTCACCACACATGGCGATTATGCTGAAGCCTATTTCAGTTTTGACGATACAAAAATTGCTTTTCAGGCAAAAAGCCAGAAATGGGGTGCAAAATGCGATCAGATTTACTATTTCCCGTTCAGCGATGGCCATATGATGGATCATGTGCCGCAACTGATCAGCAATGGATTGGGGCGCACAACCTGCTCTTATTTTATGCCGGGCGACACTTCCATTCTTTATGCATCAACGCGTTCGGGAGGGCCCGATTGTCCGCCTGAGCCTGAAAGACGTGCCGATGGCAAATATCTTTGGCCCATTTACCCCGATTTCGATATCTATGTTGCGAATCTAAAAGGTGAAATAATTGATACCCTGGTGAAAAATCCGGGCTACGATGCCGAAGCCACCGTTTCGCCCGATGGCAAAATCGTTGTATTCACTTCCGATCGTACCGGAGACCTTGAATTATTTACCTGCAATATTGATGGCAGCGATGTGAAACAGGTAACTTTTGGCCTGGGTTATGATGGTGGAGCTTTCTTTTCACCTGATAGCAAAAGGTTGGTTTTCAGATCTTCCAGACCTAAAACTCCCGAGGATATCAAGGAATATCAGGATTTGCTGAAAGAAGGTCTGGTGGCTCCTACAGAAATGGAAATATACACCTGCAATGTTGATGGCAGTGATCTGCAGCAGGTTACAAATCTGGGCAAAGCCAACTGGGCGCCATTTTATCATCCTTCCGGAAACAAAATCCTCTTCAGTTCAAATCATGCCAGTGCACGTGGCTTTGAGTTTAATCTCTATATGATAAACACCGATGGAACCGGCCTTGAACGTGTTTCTTATGATCCCGTTTTTGATGCGTTCCCAATGTTTTCATACGATGGCAAAAAATTGATTTTCTCGTCAAACCGCAACAATGGCGGTACTCGCGACACCAATTTATTTATTGCCGATTGGGTTGATTAGCAGATTTCATTAGAAACATTAAAATTAATCCGCACCGTTATTTCAGGTGCGGATTTTTTTGTCTGAAAGTCAGGGCTTGACTTGAAATTACCATGTTTTTGCAAAATACTTGTTTTCAAATTAGTCAAACCCTGACTTACGGATTTTAGGATTACAAAGAAGTCCAGGCAGAACTTCGTTTTATCAGGCAATGTCGAAGATACTAAGTATCACCAAATGAGCTAAAAAATTTCGTGTAACTTAGAGTCTTTGTGCCTTAGTGGCAAAAAAAATAAGCAATCTATGTATTCTTAAATTTTCTTAATCCCATCAAAAGCTGTAAGTTTGCCAACGATTCTTTTAAGCAACCATATTTTTTAATTCATTGAATAAAAGCACGTTAATGAACAAAGACATTACAACTTCCGCTGCCGACAACATTCGGATTCTTTCAGCTGCTATGGTCGAAAAAGCCAGATCGGGGCACCCGGGTGGTGCGATGGGTGGTGCTGATTTTATCAACATCCTTTTCCCGGAGTTCCTTCGCTATGATCCGTCTGATATGGGATGGTTTATGCGCGATCGTTTCTTCCTCGATCCCGGTCATATGTCGCCAATGCTTTATTCGGTGCTGGCCTTATCGGGATTATACAGCATGGATGATCTGAAAAATTTCAGGCAGTGGGGAAGTTGTACCCCGGGTCATCCCGAAGTGGACAAAATGCGCGGCGTTGAAAATACTTCAGGTCCTCTTGGCCAGGGACATACCATGGCCGTTGGTGCTGCCATTGCAGAGCGTTTCCTCTGTGCCCGCTTCGGCGAATGGATGTCGCACAAAACATTTACTTTTATTTCGGATGGTGGCGTTCAGGAAGAAATTTCGCAGTCAGCCGGTCGTATTGCAGGTTTCCTGGGTTTGAACAACCTGATTATGTTCTACGATTCAAACGATATTCAGCTTTCTACCGATACCAATGTAGTTACCAACGAAAACACTGCCATGAAATATGAATCATGGGGATGGAATGTGGTGACCATCGAGGGAAATGAAGCCAATGCAATCCGCCTGGCTTTGACACAGGCTCTTGAAGAAAAGGAAAGGCCGACGCTTATTATTGGCAAAACCATTATGGGTAAAGGCGCACTTACCGCTGATGGGAGCAGTTTTGAGCGCAAATGTGCAACCCACGGAATGCCGCTTGGCGAAGCAGGTGCTTCGTTTGAAAATACCATCAGAAATCTTGGCGGCGATCCTGAGAATCCTTTTGTTATTTTTCCGGAAGTTGCTGAGTTTTACAATCAAAAGAAAGAAGAAAAAATAGCTGAAGCAAAACAGCGGAAAGCTTTGCAGCAGGAATGGGCAGCAAAGAATCCTGAACTATCAACAAAGCTGGATGATTATCTTTCAGGAAAATTGCCCGATCTTGACTTCAGTTCCGTTGCCATGAAACCCGGCATCGCCACACGTGCAGCATCATCAGCTGTGCTTGGCTATCTTGCGAAGAATGTGGGAAATATGATTGTTTCATCAGCCGACCTCGCCAACAGCGACAAAACCGATGGATTCCTCAAGGAAACAAAACCATTTGCAAAAGGTGATTTCAGCGGTGCTTTTTTGCAGGCTGGAGTGAGCGAATTGACCATGGCTGCGATTTGCAACGGCATTGCATTGCATGGAGGCGTTTGGGCAGCATGTGCTACATTTTTTGTCTTCAGTGATTACATGAAGCCAGCCATTCGTCTTTCAGCTTTAATGGGACTGCCCGTAAAATACATCTGGAGTCACGATGCCTTCAGGGTTGGAGAAGATGGTCCTACCCATCAACCTGTAGAACAGGAAGCTCAGATCCGCCTGCTCGAAAAGCTGAAAAATCATCACGGTCAGATGAGCTTGCTGGCGCTTCGCCCTGCTGATGCTGCCGAAACTGCTGTTGCCTGGAAAATGGCAATGGAAAACAAAGATACGCCGACTGCCCTGATTTTCTCCAGACAAAACATTGCAGATTTGCCTGTAAAAGAAGGGGTCAGCGCTTACGAAAGTGCTTTAAAAGCTGAGAGAGGGGCATACATTGTGCAGGATTGCAAAGGAACCCCTGATGTAATTTTACTGGCAAGTGGGTCAGAAGTTTCCACGCTGGTGGATGGTGCTGCATTGCTGGTTTCAGAGAAAAATCTGAAAATCAGAATAGTCTCCGTAATTTCAGAGGGATTGTTCCGCAATCAGCAGAAAGCCTATCAGGATCAGGTAATTATGCCGGGTGTTCCTGTTTTCGGACTTACCGCAGGATTACCCGTAACGCTCGCCGGATTGGTTGGCGAAAAAGGCAAAATATGGGGATTGGATCACTTTGGCTATTCGGCGCCCGCAAAGGTGCTGGATGAAAAGTTCGGATTTACTGCTCAGAATGTTTATAATCAGGTGGTTGAGTTACTTGGTTTGTAGGCGTTTATCAGATGGTGATAGGTTAGAAATAACCTGAGTGGAGATGCCGGTCATGGATCATTATTGATTGATTTTCTCAATCCATAATAAAAACGGAGTATTGCTTTGAGCAATGTCTCCGTTTTTTGCTTTAGAAGATTTGATTTTTAAAAATTATTATTGTCGGCTCTGGCCATATTTAAATTGTAAATGTCTTAATTCACTTCTTTTTAATGTTCACTCCCAAAACCTCTTTTCAAAATCAATAAACCCAAACCAAAATCCTTATCTTTGCGCCATGCAGGAAACCATTCTTATTCTCGATTTCGGATCGCAGTACACCCAGCTTATAGCACGCAGGGTCAGGGAGTTAAATGTTTATTGTGAAATCTATCCTTTCAATAAAATACCGGAAATTACACCGTGGATCAAAGGAGTAATTCTATCCGGAAGCCCGTTTTCGGTGCGCGATAAGGATGCACCCTATCCCGATTTATCCATTATCCGCTCAAAAGTTCCTCTTCTGGCGGTTTGCTACGGGGCACAATATTTAGCCCAAACCTCGGGCGGCGAAGTTATGCCATCCAACAGCAGGGAATATGGCCGTGCGAATCTGGGATTTATTGATATCACCAACAAATTGCTGTCAGGAATGAGCCAGGGCAGTCAGGTGTGGATGTCGCATGGCGATACCATTCTGCACAAACCCGATCATTTTAAAATTATTGCCAGTACCGCTGATGTGGCAGTAGCTGGTTTTCAGGTAGATAATGAGCAAACCTGGGGTATTCAGTTTCACCCCGAAGTGTATCATACTTCCGAAGGCGCTGTGCTGCTGAAGAATTTTGTTGTGGGTATCTGTGGTTGTCATCAGGACTGGACTCCGGCCTCATTTATTGATTCAACAGTCGCTGAGCTTCAAAATCAGCTCGGAAATGATAAGGTATTGCTCGGACTTTCAGGTGGTGTTGATTCATCGGTGGCTGCTGTTTTGCTTCACAAAGCCATCGGCAAAAACCTGCACTGCATTTTTGTTGACAATGGCCTTCTCCGTAAGGATGAATTTGCCAAAGTTCTGGATTCGTATAAACATATGGGTTTGAATGTAAAGGGTGTCGATGCAACCGATCTGTTTCTTGATGCGCTTGACGGAATCAGCGAACCTGAGCAAAAACGCAAAGCCATCGGCAAAACTTTTATTGATGTATTTGATCATGAAG
The DNA here is from genome assembly GCA_002412885.1 of Bacteroidales bacterium UBA5197. Classification (GTDB taxonomy): domain Bacteria; phylum Bacteroidota; class Bacteroidia; order Bacteroidales; family Lentimicrobiaceae; genus Lentimicrobium. The sequence goes on from DHVX01000009.1 coordinate 14,657, forward strand.
CCCATCTGATTACCGATGTTAAATGGCTTGCACAAGGGACGATTTACCCCGATGTAATTGAATCAGTGTCGGTTAACGGACCTTCAGCAACCATCAAATCACATCATAATGTGGGTGGTTTGCCCGATTATATGAAACTTAAAGTGGTCGAACCTCTTAAAAGCCTGTTTAAAGACGAAGTACGAAGGGTTGGGGCAAGCCTGGAAATTGATCCGGATATTCTTAACCGCCACCCTTTTCCGGGTCCGGGACTTGGAATCAGAATACTTGGAGAAATCACCCGTGAAAAAATCAGGATACTTCAGGAAGCCGACGCAATTTTTATCGACGGATTAAAATCTTCAGGTTTGTACAAGGAAGTATGGCAGGCAGCCGTTATACTGTTGCCGGTTAAATCGGTTGGCGTAATGGGCGATGAACGGACTTACGAATATGTCATTGCATTGCGTGCTGTGGGTTCCACCGATGGCATGACCGCAGATTGGTCGCATTTGCCTTATGAATTTCTGGCGAAAGTGTCCAACGATATCATCAATAAAGTGAAAGGTGTAAACCGCGTGGTTTATGATATCAGTTCAAAACCACCGGCAACCATTGAATGGGAATAATTCCTGCATTTAAACCAAAGAAACTGACGAAGTGAAACAAATCGTTATCTGGCTTTTATTTGTTGTTTGCATTGCCAATGCAGCGAGTGCGCAGGAAACTGAGATAAGCAAATCCCGCATTATAGAAACCTATAAGGGTAAGCAATACTACATTCATTTTGTTGATCAGGGTCAGACACTCTTTGCCATTTCTCGTGCTTACGGCGTTTCGCTTGAAGAAGTGAAGCTGGCAAATCCTGATGCAGGAGAAACCCTTAAGCCAAATCAGATGCTGATGATTCCGTTTGTTGAAACTTCAGCAGCAGGTCCTCAGGTTATCATTATTGAAAAGGGGAAGACCGTTGAACCTATTGCAGTTCCGGTTCAGCCAAAGCAAACAGATTCGGGTCAGATACAGCACATCGTTGCACCTAAAGAAACATGGTATGCACTTTCAAGGCAATATCAGGTTCCTGTGAAGGAGATTATTTCAGCCAATCCTGGTGTGGATACTTTAAGGATAGGAATGACGGTGAATATACCTCCTGCTCCCGAAAAAATTATTGAATTACCTCCACGTTATGGGTTTGTTACATATGTGGTTGCCCCTAAGGAAACCTTGTATGGCATTGCGACAAGGTTTAAAATCACAGTTGAAGAATTGGTGAATATCAACCCGGTTCTAAAGGAAGGTCTGAAAGTAGATCAACTGATTTATGTGCCTTCAATCACTTCCGTAGCAGATCAAACCCCTGGTTCCGGCGGTTTTACTCTCCATGAAGTTAAGCGCAAGGAAACGCTTTACAGCATTTCTAAAATGTATAATGTTGATATTAAAGATATTCTTGTTGCCAATCCGGGTTTAGACGGAAAACTCAGAAAAAATGATATAATCCGCATTCCTGTTAAGAAAGAGCCTGTTGTTGTTCCACCTGAAAATAAAATTATTCAGGGGCGTGATGTTTTTCAGGAAGCAATGGAGCCTGTCAAGCCTATGGTTTGTCTTACCCAGCCTCACCGACAGGTCTTCAATGTGGCTTTGATGATTCCATTTCAACTGGATTATGCCGATAGCATCAGGGTGTCAGATCCTTCATCGCTGAAATTACCTTCCGATTTTCGTTCGCTTGATTTTATTCAGTTCTATGAAGGCGCAATGATTGCCGCTGAAGACGTTGCCGGAATAGGCGCAAACATAAAAATTCATGCTTTTGATACTGATGCAGGCAGCAGCCTTACCAAAACCCGTCGTGTACTTTCAGGGCAAACCATCCGCGATATGGATCTGATCATCGGACCATTTTTCGCCAACAGCTTCGAACTTGTTTCTGCATTTGCGATGGATCATAAAATACCCATTGTCAATCCATTGTCAGAACGAAGTGAAATTATTGAAGCAAATCCTTATGTCGTAAAAATGCAGCCTTCGGGTTGGAGCAGCTATAGCAATGCAGCACAGAAAATTGCATCAGTTTATCCCGATGCCAATTTTACCATCATGCGACGTGATCATGCCGAAAACAACAGCATGGCATCTGTTTTCCAATCTGCGTTAAGCAAAACAATTGAAAACCCAGGCCGCATTCATGAAGTGGTTTACAGTCAGGTGTATGCGTCAGGGCTTATTAAAAGTTTAGTACCCGGAAAAACCAATGTTATTTTTCTGCTGACTTCTGACAAAGCACTTATTCCCTCATTGCTTAGGCAATTGAACGATGTTCGTGAGAAATATAATATTGTTGTTGTTGGTCTTGCCGATTGGGAGGATATGGAAATGGATTTCAGTTATCTGCATAATCTGGAGGCCCACTTTTTCTCTCCATGGTTTGTCGATTACAGATCTGATCGGGTAACCAGCTATATTGCTGAGTTCAGAAAACGATATGAAGGCGAGCCTGAATTAGAGCGATATGCATATCTGGGTTACGACATTACCCGTTATTTTCTTGAAGCCATGTATAATTTCGGGCCAGACTTTCTGAATTGCCTTCCCGACATCAATAACCCCATGCTCAGCAGTGATTTCCGATTTTACAAAACACCTTCAGGTGGATACGAAAACACAGGGGTAATGGTTTATAAGCTTAAGGATTTTTCGAAAATAGGACTATAGGGCTAATTTCTAATTTCTAATTTCTAATTTCTGATTTCTGATTTCCATTTTATGCCAATTATTATGAAGCCAATTATCATTTACTGTTTATTAATAATGATAACCTTTTCATCATGCTCATTTGCTGTTAAAAAAATGGTAGGATTAAAAAGTCCGAAGGTTCAAACAAAGGAAAGTGTCACAGATTATCTGAAGAAAGCTCATTGCCCGTTTAACTATGGGTACATTCTGAAGGGAACCTCCGATAGTTTGACGGTGTTCACAAACATTATGAAGGGTTTTGGTGATGTTGAGTTATTGTTTGGTAATGATGGTATCAGATATTGCTATAAGGGAACTGAAACATGCATTGGAGTTCAGTTGCGAAAGGCATTTCTTGAGTTTCATAGTAATTATTTTCCATGCATTGGAGATACAAACAGTTTGGATTCTTATCTCTCAATTTTAGAGCCGTTGAACTCCGGATCAGATATGGTACTTGAAGAACCTGTCGACTATTATATGTTGGTTTACTGGAGTAGATTTTCAGGAAGCCGGAAACGCTTGCAGAATGATTTTGAATGGATGAATGATTTGAAGGCTGAGTCGGATCTAAAGCTATCCATTGTACTTGTAAATGTTGATATGCAGGCGGATTGGGGACTGAAAGCCGGAAAAAAGATGAAAATGAAGTTCAGATTATTGGGTAAGAGGTCAGGTTCTCTGGAATTTGGTGAGATTCCTCAAAGTTGAGGTTTAGGTTAAGGTTGTGCTTTGTTCCGATAGCTATCGGTATCGCTCAGCAACCGAGATTGAGGCTAAGGTAGAGATAGTCATATCTTGACTTAATAATACATAGCTCTGGCAAGATGCTTGTTTGAGATTAGTCAAACTCTGACATGAAAAAATGCTAGTCGGAGCCTGACTTGCGATCTCTCTGATAAAATACAAATAAATGTCAATCAGGGCTTTTTATTTACAGAAAATATCCGTTACTTTGCACCCCTGTTAAAAATCACAAATTTTAATTACTAAATTCAAGTTTTATGCCAACAAAAATGAGATTACAACGTCATGGTAAAAAGGGCAGACCTTTCTATCACATTGTAATTGCGGACGGTCGTGCACCCCGGGATGGAAGATTCATCGAAAAGATTGGCACGTATAATCCAGTTGCAAAACCAGCTGAAATCGATCTGGATTTCGCAAAAGCTTACGACTGGTTTATCAAGGGGGCTGACCCCACTCCTACTGTTAAGTCTATTCTTACACACGAAGGTGTTCTTCATTACAATCACCTGATGAAAGGCGTTGCAAAAGGCGCATTCACCAAGGAAGTTGCTGAAGTACGTTTCAACGAATGGAAAGCAGCCAAAGAATCAAAACTTACCAGCGCCGAAAGAGCTGTTGAGATTGCAGAAAAAACCGAAGCAAAAAAACGTCTTGAAGTAGAGGCTAAAATCAACGAAGCCCGCGCTGCAGAAATTGCAAAGAAACGCCTGCAGGAAGCAAAAGCTGCTGCCGGAGAATCTGAAGAAGTTGCCGAAGAGGTTGAAGTTGCCGAAGAAGCTCCTGTTGCTGAAGTAGTTGAAGAAGCTCCCGTAGCTGATGAAGCTCCCGTAGCTGAAGAAGCTCCCGCAGTTGAAGAAGCTCCCGCAGTTGAAGAAGTTCCTGTTGCTGAAGAAGTTCCTGCAGTTGAAGAAGCTCCTGTAGTTGAAGAAGCTCCTGCAGTTGAAGAAGCTCCTGCAGTTGAAGAAACTCCTGTTGCTGAAGCTACTGAAGAACCAGCTGCCGAAGAACCAGCTGCTGAAGAAACAAAAGAACCTACTGCCGAATAATTCCGGCAAATTCCGTGGAAATGGAGGGATACTTTTACGTTGGCAAAATTCTGAAACTTTTTGCATCCAAAGGCGCCCTTCTTGCATATCTTGATGTAGATGACCCGGAAGATTATATAAATCTGGAATCAGTTTTTGTTCGCATGAACAATCAACTGATTCCATTTTTTATTCAAAACATCGAACTCAGGCATAAAAATAATGTCGTTTTAACTTTCGAAGACGTTGACAATCCCGAGCAGGCGTCAATGCTTACCGGCTGCGAAATGTTCCTTCCATTAGACATTCTTCCTCCCCTTACTGGTAATCGTTTTTACTACCATGAAATCAAGGGCTTCAGCGTGATAGACAAAATCTATGGCGAAGCCGGCGTTGTAGAAGAGGTTATGGAATATCCCCATCAGGCAGTGATGCGCATTAACAATAAAGGCAAAGAAATCTTAATTCCTATCAGCGATGAAATCATTGCCGAAGTTGATCGGATCAACCGAATCCTTCACATCATTGCGCCTGAAGGACTGATTGATTTATATATGGAATAGCAGCAATGCACTGCATTTAGAAGTCGGAGAGTCAGTCATTATACACTTCTGGATATTGTCACAATAATCATATCAGAAATTCGTTATATCAGCTTAACTAATAAATAAATGATATGAAAAAATCTATTGTAGCAATTCTTTTGCTGACCATGGTTACCACATTTACGTTCGGACAAGTAATTGACTCCGCCCCTTTAAAAGGCCAAAACAACAGCATCACTTTATGTGATTTTCAAGGTGACACCATTACTTACCGTCAATTCAGGATATGTTCAGATATGCTGGTCAGCGCCGGCGAAAACCAAACAGTTACTTCATTTACCCTTGTGGTATTGTATCCTGAAGTCAACGACCTGGGAGAGTATAAGGTTGAGGGAAACATTCTTCCGGAGCATATCAAAGAGAAAATTTTCTCCATTATGCCTAAAAAGATATTTATTGAGAATGTTATGATCAAAGATGGTGATGAATCAAAGAAAATCGGGAGCCGCCGCTATATTTTTAAAGACTGAATTTTAAGAAAAATAATGTTGGGAAGAAATAATAAGGTTGGAGACAATGTTTTGCGCTGATAATAAAGTGTAAGTGTTTTATAACTAAAGATTTTCCCATAACGTTTTGTATTTCACCCTTTCAGGGCTTAATTAACGATTGTTTCATAACGATGGGCTTCACCCATCGTTAATTTATTTCGCCCTTTCAGGGTTTTCATCAGTTTGCTTTCTTCACGGCGATTGGCTTCACCTTTCGTAAATTGCATTGTTACCAGCTCGTCGCAACGTAGATTAATTTGGCAAGTCGGCGAGTCGTCGTAACTTTGCAACAATTAATTTCTACTCCTATGTCGGTTACCATAAATGAAAGTCCCATTCCTCAATTTTCTGATATCATCAACGCTCAGTCTTTACTTCGTTCGGTGGTTAAACAAACTCCGCTGGAGCGAAGTAAATCATTTTCGGCCATGTCGGGTGCGGATGTTTATCTGAAACTCGAAAATCTTCAAACCACCGGCTCGTTTAAGGTGAGAGGGGCTTATTATAAAATTGCCAATCTTACAACTGAGGAAATTGCCAAAGGTGTATTGGCTGCGTCAGCCGGGAATCATGCACAGGGAGTTGCTTATGCAGCAACAAAACTAGGCGTTAAAAGCACGGTTTTTATGCCCGTCTTTGCACCTCCGCTTAAAGTAATTGCTACCCGTGCCTACGGTGCTGAAGTGGTTCTGGTTGGCGATACATTTGACGATGCATTCGAAGCTGCTGCTGAATTTGGTGAGAAATCAGGAGCAACCTTTGTACATCCGTTCAATGATCCATATATAATTGCCGGACAAGGCACCGTTGGACTGGAAATTTTTGAGCAGCTCAGAGATGTGGATGATGTGCTGGTTCCCATTGGCGGAGGAGGTCTGATAGCAGGCATTGCCATCGCACTGAAGCAACTAAATCCGAGAATACGGATTATCGGAGTTGAAGCCGATGGAGCGCAATCAATGAAAGTTTCTGTTGAAAAAGGAGAGCCAGTCATTCTTAATTCAGTGCATACCATTGCCGATGGAATTGCGGTTAAATCTCCTGGTAATCTTACTTTTCAGGTCACCAAAGACCTTGTGGATGAATTACTGGTTGTAAATGATGCTGAAATGGCGCGCACTGCTTACCTTTTGCTGCAACGGGCTAAAATTCTTACCGAACCCGCCGGCGTTGCTGCAATGGCTGCTGTACTTTACGGAAAAACAGATCTGAAAGGCCGAAAAGTTGTGCCTGTAATCAGTGGCGGAAATATCAATATGAGTATTCTGGAGCAGATTCTTGACAAAGGCGTAATGGCCGAGGGTTTACGCGCCCGAATTCAGGTGCTGATTCCCGATCAGGCTGGAATGTTGAAATCCATTATTTCTATCCTGGAAAAGATGAAAGCCAATATTCATGATATTGAACATGAGCGATCTACCACCAGTGTTCCCGTTGGATATGTGCAGGTTACCATCACTTTCAATCTTCAGGATTCTACACAATTGCCGACTTTACTGATGGAACTCGACAAAAAAGGCATGCAGTATCAGGTGCTCAGATAGTTTATTCTCTCAAACAAAAGCCTACCTTTATTTCCTGAAAAAACAGCCTTCGTATGGACATACTCACAATCATCATCATTATTCTTGTTGCAGCCAATTTGCTGATAACCATAATTCTGCGCCCAAAAAAGACGGACAATTCCGAACTTCCCAATAAGGTGGATGCTTTGTCGGCAAACCTTACACGACTTGAAGGAAACCTGAAAGATGACTTCAGGGTAAACCGTGAGGAAAGTGCAGGTTCAGCCCGCGAAAACCGTGCTGAAATGAGCAACTCGCTGAACAGCTTCAAAAGTGAGATGACCGAAAATCTGCGCCTGATCACCGAACAGAACCAAAAAGCACTGGAGACCATTGTTCGTACACTCGACGAAAAAATCAACAACCTGATTACAAAAGTTGACGACAACAACAAAACCAACCGCGAAACACTCGTCAGCAGCCTAAAGGATTTTACGCTTGAACAGCGCGGGAAATTCGATGAACTGAAAACCGAACAAAAAGATCTGACCGCCAAAACGGTTGAAAATCTCGAAAAAATAACGGTTAAAGTTGAGGAAAAACTTACTGCTATCAATCAGCAATCGCAGGTTGAAGGCAAACAAATGCGCGAATCTGTAGAAAAGGTGATCAAGGAATTTCAGACTGCTTTCGATAAGAATGTTGCTTCTTTCAACGATCTTCAAAGGGAAAAATTCGGTCAGCTTGAGGAAAAGCAGCAAAAGATGGTTGAGAGTACCGAGAAGAAACTTGAAGAAATGCGCCTGACGGTCGATGAAAAACTCCAGAAAACACTGAATGAACGTCTTGGACAATCGTTTGAACTGGTTGGTAAACAGCTTGAAAGTGTGCAAAAAGGACTTGGTGAAATGCAAACGCTGGCACAGGATGTGGGTGGCTTAAAACGCGTGCTCAGCAATGTTAAAATGCGCGGCGGTTTTGGTGAAGTGCAGCTATCCATGTTGCTCGAACAGGTTCTGGCTCCTGAGCAATATGAAGCCAATGTTCGCACAAAGAAGAGCAGCAACGATTCGGTGGAATTTGCCATAAAACTTCCCGGAAAGGACGATATTACCGGTAATGTCTGGCTTCCGGTGGATGCCAAATTTCCGCGTGATGCTTATGAACATTTACAGAATGCTTACGATACTGCCGATCCTGTACTGATAGAGCTTTCGCAGAAAATGCTTGAAGCAACCATTAAAAAAATGGCCAAAGATATCAGTGAAAAATATATAGATCCACCTTATACCACCGATTTTGCAATAATGTTTCTTCCTTTTGAGGGCATTTATGCAGAAGTGGTTCGCAAAGCCAGCCTTCTTGAAGAGTTGCAACGCACCTATAAAATAGTGGTGACAGGTCCCACAACACTGGCTGCCATTCTCAACAGCCTGCAGATGGGCTTCCGCACATTAGCCATTCAGAAACGCAGCAGCGAAGTGTGGAAAATCCTCGGGGCAGTAAAAAAAGAGTTTGAAAACTTCGGTGGCATGCTCGAAAAAGCCCAGAAAAACATTCAAACTGCCAGCAACCAGATTGACGAAGTAATGGGTAAACGCACCCGCGCAATACAGCGCAGATTAAAGGACGTGGAAGTATTGGGCGACACTGAATCACAACTGCTCATCCCTGACAGTCTTGACAATGGAGATGAAGATCTTTAACCTGAGGACGGAAATATCAGAAATCAATCAAAGCCAAAAACAAAGCAGACATCGCAACAGATGATAAGTGAGCAAGAAATAAAACGTGCAGCAGACATTATCAGGCAAGGTGGCTTGGTTGCATTTCCAACCGAAACAGTTTATGGATTGGGTGCAAATGCCCTTAATGCACAAGCAGTGGCCAGAATTTTTGAAGCCAAAGAACGTCCTTCGTTTGATCCTCTGATTGTTCATATTGCCAATATTGAAGATTTAAAATCTTTAACTACAAACCCTGATGAAAGAATTTACAGCTTAGCTGAAAAATTCTGGCCCGGACCATTGACACTTGTTCTGCCCAAAAGCAACATAGTCCCTGACATTGTTACCTCAGGATTAGATACCGTTGGAATCAGAATGCCCGACAATTCAATTGCACTTGATCTGATAAGATTTGCTGAATGTCCGGTTGCAGCACCCAGTGCCAACAAATTCGGAAGGATAAGCCCCACAAAAGCGGAACACGTGCGAAAGCAACTTCCGGCTGTTGATTGCATTTTAGATGGAGGTCCTGCAAAAGTTGGCATAGAATCGACAGTAATTACCATTAATTCCGACGGCTTTGTTATACTTCGACAAGGAATTATTACCAAAGAAGAACTGGAAACAGTTATGCCGCAATCGAAACAAAAAATCCGCAAAAGCGAATTAATTTCTTCCCCGGGAAATATTAATTCTCACTACAGTCCGAATAAACCGCTTTACATTTTGGGAGAATACACAAAAGAACTGAACACAAAAAATGCAGCATTTCTGTCATTTGGCAAGAAACCTGGAGGTGAGTTTAAAATGATTGAGTATCTTTCTGAAAATGCAAACCCGTATGAAGCGGCCAATAACTTGTTTGCAAAATTGCACCTTCTTGAAGATAGTGATGTAGAATTTATAGTAGCTGAGCCTGTTCCTGAAGCTGGTATCGGAATTGCAATAATGGACAGGTTGAGAAGGGCGGCGCATAGATACTTATAGAGTAATTTCGGATTTCGGATTTCGGATTTGCATTCAGTGAGCTCCGCTTCGCTTCGGTTCGGATTTCGATTTTCGGATTTCCAATTCAATGTCGTTTAGGTAATGAATATTGTCTTTCCAGCACGTGCGGGACTCAGACTTACAGTCATACTGAGTTGTAACTCAAAAAAATTGAGCATAATGCGAAGATGACAGTTAAATCAAGCGTTTAAGCACTTCGACTCTCCGCTCAGTGTGACATTCGTTTATGGTGCACACTGCATCATCTTAATGCACTAATTATCAATCCTATACGATGTCATCCTGAGCGGAGTCGAAGGATATTTAATTCACTTTTCTAAAAATCCGAATCCTTTACTAAACGACATTAATTTCCAATTTCTTTCCAGCAGGTTGGATAATATTCCAAAAAAGATTTAACATTTTTTTGCTTGACAAATGAACAATTTTGTCGTTAATTTGTATTTATTACAAACAAGTTTTAATTTCAAGTTAACAATGATTTGAAAATGGAAATAACTCAGGGAATTATTAAAAAACTAAGCGAAGCCGGGTTGAAGATTACCCCTCAAAGGGTGGCTGTAATGCAAACCCTGTGCAAGCTTCGTATGCATCCAACTGCAGAAGAGCTTTTTGCAGAGGTTTCTAAAATCATTCCCGGCCTTTCCGCTACTACCATCTATAACACATTAGATACCTTTGTTGAAAAAGGAATGATAAAAAGGGTAAAGACGGATGCTGATGTTATGCGTTATGACGCCATTACCGAACATCATCACCATTTATACTGTGCAGTATCGGATCGGATGGAAGATTACTTTGACAACGAACTTGATGAGATGCTGAGTGCGTATTTCGAACGCAAGCAAATAAAAGGTTTCAGAATCAGTGATATTCGCTTGCAATTGATGGGCGACTTTAACGAAAGAAAACAAACACAATAATTAACAACAAAATCGAATTTACCATGAAAAAAATGAACAGAATCGGTCTCGATGAGGCAATGTCAGCGCAGCTGATTGAAAAATTAAATGATCTATTGGCAAACTATCAGGTGTTTTATCAGAATGCACGGGGTTTCCATTGGAACATTAAAGGAGAAAAATTCTTCGAACTGCATTTAAAATTTGAAGAACTATACAATGATCTCCAGATCAAAATCGACGAAATTGCTGAACGGATTCTTACCCTTGGTGGCACACCTATCCATTCTTTTGCAGGATATCTGAAAATTGCAGAAATCAAACCGCTTGAAAATGAAACCAATGGCCCGGCTTGTGTTGGACATGTTCTGGATGCATTTGCCAAACTACTTGTAAAAGAGCGCGATATACTCAATCTTTCGGCCGATCTCAACGACGAAGGCACCAATGCAATGGCCAGTGATTACATCCGCGAAAAAGAAAAACTGGTTTGGATGTACTCAGCATTTCTTGGAAAATAACTTGAAAGTAAACTTTAATCAACAATAAACTAATATCAAAATGACAGAATCCAGAAGTTTTCCGCTGATCGGCGATATGATTCCCGATCTTACCGTACAAACAACGCATGGTGTAAAAAACCTTATCAATGACTATAAAGGCAAATGGCTCGTACTTTTCAGCCATCCAGCCGATTTCACTCCGGTTTGCACCACAGAATTTGTGGCTTTTGCAAAGCGTTTCGATCAATTTCAGGCGTTGAACACCGAATTGCTCGGTCTTTCCATCGACCAGATTTTTTCACACATCAAATGGGATGAGTGGATCGAAGAAAAACTGAATGTTCAGATTCCTTTCCCTATTATTGCTGATTCAACCGGCAATGTTGCAATGGCTATGGGAATGATTCATCCGGGCAAAGCTGCTGATACAGTTCGTGCGGTATTTATTATTGACCCGACCTCAGTGATTCGTATTATACTTTTCTATCCTCAGGAAATCGGACGGAATATGGACGAAATTCTTCGCGCACTGAAAGCACTACAGACTTCTGACGCCAACAGAGTAGCTATTCCTGCAGGATGGCCGAATAATGAACTCATTGGTGACCGCGTGATTATTCCTCCTGCAAAGGATATTCAAACAGCTAAAAAACGCCTGGCTGAATACGAAGGTTACGACTGGTGGTTCTGCCACAAAAGCCTGTAATTTTTAAGGCGGAGTATTTTTCATAAGATCATGAAGCAAGCCCGTGTCAATAAAAACGATGCGGGCTTTGCTTTATCAATTAAAACACTGAACCATATTGTATATTTGCCTGTTGATCTGTTTGTGAAAAATCTTTTTCAGGCTTTTTAATCAGGCATTCACAAATTGCCTTGCCGGAAAACAGACTGCCGGAAAACAACCCTAACAAAAACAAATATCCTATGAAATATATCGGAGCTCATGTCAGTGCTTCGGGCGGAGTTGAAAACGCCCCTGTTAATGCTGCTGCTATAGGCGCAAAAGCTTTTGCATTATTTACCAAAAATCAACGTCAGTGGGTCTCTTCCCCCCTTTCGGAAGAAAGTATTACGAAGTTTAAGTCCAATTGTGCATTACATGGCTACGAACCCTGGCAGATTCTCCCACATGACAGCTATCTGATTAATCTTGGACATCCCGGCAAGGAAGAACTGGCAAAATCGCGCGCTGCATTTCTCGATGAGTTGCAAAGGTGTGAGCAGCTTGGTCTTACCCGGTTGAATTTTCATCCCGGAAGCCACCTTAAACTTGTCACGCCTGAAGAAAGTCTGAAAATCATTGCCGAATCCATCAACATCACGCTGAGCAAAACCAAAGGAGTTACAGCAGTTATTGAAAATACCGCGGGGCAGGGAAGCAATCTTGGTCATACATTTGAGCAGATCAGGTTCATTATTGATCTTGTTGAGGATAAAAGCCGCGTTGGTGTTTGTATTGACACCTGTCATACCTTTACTTCGGGCTACGATCTTATTACCCCTGAAGGTTATGAAGAAACATTCAGGCAATTTAATGACATCATTGGATTTAATTACCTCCGCGGCATTCACCTGAACGACAGCATGAAACCCCTTGGCAGCCATGTTGACCGTCACGACAGCATTGGAAAAGGGTTTTTGGGAGCTGATGTTTTTAAAAGACTGATGAATGATGCCCGCTTCGACAACATGCCGATTATTCTGGAAACTCCAAACGAGGAAATCTGGCAGCAAGAGATAGAAATGCTTTATAAAATGATTGAATAAGAAAAGTGACTTTCATTTGTAAACAGGATAACTTACTCAAATAAAGACAACTTTTTATATCCCCCTCTTCTCCCCCTTTCGAAAAAGGGGGACGATTACTTTCGTTTTTTATGACACATTCGTTTGCAGAAATTCCTGTTAACAGGCACTCTACCTTGTAACAGGCTCTTTCGGAAAAGGAGGACGACTGCTTTCGTTTTTTTTGACAAATTCGTTTGCCGAAAAGTCCTGTTAGTAAGTGCCATCCGCCTTTGGGAAATAGATAGAAAGGTATTACCTGAACGGTGAATTTATTTCGAAAGATTCGCTATATGGATTTTTACAATATATTTGTAACACTATCCGACAAAACCGGAATTTCCGGCTGATGTTTGAAGTGCCGAAACCCATATCATTTTTAAATATCTATACTTTATACCATGAAAAAACACTTGATCCATTTTTTCGCCTGCCTATGCCTTTTAGGTATTTCAATCGGAGCTTCAGCTCAGCATTCGGCGCTTAACAAAGTTTATTATGATATGGACTATGGAATTCATACATATGGTGGAGCCACTTCTGCTGACGGAGGATTTATAATTACCGGTATAATTTACAACTCACAAGGCCATGTCATTAAAATCGACCCTTCCGGAATTATAGAATGGGTCAAAGCTTTTGACAATATCACTTTTGAAGATGTAATCTGTGAACAGGATTCTTCCGTTGTTGCAGCCGGCTCTTATTATCAACCAGGAAATTCATCTTTATGTCTCGTAAAGTTGAGTAATCAAGGAGATACAATCTGGACCCGGAATATTTCTGTTCCCTACAATCCGGGGCACTTCCACCTTCAAAAATCAAGTGATGGAGGTTATCTGATCTCTGCTTCCACCGAAAATTACGGCAATCCAAGCCTTAGTGAAGCATTGCTGGTAAAAACATCGTCAGAAGGAAATCTGATATGGGCCAGAACTTTCAATACAAGTACACACCTGGATTTTGTTTATTCCATTGCAGAACTACCTGACGGTAACCTTATGATGTGCGGAGAATCAAGGTCGTACAACCCATTCAAATCAAAACTGCTATTGATGGTTACTGATCAGAATGGAAATCTGATCACATCTAAAGTAATGGAAGATTCTACCATAACCAGATCCATTGCCATCGACATTGTAATTGTTGAAGATGGAGTTGTTCTTTATTCGTTGCTTAATGATGAAGTAAGTGCTATAAAAGTTGATTTTGATTTAAATCCTGTATGGTCGAAAAGATACCTTCAATACCATTATAATATGTACACCAATAAATATGGCAATCTGATAAAAAGCATTGATGGAGGATTTTTGCTTGCTTCTCCTTCATTTGGCTTCAGTTCTTTTATTAAAATCAATAGTATGGGTGAGATGGTCTGGACTCAGATGGTATTTATGGATCTTGTTGAAGCTATGCATGCAGGTGAAGGTGGGTTTATGCTGTTAGGAAACGGGCCTGTTTATGGGGTAAAAACAGTTCCGGATTATATTCCTCAAATCGGAGCTTACCGGACTGACAGCACAGGTAACGGAGGAAGCTGTATTTATAACAATATGAATCACCATGAGAACTACACACCGGTTTTTTCTGATATTATAATGCAAGGTGCATCTGTTGGTGTGCAACAAAACAAAACATTCACAGTTAGTGATTTTACGCTCCTTAACAGCGACACCTGTGTAGCTTTTACAGGAAATGCCGAATCACAAAGCATTACAAAAGGAAAAATCAGAATTTATCCCAACCCTGCCAAAGATATATTTTCAATTGAAATTCCGGGTAACCTCAGCTATACATTCCGGCAACTTGAAATTTTCAGAACAGATGGAACCTTGGTTTATCACACAATAAACCCCGAATGCCTGACAAAAGGTGTTAGTCCGGGGCAGCTAAACAATGGACTTTACCTTGTCAGGCTGCATACTTCGGCAGGCACATTTACAGGAAAACTGATAATCAGTAAATAGAATTTACGGTTTTCACTCCGGACAAACATTTGTAAATCTGCATTATTCTTGCGACAAATCTGTAAACCAATAACATAGCAGGTCTCAGGAAATTATTCGTGCTGGCGTGGTTGAAAGAATAAATTTGTATATTGGCTGACAAATAGATTCGAAACGAAACCCTCAACTACGGAATTGCTCAGGCATGTGATCCTGATTTTTGCGGGAAGTATTTCAAATTGTTAACCCGATTTACATATATTGGGTTTTATTTAATAACTTTGAACTAAACTCATGTTTGCGGGTTATTTCAAAATACATTGTTCTTAAATACTGGGAGAATATAGAAATGGAAGATATTAAACACAATGATGGCTTTATCATTCCTAACGGCATCAAAATTCTGGTTGCCGAGGATGAAGACTCAAATTTCAGATATATTGAAAAATTACTGAGTAAAGCCGGATTTGAAATTCTTCGGGCCAACAATGGATATGAAGCAGTTGAATACGCCCGCATATACGATGATATTGACTTGATTCTGATGGATATAAAGATGCCTGTAAAAAACGGCGTTGAAGCTACCCGTGAAATTAAACTTTTCAAACCCCGTATTCCTATCATAGCAACCACTGCATTTGCCATTCCGGGAGATCGCGATGTATTTCTGAAAGCGGGTTGCGATGATTATATCCCAAAACCTATCAAATCATCTGCATTGATTGATTTAGTAGAGAAATACGTAAAGAAACCTGATTAGCTTTCCCTGAGGGAATGAGGAATATTTATAAAAAAGGTAGTTCCCTCATCCGATTCTGATTTAAAAGATACACTTCCTTTAAGATATCGGGTTGTGAGTAGTTTTATTGAATATGTGCCTATACCCCTGTTAGTTCCCTTGGTAGAGAACGATCGCTGAAAGATCTGACTTTGTGCATGTTCCGGAATCACGCCAGGGTTATTAATCCAAAATATTACATGCCTGTTTACTATTTTAGTTCCCATTCGTATAACTGCTCCTTCCTCACTGGCTTCAAGCGCATTTTTTACTGTATTAATCAATACCCGTTTTAGTATCAATGGATCGGATTCGAATTGTGACATATGAGAAAACGGGTCGATAAAAATTTTTTTCTCATTGGCAACTTCATGATAACTAAGGTAAGCGGATACATCCTGCAATATCTGAAGAGAGTTGCAACGAACAACATTCAGTTCCAGGTCACTGTTTTCGGCTGAAATCAGTACCTGTTGAGCTACAATCTCATCAACCAGCTCGCACCCGGTTTTCTTGGCAAAGTTGATGATGGCTTTGGTTTCCTCTTCGCTTTTCTGATCTTCAATAACGGATAAGATGCCATTAAGCCCCGCAGCGGTATTCAGGATATCATGAAAAAACAACTTCTCAAGAACCTGCCTCCTTTTTTTGTCGCTTATATCTTTTATCGATAAGATGATAAAAACCTGATTTCCAACCGGAATCGGGCTTGCTTTAACTTCAACATCAAAAGACTGACCTTCATTTATTTCGGTTGAAGTTATGCGACACTCATGAACAGAGGATTTTCCGGTTTTCTGAGTTTCAAGAATTGAATTTACCACGCCACAGTACCTGCAGGCAATGGTTGTGCCGCACTCCTCCCCCACATCTTTCAGATTCACACAGTTCAGGAGTTCCCCGGTCCGAAAACCAATTACAGAATCAATAGCAGTTTCACCAATTAAACCAAGCAAAGATTTGTTCGCATAAACTACCTGACGTTGCGGATTTACAACAATGGCTACATCGGGCATAGCCTCAGTAAACATTTGAAAATATAAATCTGACGAAAGCTGCTGAAATTCAACATTTACAATTTCTTCAGAAGCTTTTTCAGCAGGCGCATGAAAAGTATCCGGCAATTTGAGAGTTTCGTCTTTCATAGGTAGTCTAAGGTGCAATTGCAAAAATAGTTATTATGTGCAACGTCAGACAAGGCATAATTAATAAACCTCAAAAACATCAATAAGTTTGATGGCAATTCAAACGGACTATATTTTTATCTTTACCCCTGAATTAAAGGCTTATCTTACTTTAAGTATCAGACTGTTATTGTCAAACACCTGCCAATATTGAATTTCAGGGTTTGCTGATAACAAAAAATAATTTCATATCCTTGTCGGGATATTTGATTTTTCCGAAAATTCTGATGATTCTTTTTAGAATGATTTTTGATACCGTCAACTTATATCAACTAATTCTCTTAACACCCGGGAATAAATGAACTCACCATTAACAATGCTGATCGGATCATTAAAGGAAAATGAGTATGCCGAAGTTTACTCTCCATGCGATCAGCTTATTATTGAGAACTCCGCTGAATTGCTGATAAAGAAAGGACACGCCTGGACAGCTGAACTTTCTGAACTTTTTCAGATCTGCAACGGCTTTTACTTCAACGGGGTGTATTTATTTTCTCTTCACTCTGAGGAAGTTCAGGAATATCTGGATTTATTCGTTCAGAATGCGCAATGGAATATAGCAGAGCGATTGCCGGAATGTGTACTTTTCGGACGAAGCGATGAAGAGGTATATGTTTACAACGGTGCAGAAAAAAAATATCAGATTCTTGACTTTACCGCATGGGATGAATACTATGCATTTTCTTCAGTGCTGGAATTGCTGGAATTTGTAATCCGCGAAAGATTGTAATCCGTAAAATATTCTAAAATCAATAAAGCTTTGCTTGAAATAAAGGGATGACGGTTGGATTGGGTGTATAAAAAGCTGGTATATTTGGAACGATAAACTGCATAGTTGGTCAAGAAAAGATGGAAAATGTTAAAAACAAAATATTTAAACGGACTATTGATGATGCTTGCCATCAGTGGCTTGGCATGTTCTAAAATGTATAAACCAGACCTTAACAGAATTGAAGAACAGACAAAAAAGTTGTATAATAAATCAGAGGTAGCCTATCGTAACAATTACAAAGAACTTATAAACAGTGATAAAAGCAAAAACAACACCTTTTTAGCCGAAGAAGCTATTTACGCGAAAGTGTACAAAAATAGTTTTCTATATTCGATAAAAAAGCTTGACATGGATGCAACAAAAAGGATTCTTGAAATACTCAATGATACAAGTTCTTACGAATGGGGAGAGTTTGGAACTCCAGAATATGATAAAGTAATAATCTACTATGGAAAAACAGCTGACCCAATAGGATACACATTGGTAGATCCATGTGGAGAAGTTGAAAATTATCCTTATAGGTCTTTGATGAAATGGGGAATGATGACAAATAAAGGATTTAGTAGGCTTTCAAACGAATTATACCAATATTAAATAGTTGGACAACAAACAAGGGTGTGTTCAAATACGCTTATATTTGAAACGAAAAGCTGAAATTCTAATGCAGACAGATAGAGTTGAAATGATTAAGAGCATAATATACTTAATATTCATGTCAATCATAATTGGATTGACAGGTTGTTCACAGGTGGCAATAAACCACAATCCCAACGAACAAACCGAAAATGCAGTCCTGTTTCTTGGAGAATGGGAATCTGTTACACGAATAATACCTTACAGTGCCAAATTGACCATAAATACCGATAATACATTTGATTTCAAATATGGTGCATGCATGGCACGGGGATTTTCCAGTGGTCAATGGACTCTTACAGATAATATTCTGACACTTAATAGTTTCCCCGCTGATACTTGCTTGTTTTTAAGGGCATTTGGAGATGATTGCATTTTAGTCAGCCAATTAAAAGATTTCAGACCAAAAACTACTCATGAAGATTGCACCCCTGAGAATCCGGATGAATATATTCTTTTTAAGGAAGTGAAACTTCAATTAATCGGAGACACATTAAAGCATATATTTACCGGCGAAAAAATATGCCCTGAGGCTAAGAATGACTTTTTCAGACCATAGAAGAAATTCGACTGCTAAAACTTTAAGGAAACATTGTACATTTATTGAAAATTGTGCTGGCGTGGAAAGAGAGGTTTTCAAAATTGCACGCATTGTGACTTTCATTAGGATGGGTTTCGCTATTGACAGTTTTGGGCAGGGAGAAACGAAAAGCCATTCATGGCGGTATGATTGGTTCTGTTGTAGTTTATGCGAGACCGAAAGAAGATAAAAATAAAAATTATGAATAAATGGACGAAAATTTTAACATTAGCTGTCTTATTCATCATAGGACTAAGCTTAATTTATTTGTTTTTTTTCTTTCAAAATTCCCATGAAGTCTGGAATTACATAAAAAAAGTAAACAGCAGCAACACTACAGCAGGACTTAGATTAACTGTGATTTACGGGATAGCAAAATTGGCGTCAATAATTACCGGTCTTGTAATCTCAATAACAGCAACCTACAAAATTGCTCAAGAATTTAAAACAAACTAAACGCCCGATAACAGGCGGATTAAAAAGCCCAATGAATAGCCTGAACATTTAAAAAGTTGTTATATTTGATGCATGCCAAATTCAGAAATATGCGTTTTGTTAAGTGTGTTTAATCGTCACCACATATTTTAGAAAAATGAAAAATCTGATTACAGTATTGTTAGTATCACTAATTCTGGCAAGTTGTACGGAGAAATCAAAGACAGGTATTGAAGGCGTCTGGTTAGGCTATGAAAAAACATTTGTCCTAAACAATGTTACGCTGGTTGAGGATTTTCATTTGATACTATCTATTGGAAAAGATTCGATTCAGGGGTTGAATTTTAAATATATTACCAACGGACACCGGGACTCAATATCTAGTTCAGCTTACATGTTGTCTGACAATAACTTAATTGTGACACGTAACGCAGAATCTGACACATTTGGGATAGATCTCTTAAATGCAACCACACTAATATTATCTACAAAAGATAATAAGTTCAAATACACCAAACTTAAAAAAGCACCAACCAATGAATGGGACTTTGACTTTGTTGGAAAGGCTTTTACAATCTCAGACTCTTCTCTGGTTATAGACACTGTTGAGTTCCTTGATAATACTACAATACTTACATATAATTCCGAGTTAGAGAGACCAACGCACGTCTTCGAGTGGCGAATCAGAGAATCTTCAGGATACAAGTTTTTAATCATTGATAGTCCTGAAATTCCTGTTTTCCTGTTAGCAAAGGATGTAGGAAATAATTTCGTATTAAAACACGAACCAAACGACAAACCAAATTACCATTTAAAAAACATAGAATTTGAGACAAGATTGAAACGTGATGAATTAATTGGTGAATGGGAAGGTAAAAGCAACACGCCTGTTAATAATCTGCGCTTTATCTTTGATTCAGACTCCCTGCAAATGAATGATATCACAGCAGGCAAATTAATAAAGTCTGATTATTCATTAAACCTAACGGGCGAAAAAATCTTGTTTTACAATTACATGATAAAAGTTTTATTGATTTACAGAATCAACAATATTAACAAAGAGTCTATTTCTTTAACAAGGATATCTGGCTTAAAAGACTCATTTATTCTGACAAAGAAAAAATAACAACTTCAGGTAAATAAAGGCTAACACTCCCGCACGCATGGTTGCTAGGAAAAACATTGTACATTTATTGAAAATTGTGCTGGCGTGGAAGAGATGTTTTCAAAAGTGCCTGCCAGCGTTTAGCCGCGGCCGTTGGACATAATTTTTATCAGATGAAATCCAAACGATTAACTGAAATATCAAAGATTGATTTACTCCAAATCCCTGTTTGGGAATATTGGATGGAAAATGAAATTGAATTCATTTCACCGACAGATGCAAGAGAAATAAAAGAAATGAGCCCAAAAACCTACATTGTGTTGACAAACTTTAAGTTGGCAAATGGAATTGAGTTGATTGGATTTTGCTCTCCCCAAGATAAGAGTGGCTTAGATTACACCCAGCCAGTAATATTGACAGAAAATGGACTATTTGTTTTTTGGAGAAATAATGACTGGACAATTGCTGAGAAAGAAAAAGAACTAAAGAAAATAGGATTAAGATGGAATGAAATATTTCCAGTTGAATTTGAAACAATTGTAATGTGTGATAATGAATTTTATAAGAGTAAAATATTAGACTTTAACACCGGAAATAAAACCCCGACAAACTACGAAACAACAGAAATATCGTGAAAATAGAAAAAATTACCGAAAATAAGAAACAGTTTCTTGACTTATTGTTACTGGCAGACGAGCAGGAAAATATGATTGACAAGTATTTGCCTGGTGGAGACTTGTTTGCTTTATATGATGATGATTTGAAAAGTGTTTGCGTTGTAGTGCCGGTAAATAGCGAAACCTGCGAGTTGAAAAACATAGCGACATACGAGAAATATCAAGGCAAAGGCTACGGCAGAGCATTGATAAATTTTATTGCTGATTTCTACAAAAACGACTTCAAAACAATGCTCGTCGGGACTGGCGAAACGCCGCAAATCTTGTCGTTTTATGAAAGTTGTGGATTTGAAATGTCATATCGGATAAAGAATTTTTTTACAGACAATTACGACCACCCTATGTTCGAAGGCAACATACAACTTGTTGATATGATTTATCTTAAAAAGGATCTATAGAAATAGCAGGAATGTAATATAAACGAAATAAAAACGTAAACCTGGGTTAAATGGCGTTTAAATGGTGTTTGAATAGCGTTTAAAAGAAGAAAAAACTGCGCTTGTATTATGGCTTGCATATTTAAAAAGTTGCTATATTTGGTATAGAGATCTGGGTTGCAGTTATTTTCACAATAGCCCAACAAGTCAGATTCAAATAATGTTGAATGTTTACACTCGTTGTAGCCCATGTCAGGACGAAACGCCAGTAAAGCCACTATGTTGAGTCTTGAAAAAAAGAATGAAACTTTTGGAAAGAAAATATTATTTTTGATAATAAAAACAAAAAATCCGGTTCATCACCAGCATAAAAACCAGGAGAGGAATCACCGGAACTACAACGCAAAGATTATACATTTATGGACAAAAATGTAATCTCCAGCTCACCGCGCTCCCCCGTCCATTTTCCGTATTCATTGAAAAAAACGTACATAGACACAGACTTACGAAATATTAAACAATAAATTATAACATGTCAAATAATCATTAAAAAAAGGAGGTCAAAAATGAGACACAAAAAGCTGAAATTTGGTGTAGCACTCTATTTAGGACTTGGACTAACAGGATTGCATGCACAAACGGCAGTACCTGCAGGCGGAGGTAAGGCTGAAGGAACGGGAGGCTCGGTAAGTTATTCCGTTGGACAAGTGACTTATACCACCAACGCCTCAGTTTCAAACGGCACTGTGGCACAAGGTGTACAGCAGCCGTTTGAAATATCAAATGTATTAGGATTGGAAGAAGCCATAGGCATCAATCTTAAGGCTTCGGCTTACCCAAATCCAACAACCGATTATCTAACATTGGAAGTAATAGACTTTCAGCTTTCGAACTTAACCTTTCAACTCTGCGATATGCAGGGAAAACTTTTGCAAAGCGGGAAAATTACTGGCAACCAAACAAGTATTTCGATGAGCAACTTTTTGCCGTCAATCTATTTTGTTCAAGTAAATCGAGGAAATAAAGAGGTTAAAACATTTAAAATCATAAAAAACTAAATATTATGAGAAAGATAATCACACTATTTGCAGCTCTGTTTTTAACGGCAGGTGTGCTTGCTCAAGCACCCGAAAAAATGAGCTTCCAGGCCGTTATTCGCAACAGCAGCCAACAACTCGTTACGAATACACAAGTTGGAATGAAAATCAGCATCCAAAAGTATATATTAGGTATTCCACCGACGTTTCAAAATGTGTACATCGAAACACATACACCCACCACCAACGAAAATGGTTTGGTCAATTTAAAAATTGGAGATGGATCTGTTGCTGGAGGAGTATTTACTGATATTGACTGGTCTGATGGTGAGTATTATATCAAAACAGAAACTGATCCAACGGGCGGTTCAAGTTACACGATTCCAGGCACTACTCAGTTATTGAGCGTTCCTTACGCACTATATGCCAAGAATGCCAAAACGTATAAAGTCGGCGACTTTGCGCAAGGTGGAATCGTATTCTGGGTTGACGCAACCGGTCAACACGGACTTGTATGTGCCAAACAAGACCAAAGCTCAGGTGTCAAATGGAGAGGGGGCGGTACAGTTTATAATACAATGGCACGTGGAGATGGCCCATATGCCGGCAAGATGAATACCTCAATTATAATCTCTGTTCATGCAGCAAAAAATGATTTTGACAGTCATGCGGCAAGCATTTGCAATGAGCTACAAATTAACGAGGAAGGAATATCTTATGGCGACTGGTATTTGCCTTCAAGACACGAATTAAACTTAATGTTTCAAAATAGAATTGCTATTAATAATACTGCGACAGCACACGGAGGAAGCGGTTTTGCTAGTGCCTGGTATTGGAGTTCTACCGAGCACGATAGCGCCAATGCGCGGATCCAGAGTTTAGGCAATGGTAACACAAGCAGTAGCGATAAGGGCAACGCTTCTTTCTATGTTCGCGCTATTCGGGCTTTTTAAACTGATTTTCTATTAAATCATTTAACCGCGAAGCGGTCGGTTTTTTAAACAGACAGGGAGTAACATCCTTGTCTGTTTTATATAAACATAGAATAAGAACAAGAAAAAGATTAAGATTTAACCAACTGAGCGCTAATAAACATGACTCTTAGCGGTCTGCAATTCTGATAGTATCGGAACCAGCGATTAGTCCCCGAAACTTCAGGATTCAGCTACATTTAGACTGGATAAATGCGGTGAATCCCGGTTAAGCTGAATTTAGCTATGCTAAACTCCTCCACTGATGCGGCCTCGGTTGAATTAACGCTTTAAACACCTTTGAATTTGTAATTCAATAGATTTCGCCGGTTGTATAACTTTTCTACCTCCTTCGACCCATGCTTGAGTAGCTTATTCCTGCTTTTCAGTCACTCAGGCCATTAGGCTTCAGACTGTCTGAAATTTAACTATAATATAAAATAAGAGTAATTTCACTTCCCAAAATCAAACAACAACGTATTTTTCAGATTGTAAGTTACCCGAGGCATTTCGGGCAATGGCTGGTTATCTGTGATATGCTCGAATTTCAGAAGGTATGACAGCCGTTTTGAAATCCTGAAAATCACATCCAGATTATTGGATAACCTGTAATCCTTAAAATAATCAATCCGGGGCTGATAATATGTTGTATTGATAATGGTCAGGTTGTCATTTATCTTAAAGGTCAATGAAAGGTACGAACTAAAACGGTTATTGAATTCTTTCAATTCACTGATTTTAGATTCCTCATATTCAAACATATACGCAAGTCCTGAGTATAATCGGAAATTATCATATCCTAATATTTTGGATCGTAACCCTGTACCGGCAAGCCCACGAAAGTTCAGATTAAGCACTTTATTAAACTGTGCCTGGGTAAAAGCTTCAAAGGTGTGTATTTTGCCAAGTTTGTAATTGTATCTGAAATGCTGCATTCCTTTATTGGAAAAATCATTTTCCTCCGATTTTATAACCTCATAATCTGACAACGCAAGATAAAGGCTTCGGTTGGTTTTGTATTGAACATGCAGATTTAAACCTGTTTCCAGGAATTTTCGGGTATTGCTGATCAGATTAACCGAAACCTTTCCGGTTCCCGACCAACCTGTTGTATCTGTTTTAATGCGTTCACGCTCGATATTCAGCACCTGAGCTTCGGTTAGAACCATTAACAAAAGGCAGAAAAACGACAATAGTATAGCTTTCATTTTACAAAAGTAAAAATTACAAAATACTATTGCTGAAAAAATTCCCCGCTGGTGTAAACAACGGGGAATTTGTATGTGATGCCATTAAAAAGAAACCATGTCAGTCGTTTTGTCCTTCGTTCCGATAGCTATCAGAACCGCTCAGGATGACATCGTATATAATTAAAAATAAGTGCATTAAAAAACATAACACTAGCGTTTTGTAAAACAATCGCCCCAATTCACATTCCTCATATCGCCGGATTTTTCAAATTCAAGGTGCATCCCAAATGCAGCAGCCAGTGTACAAGGAGTATGTGTATCACCGGCCAGATTTGCATAATCGCGTAAAGCAGTTTTGTAATCGGGATGAACACAATTCTCAATGATGGCTTCCATTTTGGCTTTTGGCGATTTTGATCTGAGATCGGCAACACCACGTTCGGTAATAACTACCTGCACAGAGTGTTCGCTGTGATCGGTATGCGAAACCATGGGTACAAAAGCACTGATTTTTCCGCCCTTTGCAACAGATGGACACGTAAATATGGAAATATACGCATTTCGTGTAAAGTCGCCGGAGCCACCAATGCCGTTCATCATTTTCCGACCCATCACATTGGTGCTGTTAACATTACCAAAAAGATCGGCTTCCAGCGCTGTATTTATCGAAATGATTCCGAGACGTCGCGCAACTTCAGGACTATTGGAAATTTCCTGTGGCCTCAGTACAATTTTATTGTGAAAGAATTTCAGTGTGTCATAAATGTGCTGAAGCTTTTCAGGCGAAACGGTAAGTGAACAACCGCTGGCAAACTTCACCCTGCCTTTTTCCATCAGGTCGATAACGCTGTCCTGAATTACTTCGGTGTACATTTCAAAATCGGGAATACCTTTGTGTGCGCCGAGGGCCGACATTACAGCATTGGCGATATTTCCAACGCCTGATTGCAAAGGCAAAAATGAGGAAGGAATCCGCCCGTTTTTCAGCTCAGCAGAAAGAAAATCTGCTACATTTTGTCCAATCTGATCGGTAATGGCATCGGTATCTGAGAATCCACCAACTTCGTCAGGCAGATTTGTAAGAACTATCCCTGCAATTTTTGAAGGATCAACTTTCACCACTTCCATTCCTGCGCGGTCCGATGGCTTGTAGATGGGAATTTCGCGTCGGTTTGGAGGATCTGCAACAACAATAATATCATGCATACCACGAAGAGCCCGTGGATGAAAAGAATTCAATTCAATAATAAGTCTGTCGGCATATTTGCAAATGGTCGGAGAAATCCCAACCCCGGTGGTGAGCACAATTTCACCTTGCTCGGTCACATCGCAGGCTTCAATAATTCCCCAATTGATTTTACCCAGAAAACCATACCTGATATTTTGTCCGACAACCGAAAGATGAGAATCAAAATAGTCGGCTTTACCGGCATTAATAAGATTCCGAAGGTCGGGATTAGACTGGTAAGGAGTACGAAATTTGACTGCATCGGCCCTTGCCAGGGAACCATCAAGTGAGTCGCCTGTGGATGCTCCTGTAATAACGCCAACTTTAAAAGGCCGGCCAGCAGCATGTTCTGCTCTGGCCTTTTGACCGATTGCTACTGGGATTGATTTGACCGATCCTGCAGGGGTAAACCCGCTGAATCCGATGACATCATCATTTTTAATAAAGTCTGCTGCTTCTTCTGCTGAAATAATTCGCAACGCCATTTCACTGTATTTTAACGGTTATCAATAAATTAAGAAACTTTGGCTCAGAAATCATGCGGCCAATGGCATTACTTGCTGATTTTGTCTCCATCTTTGCATGCCTGAATCCGGGGCAAATGTATGCATTTTAATATACCCCGGATAAGAAAATGCCAAACAAAAACACATGCAGATAGTTGTATATCAAAGCATTGACCTATGAACTCAACCCACCAAGCAAACGATCAGAAATTCAGGGCCATAGTGGTTACTGAAGACGAAAACGGAAGTTTTTCCTGTAGTATTCACACCAAAAAAATCAGCGAGCTACCAGCTCATGATGTTTTGATCAAAGTGCTGTTTTCGGGGCTAAACTACAAAGATGCGCTATCAGCCAGCGGACACAAAGGAATAACGCGACGGTTTCCGCACACCCCTGGTATAGATGCTGCAGGAATTGTTGTTGAATCGGCAGATCAGAAGTTTCAGGCAGGTGATGAAGTCATTGTAACGGGTTACGATCTGGGAATGAATACAAGTGGTGGCTTTGCGGAATACATCAAAGTGCCTGTGGGCTGGGTTGTAAAAAAGCCGGATGGGCTAAGCCTTGAGGAAAGTATGATTATCGGCACTTCAGGGTTTACGGCAGCAAGTGCAATATTCGAAATACTGCAACATGGTATTCGTCCGGAAGACGGAAAAATCCTGATAACCGGCGCCAGCGGAGCTGTTGGATCAATGGCAGTTGCAATGCTAGCTAAAATGGGCTATAAGGTAATTGCTTCGACCGGAAAAGCGGAAGCCGGAGTCATTCTCAAACAAATCGGAGCATCAGAAATTACAGGCAGGGAAGCAATTGACGACAAATCGGGCAAAGGATTACTTCCTTCCCGGTGGATTGCAGCCCTCGATACCGTTGGAGGGAATACGCTGGCCACTGCTTTACTATCTACCGCTGAGCGTGGATTGGTTGCCAATTGCGGAATGCTGGCTTCAGACAAGCTGGAAGTGCCCGTATTTCCATTCATTATACGTGGAGTAAGGTTGGTGGGAATTGCTTCTGCAGATACGCCAATGAGCCGGAGACTGGAAATCTGGAAATTAATTGCAGATAAGCTCAAATCGGAGCACCTCCATTCGCTTGCGCAGACCATTTCGCTGGATGAAGTTCCTGAAGCGTTGATTCGAATGAAAGCATCGGAGAATATCGGAAAAATACTGGTGAAAGTCAGAAGTGAAAAGTGAAAAGTGAAAAGTGAAAAGTGAAAAGATAAAAGATAAAAGATAAAAGTAAAAAGATAAAAGTGAAAAGTGAAAAATCCGAAACTGATTCGTTTGAGTCAGCGCTTGACTTGATCTTAAGAGGTTTTTGTATGATGCATCCTTAACATAGTTAAACCCTGACTTGTTTGACGTTGATTCATGGGTAGTCAGCGCAAGACTTGATCTTAACAGTTTTTTTTTAAGATAAATCCTTAACATAGTCAAACCCTGACATTCCGATGATTTGGTTTTCGCATCGCCAGATAAGAAATCCGTTTGCACCTCATTAAATTAATGTGATTTTACACTTGCTGGCTGTTCGTAAGATATAATTTACGGATTGCATCCCGGATAATCAGACGATTTTCTTTTATAACCAACACTCCATTAAGTAATTTTATTTTACACTAATATGAAATAATTTTCGCAAAATCCTTATTTACTGCTTTTTAATTATTCAAATATAACACGATATTTTACTTGCTATTGCAATAATATTTTACTATATTTACATCCCCGCTCGAAATTCTAAATCAATGACTGGAAAACTACCTGACATTTTTGATCAGAATTATCTCAGAGATTTTAATCTGCTGATCAAAAAAGTTACGCCGGGTAGTTTAAACTCAACAGCTGATTTTTTAATTCTGCTTCACTCCTACATCGCGGAAGCTGAAAGGGATGGAGTCAAAAACCTTATTATTGCGGCACCACATGATTCGCTGCTTTTCAAAAGAAAAATCAAAGCCTGGATAGTTCAATTTCTTCTTCCTCAGATGCGCCACATTGGTGTAAAACGGGTTGCTTTTGTGATGCAATCAGAAAATGCAGCGAACAAAGGAATATCGCATATAATTTTACAAAGCCCTGAAATTGGAGTATTTGCCAGTATGCCTGAAGCTATCGGATGGGCCATGGGATTGAGCGGTATGCCCGAAACCATCATCTCCAGGAGCCATTGCGATCAAAATTGCACCATTTGATCAGTTAATTCTTCGCTTAAAACGCTGAGCCATAAACGCTGTAATTGTCAATTGCATGGCATGATATATCAATACCGGCAATAAAAAGATACCTCCGCTGGCCATTCCGGCAAACAAAACGCCCGCCATAACGCTTCCATGCATAAGTGATTTGGTTGAGCCACAAAACAAGGCAGCAATCAAATCCGGCTGAGGTAACTTCAGTGCTTTTGCGCTCAGATTTATCAGCACATTTACAAGAATAAACAATACAAGCAAAACTAAAATCAGTGTTACAATAACCATCAACGTGAAACCGGAGAAAAGCCCTTCGTTAAACGATACACAAAACGAGGTGTAAACAACGGCAAGAATAACCATCTGATCAAAGTAACGGGTAAAATTGCGATACTCTATGGCATATTTACCCAACCATCTGTGCATAAAAATTCCAACAAATAATGGCAATAAAATCTGGTAGCCCAATCGGGTAAAGACAGGAGTCATATCCATTCCCGAACCGGTTGTTGCCAGAAAAAGTCCCATCCACAAAGGCGTTATCAGGATTCCGGCAATACTGGAAAAAGTAGCATTGAAAATTGCACCGGTCACATTTCCACCAGCAAGTGAAACCATAACCACCGCGGATGAAACTGTTGAAGGCAAGGCTGCAAGATAGAATACGCCCAGCCACAATGAATAGTAAAGAGTAT
Source organism: Bacteroidales bacterium UBA5197 (assembly GCA_002412885.1). Classification (GTDB taxonomy): domain Bacteria; phylum Bacteroidota; class Bacteroidia; order Bacteroidales; family Lentimicrobiaceae; genus Lentimicrobium. The sequence continues at coordinate 43,997 of DHVX01000009.1, forward strand.
CAGAGAACAGCCCTCTGAACATCAGCACAATCAGCGGAAATACTATAAAAGTGGTTGCCTGAACCACCAGATGCAGACGCCAGTTGTTGACACAGCTCCACATCTGCGGCAAACTGAGCCTTAGTCCATAAAGAAAAAATATCACAGAAATACCGTAGCCCGATAAAGACTTCAAAGAAAAAGCTCCCTGAGCCAATCCCCAATCCGGGAAAAACTTTGCCAGAAGAATCATCAACAGCAAAGCCGGAGAGAACCAGTCGAACCGGGAGAAGATTCCTGAAATGGATTTTGTGTTCAAGAAATTAAGTTTAGGATTGTCAAACCTACAGTTTTTTTTGAAAAGATAAAAGTAAAAAGACAAAAGACAAAAGTGAAAAGTGAAAAGATAAAAATGAAAAATGAATAGCCGGAATCTGACCTAACAAGTTTTCTTTTTTAACTTGCTAGGTCTTCTTGTAATAAAAAAAACGAATGAAAAAGTGAAAAGATAAAAGTGAAAAGATAAAAGATAAAATCCGCAGATATAAAGCTGATTTATGGATAGTCAGTGCTTGACTTGATTTTAAATGGTTTTTTTATGATGCATCATAAATATAATCAAACCCTGACTTTCCAATGATTCGGCTTGACTTGATATAACCTGGTTTTTGAAAAATGCATTTTTAACATAGTCAAACCCCGACTTTCATATTTGCCAACGTCCATCAACATTCCCGGATTATTGTACTTTTGCAGAAAATAAATGCAATGCGCATAGACATTCTTACCATATTTCCTGAAATGTTTCAGGGACCTTTCACCGAATCCATTATTAAAAGAGCGGTAAATAAGGGTCTCGCTGAAATTCACATTCACAACATCAGGGATTTTGCCAAAAACAAGCATAAAAATGTTGACGACTATGTGTATGGCGGCAATGCAGGTATGGTGATGATGATTCAGCCCATCGCCGATTGCATAAATCACCTCAAACAGGAAAGGGAATATGACGAAGTAATTTTCCTTACTCCTGACGGTGAAGTTCTGAAGCAGGGAATTGCCAATCAGCTCAGTCTGAAGCAAAATATTATTATGCTTTGCGGACATTACAAAGGCATTGACGATCGAATCAGGCAGCATTTTATTACCAGGGAAATATCGATTGGAGATTACGTACTTTCAGGCGGTGAACTGGCTGCTGCAGTGCTTGCCGACAGCATCATCCGTTTGATTCCCGGCGTTTTGAGTGACGAGACTTCTGCCCTTTCTGATTCTTTTCAGGATGGACTGCTAAGTCCGCCGGTTTACACACGTCCTGCTGATTACAATGGCTGGAAAGTGCCCGATGTATTGCTTTCAGGAAATGAAAAAGAAATCATCAACTGGAATTACAATCAATCGCTTGAGCGCACTCAGACCCGAAGGCCTGACCTGCTGGAAGACAAAGTTTAAGTCAGGCCCCGCATTCGGAATACCTGACATCGTTTTTTTTCGATAATTCTATTCAATTCAGCGCCTCCGGAAAAATCTTACAATTAAATTTACAATCGGGCTTGTTTATTTAAAAAAAAATACCGTACATTTGCACTCATTTTTGGAAACCGCCACAATTAAATACCTAAGATAATGAGCAAGAACGCATTGATGAAGTTTGTAGAGGATAATTTCGTGGAGATGAAAGAGTTACCAAGCTTCAAAGCCGGCGACACCATTACCGTACACTATAAAATCAAAGAAGGTGACAAGGAAAGGATTCAGCTATTCCAGGGCGTTGTTCTGCAACGTAACGGACAAGGAGTCTCCGAAACCTTCACAGTTCGCAAGATTTCAGGAAATACTGGTGTTGAAAGAATTTTCCCTATTGCATCTCCTTTTATTGATAAAATTGAGGTAAACAAACGAGGTGTAGTTCGCAGAGCACGCATCTTCTATCTTCGCGCCCTTAAAGGCAAAAAAGCCAGAATTAAAGAAAAGAGAGTATAATCTTTGTTTTCATAAGTGTTGCAGAAAGGTCTGTTCTTCAGGAACAGACCTTTTTGATTTTTATCAATCGATGATATTCCGGTCTGCTATTGTTTCCATGTTACATCAGCCCTGAATACAGGTCAGAACCAGCAAAAACTTATCTTTGCATTTATGCGCAACAGAAGGAAGCTGCAAATGAATGATTACAGGAATATCTTTGAACTGGCCGCGCAATTCCTGCGAAGGACTGCCATGAAATTACCGGTATTACTGATCGGTATTATTCTGCTTACAGGTATAAACAATCCGCTGATAGCGCAGGAAACCCTGAAAGACAGCACGAAGACAGGCATAGAGCGAAAAAAAAACCGGACAAAAAGGGGAAGCAGCGGTGATAGTCTCACATTCGAGCAAAGAAGAACCGAATCAGACAGATTTTATGATAACATTAAAGCGAAGAAGCAAAACAATAGGATTCTGAAGAATCTTTACCCACTAGTTTTTAAGGCTCCTCCCCGTAAAGAAATTTCAGATACACCTGAAATTGCAGATCAACTGCCTTTTACAGAGCACAATGGCAAAATCATCAGATCGATACAAATCAAAAAGCTTGATATTTTTGGAACATCGGTGCATGATACAACATTAATTTCACAAACCCGCTTAGAAAACATACTTAATAGAACACACATCAATTCAAGAAACGCGATCATACGAAAATATTTACTTATTAAGCAGGGCGACGCACTTAATGCACGTGCTGTAGCCGACAATGAAAAAGTACTTCGCGAACTCAGTATTTTTGAAGATGCGGTTTTTTATCTCAGAGAATCAACAGGCAATGACAGTGCAGATCTGATACTGGTAATTAAAGACATATATCCGGTTGGTCTGGATTTATCCATTGACAAATTCACCAGAAGCCGTGCCCGTTTTTACAACAGAAACTTATGGGGATTGGGAAATCAGATAGAGCAATCGATGGAATTTAATTCCAAAAAGAAACCTACATTCTTTTTGACCAACGGCGGATACACATTTCGCAACATTTCAGGTACATTTATTGACAGCAAAGCCTATTGGAAAGTTGGCCCTGAATCACGCGGACTGGGGCTGGAAATTACAAAAACATTCGTCACTCCCGAAACCAGATTTGCCGGTGGTGCCAGAGTTGAAAACCTATGGAAAAACCAACTCTCTGATCCGGAACAAATAAAACATGATTTTCCGTATATGTTATATGATGTTTGGGTAGGATATGCCCCTGTTATAAACCGGTCTGCCGGGAAAACACCGCTTCGTACACAGGCATACATAACTTCACGAATCAGCAGCTTACAATATAAATCCTTAAATCCACAACCTGACACTGCTTTCCCCGATCATTATAATTTAGAGAGAAAACTGCTCAGCATAGGTATAATAAAAAGTGGATTTGTCAGGCGAAACATGATCACAGGATTTGGCCGGACAGAAGACATCCCGGTTGGTTATCAGATGGAAGTTACTGTTGGTGAAGAAGAATCCGACAGAGCAAATGGATTTTATACCGGACTAGAACTAACCAATGGAGTGAATATCAGATACGGAGCTCATATTTTTGCTTCTGCAAATATTGGCGGGTACTGGAATAACAAAAATTTCTCAAACGGAGCCTTCAATACCAATCTTTCATTTATATCAAGACTTTACAAAACGGGATCAAGCAGAATGAGGATTTACGGAATTGCAAACTATACACAGGGAATTAACAGAACCAATCAACAATACCTCAGAATTACACCGGCACAATTCTCTAAAACATTTTCAAATTACGATTACACCGGACATACCCGCCTGAACATTAAATCTGAAGTTGTAGTATTTACGCCGATTTACCTTCTTGGATTCAGGTGTGCATTTTATGGATTCAGCGAAATAGTGATGTTATCAGACAAACCTGCACAATTATTCAAGCGGGAGATTATACCAGCTTTCGGTTTCGGGATTAAAGTCAGGAATGAGCATCTCGTATTCTCTACTTTTCAGTTCGGATTTACTTTTTTCCCGGTTATGGATAACAACAACAGGTACTTTCTTTTTGGAATTACTGATCAACAATCCACATTACTTGAACTTCTCAGAATAAATGCTCCGGATGTTACAGAGTATAGATAATGCATTTCGAAAATACACTTCATCCCTATAATGTTAACCAAAAAAGAATCCCTGACGGACATCCAACAAGGATTTTAAAGAAAAACAATTCAATTGCAAACCCGACAAAACAAAATGCCGGTTTAATAAACTTCAAGAATCTCCAATTTTTTACCATTAAAAACAACGGTATCTCCTGCTTTCTTTTCCTTGACTGCCTGAGCAAAAGGCACACTTGCAGAAATGGCATAAAAATCTCCCATGCCTTCCATACTGATTTTCCCAATCCCAATGGAAATGAAAACCTTTTGAACGGGAGTAACCACAACAGAACCAAATCCGCCAACGTCGCATACCCGGCTCAGATCAATCCTATCGAGCAGGCCAATTTCATTCTGCACTCTTTCCAGTTGTTGCGCAAGCATATCTCTTCGGGTGAGCAACTGCGCCCTGTATGAATCATACCTGTCTTTGGGCTGCCCATATTCGTTCGCACTTTGCTGGGCATCAGCAATAGCAGCCAAGAGATTTGTTTCGGTCTCGTTTTTAATACTTTTGCAAACCTGTACAAGCTGCTTTTTAAAATCAAGCTTCTCCATAACATCAATTTTTGTAAATATATGAATTTTTCATTTAGTTTTAAGTTTAGCGATTGATTTTAATTTCAGATACCATCACCTGAAGTGAAATGACTGCGCAAGACAGTAATTTACTATTGAAAACAAGCATTTTAGAAGCAGTTAGTAATATCAGTCCAAGCCCTGACTTTCAACGAAAATCATTTTTTTGCAACATAAAGTTATCTTAAAAGCCTAATTTTGCAATCAAAAAGTTATACCATGGTAAATTCCCAGAATGATCCTGTTTATTCCAGACAGGTAATTGAGTTACTCACCGTTGCCAATGAATACTGCATGTTTGCTGAAAAAGCAGAGGAGTATTCAAAAACAGATATTGTCAATTATTTCAGGCATATACTTCCATTGCTGTACATTAAGGGTTCTGTGCTGAAACCCATTGCCGCCGAAGATCCGGATGATGCTGAGCGATTTTTAACAGAGGAATCATGGGAATTGATATTTAACACACTGCGCAATAAGCTTTATCCGGACGATAGCTTTTGGGCTTTTCAGGATATTGGAGCTTCAAATACCGATGTTATGAAGGTAAGTATTGCAGAATGTCTGGCAGATATTTATCAGGATCTGAAAGATTTTGTGATGCTTTATCAGAAAAACCGGCACAGTTCACGCGAAAACGCAGTTGCAGAGATTTCAAGGTTATTTCGGGAACATTACGGAGAAATAATAACCAAGGCACTTCCCGCACTTCACCAACTTGAAATCAAACGCATCATTTGATTGATTGCAACCCGCATGAAATCTCCCCGATTTCGGTCTAGTCACTTTCTTTAGAGGACAATGTTTTGAGAATGCGTTCATATCAATTACAAAAATCATCAACAGACTTTCGTTTACATCAAAAAATAGGATAAATTTGCCTATTTATAATCCTTCTAAATAATACTCGCATTGACACTTGCAGATCTATCACCCGGAGAAGAAGGTATCATCACCAAAATCAGAGGCAGGGGCGCTTTTCGTAAGCGCATCATGGAGATGGGCTTTATAACCGGCAAGAAAGTGCATGTTATTCAGCGGGCACCTTTAATGGATCCGGTTGAGTACAATGTAATGGGATACAATGTTTCGCTCAGAAACAGCGATGCAGCACTGGTTGAAATTGCTTCAGAAAACGAAGAGGCATCAGCCATTGAGTTGCATTCAAACGGCAGCATGGAGGGTGATCTGATAAAGTTAAGTCCGGAACCAAGAATCAAAAAAATTCATATTGCTTTTGTTGGAAATCCGAATTCAGGAAAAACCACCATTTTTAATTATGCTTCAGGATCGAAAGAACGGGTTGGTAATTATTCCGGAGTAACCATTGATGCCAAGGAGGCTCACATCAGGCTGGGAGAATACTCTTTTATCATTACTGATTTACCCGGCACATATTCCATTAGTGCTTACAGCCCTGAAGAATTGTTTGTCAGAGATTTTATAACCGACTCGGCTCCTGATGTAGTAGTTAATATTCTGGATAGCTCCAATCTTGAACGTAATCTTTACCTCACTACCCAACTTATCGACATGGATGTGAAAATGGTGGGTGTACTTAATATGTATGATGAACTGGAAAAATCAGGCAATAAGCTTGATCACATCCAACTTGGAAGGCTGCTGGGAATACCTTTTGTACCAACGGTTGGGGCAAGAGGAAAAGGCGTTGAACAATTGCTTCAGAAAATTATTGATGTTTATGAAAACAATGACAAAACCCTCAGGCACATTCACATTAACTATGGTTCCCTGATTGAACCATCGGTTACCAAAATTCAGGAACTGCTTCGCAAGCCTGAAAATTCCATACCAATTGACAAGATTTCTACCAGATTTCTGGCACTAAAGCTTATTGAAAAAGACAGAGCCACCGAAGTGTTGACCGAGCAACTCTTCAATCATGATGCAATCATCGCAATGGTTGATGAGCAGATCGAGGAAATCGAATCTATTTCAAATCAGGACACTGAAAGCCTGATTACTGATATGAAATATGGATTTATCGCCGGTGCTCTTCGCGAAACCTATACTCCAAATCTGATTGTTCAGCGCAAGAACAGCGAAGTAATCGATACCATTATTACGCACAAAGTATGGGGAATACCAATATTTATATTCTTCATGTGGCTGACTTTTTATGGCACATTCAAGATAGGCGAACACCCGATGAGTTGGATTGAATGGCTTGTCGATTTCACAGCCATACAACTTAACACCTTCCTGCCTGACGGAATGCTCAAAGATCTTTTTATACAGGGAATACTTGGTGGCATAGGCGGGGTAATTATTTTCCTTCCGAATATTCTGCTGCTTTACTTTTTCATTTCTCTGATGGAAGACACGGGCTATATGGCCAGGGCGGTGTTTATCATGGATAAGGCGATGCATAAAATCGGCCTTCACGGAAAATCATTTATTCCATTACTGATGGGTTTTGGGTGCAATGTTCCGGCGATTCTCAGCACACGTATTATTGAAAGTCCCCGCGACCGGCTTATCACCATGCTTATAAATCCTTTTATGTCTTGCAGCGCCAGATTACCGGTGTACATATTATTTATAAGTGCATTTTTTGTGAGCTATCAGGGCACAATTCTTTTTTCGATGTACTTTATCGGGGTGCTGTTGGCCATCGGGTCCGCATTGTTATTTAAAAAAGCAATTATCAAACAGCCTGATGTTCCTTTTGTGATGGAGCTGCCGCCATACCGCATGCCTACCCCTCGTGCAATCATAAAGCACATGTGGAACAGGGCTGAACAATACCTGAAAAAGATCGGAGGAGTTATTCTGGTTGCCTCAATTATCATCTGGGCTTTGGGATACTTTCCACGCGAAACAGACATGGACCACATTTATGATGCTCAAATCTCGGCTATTTCTCATGATTTCAGGAATCCGGCCAACCAGTCACAGACAGAATCTGAGGCTGGTATTCAAAATGAGGAAGAGCTGGATTTTCAAATCGTTCAGATAGAACATGAAAAGGAAAGTTACAGGCAGCTTAATTCCTACATAGGAAGGCTTGGGCACTTTGTTGAGCCAGTCATGCGGCCGTTGGGCTTCGATTGGAAAATGAGCGTCGCCATTCTAACAGGCATTGCTGCCAAAGAAATTACTGTTGGAACTCTTGGCGTTTTATATCAGGTTGGTGAAGATGCTGATGAAACCTCTGCCTCACTGATACAAAAACTTCAACAACAGACATATTACGATGGGCCGAAAAAAGGAGAAAAGGTTTTCACTCCGTTGGTTGCATTCAGCTTTATGTTGTTTATTCTTATTTACTTCCCTTGCGTTGCTGTGGTTGCGGCCATTAAAAAGGAATCCGGAAAATGGAAATGGGCCGCCTTTATTGTTTTCTATACCACAGGTTTGGCATATCTGGCTTCACTGATCGTATTTCAGATAGGTAGCTTGTTCTCATGACCGGAATAATAACTTATCTGGAAGGGACAGATCCGGCAATTTTGTTTTATGCCGTTCTTCTCTTGGCTTTTGTTCTTTTGCGGATTCCCGTATTGAACAATTACTTCAGAACATTGAATACTTTGCTGCATGAAAGCGGCCATGCGCTTATGGCAATTCTGCTGAGCGGCGAAGCCCTTGAAATTAAACTCAACAGCAATACCTCCGGATCTGCCCTCACCCGAACCAATTCAAAAGGAAAAGCATTCCTGATTTCCTTCTCGGGATACCCGGCTGCATCTCTTGGTTCTTTTGGCCTGCTTGCACTGGCAGTCAATCAACACTACTCTGCAGGTTTCCTTATTCTGGTTTCAATTGCGATAATCAATCTTATCGTTTTTATCAGAAATTCTTACGGAATTTTCTGGCTGATTACTTTTATTCTGTTGATGTTGCTGGCAAACTGGTATGCACACTCAATAGTCGCTTCAATCTTTTATCTTTTTATTAGTCTTATTGCTTTTATTGAAGGGATAACTTCGGCTGCCGGAATTGTTATATTGGGATTTACCAAACCTTCAAAAGCAGGTGACTTATCCAATATGGCCAAAATGTCGAAAATACCGGCATTCTTCTGGGCTTTGATTATGGCTGTAGTGGTTGGTGTTATCTCATGGTTTACAATCAGCAAATATTTTCCTCCGATTTCTCAACTATTTACTTAATTATATGTTCATCTATCAAACTCTCTGAACCATGGCTGAATATCAGGAACTAGTTGTACTTGCGATTACCGGAATTGCTTTTGCAGTTGCCGGAGTAAAAATATACCGGAAATTTACCGATCCGCTCAAAGGCTGTTCGGGTTGTGCATCTGATTGTTCAGGGTGTCAGCTTCAGGACCTGAAAAAGGAAATTGAAGATAACAAGAAGAAAAAAGAATCGGCTGAAACCATAAAAATAAGCCAGCTGAAAGCTTAAAGTTTCTATATTTAACGCTGAATTCAGCACACAAATCAGAAAATTATTTTATATGGTTAACAAACAGGCGTTTACTGACACTTTTCAATATTTTGACAAAGCAGTGATTATTGAAATCATAGATATTTTTATTGATGAAAGCCCCGAAAGGTTAATTGTTCTCGAACAAAACATCAATGAAGCCAATTTTGATAAACTCAGGTTTAATGCACACAGCCTGAAAGGAGTTGTTGCAAATTTTGCCGCTCCGGCAGCCGTTGAGAAAATTAAAGTTTTCGAAAGAACCGCTGCGGAACTCGTTGAAACAGAAGGTGCCGGGTTCAACAAAGAAGATATGCTATCAAGTCTGGCAACCATCAAGCAAATGGTTTTTGAAATGATTGAAGATCTTAAAGAAATCAAGGCTGAGTCCTGATCAATTCAAATGTGATTTTCCTAAACGAAAAGAGCACCGAAATCAGGCTTTCAGTGCTCTTTTCCTATTACAAAAGCAGATTATTTTCCTTCTGAAGCATCAAGCCGGTTCAATCCCCTTATGGTCTTCTCATCATTTACCTGCAATCTGAGCACTTTTTCATATTCCGTTCTGGCAGCCTTTCTATCGCCAAGCAATTCGTATGAAAGCGCACGATTATAGTAAGCATCAGCATAATCTGAATCAAGTTCGATGGCTTTAGAAAACGATTCAATGGCCTGAAGGTAATCGGTTTTGTATACCAGGAAAACATATCCTTTGTTGTAATGTGCAAGTTTATTGGATGGATCGATCAAAAGTATTTCCCCATAAGTTCCAAGGGCTTTGTCGGGGTCACCGTTCTCCTGATAATGCATAGCCAGTATGTATAAAGGATCGGGGCTGTCAGGTCGCAGGGAAGCAGCATTTCGAAGGTAGTCAATTGCCAGTCGGTTTCTTTGCAGCGAAAACAAAATACCGAGTTGTTTGAGGGCTTCATAATGATCCTGCTTTTTTGCTATGGCCATCTGATAGTTATCAATAGCTTTCAGTGTATCGCCCATCTCTTCATTGGCAAGCCCGCTGATAAAAAATGCTTCTGCATTATTCGGATCCTTTCGTAGTCCATCACGCAATGCATTGAATGTTTGTTTGTAGTCGCTCATTGTAAGGTAAATGCGCGCCATTTTCACATCATAAGCCCCCACATCAGGTGACAATTCACGGGCTTTCTTGATGGCATCCAGTGAGCGCTGCATCTTCCCGTCATACATGTATGCATCAGATAATGTGGAATATATTTCGGGGTCTTTTTCGTTGATGGTAAGTGCGGAATTTAAATCCTGAAGTGCTTCATTGGGCATGTTATTTCGTGCGAAATATCCGGCTCTTTCCAGATAAGGAGCAACCGTACCCGGAGCCTGAGCAACCCTGGCATTCAAAAGTGTAAGTTCATCAGAGACAGAATCAGATGTAACCGTTGCAGTATTTTCATTGTTTGAATGCTCTTGTCTGTGGCAACTGCTTGTAATTACAGCTGTTAGTAATACAAGAATGATCAGGGATACGAAATTTTGCTTGTAAGAAAAGTACATGATTGAACGGGAGATTATTAGTATTCAGTGCAAAGTTAATTAAAAACAGCCCTCACCTGAAAGGCGAGAGCCGTTTATGCTTCATCTGTTTGAAAAACCGGTCGCTACAACTATTATTTTGCAGCCATAGCAGCACGAACCAGCTTCTCAAGTTCGTCAGATAGTTCCGGGTTGTCCAATAACAATTTCTTGACACCATCGCGCCCCTGACCAAGTTTGGTATCGCCATAACTAAACCATGAACCACTCTTTTTAATGATGTTATAGTCCACACCGAGATCAACAATTTCTCCGGTTTTTGAAATTCCTTCACCAAAGATCATATCAAATTCAGCCTGACGAAAAGGAGGAGCTACTTTATTTTTCACAACTTTAACCCTCACCCTGTTTCCGATTGCACTATCGTTGTCCTTTATCTGGCTGATGCGCCTGATATCGAGGCGAACAGATGCGTAGAATTTAAGGGCATTACCACCGGTGGTGGTTTCAGGATTGCCAAACATTACGCCGATTTTTTCGCGCAACTGATTAATAAAAATGCAGCAACAACCTGTTTTACTAATGGTTGAAGTGAGTTTCCGAAGTGCCTGCGACATAAGACGGGCATGAAGACCAACTTTTGAGTCGCCCATTTCACCTTCGATCTCACTACGGGGAGTAAGTGCAGCTACAGAGTCAATGACAATAATATCAATTGCACCTGAACGGATAAGGTTTTCGGTTATCTCAAGGGCCTGCTCACCATTGTCGGGTTGCGAAACCAGCAAATCGTCGATATTTACACCAAGTTTTTGGGCATAAAACCTGTCGAATGCATGCTCTGCATCAATAAAAGCAGCAATTCCACCCTGGCGCTGCGACTCAGCAATTGCATGCAGGGCAAGGGTAGTTTTTCCTGATGACTCAGGTCCGTAAATTTCAACCACGCGGCCTTTGGGCAGACCTTTTACGCCTAATGCGGCATCAAGGGCGATTGAACCAGTGGAGATACTTGGCATATCCTCAATCTGAGTCCCTCCCAATTTCATAACGGTTCCTTTACCATAAGATTTCTCAATCTTGTCGAGTGTTAACTGTAAGGCTTTAAGCTTTTCCAGATTATCTTCTTTCTGTTCTTTACTCATATTGCTTTGATTTTCAATTAATGATATTTTTTATACATTGAATATCAAAATTACTAAAATGATTGATTGTATATTTTGTGCGCTGCAAATAGTTATTAACATACCACAGCAATAAGCAGATTATCAGGATTAAAGAGAATTTCTTACATCTATTGTCAGGTAAATAAGATAAGATTCTGACAAAAAATATCAGGTTTGGGTGAACCTATCTCAATAGCACTTGTTTAGGAGTTACCAACTTATAGTTAAACAAAAAAAACTAAAACATATGACAGCATTAAAAACCGGAGACAAAGCGCCGGATTTTACCGGCAAAGATCAAAAAGGCAATGAAATCAGCCTTACAAGCTTAAAAGGAAACAAGGTTGTTCTTTACTTTTATCCAAAGGATGACACCCCAGGCTGTACAGCACAAGCATGCAGCCTCCGCGATAACTATGAGGCACTGATCAGCGCCGGATATCGTGTAATCGGAGTGAGTCCCGACAGTGAAAAATCGCACGTTAAATTCGCCGAAAAATATGATTTACCTTTTCCGCTCCTTGCAGATACGGATAAGAAAATCGCGAATGATTATGGTGTGTGGGGACGTAAGAAATTTATGGGCAAGGAGTACGACGGAGTTATTCGTACAACTGTTATTATTGATGCAGAAGGTGTTATTTCTGAAGTAATTGAGAAAGTTGACACCAAGAATCACGCAAACCAGATTCTGGGATAATACTGCGAATTAATTTTCAGTTCTAATTTTTCTAAAATATAAAAAATCGAGTAGGAGGAAAATAAAA
>DHVX01000044.1 GCA_002412885.1 Bacteroidales bacterium UBA5197
TAAATGGTTTCACGTTCCAGATGGGATGTGCATGTTTGATGCCTGTCTACTTGAGTTTGAAAATGAGCTTTCCAACAATCATGTACAAGGGTAACTTCTTTCGATATATCGGCAACATGTTTATTAATCGTTTCGGTTCCCCTGTTGGTCGAGGCAGCAATATATGTTGCTCTATTATTTTGCCATGTCCAGAACCAATGCTTCATTCCATTGACCTTCATACCCGTTTCATCAGCACCGATAACACTACTTTTAACAACACTTTTGCGGATCAATTCATAGGCATCAGCCCCTTTGGCTGCCAACCGGTTAAGCAGGCAATGCAACCCTCCCTCGCTGATGTTCGCCCCCATAAGGTCATGCAACAACTCCTGAAGCCTTTTAAAAGGCAGATATTGCCTGACATTGAGATACCCAACAAGGGATTCAATGTTTCTGCCGTAGCTTACCGGGCTGTCTATTCCAACAGGAAACTCGCTCTCTACAACCTTTCCACATGTACACTTGCACCGATAAACCCGGTGCTCGGTTACAATTTGTTTGATTGTCGGAATATCGATCACCTGTCGTTTGCCAAAAAATTCAAAAGGCTGGTTGTTCAAATCTTTACCGCATTCAGTGCAAAAACATGCGCGGTGTTCGATAATCTCATCTGGGGCTTCGGCCATTTCCAGTGTTTTTCCTTCATGCCCAGGCTGGCCTCCTACTTTACGGTCGCTTTTTTGCCTAAGGCTACTGGTGCGTGGTACTCGGTTTTCATCCTTGGAAGGAGGTATGGAACTATTGGTGCTGTCTTTTCGAGTCTTATATTTTTCCAGCTCCTGTTCCAACTTGTCAATTTTTGCCTCCATTCTAACAATTATCTTCGCCTGTGTTTGCACAAGGTGAATCAGTTCTTCCATTGTTATTTGATCGGGCATCTGCTTGAATTATACAGCAAAGCTACTCCTGAAATCCACTATATCAAAGAACTTAACTGCTTATTTATCAACGCGTATAGGAGATTTTTGTTAGTAACCATTGAATTTCTAAGTTGTCAGTCTGCAACTACTTGAAACCCGTTGACAAAGCACCGAAAATTGTTAATAACGTAGTATTTTTGTCAAACTGATTAGTTACGAATATTTTAATTAAAGAATCAGGCTATTTTACCAAAATCGAAGAACTTGAAAATAAAATATTGTGCGACCTAAAGCCATATAAAGCCAATTATCAGGCTTATGGATATAGTAATATAAAAGCCCCTTTTTATATTTCACGTTCTTTAGTGGGGGGTAATGTTATTTTTGAGTTTAAAGAAAACAAATATAGAGTTACTATAAAAAACATTGTATTTACTCAAAACAATGAAGATACATTTTCAAAGCAGGGCGAAGTTGAAACCTTTGAATCATGGGTATTAAACAAAAGCCAAAAGATTAAACCCGCATTTTTTACTGATGGAAGCGATATTTTGAATAAAGATTTCATAATAAAAACTACTTTCATAACTGAAAAGGAAAATAATTGGTAGAATGGTAGATTTTTAAAAACTGTTTATTCTTACTCTGATTGACTGAAATAGGGCAAAAACAAGGGGGTAAATTATCAAAACTGTATGTAAGTATGTATGTATAAATAAAAAACCGTTCATAAATCATTGATTTACAAACGGTTTAGAATTGTATTTGTGATCCGGAGGCGACTCGAACGCCTGACCAGCAGCTTAGAAGGCTGCTGCTCTATCCAACTGAGCTACCGGACCCATTGTTCTGCAAATCAATTCAAACTTCAATGAGAATGCCTCAGAAAGCTTCTTTTTTGCGGTTGCAAAGGTAAGCAAATTATGTTTTATCCCTAACCCGGATGCAAAATGTTCTCAGAAATTCTTTTTCTATTCCGGTAAAAGCTATTTTGTTTCTTTCGTTTTGGCTGAATACTTTGTTTTGCGGCACTTAATGCTTCCGATTTTGCATTGAGTGCCGGGAATTTTAACAATGATTCAATCGGAAACAATGCTGCTGACCAACTTTAGCAATTTCTTAATGTTTTTTGCAATCATTAACTAAATAATGTTCTTTACTTTTGCCTGCCTTTAAGTTGCAAAAACCCGATATTCCGGGGTCTTGAATAGATTGTTTAAGGTTTAATAAGTCCCGTATAATTAGATTTATGTAAAAAAGTTTGCATTTTGGGTTACTTTTTACCCTTTTTACGATAAACATATGACTAAGCAAAAAGAATTTTTATAAATTAGCAGACTGAGCGCATTCTGCAGCTAATCTTACTGAAATGAGAGAGCTTTTATTTACCGATTTTTCTGTTTACAACAAAGGGAAAGTCTATAATTGGGCCGGTAAAACCATATTGATAGCTGAAGATACAGATTGCAGTTTTCTTTACCTGAAAACCATTTTGCGTCACACAGCCGCATCCATTCTCTGGGCTTCTTCAGGGCAGGAAGCCATTAACCTCGTCAGAGAACATAAAGAAATTGATGTGATACTGATGGATATCAATATGCCTGGCATCAGTGGCTTTGATGCAACTGTAGGAATACACAGCATAAGACCTGAAATGCCCGTCATTGCACAAACTGCATACGTACATGATAATGAAGTGGAGCTTTGCTACGCCTCAGGTTGTATCGACTATATCTCAAAGCCTATCGATAAAAACCTTTTGCTCGAAAAATTAAGTGTTTTTCTAGGAGCCGGCGTTCCAAAGGAAAACAAAGAATTAACTGGTCAATAATGGTTTAATAAAGTAAACAAGGGGATACTATTATTGATTCTTGCAAAAAGCGGCTTTGGCCGCTTTTTTTGATATCCTGATATTCTGATACATAGTTGTCCGGGGAAAGTTTCGATTACTATTCCAAATGCCTGATATTGTCGCTCTTTGAAAAAAGTTATAGAACGGTACCTTACTTTTTTAAATTTGCTACCAAAGCACTAAATCACCAAAAACCACCAATCTAATTTATTCATTTGGTGTAATTTGGAGTCTTGGAGACACTTCGGCAGGCTCAGTGCATCGTTTTGTGGCAACAATTTTTTCAATTTTTACCGGACAATAGTGATTCTGATAACCAAACTCTTGCTAATTATGAACGCATGTTCATAATATCAATAAATACCCACTTTTAGCTATTGCATGCCTTGTTTCATGTGCATACTTTTGCCGCATGATAACAAGAATATCACCAAACAGGAATTTCACACGTTTATTCAGCCTCATGCTGATCGTGCTGCTCGGATGGTATTTTTCCTCGATCACTGTTTTTTTTCATTCACACTTTGTCAACGGAGTTAAAGTTTCTCACTCTCATCCTTACAGCGACGACAACCCACACTCTCCGGTGAAGGGACATAAACACAGTACTTCCTGCTATTATTTGTCAATTTCATCCGATGGTTCTTGTCTTGTAAACCCGGTTTTGAATTTTGATCCCGTTATTTTCTATCACAAAATAGAACTTTCCATTAAATCAGCGCCTGTTATTCCTGACCTTTTATTTGGTTCAGGTCATGGCTTGCGTGCCCCGCCATTGTCTTAATCTCCTCCCTGCTATTTACTTTTCTTCTGTTGCCTGGGTATTTTATGCTCAAGTCCGACAGGCATTAACCACTTGTTTTAACTCAATTCAATGAAAAAGTTTCTGATTTACACACTCATTTTGTTCTTTCCATTGTTTCTGATTGCTCAGGCACCCCCTTCCGGACAGAGCTTTTCAGGTATTGTGCTCGACAAAATCACCAGGAAGCCGATACCTTATATTACAGTTACATTGAAAGGTTCAACCATCGGAACAGCGACCTCAGCAAATGGTCGTTTTGTTTTGAATGGAATTCCCGATGGCAAAAACCTGATCAGAGTTCAGGGCGTAGGTTTTACTCCTGAAGATGTTGAAGTTCAGATTATTCCTGGTGTTGATAACCAGATAGTTATTGAGGTTGAAGAAGATATTATCCAGCTTAACGAATTGGTAGTCAGCGCCAGCCGAAACGAATCCAACAGGCGTGAAACTTCATCGATTATCAACGTCATCGGACAGAAGATGCTGGAAAATTCAAATGCCGTTTGCCTTTCGCAAAGCCTCGGTTTTCAGCCAGGGCTAAGGGTAGAGAGCAATTGCCAGAACTGCGGTTTTCAGCAGGTACGTATCAATGGGCTGGAAGGACAATACTCTCAGATTCTGATTGATAGCCGGCCAGTCTTCAGTGCACTGGGAAGTGTATATGGTATTGAGCAGATTCCGGTTTCAATGATTGAACGGGTGGAAATTCTTCGTGGCGGTGGATCGGCATTATTTGGTTCAAATGCCATTGCCGGCACCATCAACATCATCACCCGCGAACCGGTTGTAAATACTTTCACCCTCGGCCATAATTTTACATCTATTGGTGGTAAAACACCCGACAACACAACCAGTCTGAATGCGTCTCTGGTTAGCGATGATCATAAATCTGGAGTTTTTCTTCATTCATCATACCGAAACCGCGGACATTATGATTCTAATGGTGACGGATATTCTGAAATTGGTCTGGTGCGTGGCAATAGCCTGGGATTCAGGGCATATCAACGCCTGACGGATCAAAGTAAAATTACCCTGGAATATCACAATCTGCACGAATTCAGGCGTGGAGGCAATAAATTCGATCTTCAGCCTCATGAAACCGATATTACTGAGCAAACCGAACATCAGTTCAACGGAGGAAGCATTGCATACATTCTGTTTGCCAAAGACCGCAGCCGCAAATTTGAGATATTCGGAGCCATGCAAAAAATTGATCGCGAAAGTTATTACGGCGCCGGCGAAGATCCGAATGCATACGGAAGCACGGATGATCTCTCTGCCAATACCGGGCTTCAGCTTACTCAGGATTTTAAAAAAGTTATTTTTCTGCCTGCACAGTTTACCGCAGGACTGGAATTTAACCACAACAAACTCCATGATATGATGCCGGGTTACGGTCGCGACCTTTTGCAGGAAACCAATGTTGGAGGTTTGTTTGCGCAAAACGAATGGAAGAATGAAAAAATAAGTCTGTTATTAGGAGCCAGGCTCGACAAACATAACCTTATCGAAAATCCGGTTTTCAGTCCCCGTGCAAATTTCAGATATGCAGTCAACGAAAACCTTTTCGGACGCCTTTCATACAGCACCGGTTTCAGAGCGCCTCAGGCTTTTGATGAAGATCTGCACATACTTGCCGTTGGCGGCGAAGTTATGCTGATAGAGTTGGCCGAAGATCTGCGTACAGAGCGCTCACAAAGTTACAGCGGTTCGTTCGATTATTATTTTTCAATGGGTGATGCAAAAGTCAATGCATTGGCCGAAGCTTTTTACACCAATCTCGACGATGTATTCTTTGTCGCTGAAATTGGTACTGATGAAAACGGAAACAAGATGCTTGAGCGCCGCAATGGCTCAGGTGCGGTGGTTCAGGGATTAAATCTTGAAATGCGTACTGCATTCTCATCGCGCACCCAAATGCAGTTGGGATTTACTTTCCAGAAAAGCAAATATGCTGAACCTCAGGCGTGGAGCGATGACCCTGAAGCCGGATCAGTTGAGAGCCTGCTGCGCTCGCCGGATAACTACGGATACTTTACTTTTACAGCCAGCCCGATAAAGAGAGTAGGGGTTTCGCTTACCGGAAGTTACACCGGAAGCATGATTGTTCCGCATTATGCCGGTTACATTGAGAATGATATGTTGAAAAAAACCGATCCCTTCTTTGATCTGGCTCTCAAAATCAGCTACACAGCTAAACTTTCCGGCGAAACCCGCATACAGTGTTATGTTGGCGCCTTAAACATGTTCAACTCATACCAGAATGATTTCGATAAAGGAGAGTTCAGAGATGCCGGTTATATTTACGGACCCTCTTACCCACGTAGTTTTTCGGTGGGTGTAAAAGTTGGCAATATGCTGCAGTAAATAGCTTATTTTCAATTAGATTTGTGTGTGTTTCTTTCCAAAGCCCGCCTTCCTGCCCATGGAAAGGCGGTTTTTTTTTGGGGATATATGGGAATAAAAAAAGAGAGCCATAAATGACTCTCTTGTTGTCGGGGTGGCCGGACTCGAACCGACGACCTCCTGGTCCCAAACCAGGCATACTACCAACTGTACTACACCCCGAACTAATATTTTTGCACTAAAAGCTGCATTCTGAACTCTTGCGGTGAAGGGGGGATTCGAACCCCCGGTACCGTTTCCAGTACGACAGTTTAGCAAACTGTTGGTTTCAGCCACTCACCCACCTCACCAAATGGGAGTGCAAAAGTACAAATTGAATTTTAATACGCAAGCTTTATTTTCATTTAATTGAAAATAAATTTGAAGTCATCCGGGATTGGATTTTTTAACCCTTATTTCGTACATTTGGTATAATAATTGGATTGCGCTGAACTTATCTTCTTATCTCTTAATTATCATTTATGAAATCAACTTTTCGCGCACTGTTTTTTATTCTGATGCTCCCAATTTTATTGGTTTCCTGTCGCACCGCTTCGCATCAGATGCAAATCCTCAAACCGGCAACCATTAACGTTCCTACGGAAATTAAACAGGTAGGCATTATCAATCGCTCTCTTCCCGAAAAGGGGCAGGGCGTTATGAATGTGCTGGAAGGATTGGTTACCGGAGAATCTATTGGTGCTGACCGTGAAGGATCGCAGGAATGTATGCGTGGATTGGCTGCAGGGCTCAATTCAAATCCCCGATTCACCGCTGTGCTGATCGAAGGTGTTGAGTTCCGTGGAACCGGAACCCGCCAATGGCCCGAATTTCTGGATTGGAATCAGGTAGAAGAATTGTGTGAGCGTTTCAGGGTGGATGCTATTGTGGCGCTTGAAACCTTCGATTCAGACATGGAATTGCGCAAAAGCTCAGCCGATGTTGAAAGAACCATCGATAAGAAAAAGGTGATTGTTAAGGAATATTATGCCGACCTCAGAATGAATGTTCGATCGGGCTGGACAATCTATAAGCCGGAAGGCAGACAGATTATCGACCGCAACGCATTTAACGATGAAATGAGCTGGCGCGAGAGTGGTGATACTCCTGATCAGGTTTTGGGTAAACTGCCATCTAAACGGCGCTCTATTAATGAATCAGGCTACTATTCGGGCAGGCAGTATGGAAGGAGGATTTCTCCGACCTGGGTTACTGAAAGCCGCACCTACTTCCGCAAAGCCAACGATGATTTTAAAGTTGCCTCAAAATATGTGAAACAAGACCGATGGAACGATGCCATTGCCATCTGGAAAAAATATACGTTGAGCACCGATCCGAAAATAGCCGGCCGGGCTGCTTACAACATGGCACTCGCCTCGGAAGTAGAAGGAAACCTCTCACTCGCGCTTGAATGGGCAAATCGTGCCTGGCAGCAACATGGACTGAAGAAGGCGCGCCATTACACCAATCTTCTGAATGATAGAATTTATCAGCAGGAAAGACTCGATCAGCAAATGGCTGAATAGTTGGCCAATATCCTTCGTTCCGATAGCTATCGGAACCGCTACCAATGACAGATTGTTCGGCTAATCCTTCGACTCCGCTCAGGAGGACATCGTATAGAATTAATAATTAGTGCATTAAGATGATTCAGTGTACACTCTAAACGAATGTCACACTGAGTCCCGCACGTGCGGGAAAGTGTTTAGACGCTTGAGCTTCAGGTCATCTCGGTCACACTGAGTTCGCTGCGGCGAATCGAAGTGTCCATAAAGATATGCTCTCTTTTTCTAAAAGGTCAAACCTGTTTTGTTTATGCGTACTTTTGGCCCGCGACAAAAAAAACAGGGTATTCCCAAAATTATTTTTCAGAGAACTGCATGAGTCCGTTACGTAAAACGCTGTTTGTTAAATTATTACTGATTATTCTGGGCAGCTTGCTGATTGGCGCACTTTATCTCCTTTTACTGAAAGCCTTACCCAAGTATGCCGCCAGAGTGCCGTATATCGCGTTGCTCTTTGCTGTTGACTTTCTGACTTATCGCTATCTGAGCTCTTTATGGAGGAATTACCGTAAATGGATCCGGGCATCAATAGCTGTCATCTGGTGGTTGCCTCTGGGTATTCTGCTTTTCTTTCTTTTCGGATCTGTTTTCATTCCGATGCCCGAAATGGCAAAATTTCTCAGGATTTATTTACCTGGGTTTGCCCTTGTTTTCTTTTTATCTAAATCAATTTTACTCGTCTCTCTGATTCCTTCATTTATACTGTTGCTGATTCAAAAAATTTCAGCCGGATTTAAACGAAGAAGAAGTTATTCAGTTGAGATTAAATTTCTTAAACAAATGGGATTATTTTTTGGAAGCCTTGCACTAGCCGGATTGCTGGTGGGTAGCACGGTTTGGGTTTATAGATTCAAGACTCATCGTATTGAATTGAGCATTCAGAACCTGCCTGCAGCCTTTGAAGGGCTTCGGATTGTGCAGCTGTCTGATATTCATCTGGGTAGCTGGCTCTCGTCAAAACCTTTGCAGAAGGCAGTAGATCAGGTAAATGCGCTGAATCCTGATATCATCGTTTTTACCGGTGATCTTGTAAATTACAGCACCTCTGAAGTCAGAGGATTTGAGCAGGTACTCGCCCAACTTAAAGCTCCTTTGGGAATTTACACAATCCTGGGTAACCATGATTACGGCGATTATATTTCGTGGAAAAAACCGGAAGAAAAGGAAACCAATCTTCAGCAACTTGTTGATTTTTATGATTCTCTGGGCTGGAAACTTTTGCGGAATGAATCTTTCAGGATTGAGAAAGACAGTGCTTCACTGCTAATAGCGGGCGTCGAAAACTGGAGTGCAACTACCCGTTTTAAAAAATACGGCGATCTTTACAAAACCATGGAAAACACTTCATATGCCGATGTAAATGTTCTGCTCTCGCACGATCCAACGCATTGGGAAACTGAAGTATCGAAGGATTTTACCGGGTTCGATATTACCCTTTCAGGACATACACACGGAATGCAAATGGGAATTGAAGCATTTGGCTGGAAGTGGAGCCCCGCAAGATACCTTTACGATAACTGGGCAGGTCTTGCCTCAGTTGATGTGCCGGGCAATCGCAGGAGTTATCTGTATGTAAACCGCGGTCTCGGCCATATTGCCTATCCCGGAAGGGTGGGAATTCTCCCCGAAATCACACTTCTTACCCTGAAAAAAGCAGAATAACTCCTTTTAAACAGTCGATTTAAGCACTAAAGTTTATACCATTCATTCACCCTGTCGGCGATATGGCAGTCGTCGTTGATGTGCTTGAATTCGTTGTTGTGTTTGTTATAAGCGTAATCTTCTCCCCATATTTTATGGTTCTGATCAATTTCTGACAATGCGTTAATGATAAACTCAAGTTCGGCGTTGGTCATGGTGGGATGCAACGAAAGCCTGACCCAGCCTGGTTTTTGCGACAGATCGCCATGGTTGATCAGATCTGTGATAGATTTCGAGTGTTCATAACTGACATCGAGCAGAAAATGGCCGTAAGTACCGGCGCATGCGCAACCACCTCTAACCTGAATTCCGTATCTGTCGCTGAGCAATTTCACCGCAAGATTGTAATGAATATCAGTATAATAAAATGAAATAACACCCAATCGTTTGCGGTGGTTGTTGGCTAAAATTCTGATGCCCGGAATTTTATCCATTCCTGCGAAAGCAATTTCAAGAAGTTCCTCTTCGCGACGGATGATGTTTGCAACGCCCATTTTTTCTTTAAGTTCAATGCAGAGAGCCGTTCTGATGGCTTGCATAAATCCCGGGGTTCCGCCATCTTCACGCGATTCAATATCATCTACATATTTGTATTCTCCCCAGGGATTGGTCCAGTCAACGGTTCCACCGCCGGGTTGGTCGGGAGTACGGCTTTTATACATCGATTTATCAAAAACCAGAACGCCGGACGATCCGGGACCTCCCAGAAATTTATGGGGCGAGAATAAAACCGCATCCAGTTTTTCCATAGGATCGGCGGGATGCATATTAATGTCAGCATAAGGCGCTGATGCTGCGAAATCAATAAAACAGAAGCCGCCGAATTCATGCATGGCCCGCGCCAGTTCATAGTATGGAGTTCCGACTCCGGTCACATTGGAACATGCTGTAAATGCACCGATTTTCAATGGGCGATCTTTGTATATTTCCAGCTGCCGGCGAAGCTCTTCAACATCTACAAGCAAATCTTTATCAGGATTCAGCACCACCACATCACTCATGGTTTCAAACCACGAAGTCTGATTGCTGTGATGTTCCATATGTGTTACAAAAACCACCGGTTTTTCTTTCTCTTTAAAGCATTTGCTGTCGTTAAGCTGTCCGCACATTTTCAGCCCCATCATCCGTTGAAACTTCACGATTACGCCAGTCATTCCAAATCCCGCAGTGATGATCACATCTTCAGGTCCGGCATTTACATGTTTTTTAATACGTTTATGGGCTTCGTGGTATGCCTTTGTCATGGAAGTACCCGTTTCGCTGGTCTCGGTGTGGGTGTTTCCGATAAAGGGGCCTATGTCGTTGGTAAGACGATCTTCGATGGGTTTGTAAAGCCTGCCACTGGCAATCCAGTCGGCGTAGATAAGTTTCTGACGGCCATAAGGTGTATCATACTCAAGGTCGTGGCCTATGGTGTTTGTTCTGAATTGTTCGAAGTAGCTTTCCATACAGAAGTTTAAGATAAAACCAGTCTGCTGCAAATGTCAGTATTTTTTCTGTACAGAAGCAATTGAAGAAAAACTAAATGTGGAATTTTAAAAAGTGGTCGGAGGTAGGATGTAAGATGTAAGATGTCGGAAGTTCGGATATGTCGGAAGTCGGATATTCCAACTCCGAAAACCTCAACCTCAACCTCAACCTTAACCTCAACCTCAACCTCAACCTAAATATGAAATCCGCAATCCGCAATTAGAAATCAGACATTGGAAATTGGAAATTAGAAATTAGAAATTAGAAATTAGAGCTTCGCTCTACCTAATCCCCCTGCGCTATCTGCATCTTCGAAATTTCAATGCTACCACCCTCCGCATAAATGCCTATCCAGTTGTTGTCCTCGCGATACCACTTGTCTTGTATGCTTACACGTACCAGAAAGTCACCGTTTTCGTCAGTGGTGATGCTGCGAAGCACAATACCCCCGTTTTTCTGACTTCCTTTACCGTAATTGACGTAAACCTTCGGATCAGTTTCGCTGGTTTTACGGGCTTTTATGGAAATGTAGTTGTTTTTACGCAACCTCATTTCGATGGGGGAGAAGTTGAATTTCTTTTCCGTATCTTTATCAATGGCAGTCGGGTTGTTTACCAGATCGACAATGGCGTGGTCTTCAAGATATTTCCTGATTTTGGCAATCATATCAATTGGATAGACCTCATCAGGTTTGGCCAGTGCAGATTCGTTGTAAGCATCAATTGCCTGGTCAAATATTTTGTCCTGATAAAGCCGGTCAGCATTCATTATCAGTTTGTTGTATGCTTCCATCTGGTTGCGGGCGCGCTCCTGAAGTATCCCTCTGATGGAAAGTATCTTTTCTTTGGGATATTTTTCGGCAGGTTTCAAAGCACTTGCATTTTCATAAAACCTGATTGAGCTGTTGTAATCCTTTTCTGCAAAAAGCCTGTCGGCCTGTTCAATGGCTTCATAGTAGCCCTTGTCAGCCAATTGTTTCTGCTCGAGCATAATGTTGTTTATTTCGGATATTCTGGCTGTCGGATGCTCTGCTCCTGGTCTGTATTCCAGTGCTTTCTGATAAGAAGCCAGCGCTGAAGTATAATCTTTTCCCGAAAAGGACGCATCACCTTCTGCAATGGCATTGGCAAAGTTTGCCGATGCTGTTCTCTCAGCATCGCGTTTCTTTATAATGAGTTCCAGTTGACTGGCAGGATATGTTTCACCTGGTTTAAGCTTTTTCGCTTGATTATAAGCCAATTCAGCTTCATCCAGCAGATTTGATCTGAATTTTTCATCGCCCAGCGAAATGGCAGTGGCATATTGTTGTTCTGTTTGTTCCTGCTCGCCCAGAATTCCATTGATTTCAGCTATCTTACCTGTAGGATATTGCTCTCCCGGTTTCAATGTAAGGGCTTCATTATACTTTGTTTGCGCTGATCGGTATTCTTTGGCCGCTAACAAACGATCGGCTTCAGCAACCGCTGATTTATAGTTTTCCTCAATTTGCTTTTGATTGGCAAGCTGGGTATTGATGCGGTCAATCTGTTCGGAAGGGTATTTTTCCTCAGGTTTTACCTTTAAAGCTTCTGCGTATTTTTTTGAAGCATCATTGAGTTTCCCTGAATTGTAAAGCGCATCTGCTTCAGCAACAGCTTTCTGATAGCTTCCCATCAGTTCCATTTCGGCTTCCAGCGCCTTGGCGATCAATGAAAGCTGTGCAGCCGGATATTTCTCTGCAGGTTTTAGCGTAACTGCTTTTTCATAAGCAGTTTGTGCCGGCTGATATTGTTTCTCTTTGTATGCCTTATCTCCCTCACTGACGTAGCGGGCATAGTTTTCATCGAGTGATTTCAGGTCTTCAAGTATCTGATTGATGGCAGCAATTTTTTCCGCAGGATAGGTTTCATCAGGAAGAATCCCGGATGCATCGGTGTAACTTTTGCGTGCATTTCCATAATCAGCAGCAGCAAAATACTGATCGCCTTCCACAATTTTTTTGTCGTATTGTGCTTTTGCGGCAATCATTTCAGATTTCAGCGTATTTGCTTTGTTGCCCTGACTTATTGCATAGGCATCGCCGGGCACAAGTGCAAGCGCGTTCTGGTAAAGCTGAATCGCTTCATCATATTTTTTGTCTTCAAGCAGTTTGTCAGCGTTTGCTATGAACGCATTGATGCGCTCTTTCTGGCTGGTTTGTTCTGATATCTTGTTGTTGATCAGTAAAATACGATCTTTGGGATAGGTCTCCTCTGGTTTGAGAACAAGTGCTTCCTGATAAACTGTCAGTGAAGCTTCAAAGTTATTGCTGTTGAAAAGCTTATCCGCATTCGCAATGGCTGCATTGTATTGTTCTTCTTTCGTTGCAATATTCCTGAGAATTTCTTCAATGGCTGATATGCGCTTTGCCGGATGGGTTTCATTCGGTTTCAGATTGCTCGCCTCTCTGTAAAAACCGAGTGATTGCTGATAATCTTTTGCCTCAAAAGCCTGATCTGCTTTGCCGATTAACCCGGCATAAGCCTCAGTTGAAGCCCGCATTTCAGATAAGGTGTTGTTGATCAGATTTATCTGGGAGGCCGGATATTTATTGTCAGGATCTGCTGCTGCCGCTTCACGGTAAGTGATCAGTGCATTATCATAATCTTTGGCAGCAAATTGGTTATCGGCTCTTTTAATTGTTTCCTGATAAATTCTGGTGCGCTCAGCTTCTTTCAATGCCAGCAGTTGCAATGCAATATCCTCTATCTTTTGCTTCGGGTAAGCTTCATTGGGCTTCAGATCATTGGCTTTCTGGAATTCTGCACGTGCTTCGGTGAGTTTTTTCTCTGCCAGGAAATTGTCGCCGGAAGCAATGGCTTTGTTGTAATTTTCCTCCAGATTTTGTTTTTGTTGCAGAATACTCGTGATTTTTTGAATCTGTGTTCCCGGATATTTTTCGCCGGGAAGGATTTTTGAAGCATTCTGATACGCCAGCAATGCTGTTTCGTAATCTCTGGCATTATAAAGCTTATCAGCTCCGGCAATTACCGACTGGTAATTCTGTTGCGCATCCTTCATTTGCGACATTCCTTCAGCTACCCTTTCAAGCATGCTTTTCGGATAGTTTTCGCCAGGCTTGATGCGCTGTGCCTGCTCGTATTTTAGCTTTGCTGTATTGAAATCACGGTCTATGTAAGCATTGTCTGCCTCAGCCAGAATGTTTTCATATGAGTCTTTTAGTGCTTTGTCAGCAGCAGCTTTTGTATCTATTTCGTTGATACGCTGTTGCGGATATCTTTCATCGGGGTTGATTCCTGATGCCTGAGAATAGCTTTCCCGTGCTTCCGTTATTTTTCCTGATGCATAAAATTTGTCGGCATCCTCAATCAGCTTATTGTATTGTTTCTGCTTTTCCTGCTGGGCTTTTGCCTGTTTTTCGGCTTCAGCCATTTTATCGCGGGCGGTTTTCTCTTCGGGTTTTATATTAACCGCAATGGAGAACTGGTCACGGGCAGCTTCATAATTTTTTGATTGCATGTATCTGTTCCCGCTTTCCATGGCGCTTGAGTAAAGCGCTTCATCTTGCGGATCAATGTAAAATTTTCTGATCTGTGTCAGTTTATCTTTCGGATATTTTGCCGTGGGATCTATGCTCAGTGCTTTCTGATATTCAGCTTTGGCTTTGGCATATTCTTTGGCTTGCAGAAAATCTTCACCACGAAGTATGGCATCTTCAAATTGCTGAAGCTTTATTGGATCGGTGGTTTGCGCAAAAACGTCTGATAATCCAAAGGATAGCGACACAACAAGCATCGCCCTGAGAAAAGAAGAAGTAAGGAATTGTGGGAAAGTCATCGGTACTTTTATGTAATTTAATCGTTCAGAAATTACCATTTTGATTCGGTAATTATGAAACGATAATTAATGTGGTTTATTGAGTGATCAATATCTTTGTCAGACTTTATGATCAAAGATCAGGCCATCGCGCATGAAAAGCCGGCGATCAGACATTCCGGCCAATTCTTCATTGTGTGTAACAATCACAATTGTTTGATTGAATTTATCCCTGAGTTCAAAAAATAAACGGTGAAGCTGGGCGGAGTTTTCCGAATCGAGATTTCCGGAAGGTTCATCTGCCATCAGCACTGCTGGTTGGTTAATAAGCGCTCTTGCTACTGCAACCCGCTGTTGTTCGCCTCCCGAAAGTTCTGATGGTTTGTGCGTTACTCTGCTTTCCAGAT
This sequence comes from Bacteroidales bacterium UBA5197, assembly GCA_002412885.1. Classification (GTDB taxonomy): domain Bacteria; phylum Bacteroidota; class Bacteroidia; order Bacteroidales; family Lentimicrobiaceae; genus Lentimicrobium. The sequence continues at coordinate 14,883 of DHVX01000044.1, forward strand.
TTAAAAACTCCATGAGTTCAAGGGCACGCTTTTCAGCTTCCTTTTTACTTTTGCCTGCTATAAATGCAGGAATGCAGATATTTTCAAGTGCGTTAAATTCAGGCAGCAGATGATGAAACTGAAAAACAAATCCGATCTTCTGATTGCGGAATTCTGCCAGTTTCTTATCATTCAGGTTTTTGGTGTTTATCCCATCCACAATAACTTCTCCGCTGTCAGCCCGGTCGAGGGTGCTGAGAATATGCAACAGGGTCGATTTCCCGGCTCCGGATGCTCCGGTAACCGAAACAATTTCTCCCTGACGGATACTGGCTGAGACACCCTTGAGTACTTTAAGGTTTCCGTAGGACTTTACAATGTTTTCTGCTTTGATCATAGGTGAGTTGCAAAAATTGGATTACAAAGTTACGGGAATGGCGGGAAATTGGAATTATTTTATTTGACTCCCTGAATTCCAGGAATCAGCTATAAACTTTTTGGGAAAATAGCATCATACATACTCTTTTTTTGTTTTCAGGAAAATAACCCACAACCCCTGACAGCGTTCTGCTACCTATCAAGAGGTTGGCGTACAACTGCCTGGCTGCCCATTTTTAAAGGGTTTGTAACCCTGTCAGTGGGCGCCTGGACTGATAATAATTTCGTGACAAAAAAAGTATCAATTTTGAAGATAAGTGAAACTGTCGAAATAACTTCCACCCTTGAGTACCCGATCTAATAGGAACTTCTGCAAACTAATGTGTCTTATTTGAGGAGTTAATTTGATAATCTTCAAAAGATACTGAGCTGGAAAACCTCTTTGAAATTTTGATGTTTTTATTGTTGGAGCAATGTTTGAAATGGCATAAAAATGCGCACATGAATCTCCTGCCGGTTAAAACGATAGAATGAAAATTGCTTTATCCGGTTATATTTTTACGACGACTCTTGTTAATCAACAACAAAATCTTCTTCATAAACTTCAACTTCCAAATCGGCGCCAATCAATTCAGCCAGCCATTTGTATCCGTTCTTGACAACGAGTCTGATGCGTGTGTATCCCATAATCGGGAATTTTAGTGTAGCGAGCATGATATTATAGTTTTTGGTTAAACAAAGGGTTTAATTCTTTATCCCCGTATGTTATAAATGTAACTGTTTAAAACCATTATTGTTGTAAGAAAAGTTGAAAAAAATGTTAAATTTCTGTTGAAATCGGAGTTTTGTTAACGAATTGCATTTTTTGTGTCAAAATTTGCATGTGTCGGTTGATTTTGCTGCCATCATCACACAATTTTCCAACAATGGAAAACAGTGAATTATTCTTCTTATTTCATGATTGTAAACGACAGGAAGTATCCTTCAGATTACGATGCGATTTAGTCTTGAAAACCGGAATGAAAATTTTCTATTTTTCAGATCTTCTGATACCCTTTTTTATTTGCTGGTAATCCAGATGATAAAGCGCTTTAATGCTGAACATATTCAGTTGAGCAGCGCGGAACAATTCATCCAGATTATCACGGAAAAGTATATTGTACTTATCATTATACTGCTGAATATTGTTTTTCCAAACCAGACTTAAAAGGCTACCGGGGGCGAATTCCCAACCAATATTCAGGTCGATACTGAAGAAATTATAGTTGTAATGATGTGCATAGGGATACTCAATAAATGGGGTCAGATGCCCGTTATCGAGCAAGGTAAAGTAATTGCTGTACTCTGCAGTTTGCCAGAAATGCCTCAATATTAATCCCACGGAAAGTGGCCTGCTTATCATGAAATTACCGGAAAAAGTGTTTTCCATGGTGAAAATATCGCGTTTTCCAAACCATATATTATCCTGATTTTGTGATACATATCCCAGATCTCCCGGATTCAGGCCTATTCCGGTTTCATGCCTGATAATGAACCTTTTGCTGATTCTGAAAATGGGTTCCAATTCCATCCAGAGGGATTCTGTATTATCGTAATCTTTGGCGTATTCTACTTTTCCATCAAGGGCAAATTTCTTACGGTAGTCGCTTGAAAAGCCAATATTTCCCGATGTGTAACCTGGTCTAAGGTAATATCTGCCGGCTCTCCGGGGTTCGTAAAAATCATGCCTTTCGTAGGGTGATGCAGTCAATCCCCACCATACAGTCAGATAATTGTTGAAAGTTGTATTCCCTTTGTAAATAAAACTGGTGTTGATGTTCTTTTTGCTGTCGAGCGAAATAAGCTGATCAGTTGCCAGGCTTTGAGCAAAGTTTCTGAAAATCCCGAACGGTTCATAAATCCTGTAACTGAGGTAAATTCCCCTGTTTAGCTGATTCCGGGTACGGTTTATGCCTATATCGTTGATGTTAAAGTACTTGTCGAGCGCACTTTGGTATAGGCTAAACTGAAACTTACCTCTGCTTTTCATCACAAATAATCCATAGTTGTAGCCAGCTTCAGCTTCAGCTATCGGATTTTTCGAAAATTCGCCTCCGCTGTACCATTTCGAAATGGCAAGATTTGCCCCAAACTGGTAAGTTTTGCTCTTATCCCCAACTACACCGCCTCCACCGGTAACATTGGAATCATCCCAGCCCGACGGTCTTGAAACATTCGTATTAATCAGATAAACCGACGAATTGTTAGGCAAAGCCTGATCAACCACAAGAATATTGTAGTTGGTTGTCGGATCAGTGAGTATATTGCGTTCAATTCCTGTGGTGCTGTCCTTGACTGTGGCCCAGGTGTTTCCGGTAATGGCATTAAAAAACCCGATTCCCAGTCCGCCGGAGGTTCTTCCCGAAAGCTTTGTCGCATTCAGCAACCTGGCCGTCAGTGGATTACTTGAAATCCACTCATTCTGATTCAACGAATCTTTTATAGAATAGTTCAATGCAGGCGTGCGACCAATTCTTCTGGAATAGAATAGATTTCCTTTTTGAAAAAGATCAGTTCCTTCATTGAAAAAGCTTCGGTTTTCATCGTAAATAAGTTCCAGCGCAGAAAGATTATTCTGAATTTTATCTGATTTAACCTGACTGAAATCGGGCAACAGAATCATATCCATGGTAAAACTCTCATTGATCCCGTATTTGATGTCCATTCCTCCGTTGAATGATGAAGTCCAGGGATCATTTTTAAATGCCTGATCACTATTGTGCTGCAGACTGTAAGAAACATAAGGTGTTAATGATAGCCTGACCGGAGGTTTTATATCGCGAAGATCAGTAATCTGCCCCCAATATACCAATGAGTTTCCGGCACCTTTCTCTTCAAGCGCCCAGTGGCTTTCTTCGCGATAACGCCTCACTTTTCGAATCGCCTGAAATCCCCAGCTCTGAACTTCTTTTTTTGGAAATCGCAGTGCAGAGTATGGTATTTTCAGTTCTGCTGTCCATCCGTTTTTATTTATCTTAACCGCACTATACCAAACCGCATTGTAGGTTAAGTCCAGCATCCGCCAGTCAACCTGAATTCCTGATGCTGAGACATAAAAATAGTAAGCATCCTGCTGACTATTGTAGGTATCAAATCCAACCCCGAAATAGTCTGCATTCAGATTAAAGTTATCCCTTACACCCATCTGAGTTGCAATGCTGTCAGGGTAGGGGTCGTACATAACAGCGGCAATGTATATGGCTTCGTCATCATATTTTATAAAAACTTCAGTTTCAAAAGCCGGATTTGCATTTGAAACGGGTTCGTATTGCCTGAATTCACTTATGCGTGATGCTCCTTCCCATTCTTCGGGAGAAAATATTCCATCAATTTTTGGGGACTGTTCTGTTCTGTTAGCAAGCAATGTTTTAGTCTGGCTTACCTGTGAAATTCCTTTTAGTGGAGCTGTAAACCCAATACACAGAAACATAAAAAAGATAAAAACGCATCGTGTCATTCTAATTGTCTGTAAGTTTATTTATACTTTGATTTTAAGTAAAATTTTACTGAAATCATGATAATGCCTTCAGGAATAAAAAAAACTTCTAAATTTGCTGAACTGACAGGCCGTTTTATTGTTTACAGCCTGTGAAACGGGGCAAATATACCGGATTTCTTTTAATGCTGTATTTTTTTGTGACCTTTTCCTTTGATCATTAATACAATACTTTCTAACCACTTCTTTATGAACCTTCATGAATTTCAGGCAAAACAAATTCTTCGCTCTTACGGAGTTCCTGTGCCTGTTGGCATTGTTGCCGAAACCCCCGAATTGGCTGTAAAAGCTGCCGAAGAAATACAACTGATTACAAATTCCGAACGTTGGGCCGTTAAAGCTCAGATTCACGCTGGCGGAAGAGGCAAGGGTGGTGGTGTAAAAATAGCAAAATCGCTTCACGATGTGTGGGAAATGTCATCACAGATTATCGGTATGATGCTTATAACCCCTCAAACCAGTGCCGAAGGAAAGCTGGTAAGTAAAGTTCTGGTTGAGCAGAATATCTTTTATCCCGGCGAAACAGAGCCTCAGGAATTCTATATGAGTGTCCTTCTTAACCGGGCTACCGGGCGGGTAATGATCATTTATTCTACTGAGGGTGGAATGGATATTGAAGAGGTTGCCGAAAAAACGCCTCACCTTATTTTTAATGAAGAAATTGATCCAAAAGTCGGACTTCAGGATTTTCAGTCCCGCAAAATTGCCTATAACCTGAAACTGGAAGGTGTGGCACATAAAAATATGCTCAAATTCGTGAAGGGTTTGTACAATGCATACATGGGAAGCGATGCATCCATGCTCGAAATTAATCCTGTTTTTAAGACTTCAGACAATCTGGTAATGGCTGCAGACTGTAAAATGAGGCTTGATGATAATGCATTGTATCGCCATCCTGATATTCTGGCAATGCGCGACCTTTCTGAAGAGGATCCAGCTGAAATTGAAGCCGGAGAACATCAGCTCAACTACGTAAAGCTTAGCGGAAATGTGGGTTGTATGGTAAATGGAGCTGGTTTGGCTATGGCTACCATGGATATTATTAAACTTTCAGGTGGCGAACCAGCCAATTTTCTTGATGTTGGTGGTACAGCCAATGCCGAACGCGTTGAAAAAGCCTTCCGCATTATTATGAAAGATGAGAATGTCAAAGTTATTCTTGTTAATATTTTCGGAGGTATTGTCCGATGCGACCGTGTTGCCCAGGGTATTGTTGACGCTTACCGGAATATCGGAGATATAGATATTCCGATTATTGTCAGGCTGCAGGGTACCAACGCTGAAGAAGCCAAATTGCTGATTGAACAATCAGGACTGAAAGTGTATTCAGCCGTTTTGCTGCAGGAAGCTGCTGAATTGGTAACACAGGTTCTTAATAACTAAACAGATATCTCCATAATTCTTTGTAAAAAGCCACCTGAGAGGGTGGTTTTTTTATTGGAGACCTGTTCAATAGAAAAAGTAATCAACAAAAAGCCGGACCAACTGGCCCGGCTTTTTTACCAAAACACATTGAAAACAAATTATTTTGCGTATTCAGCTACAATATCTTTTACGCCTTCAGGTGAAACCCGGCCGTAAACCTTGTCGCCAACCAATACTACCGGTGCAAGTCCGCATGCTCCAACGCATCGCAGACATGCTACGGAGAACTTTCCATCGGGAGTAGTTTCTCCAACATTCACATGCAGCAAGCGTTTGAATTCATCAATAACTTTTTCGGCTCCACGCACATAGCAGGCAGTTCCAAGGCAAATTGAAATTGGGAACTCTCCTTTAGGCAGCATGGTAAAAAATGAATAAAAAGTTACCACCCCGTAAACATGGGCTACTGAAATATTCAGTTCTTTAGCTATCACTTCCTGCACTTCTGCCGGAAGATAACCAAAGATGCCCTGCGCTTTATGCAGCACATTGATCAACTCTCCTTTTTCGTTGTTAAACGATTTGCAAACAGCTTTTAACTCGTCGAGTTTGTTTGCCGATAATTTTATAGTTGCCATGATCTGATTTCTTTTTTTTGTTTCTGAGGATTGTCAGAAACCCCGGATTGCCGGGATTCCTGATAATTTTTCCCTACTCTATTACAGTTTCGTTGCTTTTGTCGAAATAATGAGTGTGCAGCAGATGATGCGCTTTTTCACTCATCGGTTTGCCGAGAAACTCTTCATACAGTTTAACAATGTAGGGGTTTTCATGCGACTTTCTGATGGTTTTGCCGGCATCCTCAAGATAGATTGCTTTCTGGCGGGCCTTGATTATGGATGAATCTCCATGGTGCAAAGGCTGACCTCCGCCACCAATACAACCACCTGGGCAAGCCATAATCTCAATGGCATGGAACTTCGATTTGCCGTCTTTTATATCCTGTAAAAGCTTGCGTGCGTTTCCAAGGCCGTGAGCAATTCCGATATTTATCGGCAATCCATCAAAATCAATCGTAGCCTGGCGAATATACTCCATACCTCTGAGTTCTTCAAAATCTACTTTCAGAAGTTTTTTTCCGGTTTGTACTTCGTAAGCAGTACGAACAGCAGCTTCAATAACTCCACCGGTTGTGCCGAAAATAACGGCAGCTCCTGTGGATTCTCCCATCGGATGATCAAAATCTTCCTCAGGCAGTTCATTAAAGTTAATGTTTGATTGTTTGATCAAGTGTGCAAGTTCGCGGGTCGAAATTGAAAAATCAACATCAGGATTTCCATTGGTTGAAAATTCGTCGCGCTGACATTCAAATTTCTTCGCCAGACAAGGCATAATAGAAACAACAACCATATCCTCGCGCTTTATTCCGATTTTTTCGGCAAAGTAGGTTTTGGCAATTGCACCGAACATCTGCTGCGGGCTGCGGGCGGTTGAAGGAATATCCATCATTTCAGGGAACTGATGTTCGAAGAAGTTTACCCAGCCAGGGCAGCATGAAGTAAGAATCGGCAATGGAACATCCTTATCGCCGTTCAGGTGGCGGGTTAGTCTGTCGAGTAGCTCTGTGCCTTCTTCCATAATGGTAAGGTCGGCAGCAAAGTCTGTATCAAATACAAAATTAAATCCAAGTCTTCGTAAAGCTGCAGCAAGTTTTCCGGTGACGATTGTTCCTGCTTCCAGGCCAAATTCCTCGCCTAAAGCTACACGAACGGCAGGAGCAGTTTGAACAACAACTGTTTTGGAAGGATCAGCCAAAGCTCTTATAACGGCGTTGGTATGGTCTACTTCGGTGAGAGCACCGGTAGGGCAAACTGCTACGCATTGGCCGCAATAAGTACATTCACTGTGATCAAGGTTTCTTTCAAAAGCAGGAGCAACCACCGACATAAAGCCACGGTTTACAGCCGAAAGCACGCCAACAGTCTGAACATCATTGCACATCATCTCGCAACGGCGGCACATGATACATTTGTCTATGTCGCGGATAATGGCAGGGGAGGTGTCTTCACGGTAAGTTGATTGCTCTCCTTCGTAATGAAGTTTACGGATACCAAATTCCTGAGCCATGGTTTGCAACTCGCAATTGCCATTCTTCGCACAAATAAGGCAGTCGGTCGGGTGATCAGAGAGAATCAGTTCAAGAACGGTCTTGCGTGAGTTCAGTACCCTGATGTTGTGCGTGTTAACAACCATGCCTTCAGCGCAATCGGTAACACAGGCAGGTGCCAGATTACGGCGTCCTTCTACCTCAACAACACAAATACGGCATCCGGCAGGTTTATTTTCAATATTCAGGTCGTGAAGGTGAAGGTAACACAAAGTTGGGATGTGAATTCCAGCCCCCTTCGCAGCTTTCAGAATTGTGGTGCCTTTAGCAACCTCAATTACTTTGTTATCTATAGTTAATTTGATTGTTTCCATTTTTGTTCCGGGTATTATTTGATAAACACAGCATTGAATTTGCACTTCTCGAGACATGCACCGCACTTGATACAGGTTGCCTGATCAATTATGTGCACTCCTTTGCGTTCGCCAGAAATTGCATTGACAGGGCAATTGCGCGCACAAGCTGTACATCCAACACAATTTTCAGGCTCAATTATATATTGCAACAATGCTTTACATTGGCCGGAACGGCATTTTTTCTCATCAACGTGCTCAAGATATTCATCCCAGAAATTCTCGATAGTAGAAAGAACCGGGTTTGGTGAGGTTTGACCCAATCCACAAAGAGCCGTATCTTTTATCACATAACTTAGATTTCGGAGACTGTCAATGTCTTCGCGGGTTCCTTTGCCCTGTGTCAGTTTATCCAGGATTTCATAGAGGCGTTTGTTTCCGATGCGACATGGAGCACATTTCCCACATGATTCTTCCACTGTAAAGTCAAGGTAAAACTTGGCTATAGAAACCATGCAATCGTCTTCATCCATTACAATCATACCGCCCGATCCCATCATCGAACCAGCAGCAATCAGGTTGTCATAATCAATAGGTGAGTCCAGATGTTTTTCAGTTAAGCAACCTCCGGAAGGACCTCCGGTCTGAACCGCCTTAAACTTTTTGCCATCTTTGATTCCGCCGCCGATTTCGTAAATAACTTCACGAAGTGTGGTTCCCATTGGAACTTCAATTAAACCAACATTGTTGATTTTTCCCGCAAGCGCAAATACTTTTGTGCCTTTTGAATTTTCGCTTCCAATGCTGGCGAACCAATCTGCTCCTTTGTTGATGATAACCGGAACATTGGCAAAAGTTTCAACATTGTTCACATTGGTTGGTTTGCCGTAATATCCCGAAACTGAAGGAAATGGTGGCTTAACAGTAGGTTCTCCCCTTAATCCTTCCATTGAGTGAATCAAAGCTGTTTCTTCGCCGCAAACAAATGCTCCGGCTCCATAACGCAGCTCAAGATCAAATGAGAAGCCTGTGTCCAGAACGTTGTTGCCCAAAAGTCCGTATTCACGGGCCTGAGCTATTGCTGTCTTCAGTCGGTCAATGGCTAGCGGGTATTCTGCACGAATGTATACCAGTCCGATTGACGAACCGATGCAATATCCGCAAATGGCCATAGCTTCAATTACTGAGTGGGGATCTCCCTCCAGAATTGAACGATCCATAAATGCGCCCGGGTCACCTTCGTCGGCATTACAAACCACATATTTAACATCAGATACTGATTTGCTGGTAATTTCCCACTTTAATCCGGTAGAAAAACCTCCGCCTCCACGACCGCGAAGACCTGATTTTTTCATCTCATCAATTACCTGCTGAGGGGTCATTTCGGTCAGACATTTAGCCAAAGCTTCATATCCATCGCGTGAAATGTATTCATCAATATTTTCGGGATCAATAAAACCGCAGTTGCGTAGAGCAATTCTGAGTTGTTTTTTGTAAAATCCCATATGTTTGGAATCCGCGATATGTTCCTGATTTTCAGGATCAACATAAAGCAAACGATTTATTTTGCGACCTTTGATGAGGTGTTCATCAACAATTTCTCTGGCATCTGCCGGGGTTACCTGTGTGTAAAAGGTATTGTCAGGCATGATCTTAACAATAGGTCCTTTTTCGCAAAATCCGAAACAACCTGTTGCAATTACCTGCACCTCACTATCGAGGCCTTTTTCAGTAACTATGGTTTTTAAATCTTCGAGCAGCTGGTCACTTTCCGAAGCATGGCAGCCTGTTCCGCCGCATACCAGCACGTGCATTTTATATTTTGACATTCCGTATCCTCCTTATTTCTTTTCGATGGTTTCGTAATTAACCGGAATGATGCCATCAACCAGTTCGCCGTTTTTTACATATTTTTCAATGATGTCGTCGGCTTTTTTTGTGTCAACATAACCGAATACAACCGGTGCTTGTCCCGGAAGTGTTACTTCGATGGTTGGCTCTGCAAAGCAATATCCCATGCAGCCGGTTTGGGTTACAACTGCCTGAATATTCCTTTTATCGAATTCCTCGATAAAGAATTCCATCACTTGTTTGGCTCCCGATGCAATTCCACAGGTTGCCATGGCTACTCTAATCTGTACCAGGCTCTCAGGGTTATTGCTGTTTTCCCTGAGGCTCATCTTTCCCTGCAAGTCTTCTTTGATCTTGCGAAGGTCAGCCAGTGATTTAACTTGTCCCATGATTTTGTTAATTAATTTTTGTTTAGTGTTTGTGTGTTGTTTTATTATCCTGAAATCTTAATTTCTTTAAGATTTTCGTTGATCATTTCTTTCAGAAACCTCATTACCGATGCTTCTGATATTGACATTCCTTCAAGCATTTCATTTACCTCATCTGTGTCGAATCTGTATTCGCCGTCTGGTGTGGTATGTTCATACACAAATCTGATCTTCAGATTGGCTGCAGCAAGCAATACCATCGTTCCTGCAATGTCGCCAAGTGGCTGACGGTCAAAATGTGTCAAACCAAAGGTAGCAATAACTACTGTTCCGCTGCCCTCTTTCGATTCTAATTTCAAACTTCCTCCGGTAGAATCGGCATGTTGTTTCAACAGCGGAAGTCCAAGTCCGACTTTTCTTGTGGTTCTGCTCGTTACAAACGGATCAGTTACCTTTTCAATCATTTCAGCCGGGATGCCTTTGCCATTGTCGGTTATTGTCAGCAGATAAGTATCATCTTTGGCCGATTCGTTTATTGAAACCTGAATCAGCGTAGCTCCGGCTGAGATCGAATTCTGGACAATGTCCATAATATGCATTGCAAGATCCTTCATCATACAATCACCTCTCTTCCTTCAATGCCGGCAAGTGCTTTCGTGAACTCTGCAAAGCTTGTGTCTGCCATTTTTAAAGTTGTAAAGCTTTCTCCGATTAAATCAGGCTGATGTGCATCTGAGTTTCTGATAAATGTTTTTCCTTTCAGGTAACTGAATTTCTTCAGAAAGTCTTCGATTGAAATATGCTTCGTAAGCTCAAAAGCATCGGCTTTAAGATCGGGAGGTACAAATCCAAGCTGACTTATCAGACTGTATTTTGGACGGTTGATGTGAGCTGGAATAAATAATCCATTCAATCGGTGTACCTCTGCTGCAATCTGATCAATGCTTTGCGAAATGGCCGAAATCAATAACCGGGGCTCTTCGTAAACAATATTTTCCGATTCATCAACCACAACCTGATATCCAAACAGATCAGTATTGTTCTTGATATCAGGTAGATGCTTGTCAAGATATTGCTGAAATGCATCAAGAATGTCAAATGTTTCAAAGAACGCAAGGCAGTGAACTTCTTCTTTTGTTGTGACTTCAACTCCGGTGTAAACTGTGATGCCTGCTTTTGTTGCTTCGCGGCTTACTTCCCGACACTGTCGTGTTGAGTTGTGGTCGGTAATTCCAATGATGTCAATCTTTTTCTTTTTAGCCTCCTGCACTATGTTTCGCGGGCTCATCTCAAGACTGCCGCAAGGCGAAAGTACAGTATGAATATGAAGGTCGGCTTTAAATTCCTTCATGAATTTATCTTTTACTGATTGAGCAGGTTAAAAAGCTTGCCATTGATGGTAAAAGTGTCTTCGGTGGTTCCCAAAACAGGGATATTTTCTTCGTTGCTCTGCTCTTCCATATCAGGATCAGGTGTAAAACCTTTTACCAGAATTACAGCTGACAAATCTTTTAATGAAGCAATAGCCATCACATTTTTATGTGTTTGCAGAGTAATCCAGATATCTCCTGACTGAGCACTGCCCATCACATCGCTGAGTAAGTCTGATGAATAACCCATGCTGATTTCATTCTCAAGGCCGTTTACTCCGCTGATTACTGTTAGTCCGAGTTTCTCGGCAACTTCTTTAACTTTCATTTTAAATTCCTTTTAAGTCTCTGTACTTGTTGGTTTTTCCGAATCCCCAGATTTCCTGCATAATCTTCACGCTGTCATCCAGGCTTAATTCTCCTTTTTGCTCCAGAATTTTCTGGATAAAAATGCAATGATTGATGTTGGCATCACCCTGTGCAATATCCTGTGCAAGAGCCTGGCAACTCGGAGCTCCGCAGATTCCGCAATCTACCATTGGCAGCAGTTGCATGATGCGGTTGACTTTCTCCATTTTTTTCATTGCTTCAGCCATATTTTCATCCAGCTTCATCATTGACCTGGGCTTAATTTCACCTATATCAATGTGTTGCATCAAAAATTCTTTATTCTCGAGAATTGATGATGTAGCATCAGGATGCTGATATTCCTGCTCAGGCAGATCTTCAGAATGATTCCTCAGTCTTTCAGCAGTCAGAAAACGATTACTGATGGTAAGAACGCCGCCGGCACAGCTTTCGTCGCAGGCCCTTAGTTCCAGAAAATCAATATCACTTACTTCTTCGTTTTCGAGCCTTTCCAGAAAGTCAATAACATTTTTAATTTCATCAATAGCCAGTGATCGTCCTTTAATGTAAGGGGCTTCACCATTGGTTAATGACCAACAGGTGGCTTTTTTCGAAAGTTTTCGTCCAATCGGAAGGGTGCAGCTTTGAATATTTCGTTGCTTCACCTGCTTGTACACCTTATTGAACAGGATGTCCATATTGATAACCCCGGTGATGGCTGATGATAATTCACCGACAGGATCTTTGATGGCTGCAATCTTGGCGGCACATGGTGTAACATAGAAAATTCCGGTTTCTTCTTCCGGAATGCCTTTGCTGACTAACTCTCTTCTTATGTGAAGCGCTGAAATGTCAAGCGGGGGCTTCAGTAACATAATGTTTTCAACCAACGCAGGAAACTTCACCTGTATCAGTCTGACAATTGCCGGACAAAATGACGAGATGAGCGGTTTCTTTTCAGGATGATTTGCAGCTGTTTCGTTGATGGCGTCCGAAAGGATATCCACACCATTTTCTACTTCATACACATGGGTAAAACCAATGTCCATGATTACACTGTAAATCTGACGCAGTGAAATGTCTTCAGGGAACTGACCTGTAAATACAGCGGGTACGAGTGCTACGCGGTATTTGTAGTCAAAAATGTAGTTGAAGTCATCATGATCAATTATGATTGCACTTACAGGGCAAACCCTGAAGCATTCACCGCAATCAACACAACGGTCACCAAACAAAACTGATTTACCGTTCTTTACTCTGATGGCCTCGGTAGGGCAAACGTTCATGCAATGAGAACAACCTATACATAGGTCTTCTCTGATTTTGAGTGCATGATGAAAGTTTACGTTTTCCATAACAAGGCTTTTAGCCGTTTAGATAAGTTATCATCTCAACAGTGGTTCCTTTTCCAACTTCCGAAGTAACTCTTAATTCATCGGTGTTGTTTTTAATATTGGGAAGGCCCATCCCTGCGCCAAATCCCATTTCTCTGACTTCCGGTGAAGCGGTGGAGTAGCCTTGTTGCATGGCAAGCTCAATGTCTGCTATCCCCGGCCCTTCATCAATAAGTTTAATCTCAATCTTTTCTGTGTCAATATCAATATAAATCACACCATTGTAAGCATGGGCGACAATATTGACTTCAGCTTCGTAAAGGGCAACAACAACGCGTTTAATCACCTTGGGATCAACATTCAGCTGCTTGAGTATCTTCTTCAATTGGCTTGATGCGGTCCCGGCTTTAGAAAAATTGCCTCCCTCTACGTTGAATTCAAAGTGCATTATTTATTGGTTTAATAAACCGGTTTTAAACCGGATTGAAACAGGATTCCGCTCGTTTTGAACATGGAGTAGTCACACTCAATCAGTATCATATCATTCTCAGCGGCCAGTCGGATCATTTCGTCGGTTGCTTTCTTTTTTCTTGCAAAGATAATCTTGCTGATGTCAGACATTTCCGCTGTGCGAATAGTCTGCAGGTTTGCCAGTCCTGTTATCAGCAACAGGTTATCAGTTTCAATCGTTAGTACATCACTCATCAGGTCCGAAGCAAATACATATTCTACCTCTGCATCCAAATGAGCTTCACCGGAAACTACCTTTGCATTAAGCAATTCAACAACCTCTCTTAATTTCATTTCTTTAGTCTTTTACGCACACTTAAGTGCAGGGTCACAAACATTGTCCAAATGGTGCTGCAAAATTAGTACTTACAAATGACATGCGCAACATTATTGTTAATAAATTCACATTGTTATTAAAATAACAATGAATTTATTTTCATTCTAAACAAGGATGCAATAATTTAAGTAAAGAACTTGGAAACAGGAGTTTAACTGTATCCTGAAAATGGCAGGAGGACAGCCAAAGCCATCCTCCTGTTTTAATAACAGACCAAGTGCTAGTAGCGTTTTCTTGGCTTGTAATGTGTGTGCAAAAGATCATGTGATTTGTGTCCGAGAGGTTCACCCAGAAAATGTTTGTAAATCTCTGTAACTTCAGGATTTTCATGGGATTTTCTGATGACCATTTCTTCGTCTTCACTGTAAATGGCTTCTGCTCTCTTTTTACGAATCTCCGGTGATGTAGGAATAGGCTGACCTCCTCCTCCGAGACATCCGCCCGGACATCCCATGATTTCGATAAAATGATATGAAGCTTCACCACTTTTCACTTTTTCCATCAATAACCTTGCATTTGCAAGTCCATGAGCAATGGCAACATTCAAATCTACGCCTTCAAGAAATGCCCATTCAGGTTTAACATTCTTGATTTTAATTGAGGCTTCTTTGATTCCATCCATTCCTCTGACAGGTTTGATGTTAAGGTTGGTAAATGGTACTTCCCGCCCTGTAACTATTTCATAGGCTGTACGTAAGGCTGCTTCCATTACACCTCCGGTGGCTCCGAATATTACTGCAGCACCGGTTGATTCTCCAAGGATACTGTCGTAATGTTCATTATCCAGTTTATTAAAATCGATTCCTGCCTGTTTTATCATCATTGCAAGTTCGCGGGTAGTTAAAACGTAGTCAACATCCTGATATCCGCTGTCTCGCATTTCGGGTCGTTCACATTCAAACTTCTTGGCAACGCAAGGCATAATCGAAACTACTGTCATGTCCTGTGCTTTTATGTTGATTTTGTCAGCATAATAGGTTTTTGCCACTGCTCCGAACATTTGCTGAGGCGATTTACAGGTAGAAAGATTTCCGAGCAGTTCGGGATACATATGCTCCTGAAACTTAATCCAACCTGGTGAGCAGGATGTCATCATTGGAAGCACAACGGTCTCATCTTTGTCAACCAGCGCTTTTTTAAGGCGGGTCAGCAACTCCGTTCCTTCTTCCATAATTGTGAGGTCAGCTGTAAAGTCAGTATCCAACACTTTGTTGAATCCCAATTTTTTCAGTGCGGATACCATTTTACCGGTCACCCTTTGTCCAACAGGAATGCCCAAGTCTTCACCCAGTGCAATACGGGTTGCAGGAGCTGTTTGAACTACAACAAATTTTGACGGATCGTAAATGGCATTCCAGACTTCTTCAATATAATTTCTCTCAGTCAGCGCACCGGTTGGACAGCGGTTGATACATTGTCCGCAATTGGTGCATACAACTTCGTGCATTGGTTTGTTGAGGAAAGTAGAGATTTTCTGATGATCTCCTTTTTTAACAACTGCCAGTGCACTTACACCCTGCAGCTCAGCGCAGGTTCTTACGCAGCGCTGACAACGGATACATTTACTGTCATCTTTAACAATTGATGGTGATGAGATATCCTGAATTTTTGTTTCCGGAGCTACAAGATCCATGAAAACATGATCGCCGATCCTGTATTCGCTGGATAGATCCTGAAGTTCACAATGCCCGTTTTTAAAGCACTTGGTGCAGTCGGCATTATGCTCCGATAATAAGAGTTCAACGATATGCTTTCGCGATACCCTTACTTTTTCACTGTTTGTACTTACCTCCATGCCTTCCGAAACCGGTGTTGCGCAAGCTGCAGCCAAAAGGCGTGCGCCCTTGACTTCAACTACACAAACGCGGCAATTTCCGGCAACGGTCAGGTCGGGATGATTACACAAGGTGGGAATTCTGAAATTTAGTTTTCTTGCAGCCTCAAGAATGGTAGTGCCCTCTTCCACCGCGATGGGCATGTTGTTGATCTTAAGGTTTACCAAATATTTGCTCATTTTTTCGCTTGCTTTTAAGTTAGTTTAAAGCTTTCAGAAATCAGTCATCAATTTGTTCTTGATTTCTTTAAGGCCTTTTTACTTTTTACTTTTACTTTTTACTTAGTAAATAATCTCTTCCCTGAAATTATCAATGATAGAGTTGAATGGGTTACCAACGGATTGTCCAAGTCCGCATTTGGCGGCAATTTTCATGGTTCCGGTCAGTTTTTTCAGGTCTTCGAGATAAGCAGGCGGACGTTCTCCGCGTTTAACGGCTTCAATACCTTTGAGCAATTGCTGGCATCCCACACGGCAAGGTGTGCATTGTCCGCAGGATTCTTCGGTAAAAAACTCAAGGTAATCATGCAGTACATTGTACATCGAACGTGTACTGTTAAAAATCATCATTGAACCTCCCGTAGGAATACCTTCAAATCCTATGATGGTGTCGTTAAATTTTTTGCGGGGAACGCAATGGCCGGAGGCTCCTCCAACCTGAATTGCTTTGGCATCACCATCTCCAAATTCATTGACAAACTCATGCAGAGGCATACCCAGTTCCAATTCATAAATTCCTGGTATCGGTGTATCTCCCGAAACAGAAAATACTTTTGATCCTCTGGAATCGGTGGTGCCCAAAGCTTTGAATTTCTCGGGTCCGATATGGCAGATCATGGTGGTATAAACAAGGGTTTCCACATTGTTTATAACCGTGGGTTTGCTGTTATAGCCTGCAACAGTAGGGTAGGGGGGCTTGTTCCGTGGTTCGCCGCGTTTGCCTTCCATAGATTCAAACAGAGCACTTTCCTCTCCACATACATAAGCGCCTGAACCTGATTTCAGATAAACATTGAAATCAAAGTTGCGCTGTTTCAGCTCATTATTAAATATTTCGAGTTTCTTTTGCAGCGTTTTCAGCAAAAAGTTGTATTCGCCCCTGAGGTAAATGTAGCCTTCCTTTGCACCGACAACATAACCGCATATTGCAATTCCAACAAATATTTTTTCAGGAACCTTGTCAAGAATTTCTCTGTCTTTGAATGTTCCGGGTTCGCCTTCATCTGCGTTGCAGATAACATATTTTGTGTCGCCATCTTCATTTCTGGCGAACTTCCATTTAAGACCGGTTGGGAAACCTGCGCCGCCTCTTCCCTTTAATCCACTGTCGATCAGGTCGAGTATGATTTCATCTGGTGATCTTTTCAGTGTTTTGTCGAGTACAGAAATAGGGGAGACTTTTTCATCAACCTCGAAAATAATATCGACTTTCTTAAGATTGTTTTCCATTTGGATAATGTTTTTGTTTGTGACCATTGGTTTTAGTGAGTAGATTTGGAATATTCTTCCACTATCTCCATTGCTTTTTGTGGTGTAAGATCAGGATAAACTTCATCATTGATGAGCATTACCGGCCCTTTATGACACCAGCCCAGGCAATTGGCTGTCAGCAAAGTGAATTTTTTATCGTGGGTTGTTTCCCCGACTTTAATCTTAAGTGCACTGCTAAGGGTATTGACTATTTCATCTTTCCCCTTCATATGGCAGGTAATAGTTTTACATACCCTGATAATATTTTTGCCACGTGGCACAGTATCAAGAAATGTGTAGAACGATGCAGTTCCATAAACATCTGCGGCTGCCAGATCAAGTTCTTTGGCCACACAGAGCATGGCCTCTTCCGAAAGAAAGTTTTCCTTCTGAACTATGCCTTGTAAGACAGGCATCAGGCTGTTACGGGTTCTTCCGTTTTTTTCAACCAGTTCCTTTACTAGTACTTCTGTTGTTGACATGTAATCCTCCAACTTTAGTTTGATAAAATACGTTTATTGATCAGTGATTTGAGTGTGACTTGTGAATTGATTAACAATTCGAATCAAAAATAGAAATTCTTTTGTTAATTAATTAACAATACGCCTTTTTTTTCACTCTATTTGCGTAATTTATAACTATTCTAAATTCGAAAAAGGCAGACAGCAGTCATTGGTCTATTGGTAATGGTTTTACTTATCTTTGCCAGGATGGAAATGTATCGCTATTTTCTGCATCTTGCGTACGATGGAACTGCCTATCATGGATGGCAGGTTCAGCCCAATGCCACTACTATTCAGCAGGTTATTGAAGACTCATTGTCGCTATTGCTGCGCGAAAAAATTCAGGTAACCGGAGCAGGCAGAACCGATACTGGTGTTCATGCCCGGAATTATTATGCACATTTCGATGCTTCCATTTTTTATGAGGAGGAAGGTCTTGAACAATTGGTTTACAGGATCAACAGGATTTTGCCAAAAGATATTGTGGTATTTTCAGCTTTCAGAGTAATTGATGATGCACATGCCCGATTCTCGGCACTGAGTCGTACTTATAAGTATTACATTTCCCGGGGTAAAAACCCGTTTTACAATTTGTATTCTCTGCAATTTACAGGGAATCTGGACATTAATCTGATGAATCAGGCAGCAGCTAAGTTAATGACATACAGCGACTTTTCATGTTTCTCAAAATCCGGAACAGATACTTCAACCAACATTTGTTCAATTTCGGAATCCTGCTTTATTGAACAGGATAATTTACTGATTTACCATGTAAAGGCCAACCGTTTTCTGCGAAATATGGTAAGAGCCATTATGGGAACTTTGTTTGAAGTTGGAAAGGGAAAACTTGATCTGATTGAAATGGATCAGATTCTTAAAAGCGGAAACAGATCTGAAGCTGGTGAATCCGTTCCTGCCAGGGGATTGTTTCTGGAGGATGTGAGTTATCCACCTGATATCAGGATACTGAGAAGCTGAATTATCTATTACGTTGTCAATCAACAAAATACAGAAATTTATCAATCACCGATTCTGAATACTTTAATTCATTGATCAAATGATTGCTTTGAAGAAGTAAAATCCCATAATCAGTGATACGGCAAGTTTCATAACTGTTCCGGCAACAAAACCAAGGAAAGAGCCCAAGCCCGACCTGAGTGCAGCTGAAGTATTTTTTCCACTGATCAGTTCTCCTGCAACAGCTCCTAAGAATGGACCGATTATCATTCCAAAGGGAGGGAAGAAAAACAGACCTATCACCAAACCTATGGTTGAACCCCATATTCCACTTCGGCTACCGCCGAATTTTTGAGTGCCCCAGATTGGAACATAATAGTCGAGCAGCGTAACTACAATTGTAAGTAAGAGCCACATGATCAGAAAATTGGCAGTAAAAGGCTCATCCAGCGTAAAATGGACAATAAGCAATGCTGCATAACCAAGTGGAGGACCGGGTATCAGTGGTAAAATGCATCCAACTATTCCGGCAATCGTCAGTATAACGCCAAGTGTTATCCACAACCATTCCATATATTTTTATTTTTGAGGGATGAGATTAAAGTCAATTCTGCTTTTTGGATCCTCAGGATTATCTATACTGGCAAGGATTTTATTATCCTCCTTTCTCGCATAAATTATCCGTTTTGGAAATTCATTTTCTTCGTTTTCAAAAACAAGACTGTCACTTGTTTCGCCTTTTAAATGGAATATAGTTTCCTCGCTGCCCATTTTAACAATGTAACACCATTTGCCATCAGCTTTTTTAATAGTTAGCTCTTCCATAAATGTGGTATCAGAGCCTTTAACAGAGTAGCCTTGACCTTTGAGTTGGCTATCACCGGAAATCACCCAATACTCAAAAAAGTTTTTGGAAGTGTCCGCGTAATTGCCTGAAATCCATGATAATGAGGAAAAGTCTATATTATCCTGAGTTTGGACATTACAGGAGGTTACCACAAACAAGAACAAGAATAATGGTGCGAAGTATCTGCTTTTCATTTTATAAATCTAAAGTTATTGAACTGTAAATTTACGAAATCAATCACATTTTGTGCATGTTTTATTTAGTTTAAAGTGACAATTGAATCAATTGAACCGGTGAATTATTATTTCTGTGATCAACAAAAGGCCGGAACAGATGTTTGATAGATTGGACTTAACAACAACTAACCTTGAATAAAAATAGATCGAAAATAATTTTTTTGGTAATGATGCCGGTTTTATTGATTGGTTTAACTGCATCATGCCAGAATAAACCTAAAGGCAGCAACGCGATGCAGAAAAAGGAAAATACAGTAACTGAGAAGATTTTCAAATCAGACGAAGAATGGAAGGAAATACTGACCGATGAGCAATACAGAATTCTTCGTGAGAAAGGAACAGAACGACCGGGTACCGGACTTTACGACCAGTTTTTTTTAAAGGGGCGATATTATTGTGCCGGCTGCGGTCTTGAGTTGTTCGAATCGGGTTCTAAATTTGATGCAGGTTGCGGATGGCCTAGTTTTAGCATTCCTTCCGAAAAAAGCTCAATCAATGAAAACCGCGATGTAAGTTATGGAATGGTAAGGACAGAGGTTGTGTGTTCGCGTTGCGATGGTCATCTGGGACATGTTTTTAACGATGGTCCTCCGCCAACGGGCCTTAGATATTGCATTAACTCAGCATCTCTTGTGTTTAAAAGTGAAGAGGAAATTAAAAAGGAAGAAAATCAGACAGTTAAGTAGAATCTCAATGGCAGGTTCTACGGGCTTTAACCTGATTATTTGATCTTGATCAGATCAAGTTCTGTAAAATCGAAATCCGGGTTTGGCACATCAATCAACAATTTATCGACGGAGTTATCCATCCCCAGAATAAATGCTACTTTTCCTGATGGCAATGATGGTACATCAGGGAATTTTATCGAAAATGTGTTGTATTGCAGGTGTTTCAAAGGGCTGTGGAAAATTGGGGTCTGCAGAAAATGGATATATAATTCTTTGTTGTTCAGTTCCACTTTTACTTCACCGTAAATTTTGCACGAATAAGTTCCACAGAAGTTTTCAAGTGGAAGGGTGGGGGATGTGAAGTCTGCTTTTGCAGATAGCTTATCCGCTTCCTCCTTTTTTGATGCTTCTTCGTTCTTTTTGATAAGTTCATAAAAATGACTGCTCCAATCAAATGTGTCGGTAGATAGGAAAGTATCCATAATTTTATATGCCAAAGGCATGTATAAGCTTGAATTTTTATTTGTAAGAATTACAAATCCAAGTTTTGATTCAGGAACAAAGGCGGAATAAGATATCATACCGTCATATCCACCTGAATGAGAAATAATTTTCTTTCCATGATAATCCATCAGAGCCCATCCCAAACCATAACTTTTAAAGTGAGTTGAAGGCCAGGTTCGTTCTGAAAATGGAGACACTTTCTGGATAGTTTGCGGAGACCACATTTCTCTCAGAACCTTCTTACTAACGAGTTGCTGATCATTCGCAACACCATTATCAAGCTGAAGTTTCAGCCATTTCAGCATATCAGAAGCAGATGAATTTATTGATCCGGCCGGGCCTATATTATCCCAATTCAGATATTGAATAGCAATCACTTTATCCTCAACATCATTGTGAGGAATTGCTGTATTGCCTTTTAAATCGAGCGCGAGGGTAGATGTATTTGAATGGTTCATCGCTAAGGGCAAAAGGATTCTCTCTTTAATGAAATCGTCCCATGATTTTCCCGACACGTTCTCTATTACCTGGCCAGCAGCAAGATACATAATATTTGAATACCCATATTCAGCCCTGAACCCATGTTTGGGCAACAGGTTGGCAGCTCTCCGGAGAATATCTTCCCTGGAATGGGTGCTGCCATACCATATTAGATCACCACTAAAGGTAGTAAGTCCGGAACGATGGCACAATAAATCTCTGATTGTAAGATTCATTGTAACATATGGATCATAAAGCTGAAACCATGAAATGTGTTTGGTAACCAGATCGTCCCACTTCAGCTTTCCTTCATCCACTAACATTCCGATAGCAGTTGCTGTAAAGGATTTAGTATTTGATGCTACTGCAAACAGCGTATTTTCATCAACAAAAATTTTCTTGCCAACTTCCCTTTCTCCATATCCTTTCAGCAAAACAATGCTATCATTGTAAATAATCCCGACAGCGACTCCCGGGACATTCCACATGACTCTGGCATCTTCAATGTATCGGCTGAGTTGGTCAATATTTTGGTTGTTTTGCGAAGACAATCGACCATTAAGAGCGATTGTCAACGATAAAAGCAATAAAAACCGGAAGGATAATTTCATAAGGAATTTAATTTACGTGAAAATCTACAAGCCCCTGGATGGGAGATTCATAAATCTTTCCAATCTGAACTCCTGCTTTTTGAGCTGATTCTTTCAAAATGTCGCTAAAATAAAAAGCTACCGAGCCAAGGAAATGAACCTTTGAAGTTTTGGCTTCATCAAATTTGAGCACATACTTTGCAAAAAACTCATCGAAAGAACTGCTGACAAGTTCATGAAAATATGGGTGATTAATATTTTTACTGATAAACGGGCAGAAGGAAGCCAGAAAACGATTGGGACGGGGCTGATTATAAATGCTATCCAGAATTTTTTCAAGAACCGGATTAAACTCTTGTTTAAATAATAACAAAGCATCGGCGGGCATTGAATCCTGATAATAATCTCTTATCAATCGTTTGCCCAGGTAAGCACCACTGCCTTCATCACCCAAAATATACCCCAGCGATGATATCTGTCCGGTAATTTCAGTTCCGTCATAGTAGCAGGAGTTGCAGCCTGTACCTAAAATGCAGGCGATTCCATTTTCATGACCACAAAGTGCTCTTGCGGCACCTAGCATGTCATGATGGACATCTATATTGGCTTTAACGAAGAAATCCTGTAGTACAGAATCAATCAAGCTACACTTTTGATCTGTTGAACATCCTGCACCGTAGAAATGTACATCTTTTATTGTTTCAGGGCTAAGAAAGGGGAAGAGTTCTTTCTCCAGAACTTCCTTAATGGCAATATTATTCATCTGATATGGATTGATTCCAATGGTTTGAATGAGTTTTTTGCCATTTTCATCGATAACACACCAGTGTGTTTTTGTTGAACCACTATCAGCAATAAGTAACATAACGGGTATTTAATGGTTAGAAAGTGAAAGTAAATTTAACAGCTTAGGGACAAACAGTATGAGGGCAGCAGCAACAGCAATTAAACATGTCCACAAAACTGCTCCTGCAGAAATATCCTTGATTTTGCCTATTTGAGTATCCTTTTCAGGTTGAATTAAATCACATAATCTTTCAATGGCAGAATTTATCATCTCCATTGATATAACAATGGCGAACAGAATCAGAATTATCAACCATTCAAGATTAGTCATTCCTATCAAAAAACCTGATATTGAAACAACTGCAACCGCAAAAAAATGAAATCTCAGATTGCGTTCACTTCTCAAAGCGATAGCAATACCATTAAAGGCTGCTTTAAATACTACGAGATTTTTAAGAAGAAACGACACCTCCGAATTCATTTTAAAAATTTTAGCAAAGGTATCAAATATAGGCAAATATCAACATGAAAATGGCTAATTTATTGAGCAATGCAGTGTTTTGAAGAAGCATCTCCTCATTCGTGTTCAACTTCATTAATTTAAGAGTATTAAACCACTTGTATGCTTTGGGTCTGGTTTCAACTGAGATACTTCAGGTAAAGAAAACTGTTTGATTTAGTTGTAGGATATTGAGGAAGGAAAACCAAAAAAGGCCACTCATACGAATGGCCTTTTTGTTATAAGTTTGGCGACGACCTACTTTCCC
>DHVX01000074.1 GCA_002412885.1 Bacteroidales bacterium UBA5197
TTTACAGGCCCTGCAGGAGAACGAATGATGAAATTGTTAAGTTCAGCCAATTGCCATAAGCCCGTTTTTGAAATGGGAAATGGCTTTAACGATGCAGTAAAAAGGGCAATTGCGGCTACCCCTGAAAAGTGCATTTGTTTGCTTTCGCCGGCTGCATCAAGTTACGATAATTTCAGGAATTTTGAAGAAAGAGGTATCCGCTTTGAAGAGATCGTTATGGAAAAATAAAAGCTCCGCCTTTTGGCAGAGCTCCTGAATAACATCTGAAACCGATAGAACTATTCAGTCTCAACAATAGGCTTTTCAGCTACTTTAGGTTTTTTGACAGTTTTAGGTTTTACTGCCTTAACCGGAGTTTTGACTTCAGCTTCAACTGGCTTATCCTTTTTTGGCATTGAAGGATTTGATTTTTTTCTTGGCCGTTTAACACCGTGAGACCCAAGAATGATTTTGCCACGTTTGGATTTCTTATCTCCTTTTCCCATAAAACCCGGATTTTAAATTGGTTTATAATCTTCAAAAGGTAAAATTACAAAAAAAAGTAACAATATTCTGAAAAATATGGTGCAGGTTATCCTGAAACTGACAAAATAGATTTAGAGGTTGTTTAATCAACGCTTGTCAAATAAAAAAAAAACTGTACTTTTGCGCGACAAATTATAAACCCAATGGCAAAGAAGACTGACAACACTGAAGAAAAAATTATGGCAGTTGAGGAAGCCCTCAGCAGATCAGAAGTATTTATTGAAAGGAACCAGAAACTCCTCGGTATCGTAATTGGAGGACTTGCTTTGTTGGTCTTGGCTTATTTTGGCTTTCAGCGTTTTTATTTGATGCCTCAGGAAAAAGAGGCGCAGTCGCAAATGTTTATGGCTGAGAAGTATTTTGAGCAGGACTCTCTGAAACTTGCATTAAACGGAGACGGTATGTATCCTGGATTTCTGGGAATAATTGACGATTACGGAATGACAAAATCTGCCCGTCTGGCTCATTATTACGCAGGTATTATCTATCTGAATGAAGGACAATTTGAAGAAGCAATCAGTCATCTGAAGAAATTCAAAATCAAAGATGCATTGGTAGCCCCAATGGCCAAAGGTGCCATAGGAGATGCTTATATGGAGCTTGGCAAAACAACTGAAGCTGGTGAACAATACCTTCAGGCAGCAAAAATCAGCAAGAACGACTTTACCACTCCCGTTTTTCTTCAGAAAGCCGCATGGGCATTTGAAGACGCAGGAGACAACAAGAAAGCGCTTGCAGCTTATGAAAGAATCAGAACTGAGTTTCCTCGAAGTGCTGAAGCAAGAGACGTTGAAAAATTCATTGCCAAACTTAAAGGACAGGAATAAGATTCACAACAATAATATTCACACCCGGAGCTTCAATTCCGGGTGTTTTTATTTTCGGGAAGTCAGGTTTTATCCGTTTTGGCTTAAATTTGAAAAATATTTCACCACTGAATTATGAAAGAGATCAGTATAGTTTTCATGGGAACACCTGAGTTTGCGGTTGAATCGCTTAGTCAGATACTCAGCAATGGCTATATCGTTAAAGCTGTTGTAACAGTTGCCGATAAGCCTGCAGGTCGCGGGTTGAAACTAAAGATTTCTCCGGTAAAAGAATTTGCACTGAGTAAAAATATCCCTGTGCTTCAACCATTAAGTCTGAAAGATCCTGAATTTATCAGCACATTAAAAACTCTGCATGCAAATCTCTTTGTGATTGTGGCGTTCAGAAAGCTACCGGAGGAAGTCTGGAGCATTCCTGAACTGGGTAGTTTTAATCTGCATGCTTCATTATTGCCTCAATACCGTGGCGCTGCACCGATAAATCATGCCATCCTCAACGGTGAAACAGAAACCGGAGCAACCACATTCTTTCTCAATGCAGGCATCGACACCGGCACCATCATCATGAATGAGCGCATCAGTATTGGCAATAATGAGACAGCCGGGGAACTTCACGACAGGTTAAAAGTAATGGGCGCAGAACTTGTTGTAAATACAATCCGTGCCATCAGCGAGGACAATGTAAACCCAAGGGAACAACCCGGCAGTGATATCGCCCTGAAAGGCGCTCCCAGGCTATTCAGAGAACACTGTCAGATAGAATGGGGTCGCACTGCCACAAACATCCATAATCACATCAGAGGTCTCAGTCCATATCCGGGTGCATTTTCTGTGATAAATATGGATGGATCAGAAAAGGAAATAAAACTTCTGAGGTCGGAGATTACCGATGAGGTATCCGATGTTAAAGCGGGCGATGTGAGAATTGTGAATAATCGCAGGTTTCTGGTCGCCTGCAGTGATTACTTTGTGGAGATACTGCAACTTCAGCCTTCAGGAAAGAAAACAATGAAAGCAGAGGAATATATAAGGGGATTAAAGGCCGGAAAAATAGTTTTTATCAACCCTTTACTATAAAAAAAGATGACTCAAAGGCTTGATTTTAGCTGCTTTTAGCACGAAGTTTTCAACAAACCACCGGTTTTATTAACTTTTTAACATCTTTTATCCTAAAACACTTGATTTTAGAAAGGAATTGCTTATATTTGCGATAGGTTATCCAACACATTACAAATCAAAATCAGGAAAAAATGAACAAACAGGAATTGATTGTTGCCATTGCAGCTGAATCGGGCCTCACCAAGGCTGATTCAAAGAAAGCCCTCGATGCTTTCATTTCATCTACTTCCAAAAGCCTTAAAAAAGGTGATAGAGTAGCTCTCGTTGGTTTTGGTTCTTTCTCAGTTTCAAAACGTGCTGCCCGCAAAGGCCGTAACCCGCAAACTGGCAAAGAAATCAAGATTGCCGCAAAGAAAGTGGTTAAATTCAAACCAGGTTCAGAGCTTTCAAAGAATGTAAAATAAGCTGATCTTATCAGTTTATAAAGAGGCTGGCCTTAATTCGGGTGAGCCTTTTTTTATTTGTCCGATTGCATAATCAACATCTACCTTAAACCGATAATCCAGCAACGCATCTTCCCCTGCATAAGCGACTCCAATCCTTGGACACGATATTATCGCCTCAGCGTCGATCTGAATGCCATAATCCGAAATATGCAATCCTGCTGCACCATCAAGGCGAACCCCGTTTAAAGCTTTTGAAATGCCCAACAAACGGGTAAGCCTGCCCGGCCCTATACCATCTTTAACAATATTTACTTTTCGACCAAGGTTGCTTTCCATAATATCAAGTCCTTCGAGCGGAATAATTCCCCTTATCAGCACGGCATGTGGAGTATTTCTTGCACTGCTTACCACATTAAACAGTGCATGAAGTCCATAACACAGATAAACATAGGCAATGCCTCCTTCCCTGAACATTACTTCTGTCCGCTTGGTTAAAAGCCCGCCATAGGCATGAGATGCTTTGTCGGTAATGCCGGCATAAGCTTCAGTTTCAATTATGCAGCCGGCCACTTTTGATCTTTCGGTTTGAAATACCAGCACCTTACCCAGCAATTGCTGAGCGATTGCTACCACATCATCACTTTTATAAAAATCAGCGGGTATAATAGTTCCCCTTATCATCTTTGGGTGCGATCCATCTGAACAATCCATCGTCTGAAATTTCAATCTTATCATTATCAACCAACCAGTTTACCGCATTGATCACTTTCTCTTCACTTATTCTGGCACATGCTTCAACAAGTTGCGAAATATTGCAACCCGCAACCTTAAGAAGAGGCTTGATTACTTCCACAATATTATTAAATTCAAGTTCGCTTAGATTGGCCTTATTGCGTTCCACGCAAACATCGCAGATACCGCAGCGCTGAATATCATCTTGTCCGAAATAAGCTATCAGCATCTGACTGCGGCAAATATCAGTTGAAATAGCATAGTTAATAACTGATTCCAACCGTTTTGCGGCTTCTGCACGACGTTCGAAATAATGCTCCTGCGAAATCCGCAAATCATCGGCTCGGATAAGTTCACTTGTCATAATGATCCGGGGTTTATCGGTTGCCGGGATGTATGTCAGTACTTCCAGATTATGCAATTGGGTTAATGCTTTAACAATCAAATCACTTTCTACCGAAAGTCTTGACCCCAACTCTTTTTCGCTTATGTTCGCGAGTTCTGTAAATACTCCACCGTAAGATCGGAGGATTGTTTTAATTATTGGATCAAAGGCCGCATTTTCAACCTGAAACTTGTACAAATCATCTTTGCGGACATTGAATATAATTCTGGAATGGGTCTCCATGGCTTCGTTCATCGATATAAAACCTTCGCGTTCAATAAACCGGAGTGCATTGAAGGTTACCAATGGCTTAAAGTCATAAGTATTACAGAATTCATTCAGATCAAATAAATGAACGGTATCACGTCCTGTTCCCACGGCAAGGTTCAGATAATTTCCAAGGGCTCTGTAAACATTGCGGATGTAATCAGGTTCGGGATACGAAAGCGCCAGGTTGTGCCTTGCATCAATAACATCAGAGTTCTCGAACAGCAATACGGCAAAAGCTTTTTTTTCATCCCTGCCTCCCCTGCCGGCTTCCTGAAAATATGCTTCCGGGCTATCCGGCAAATCCATATGAACCACAAACCTAACATCGGGCTTGTCAATTCCCATACCGAATGCATTGGTTGAAACCATCACCCTGAGCGATCCTTGCTTCCATGCATTCTGTTTCTTTTCGCGATCGATCGGAGACAAACCCGCATGATAAAAATCAGCAGTAATCCTGTTACGCATCAAAAATTCTGCAATCTCCCTGGTTTTACGCCGGTTTCTAACGTAAACAATTCCTGTTCCCTTTACATTTGAACAAATTCTCAACAGACGTTCGAGTTTATTCTCCTCATTAAAAACAACGTAGGCCAGGTTCCTGCGCTCAAAACTTCGTTCAAAAACATTGGGTACCGGAAAGCGGAGTTTCTCCTGAATATCCCTTACAACTTTTGGAGTTGCAGTAGCTGTTAATGCAATTACAGGAATGGAAGGAAGTTTATCCCGTATTTCTGCAATTCTTAAGTAAGGAGGTCTGAAATCATAGCCCCATTGCGAAATACAATGGGCTTCATCCACGGCAATCATCCCTATTTTTATATGCTCAAGTGCCGTAATAAATCTATCGGTGAGTAATCGTTCAGGAGAGAGGTAAAAAAACTTTGCTTTGCCATGAAGTATGTGATTCATTGCAAGTTCTACCTCTCGGGCAGTCATACCTGAATATATGGCTTCGGCAGAAATTCCGCGTTTGCGGAGGTTTTCTACCTGATCTTTCATCAATGCGATCAGCGGAGTTACAACAAGCGTCACCCCATCAAGAATCATTCCCGGCACCTGAAAACACAGCGATTTTCCACCTCCGGTTGGCAGCAAAGCAAGTGTATCGCGACCGGCCAAAACAGAGTTGATAATATCCTCCTGCATGGGCCTGAAAGCCGAATATCCCCAATACCGGGACAATACCTGTTGCGCTGTTGTTTCCGACATTCCTTTTTTCGGTGACTTAGGGTTACACTATTTGATCCTGTATAAAGATAAGCAGAAATTTTATGATCACATGTTGATCACAAATTTACTGATAAAGGCAATTGGTTTAGCCGCCAATGATGTAATATCACTACTTTTGTTACATTCAATAAAGCAAAACACATGGGTAAACCCGTTTATTTAACAGGATATATGGGCAGTGGAAAATCTACTGCAGGCAAAAAACTGGCCAGGCAGCTCGATTATGATTTTGTTGACACCGATGAATTAATCGTTACTATGGCCGGAAAATCTGTTCAGGCCATTTTCGATACGGAAGGTGAAGATGCCTTCAGGCTTCTGGAACATTCTGTTTTAAAATCGCTTGCAAACCGCATAAATACAGTTATTTCTACTGGAGGCGGCACTCCGTGTTTTTTCAACAATATGCAGATTATGAAAAAATCAGGGATAGTCATTTACCTGAAAATGCATCCAAATTCGATTTTGAAGCGCCTGAAAACAGCAAAGAATCCCAGACCACTGCTTAGGAACATTCCCGAAGATCAACTGTTGCCATTCATTACAAATCAACTGAGCCAGCGAGAACGGTTTTACCTGAACGCACATTTCACTGTTAAGGGCGAAAGCCTTGATATTGATGAAGTTGTTAAGACTGTTAAAGGTTTAAGAAGCTAAGGAAGAATATTAAATTAACTTCTCAACTAAAAGTTTTTATCCCCCTCTTCTCCCCCTTTCGGAAAAGGGGGACGATTACATTCGTTTATTTTGACACATTAGTTTGTAGAAAGTCCAGTTAGATGGGGACTCAAGTGGGCAAATTATTATGACAGTTTCACTAACAGATCAAACTTTCTTTTCCAACAGGCAGATATTCTCCACATGATGTGTATGAGGAAACATATCCACAGGCTGAATCTTTATAATATTGTAACTTTCAGCCAGTAAGCTTATATCTCTGGCCTGTGTTGCCGGGTTGCAGCTTACATAAACAATTCGCGAAGGAGCTGCTTCTATCATCCACTTTACTACTTTTTCATGCATGCCTGCCCTTGGGGGATCGGTGATCACCACATCCGGACGGCCATTTTCAGCCATAAATTCAGGCGTAAGTACTTTGGCCATATCGCCGGCAAAAAACTCAGTATTTTCAATGTTGTTCAGTTCCGAGTTCAGTTTAGCATCCTTCACTGCAGGCTCAACATATTCAATTCCAATAACTTTTGCAGCTTTTGAGGCCACAAAATTGGCAATTGTTCCTGTTCCGGTATATAAATCATATACCGTTTCAGTTCCTGTAAGCCTGGCAAAATCCCGGGTTAAACGGTAAAGTTCAAGAGCTTGTTTTGAGTTGGTCTGAAAAAACGACAAAGGTCCGATTCGGAAATGAAGCCCTTCCATCTCTTCGGTCATGTAGCTCAGTCCTTTATAATGCCGAGGTTCCAGATCGTTGATGGTATCGTTGCGTTTCTGATTAATTACATAGAAAAGCGATGTAATTTCAGGAAAACTATCTGAAATATAATTCATCATTAATTCAATTTTCACGATTTCGTCAGTTCCGAAAACCATAATAACCATCAGGTCGCCGGTATTGGAGTTCCTCACAAGCAGATTGCGCAGATCTCCTTCAAAACTCCGGATATTATAAAAAGTAAGTCGGTTCTCTTTTGCAAAAGCTCTGACGCCAAGCCTGATCCGATTAGAGACATCAGACTGCAGATAACAATGCTGAATATCCAGAACGCGGTCGAACATACCCGGAATGTGAAAACCAAGTGCATCCATATCCCGCTCATCCCTTTCCATATTCATTTCCTGATCAGAAAGCCAGCGAAACGGGGCAAAGGTGTATTCAAGTTTATTTCGGTAATATTCGGTTTGCGAAGAAGCAAGTATCGGTTGAATTTCAGGAAACTCCAGATGACCGATTCTGGTAAAATTATCCTGAACCTGCTTCTGCTTATAAAATAGCTGATGCTCATATCCCATCCCCTGCCATTTGCATCCGCCACAGGTTCCGAAATGACTGCAAACCGGTTCAATCCTTTTGTCGGATAATTTGTGAAACTTTATTGCTCTTCCTTCATAAAACCTGCGCTTACGCGAAACGATTCGAATGTCACAAATATCGCCCGGCACAACAAAAGGAATAAATATTACCATGTCATTATGCCTTGCAATTGCTTTGCCCTCGGCACCGGCATCAAGAATTTCAATATTCTCAAGAATCAGGGGTCCTTCACTTTTCTCTCTTCTTCCCATTTAAAATAAAATTATCGGGCAAAATTACAACAATAGGCTCAAACCAGGTTAAAAAAAGCAGGCTGCCCGAAAAGACAGCCTGCTCATAATGAATCATTGATTTGTTTTGTTATGCCGGAACAACGGTATAAGTCATTTTGGCAAGGTCAACAGTAATTTTGTATAGTCCGGCTGCTGCAGGTACTGGCATTGCAGGAGGATCGGGTTCGCTTTCTGTTGGACGAAGTACAAGATTTCCACCATCGCCTGTTCCAGCTGCATCGGTTCCGTATTGAGGGGCCCACTGTCCAAGTGTTTCGATAAACTTGAAGAAAGTTTCTCCACCAGAAAGCTGAACTGTAATTTCAAAGAGACCAGGAGATACCTGAGTAAGCGGTGTAGCTGCGGCATTGTCCCATCCTGCAGGAGTTCCATTACCCAACAGGTACAAAGTTTCTGAAGCTTTGGTAATTGTGTAGGTTAAAGTACTGATGTTGGCATAAATCCTGTATTGACCAGCTAAAGCAGGAGCGGGTATTGCAGAAGGATCGGGGTCATCTTCAGTTGGTCTGAAAACAAGTGGCCCTGCTTCGCCTGTACCTCCATCAGTTCCCCATTGTGGAGCCCAGGCTCCAAGGGTCTGAATAAACTTCAGGTATTTACCTTCACCTGCAAGGTTAGCAACTATAGCAAACTCGTTTTCGTTGAAAGCATGCATCGGTAATGCACTTCCATTATTCCATCCTGCATCAGTTGCATCTCCGAGCAGATAAATCGGAGGATAATTGATTTCAGCTTCAAATGGAGTAACTGTCATCTTCAGTGTTTCGGAATAAACATTCTCATAAGTAGAGGCATTGGTAACATCTGCCATAATCCTGAAAACCAGGTTATGGGGTTCACCGGTAGCCAAGCCCATAGTAAGCAGTTTTGCATTCATTTCACCTACTTTTATGGAGAAACTGGTTCCTGTTGTGGCAGTCAATCCAATAGGGCTGCTAAAGTTATCACCTTCAGTGTCCATTTGAATTGTATAGGTTGCAGGAGCAATTTTGGTAGAATTCAGTAAATTCCAGTTGCGACCGGCATTCACATCATAAACTGCAGGATTCCAGGTGAAATTGACAAGAACTTCATCCTTTTGTGCTTCCTGA
>DHVX01000047.1 GCA_002412885.1 Bacteroidales bacterium UBA5197
CCGAACACCCGGCCAACCGTTTGCGGAGCAATTCCTAATCCGGAGCAAACACCGGAAGTAATTGTATTTGAGGAAGTAACAAAAGGATATGTGCCAAAATCAACATCGAGCATTGTGCCCTGTGCACCTTCAGCCAGAATTCTTTTTCCTTCTTTAAGACTCTTATTCAGGAAGATTTCACTATCGATCATCGGAATATCTGAAATATAGCGAAGACCTTCGAACCACTCTTTTTCGTAAGAATCTGGATCCATATTTTCAATTTTCATTATTTCCGGATCAGGATTATAAGACTGAATAATTCTGAGGTGCTGTTCTTTCTGCGCATTGAACTTCTGCATAAAATCCGGTGAATTTACATCACCAATGCGTAACCCATGCCGTGCCGTTTTATCGGTATATGCGGGCCCTATGCCCTTTAAAGTTGAGCCTATTTTTGATGCTCCTTTTGCAGCTTCCTGCACTGTATCAAGAAGGCGATGCGTAGGGACAATAAGGTGAGCCCGTTTTGAAATCAACAAATTGACAGTCGGCTCAGCGCCTCTTTCCCTAAGTTTCTTAATTTCTTTGGCCAGCGTACACGGGTCAATAATAACTCCGTTACCAATGACATTGATTTTTTCAGGATGAAAAATTCCACTGGGAATGGTATGCAGTACATGCTTCATACCATTAAATTCCAGTGTGTGTCCGGCATTCGGACCACCCTGAAAACGTGCGATAATATCATAATCAGGGGTTAGTACATCTGTAATTTTCCCTTTACCTTCATCTCCCCACTGGAGACCCAACAATACGTCAATTTTCATTTTCCAAGGTTAATGTATAAACACAATGAAGGTGAAGACCAGTATAAAGGCTTCACCTAAAGTTCTCCGGCTTTAATCCTTATGTCCGGGCAAATAGCCTGACAAGACAAAAATACGAAATCCGGCGTACGTGCAGGCAAAAGTAAAGAATAAAAAAGCAAGAAATGAAAACTTTTATTTTCGTTCAACTCCATATTCACAGCTTAGCTTTTATCATCAATAAAAAGCACAGCAATTGAAGCAATGACTTATTTGGGAATCAATGGATCCGTTAATTACCGATTACAGGAGGAGATTTCTTTTCAGGATCTGAAACACCATCGTCTTGCAGCGGAGCATTCAGATACCCGAAAAATGTCAGAGAATGGCTTGTAATTGTTACACCGAGCAACCGCTCAACCGATGTTTGAATTTCCTGCATCCGGGGGTCGCAAAATTCCAATACAGATCCATTTTCGAGGTTGATAAAATGGTCATGCTGTTTGAATCGGAATGAACGCTCAAACTGTGAACAATTGCTACCGAACTGATGCTTGGTTACAAGATTGCAATTTTGCAGCAATTCAATAGTGTTGTATAAAGTGGCTCTGCTCACTCTATACTTGTTGTTCTTCATTTGAATATAGAGAGTTTCGATGTCAAAGTGACCTTCGGTTTCATATATCTCTTTCAGAATGGTATATCGCTCAGGTGTCTTGCGATGTCCATGACTTTCAAGGTAGTCGGTAAATATTTTCTTTACCGTTTCATGATTCATTCTGTCATTATCTCTCATCTGTGTTGTCTTCTTTGACATTTTATGCATTATAGCATGAATTAATGAAATTATCCGATTGAAAACCGGGCTTGCCAAAAACTGGTTAAAATTAATAATTTTTCTTATTGCTATTTGGTATAAATAAAAATAATTAGTTCTGCTGCTACAAAAACAGGTGCATATATCAGTTTTTTAAGAACGTATACCCTTGTCTATCAATATTTTGAAAAATTTAAACTTTCAAAATCCGGAAGCATAATTATACAAAAAAAACTACCTGAAAACTCATTTATGCCTTTTGTCCGGCTTTATATCCAAGTCTGAAAGCACCTTCAACTCCTTTAACCTGCTTAAGTTGGGATATCAGTTTGTTAATTTCTTCGGTATCATGCACCAGTATCATAATGGTGGCTTCGTAAACCTCACCGGTTGAATCGATATGGAACGACCTGATATTCAGTCCCAGTGTTTCAGCAATAACTTTGGTAATATCGTTAATCAGTCCCAAACGGTCGAATCCTGACACTCTGATTCCTGTAAGAAAGGTTGAAGCTTCACGGTTTGACCAATTGGTTTTTACAATCCGGTTTCCGTATTTCGACATCAGAGTAATTGCTTCCGAACAATTGGTGCGATGAATCCAGATATCGCCATCACCAGCCATAAACCCGATCACTTCGTCGCCAGGAATGGGGTTACAACAATCTGAGATACGATAGTTTAAATCTTCATCAGGGGCTATTCCTGATCTGGCTTTAAGTTTTTCACGAACATCTTCTGACAATCTGGTTGGCAACTGAGGTTTTGTTCTTCCGAAAGGTCGGGTGATAATATTAAGCCAGCTCCCTTTATCGCTTTGTGAAATACAGTCTTTCACATCCTTCAGACTGATTTCGTCCATAGCGGCTTTGTAAAACAGATCGTTGGGCGAACTAAATTTATTGCATTCCTGAAGTTTCTGCAATTTGATTTTGGTCATTTCTTCACCCAACTCCAGAAAAATGGCTTCAAGTTTTTTACGTCCCTCCTCGGCATGCTTTTTCTTTTTGTCTTTTAAAGCTTCCTTAATAAACGATCTGGCTTTTGCTGTTACAGCAAAATCAATCCACTCGTCACGTGGTTGCTGCTTATTTGATGTAATAATCTCTATCTGGTCACCAGAATTCAAAACATGGTTGAGTGAAACAAGCCTGTGATTTACTTTAGCTCCAATGGCATGATTTCCTATTTCTGAATGAATATTGTATGCGAAATCAATGGCAGTAGATTTGGCAGGAAGTGTTTTAATATCTCCTTTGGGAGTGAAAAGAATAATTTCGTCAGCAAATAGGTTGAGTTTAAATTCGTCGAGAAAGGTAAGAGCATTGGAATCGGGAGCTTGCAGAAGTTCTTTTATCTTGCTAAGCCAGCGGTCAATACCACTCTCTGTGAGTGATTTTTCCTTATATTTCCAGTGGGCAGCATACCCCTTTTCGGCAATCTCATTCATGCGTCTGGTTCTGATCTGCACTTCAACCCATTGGCCGGTGTGACTCATAACTGTGGTATGAAGAGACTCATATCCATTGGCTTTGGGGCTGGACAC
This sequence comes from Bacteroidales bacterium UBA5197, assembly GCA_002412885.1. Taxonomy (GTDB): domain Bacteria; phylum Bacteroidota; class Bacteroidia; order Bacteroidales; family Lentimicrobiaceae; genus Lentimicrobium. The sequence continues at coordinate 3,152 of DHVX01000047.1, forward strand.
CCAGTCGCGGAGGCGATTTTGCTTCGGGCTATAATAATCAGTTACAATCGAGTAAGCTTGCCAGCACTGGTATTTTTCATTCTCAAATTCCGTATCAATAATTATTCTGATGGCAAACAAATCAAAAACCTCCTCAAATGGAATCTGTTTTGTTTTCATCTTCTGCCAGATGGAATAGATGGACTTTTCACGACCAATTATCTCAAACTGTAAACCATGGGTTGCCAATGCCTTTTTAATGGGATAAATAAATTTGCTGATAAATTTTGATCGTATCGCTGCTGATTCTTCGAGCTTGGAAGCTATGGTGGCATAAACTTCGGGCTCGGTATATTTCAACGCGAGATCTTCAAGCTCACTTTTTATGGCATAAAGCCCAAGCCGGTGTGCAAGCGGGGCAAAAAGATAAATGGTTTCAGATGCAATCTTCAGTTGTTTCTCCTGAATCATTGCATCAAGTGTCCGCATGTTATGCAATCTGTCGGCAAGCTTGATCAATATAACCCGGACATCATCGGAGAGGGTAAGAAGTATTTTACGGAAATTCTCAGCCTGTGCCGATGCAGATGATTGGTCAAAAATTTCTTTTATTTTGGTGAGACCATCGATGATTGATGCGATTTTATCGCCAAACATCTGCCTGATATCCTCAATGGTGTAATTGGTATCTTCAACCACATCGTGCAAAAGGGCACAAATAATTGAAGTTTCGCCAAGCCCTATTTCGCCGGCTACAATTCTTGCTACTTCAATGGGATGATAAATATAAGGTTCGCCACTTTTCCGGCGCATATCCTTATGAGCTGTTACAGCAAGGTTAAATGCCTTGCGTACCATACGTTTGTTCTTCTGTTCACCAGCCTTTCCCCATGCATTCAGCAGGTTACGGTATCTTTTAAGGATTTCTTTGCGTTCAGCTTCCAGATTAATGACATACATAATACCGACCTGCAGTTTGAAAATTATAAATGGTTGCGATCTTCAACACCTCGTGAAACATTTTTATCAATTGATTATCAACACATTGAAAAGACGATGATTTCCAATACAGACAATTGATAATCAAGCATTTGCTGCATGCCCCACTATTCAGGGAATTTAGCATGAAATAAAAAATCAAGGCACTATTGATCTTCACAAAGATAAAGAAATTACCATTGTAGGAAACACTTTAAATGTGAGGCTTGTTCATAGCATTACAGGTAAGAGCGTTGCTGCTTTGCTACAATCACCTGTCTTGAGTCGCGACAAAAAGACGATCATTATTAAGCAATATTCCTGATTAAATAAAACGATGCACGACAAATTACGGTATTGTTTTTGTTCGGATTTCCTGATTTTCGCGGATAAATAACTACCTTTGAATACCAAAGAAATTCAGGAACACCACTACACTATGAGTAAGCCTCTGACATCACTCAAATTGAACACATTTTTTTCATTGCTGATTTTTTTACTAATCAGCACTCATGTTTCTGCTACACATCAGAGGGCGGGAGAAATAACCTACCGGCACATTTCAGGTCTAACTTACGAAGTTACCATAACCACCTACACTTTCGCGCCCAGCGCAGCCGATCGTTGTGAACTTACAATAAACTGGGGCGATGGACAAAGCTCAGTTCTCAGCCGGACAAACGGCCCTCCGGGAACAACCCCTGCAGGCATTTTCTGTGAACATACGGGCGAAAACATCTCTTCGGAAATAAGATTAAGCATCTACATAGGATTACATACCTATGCGGCGCCATCTACCTACAGGCTATGGCTTGAAGACCCAAACCGCAATCTGGGTATTCAGAATATCCCCAACTCGGTGGATGTTCCGCTTTACATCGAATCATTGCTGGTTGTGAATCCTTTTCTTGGAACCAACAACTCTCCCATATTGCTTATTCCTCCTGTTGATAATGGTTGTGTAGGCTTGCCTTTTCTGCACAATCCGGGCGCGTATGATCCTGATGGTGACAGCCTTTCGTTCCGGTTGGTAAATTGCAAAGGTGCGGGTGGAAGAGATATTCCGGGGTATAAACTTCCGAATGAAGTTGATCTGCAAAACCCGGGGACTTTTACCATTAATGAAGTTACCGGCGATGTGCTTTGGGAAAGCCCTGTGAGACAAGGCGAATATAATTTTGCATTTCTTATTGAGGAGTGGCGAAACGGAGTTCTTATTGGTTACGTGACCCGCGATATGCAGGTAAATATTATTGCCTGCAACAATACTCCGCCTGAACTTTTTGTCACCACCGACACCTGTGTGGTTGCCGGAGATACCCTCAGATTGCGTGTAAGAGCAACCGACGCTGACAACCACAAACTAACACTTACAGCCGATGGTGGCCCTTTACTATTACCTATAAGCCCGGCAATTTTTAATCAGCCCGGCGATTCAACCGGGCAGGTTAGTGAAACTCTTGTTTGGGCAACTGTGTGCGCTCATGTGAGAAAACAGCCCTATCAGATTTTCTTTAAAGTAATTGACAATGGAGTTCCGGTAAGGCTTTTCGATTTACAAACCACCAATATTACCGTAATCGCTCCTCCGGTAAAAGACCCGAATGTTACCCCTTTGGGAAATAATATGGTACTTAACTGGACACGACATTTCTGCAATGAAGCAAAAGGTTATAGAATATACCGCAGAGCGGGAAGTTCGGGTTTCACTCCATCGGTTTGCCAGACAGGAGTACCTCCTGAATCAGGCTATCAGCTGATAGCAGAAACCACTGGCATTACAACCACTTCTTTTATTGATGATAACAAAGGAGCCGGACTTGTGAGGGGTATCACCTATTGCTATATAGTAACAGCCTGGTTTGAAGACGGATCAGAAAGCATAGCTTCGGAAGAGTTTTGTGCTAACCTTAAAAAGGATATGCCTGTTTTTACAAATGTCAGTATCAACTCCACTTCAGCCACTACCGGATCAATTGAAGTTATCTGGTCGAAGCCGACAGAGCTCGATCCTGTTCAAACTCCCGGACCATACATCTACAGGTTATTCCGTTCACAGGGGTTTAATAATGTCGTTCGTGAAAATATCGCTGAATTTACCAACCTGAACGACACCATCTTCACCGATAACGGGCTGAACACAAAAGACACCGCATGGACTTACACCATCGAATTTATCAACAATACACCTGACAATACTTTCACCATTGGGTTCACTCCTCCTGCATCGTCGGTTTTTATACGTACTACCCCTTCTGACAGACAGATCACCTTAAGAATGTTCAGTAATGTCCCCTGGTCAAACCTTGGTTACACCATTTATCGGAAAAATGAAGCAGGAACCTTCGACAGTATAGCATTTGCGAATACAGCAACATACACTGACACCGGATTGATCAATGAGCAGGAATATTGTTATCTGGTGCGATCAACCGGCACCTATGGAACGCCGGGTTATAAAGACCCGCTGTTAAATTTTTCTCAGGAAAAGTGTGCATCTCCCCGGGATAACGTTCCCCCATGCCCTCCAAATCTATTGGTTGAAGTAGAATGCGATCTGAATGAACTGCGTTTCAGGTGGGAAGACATTTCAATCAGTTGCGCTCCTGACATAGAAAGGTACTATCTCTATCGGGTTGGAAATCCGCATATACTTATTGAGAGCTTCAATTCATCGACACTTTCATACATCTACTCACCACCTCAAACCATTGCAGGATGTTTTTTTGTGGTTGGAAGCGATGCAAACGGCAACATTGATACAGCTAACTACAAACAGGTTTGTACGAGCATTGATGATTGCCCGAGATACCGTTTGCCAAACGTGTTTACTCCAAACTCAGATGGGTATAATGATTTGTTTGTTCCGTTTCCGGGATATACCTCGGTTGACCGGATCGACCTGAAAATTCACAATCGCTGGGGAGTAGTTGTATTTGAGACAAAAGATCCGGACATAAGATGGGACGGCCGCGACAAGAACACGAACAAACCTTGTGCTGACGGGGTCTATTTTTATGTGTGTGATGTTTATGAAGTATCGGGTAATCCTGAACTTGAGGGAGACAAAGTGCTGATAAAAAGAACAATTACCGACAGCCTTCACATACTTAGGTAGGATGCAGCAGTGCAACCGGAATTAAAATACAACCTCCGGGTTACTGACTTCTAAGCATGACACTAACAAAAAGAGCTGCCTGAAGGCAGCTCTTTTTGTTATTAAACAGCATTACATGCGATTTAAACAGTTGCCATATGAGCAACCATATCAAGAACTTTGCAGGAATAACCCCACTCGTTATCGTACCATGAAACCAATTTTACAAAATTGGGATTGAGCATAATACCAGCTTCAGCATCAAAGATAGAAGTGCGTGAATCGCCGATAAAATCGCTTGAAACAACAGCTTGTTCGGTATATCCGAGAACACCTTTCATCGGACCATCAGCGGCAGCTTTCATAACCGCTTTAATTTCGTCGTAGGTAGTAGCTTTTTCAAGACGACAGGTAAGGTCAACTACAGAAACGTTCAGCGTAGGAACCCTGAATGCCATTCCGGTTAATTTGCCCTTCATAGCAGGAATAACCTTGGCAGCAGCTTTGGCAGCGCCAGTAGATGAAGGAATAATATTACCGGCAGCAGCACGGCCTCCACGCCAGTCTTTTGCTGAAGGACCATCAACAGTTTTTTGAGTGGCAGTAGTTGCATGAACTGTAGTCATCAAACCTTCAACTATACCAAAATTATCGTTGATTACTTTTACAAGCGGAGCAAGACAATTGGTGGTACATGAAGCATTGCTTACAATTTCCTGTCCGGCATATTCGGTATGATTTACACCATAAACAAACATTGGTGTTTCATCTTTTGAGGGGGCTGACATAATCACCCTTTTTGCACCTCCGTCAAGGTGAGCCTGACAGGTTTCTTTGGTGAGGAATAATCCGGTACATTCAGCTACATAATCTGCACCAACATCTGACCATTTGATCTCTGCAGGATTTTTGATAGCGGTAACACGGATTGTCTGGCCGTTAACAACCAATTGTCCGTCTTTTACTTCCACTTCGCCTGTAAAACGCCCGTGAACGGTATCGTATTGGAGCATATATGCCATGTAATTAACATCAATCAGGTCATTAATTGCCACAACATCGATGTCATCGCGAAGAATTGAAGCGCGGAAAACAAGACGGCCAATACGGCCAAAACCATTGATACCCAGTTTGATCTTTGTCATATTCTATTGATTTTTAATTAAGTTTTTAATCCTTTTCATTTTCGGTGCAAAATTAATGATAATAATTAAAGAAATAACCGCAAACAAAAAAGAAGTGAATGGATAAACAACTTACAAAATGAAATAAGCTTAAAATATGTTTTTGGGAATAACTGATATACTAAGGAAATAATCATACAACTACCGAATTACCTATGTCAAAAGATGTTATGTTTTTCGTACTTTTGCAACGATGAAAACGATTAGAAATTTTTGCATAATAGCACACATAGACCACGGCAAAAGTACGCTGGCTGACCGATTGCTTGAATTTACCGGAACCCTTACAGAACGACAATCTCAGGATCAGGTTCTGGACGATATGGATCTTGAACGGGAAAGGGGAATCACAATTAAAAGTCATGCCATTCAAATGGATTATACTTTTGAGGGGCAGCAATATAAGCTCAACCTTATTGACACCCCTGGACACGTTGATTTTTCATATGAGGTTTCGCGTTCAATTGCTGCTTGTGAAGGAGCACTGTTGATTGTTGATGCCACTCAGGGCATACAGGCTCAAACCATTTCAAACCTCTATCTTGCCATTGAAAACGATCTGGAAATTATTCCGATCATGAATAAAATGGACATGGACAATGCCATGCCCGATGAAGTTGAAGAACAGATCATCGACCTGCTAGGTTGTAAATCAGAGGATATTATAAGAGCCAGCGGCAAAACAGGTCTTGGAATTGAAGATATTCTTACTGCTATTATTAATCGTGTACCTCATCCCAAAGGCGATGCAAGTGCTCCGCTTCAGGCTTTGATATTTGACTCCGTTTACAATTCATTCAGAGGAATTGTCGCTTACTTCCGAATCATAAACGGCGAGATCAGAAAAGGCGATTTTGTGAAGTTTTTCAATACAGGCAAAGAATATTACGCTGATGAAATCGGAGTACTGAAATTAACACAGCACCCACGCGATGTCCTGGCAGCTGGTGATGTAGGATATATAATTTCGGGAATTAAAACATCGCGCGAAGTTAAAGTTGGCGACACCATTACGCATGTGAAACGATCATGCCAGGCAGCCATTGATGGTTTCAGCCTTGTAAAACCAATGGTTTATGCGGGTATATACCCTGTTGATGCCGACGATTATGAAGAATTAAGGGCTTCGATGGAAAGGCTTCAACTGAATGATGCTTCCCTTGTTTTTGAGCCTGAATCGTCAGTTGCACTGGGATTTGGATTCAGATGCGGATTTTTGGGATTGCTTCATATGGAGATCATTCAGGAGCGTCTTGACCGCGAGTTTGACATGGATGTGATTACCACAGTTCCAAACGTTTCGTATAAGGCTTATACTACAAAAGGGGAAGTGATTGATGTTCATAATCCTTCGGGATTACCGGCTCCCAACTATCTTGAAAAAATAGAAGAACCCTATATTTCAGCTCAGATTATTTCAAAATCAGAATATATTGGTGCGGTTATGACCCTTTGCATCGGCAAACGCGGCACCCTGAAAAATCAGGTTTACCTTACCAGCGACAGGGTTGAGCTTACCATGGAATTGCCTCTGGGCGAAATTGTATTCGATTTTTACGACAAACTAAAGAGCATTTCAAAAGGATACGCATCCTTTGATTACCATGTGAGCGATTATAAACCGGCTAAACTTGTAAGACTTGACATTTTGCTGAACAGCGAACCGGTAGATGCTTTGTCAACACTGATACATGTGGACAATGCCTATGATTTTGGCCGCAGAATGTGCTCAAAACTCAGAGAACTTATTCCGAGGCAGCAGTTTGATATTGCCATTCAGGCCGCTATCGGCACCAAGGTAATTGCCCGCGAAACGGTAAAAGCCGTTCGCAAGGACGTTACTGCAAAATGTTATGGAGGAGATATTTCGCGAAAGCGCAAACTTCTCGAGAAGCAGAAAAAGGGCAAAAAACGGATGCGTCAGGTAGGAAATGTTGAAGTACCGCAAACTGCATTTTTAGCGGTTCTGAAACTAGATTAAATCAGGGATACCCCGATATCGCTCAGATCTGTTGACAGACTATAAATCAATGAGTTTATGCTTAACAGCATAAATAATTACTTCTATTATATTTTTTGAATTGGTCTTGGTCATTAAATTGGCCCTGTGTTTTTCAACCGTTCGGCTGCTGATAAAGAGTTGATCAGCAATTTGCTTGGTTGAAAGTCCCTGACAAACCAGGATTAACACCTCAAGTTCTCTTTCAGAAAAAGAGACAAGAACTTCATGAGACTTTTCCTTTATTGCCTCATTGTCACGAAAAACAGAAATAAGTTTATTTACCAGCTCCGTTGAAATGTAATTGCGGGTACCGGCGAGCATATCAATCGCTTTTTCAAACTCTTCAATCTCATTAATAGGAATCCCTTCAAGATCCTGCTCCTGAATAACATCTGCTCTTGTTGCAATGAGCGTTCCAAGCATACTTGAGCGGCCTTTGACTTTTAGTCCTACTATTCCGTAAAGTTCAGTACTTATCTGTTGACCATCCTTTTTAAGGACATTAAATCGAATATGAATGTCCTTTTCGAAACCTCTCAGACAACGGTTAATTTTATCAATTGCAGTGTTTTTATCTTTAACTGCAA
>DHVX01000046.1 GCA_002412885.1 Bacteroidales bacterium UBA5197
AATTTCTTCATGCGTTGACCCTGAGTGTCTGCCTGAAAATAAACATCAATTCAACAAATATCTCTATTTTTGTCGGTTAGCAGCCAAAACATATATCATGTACGCTTTTATAGAAGGGAAAATTTCTGACATTAATCCGGCAAACGTTGTAATCGATTGCAGGGGAGTGGGATATGACATTTCCATTTCTGTAAACACTTACTCTAAGATTAAAGATCTGGAATCATGCAGGTTACATACCCATCTTGTGGTTCGTGAAGATGCCATGATACTGTTTGGATTTGCTGGTGAAGACGAGAAACTGCTTTTCAGAAACCTGATTACGGTTTCGGGAGTTGGTGCAGGAACAGCCAGGCTTATCTTATCATCGCTCACGCCCGAAGAGCTTACCGAAGCTATTGTTTCGGGCAATGTCGCTCTTTTGCAGCGGGTTAAGGGTATTGGAGGCAAAACAGCACAACGTATCATCATCGATCTGAAAGATAAACTGGGCAAAGACCCGGGAATCAGAGAAATTTTGGCCAGTCCGCACAATACTAAGAAAGAGGAGGCGTTATCTGCTTTATCAATGCTTGGGTTTAATAAAGTCCTGGCCGGTAAAACCATTGAGAAAATATTAAAAGATGAAGGATCAGCTATTTCGGTAGAACATCTGATCAAAAGTGCACTTAAAATTTTATGACAACAAAACGCTGTTTCATTTCAGGATTAAATCTCTTAAAAACTTTTAAGAGCCATGCATTCGCTGCTTATCCGAACTTGTAAAACAGTATTTTTACACATACCAAACACTCAAGTTCCTTGGAGCGAATAGTAAAGCATTTTTTAAGGTTGTTGGTTTTTTTGTCGGTAATCACCATTTCGTGGGGTATTCCGGCATCTAACGAATTATTGTACGAGCAGGAAGCTCTGGCAGAGCCACTTTTTCCTCCTGACACTACCAAACCAGCCATTAAGCTACCCTACCCTATCCCCGAATCTGATCCGGGAACTACCCTGCAACCCGAAGAAAAAAACAAACTTTTTCTGGGCACACCGTCCAACTTCAGCGAGGACTTTATTTACGATCCCACAACCAATACCTATAATTACATTCGAAAAGCCGGCGAACTTCCGATTACTACCCCAACATCGCTGAACTTTGAAGAATATAACGAACTGGATCTCAACCGTTCACTCGACAATTTCTGGCGCGAAAAATCAGTAAGCGGACCTGCTGCTTCAAGATCCGGAATTATACCTCAAATTCATATCGGAGGTGAAGTTTTCGACCGTATTTTCGGAGGAAATACCATCGACATCCGTCCTCAGGGAAGTGCTGAAGTTACCTTCGGTGTGTTGTCAAACCGCCGCGATGACCCATCATTGGATATCAGACAGCGGAAAACCACCAATTTCGATTTCCAGCAACGCATTCAAATGAGTGTAATGGCCAAAATCGGAGATAAGATTGAGTTTAACACCAATTACAACACAGAAGCTACCTTCGACTTTGAAAATAAACTCAAACTCAAATACGAAGGAAAAGAAGATGAGATCATCAAACTAATAGAAGCCGGAGATGTTACTTTTCCGCTCAACAGCACACTTATCACCGGAAGTCAGAGTCTTTTCGGGTTAAAAACCCAGATGCAATTTGGTAAAGCTCTGGTAACCGGAGTATTTTCACAACAAAAAAGTGAGACATCCACCATCACCGTTCAAGGAGGTGCACAAACCAGCAAATTCAGTGTCAGGGCACTCGATTACGAAGAAAACCGACATTTCTTTCTGTCGCAGTATTTTGTTGATAATTATGACAATGCGCTCAGCAAACTGCCCATCATCAATTCGAATATAAATATTACCAAGATTGAAGTCTGGATTACCAATATCGGACCTGCAGTTACCGATAACCGTAACCTTGTTGCTTTGATGGATTTAGGCGAGCGGCTTCCTCACAACCAAACCATCAGTCCTACCCCGGGAGCACCAGGATATCCTGATAATACTTCAAATAATCTGATTTCCAGATTCGACACTACCCGCATCCGGAATATCAACGAGGTAACCCAATACCTGACAGGTTCTCCATTCGGATACATTTCAGGTACCGACTTTGAAAAGGTTGAAAATGCCCGCAGACTGAATGCCAGCGAGTACACTTTCAATTCAAAAATGGGTTTTATATCGCTCAACAGCACCATGAATCCCGACCAGGTTCTTGCTGTTGCATTTCAATACACAGTTATCGGACAGGATAAAATATATCAGGTTGGAGAATTTTCAGATCAGGGCATAAGCTCACCTCAAACACTGATGGTTAAGCTTTTAAAAAGCACTGCATTGAACACGAAAATTCCAATGTGGAAACTGATGATGAAAAACGTTTACAACATTGGCGCTTTTCAGCTTAACCGCGAAGATTTTATACTGAACATTCTATATTCCGGAAACGAGAACACTGTGCCAACCGGATACTTTACCGAAGGCCCTCCCGGGATAAAAGGTGTTCCTTTACTCAGGATATTTAATTTCGATAACCTTGACCCGCAGCAAAATCCACCGCATGACGGTATTTTTGACTTTATCGACAATGCAGCCCGACAGGGAGGTACTATTCAATCGTCAAATGGTCGTGTATTCTTTACTGTGAGGGAACCATTCGGAAGTTACCTCAGAAACAAACTCGACAACAAGGAACTTGCCGATAAATATTGCTACGATTCTCTTTATACCCTGACCAAGAGCGGCGCACAGCAGTATCCTGACAAGAACCGCTACCTTCTGGAGGGACAATACAAATCTACAGCCGGATCGGAGATATCGCTCAATGCCCTCAACGTTCCTCAGGGATCGGTAAGGGTAACCGCAGGAGGAATACCGCTCACCGAAAATGTGGACTATACCGTTGATTACACCCTTGGTCGTGTTAAAATTATCAATGAAGGCATCCTCAACTCAGGAACACCGGTAAGCATTTCACTTGAAAACAATGCCACCTTTAACCTGCAAACCCAGACCATGATGGGCTTGAATGTTGATTACAAAATAAATAAAGATCTTATTGTAGGCGCTACGCTGATCAATCTTCACGAAAGACCATTGACTCAGAAAACCAATTTCGGACAGGAACCCATTTCCAACACCATGTGGGGAATGAATGTCAACTATCAGACCGAGTCGATGATGCTTACCCGCCTTGTTGACAAACTGCCGTTCTACAGCACCAAAACCCCTTCGCGCATTCAGTTTAATGGTGAATTTGCACATTTTATTCCAGGCCATTCAAAAGCGGTAGGAAAAACGGGCACATCCTATATTGATGACTTTGAAGGAGCGAAATCATCGATTGATCTGAAAAATGTTGGCACCTGGTTTCTGGCAAGTACACCTCAGGGACAGACAAGCAGAGACATGTTTCCTGAAGCAGCCCAGGGCACTGGATTGGCATACGGATTCAACAGGGCAAAACTTGCATGGTACACCATTGATCCGCTGTTTTATGACCGAAACAGCAACCTTCGGCCGAAGAACATCTCTAAAGATGAGCTTTCCAGAAATTCAGTAAGGTTGATCCGCGAAAGCGAAATATTCCCCAATTCTGACCCTCCAAATGGTCAGCCAATGAATCTGCCAATTCTCAACCTGACTTTCTTCCCCGAAGAGCGAGGACCTTATAATTATGATGTGCTTCCTACGGGCGTATCACGCGGACTCTCTGAAACAGGATCGCTGATCTTTCCACGCAGCCGCTGGGGTGGTATTATGAGAAGGATTGAATCCACTGACTTTGAAGCCGCAAATGTGGAGTATATCGAATTCTGGCTGATGGATCCGTTCTCTGAGGTAGAAAACCACAAAGGAGGAGACCTTTATTTCAATCTTGGTGATGTTTCGGAAGATATTTTACGCGATGGCCGTAAGAGCTACGAAAACGGACTTCCCACATCTGCCGAAGTTAAAAATGTTGATACAACTATCTGGGGAAGAGTACCGACGCTTCAGGCTCTGGTCAATGCATTTGATAATGATATTGCAGCCAGACCATTTCAGGATGTAGGATATGACGGACTGAGTGATGAAGATGAACGTAGTTTTTTCAACGACAACTATCTGCAGGTAATTGCCAATCAATACAGCACTGCATCAGAAGCATATTTACAGGCTTTTAACGACCCTTCAGCGGATAATTACCACTTCTTCCGCGGATCGGATTATGATGCAGATCCTAAATACGGCAGTGTGATTGAACGGTATAAAATGTATAACGGTGCTGAAGGAAACTCACCGGCTACTGAACAATCCAATGAGAACTTCCAGACTCAGGCAACTACCCTGCCTAATGTTGAAGACATCAACCGCGACAATACGTTGAATGAACAGGAACGTTATTTCCAGTATAAAGTCAATCTGGCTCCTGAAAAAATGAATGTCGGCGAGAATTATATCACTGATATATATACCGCTAACGACATTCCTTTAGAGAACGGGAAAAGAGGTAGTGTAAAATGGTATCAGTTTAAAATTCCGGTTCAAAGCCCCGATGTTGTAGTTGGTAATATCCAGGATTTTAAAAGCATTCGTTTTATCAGAATGTTCCTCAAGGATTTTGAAGAAGAAGTAGTGTTAAGGTTTGCCACCCTTGAACTGGTAAGAGGAGAATGGAGAAAGTATTACAGCAACCTGCTTGCTCCGGGAGAATATATTCCTGATCCGAATCAAAGCCAGACAGCATTCGATATTTCAACAGTAAGTATCGAGGAAAATGGAAGCCGTTCGCCTATACCGTATGTTTTGCCTCCGGATATTGAACGTGAGATTAATGTTGGGACCACCAATTACCAGAGGCTTAATGAGCAAGCTATGGTACTGAAGGTCTGCAACTTGCTTGATGGTGATGCACGAGGAACCTACAAAACAACAGATTTCGACTTCAGGCAGTATAAACGTCTGAAAATGTACATTCATGCTGAGAAATCAATTGAAACTCAGGAGTTGAAAAAAGGAGATGTAACGGTATTTATCCGGATTGGATCTGACTTTACCGAAAATTATTATGAGTACGAAGTTCCTGTGGAATTTACCCCTTGGTTCACTTCTGTTTCCAATTCAAGATTGATATGGCCTGATGCCAACCGCATGGATATTGAACTTTCAAAACTTGTTAAAGCCAAACAACAGCGTAATGAAGTCATGGGAACTACCGGGTCAATGGTTTCTGTCTTCACTCCTTACGAAGTATTTGACGGCGAAAACAAAATCACTGTTGTGGGTATGCCCAGTCTGAGTGACGTGAAAGCTTTTATGATTGGTGTCAGAAATCCAAAAAAACAATACATCACCGATAACGATGATGGTGAAAATAAATGTGCAGAAATCTGGGTAAACGAATTGCGTCTTACTGATTTTGACGAAACCAGTGGTTTTGCAGCCACTGCACGAATGGCCGCCAATCTGGCTGACCTCGGAAACGTGGTTGTTTCAGGAAGCTATTCAACCCCAGGTTTTGGAAGTATAGAGAAGAAAGTAGGAGAACGATCACAGGAAGCGATCAGCCAGTTTGATGTTGCAACCAATCTTCAGCTTGGAAAATTCTTCCCTGAGAAGGCTGGCATAAAAATTCCGATGCACGTTGACTACTCCGAAATGCGCATGACCCCCAAATACAATCCGCTTGACCCTGATATCCTCTTCAAAGAGGTAATTAATGACCTGAATAAATCTGAAAAGGATTCAGTCAGAAATAAAGTGCAGGACCTTACCCGCCGCACCAACATTAACTTTGTGAATATGCGCAAAGAAAAGATGGGCGCTCAGGGCAAAAACCGGATTTACAGCATTGAAAACTTCGATTTTACTTATGCGTATTCTGAGATCTACCACAAAAATGTTGACCTGGAATACGATAGCCGTAAGCAATACCGTGGAGGTGTAGGATATAACTTTATATACAATCCCAAACCGGTCAAGCCTCTCCAGAATGTGAAATTCCTGCAAAAGAAATCACTGGCTATAGTGAAAGATTTCAATTTTTACTATATGCCGAAGATGTTTGCATTCCGCACAGACATGAACAGGCAGTACAATGAACGCCTGCTCAGAAACAAGAGCGAAGCACTGATTATACTGGAACCTACTTATACCAAGACCTGGGATTGGAATCGCCTGTTCGATCTGAAGTACGATATTGCTCAATCGCTCAAACTTGAGTACAATGCCAATGCGAATGCTTACGTAACCGAACCTCCCGGAAGAATCAGCAGAACCGACGACGGATATCAGGCCAAACGCGACTCCATATGGGATGAGGTTCTCAATTTCGGAAGCATGAACAGGTTTACCCAAAACATGAACCTGAACTACATTGTGCCTATCAACAAAATACCGATTCTGAACTGGATTAACCTGAATACCCGCTATGCAAGCACATTCCGATGGGAGGCATCGCCGAGATCAATTCAGGCAATAATGGGAAATACCATTGAAAACAGCAATACCATCAACATCAATGGAAATGCCAGACTGAGCAATCTTTATAATAAATCAGCATTCCTCAGGAAGCTCACGCAACCCGCCCGCGGACAAACACCACCACGACAAGGACCCGGAGGCCGAATGGCACCTCAGCAAAAGGAGGAGCCCAAGGATGCTCTTTCTGATACAACAAAGGTTGAAAAGAAATCTCCTCAGATTGCTAAAATTCTGGGAATCGGTGTTGTAAAACTCATCATTGGATTCAAAGATCTGCAGTTTAATTATACCGAATCGCAAGGTACCTTGTTGCCCGGATTTATGCCTCAACCCGACATTCTGGGCAACAGACTAAACGGTATGGCTCCCGGACTTGGATTTGCATTCGGAAGCCAGGAAGATATACGTCTGGATGCTGTCAGAAACGGATGGATCACTTCAGACACGTTACTGAATGCAGCCTATGTTACCCGGCTGACCAAAAACCTGACTGCCAGGGCTACCTATGAGCCCTTCCCTGAGTTTCGTATTGAATTTACTGCCGACAAAACAGAGTCGTTTGGTCATCAGGAGTATTTCAAAGCAAATGCGGCGGGGGACTTTACTACTTCATCTCCGCAGGATCGCGGTTCATTCAGCATGTCGTTCTTCACGCTTAAAACAGCGTTCAAGAAAAACGGAGAGGAGAATATTTCGCCTGTTTTTGAAGATTTTAAAGATAACCGATTAATAATAGCAAACAGACTTGCGGCATTAAATCCAAATACGGGTAGCATTGACAGCACTGGATTTCCGGGCGGCTATAGCGCAACTTCACAGGATGTTCTTATTCCTGCTTTTCTGGCTGCATATACCGGCAATGACCCTACGAAAACAAGCCTTTCTCCTTTCCCGAAGATCCCAATTCCAAACTGGAGGTTCTCCTATTCAGGATTATCGAAACTCGAGTTCTTCAAAAAATACCTTAAACAGCTTACCATTTCACATTCATACAGATCAACCTATTCGGTTGGTAATTACATTTCAAATGTTGATTTCCTTGAAAATCTCGGATTCCCTGCCGGATTTGATGCTGCAGGTAATTTCATTCCTCAGAACCGCATTGAAATCATTACCATTACCGAGCAATTCAGTCCGTTGATCAACCTTGATATTACCTGGAACAACAGTCTGCTTTCGAGAATAGAAATCAGAAAATCACGAAGCCTTTCGCTTAGTTTCGTAAATAATCAGGTAACTGAAGTCTCAGGAAATGAATTTATTGTTGGAATGGGTTATCGTTTCAAGGATGTGAAACTGAACATGTCAAGCGGAGGAAAAAAGCAGCAACTAAAGAGTGATCTGAATGTAAAACTCGACCTTTCGGTGCGCGAAAACAAAACCATACTTCGCAGGCTGGATGAAGAGATCAATCAGATTTCAACCGGAAACAGAATAATTTCGATCAACTCGTCGGCCGACTACATGATCAATCAGCGATTTAATCTGAGGTTATTCTTCGACAAAACCATAACCAATCCATTTGTTTCATCGCAATTCCCGAATTCTACAACCAATGCAGGTGTAACATTGCGATTTACACTGGCTCAATAAAAACGAGAACGATTTTACTTTTTACGGCTGCTCATTTCAAGGGCAGCCTTTTTTATTTCTGCCCAAAGATTTTCAAAGGCTTTTGAAGCATCAGATCCGGGTCGGAATTCAACCACAGGTTTTCTGAACTGCCCCATACGTTCCACATCGCTCAAATATGGAATAACTGCTTCGCAAAAACCTGACTGGGTTTCTGCCCATTCTTCAAGAATGATTTTTTGAAGATTCTTTCGCCGATCAACCATGGAGAAGAAAGCCAAAGCTTTGCTTTTCTTCCTTAAGGGATGGTCTTCAAGATATTTCATAAGATCCTCGTGCGTGCGGACCGATAAGGTAGTAGGAACAACAGGAAGCAGTAGAATGTCAGTTGCATTAAAAATGCTTGTTGACAATAATGATATACCGGGAGGGCAGTCGATAAAAATCCATTTATAGCTGTCTTTTACCTGCTCAAGAATATGCATTATCCGGTTCTCAGGCTTCTTCATGTTGACAAGAATCTGCTCGGTCTCTCGAAACGCAAAGGTGGCCGGGAAAATATCAAGGTGCACCAGCGAAGTCGCTTTTATGCTATCCTCCACCAACGATTTTCCTTTGAGCAATTTCTTAACGGTAGTTTTTATTTTTGGTTTAACCTTCAGATAAAAAGTTGAGGATGCCTGAGGATCGAGATCAATCAGCAGTGCTTTTTCACCACTCAACGCTGCAAGAGCAGCAAGATTGACAGCAGTGGCTGTTTTCCCAACCCCGCCTTTAATGCTGTAAACCGCAATTGTACACATAATTACAAAATATGAAGGTTCTGCCTGAAATTTAGCATTCTTTTACTCTTAAATATTATTGCTGAGCTCATTGGTAAAAGTAGTGATTTTATTCAGATCCGCTTTGCCCGCAAATTGCGGTAATTTTTATTTTGATGCACCTGAAAGGGCGTCTCCGAAGGGGGCGAATAAAAAATACTTGATTTGCCAACACTTCAAAATTAGATTCTGCTCAGGTAGGTTGATAATTAATTCTCAAATTCGTTTGAAATCACAAGGGTTTTACTAATTTTGACGCTTTAACGAAATCATTAAAAAACCTTATATCATGAACATTCCAGGCAATCTCAGGTACACAAAAGAACACGAATGGATTAAAGCAGAAGGTGAAATCGCTTTGATAGGCGTAACCGAACATGCACAATCAGAGTTGGGCGACATTGTATTTGTTGAAGTTGAAACTGTTGGCGAAACCCTTGAGGCAGGAGAGACATTCGGTACCATTGAAGCCGTTAAAACCGTGAGCGACCTTTATCTGCCAGTTTCAGGAGAAATTCTGGAATTCAACGAAACCCTGAATGGCGCTCCTGAGCAGATCAATAAAGACCCTTACGGAGAAGGTTGGATCGTAAAGGTAAAAATGAGCAATCCGGCTGAGTTTGAAAGCCTTCTCGATGCAGCAGAATACGGCGAACTGATTGGTGCCTGAAAGAAAAATACGGACTGATCCGGAGATTCCACAATTTATCAAAAACCTGTGGCCTGCAATAGTTTGGCTTGGGGGAATATTCGTATTAACCCTGTTTCCGGGCAACTATTTTCCTAAAGTTTCGGGTTTGTGGAGTTTGTTTTCAGCCGATAAACTAATTCATATCTGTTTATTTGCCGGATTGAGTTACTTGTTGCTATCAGGTCTTGAAAAGCAATATTTCAGATATAACAGACGTTATATACATGTGATTGCTGCTGCATTTTGTATTGGCATAGCATTAATCACCGAATTGTTGCAATGGCAACTGCCTATAAAAAGAGATGGCAATTTTTATGATTTTATTGCCAATTTCGCTGGCATTGTTACTGGTTTCCTGCTTTTTACCTTTCCAAATATTAAAAAATGGAAAAAGTAAAAAACCAATGAAAAAATTATTTAATTTAGCGGTCTGCCTGTGAAGCAGAATTTTTTGCAAAAAAAAATATCATTAACCATATGGAAGCAAAGAAAACCCCGAAAGCTGACCTCGAGACAAAGCGTGCGCTTTTTGTTCAGATCGGACTGATTGTTGCCCTTTCTGCTATGCTTGTAGCTTTTGAATGGAAGTCGTACGACAAAGTTCAGTTTGACATGACCGGTCGCACAGCTGAAGCTGTTGAGGATGATCTCATTGAAATTACCCAACAGAACAAGCCTCCTCCACCTCCGGCCCCACCTCCAACTACCACACTTATCAACATCGTTCAGGATGATGTTGAGGTAGATGATGATTTTATGATCGATGCTGAAGCCAATCAGTTAACTGAAATCCCTACTTATGTTCCTCCGGCTGTTACTGAAGAGGAAGAGGTAGCGGAAACAGAGATTTTTACAGTTGTTGAAACATCCCCCAGTTTTCCTGGTGGTGACGAAGCCCGCATCCGTTTCTTAACCAACAACATTAAGTATCCCCAAATGGCCCGCGAAAGCAGCATTCAGGGTACTGTTTACGTAACTTTCGTAGTTGAACGCGATGGTGCTGTTACCGACGTCAGGGTTCTTCGCGGAATCGGCGGAGGATGCGACGAAGAAGCCATTCGTGTTATAAAAGCTATGCCAAGATGGAGCCCCGGAAAACAAAGGGGAAAACCAGTACGCGTGCAGTTTAACATGCCTATTAAGTTCACATTGGCAGGTTAATCAAACTCATTAAATTTTTTAAAGGCCCGAAAAGCAATTTTCGGGCCTTTTCATTTCAACACTTCACACATTCTTCTGGTATAATAGCTGCCGGAGTTAACTTCGTTATGAAGGAAAGTATTACATCTCACACATCACTGAAATGACACTTCTGATAGCGAGGTTTGGACAAATGATTTAGCCTCTGGCAAATACTCAATAATTGCATTAAACAATTCCATGAACAATGATAAACACAATCATCAATATTGATAAAGGCCAAAATAAAAAAGCACAGACATGACTTAAACCCGGCTTCTGGCAGTAAGAAGAAAATGAATGAAACTATGTCCTTGTGACTAAGAAATATAACGATTCCAAAACACATACTCCTTTGATGAGGATAGTCCGTAAAATGGCAGCAGAGCCTGAAATCAGACCCTGCTGCTGGAAAACAAATATAAAGGAAACTAAGGGGGCAAATTAAACTAATAAATAATTAACATTTAATCCAAAAATTAGTTCACTAAACATCAGAATTACAGAGGTTTTTGTGAATCTGTGCAGATATTGAAAAAGTCATCCTTAAAGTCTGATATTCCCAATTTCTGACCTTTCTTATACACATCAAGAGGTTGTTCAACTTTGGCATCTTCCGACTCGATCACACCGGTTATCTTCACCTCTGTACGACGGTTATCCTGATGCTCTTCATCAGAGCATTTAACACCATCAGAACAACGATTAACCAGTTGATATTCGCCATATCCTTTTGCAGTAATTCGCTTGTTTGAAATTCCATTCAGGACGATATATTCCACAGCTGACTGGGCTCTGCGTTCTGATAGTCGTTCATTGTATTTAAAACTTCCTCTGGAATCGGTATGTGAACCCAATTCAACAATAATATCAGGGTTTTCATTCAAAAAAGCAACCACTTTATCTAACTCAACAGAAGCATCTGCCCGTATGTTCCACTTATCAAAATCATAATAGATGTTTTCCAGTCGGAATATCTGATCTACTTTATACTTACCCAGGAGCAAATCGCGGTTCTCTGCGGTAGTTTCTTTGGCCTTCGGATCAATAGCAAGACTCAGGCAATCAGGTGAGAAACCATTTTTCATTCCCTTCATGACAAAGGAAGATCCTCGTTTGGCCCAGATTTCATAATAACCTTTATCGTCGGTTTTCAGGATAACTATTTCATCAGCTTGCAGATTCCATGCAAAAACGGTGCTGTTTCGGAGCACTTCAAGAGACTCACGATCTTTCACTAGTCCGGATATCAGAACCGAATCGGGGAGTCTTTCTTTAATGGTAATCAAATAAATATCATCATCGCCTTTGCCTCCCGGGCGGTTTGAGCTGATCATTCCTTCCCTGTCATTATCATTGATCACAATTCCAAAGTCATCGGCCGGAGAGTTAACCGGAGCCTTCATATTTTCAGGCTTCCCATAGTTGCTGCCATCAATACTGGACATAAAAACATCGAGGCTACCCAATCCAGGGTGACCATCAGAAGAAAAATATAAAACTTTGTCTTTGTGGATGTATGGGAACATCTCATTACCAAACGTATTGATATTTGATCCCAGATTTTCGGCGGGACCCCAGCCTTCGTCAGTTTTATTGACCTTGTATATATCGGTGCCGCCTTGTCCGCCAGGCATATCAGAAACAAAATAGAGGGTTTTTCCATCAACGGTCAATGCAGGATGCCCGACAGAATAAGAATCGCTATTCAGGAAGAAAGGTTCTGGATCGCTCCATTTATTTTCTTCAAGGTACTTGCTTGAATATATTTTCAGTTTATTGGTATAATAGCGTGTAGAATCAATTTCTCCAATTTTACGGGTAACTCTGGTAAAATATACAGTTTTGAAGTCGGACGAGAAAGTTGCCGGCCCATCATGATATGCCTGACTCAGTCCTGCTGAATAAAGCGAAGGTGCGCCGGGTTCTGAGTATTCCTTGCCTTCCTCTTTTTTAAGCTGAGAATAAAACAGATCGAGATAATATGCCCCTGTCCATCCATATCTTTTTTCACCAGTACGGGCCATACGATCGCTGGTAAATATTACTCCGTCCTTTGCATAAACAGGAGAAAAGTCAGCATAGCTAGTATTTATCGCCTCCGCATTGATGAGCTCATACTCAAATTCCGGCTCAGTCCATTTATTTACTTCGCGGCTATATCTTGCAAAAAGCTCACCCCTTGGATCGCCTGGCTTCAAAACTGCGTACCTCAGAAACTGTTCAGCAGCCTCTTCATATTTACCGATGCTTCGCAAACTTTGTGCGTAGTTAAAAAAGAGATCTGCATTGGTTGTATCTATAACCGTTGCATTGCTATACCATCGCGCAGACTCTTCAAAATTACCGGCAAGCCGATGGCAATCTCCCAGACGCTGCATAGCATAGGCTGCATGCCGGTTGTTTTTTGAAGCGAGCTTTTCGTAATACGGAATCGCTTTGGAGTAGTTAAAAGCAGCAAATAATCTGTCAGCTTTGGCTTTCTGAGCAAACCCCTGAGTTCCCCCGATCAGCAAAGCAACAATCAATAAAACCACATATTTTGTTCTCATAACATTAGTCTTTAAACTTCCTGAAAAAATCATTTTACGAAACCTAGAAATACCGTGGAGTTAACATCCTTGGTTTAAACAGGTTAATATCATGTGAAATCATGATCTCATGCGATCCCTGCTGATGGGTTTTCATTTCGGTAAGGTAGGTGTCGTATGAATAACCGAGTCTCCAGTTCTCGCTAAGATTCAACTCAATCATAAAGACGAGGGCATTTTTAGTAGTAATGGCATTGCGGTTTGTTCGGTATGAAGCCCCGAGCCAGAAAATATCATTGAAAAGGAAACTTGCATTGATATCCACGTTCAGCGGTGCACTCTCTGTGTACTTGAACATAAGTCCCGGTCTGAAAACAACGAAGTCGGTCAGAGGGATAGCAGCGCCGGCAATTCCGTAAAAATGACGTGCAAGGGTTGCATAGGTGCTGAGTCCATCTTCGAAATCAACCTTGCCATATTGACTCTCAAACAATTGTTTGGATGATACACCAAGATAATATGATTTCGTATAGTAGTAAATTCCGAAGTTGGCATCAGGTTGTATTTTATTCTTGGGACGGCTTAAGCTGACAGGATCATCGCCATCGCGCATTTCAACAGCATCCCAATCCACATTAACCTGGTTGAAGCCAGCCTGAAGCCCGAGAGACAGGATTCCGTTTAGCAACCTTACCCTGTATGCATAGTTGCCCATAAAACCAACATCGGTGAAAGGTCCCGTCTGGTCAGCATAAACATACATTCCCAAAGCAACATTTTCGTTTCGCATGGGCGAATGAGCGCTGAATGTAAGTGTCCGGGGAGCTCCATCGCCAAATCCGACCCATTGGTAGCGATTAAGCAGGGTCATGGTTAGAACATCCCGGCTGCCTGAATAAGCAGGGTTTATTACCAGCCTGTTGAACATAAACTGGCTATACAAGGCATCTCGCTGTGCAGAAGCAGCTATGGTTAGCAGGAATAGTCCTATGATGATGATTGACTTTTTCATTGTGTTGGCTGTTATAGGTTTCTTGATTCTTCTCAATTGGTATCTTGATTCTTGCGGAAACTCTGGCTGATAAGGCGAGTGTTTTTCACCTTATCAGCCAGACTCCTCAATTTTTAATTATTACTGCCATGAATGATTACCCATCCGGTGTATATTTCATTCAGTGACCTTATTTTCACTATGTAGTAATAGGTTCCATCAGGAAGTTTCTTTCCATACCTGTTGGTGCCATCCCATACCACACTGCTGTTGTTGTAGCCTGTGAACTCCCTTAACTGGTCGCTCCAGCGATTGAAAATCAACACTTCATTGTCAGGATATTCTTCAATACCATCAATAACCCAGGTATCGTTTCTTCCATCGCCGTTTGGTGTTATTCCGTTATAGATTACAATACCTTCACGACCATCGTCAGGCACAATTACAATTACTGATTTTGCTGTGTCAGAGATTGCAATTTCGTTCAAATCATAAAGAACGTAGGTATATTCATCAATACCGGTGAAGTCCAGATCAGGTGTGTAAGTCACAGTCATGTCCGAATGCAATTCAATACTTCCGTTTGAAGGAGGTGTCAGAATCTTAATGGCCGCGTTAATTCCAGTAGGAATATAGTCGTTGTTAAGATTAAAAATCAGACGAGCAGTATTAACAAGCGTAGTATCCCTATCGTTTAAAGCAACGAGGAAGATTGGCAATGGAGGATCTTCGCCTTCAATTGTGATGGTTACGTTGGCCTCGTCGCACAATCCACTTAAATCGCATACACGGTAAACAAATACATCGGTACCAAAGAATCCGGCATTCGGAGTATAAAGTATGCTTCCGTTCTGAGAATCAACCATGGTGAAGCCATTGGCAGGATTACTGATAACAGTGACTGTTGTGGGATCAATGTTGTTGTCGCAGTCTGTATCGTTGATGAGAACGGCAATACTTACAGGCATATTCATGTCGGTAGTTGCATAATCATCAACTGCTACAGGTCCTGCAACTACAGTCACCTGCATTTCGCAGATTGCAGTATTTCCGTGAATATCAGTAACTGTCCATGCGATGTTGTGTACGCCCACTGGGTAAATTCCACTTGCATTTCCGCTTCCATTGAAACTGTTAATTACATTTTCAATGCCGCAATTATCAGAAACAACAGGCTCAGGAATTTCAACCATGGCATTACAATCAGAGCCTGCAACAACAGTAATATCCTCAGGACATTCTATCATTGGAAGTTCATTATCGGTAACAACAACAGTCATCTCACAGATTGCTGTCAGTCCATGAATATCGGTAACGGTCCATGAAATGTTTGTTACTCCAACCGGATAAACACCACTGGCGTCGGCACTTCCGTTATAACTATTTACAACGCTTTCTATGCCGCAGTTGTCAGAAACTTCTGGCTGAGGGACTGTAACGTAAGCTTCACAAACACCAGGATCGGTATTGACTGCTACATTCTCAGGACAGATGATAGCCGGTGCTTCGTTATCGGTAACAGTAACGGTCATCGTGCATTCAGCAGTAAGTCCGTGTATATCTGTTACTATCCAGGTTATGGTGGTGATACCCTCCGGATAGATGCCGCTTGCATCAGCTGTTCCGTTAAAGCTGTTAACAATGCTTGCTATTCCGCAGTTGTCTGATACCTCTGGCTGAGGAACAGTAACATTGGCTTCGCATACACCAGGATCGGTATTTACCGCAATGCTTTCAGGACAGATAATCACCGGTGCTTCGTTATCAGTTACAGTAACAGTCATGCTGCATTCTGCTGTCAGACCGTGGATATCGGTAACAATCCAGTTTATGGTAGTAGTTCCAACAGGATAGATGCCACTTGCATCAGCTGTTCCGTTAAAGCTGTTGACAACACTTGCTATTCCGCAGTTGTCAGAGACCTCAGGCTGAGGAACAGTAACATTGGCTTCGCATACACCAGGATCGGTATTTACCACAATGCTCTCAGGGCAAATAATAACAGGTGCTTCATTGTCAATTACTGTAACATTCATGAAGCAACTGCTTGAATTGCCAGACATATCGACAACTGTCCACCAAACTATTGTTGTACCTACCGGATAAATTGCAGATGCATTATCGGTCTGGGTATAAGTGTTGGTGATTGTACGAATTTGGCAGTTGTCACTCACGATTGGCTGAGGCACCACAACATATGCTTCACATACTCCCGGATCGTTGTTCACGGTTATGTGCTGAGGACAAATGATATGCGGATCTTCATTGTCATTGATTGTAATGGTCATGCTGCATGTAGAAACATGTCCGCATTCGTCGGTAGCTGTCCATATTATGGTTGTTACACCTACAGGGAATGAGCCGGTAGCATTGGCTGTTCCATTTAGATTATTAACCAGGGTAACATTACCACAATCATCATTAACAACGGGAACAGGTACTACTATCCAAGCACCACACATGCCAGGTTCTGTCTCAGCCACGATGTTCTGAGGACAAATAATTTCCGGAGCCTGTGTATCAACAATGGTGAAGGTTGCGCTG
>DHVX01000043.1 GCA_002412885.1 Bacteroidales bacterium UBA5197
AAATGCTTCGCCCCATACCTTTCCAAATAATTTACCGCCTACCAACTGATTGAAAATATATTGTTTGGTGCCTTGTGATATTTTCAAAGTAAGAGCAGTATTTGTGTAAAGATTAAGGTTTCCAAGTGGCCTGACAAAAAAAGAAGCACCAGCCTGAGTATATTTCGAATCGTCCACCCGCAGCGACCATAAGCCAACAGTAGTTACCCAAAATGGTGCCAGATAACTGATTTCTCCTCCAAAGCCAATATCGTTATAAGATGTCGTTCCCGGGGAGCCGATCATCTTTTGAACAATTGAATCATCGCTGCTGAGCGGATTCTCCAGGCTAACGTTGGAGAGCCTGAAGGCAGGACTAATTCTGAATTTTCCGTTTCCCGGCAGGAATGATGGGGAGAGGTAAGCTTCCATTTGCGAAACCGCATAATCTCCGCTTAAAGAATCAATATATCTGATGTCAACCCTCCGGGTTTTATTAAAATTCAATTTGGCGAATGCCGCATTTACCGAAAATTTATAACCAACCGGCAAAACGGTTCCAGCCAGAAAATAATACGAGTTTTTGTTCAGGTAAGCTTCTGAATAAAGTCCGCTTCCGGTTTGCCTCGATGTTTCGAATTGCTTAACATGATCAGAAATGGCTGGTCCGGTCTCCAGATATATCATAGGTTTGCCGGGAGCAGTAGATATCGATTTTGCCAATGAAGGTGGCAATGTGCTCAGAAAAATACGCGCTTCATCTACACGTCCGCTATACATATAGGCATGGTAAAGCACCCCTGAAACAAACTTGTCGTTGCTGTTGAAGTCAAGTGCAGCTTCGAAGTGTATTGAAGCTCTGATGTATTTTTGAAGTTCAAAGGCTGCAATCCCCACTCTGGCTCTCATGTAAAAATAGTCATGACCTTCAGAAATGGCTCTTTCGCCAACCAGCAGCAGGCTATCCCATTTTTGTTCGGTGTAAAGCCGGTAAGTAAGACTCTCGTATTCCCCGATGCTCATTTTTTCACCTTTCGCGCATAGCGTTATGCCAGTGACAAATAGAAGACAACATAAAAACTTTACGGATTTCGGCATAAACTTCAGGATTTTGTAAAGTTCACTTTTGCATTGAAGGTTTTCGAAGTAATGCCGAACGATTGCAATTTATCGGAAGAAATTTCAATTATAAACCTGTAATCAAGGCTATCAAAGCCAGCGATCTTAAGGTAGCAGCGTGAAGCCAGTACCACCCTGTTTCCATTGAAGTCTTCAGTCAGCTCGTGGAAACCAAGCTGATATACCGGGTTTATAAATATCCGGAACGGAGCAACAATATCCTGCAACAGCCGCAGTGGAGAAGATGAAAAAGACGAGGGTGGAAATACGTCGGTGACATTAATGTCATCATAATGAGCAAGTGGCACTTTATAAGCTGCCAGATAAAAGTAATACAACATGCATTTTTGTGAACCTTCGTAATGGTTGAAAAAGAAAAGTGACCCATCCATATGGAAAAATGCTTTTGCCTCTGTTTTCTGGTCTTCGAGATACTGGTTTTTATAGACATCAACCACAACCTTCCACCGGCCTGAATAAGCATCATCAGTAATGCAAACAAAATCAATATTTTGACCGGGAACAAAGTGAAAAGCTTTTTTCAGTGCGGGTTCCTGAACAATATTGCTGATTTGTTCGCCCAGCACCGGTACTTCGTAATGTTTGAGCCTGGGTTTTCCTGAAAGACTGATGTATTGCGATATAGGGTAATCGATCGTTGGTGATCCGATGTAAGGAGTAGATTGTAACTGAAAGTGAAGGTGTGGATATGGAGATCGCCCGGAGTTTCCGCAAGTTGCCAAAACCTGTCCTTTGGTAACCCAGGTTCCGGCAGTAACTTTTATACTTCCGAATGCCAAATGGGAGATTGAGGTAAAAAGCCATTCGCTGTGTCTGATTACAATGGTATTTCCCCAGTTCTGGTCGAGATTGGAATTGCCTATCGCATTGTCGGGCACATTATTCACTATTTCTTCTACCCATCCATCGGCAGGAGCAATTACCGGTTTATTGAAGCAATAATAATCAGAAGTTTCCAGCCCGTTTCCCTGAAATTCCTTTCCATTTTCATCGGTTATAACAAAATCCCAGGCATGGCGCCATTCTTCTTTATGTGTATGCTCGCCATTATGTGCCTGATTTACTGTCCATGTGCCATAAAACGGCAAATTGATCGGCAGGTATCCGCGATATTTAAATCGCTGCCTGGAGTTTTGTCCTACATAAAGATTTTTTTCAGGAGAGTAGTATTGAACAACAACTGTCTCCGGCTTTAAAAGCATGCGCACTCTGAACTTCATGGCATATAAGAAGAGCAAAACCACAATGTTAAAAGGCAGCGAGTAAACGGGCAACTGCAAGGAACTTAAAAGTTCAGAAAATCCTCCGGTAATGATTGAAATTATAGGAGTTATAAGAATAACCCATAGAAAGGACCATCGCGAAGCCACCATAAAAAACCCGCCAATCGCGATGGCCGTAAGTATATGATTGAAGCCGATAAAGCCATAATTCAGTTCATTCATATTGGCTCCGATAAGCAGATAAAATCCCCAGGCTGAAGCAAAACCAACGATAGATAGCAGAAAAGCGATACGTGAGTATATCAGGAGACCGGCTGCGATAAGCAAACCGGCAAAAAGATGGTATTGAAAAAATATAGCTCCCAGAGACTTAAAATAGGTTTTAATAAAATTGGGCCAGTTAACATCTGAAAACCAATGGTAAATTTCCATAGTCACAGAGCCACCTCTTTCATATATAGTATTCAACGTATAAATACCTGCTTCGCCCTGAAGCAGAGAACTATAATTGCGTGCAGCAAGAGATGCCAGCCACAATGCTATCAGAAAAGGAAAAGTGAGAAAAGGAAGTCCGTACTTTCCCAATACACCTTCAAAAGCCAGCGTTAAAAACAGAGTAGCAAGAGCAACGGATATCAGCAAAACATAAAACTGAGGCATTGGCTGGAATGATATTCCCATTCCCAATCCTACGAGTAAAGCATTGAAACCATAAAAGCCGGAAAGTATGCTTGCCCGGTTCAGCCCCAGCGCCCATGCAAATGCATTGGCGGTCATCAATGAGACCAAACCGGCAATACCGGCATGAAGATCAAAAAAAGTAACCACAAAAAGAATTGCACCAAACCATCGGTTTTTCGAGAAAAAAACCATGGTATAGCTGTTCAGGGTGCTGCGGAAGATCTGGTTCAGAATTGTTACAACCTTTGGCATAAAAATTAGCCTGGTACAGGGGTTTAATGGGAAAATTAATCTACAAAATCTTTCATCCGGGGATCGCTCATGATGGCCTTTTTCAACCGCTCCTTACAGTTGTATTTTTTGGTTTTAGCGTAATTCTCAGAACCGTAACCCATCGTTTCGGCGATATCTTTTGACGAAAATTTTTGAAGCGAAAGCAATAAAATACGTTGACAATCCTTTTCCATGGCATTAAAGTGTTCACGGTAAATACGGTATTTTGTTTGCTCTGCTTCAACGGTTTCAGCAGATGAGGTTTCCGGAATATTGAAGAACTGCTCGATCAGGTCGAAATTAATGGCTCCCTTTCGTTTTACTTTAAGTCTTTGCATCCATAGATTTCTGCTGATGGAATACATGTAAGTGAGAAATGAACAAGTCAGGTAAAAATCTTCTTTTTGAACATTTTTCAACACAACAATGAGTGATTCCTGAAAAATATCTTCGGCATCTTCATCATTCCCTGTATTTTTCTTTATCAGGTATCTTATGGTGGGAAAAAACTCCTGATAAACATGCTTGATGATATAATCGCTGTTAAGCTTAAGCCCCTCAACTATCGCCCTGTCGGAAAAATGTATCATCAAGCCTTATGTTTATTGACAGTTCAATTCAGTGAAAACACAGAGCCCTGAGTTTTGTTTATGAAAACCCGCTTTTACCGCCATTGGGTTTGAATTCAGCCCTGATTGAGATCATAAAAGTATGAAATTTTAACATTCAAAATTCAAATACTTTAAGTTGGCATTTATTGTGTTGACATAAAATGTCTCATCTGTGAATTAACTCAAATCCAAACTTTGCTTTTCATGCTATCAGACGCGTGGTTCAAGAGTTCTGATTTATTTTCACAAGATGTTCAGGAATAAGCTCCGAACCGCTTACATCTGTAAGCTTTTCCTTTTCTCTTACAATATGAACTTCCCCTTTTTCATCGATCAACACCACGTTTGGTCTGAGATGGATAAACTGCATCCACTGTGTTAAGTTATATGCGCCGGTTTTGTGAATCACAACATGATCATTTACATTGAGAAGCGGAAGGTTGATACTCTCGCGGATACAGTCAATATTCATGCACAACGGTCCGTAAAGCGATGTATCCTCGCGGTATTGTGATGTGCCCTGAGCCACTGTAACCTGATGCTGATACCAGAATGAAGTAAACAACAGGTTTACACCCGCATCAATAATGGTTGCCCTGCGACCTCCTGACATGCGCTTGTTTGCAATGACTGTGGAAAGAATATACCCGGATTCATCAATTAAAGCCCTTCCTGTTTCCAGAATCAGCAGAGGCAGCTCTCCTGGTGTAAAGTGACTGTTTATCAATGCACTGCTGATTGCTTCGGCATACTCATTGAACGTTGGGTTGGTATCACTTCCCGGAAGGTAAGATCCTTTGAGGGTGTTTTTTGATGCAAATCCACCGCCGAGATCGATGTATTTAAGCTGATGGTTGAATTTCTGCTGAAGCGAACGGGCAAGTTCGGCAAGTTTTGATGCAGCAACAGCATAGGCATTTGCACTCATGATAAATGTACCGATATGAGTATGAAGCCCCATCAGTTCCAGTTTGCCTGAATGCATTATTTTGTTCAGGGCATCCCAGGCTTGACCGTTTTCATAATTAAATCCAAACCGATCCCACATGGGATAAATTCCGGTATCCATATTCACCCTGATTGCAACTCTTGGTTTTTGAGAGGTAGATTCTGCTACCTCAACAAGCATGTACAATTCATCCAGATGATCAATATGAATAAGTGATCCGTTTTCAGTGGCGAGAACCAGTTCTTCGCGCGTTTTTGCAGGCCCATTGAAAATAATCTTTTTGGGATCAACTCCGCTGGCAATGGCCTTCTCATATTCAAATCCCGAAACTACTTCGGCCCACGATCCTTCCTGATGAAAGATATTGCAAACCGCCGACAGGTAATTGGTTTTGTATGACCAGGCAAACTGCACTTTAGGATATCGGGTTGAAAAAGCTTTATAAGCTTTTTGATAAGTATTTCTGATGGTTTTCTCGGAAAGTACAAAAAGCGGCGATCCGTATTTTTCAATAAGTTCAGCAACAGCAACTCCATCAATGTGTGTGGTTGGAGGTAGTTCACTTCTCAATCCGGATTTTCCAGGCATTCCTGCATCGAGTCTGACTATATGCGGACGTTCATAATGTTTCTTTTCCATGATTCTTGTATTATTTAAAGTTCTCCTTTTACTGAAAAATTCTCAAATTCGCTGCGGTCAACGATCATGTCCCATGAATAACGGATGAATAGTTTACCGACATCAAAAGTTTTGTATGGTTCAGGCTTTTGACCCAATGCAAGCAGCGCCAGTGCTTCGGGAATATTTTGTCCTACGCCGACTGCCAGATAAACCCATGCAGGAATTCTGGGATTGATTTCCATCAGAAAATACTTGCCATCTCCCGATTTCATCATTTCAAGTTCAAATCCGCCTCTCCATTTAGTCGCACTAACAAAACGGGTTGTCAGTTCCAGCAGTTTCTTATCATCAATACTGATTCCCGCCCAGGCTTTACCTTTGTCGGTGATAAATTGTTTGCGCATCGGAACTGCGGCAATTACATTCCCTTCACCATCGCCTAGACCGGTAACATTGTACTCTGTGCCATGAACAAATTTCTGAAGGATTACGGGCAGACCCCATTTGGCAGCAATTTTATTGAAATAGGTTCGTGCTTGTTCAATGTTATAGGCAACATATGCATCATACCATTTCCCCTTGATCATCATAGGGAAATCAAGTTTATCGGCGTGTTTGTGAATTTCGGATGAATCACTTACAGCAATTCCCTCGGGAACATCTATTCCATATTTTTTTCCGAAAGTGGATAGGTTCACTTTGTGACGCTCTTCAAACTGTTGAAATGTAGGAAGAAACATGTGAATGCCTGAATCGCGGAGTTTCGCCTCAAGCTTCATAAATGAATAAAGCTCCGCATCGAAGTTGGGTATGATAATATCAAGCTTTTCGTGGCTGTTTATGTATAATAAACGTTCCAACAATGCGTCGGCACCGGCAGTGGGATAGGGGATCAGGTAAGTAATGTCAACCAGGTCATGCATGTAAATTCCCGGTTCCAGCGATTCATAAGCCAAACCAATGATACGAACATCAAACGAAGCGGCCTCTCTTAATCCTCTGATCACAGCAACTCCCGGGCCCGGGCTGTCGATGGCATTAAGGCCGGTGACAGCTATGGTATAGATTGGCCTACTCATCTTTTTCGAGAAGATTGTAAGTTTTCAGAATCCCGTTGAAGTCCTGAAGATCCTTTTCAAAACTATTGCGATCCACCTGATAAAGCTGAGTAATTGAATCGATAATTTCTGTTCTGCTTTTCCCGTTTCTGAGCATAGCAATAATCTCTGCACCAATGGGATTTACGGTAAATGATTCACCGGTGCCCGGGTTAAACAGAAACCCGGATTCGCTGACAGCCAGATTGTGGTTAATTTTCATAATTATAAATTTTTCAATCCTTTACGGATTATTGTACATGCAAAATAACGGACTAATAACTGATTATGATTTACAATATTCTTAGAAAAGCGTATAAGATTTGCCAGTGCGCCAGATGAATATACCCTAAAAACAAAAACTGCAAAGCGTGGGCCTTGCAGTAGGATATATTTACTGTGTTTTACGACAGTCTGGTAATCAGAAAATGTGAAACGGGTTTACCTTACAACTTTCACTTCAAATGCGCTCAGACCTTTAGGGCCTCTTTCAATTTTGAAAGTTACTTTATTGTTTTCTTTAATAGGTTCTGCCAGTTCTTTGATGTGTACAAATATACTATCTCCTGTGAGGAGATCCTTTATAAAGCCAAATCCTTTTGAATCATTAAAGAAGGTTACAATGCCTGTTCTGAATTCATCCACAGGATCCATGTCTTCTTTTTTTCTTACACCAACTTCAATATCTTCGACTTTAATAACGATTTTTTTAGCAGTAGGATCTGGTGGTGTATCGGAGATGCGACCATACTCATCAACGTAGGCCATCATGTCGTCGAGACTGTTGCCATCGGAGGTATTGGTTGATCTTTCGAGCTTTTTCGCCGCTTTATCTTTCTTCTTTTTTTGCTTTTTTTTCTCGTTCTCGATTTTGTTCCAGGTTTGTTGTGATCTTGCCATGAATGGGGTTTAGGTTAATTTACTGCAATCAGAGGTGAATAAAATAGTTCTGCAGAAATCCACTTGAAAAGAAGGGTCAATGTTTTCAACAAAACTGTGATGCTGCAAAGATACAAATAATTTGCGTTCAGATGCTTATTTACATGATCAGGCGAACCTTCGCTATTGGTTGCGTTTTGGACTTTATTTCCGTCGGAATAATCTTGTAATATTTTTTCCGATTTCATCAAGCTTTTCAATTGGCTCTAGCAGGGAAGGATTATTAAGGTCGATTGTCTCATTGTCAGTTACACCAATTTGCATTGGATAAACAAGAATAAAACTATTTGACTGAAAATATTTGTTAAGGTAGAACGGTATATTTATCATATTTTCGTGATACGATGGCTTATGCACCCTGCTTAGCACAATTATAAGGTTATCATCTGTTTTTAAATCACGGGCAATAATCAGAAAATCATTCCAATCATCAAATATTTTAAAATCTGCATCAATCGGGTGTTTTGATTGAATTTCCTTTATGACTTTGATGGTATTTTCATTTGCATAGAAAACCAGTCTGGAGCCTGAATTTCTGGAAATATTCCAGACTTTCAGAAGCCAGAACGGAAATCCGATTTCTTTTTCGGCATTTTGAGGAACAATAACCACATGATTTTTGATTGTCGAAATTGGTTGTACCGGCTTATATACAAGCGTAGTTGTATTGCATTTTGACAATATCCCTTCGGTTAATTTGCCAAGAAAGGATTCAGTTATCCCTTTTTTTACATGAAGTCCCAGCACTAAGTCTGTTATTTTTTGTTCCTTAATAACTGATGTGATTCCATTGACAATATTCAGATCATACCGCAATAATTTATTTAACTTTATATCTGTGGCTGATGCAGTGATTACTGCCCTGTCAAGTAATTTTTTGGCACTAACATCAGATTCATTTTCACTGTTGATGATTTTAAGGGCAAACAATCCATTGATATTTTCCTTTGACTTTATTATTGTACTTAAGTTAATTAATTCATCAATGGTGTCAGGATTACTGATAGGAATTAAGATTCTTTCATTATTGACACTATCATCGCTTTCCGCAATAGATGATTCAGCCAGCGAAATGTTTTTCCCCCCTTTTTGAGCTGCAAAAGAGGCAATGGTGCAGGTTATAAGAATCATTATGATTGTACCGTTCAAAATGCTTTCATTCAATAAGCGGATAGGCTCACCATTTTCTGTTTCACCAATTATTACATTATAAGCAACAAGAATAGCAGCAAGAGTTGCTGCGGCCTGTGCATTGCTCAATCCAAAGATTATCCGGCGCTCATCAATGGAATAATTGAAGGTTTTTTGTGTGAGCCAGGCAGCTATGTATTTGGCCGAAGTTGCAACTATTGTCATTACTGCAGCAACTTTGATGGTTTCAAAATCTGTAAAGAATGCCCGGTAATCGACAAGCATTCCAACACCTATTAAAAAAAACGGAATAAAAACAGCGTTACCAACGAATTCAATTCTATTCATTAAAGGTGAAGTAGATGGAATCAGCCGGTTGAGTGCCAGACCCGACAAAAATGCTCCGATAATTGCCTCAATGCCCGCTGCTTCAGCGAGCACAGCGCCAAGAAAAACCATAACAAGCACAAAAATATATTGGGAAACATTGTCCTGATATCGCTTCAGAAACCAACGTCCTATTATTGGAAAAAGAAACATGACGATTAAGCCAAAAACCAGGATGGAAATCGAGAGTCTGGTCCAGAATGCCTGGTTTACTTCGCCTGTTGCCATGCCCACGATAACAGCCAGCACCAGAAGAGCAAGCGTGTCTGTTATCATTGTACCTCCGATGGAGATATTAACAGCTCGATTTTTTGTTACTCCCAATTTGGCAATTATCGGGTAAGCAATCAATGTATGCGATGCAAACATACTGGCCAGCAAAACCGATGCAAGAACAGAAAGATTTAAAATATATAATCCTGACAATGTGCCAAGAGTCATTGGGATTATAAAGGTGTACAATCCGAACACCAGACTTTTATTGCTGTTTTTTTTAAATTCAGCCAGATCTATTTCCAGTCCAGCCAGAAACATAATGTACAACAAACCTGCTGTCCCTGATAAAATAATACTGCTATCGCGCATAAGGAGGTTAAACCCGTTTGGCCCGATAATAGCTCCGGCAATGATAAGTCCAAGAATATGGGGAATCTTGAGTTTATTTAAAAGAATAGGAGCAGCCAGTATAATGATCAGTATAACCAGAAATTTCAGCACTGGATTTTCCAGAGGAAGTGCAAAATCCAATATGTTCAGTAGAATCATACCTCTCTCTTATTTGTTCTGCAAAAGTAGTCAAATAGGAGTAATGTCAGGAATTCAAATATATATATGTCTTCATTGTGCCCGTACAATACCAAAATATCTCCTTCAGCAAGGAGAGTATGGGCAGATGCAACGCCTTCAATCTGCAATTTTGATGATTTTCTGAATAAATCTATAATACACTGAGGCAATTTAAAAAAATCCCGGCTATGGGAATAACCGGGATTATAAAAATTTAACTGAAAGCTTTATGAGCGAGCTTTAGCTATCCAGTTTGTGCAATGCAAAAGCATAAGCGCCAATTGATACAGCCTTTGAAGTTCCGAGCCTGCTTACGCCTACTCCGATTCTTTTCATCGGGTCATATTGTATACGTCGGGTGCTGAAAGGAATCCTGATTTCGCGGGTATCGCCTTCGTAAAATTTCTGAAATTCAGCTTCATCTTCAAGATTGAAAGCTTTGATTTCCATACGATCGAGTGCTGTGCCAACAATGGTGGTAAAATTGCTGTTCATTTCATCAACCAGGCGTTGAAGGAACAATGGATGCGCTCCTGCAAGTCCGCCACCAATAACCACAAGTCCGTCAATCATAGTTATTGCGTTTGCAATAGAATCTCCGGCTACTTCAGCCATACGGTGAAATGCAGTAGTTGCAGCTTGTTTGTTGCCTTCGCGTAAGCCCATTCCGATTTCAAAAATTTCGCGTGGTTCGGGGCATGTGTCAAATTCGTGATTTGTTTCGCGGCAAAAAATACGTTTTATGCCACGTATGCTCACATTTTCCTCTACACTGGCATTGGTGTGCAACTTGTTTCTCATGCGGTTGATTTCGCCCTGAGCCGAGTTGTCGCCAAGGAAAAGTTCTCCGCGACTTACAATACCGCCGCCGTATCCGGTACCAAAGGTAACTCCAAGCAGATTTTGATAGGTTTTTGGGCTTTTGCTGCTGCTGATGCGGCTGTTGATTTCGGGCAATAATCCCGCAATAGCTTCACCATAAGCAAACAAATCGCCATCATTGTTAATAAACACGGGAATGCCGAATTTTTCTTCGAGCATTGGGCCTAGTGCCACTCCGCCACGAAAAGTGGGGAGATTCTCAAGATCACCGATAATGCCTAGTTCATACTCAGCGGGCCCTGGAAAACAAAAGCTGATGGCAACCGGAGTAACGTTGAGTTTTGCCTTAACTTCATTAAATCCCTGAATGATTTTGTTGAGCACAATTTCAAGGGTATTCCCTTCAGCAGGAATGCTGATGGGATCAATTATTTCCTGCTCTGCCTGCACGGCCGAGAATACAAAGTTGGTTCCCCCTGCATCCAGGGTCATCACCACACGTTTATCTTCGTTGTATCGCATGATTATTTAATTTTTTTCAAATTTATTTTTTTTGACGGGCCTAAGTGTAAAACATACACCTACTTTTCATTGGCGAAAGTACAACATGAAAGGAGAAATACAAAAATAATAAATAAAATACCGGCAAAAAAATCATAAATCGATTTGCAAGACTTATTTATACTGCAATGTACCGTTAATCTTTTTTTTACAGGCATTTTCAATCTGCAGTATTCGTTCTTCTTTGCGGTTCTCAAACAGCTTGTTAATAAGGACAATGCACTCGTTAAAATTGCCGAGATTCCGATGCAATTCCGCAATAATCAGGATTTCATCCTCATTTGATTTATCCAGCAGATTGATCAGTGCTTCTGCATTTTGCCGGTATTCAGGTGAAATAGCAAAAGTGGAAGGCATTTCATCTTTCCAGGGATGGTTATTCAATTTCTGCCAAAGTCTTTTCCGGAGGTATATTTCTTCGTTTGTATTTATATATATTTTTTTTTCAATGGCCTCGAGCAGTTCGCTTTTGCTGAGGTGTTCAACAGTTGGCAGTCCATCAGCATCCTCGTAATTCAAGGCTTCGTGGTATGGAGAGTTGCTGATGTTGAATATGGTGTTGCATTCAGTGCAACGGGTAAAAACTACCTGATCGGGTAACATGGGAGCGAAAAAACTTCCATCGCTCCAGAAATGGCCGCCAAATGTGTTGCCGGAAAGTATGCTGGTTTTTGTGTAATTCGTATTGCATACAGGGCATTGAATGATAATGGGGTTACCTATAATCATATAGTTGATTTTTAAGTAAAGGTATTAAAAACAAAAATCCGTTTTTTGATCCATCACTTAAAAAACATGTCAGTCAGTCGTTTATTATTGTATATGTATTGTGATGATGCTTATTCATAAAGCACATCTCTGATTTCTTCTACCTTATTAAAGGTTGCGACTACAAAGGGGCAGAGTGGCTGAATTTTCAGGTTTCGTTCGCGGGCTAGTTTTACAATGCGGTCAAGTAATTTCCGGCCGGCTCCCTGACCTCTCAATGAATCATCAACCATGGTATGGTCAACAATAATGTAATCATCTCCGCCTTTTACCCAAGTCATTTCGGCGAGATTTCTTTCGCCATCACTCATAAAAACGATGCCTTTGCCGGTGGATTCAGATATTTGTATTTCCATAAAATGTTGTTGTTAAAGGTTGTTCAGTTTAAACAGCAACAGAAGGTTTATTGTTGACTTATTTCGCAAATTCACTGATTATTCAATAAGTGAAATATGGTAATGTTGCTTTCTCAATTCTGAAACCAATCCGGCGATTGCTTGTTTTTTAAGTGATTGAGTTTGTTTTTGTGATTTTTGGCCTGGTCAGTTTTCAGCATTTATCTACTGCTTTGCTAAAAGAGAGTAACTTTGCAACCTCTGGCGGATATCTGATTTGTTTCGCGATTGAACCGGCCAAATAAGTAATTGCCAGATTCACCTGAGCATGCAGTGTTGTTGAATTCAGAAATGAATTCTTCGGCACTTCACTGATTTTACAGAGGGCCGGAGTTTGATTGATGGCTTCATAAAATGAGATCTTGCGAAGCAATGGATCATATTGAAACCTTAATGATTAAAAAAAATCCAGAAATGAAAGAGATAGAAAACATTGAATTGACTTTTTTAAAGGTTA
Source organism: Bacteroidales bacterium UBA5197 (assembly GCA_002412885.1). Classification (GTDB taxonomy): domain Bacteria; phylum Bacteroidota; class Bacteroidia; order Bacteroidales; family Lentimicrobiaceae; genus Lentimicrobium. Next base: position 12,821 of record DHVX01000043.1, read on the forward strand.
GTGATTATCCGGAACTTAAAGAAGCAATGATTGAGGCATATGCCGGAATGCCCAATGAATATTGGGAAGAAGAGCATATTAAATCTCTGGTAACCCGTTTCCCCGAAGGGCAGGTAGTCATCAAGGTTAACAATCAATTGGCTGGATGTGCATTGTCTATCATAGTTGATTATTATAAATTCGGGAATCAACACACTTATAAAGAAATTACCGGGGGTTATTCGTTCAACACCCATACATCAAACGGCGATATTCTGTATGGCATTGATGTATTTATTAAACCGGAGTTCAGAGGTTTGAGATTGGGCCGTCGTTTGTACGATTACCGTAAGGAGTTGTGCGAGCGCTTGAATCTGAAAGGCATAGCATTTGGCGGCAGAATCCCCAATTATCATAATTATGCTGATCAAATATCCCCGAAGGAGTACATTGACAAAGTAAAAAGGACCGAAATTGATGATCCGGTATTTAATTTTCACATATCCAATGATTTCTATCCATCAAAGGTGCTTAAAAATTATCTTGAAGGCGATTCAGAATCCAACGATTATGCGGTATTGCTGAAATGGGATAATATCTTTTATGAACGACTGAATAAAAAGGCACTCACAACCAAGAGAGTTGTAAGACTTGGACTAATTCAGTGGCAAATGCGCCCTTACAATGATTTGGATGGTTTAATGCAGCAAGTGGAGTATTTTGTTGAATCAGTTTCCAGATACAGGGCTGATTTCGCATTGTTCCCCGAATTTTTCAATGCACCGCTGATGGCTGAAAATAATCATTTATCGGAACCGGAAGCCATTAGAGAACTGGCCAAACATACAGCTGCCATCGTCAGGAAGTTTTCAGAACTTGCCATTTCATATAACATCAATATTATATCGGGAAGCATGCCTGAAATGGAAAATGACAGGCTTTACAATGTTGGATATCTGTGCAAAAGAGACGGAACCGTTGAAAGTTATGAGAAACTTCACATTACTCCCGACGAAGCTCAGCTTTGGGGCATGGAAGGCGGAAGTTCGATGAAGGTTTTTGATACCGACTGCGGCAAAATCGGGATTCTGATATGTTATGATGTGGAATTTCCTGAATTGAGCAGGTTGCTTGCCGATGATGGCATGGACATTCTGTTTGTTCCGTTTCTCACCGATACGCAAAACGGGTTTTCGAGGGTCAGGCATTGTGCACAAGCCAGAGCCATTGAAAATGAGTGTTATGTGGCTATTGCCGGTAGCGTTGGGAATCTGCCAAAGGTTCACAATATGGATATTCAGTTTGCCCAATCTATTGTTTTTACACCTTGCGATTTTGCTTTTCCAAGCAATGGAGTTAAAGCTGAAGCAACGCCGAATACTGAAATGATTCTGATTGCTGATGTTGATCTTGATCTGCTCAGAGAACTCAACCAGTTTGGAAGTGTCAGAAACCTGAAAGACAGGCGAAAAGACCTGTATGATCTGAAAAGGAAGAAATTCGGACAGTAATCGTTGAGGTTGAGGTTAAGGTTGTGCTTCGACTACGCTCAGCAACCGAGGTTGAGGTGTGGCAGGTCACTCCGGAGTGAAGAGTCTCTGAAATCTTATCAGGATTTCCACAAAAAAAAATGTTATTTTTAAAACGTTCTGTAGCGATTAAGAACCTGATAGTTTTAACTGATACCTTAAATCCGAAGGAATATCGATGATTCGTTGAAAGTCAGGGCTTGGCTTGATTTTACCTTTTTTTTGCACAACAGTTGCTTTCAATCAGTCAAACCCTGACTTGCGGATTTAAGGCGATAACAAAAATATTATTTGTAATTAGTCTAAATAAACATAATATGCATTATATTTGTCGCACTTCCACTCAATACTCAGGATCCATGCACTGATCCGGCTCCATTCTCTCTGAAATGCTGCATACCGTTAAATTTTTCTCAGTTTTCGAATAATTTTTTGATTTCTAAAAGTCATTAGTTCTCAGATTTGGTATTCATCAAACCCTGAAAGAAATGCTATTGCAACAAGGATCAACCGGTAATGAAGTAAAGAAACTCCAGGCCAGGTTAGGCGTTAACAATACCGGAACCTTCGGGCCGATAACCGATGGAAAGGTAAAGGAGTGGCAAAGTCAGAATGGCTTGACTGCCAATGGAATAGTCGATGACCTGATGTGGGCAAAGTTATTTCCCATGCATGGTTTGAACGGAGGAAGCATCTCCCCTGCAGAATTTAAACTGGAAAAGCTCCGGGGTTTAATACCCGATGGTGTAATCAATCAATTGCCCGATACCGCTGCCAGATTCAACATCAGCAATGTTTACAGGCTTGCTCACTTTTTGGCTCAATGTGGCCACGAGAGTGGTGGATTTAAGGTGGTTGAAGAAAACCTAAGCTATTCAGCGGATAGACTTAGGGTAGTCTTTCCCGGAATTTTTGAAGGTGGACTGGCCGAAATTTATGCACGCAATCCCCAAAAAACGGCATCAAGAGCTTATGCGAACAAAATCGGAAATGGTGATGAAGCCAGTGGTGATGGATATACGTTTCGTGGCCGGGGATACATACAGTTGACAGGCCGTGGGAATTACAAAAAATTTGCCGGTTATATCGGCGAAGATACAGAGCTTAATCCAGGGCTGGTAGCTACGAAATATCCGCTGGCCTCAGCGGCTTTTTTCTTTGGGTCCAGAAATATATGGGATATATGTGATGGTGGTGACAGTCAGGCAGTTATTGTTCAGGTAACTAAAAAAGTAAACGCGAAGCTGCTTGGGCTTCAGGATAGAGTCAATCATTTTAATCAATATTACAATTTGTTGAAATAGTGGAATTTTAACACACTTTTTAAATATGGGAACAGAAGATAAAAAGTTAATAACCAGCATTAAACGTGCAACAATTCTGTCCGGAATCGGCATGGGATTACTTCTCGGAATCATTATGGGATTGTCCACCTCTGAGGTTGTAAAAACCATATTCGGGGTGCTTGCCGGATTGATGGGTGCTTTCCTTGGATTTGACAAACGAAGCTACGCAGGGATGGAGGCATCAGAATATGAAAAAGAGAAATACAACACCCTTTTTACCGCCATGCGGGCAGGTTGGTTCGGACTAGCAGTTGTGTTCGGGATACTTTCAGGAATGTTGATCCGGACACAGGAGATTTTCGAATTATCGGTTGCAAAAAGGGTTACCCAATGGACAAAAGCTGGTTATGATCCTGACTATGCCCGCAAACTGGTTACTTATAAAATATTTGCGATTGACCCGAATACCGGTGAACTGGGGCCCGTAACTGAAGTGCAAAAAGCAGGGATGGCTGCACTTTTCAACGCAGAGGACAGAGCTAGCCTTTGCGGAGCCATTGATACTGACAACTGGAACAACGACTGGCAAACAGCCAAAGATGCATTGCTCGAATTGAAAAATGAACCACTCACAAAACTGGTAGCGGCTATAGAATTTAATGTACCGGAGGATCAGCGATTTGATTTTTTAAAGGCACTTCGCATACTCGTGTGCGAGATGAAAATGAAAACAACCCGTTTTTGTGAACTGGGCTCTGATATCAGTAAATGGCAAGAGAACGAAGATACTTCTCCCATAGCTAATGAGGTTGAGCGGCTTAACCCTGCAAATCAAAAAAGAATGATGGATGTACTTTCATCAATGGTTTGCCAGCTCGAAAAGGATTGAATCACTTACACTTAAAAAGTAAAATTATGAAAACCAAAATTGCAATACTTGTGTTTTTTTGTACTTTTTTATTTCCATTTTCAGCCCTTTTTGCTCAAAGCGATATAGAAAGTGCACGGACATCCGTAGTTAAAGTAAAAACACAATATTCAGTAAAAAATAAGGCCGGAAAAATTGAAAAAAAAGCCGGAACAGCCACTGGTTTTTGCTGGCAGCAGTCATTGCATGTGGTAACAGCATTGCATGCGGTAGCAGGTGTTGATGAAATAAAAATCATCAGAAATGACGGAAAAACAACAACTGCAAAAATCATCAGTGTATTGCTTGAGGCTGATCTTGCATTATTGAGATTAGATGCTGATCTTGGGCTTAAACCGCTTGCACTTGCCGATGTGAGTCCCAATGCCGGGAAAAGTTATACCATATGGGGCTTCCCTCATGCCGTATATAAAATTCTTGACACTGAGGTTCGGCTATCGCGCAGTCTTGAAGCCTCGCCTGTTCTTAATGATATTATTCATGGCGATGACCTGAAGTATCAGCTCGAAAAGCAAAAATACCCATCAACAAATGCTAAGATTTTAAAGATTGGTTCAACCATCCAACCCGGGCAGTCAGGCGCTCCGCTTTTAACGAGCGACGGAAAAGTTATTGGTGTTGCTGATGGCGGGCTAAGGGGAGGAGCAGCCTTATTAAACTGGGGAATGCCCGCAGCTTATTATGTGCCGAAACTGCACAATTCGCAGGATCTCATTCCACGCACTGTTTCTTTGCAGTCAAGTCTATACAGCAGCAGCACTACTATTGATGAAGATGCTACCGATGAGGAAGTCTTTATGGCCATTCAACAAGAGGCTCAAGCGAATACAGTTTCAATGGGAGGACAATCAATCACCAAAACCTGGACGGCAAGTTATAATGAAATAATTGGCACCATGTCGGAAGAAGATAAAGCTGATATAAATGCCATAATGAAGGATTTTAATATCGATATGCGGGATACCTGGTATGACATTTACGAAGATTTTGGAACTGGTGCAACCATTTCTATCCCTTACGGGGAATACTTTGATGTGCAGAATGGCTGGTATTATACCTGCAATGCCGATGCAAGTATCTGTTATTATGTTTTACCGTTTGATGCTCACACGTATCAGAATGCAAAAGATCAGGCTATCGCATTATTTAACAAAACTTTCCCATCAAATTTATGGATAAATGATCCGGAAAGTGAGGATGATTTCTACGAAGATGATAAGAACTATGAAGCAAGCCTTACACTTGATCGCAATGCAGCTGACGGAAGTGGCTTTAAACTTCAATATACTGTTGACATCATCGGCAAGGATATGCTTTTTGCTTATATCATTTATAACTCAAACAACCTGCAGGATGATGGCTTTTTGAAACAGTTTTTCCATTTTTCACTTGCGATGGAAATGCGCGATTTTGCTTTTGATTATTGATATGACAAAAAATATCAGACAAATACTGGAAGGGACTGGCATTGGCCTGTTGGGCGGCTTATTAATCGGCATTGCTGATTCTGACTGGATACGCCTTCTTATTGCATTGGTATTATTTGCCCTTACCGGGAAGTCGCTGAAGGACAGCATTTTGAAAGCTGATACCTCCCCTGGTCAGTCATATACCGGCATTGCTGCTTTTTTTGCTGTATTGGTGGGATTATATATCAACGGACAGGAAACGTTCAGGCAATTGCCGGCAAATGTGGTGGAGAAATGGGTAAACGCTGGTTTTACACCTGAAGAAGCCCGGGCCATGTATCTTAAGCAGTGGGAATGGGAAAATCAGAAAGATGATGAATCCTCAACCGCAGTACAGGGGATGATTAAATCAATTCTGGACCGGATGGGCGTTGAAAGCAATGCATCAGAAAACAAAGATGTACCGGTAAATGAAGCGGAAATGCAGGATTCTTTTCCTGAAAACACAGAGGAAGAACAAGGAATTCCTGAGCAACCTCAGGAGGAAATTTCTGATGAACCGGCTGAAGGATAAAGCGGGCAGCGTTTTTTTGGAATTATTTCCTACAAAACCACAAACCTCAGTGTATGTTTCCGGTTTCCGTTTTCAAAAAGTGAAGCAAAATAGACTCCCGGGCGGAGGCTTATTATTGTTGCATTATTTTCAGGCGACTGGTTGTAAACCAATCGGCCGTCAACAGAATAAACTTGTAATTTTTGGCTGGGATTGATTGTGTTTTGCAATGAAATACTGATATTCCCGGGAGAGATATTGGTTACCCGGATTTCTGGCAATTCCTTTATCGACAGATTTTCGGAATTTACTGTACAAATCATGGAAACACCACCTGCAGCTGTAACCTCTGAATTTAGTGTAAGCTGGTCGGGAGGCCAGATGTGATTGTTAAGGATACTGCGATCTGGCGCAATAAGAATAACAGTAGGGTAGGACTGAACTTGATAAAGTTCCACCACGCCGTTTCCGCCGCCCTGTAATCCGCTAACCGAAGGATAGTGCGCGCCCCATTGTTCATCAAACTGCCGCACGGTCTCATTGTCGCTGCCCCAGTTGATTCCCAGATAAATCACATTGCTGTAATTGCAACCGAAATGCTCGAAGGATGCACTAATTTCGGATGCATAAGTCTGACATGGGCCGCAATTGGTTGTGAAAAAATCGATGACCACCAGATTCCCGGCATCCAGATAATCGTAAAGGTGATGAAGATTTCCATCCACATCTTTTACCGAAAAATCAGGCGCGGAGAGCAACGGAACCTGAGCCACTGAAGAAAGTGAAAGAGCAAGGGATAATATTATTGTAAAGAAAAATCTCATAGGTTGTCTTTTTCGGGAAGGAATTAAACAAAGGAAAAGGCAAAAGTACTTTATCCTGTGAATAAATGCAAGAAATTACATATGAATGCGGGAAAGCAAAAAATGCTGTCCCGCCATCTGGCTTAACCCTTCGGAAACCCGAAAATTACTTTAACGCTTCAGCCAGGTTATCAGCAAGGCGACTGGCTCCGATTCTGAAGAGTTTGCTGTTGAGCCATTCAGGACCAAGAATATGTTCGACCAGCTTAATGTAAACTATGGCCTGATCGGGAGTTGAAATTCCTCCGGCAGGTTTGAAGCCTATGAATTTTCCGGTTGAATTGTGATAATCTTTAATCGCGGTAAGCATAACAAATGCAGCTTCGGGAGTGGCTGCCGGGTTAACTTTTCCGGTTGATGTTTTGATGAAATCGCCACCGGCTTTCATCGCCAGCATTGATGCATCGTAAATTTTGTCGGGATCGGTAAGCTCGCCGGTTTCCAGAATCACTTTAAGATGAGCATTTCCACAGGCTTCTTTAATTACATTTACTTCCTCAAAGACTTCAATATATTCACCTTCAAGGAATTTGCCTCTTGAAATGACCATATCTATCTCATCGGCTCCTTCGTCAACTGCGTACTTAACTTCGGCAATTTTAACATGCAAAGGTGATTGCCCCGAAGGAAAAGCTCCGGCAACGCAAGCGGTTTGAATGCCTGTTGAATGCAGAAGTCCTTTTACCTGGCGTGCAAAAACAGGATAAACACAAACCGCCGCAACATCAGGCAGTCCGGTTGCTGAAAACCCTGACGCTTTTTTGCAGAGCGCTTCCACGCGGGCTTTGGTATCCGCACCTTCAAGGGTGGTTAAGTCAAGAATGCCCAGTGCAAAACGAAGGATTTCAGGCAATGTTTCAAAGTTAATTGAAGGCGCATTAACGATTTCAGAAATGCTTTTGCTGATTTGTACAGGCGAAAAATTATGGTTGCGGCTCATGGAGGTTTATTATTTCAGTTCAAAATTAACAAATGACGGGTAAATGGCAAGCACGAAATGGTTGTTTAAAGCGAAAATATTAAAGTGCGGTGGCCGGATCCCAGCCGGTAGTAAGATTTTCGTCGAGATTATTGAGAATCTCCATATCGTTTTCACTGATCTCGAAGTCGAAAACTTTCATATTCTCAATTACTCTTGCTGGAACAGCCGATTTTGGGATGGCGCAAAATCCTTGCTGAAGTGCCCATCGGATAAGCAACTGAGCGGTGCTTTTATCGCATTTGAGGGCTATTTTCATCAACAACGGGTCATGAAGCTTCAGTCCTTTAACGAGCGGACTGTAAGCAACCGGAAGTATGCCTGAAGTTCGGCAGAGGTTTATGGTTTCGATTCTGGAAGTGAAAAGGTAAGGATGGAGTTCAATCTGATTGGCAGCCGGGATAATTTCAGCGTGGTCAAGCAATTCAACAAGATGGTGATTCATATAATTACTTACGCCAATGGCGCGGCATTTTCCATCTTTATAAAGTGTTTCCAGCGCTTTCCAGGTTTCTTTTCTTTTTCCCTGAACGGGCCAGTGAATTAAGAAGAGATCAACGTAATCCATTTTTAAACGTTCCAGGCTCTTGTGGAAAGCTTTGATGGCCTGATCATAGCCGTGGTCAGAGTTCCAGAGCTTGGTGGTAACAAAAATCTGTTCACGGGGAATCAGGCTTGAGCGTAAGGCCATGCCCACCGTTTCCTCGTTGCGGTAAATTGCCGCTGTGTCAATGTGCCTGTATCCATTGCGCAGTGCGTTGTCTATTACTTTCTGGGTCTGGTTGTTGGATGGCATCTGGTAAACCCCCAATCCGACTGCAGGAATGGAGATGCCATTATTGAGTTTAAAAACTTTGATGGTCGAAGGGAAGTGCATGGCAATCGGTTTTTAACAGTTGGGTTTTGATAAAGCAAAACTTACGGTTATGCAAAAATAAAGTTTATCGGTGAGTTTGGTCAAATAAGGTTTAGTAAATATGATTTGTATGGGGTATAATCAGTCTATTATAAAAATGAGGTGTGATCGTAAAAACGGATTTTTTCTGTAGAAAACCAGAAATGGTTACCATGCAAAAAGCAACAGTAAATAAAATATACTTAAGATAAAAATAATATACAGTCAATAATATTAATAAAATGGCAAGAGTAGATTATGATCTGGCGTTTTCTTTGCCCATATAATTCTGTAATGTGTAAAAATGTTTTATATATTTCTAAATGACTGATAAGCAGTCTGATATAAGCCAAAAGTTAAAAAAGAATAAAAAATTCTTTTTTTTTTCGCAAAATCACGGATTACTTCCAGTCTTTTTTTTGATAAACCTGTGAATCTTCAGCAGATAAAAGTGACACTGATAGATTTGAGTTCTTTACTTCTGGAATCAAAAAATACAATAATATGAAGACCTTTTACAGAATTTTCGGGGGGAAATGCAGGGAAAGGGCGCTGCTGCATTTTGCGCTTATTTCTTTTTTACTTATTTCTACCGCGGCCATCGCACAGCCCACTGCTTCTTTTTCAGGAGGTGGGACTATTTGTCAGGGACAAACCACTGATTTATTGATAAATATATCAGGCGGACCTTCTCCCTGGCGGGTGGTTTATGCCATTAACGGTGTGCAACAAGCACCAATTACCAACATTCTCGCAAGCCCTTATACTCTAACAACGGGTATTGAAGGAGAGTACAAAATTGATGAGGTTTATGATGGTAATGGTGATATAGGCTCCGGTACCGGAGATCCTGCTATTGTTGTGGTTAACCCACTCCCAGGGGCTGCGGGAATGATAAGTGGCAACAGCAATGTTTGTCAATCAACCGGCAATGTAGTTTATTCTGTTTCACCTATACATTATGCAACCGGCTATTCCTGGTCTGTACCAGTGGGAGCAACTATAGTTTCAGGCTTAAATACAAATTCAATTACTGTTAATTTCAGCGGATCAGCAATTTCAGGAGACATATCGGTATATGGTTCAAACAGCTGCGGCAACGGAGCTTCTTCAAGTCTTTATGTAACAGTTTCAAGTCCTCCTGCAGCAGCAGGCATAGTTTCTGGTTCGTCTTCGGTATGTCAGGGACAGAATAATGTAATTTATTCAGTTAATCCAATTGCAAATGCAATCAATTATGAATGGGAATATCCTTCAGGCGCAATCATTACATCAGGCGCTAACTCCAATGTAATAACCATTAGTTACAGTACTTCTTCTGTATCCGGAAATATAAGGGTAAGAGGAAATAATGCATGTGGAAACGGAGCCTGGTCTCCGAATCTTGTCGTTACGGTAAATCCGCTTCCGGCAGATCCGGGAGCAATTTCTGGAAGTGCCAATGTATGTGCCGGTCAAACTGGAGTTATCTACAATGTGCCGGTTATTGGTAATTCAAACGGGTATGAATGGCAATTGCCTGCTGGAGCTACCATCAGCAGCGGAACAAATACCAATCAGATTACAGTAAGTTATAGCACTGTTGCTTCTTCGGGCGATATTCGTGTCAGAGGAACCAACGGATGCGGAGCCGGCCAGTGGTCGGCTGCTTTTGCAGTTAATGTAAATAGCTTGCCGGTTGCTTCAGGCGATATCAGCGGTTTTTCAACTGTTTGTCAGAATCAGAGCGGACTTGTTTATTCTATAGCACCTGTTGCTTTCGCAACTTCTTACGAATGGCAATATCCTGCTGGATTTACTTTGAGTGGCCCTTCAAACGGAACATCAATAACGCTTAACACAACAGTTGGTGCGGTTTCGGGAATTATCCGCGTGAGAGGATTAAATGCATGCGGAAACGGAGCATGGTCATCAGATTTTAGTGTTATAATCACCAATAGTCCAACTGCCAATGCAGGCGTGGATGCAAACATCTGCGAAAGCGGATCAGTCAATCTGAGCGGCAATGCAACGAATTACAGCAGCGTGAGCTGGTCAAGCAGTGGTGATGGATCATTCAGCAATTCAGGAATACTCAACCCTGTTTACACACCTGGTTCATTTGATATTTCAACGGGTAATGCAATACTTACCTTAACAGCCAATGGAAACGGATCCTGCACCCCAGCTACTGATTTTATGGTAGTTACATTGTCAGACCAACCTTTGGCCAATGCAGGTCCTGATGGATCGATTTGTTATTCAGCATCAAGCTATGTTTTGAGTGGAACAGCTTCAAACCATGCTTCTGTTTTGTGGCAGGCACTTGATGGAACCGGAACATTTGGAAATCCTTCAAGCCTAAATACATCCTACTTCCCAAGTGCGGCCGATATAGCCCAGGGATATGTTACCTTACAGTTAAGAGCCAATCCATTGGCTCCTTGTTCGGTTCCGGCAACCGACCTTATGGTCATCAACATAAGCCGTGCTCCTGTTGTAAATGCAGGCGCTGATGCTTCTTCATGTGGAACAACTTCCGTTAATCTGAATGGTTCTGCTTCATTTTACAGCAGTGTAGTTTGGTCAACTTCCGGAACAGGTACATTTATCAATCAAAATCAGCCTTCCGCATCTTATGTTCCAAGCAATGCTGATGTAACTTCAGGCAGTGTGCAGCTAACTTTAACTGCTTACGCTACAGCGCCATGCAGCGGAAATGTTACCGATGTAATGACACTTACCCTGAATCAGCAGCCACAGGTTAGCGCAGGACCAGACGCCGCACATTGCGGTTCAGCAGGTTATGTACTTGCTTCAAGCACAGCTTCGGGATACAGCAGCCTTTTGTGGACAACTTCCGGAAGCGGAACCTTCTCAAATCCTGCGGATCTTCATCCGACATACAATCCCAGTGCAGCCGATGTTACCGGAGGGTCAGTTACCTTAACACTGACAGCAACCGGAACCGGATCCTGTTCAGGTTTGACGGTTAATGATCAGATGGTTATCTATATCAATCCTGTACCACAGGCAAATGCCGGCGGTGCGGTATCGGTATGTGAAGGCACTTCACTCACCATTTCTGATGCAACTGCAAGCAGTTATAATACACTTACATGGACCAGCAGCGGAACCGGAACATTCATCAATAACGGAACCCTCAGCCCGACTTATACTCCGAGCCTTGCCGATGCAATTGCCGGAAGTGTTAACCTTACCCTCACTGCAACTCCGGTTGCTCCTTGTGCAACCAATGCAACATCCGTAAAAACGGTAACCATAACCCGCAGCCCGGTGGCAAATGCAGGTGCTGACGGCAGTTCATGCGGAACCGCACCTTATACTTTAAGCAGTGCAATGGCCAGCAATTATTCAACATTGATGTGGACAAGCAGTGGTTCAGGATCATTTGTAAATCCAGCCATTCTGAATGCAACATACATCCCCGGTGCAGGCGATTTAGTGAGCGGAACAGTTACCTTAACCCTTACACTTACAGGAAACTCACCTTGTTCGGTACCGGTAGCAGATGCTATGGTGCTCGCGATAGGAGTGGAGCCAACAGCTTATGCCGGAATTGACGGAATCATCTGCGAAACAGGAACTTTTACCGTTACAACCGCAACTGCAACAAATTATTCAACTATAAACTGGACATCAACCGGAACAGGAATACTGGCAAATGCAGGCTCATTAACTCCTTCCTACACACCATCAAACAATGATGCACTTTCAGGAATAGTAAGCCTTACCATGACAGTAAGCGGAACTGCTCCATGCACAGCAACGGCAACTGATATTATGCAGATTGTTATTACTCCGGCTCCGGTAGTCAATGCAGGTGCCAATTTTTCTGTTTGTGGAAACAGCAGTTTTGTTGTTACCGGTGCAAGTGCACAGTTTTATTCATCCCTTAACTGGACAACTTCAGGAACCGGAAGTCTGGTGAATGCCAATCAGATAAACCCAACTTATACTCCAAGTGCAGCCGATGTTGCCAATGGGCAGGTAACCCTTACCCTTACCGCCATGGGGAATGCTCCTTGTGTTGCTCCGGTAAGCAGTGCAATACTTATAACTATCAATCAGATACCGGTAGTATTTGCCGGCAACGACATCACCATTTGCAACGGACCGCACAATGTAACCGGCGCAACAGCAAACAATTACAGCACTTTGATGTGGACTTCATCGGGCGATGGAGTTTTCACCAATCCTACTTCGCTCACTCCGATCTACACTCCGGGTCCCGGCGATAACATCAACGGTTTGGTAACCTTAACTCTTACAGCAACATCATTGCCTCCATGCACCGATATAGTAATGGATAATGTTATTTTTTACATCCGTCCATTGCCACAGGTTTATGCCGGTCCGAATGCAACTGTTTGCGAAGGCAGTACTTATGAACTGATCAATGCAACAGCATCCGATTACACCAGTTTAGCATGGAGTACAAGCGGATCGGGTAATTTCAATAACATGAATACCCTGAATCCGGTTTATACTCCAAGTCTTGCCGATATGGCAAATGGTGCAGTAACGCTAACATTGACAGCCAACAACCCTCCATGCCAGCCTCAAACCAGCAATATGACACTCAGCATCAGGCAAAATCCTGTTGCCAATGCCGGAACCGATGCAGCCATATGTGAAGGAAGCAGCTATACCGTAATCAATGCTTCAGCAACCAATGCCTCTGGTATTTTATGGGCCAGCAGTGGAAGCGGAACTTTGATGAATCCAACCACACTTTCACCAACATACATCCCTTCACCTGCCGATATTATGATAGGTTCGGTTCAGTTAACAATGACTGTACAGGCAATTGCGCCTTGCATTGTAACTGATGTTGATGTAATGGAAATTACGATAACCCGCGCTCCGACAGCATTTGCCGGCAACGATGCAATCATCTGTGCCAACCAGACCCATACCATTGTTGGTTCAAATGCCAGTCATTATTCTTCGCTGGCATGGTCAACATCGGGCGATGGAGTTATACTTGCTGCGAATACCCTTTATCCCACATATGTACCAGGTACCATCGACGGATCTCTGGGGTTTGCGATTCTTACCCTGACTGCTTACGGAAACAATCCATGTACAGGAAATGCAACCGATCAGATGTTGTTGACCGTAGTTCGTGAGCCGATAGTAAATGCAGGTCCTGATATTCAGATCTGTGTTGGTTCAAACGTACCTCTCATTGGTGCCACAGCTACTTCAACATCATCGGTTTACTGGACCACTTCAGGAAGCGGAAGTTTTTCAGATCCTACACTTACCAACCCGGTTTATACGCCAAGTCCTCAGGATATTACGAACGGAAGCATCATACTTATGATCACCGGACAGGGAGTTGCTCCTTGCAATGGTTCGGCCAGCGATATTATGACACTTCAGATCAGCCAGCCTCCGGTGGTTAGTGCCGGCAGCGACGGAGAAATATGTGCAACAGAACAGTATTATATTTTTGATGCAAGTGCAACAAATTATTCAGCCATCACATGGACAACCATGGGTGACGGAACTTTTTCCAATCACAACTCAATCAATCCTACTTATACCCCTGGTCCGGCTGATATTGCTGCCGGTTCAGTACTGCTTTATCTGAATGCCACAAGCCTGCTACCATGCAGCGGATCGGTAAGTGATGCCATGTTGCTCACCATCCATCCCATGCCAACCATCAGTGCAGGCCCTGATGCAGCTACCTGCGAAGGTGACACCTATCTTATTGCCGGTGCAACAGCCCTTGATTACAGCAATCTGCAATGGACTTCATCGGGATCGGGATGGTTTTCGAATAATGCTGCCCTCAACCCGATTTATACCCCAAGTGCTGTTGATATTATCAATGGCAATGTAACGCTTACCCTCACTGCAACCGGACTTAACCCATGCACAGGTCAGGTAACTGATCAGATGATACTGACCATTCGTCCAAGGCCAATCGCAAATGCAGGGCCCGATCAGACCATTTGCGTCGGGTCTTATACCATCACAACAGCAACAGCATCAAACTACAGTACCCTTCAGTGGGTATCGAGCGGAAGTTCAGGAACTTTGCTGAATGCAAATACCATCACTCCAACCTACATGCCAAGCCCGGCAGACATAGCCAATGGCTCAGTAGTTCTTACTTTGACTGCCAATGCAAATACGCCTTGTGCAGTTCCGGCAGTTGACCAGATGGTGATTACCATTCGTCCTTTTGTGGTAGTTTCGGCGGGTGCTGATGTAACCATTTGCGAAGGATCAACCTTCACACCTACCACAGCATCAGCAACCAATTACACAAGCATCAACTGGACCTCATCCGGAACCGGATCGTTCATAAATGCAAATACACTTACCCCAACTTACACCCCAAGCCCGGCCGATATCGCCCTTGGATGGGTTACCCTTTCGCTCAACGGCAGCAGCATTGCTCCATGCAATCAGACAGTCAGCGATAATATGATTCTTACCATCAGGCGTCAGGCTGTAATTGATGCAGGATTAAACAGCACAATCTGCGAGACCGGAACTTTCTCAACATCAGGAGCTTCGGCCGTAAATCATACTACACTTCAATGGACCACAAACGGGACCGGTGTTTTTGCCAACCCAGCCATTCTTGTAACTACCTATACTCCAAGCGCTGCCGATATTGCTAATGGATCAGTTATTCTCACACTTACCGCGGGCAGCATGGCCCCCTGTGCTGTTCCGGTAAGTGATTTTATGATTCTCACGATCATACCAGGTCCTTCAACCGATGCTGGAATTGATGCAGCCATCTGCGAAAGCGAGAGTTATTATGTATCCACTTCATCAGCCGATAATTATTCAACCCTGCAATGGACAACCAGCGGAAACGGTACTTTTGTTGACGGAACTACCATCAACCCGACCTATACTCCTGGCACAGCCGATATTGCAGCTGGTTCTGTAATTATTACCCTCACCGCTCAGCCTAAAACACCTTGCAGCACTCCTGCAAGTGATTCATTTATTCTGACCATCAACCGCGCCGCCACAGTAAATGCCGGTGCTGATGCTTCTGTTTGCGAAGGAACCGGACTTTTGATTCTTGATGCTACAGCTGCCAATTACTTATTCTTAAACTGGACTACATCCGGAACCGGTACCTTCAGCAATGCAAATACCCTGAATCCGACTTACTTCCCGAGTTCAGATGATGTGATAAACGGATCGGTAATTCTTACCCTTTCAGCTCAGAGCAGTGCACCTTGTGCCGCGATTGCAACTGATACCAAAGTTGTAACTGTTGTTCCTTTGCCAAAGGTTGATGCAGGCCCTGATGGAATTTCATGCGGACTTTCATTGTACAATATTACCGGAGCAAGTGCAGCAGATTATGCTTCATTGCAATGGTCAACTTCAGGAAGTGGTGTTTTCACCAATTCTTCGGCGCTTAATCCTTCGTACCAGCCAAGTGCAGCTGATCTTCTGGCCGGAAGTGTAACCCTTACATTAACAGCCATAAGTGCATCACCATGTGCAGTGAATCCTTCAGATTCATTCGTACTTACACTTCAGCAGGAAGCTACCGCAAATGCAGGAGCCGATGATTCAGTTTGTGAAGGCAATGCTTATACTGTATTTGACGCAGTTGCAAACAACTATTCGTCAGTAAACTGGACACATACAGGAACCGGTATTCTTGTAAATGGCAACACCCTTACTCCAACCTACACACCTTCAGCCGCCGATGCAATTGCAGGTTCTGTATCTCTTACATTGCACAGCTTTGGCGCAAGCCCTTGCGGAAATGTCAGCGACACAAAAATCCTTACAGTTAGCCCGATGCCATTGGTAAATGCAGGTGTTGATGCCACCATTTGTTTTGGAGGCAGTTATACTCTAAGCCTGGCTACTGCTCAGCATTCTGCATCCTTGCTATGGTCAACATCAGGAAGCGGTTCATTCAGCAATCCTTCGTTGTTGCACCCTGTTTACACACCAAGTGCAGCCGATCTGCTTGCCGGACAGGTAATTCTTACCCTTACTGCCAATGCCACATCACCATGCAACGGAACCGTAAGCGACTTTATGATTCTGATGTTTGAAACCGGTCCGGTAGCCAATGCAGGAGCCGACGAAACCATTTGTGAAGGTTCAACTTTCACAGTTTCTACTGCCAGTGCATCTGACTTCCTTTCACTGATGTGGACCACTTCAGGTGACGGTTCATTTGCCCTTGTAAACACCCTTACTCCAACCTATACTCTGGGTACTGCCGATCTTCTTACCGGATTTGTAACCCTGACTTTAAATGCATATGGTAATCCTCCATGTGCTGAATTCAGCGACGTAATGATTCTCACTTTTGCCAAACCGGTTACAGCCAATGCTGGTTCTGATTTAACCATTTGCGAAGGCGGAGTTGTGATTGTAGCTGATGCCACTGCCCAGAACTACGCTTCAGTACTCTGGACAAGCAGCGGAACAGGCGTTCTGGCCAATGCCAACACACTTACCCCGACTTACACTCCGAGTGCAGGCGATGTTACTGCAGGATCGGTTAATCTTATACTTACTGCTTTCGGTCAGGCGCCATGCAATGGTCAGGCAACTTCGATGAAGGTTGTGACCATTACTCCTGCTCCACAGGTGAATGCTGGTCCTGATGCAACCCTTTGTCAGGGAAGTACTCACACCATCAGCGGCGCAACTGCATCGGGAACATCAACCCTTAACTGGACAACCTCCGGCACAGGCACATTCTCAGGCAACGGAACCCTCACCCCAACCTACACCCCGAGCCTTGCTGATTTTATCAGTGGCTCAGTTATTCTAACCCTAACCGGAACAGCGGTTAGCCCATGTTCAGTTCCTGCAACAGATGCAATGATTCTGACCCTGATCCCTGCTGCGATAGTAAATGCCGGTATTGATGCCACCATTTGCGAAACAGCTACTTATACTGTTTCAACAGCTTCTGCATCAAATTACAGCAGTCTGGTTTGGACGAGTTCCGGAACCGGAATACTCAGCAGCTCAACAACCCTTACACCAACCTACACACCAAGTGCAGGTGACATTGCCAATGGTTCAGTAACACTGACCCTGACAGCCATTTCAGCTGCACCATGCAGCAATGCGGTGAGCGATCAGATGATCATCACCATAAGTCCTATGCCGGAAGCATATGCCGGTGCCGATGCAACCATCTGCGAAGGACAGCAATATACCATTACCGGAGCAACTGCAACCACAGGACTTGTGTTTGCATGGACTTCAAACGGAAGCGGAAGTTTCCTCAACAGCAACACCCTGATTCCAACCTACATTCCAAGTGCTGCTGATATTACAAGCGGTTCGGTTACCATAACCCTGACTGTTCAGGGAGCCGGAGCCTGTGCTGTTGCTGTTACCGATGATATGGTTCTTTCCATTAATCGCATGGCAACTGTAAATGCAGGACTTGATGTTGAAATTTGTCAGGGTATGAGTTATACCTTAACCACAGCAACAGCAACCAACTATGCATCAGTAATCTGGACAACATCAGGAAGCGGAACCTTCAGCAATCCTGCCATTGTAAATGCAACATACAATCCAAGTGTGATTGACATCAGCAACGGATCGGTAGTTCTTACCCTTACAGCAACAGCAAGTGGTGTATGTACTGGTTCGGTAAGCGATCTGATGGTTCTTTCGTTCAACACCCTTCCTTTGGTAAATGCCGGCCCGGATGTAAACACATGTGATGCAGCGGTAACCATCAATGGAGCAACTGCTTCCAATTACAGCAGTTTACTCTGGACTTCATCAGGAACAGGAACACTCTCGAATTCTACAACCCTGAGCCCGACTTATGTGCCAAGCGGTGCAGATATTGCCAATGGTTTTGTTAATCTTACTCTTACAGCACAAGCCAACGCGCCTTGCGCCGGAAGTTCATCCGACATAGTTCGTATCAACCTGAATCAGGGACCTGTGGTAAATGCAGGCAACGATGGATCAATCTGTGCAGGATCAACCTTTGCCATCAGTGGTGCATCAGCCAGCTTTGCTTCGCTGTTAACCTGGACAACATCCGGAAGCGGAACCTTCAGCAATGCCAACATTCTGAATCCGGTTTATTCACCGGGTGCTTCTGACCTGACTTCAGGCAGCGTAGTACTTACGCTGACCGCAAGTCCTGTTGCGCCATGTTCCACCCCGGTAAGCGACAATCTAACACTTAACATTACCCCGATTGCAACTGCCTATGCAGGAATCGACAATGTAACCTGTTCAAATTCATTTATGGTAACAGGCGCAACTGCAACCAACTTCAGTTCATTCACATGGACCACAAGCGGAAGCGGATCGTTTATCAACCAGACAACTTTAACCCCAACCTATCTGCCAAGTGCAGCTGATTTTGCCAATGGATCTGTTACGCTTACACTCGAAGTGATGAGCCAGGCTCCATGCACCCAGCTGGTAACTGATGCCATGACACTCACATTGATGAATGAGCCGGTTGCCAATGCAGGAATTGATGCCAGTGTTTGTCAGGGATCAACCTTTATGATCACCACAGCTACAGCTTCAAATTACAGCAATCTGAACTGGACAAGTTCAGGATCGGGAAGCTTCTCGGGACAAACCACCTTAACTCCGGTTTACACCCCAAGCGCTACTGATATCGCCAATGGTTCGGTTGTACTTACCCTTACAGCCACAGCATCATCGCCATGCAGCAACACTGCCAGCGACCAGATGACACTGACCATTCAGCGCAGTGCAACTGCCAATGCAGGCAGCGATGCAGCCATCTGCGAAGGAAGCACATACACCCTGAGCGGAACTGTATCCAACAGTACTTTGTTTGCATGGAGTACCAACGGAACAGGTTCATTTGCAAACGGATCAACTTTAACCCCGGTTTACACCCCAAGTGCTGCAGATATTGCAGCCGGAAGTGTAACCATCACCTTGACAGCTTTTGCTTCATCACCTTGTAATATTCCTGCCACCGATCAGATGATTTTGACCATTACCAGATTGCCATTGGTAAATGCAGGAACAGATGCCACCAGCTGTGGCAGCAATTTTACAATTACAACAGCAACTGCCAGCAATTACAACACCTTAACCTGGACCACAACCGGAACGGGAACCTTTATCAACCCGAATTCAATCAACCCGACTTATGTGGCCAGCCTTTCTGATATATCATCGGGCAGTGTAACCCTGACGCTTACTGCTTCAGGAAGCTCACCATGTGTCACATCGGTTTCTGACCAGATGATACTTCTGTTTGCTCCGGTACCAACCGTATCAGCAGGCAGCGATGATGCAGTTTGCGGAAACAACAACTATACCCTGACCGGCGCTTCGGCTTCGAATTACTCAACCCTTACCTGGAGCACATCCGGAACCGGAACATTCTCGAATACCACCATGGTGAATCCGGTTTATTACCCAAGTGCAGCCGACATCACTTCAGGTTCTGTGATACTCACCCTGACCGCTACCAGTCTTGCACCTTGCAACACAACTGCAGCTGATCAGATGACACTTACATTTAATCTGTCACCTCTTGCCAATGCAGGTCCGGATGCAAACAGCTGCGGAACAGTTGCTTACCAGATAACAGGCGCAACTGCTTCGAACTACAGCGGAGTTTACTGGACACACAATGGTACCGGTACAATTTCAAATGCCAACACCCTTAACCCTGTTTACACACCATCGCAAGGTGATGTAACCACCGGTCAGGTAATGCTGACGTTAAATGCCACAGCTATAGCACCTTGTGCTGGTGTGGCTACTGATGCCATGATTCTTAATCTGCAGTCAGGTCCACTGGCCAATGCTGGTGCCGATGTTACCATTTGCGAAAGCCAGAACATTACATTGAGCAGTGCAACTGCCAGCGGTTATGCCACATTGCTGTGGTCAACCAGCGGATCGGGAACATTCAGCAACACTACTTCCATCAATCCAATATATTACCCTAGTGCTGGTGATATCGCAGCAGGTACTGTAAATCTAACCATGACACTTCAGGGTGCACCTCCTTGCAATACCGTTTCATCTGATTTTATGGTTCTTACCATACAGCGTTTGCCGGTTGCCAATGCAGGAGCCGATGCTGTTGCCTGTGGAAGCACATATCAATTAATCAATGCTTCGGCATTAAACTATTTATCAGTAAACTGGATCACCAGCGGAACAGGTTTCTTCTCGAACAGCGCACTTGTTAACCCGGTTTATACGCCGAGTGCAGGCGACATAGCAGCAGGAAGTGTTACCCTGACACTGACCGTTACCGGTGTTGCACCATGCAACAATCAAACGGCTGATCAGATGATACTTACCATAGGTGGCGCAGTACTGGCCAATGCCGGTATTGACGGAAGCACCTGCGGAAGTGTACCTTTCACAGTATCAACTTCCTCAGCAAGCAATTTTGCAAGCATCAACTGGACAACCTCCGGAACAGGAACCTTTGCCAATCAGACAACTCTTTATCCGACTTATACACCAAGTGCAGCAGATGTTGCTTTGGGATCAGTAACCCTTACCATGCATGTTCAGGGCAACGCGCCTTGTTTCAGCAATGTTCAGGACAATATGCTGCTCACCATCAATGCAGGTGCAACTGCCAATGCAGGTCCTGACGCTCAGGTATGCACCGGCACAAACTTCACGGTAAGTGGTGCAACTGCAAATAATTATGTAGCCATTAACTGGACTTCAACAGGAACCGGAACACTGGTAAGTGCCAATACACTCACACCGACTTACATTCCAAGTGCACAGGATTACGTAACAGGAAATGTTATCCTAACCCTTTCTGTGATATCTGCAGCACCTTGTTCAGGAAATGTTTCTGACGAAATGATGCTGAGCTTTATCAATGGTCCGGTTGCAAATGCCGGCCCTGATGCTGAGGTATGTTTTGGTGTAAATTATACAGTAACCGGAGCTTCGGCAACCGGATATCAAACCATCAACTGGACTTCAACAGGAACAGGAACTCTGGTAAACCAGACTTCGCTTACTCCTACCTATATGCCTTCGAATGCTGACCGCACTGCCGGATTTGTAAATCTGATCATGACCGTTCAGGGAGCAGCTCCATGTTTTGGATCAGCAAATGATGTTATGACACTTACAGTCAGTTCGCTGCCTGTTGCTGCAGGAACCATCAGCGGTCCTCAGAATGTTTGTGCAGGTCAGACCGGCGTTGGTTACTCAGTAACCCCGGTTCAGTTTGCAACCGGATACAACTGGATACTTCCTTCAGGCGCAAGCATTGTTGCAGGAGCCAACACTTCAAACATTGTAGTTGATTTCTCGATGTCAGCCGTTTCAGGAAGCATCTTTGTAAATGCAAGCAGTGCCTGCGGTAACGGACCTATGTCTGCAGCACATGCAGTAACTGTAAGTCCATTGCCAGGCAATCCGGGCATTATTATGGGACCTGCAAGCATTTGCCAGAATACCAGTGGTGTGGTTTATACCATCAATCCTGTAAGTGGCGCCAATGCTTATCAGTGGACAGTTCCAGCCGGAGCTACAATTGTATCCGGAACCGGAACCAACACCATAACCGTTGATTATTCAACCATTGCAATTTCAGGCGATATAACCGTTACTCCTCAGAATGCCTGCGGAAGCGGAAATTCTTCAACACTGGCCGTTACCGTGAATCCTATGCCTGTTGCGCCGGTGATTACCGCCAATGGTCCTATAGAGTTCTGCGAAGGCGGAAGTGTTGTGCTTTCAGCAACTCCGGGATATGCTTCATACCTCTGGTCAAACGGAATGACAACTCAGAATATCACCGTAACAATATACGGAACTTATTCAGTAGTTGCTTCTGATGCAGCCGGTTGTGCCAGTCTTGCTTCGAACGAAATTACAGTGAATGTGCACATGTTGTTTTTACCGGTAATTACCGCCAGTGGTCCGGTTGATCTTTGCCAGGGAGGAAGTGTAATACTTTCTGCTCCTGCAGGATATGCCTCATATCTCTGGAACTCAGGACAAACCTCACAAAGCATCACAGTTACTACCAATGGAGTTTATAATGTTATTGTAACTGATGCCTTCGGATGCGCAAGTCTGCCTTCGGCTGATATAACTGTAACTGTAAATCCGATTCCTGCAACTCCTGTTATCACAGCCAGCGGACCGCTGAATTTCTGTGCAGGTGGCAGTGTAACCCTTTCAGCACCGGCCGGACACGCTTCATACCTGTGGTCGAACGGTGAAACTACACAAAGTATCATGGTTACTGCAAGCGGAGTATTCTCAGTAACCGTAAGCGATATATTCGGTTGCACAAGTATGCCTTCAGCAACGGTAACAGTTAATGTGAACCCTTACCCTGCAACTCCGGTTATTACTGCGATAGGACCCACAACCTTCTGCAACGGAGGAAGTGTGATACTTTCAGCAACATCAGGATTTGCCTCATACCTCTGGTCAAACGGAGCTACTACTCAAAACATTACAGTAACAACTTCAGGAGTTTATACAGTAGTTGTATCAGACGCAATCGGATGTACAAGCCAGCCTTCGGCGCCGGTTAGTGTAACTGTAATGCAACCACCAACACCTGCAATTGTAGCCAATGGTGCAACCAGTTTCTGTATTGGTGGAAGTGTAACACTTACTGCTCCTGCAGGATATGCCGCTTACCTGTGGTCGAACGGGGAAACCACCCAAATGATCAGTGTTATCGTTTCAGGAAGCTATTCTGTTCAGGTAACTGATGCTATGGGTTGTATCAGTAATCCTTCAAATATTATTGTAGTTACCGTTTACTCACCGGCAGTTCCTCCGATTATTGTTGCTCTGGGCCCAACCACCATATGTTTTGGCGGAAATGTAACCCTTTCAGCGCCTGCAGGATATGCTTCATACACATGGTCAAACGGACAAACAACCCGTAACATTGTTGTCAGTACTTCTGGTACTTATTACGTAGTCGTAACCGATGTAAACGGTTGTTCATCTGCTGCTTCCAATTCTATTACTGTTGATGTAGTTCCTGAGCCCACAGCAATTGCCGGGCCTAATGCTACGGTTTGTGCCGGACAGAACTACACCATTACCGGTGCTTCGGCAACAAACTATTCGTTGTTAACCTGGACCAGTTCAGGATCAGGATACTTTGTCAACAACGGAAACCTTGCAGCAACCTATGTACCTTCAACCGGTGATCTTTCGATGGGTAGCGTAATACTAACCTTATCAGCAACCGGAAACGGTCCATGCACCATGGCTGCACAGAGTTCATTGCTGTTAAGTTTTGTAAATCCTCCAACTGCATATGCAGGTGTTGATTTTACCATCTGTGAAGGAACAAATGTCAATATAACCACAGCCAGTGCTGCTTACTATCAATCATTGACATGGTCAAGTTCCGGTTCAGGTTTGTTCCTTAACGGAAACACACTTACACCGACTTATATTCCAAGTGCAATAGATATCAGCAATGGTTTTGTTTCACTCACGCTAACAGCAAATCCATTCGGACCCTGTGCAGTTCCTGCAACTGATGCATTGATGGTGATTATACATCGTGCTCCACAGGTATTTGCCGGAAATAACACCAGTGTTTGTCCACCCGATCAATACACTACACTTTCGGCAATAGCAAGCAATTTCACACATCTTCAGTGGACAACCAACGGAACCGGAACATTCTCTGATCCTACCACTTTGGTAACAGTTTACTCACCAAGTGCAGCCGACATCAGCAACGGAACAGTAACTCTGAATCTCACAGCTTATGCCAACAGTCCATGTACTACAGTTAGTGATGACATCGTACTGATTTTGGTTGAAGATCCCAATGCCAATGCTGGTCCTGACAGGATCATTTGCGAAGGCGAGACAATTATTCTCAATGGTGTTGCTTCAGGTTATCAGTCAATATTCTGGACAACTTCAGGTACAGGAACCATCGTAAATGGCAATACACTCAGTCCGACTTACATTCCAAGCCTTACTGACATTGTAAACGGATGGGTAACACTTACCCTTACCGCCAATCCGCAATCTCCATGTGCTGTTCCGGCAATAGATGCCATGCAGCTGAATATTACCCGCAGGCCGCAGATATTTGCAGGTGCAGATTTCAGCATGTGCCCGGTTGGTCCTTATACCACAAATACTGCAACAGCACTGCATTACAGTTATCTGCAATGGACCTCCAACGGAACCGGTACCTTCTCAAATACTTCAACACTTGTAACTGTTTACACTCCAAGTGCAGCAGATATCGCAAACGGAACGGTTACCCTTACCCTTACAGGAAATGCCAACAGCCCTTGTTCACCGGTTAGCGATGATATAGTTCTTCTTCTGTCGAATCCACCAGCTGCGAATGCAGGTCCGGATATGTTGATCTGTGAAGGAAGTACTGTCAGCATTACAGCAGCTACGGCTTCAAATTATCAGTCGCTCAACTGGGCAACTTCCGGAACCGGTACAATCATCAATGGCAATTCAATTTCGCCGACCTACATTCCAAGTACAGCTGATATAGTCAATGGTTCAGTAATTCTCAGCCTCACTGCAACTCCGGTAACACCGTGTGCCAATGCAGCTACTGATGCAATGACCATCAACATCAGCCGCACGCCTCAGCTATTTGCGGGTGATGACACCACACTATGTCCTGCCGGACCATACACAACTGCAAGTGCAACGGCTTCGTTCGCAGCAGTGGTTCAGTGGAGCAGCAATGGAACAGGTTCCTTCAGCGATCCTTACGCTTTGGTAACTACTTACACTCCATCTGCACTTGATATCTCCAATGGAAATGTTACCCTAGCCCTTTCGGGATTTGCAAATTCACCTTGCAGCAATGTAAGTGATAACATGATACTGAATCTCCAAACTGCTGCAACAGTTAATGCAGGCGCAGATGCAGCAATCTGCGAAGGCATGCAGCATACCATTTCAGGTGCTTCAGCCAGCAATTATCAGTCAATCAGCTGGATCAGTTCAGGTACCGGTGTTATCATGAATGGGAACACCCTGAACCCGACCTACATTCCAAGCGCAGCCGACATTTCCAATGGTGGTGTGGTACTCAGTCTGATTGCAACTCCGGTTGCACCATGCAGCGGAAATGTGACTGACGCCATGCAACTGACCATAACACGCACACCTGTTATATTTGCCGGAGCTGATGCAGCCATCTGTCCTCCTGGAGCCTATACGGTGAGCGATGCAACCGCTTCCAACTACATTGCCCTTCAATGGTCAAGCAGTGGAACAGGAAGTTTCTCAAACACAACAACCCTTGTTACAATTTACAATCCTTCACCAGCTGATATTGCAGCAGGAACAGTAACCCTGACACTTACAGCATATGCCGGAGCACCATGTTCCAATGTAAGTGATGATGTGGTATTATACTTCATTCCTGAAGCTACTGCCAATGCAGGTGCTGATGCCACCATTTGTGAGGGATCACAATATATGGTAAGCGGAGCTACCGCAACCAACTACTCAAGTCTAAGCTGGACAACCAGTGGAACCGGAGTATTTGTAAGTGGCGGAACTTTAAGTCCGACTTATATTCCAAGTGCAGCCGACATCAACAACGGCATGGTTATTCTTACCCTGACCGCAAATCCGGTTGCTCCTTGCAGTGTAATTGCCAGCGATGCTATGATCCTCAATATCGAGGGAACAGCTTTTGTAAATGCAGGTCCTAACGGAGCAGCATGTTTCGGAGAAGTATATTATCTGGCCGGTGCAATTGCATCAGACTACTCTGATATATTGTGGACTACTTCCGGAACAGGTTCATTCACCAATCCTGCCGAGGTAAATGCAACTTACATTCCTTCAGCAGCAGATCTGACTGCCGGTAATGTAACTTTAACCCTTAATGCTTACGGCAATGCACCTTGCGGTGATGCTTCTGACTTTATGGTTCTCAGCATTACACCGGGCGCAACTGTTGATGCCGGACCTGATACCAATATCTGTTTTGGTCCTGCTCCTGTTACAGGTGCCAGTGCAACCAATTTCTCAAGCCTTGTATGGACAGTTTCTTATGGAACCGGTATGCTGGTAAATGCAGGCAATATTATGCCGACTTACATACCAAGTGCAGGTGACCTGACAAATGGTTATGTTATTCTAACCTTAACCGTTAATCCTCTGGCTCCTTGTACCAATCCTATCGCCGACAACAAAACCCTTACCATCAGCGAAACACCGCTGGTTGATGCAGGACTTGATGCCATCATTTGCGAAGGTTCAACCCATACCATCAATGATGCATCTGCTTCAAACTATGCAATGTTGTTGTGGAGCTCATCAGGTACCGGAAGCTGGGTAAACATCAATACCCTCAATCCTACTTATACGCCGAGTGCTGCCGATATTGCTGCAGGTTCGGTTGTCCTTACCCTGACCGCCACCAATGGTGCCTGCCCGGTTGTTACCGACTACAAGCAACTGAATATTCAGCGCGAAGTCATGGTAAATGCAGGAATTGATGACGCAATTTGTGAAGGATCAGACTACAGTTTGTTTACTGCATCTGCAAGCGGATACAGCAATGTAACTTGGTCAACCTCCGGATCAGGGAGTTTCAGCAATGCCAACGCACTGAATCCTGTTTATACACCAAGCCCGGCAGATATTGCCTCAGGCAGTGTAGTGCTGACAATTACAGGTATTTCTTCAATGCCTTGTTCAGGCAGCGATGTTGACAATATGATATTGCAGATCCGTCACAATCCTTTGGCTGTGGCCGGAACTGATGCCCTCATCTGCGAAGGCGAACAATATCTGATTACCGATGCTCAGGCTTACAATTATGCATCAGTTCTCTGGGCTTCAACCGGAACCGGAACCTTCATCAACGGCTCAACGTTAACTGCGACTTATATTCCAAGTCCTGCCGACATCTCAGCTGGCAGTGTAACGCTAACGCTGATTGCTTCAAATCCTCCGTGTGCCGATGCTACTTCAACACAGTCACTTACCATCATCCAGAATCCTCTGGTGAATGCTGGGCCTGATGTAACAATCTGTCAGTCATGCAACCATACCGTTTCAGGTGCAATGGTAAACAATGCCGTCAGCTACAGCTGGTCAACAACCGGAACAGGAACCATCACCAATGGCACCACTCTAACACCAACTTATCAGCCAAGTGCCGGTGATATCTCCAATGGTTCAGCCACCCTTATTCTTACAGCTGTCAGCGCCTCAGGTTGCGGCAGTTTCAGCGATGAGATGGTGATCTTTATCAATCAGAATCCTGACCTTGACTTTACCTGGTCACCGGTTTGTGCCGGACAACCCACCAATTTTATAGTGGATGAAACCCTTACTGATGTAAATTCAATTACAGTATGGCACTGGAACTTCGGCGACGGATTCTACGCCAATGTGATGAACCCATCGCATACCTTCCCGGCAGTTGGAGCTTATGAAGTGACGCTCACTGCAACCGATACCGCCGGATACACCAGCATCATTACCCATACGGTTGAGATAATGAGCACGCCAATTGCGTTCTTCAGTTTCGATACACCAAATTGTCTTGGTACACCTACCC
The DNA here is from genome assembly GCA_002412885.1 of Bacteroidales bacterium UBA5197. Classification (GTDB taxonomy): domain Bacteria; phylum Bacteroidota; class Bacteroidia; order Bacteroidales; family Lentimicrobiaceae; genus Lentimicrobium. The sequence goes on from DHVX01000043.1 coordinate 40,779, forward strand.
AGTTCCATAACCTGTCCTCAACCGAGAATGGTTACATTACCCGCTGGGTATGGAGTTACGGTGATGGTTCAGCCAATGATACCATTTACTTCCCGAACAATCCGAACCCAACCCACGAATATGCCAACTCCGGAATATTTGGAGTCAGCCTGAACGTGATAAATTCATTCGGATGTGAGAATACCTATTACACACAGATTGAAGTTACTCCGAATCCGGTAGCCAACTTCTATTACACTACCCTTTGCGAAGATCTGCTGGTTAATTTCCAGGATGCTTCCTTCCCGAATGGTGCAGGCAATGTGGTAAGCTGGGCATGGAATTTTGACGATCCTGCATCCGGTATTTTCAATACATCAAATCTTGAAGATCCACAGCACATATTCAGTGCTCCCGGAACTTACAATGTTACTCTGGTCATCACCAATTTCAACAACTGCACCGGAACCATAACCAAACAGGTAACTGTAGGTGCTGCTCCTCCGGTTGAATTTACATGGGAATCATCCTGTGCCAGTGCACTCACCAGCTTCTTTACCGATGCCACGGTGGTCAATATCAATGCCATTGCAACTTATGCATGGGAATTTGGTGATGGCGGACAATCCAATCTTCAGGATCCACAGCATATGTATGCTGCAGCAGGTGATTATCTGGTGACCCTTACTCTAGTTGATACAGCAGGCTGTACAAACTCCGTTACCCATCTGGTTTCAGTTGGTGCGCTACCGGTTGCATTCTTCAGCTACAGCGAGCCAACCTGTTTCGAAACTGAAACTTCGTTTACCGATCTTTCATTCGCTTCAACCGGTTATATTACTGAGTGGGAATGGATATTTGGCGATGGCAACTCAACAACAGTTACATTCCCCAATACACCGCATGTAACTCACCAGTATGCAAATGCAGGCGTTTACAATGTCACACTCAATATTACAACTTCACTAGGTTGCGAGAATTCAGTTATCCGTCAGGTTGTTGTAATTCCGAATCCTGTGGCCAACTTTACAAGCACTGCATCATGTCTTGGCCAGCCGGTTCAGTTTACCAATCTTTCACAAACCAATGGTGGCGGACAGATTGTAAACCATGCCTGGAATTTTGGTGATCCTACCTCAGGGGTTAACAACACTTCAGCACTTCAGAATCCTTCACACACATACTTACAGCCCGGAACCTACACAGTTACCCTGATAGTGACCACTGCAAATTCATGTGCTGATACCGCAACCATGGTAATCACCATTGCTCCGGCTCCGGTGGTTGACTTTATCGCAAGCAACGCATGTTCTAACGATACCATTCAGTTCACCAGCTCAACTTTTGTGAATCTTGCTACAACCCTCACATGGTACTGGGAGTTTGGTGATGGCTCAACTTCAACCGAGACAGATCCTCAGCATATCTATACCACACACGGGGTATTCAATGTAAGTCTTACCATTGCCGACAATATGGGTTGCACAGCAACTATAATGCATCCTGTAAGTGTTGTTCCTGGTCCTTTGGCAATGTTTGGATTCACTGCTCCGGCTTGCTCAGGTTCAGAAGTTCTGTTCAATGACCTGTCAGTAGCCAATGGAAGCGTTATAACTTCATGGTTCTGGGACTTTGGAGATGGAAACACCCAATTGGTCACAGCTCCGGGCAATCCGAATGTGTCTCATATTTATGCCAATTCAGGAGTCTTTACCGTAACTCTTACTGTTACTAATCTTCAGGGATGTGATGCTTCAACAAGCATGAATGTAATTATAGTTCCGGGTCCGATCGCTGAGTTTACTTACGACGAAGGATGTCAGGGAAATCTGGTGGCTTTCACCGATCTTACTGCAGCCAACGGTGGATCTGTTCTGGTTCAATGGTTATGGAATTTTGGTGATCCTGCTTCAGGCGTATCAAATACTTCAAACCTGCAGAACCCTGTACACATTTTCAATGCAGCAGGAACTTACACCGTTACATTATCAGCAACCAGCGCAAGTGGCTGTATCAGCACCGTATCGCACGATGTGGTAATTACACCTCCGCCGGCAGTGGCATTCATCATCACTTCAGGCACCTGCGTAAGCCAGCCGGTAGCATTTGAACCTGATCCTGCTGTAATGGATCTGACTTCAATTGCTTCCTACGAGTGGAACTTTGGTGACGGAACCCCGGTTTCAAATTCACCTGCTCCAACCCATGTTTACAATGTAGCCGGCACTTTCCAGGTTACCCTGACTGTTATGAATAACGATGGTTGCTCAAACAGCATTACTCAGCAGGTTAACATCGGAGCCGTTCCGGTGGCTGCATTCACTTTCACAAGTGGCTGCTCGGGCGGACTTACAAGCTTCACCGATCTATCCTATGCAGTAACAGGTGAGCAGATCACAAGTTGGTATTGGACATTCAATGATCCCAATGCTGTTCCGGGTACCGATACTTCAACCCTGAAGAATCCTTACTACCAGTACAGTGCACAGGGATTGTACAATGTTACGCTTACAGCTACGTCTGCCAGCGGATGTAGCGGTAGTATCACCATTGCTGTTCAGATATTCCCTGCACCGGTTGCAGCATTCAATTACACAACCAATCCTTGTATGAATGGTGTTGTTTCCTTCCAGGATGCTTCTTCAAGCTACATGGGTGCCATAACTTCATGGGAATGGCAGTTTGCACCGGGATACACCTCTACATTACAGAACCCAAGTCACACCTATTATCACACCGATAGTTGCTACAATGTGCAGCTTGTGGTTACCGATATGAGGGGTTGTATTGATACTTTGATTCAGGAAATTTGTATTCCTGCCGGACTTGTTGTGGAAATTGAAAACAGCATAACCTGTCATGGAGATACTACTTTGTTCAATCCGGTGGTTATAAGTCCGGTTGGTGATTCATTGGTTGCATTCCAGTGGAATTTCGACGATCTGGCTTCAGGTATTCACAACACTTCAACCCTCAGGAATCCTGTACATTTCTTCCAGACTCCCGGATCTTACCTGGTTTCGTTGCTGGCTACTGATGTCAACAATTGTCAGACCACTGTATACAAGAGAGTGGATGTCCTCAATCTGCCGGTTCCTATGTTCAGTTACACAGCAGGATCATGCGACAGCACCATTTACTTCACTGATCTTTCAAATGGCAACGGAACAACCATCAACACCTGGATATGGAACTATGGAGACGGATCGTCAGATACCATTTATGCAGCTCCTGCCGGAACTTCACATTACTATTCCACTTCAGGAATTTTCAATGTAAGTCTGACTACCATTACTTCAACAGGTTGCGAAGCCAGCATCACATTAGATGTTGAGCGTATGCCTTGCATCAAGGCTGACTTTGCTCAGCTAGATACCCTCACCTGTGAGCGACACGCACTTACCTTTCAGGATCTCTCTGTCTGCGGTAATCCGATAAACAGGTGGGAATGGAACTTTGGTGATGGCGAAACACTTGTTTACAATGTTGCTCAGCCAACAGTTTCTCATATCTATCAGCTCAGTGGCACTTATTCTGTAAGTCTGGTGGTTTCAACCACGGTTTCAGGAAAAACGGTCAGCGACACCACATCACAAACAGTGAAGGTATTGACATCACCAACTGCCCGTTTCTTTGCTCCTGATGTTTGTCTGAACCAGACCACAGTCTTTATGGATCAGTCAATATGGACAGAATCGAAGATTGCATCATGGCACTGGAATTTTGGTGATCCGAATTCAGTGTATGACACAACCTCTATCCGCAATCCGGCTTACCGCTACGATCGTGCAGGCAATTATCTGACCACGCTGACCATAACCAACGAATTTGGTTGTACCGATACTGTCAGCAGTAACCTGAGGGTAAATAACCTGCCGGTTGCAGATTTCAGCTACAGCCTGGCTTGCCAGAACAATCACACATTGTTTACTGACCTCAGCGACAGTGCCGATGCTGCAATTGATCAGTGGTGGTGGAAATTCAGAGATTCTTCAACCATGCTCGGACTTGCCGGTGTTCAGAATCCAAACTTCATCTTCACCAATGTAGGCGACTACACTGTTGACCTGATCATTGTAAACGGCAATGGTTGCACCGATACTACCACTCAGCAGATAACTGTCAATCCTAAGCCAATCAGTGCATTCTCCTACACCGAGAATTACGAAAACACCCAGGGCAGGGTACTGTTTACCAATGGATCTATTGGTGCAGAATCCTACGAATGGGATTTCGGAACCGGAATTCTTTCGTTCGAGATTGATCCGGTGGTCAACTTTACAAGTGATGGCAGTTACGAAATCAGCCTGATAACCATGAATGAATTTGGTTGCCCTGACACTTTGAAAATGGATTATAAATTCCTGTTCAAGGGATTGTGGGTACCCAATGCATTCTCCCCCAATAATCCTAATGAGACGGTCAGACTCTTCAAACCTGTAGGAACCAATCTCAGGTCGTACACCATTGAAGTTTATGACACCTGGGGTAATATGATGTGGACCTCATCCGCACTTGATGCCAACGGGTCTCCTGCCGAAGGATGGAACGGAGTTTACAACGGAAATCTGCAGGCTCAGGATGTATATATGTGGAAAGCAACTGCTGTTTTCAAAGACGGAACCATCTGGCGCGGAAATGATGTTGGAAACAAAAAGAACATCGCTCCATTGCCTTATGGAACAGTAACGCTCATCCGATAATCACATCAACACCACTAACTGAAAAAACTTACAGTCATGAAAAAGACAGGTTTATATTTCCTCATCGCCATATCACTGCTGATTATTAAAGGTGCAAATGCGCAGGATCCTTTGTTCTCACAGTTTTACAACAATCCTGTTTATTACAACCCCGGTGCTGTTGGATTGAATCCCGGAATGCGTGCCCGCTTTACTGTTCGCGAACAGTGGGCTCAGCTGCCCGCTGATTTACGATCATATTCCTTCTCTATGGATATTGCCGAAAGGAATATTCCCGGATCGGGCGGACTTGGATTGGTTGTGTTGCAGGACAATGCCGGAACAGGTGTATTGAGTACATCATCTTTTGGCCTTTCAACCTCAGTAAGGGTTCCTTTGCAGGCAAACATGGTTACCCAGGTAGGTGTCATGACCAGCTTTGTACAGAAACGGCTGAACTGGGACAACCTTGTATTTACCGATCAGTTGGATCCCATTTATGGAAATATATATGAGAGCAGTTTTCAGGCACCTGACAATGGTGGTGTATTTTATCCTGATTTCGCGGTGGGAGGTATATTCCGGTTTACAGAGAGCAGCCCTACTTTCAGTTCCATTCAGGGTACTTTCGGATTGGCTATGCATCACTTGTTTCGTCCGAACGAATCTTTTATCGGCCTTACATCTCCGCTTGAGCGGAAGCTGGCAATCACCGGTGATCTGATTCTTGAAATTGATGGCGGTGGTGACAAACTCTATTTTCAACGTACTGAATCCGGCAAAAATACCTTTAAGTTTAACCCTGGTTTTATTTACGAATCGCAGGGTGACTTCAAGACTTATGCCATGGGTGTCAATATTCTCAAATCTGCCATTTACACAGGTGTATGGTTTCGCAACCGTACCACTGAATTTGTTAAAACCAACGATCTTATTTTCATGCTTGGGTTAAATGCTCAGCTTTCGTCAAGTACCCGGATGAAAATTAACTATACTTATGACTTTGTTCTCACTGAAATCAGAACTGCAACGGGCTGTTCACACGAAATCTCAGTAATTATCGAACTGGATGATTTCAATATGTTCAACCGTGGCGGCCGCGGAGGAAAAGGTGGTTTTGGGTTCTCAACCCGCAACCGCCGGTCGATGCAGGAGTTGGAATGTACTCCTTTCTGATAAAGATAAAGCGATCCCCCCGACCATTAGTCTGTAATGGTTTTCGCAGAGAAGGGCCCCGCAAGGGGCCTTTTTTAGTGTAAAGATTAGACAGGACTTACAGGATTTACTATTTTTCTTCTCTTTGAATCCTTAAATATTTCCCGACTTGTACCCTATTATATTAGTGCGGTCGTAAGTAATTGATAATCAGTGATTATATTAAAAAATAGACTATATTTACCGCACTAAATACCAATTTTAATTTTATTCTCGTTTCTTGCTTTAAAGTCCCTGAGAGTTATATATTTGAACTTGCTTTTCTTTTTTTTCTCCCCATTAAATTCTCAATGAGGTAACTAAAAATAAATATCTCAGATCGCATTGTGAATATTTCTCAACCGCACTAAAAAGGACAAGTCAGGAGGGGCCTTTTTTAGTGTAAAGATTAGACAGGACTTACAGGATTTACTATTTTTCTTCTCTTTGAATCCTTAAATATTTGAATCCTTGAATCCTTGAATTTTTGAATCTTTCATCACCTCATCCGAACTTAGGGCACCTTCTCCTGCCTTCGACGAAAAGCTCAGGCACCACAAGGAGAGGGACCACTCCATCAAAGTCCTTGAATTCCTTGAATCTTTGAATCCTTGAACCGACCATAGGGAGCTCAGCAAAGCTAATTCTTGAATCCTTGAATTCTTGAATCTTTGAATTCTTGAATCTTTGAATCTTTGAATCTTTGAATCTTTTACAGGAAAATCACCTGCACCAGAATATAAATCGGAAGCAGAACAATCAGCGAAAATTTGATCATATAACCGAAAAATCCGGGCATATTGATTTTGTTTTCTTCGGCGATGGCTTTAACCATAAAGTTTGGTCCGTTTCCAATGTAAGTCATAGCGCCAAAAAATACAGATCCCACGGAGATGGCTGTGAGCAGGTGTTCCGGAATTCCAGCTACCAGACCCGGAGTACCTGGGGTGGTGAGTCCAAGCGCAAGATTATAGAATGATACCGCGGTTGGCGCATTGTCGAGGAATGAACTCAGAGCTCCGGTGGCATAATAGAACTGAGCAACAGTTTCTACACCCAGCGATTTTGCATTGGCTTCCAGCCATAGAAGCGCAGGAACCATGGTTATAAATATGCCCAGGAAAAGGTAAGCAACCTCTAAAATTGGGCCATATGTAAATTTGTTAGCCTGCCTTAATCTGGTGGATGTAAAGTAAAGAGAAAGTCCGGCCATAATCATAATAACAGCTTCCCGGATAAATCCCAGATAGTGATTGTGCTCAATGGCAGGAATGTACTGTTTGTTGAGGAACGCAACAGAGAACACAACACCGGCAAGAAAAATAAAGTTAAAGGTTCCTCTGAGTTTAATGGGGTGTATGTTTGTTTTGTCAAAAGCGATGTTTTCCGGGGGCTCTTTCAGATAATAATACTTATCCGTAATGTAGAAGACCAGCAAGAGTAATGCATTTGTAAAAAGCCATTCCGGCAGCAAATGAATGAACCATCCAAATGGCGCACCTCTGAGGTAAAGCAAAAATAGTGGGGGATCGCCAAGCGGAGTAAGCAATCCACCGGCATTGGCAACTATGGCAATAAAGAATAGAATGGTATGTACTTTAAATTTCCTTTCTGAATTGGTATTTATAACCGGCCTGATCAAAAGCATTGCAGCTCCGGTTGTTCCCATCAGTGAAGCAAGAACTGCACCAATGCCCAGAAATACCAGGTTTGTGGATGGCTTGGCTTCAATATCTCCGCTCAGGTTGATGCCGCCGGTTATGATAAAGAGGCCGCCCAGTAAAATGATAAACGGAATATAATCAAACACGATCTGATGCTCGAGATTATGAAAATAACCATTGAAAATCAGATAAATGGCAGTAGGAATGCCGAGCGCAAGCGAAACAATCAGTTTGTTTTTGTTTTCTTCCCACCAATGGTGAAAAGTCAGAGGGCCGACAGCAATCATCATCAGCATTACAAAGAACGGGATCGAAGCATACAAAGGAATGCTTTCGTGCAAGGCATGTTCCATAGTTGTGTTTAAGACGTTGGTTAAAGTGCGCTAAAGTATAAAAACATAGAAAAATAACAATAAAAAATCCCATATATTTATATAGATGTATAAATATATAGGATTCAGTAAATCAACGCAATAGCGTTTTATTGCTTTGGCTGGGCAATTATTATGGGCATATGCTCATAAATTTCTTACAATTCGTACCCGAATCTTTTTAATTGCTGTGCATCGTCGCGCCAGTCTTTGCTTACTTTAACGCGGAGTTCCAGATAAACTTTGGCCTCAATAAATTCTTCGATATCCTTACGCGCCGCCATGCCCAATCCTTTGATCGATTTTCCCTGATGCCCCAGAATAATGGCTTTCTGCGATTCCCGGGCTACATAAATTGTGGCCGTAATATGGGTAATATGATCCATCTCTTTGTATTCCTCAACAGCAATTTCAACCGAATAAGGAATCTCCTGCTTGAAATACATCAGTATTTTTTCGCGAATAATTTCAGAAACGAAAAACCTTACTGATCGGTCGGTTAGCTCATCCTTTGGATAATAAGCAGGTGAAAGCGGAAGTTTTTCGATCAGCGTATCAAAAACCCTTTCAAGATTGAACTTATGGAGCGCTGAAGCAGGAATTACAATTGCCGATGGAAATGTGGCTTCCAGTTTCTGAATCAGCGGAACCACCTCAGCCTGCTCGCACAGGTCGATTTTATTGAGTATGGCAACAATCGGCCGGTTCAGAGAATTAAGTTTGGTGATGAACGATTCCTCAAAAGCAGGATCGCCTTTTTCAGTTACCAGCAAAAAAACATCGGCATCCTCAATCGCCAATTGTACAAACTTCATCATTGATTCATGAAGTTTATAGTGAGGTTTTACAATTCCCGGAGTATCTGAGTAGATAATCTGAAAGTCCTCACCGTTCACAATGCCCATAATCCGGTGTCGGGTGGTTTGTGCTTTGGAAGTTATGATGGATAGTTTTTCGCCTACCAGTGCGTTCATCAGCGTGGATTTACCCACGTTTGGATGGCCAATTATGTTAACAAAACCTGATTTGTGTTCCATGGAAAATAATTAATAATAAATTTGCACAGCAAAGAAACAAAATATATCTTTGCAGCCCGGTTTAAAAATCGGAAAACATACAGTGCGGGATGGAGCAGAGGTAGCTCGTTGGGCTCATAACCCAAAGGTCGTAGGTTCGAATCCTGCTCCCGCTACCAAATCTTAACGATGATAAAAGCCTTGTAATCAAGGCTTTTGTTGTTTTAAGCCAATTTATGGAGGCCGGATTCAAAGTAAAGTACCGGAATTCAGTCATTCCCAAATTTCAGTCATATGCCAAACATCGTTGCAATAGTTGGACGGCCCAACGTAGGTAAATCAACTCTTTTTAATCGCCTTACCGGCGAAAGAGCGGCCATTGTGGACCCAACCAGCGGCGTTACACGCGATCGTCATTATGGTACTTCCGATTGGAATGGCATAGAATTTTCAATTATCGACACCGGTGGTGTGGTAGTTGGAAGTGAAGATGTTTTTGAGGATGCCATCCGCAAACAGGTTGAACTGGCCATGGATGAAGCCGATGTTATTCTTTTTATGGTTGATGTTAAGGAAGGTCTGTCTCCTCTTGATGAAGATGTTGCTGATCTTATCCGCAGATCGCCCAAAAAAGTATTTCTGGTTGCGAATAAAGTTGACAACAACATTCGTTCGGCCGATGCACCTGAGTTTTACGCACTCGGTTTTGAACAGATGTACGAAATATCAGCCATCAATGGCAGCGGAACAGGCGAACTGCTCGATGAAGTAGTGAAGGAATTTGAGCATACAGTTATGGAAGAGGTTCCCGATCTTCCAAAAATTGCATTTATCGGTCGTCCGAATGTGGGCAAATCTTCCATGATCAATGCATTGCTGGGCGATGAGCGCAACATTGTTACGCCCGTGGCCGGAACCACCCGCGACTCCATTTATACCCGCTACAACAGTTTCGGATTCGATTTCCTGCTGGTGGACACGGCCGGTGTGCGTAAAAAAGGAAAAGTTACCGAGAATATTGAGTTTTACTCGGTTATGCGTTCCATCAGAGCCATAGAAAGCAGCGATATTTGTGTGCTGATGCTTGATGCAACGCAAGGTATTGAAAGTCAGGATATCAACCTGTTTGGACTGGCCCAGAAAAACCATAAAGGCATCGTTGTTGTTGTGAATAAATGGGATCTTGTTGAAAAAGAGACCAATACCCACAAGGATTTCGAGGAGCATATCCGCAGAAAAATTGCTCCGTTTACCGATGTCCCCATCATTTTTACTTCGGTGATCAACAAACAGCGGATTCATAAAACCCTTGAAACAGTAAATAAGGTGCATATTGCGCGTTCGCAATCTATCTCAACCCGTAAGCTGATGGATATCATTCTTCCCATCGTTACCGAGAATCCGCCTCCTGCCGTAAAAGGTAAATTTGTGAAAGTAAAATACATTACTCAGCTTAAGCTGGCTTATCCTGCTTTTGTGTTTTTCTGTAACATGCCACAATATGTTGGCGATCCTTACAAACGTTTTGTAGAAAACCGTTTGCGCCAGGAATTTGATTTCACCGGAGTGCCCATCGAAATTTTCTACCGGCAAAAATAAAGGATTGTGGCTGAAGAACTGCGCATTGACAAATGGCTTTGGGCTGTGCGGATATTTAAAACCCGCACCATGGCAGGTGATGCTTGTCGCGCCGGAAAAATAAAGATTGATGGAAATGCAGTCAAACCTTCGCGGATTCTGAAACCGGGAGATGTGATGTCAGTAAGCATTGGACCACTAACCCGTACTTTAAAAGTTAAAGCGCTTATTCAAAACCGTGTTTCTGCAAAGCTTGTTCCCGATTCTCTCGAAGACCTTACGCCACCCGAGGAATACGAACGCATTAAATTTATGCATGAGTTGAACGCTGAGCACCGCGACCGCGGAACCGGCAGACCTACCAAAAAAGACAGACGAACAATCGATCGGCTGAAAGAGCCGGAGGAGGATTAGAGGTTAAGGTTAAGGTTGAGGCTGAGGCTGAGGCTGAGGTTGAGGTTGAGGTTGAGGCTGAGGCTGAGGTTGACCTTACTTAATAAAATCAAAGGTCAATGAATTATTTTCCATTGATGAATGACATTCATTAATTATTTCTTTTGCTATTTTCCTTTTCTGTTTATCGACAGTAAAAAAAAATGTTGCTCTTAAATTTCATAAACTATTTTATTACGGATTCAGTGTCATTTTTAGAATGAGGCATTACGGATGGCCGCATGGCGCTGTAGCAGATTTGCGTTGAGATTGTCCGTCCGGGAGGACGAGACTATCGAGGCGGGAATCTGCCCACCCCAAGTGAACTGGACTGCTATTCGCTATGGCGGCGTGTTGGGCAAAGTAATTCTTTATTCTTTTTTATTAGCGTCTAGATTTCGATTTGTGTTCTTGTCAATGAAGCGAAGTGAAAAATGAAAAACTAGAAATGTTCCGACTAAAATCCAACCCCATAAATCTTGAGAATAATCTTTCTGAGGTTCAATATTCTTCAACTTTGAATCAATAATTTTGATAATCCTAATGTCGGTATTGTTGTCTGAGTTACTTAACTCAACTTTGGCTACTTTTTTATATAATTCGTTCTGTTCTTTCAATAAACTATTTTCTTCATAAACTTTGTCATAAGCACCCGAAAATGCAGATGCAAGATAATATGTCAAAAGGTAAAAAGCTCCAATTGTTATATATCTCAATATTTTCCAAAATAAGGGTCTGCTCATTGACTGTTTCATTCTACGATTTTTCTTTCTGAATTGTACTTTATTTTGCCCAACGCCCGAAGCTTTGCGCTGGCGGGCATTTAAAATTACCTATCTCCGCGGCTTGCAGAATGCCCGTTAAAATTACAAATTTTCCGGATACCAGAATGTGCCTGCTTGCGTAAAGCTTTTGATGAACCAGAATTACAGACCGCTCGGAGTCCTATTTATTATGCCTCGCAATTATTTTACATCTTTTACTTTTGTCTGATTTCTTTCCAGGATCAATCTAAATTTTTTTCTGTATTTCTTGTGCTCTTTTTCATTCAATATTTTATAATCTACAACTACCATTTTTAAATCATTTTCTAAATCGAAATCTTTCAGTATATCAATTTGATTCAAAGGAATCTTAATAGGATCCGCATAGTCATTCTGAGTATGTCCTTTTAGAGTTCTAATTTTTAAATAGGTTGAATCAGGATTGTATTCATTCGGATTGATATAGAAAAAAGCATTACCATCAAAGTCCGTAATAGTACAATCATAAGTCTTTTCATTTTTAATGTCTGAAATGCACATTTCTGCAAAAGGAACACCTGACTCAAAATCGCCTTGATAAACTTTAAATTTGATGAAGTGAATATTCTCATTTTTTTCAGTTTGGGCGTTAACTTGAATCAATGTCAATAAAAATAGTAGTTTTAAAATTCCTTTTTTCATCAATGTGTTTTTCTAATTATGGTGTATAACGCCCGAAGCTTTGCGCTGGCAGGCTTTTAAAATTACCAATCTTCGCGGCTTGCAGAATGCCCGTTAAAATTACAAATTTTCCCGATACCAGAATGTGCCTGCTTGCGTAAAGTTTTTGTTGATCCTTGAAAAAGCGCATAATGCTGCATTACATCAAAAAAAACTGTCTTTTTTTTCACTTCAATCCAATAAAAAACGTCTTTAAGTACATAGTCACCCCATGGGATGCGCTGCATTGAGCCTGTCGAAATATAGTTCAATCCCGAAGCTTCGGGAACTCATCGCTGGGTCTTGCAGACCGCTCAGAGTCCTATTTATTACCTGCTGGCTTTTCATCATATATTACTAATCTTAAGCGTCTGTTTTCTTTTTGTCCAAGGGTCAAGTTGAGCTGAATTTTCTTATTCGATAATTTCCATTCTCTTACAGTTCCAAAATTCTCATATTCATCATAATTTCCAACTTTTTTTACTATTTTATCAGTGATATTCTGGAATTGACACTTTAAATATTTTTCCGTTGGCATCTTGTCAATATGAAAAGTGTCAATTGGATATGTTCCATTCATTGCTCCATGAAGGTTTTCAAATTCATAAATAATTGCATAAACATTACTGTCAGGCAAATTATAATAATAAGTTCTTTCAACTATATATTCGTCAATTTTTCCCGTAAAAAATATTGGTTGATTTTTTTCATTTTCATTCAATGGCCCTTCACGACAACCAAAATGATTTTCAGTTTCTGTAAATACTTCTTTTGATTTTATTTTTTTCTCAATTAATCTATAATCAGAAATTGTCAATCCTAATTCAAGGCTAAAGTCCATGTTCGAGCATTGAGATTCTCTGTCGTTACTTGTATTAATACACGAGCAGAATAAGAATAAAATCAATATTTGTATTAGGTTCTTCATTTTTTAGCTTGCAGGTAACGGACGAAGCTTTGCGCTGGCAGGCATTTAAAATTACCAATCTTCGCGGCTTGCAGAATGCCCGTTAAAATTACAAATTTTCTCCGCACCAATATGTGCCTGCTTGCGTAAAGCTTTTGTTGATCCTTGAAAAAGCACATAATGCTGCATTACACCAAAAAACAGAGTCTGTTTTTTCACTTCAATCCAATAAAAAACGTCTTTAAGTACATAGGCACCCCAAGGGATGTAGTTCAACATGGACTCATCGCTGGGTCTTGCAGACCGCTCAGAGTCCTATTTATTAGCACTTGTTTTTTCTTTTCAAGTCTATGTGATTTCTGATAAATTTATTTATTGTATATAGAACTTGTAACTATCTTATTGGATAGGCATTTCCTATGATAAAAAATAATATTATTGATAAAATACCATATGTAAATAAAATAATGTTTCCAATTAATTTTTGCAACTTAGTTTCATTTTCGTATTTCAGTTTTATCTTATTTCTTCTCCTGAATAAATAAAATATATTGAAGATTAATATCGAGAAAATTGGAATTAATGAATAAAGGATTACGCCATCTTTATCTTTGTGAGTAAAACCAATATTGTAAAAATGATGAATTAATAACTCTATTGTTCTAAGGTTGAAAAGAAAAAGCATACTAAAAATCATCATGGAACCAAAAGGTGGCATATCTTCTTCCGATTTCCCAATGAGCAATTGCCAAAGTCTATAAAATAAGTATTCCATAATCTTAGTCTTTTATTTTGGATTGTCTGAATGATTTCATTTCAAAGGTCAAACTTATGATATATATGTCCTAATGTTCATTTATCGTAAAATAAGTGCTAACGGACGAAGCTTTGCGCTGGCAGGCATTAAATTTACCAATCTTCGCGGCTTGCAGAATCCTGGTTAAAATTACAAATTTCCCGGTTACCACAATGTGCCTGCTTGCGTAAAGCTTTTGTTGGTTGACGGTTTTCTCTTTTCGGGGAGAGGTCAGGCCTTGGACCTGAATTTCTGCCGGGCAGAATCTGCCATCAGAGCGACAAGGTTGGGCGGCAAACCCCTCAATCTTCTAAAATTTCCTCAAATAACTCAACTTATACTTCCTCAGCGAAGCGGTTTCTTAAACTGTCAACCAACGGCTGGGGGTTGGTAAAGTGCAAGAGATTGAAACGATTCATTGTCCCACGCTACGAAGTTACGAAAAAGCGAGCGAGTTTCATAATCCGCTGGAAACCTTCATTTTATTAACCCCTTGTTAGCGGCTGGTTGACTCCTTCAATATTTTGTCAAAATCGCTTAAAGCCAGTTTTATACTCGAAATAACGATTTCTGGATCATCAGTTTGCATCATATGCCCTGAACTTGAACTATAAAAAAATCGCCCATATTTTAGTGGATACAAAAGTTCCATCCATCGTTTAATTTGAATATTGCTATTAATTCGCCACATTTTTTCTCTGTCGTAGATAGTGGGTGGTTCGGTATTAGCAAAACCGCCAGCCTTTATAAAATGAATAGGCACGTTTGGTAAAGGGTTTTTGTCGCACTCATCAAAATCGGTTTTTGTTAATTGACGTAATATTTTTACTTCTTCCACGTAGTACTTAGGCATTTCGGCATATAGTTTTTCGGTGAAGTTTTTATATGGTTGCCCAAATATCGAGTCGATCTGATGCTGGGTTAAACCAATTTCAAGATACGGTAAATCGCCCATATCTTTCTTTTTCGTAAAATCAACTGGATCAACAAAAACAAGCCCGGCAATTTCGTTGGGGTAATCTGTAGCAAACCTTCGGATATACGCGCCGCCAAATGAATGCGATACCAATAAATAGGGGGGCTTCAGTCCTTTTTTGATTAGCATTTCTCTCAAATTTTCAACTATATGTTTCGTAGTTGGAGGCAAGCTGTCGTCTTCCGATTCGCCAATTCGGGGACGGTTATAGGCAAAAACAGTATGTGTTTTTGAAAATTCATCAATTATCAATGCCCATCTTGTGTAGTTATCGGCCATCCCGTTTTCAAAAACAATTACGGGTTTGCCCGATTGATTATTTTGCATACCGGCTACAAAAACTTCAATCTTATGCTTATCTAAAGTAACAAAATCCAGACTGGCATATGCCTTGTCCTTATTTGCTTTCACTACTTTGATAAGTGCTGACCACCTACTGTCTGAATGTAAGGACTTTAAATCGGGGTCAGTTGTGATATGCCCATAATTGGTATAATTCATATAAGATGCAATATGATTTAAATTGATAAATGCGCTGTCAGGATTGTTCGCCAAGGCATACGAACATGCTGCATTATACTTATGGTTCATTGTGATTTTTGCATCACTTACTTTAAACGCCTCCGAAAATGCGATAGATGAATTCTTGAAATCGTTTGCACAATAAAGAGAGTCAGCCTTGCGGATATATGAATCGTAACTTTGCAACTTGGACTGAGCCATAATTGATAAGGCAGAAATTAAAAAAACGAAAAGAGTTGTTGTTGTTTTCATACTTTTTAAATTTATTGTGTAAATTTCATTTCACTTATATTATTTGGGTTTACTATTTTAACTATCATATCATTAGCACTTTGACGTTACGCTATAAGCCAACGGAAACCTACCGTTTATTTTGATTGTTTTAAATATAATTAAGCCATTCCTTTTTAGCATAGTTTCAAATTCATTGATACTCCATTTGTTACCAAACCGAATTCCGGCCATCGCCGAAATATTTGCCATTGCTTTGCTTCTGAAATTCTCACCGGCACAAAGGGTTGGAGCAATAAATATCCCATTATCCTTCAGTACTCTTTTAGCCTCGCTGATGGGTTTTTCGGGTTCAAAAAGCAAGTGCAACAGATTTGCAGCAATAACTACGTCGAATGATTTATCGGGAAATGGTAAATTATAAGCATCTTGAACCTGAAAATCAATGTTTTCGATACCGGAACTTACTTGCTTTTGTTTGGCAATTTTTATCATTTCAGGCGAAATGTCGGTGGCTATAACAGACTTTACTTTCTGGCATATAGAAAACGGAATAATGCCGCTTCCTGTCCCAATATCCAGTATTTTTTGTGTGCTTTTCAATTCCGAATTGAGAAGGAAGAGAATTTTTTTGTAGGTTTTACGGAACATAATTTTTATAAAAAAATCGTAATAGTTGGCAAAACTGTTCCAAAATGTATTCTCTTTAAACTGCTTGTTATTCATTTTTTAGTTTATTATTGCTCGTTTTTAATGATTTCAGTTTTGATTGCTTCAACGCCATTAAAAACAAATCCGGTGATAGCTCCTTGCGAGTTTGATAAAAATTTGAAATCGGCTTTAACTTCGAAAACAAAAAAATCGGTGTCGGAGGTAAAATGCATTTCCCATACCTTGTCGCGGAAATGAAGGAACAAATTACCATTCGATTCAGTAATTGTCAATTGTTGTCCTTTTCGCGTATAACTTCCTATATATGAATTTAAAACCATTTCTGGGACTGAGATAACATTCTTTTTAATCGGTGCATAATCTTTCCAGTTATAAACACTAGCGACACTGTAAACTATTTCCTGAAAAATATCCCAGCTATCGGAATTGGCCATAATAACGACTCCCTTCCCATCGAAACTACCTATGTACTGGCATACAAAACCCTCATTACCTCCATCGTTGGTGAAATATCTTGTGTTCCCCATTTCAATTATGTAAACCCCATAAGCAGGTGAACCTTCCATAAAAGGAGTCAGACGTAATTTTGTCATTTCAGGCGATAGGATTTTCCCGGTTTCTCCATTAAAAGACCGTTGTGTTTCGATAACATATTTGCACAAATCGGAAGGTGTTGACCATAATCCGGCAGCAGCCTGTTCGGGATACAGATAATATTTACCCTTAACCTCTTTCCCTTCTATATAACCGGTAGCCAGTAATTGGTTTTTACTTTCCGGTGGCGGTTGCGTAAAAAAACTGTTTGTCATTCCCATTGGTTTCAACACATTTTTCCACATATACTCGTCGTATGGTTCCTGTACAATATCCGTTACCATCAATTGCGAAATAACATATCCTCCACCCGAGTAAGCAGATTTTAGCCCCGGTTCAAATTTTGAACGAACAGCCGAAGTGTTTGCCGGTTTTTTGCCATCGAGAATCTGCGTAATTGACGGCAAGGAATCACATCTGCTATATCCCGGAAAACCGTCGATGCTTAATCCTGCTGTATGGCTTAAAAGATTCGCCGTTGTAATTATTTTATTTTTTGCTATCGAATCATAAGGAAATTGCCAACTTAAAAGGTATTGGTTGATGTCGGTGTTTAAATCAAGTTTCTTTTCTTGTACCAATTTTAAAACGGCAACTCCATGTAAAGATTTGCTTAGCGAAGCAGCCTGAAACAGTGTTTGAGGTGTTACCAAACGATGTTCAGATGAATCGGCCCAACCATACCCTTTTGCCCATTCAATCCGGTAATCGTTTATTACGGCAATACTTAAGCCCTGCATATTATAATGCGCCATACGGTCTTTTATCTTCCAATTTGACGTGTTCTGAGTTTGAACCCAGCGTGTTAAATTATTTTCAACCTGCTGTATATGTTTTTCAACCTCGGGCGAATATGTTGTTGTTTGTGCTTGAAGGCAACTTGCCTGAAATACTGCAGAAATCACGAAAAAGCTCACAGACATTCGTTTTATCATATCAACGTGTGGTATTATGCGACTATTAAATTACAGTTTATTTGCTGAAACAAAATAAATTACTACAAATCATTTAAAATTGGAAAAATGCGAACATCTCAGTTTATTTTCTTGTTTGCCAAAAGAAATTCAGATGGTATAAATTTCCCTGGTAATGTTCGTACAATGGTTTTGAAGGTATTTATGAAGTGAGCCTGGTCGTAAAAATCGCTGTCCATTGCAAGTTGTGTTAGCGAAGAGTTTGCCTTGGACGATGGATATGCCAATAAATCAATTGCATTTCTCAATTTGATGATAATTGAAAACTCTTTCGGTGTAAGACCGACATATTGAAGAAATAACTTTTGGAGATATCTTGTTGAGCAGCCTAATTGCTCGCTAAGTTTTTTAATTGAAACACCTCCGTGACTGTTTATGATGCTGATGCAAGCTTTGTAAAGTAGCAAAGTATGTTCGTTTTTAAACAGGAAATCAGTAAATTGATTGTACAGGTATGCCAGAATTTGATTTTCGTCGAATGTGTTTAATGAACTTGCTTCAATTTCAAACTCTTCGTTGATGTTTTTGAGCGGTATAATTTTTCTTTTGCAGAGCCTCATATCGTAATTTGTAAACATGGATATTGCCCAAGGGAAAAGTTGAACCATATTTACTTTGGTGGCAGGCAAAATATCCACAATAACCGATTGTGTCGCTTGTCCGCAAAAATAAATTCCTTGGTTTAGCCGTAACGGTTTTTGGTCAATGTAAACGATAGCACCTTGCCCGGCTATAAAAGCAATGTTAAAGCAGCCGTTGGGAACAATGGTTCTATTGTTTTCCGGTAAAGGATTGGAAAGGTTGTCGAGTATCCATATTTTTTTAATATAATATGCCAGCGATTCATTAATAATGAATTCATTATATTTTAACATGGAATTGTTTTTAGTTCATTTTTAAACTTTCATTTTTGCAAATAATCGGGTTTGCATTTCTCAACTTGCCGCTAACGTGCGGATATACGCAATATTGCGTATATATCTGACTTGTTAACAAGAAATCTGTCTTAATCAACTGCTCAGATTTTCGCCTCAAATATAGAAAAATTTTAAATTAATAAATGATTAATAAATTCATTGGGAGGTAAATCAATTAAATCAAACAAATACGAAGCGAAGCGGAGCTCACCGAAGGTAAATCTAAAATCTCTCGTTATCGCTTCGCGCTCCCGAGACAAGCGTCCGACCTCTGACCTCTGACCTCCGAAATCCTATTCCACCCTCAGCACCAATCCCTTCAAATATTCTCCTTCCGGATGAAAAATACTTACCGGATGATCGGCTGAATGGCCCATATGATGAAGAATGCGGACATTGCGCCCGGCTTCGAGTGCGGCTGACATTGCCATTGAAACAAACATTTCGCGATCCATTGCCTGCGAACAAGAAAAAGTGAACAGCAGTCCGCCGGGTCTTATCTTTTTCATAGCGGAAGCATTGATAAACCGATATCCCTGCAGCGCTTTGTGCCGGTCGGCATGGCGTTTTGCAAAAGCCGGCGGATCAAGTACGATGATGTCGAAATCATCGGGCATATTGCTGACATAAGGTTTAAAATCAGCCACTATGCTTTCGTGGTTTGTGTTGTCGAACCCATTGAGGCGAAGATTTGATTCCAGGCTGTCCATGGCTTTGCGCGAACTATCGAGAGAAGTTACATGGCTTGCCCCGGCGGCCAGCGCATACACCGAAAATCCGCCGGTGTAACAGAAAGCATTCAGCACTTTTTTGCCTTTTGCGTACTTCCCGAGCAAAGCACGGTTGTCGCGCTGATCAAGGAAAAATCCGGTTTTTTGCCCTTGCACAAAATCGATGTTGAACCTGTGTGTATTTTCGAGAATTTCCACAATCTCCGCATTTCCAAAAAGAAATCCATCGCCATCCGAATGTATTCCCGATTTGCTCAGTGCTTCTGAACTTTTATCATACACCGCTTTTAAATCAGTCCCGTAAATATGTTTCAAGGCATCAGTCAGTTCTTCGCGAAGCAAATACATTCCTGTGCTGTGCGCCTGGATTACTGCAACTCCGTTGTAAAAGTCAATCACCAGTCCGGGCAATCCGTCACCTTCGCTGAAAACCAGGCGGTAAGCGTTGCTTTCAGGGTTGGAAGTAAAACCAAGCTCTTTTCTTAGCTGAAGGCTTTGTTTGAGTTTTTCTTTCCAGAAATTTAAAGCAGGTTTTTCAGGGCCGAAATGAAATATCTTCACAGCAATAGAACCTGTGCAGGCATGACCGGTTGCCAGATAATTGCCTTTGATGTCGTGAACTTCAACAATATCGCCATCTTCGGGAGTGCCTTCCACTTTGTGAATGGCGCCTGAAAATACCCAGGGATGGAAACGGCGTACCGCTTCGTCGCGGTCTTTACTGAGGATGATTCTGGCGGAAACCTGCATGATGCTGTTTTTCTGCAAATGTAGAAAATTTGACGATGGCAGTCCTGAACTTAATGGTTTTTATAAATAGACCGGGGAAATTCGTAATTTTATACCCCTTTAAATATTCTATCGCATTATGAAATTCAAAAATTATTTCAGGATTCTGTTCACAGCTGTTTTCAGTCTGTTTATTTTAAGCATTTCCGCACAGCAAACCAACAGAGCCTTTCAAAGCATCAAAGTAGTTGACGATAAAATTGAAATTAAAGTCAGTGATGGCAGATACGAAATAGCTCCCCTCAACGACTATATTTATCACACCACCTTTTATCCGCAAGGGAAATCGCTGAAAAACTTCTCCTTTGCTGCCGATCTCAAACCTCAGAAAGTTGAGTTTACAGTTACTGATGAAGGCAACAATGTTACGATCAGGTCGAAAGGCATCAATATCCGCATGACAAAAGTTCCGTTTACGCTGGCATACTATTTCAATGATAAACTTCTGATAAGCGAAAAGAGAGGATTTATCCCTACGGATACACTTCAGCTTTTGAATTTTGCCATTGAGCCTGAGGAAGTTCTTTTCGGCGGAGGTGCACGGGTGCTCGGGATGAACCGTCGCGGCAACCGGCTTATGATGTATAACCGGGCTCATTATGGTTACGAAACCCGCTCTGAACTGATGAACTATACACTTCCGCTGTTCATTTCATCGAAACAATATGCTGTGCTTTTCGACAATGCCAGCCTGGGTTATCTTGACCTCGACAGCAAAGCCAACAATGAAGTAACATATGAAACCATAGGCGGCACGCCAAATTATTATGTAATTGCCGGCGCCAACTGGTACGATCTTGTAAAGCAATACACATTACTCACCGGCAGGCAGCCATTGCCGCCTCGCTGGGCTTTCGGCAATTTCAGCAGCCGGTTTGGTTACCATTCTCAGGCCGAAACAGAAGCCACCGTAAAAAAGTTCTTTACGGATGGAATTCCGCTCGATGCAGTAATTATAGATATTTACTGGTTCGGGAAAGAGATAACGGGTACTATGGGTAATCTGGAGTGGTACCGCGATAGCTTTCCGAATCCCGAAAGGATGATGAAGCGCTTCAAAAAAATGGGGGTTAAAACTGTACTTGTAACAGAACCTTTTATCCTGACCACTTCATCGCGCTGGCAGGAGGCTGTTGACAAGCAGGTACTTGGAACCGATAGTCTTGGCAATCCTTTTACCTATGACTTTTACTTTGGCAACACAGGCCTTGTAGATATTTATAAACCCGAAGCCCGGGAATGGTTCTGGAACATTTACAAGGATTTCACCAGACAAGGCGTTGACGGATGGTGGGGCGATCTGGGAGAGCCTGAGGTTCATCCTTCAGCTCTGCAGCATGTAAGCGGCTCGGCTGATGAATTGCACAATTCCTATGGACATGAATGGGCTAAAATGATTTATGAGGGTTATCGCAAGGATTTTCCTGATCAGCGTCCGTTTATTCTGATGCGCTCCGGATATGCCGGTTCGCAGCGTTATGGAATGATTCCCTGGACCGGAGATGTGAACCGAAGCTGGGGCGGACTGGTTCCTCAACCCGAGCTTTCGCTTCAAATGGGAATGCAGGGCCTTGCTTATATGCATTCCGATCTGGGTGGTTTTGCCGGAGGGGATACCATCGATAATGAACTTTACACCCGATGGCTACAGTATGGTGTTTTTCAGCCGATTTACCGCCCGCACGCACAGGAGCATATTCCGGCTGAACCGGTTTTTCAGAATGCAACGACCAAAGCCCGGGCAAAAAAAGCAATTGAGCTCAGATATCGCCTAATGCCATACATTTATAATATGGCTTTTGAAAACAAAACCTCTGGAAAGCCGCTGATGATTCCGCTTTTTTTCAATGAACCCGATAATCTTTCACTGCTCACCTACGATTCAGCTTATATGTGGGGCGATGCGTTTCTGGTTTCACCGGTGAAAAGCCCCGGATTGAAAAAGCAAACCATTTACCTGCCCAAAGGTAGTTCCTGGACAAATTTCTATACCGGCGATGTTCATCAGGGCGGGTCAAGACTGACTGTTCCTTTGAGTATCGAAAACATACCGGTTTTTGTAAAAGGAGGATCATTTATACCAATGATGCATAAAGCCGAAAGCACAAAAAGTTATTCACTCGATGCGTTTGATATGCATTATTATGCCGGCAATACTGATATGCATAGCAAATACAGTCTTTACAATGACGATGGGGAAACACCATTTGCTTACGAAAAAGGCAATTTTGAACTTATTGATTTTTCGGCAGAGGAAAAAGCAAATTCAGTGATCATTTCGCATATTAAAAGTAAGGCAACCGGGAGTTATGCGAAGACCAGGAACTCAGTAAATCTGGTTGTTCATAATCTGAAGGACAAGCCTGCAGGAGTAAAAGTGAATGATTCATATCTTTCTTCGTCAAAATGGAGATGGTCGGGAGCTGAAGGTCTTTTGCGTATAGAAATCAGCTGTTCAACCAATGAAGAAAAGATTGAAATTATAAAAAACGTGTATTAGCCTGATTAATTCACAAACAGGACTAATGTTCTTATAAATAGCCGTTTGAGTTACCCCGGCCTTTAGGTCGGGGTAATTAAACGCCGCTATTACGGGGCTTTAGCCCAAAATCAGAGGCTGGCGGACCCCTGACAGGGTTACGAACCCTTAAGGAGGGGCAGCCAGTCAGATACGCGCTAACCTCCTGATCCTCAGCAAAACCCTGTCAGGGGTTTATGGGTAAAAACTGCCTGGCTATGGCCAGGCCAGATGTTCACATACCGATATCTATTAATTGCCATTTTGATGTACATTTGCATTAAATTTTATAAAACCATAGAACCCATGAAAAAACTGATTCTCATTGCATTACTGATACCTGTGTTGTTTGGCTGCAACAACAAGAAGAAAGAATACGAAGCCCTGAGGACACGTTACGATAGCCTGCTTACCATTGGCTTTACAAAGGACACTGCCATCATTGGCTATCTTGAGTCATTTAATTCAATTCAGGCCAATCTCGATTCCATCAAAATGGCCGAAATGATCATCTCCCGGAGCACACAAAATGGCGCAGAATTACAAACCGATCAGAAAGATCAGATCAACCGCGACATCAACATGATTTTTGAGAAACTTCAGGAAAACAAAAAAACAATTGCTGACCTGCGTGCAAAAATGAGGAAATCAAATTCAAAGGTCACTGTGCTTGAAGAGATGATTGACCGCATGACCCGCCAGATTGAGGAAAAAGATGTAGAGATTGCCCAATTGCGCGATCAGCTGGAAAGAATGAATATTCAGATCGAAATTCTCAGCAGCAGTGTTCAGAACCTTGAAGTTGAGGGAAGTGCAAAATCGCAGACCATCAGCGAGCAAACAGAAGCCCTGAATACAGCGTACTATGTAATCGGCACCAAAAAGGAATTGCGCGAGCAGAATATTATCACCATGGAAGGCGGTTTTGTGGGAATCGGACGAAACAAAAAAGTAAAGGAAGATTTCAATCAGGATTATTTTACACGAGTTGACATCACCAAACTCAAATCAATTCCTGTACTCCGCAAAAAAGCAGACATCATCACTACCCATCCTTCGCAGTCTTACAAAATATTCGGAGAGAAAGCAGTGGACAGCATCGTCATCAGCAACCAGAAAGAGTTTTGGTCAGCATCGAAGTATCTGGTGATTGTGATCGACTAATTTACCAAATGGAATTTAATGTTGTTTAGTTAAGGCTTCGGATTTGTAGAAAAGTGAATCAAATATCCTTCGATTCCGCTACCAATGACAGATTGTTCGTCTAATCCTTCGACTCCGCTCAGGAGGACATCGTATAGAATTGATAATTAGTGCATTAAGATGATACAGTGTGCACTCTAAACGAATGTCACACTGAGCGGAGTCGAAGTGTCTGAATGCTTGATATACTGTCATTTATGCATTATGCTCAAATTTTTTGAGTGTAAACTCAGGATGACTGTCAGTCTGAGCGGAGTCGAAGACAATATTCCTTAACTAAACGACATTGAAATGGAATTGCATAAAAAAAGCCGGGGAGATCCTCCGGCTTTTGCATTTTATGATTCATTAATCCGAGCTTCGAAGTGCTCAAAACAATAGAAGCTTAAAGGGATTCTAATCAGACATTTCTGCAACCAGTTCCTGAATTTTGTCATTATTGATTTTAGAAACGGAATCGTTGATCCCCGAAATTTTCCGTATCAGCATTTTCTCAATAAAATTCATCCTGTCAAAGTTAAACTCACCACCGGTAAGTTTGCAACTCAATGCATGTTTTCGAAGCAATTCAGGATAAGCATTGTCAAATTGTTCCTGAGCCTTGTCTTCTTCCATGCAACTCAGGAAAAGTCCCAGTGGTTTTTCGAGCAGTATTTCCTGATTGTTCCTGCAAAATTCCTTGATCTTGTTCTGAATATTTCCGGCATGTATCGAACCCCCGATAATTATCCGGTCAAAGCTGCTGAGATCAATGTTTTTGGATGTTTTCAGGTTGAAGATCATGCAGTTTTCACTGCCCAGTGCCTGCTGAATCATGGTGGCTACTTTTTCGGTAGTTCCGTGATGTGAACGATAAATAACGGCTGTTTTCATGGTTCGATTTATGTATAAGATTAAGTGCCCCTTAGGTGAAAATAAAGACGCATTTCCCGGGATAAGGTTACACACACTTCTCAAACATAAACAAACCTTTGCGTCTTTGAGCGAGACCCGAATGAAAAACAACAAACCTTTGCGTCATTGCGTCTTTGCGTGATTCTGAAACGCACACAACCAGACAATGACTCTCATTCCTTCATCTCAGGCGCTTTGTCGTAATCTATCTCATTCTTTTTATTGCCGGCTTCGTCATAAAAAGTCCAGATTCCAACTCTTTTACCCATATTAAAATTTCCTTCGTAATAAAGTTTTCCATTTGAATGGTAAACGGTCCGTTTTCCATGACTCTCACCTTCTTTGAACTCTCCTTCGCTCCATAGGTTGCCATTATCGAACCACGAAGCCCAATAGCCTTCACGCAGATTGTTTTTATAGTTTCCCTCAATATACTTTTTCCCGTTTGTATGGTAAACCACCTCTTTTACAAGTTTTTCTTCGCCATCAACTTTTTCAAAAGTTTTTTCAGCCTTGACAGAGCCATCTTCAAAGAGCTCTTTTTTTACAGTTTGGTTGTTGCATGATACGAGTATCAGAGTACTCAGCAGGAGAAAAAGCAGGCGTTTCATAGTTTTTCAGGAAGTAAAAGTTATTTTTTTATCGGTTGAAAATCAATCTGTTGCCAGGTTGGCTATTGTCGAAACGATCGTTTTGCCAGGCCAGATGACCGCCAACAAAGGTATGGGTAATTTTTGAATGGAAAGTGACTCCTTCAAGGGGCGACCAGCCACATTTATAAAGAATATTTTCCGGCTGAACCTCCTGGTTTTGCTCCGGATTAATGAGCACCAGATCAGCATGATATCCTTCGCGGATAAAACCTCGTTTGTCCACACTAAAAATACGGGCCGGGGCATGGCACATTTTTTCCACCACCATTTCAGGGGATATTTTCCCCTGACGGCTCATCTCAAGCATGGCAAGCAGCGAATGTTGCACCAGCGGTCCGCCGGAAGGGCAGGAAAAATAAGAATTTGCTTTTTCCTGAAGGGTATGTGGGGCATGATCGGTTGCCACCACATCCAGGCGGCCATCGAGCAGAGCCTGCATCAATGCATCGCGATCAGAAACTGACTTTATCGCCGGATTCCATTTGATGCGTGAACCCAGCTTTGAATAATCTTCGTCAGAAAACCAAAGATGATGCACACAGACTTCAGCAGTAATCCTTTTTCTTTCATCAGAAGGAGCATCCGAAAGCAATGCAAGTTCATCGGCAGTTGAGAGATGAAGTACATGCAGACGGGTGTTGTGCTTTTTTGCAAGACTTACCGCCAGTGTGCTTGATTTGAGGCAGGCTTCGCGGCTTCGGATGAGCGGGTGGGCTTCAAGCGGAATATCTTCACCATATTTTTCGCGCATTGCTGCCGTATTCGAACGGATGATATCTTCGTCTTCGCAATGCACCGCAACAAGGGTAGGGGCATCCCTGAAAATTCCTTCCAGGGTTTCGGCTTTATCAACCAGCATATTTCCGGTTGAAGCACCCATAAAAACTTTGATTCCGCAAACCTTGCGCGGATCGGTTTTTATTATTTCTGCGAGGTTATCGTTTGAGGCTCCCATGTAAAAGGAGTAGTTGGCCAGCGATTTTTCGGCAGCCATGCTGTATTTCTGCTCAAGCAAATCCTGGGTGAGGGCATTGGGAACAGTGTTGGGCATTTCCATAAACGAAGTCACACCCCCAGCCACTGCTGCACGACTTTCGGTGAAAAGATCGCCTTTGTGGGTAAGCCCCGGATCACGGAAATGCACCTGATCGTCAATCACCCCGGGAATCAGCCATTTGCCGGTGCCATCAATAATTTCTGCATCAGCCGCTTCGAGTGAATGGGCGAAAGATTCTCCTTCAAAAATCCGGCTGATTAATCCCCCGGAAATTAGCACACTGGCTTTAAATGAGCGTCCTTCATTGATAAGGGTTGCTCCGGTGATGAGATATTTTTTTTTCATGTAATCACAATGCCTTTTCAGGATGCGGAATGCATCCCGGAGTGCAAAGGTACAAATAAAGGAAGGGATTCAGTGCAGAGATCAGGCAGCTTTTTTCGCACGGATTCGCTTGAATCTCAATTGTATAACACCAAGAATGGCTTCTTTGAAAATTCCGCTGCTCATTTTTGACTGTCCTTCTGTACGGTCGGTAAAAATGATGGGGACTTCAATAATTTTGAAACCCAGTTTCCATGCGGTATATTTCATTTCTATCTGAAAAGCATAACCGGTAAATTTAATTTTGCTGAAATCAATGGTTTCGAGCAGTTTACGGCCATAACACTTAAATCCGGCAGTGGTGTCCATTATTTTCATGCGGGTAATCATCCGCACATAGTAAGAGGCGAAATACGACATCAGCACGCGACCCATCGGCCAGTTTACCACATTCACACCTTTAATATAACGCGACCCAATGGCCAGATCAGCACCCTGATTGGCGCAGGCATCGTAAAGTTTCAGCAAATCATCGGGGTTGTGCGAGAAATCGGCATCCATTTCGAAGATATAACTGTAATCTCTGCTTAAAGCCCATTTAAAACCGTGGATGTATGCAGTTCCAAGCCCAAGTTTACCTTTGCGTTCCTCCATATGAAGTCTGTCAGGGAACTCAGGCATTAACCTGCGCACAATTGCGGCAGTTCCATCAGGTGAATTGTCTTCAACAATGAGTACATCAAACTCCTTTTTCAATGAAAATACTTTACGGATAATCCGTTCAATATTTTCTTTTTCGTTGTAAGTTGGAATAACGACGAGGCTATCTTTCACGGTGCAGATTTTTATAGGGCGAAATTACATCAAAAGAACGCAAATAAAAAAATAAAATATGTTAAACAAGTTGCGGTTATTTTTCCTTTATCAGGAAAATGTAAACCGGGAAATGGTCGCTATATCCGCCAAGGTAAGCTCCGCCGGCAAAAGTACGGAACGGGTACCCTGCATAAGGACCATCTTTCTGAATCAGGAATTTTTCGTTGTAAACTTTGGCTTTGTGAAATTTCCAGCCTTTTTTAGGATTGAGAAGTGGTTCTGAAATAATAATCTGATCAAACAGATTCCAGGCATCGCGGTAAGCCAATGAGCCTATTCCTTCGCGGTGAAGTTGCCAGAAAGGGTTAAACAGATCATCCTTTTTCACTTCCTTTACTTTTCCTTTTGCACCCAGCACTTTGGCCACACTGCGATCGGTAGGGTCATCGTTCAGGTCGCCCATGATAAAGATTTTGGCATTTTTGTGTTCTTTCATCAGCGAATCGCTTAAAAGCCGGCTGAGTTTTGCAGCTTCTTCGCGGTATTCGGGTCCGCTGCGGCGTGATGGCCAGTGATTGACAATCACACTGATCAGATCTCCATTCAATTCGCCGGTTACTACCAGTTGATCGCGGCTGTAAAAGTTGGTGCGACCCGGCATGTATAACGTATTGGAAGTTGAATTTATAACCTTGAAAACGGAGGGTTTGTAGATAAGTCCAACATCAACGCCCCTTTTATCAGGTGAATCGTAATGAACTATGGCATAACCAAGATTTTTTAGCGGAGGTGTATTGATCAGATCTTCGAGTACACCCCGGTTTTCAATTTCTGACAAACCTATAATTGCAGGTCCGCCTTTTACGAGTTCATCGCCAATGCCGGCAATTACTTTGGCCATATTTGCCAATTTTGCTTCGTACCGCTGTGGAGTCCAGCGGTTAGCGCCACCCGGCAAAAACTCAGCATCATTGGTATTTGGATCGTCAATGGTGTCGAAAAGGTTTTCAACATTATAAAATGCTATGGTGGTAGCAAGGTATTTTTTCTCCTGAGCACATGCCTGAAAAGTAAATAAAAGGCTCAGCATCAAGCCGATAATGCCAACATGCAGACTGATTGATTGTAATTTCATTGGAATAGAATCAGTGTTAAAAAGTGTACAAAGATATTCATCTTTGTGCTGAAACAACCAAACATTGTCATTCTCAGATTATTCTCGACCTAAATTTTCTGCTAAACGGATTTTCAACCATTAAATTTCGTTCTTTTGCAACAAATTATAGATTGGGATATTGCCCCCTTTTCTTTAATAGATTCGAAAATATCTTTTCTAAAATAATCCAGATGAACAAAAAGTTACTGATTTTACTGCTGGCCTTCAGCCCGCTGCTTGGTTTGTATGCGCAAACCGGCAACATAACGGGCAGAGTGGCTGATGCAGAAACCAACAAACCGCTGCCTTCAGTTACTGTTAAGGTTGCCACACAGCAAGCATTTACCGATGGCGATGGACTATTTAGCATAACCGGCGTAGCAACCGGTGATGTAGTTGTTGAGTTTATTCTTTCAGGTTACGAAAACATTAATCAATTTGTAAATGTTGGCGAATCAACAAACCTGGGAACAATTAAAATGACTCCATCTTATTTGAATGATCTTTCAAGCGGAGGATTATCTGAAATAAGCATTTCATCCGATTCGGACGATGACTCGAAAGGGCAGAACATTTCCGGACTATTGAGTTCGTCAAATGATGTGTTTGCCCGGATAGCATCTTTTACATTCGGCCCGGCCTATTTCAGAATGCGTGGCTACGACAATGATCTGGGTGGTACCTATATTGGGAATACCTCTATCAGTGATGTTGAAACAGGCCGCACAACCTGGGCATTATGGGGTGGATTGAACGATGCTACACGTAATAAAGTTTCGGTTAGCGGATTGGCACCTTCAAACTTCTCTTTCGGTGGTATTGGCGGTGTGACCAATATAATTACACGTGCTTCGCAACACAGGGCTCAGACCAAGTTAACATACAGTATGACCAACCGTACCTATACCAACCGATTGATGTTCACACATTCCACCGGAATGATGGACAACGGATGGGCCGTTACTGCAAGTGGATCAAGGCGTTGGGGCAACGGAGGATTTGTTGAAGGAACTTATTACGATGCCTGGGCCGGATTTCTTGGAATTGAACGCAAGCTCAGCGATAAGCACAGCCTGGCCTTAACAGCATTTGTAGCTCCTGTAAAACGCGGGATGCAAGGTGGATCAACTCAGGAAGTATATGATCTCACAGGAAGCAATTACTACAATCCAAACTGGGGCTACCAGAATGGTGAAATCAGAAATGCACGCCAGCGTATCATGAATCAGCCCATTATGATTCTGAACCACTATTGGACACCTTCCGACAAAACCCAATTGACCAGCTCGGCTTCCTACCTTTTCGGGGAAACCGGAACAACCGCTTTGAACTGGTACAATGCGGCAGATCCAAGACCTGACTATTACCGCTATCTGCCCAGTTATTTCCCAACAGCAGGCAATGATCCCGATGCTACCTACTACAGCCCGGAAATCGCGCAGAACATAACAAACAACTGGCTTAACGATGACAATACACGACAAGTCAACTGGGATAAATTGTATCAGATCAACTATCTTTCAAATCTTGAAGGAAAACAGGCGCGTTATTCCATCGAAAACCGCCATAACGATCAAAAGCAATTCAACTTTACTACTGTTCTGAATCATGAAATCAGTGACAGCATCTCATTTTATGGAGGCGTTGAATATTCAAGAAACACGGGTAGTTTTTATAAAACGCTTCATGATTTGCTGGGTGGCAACTTCTGGTTGGATATTGATCAGTTTGCCGAAAGAGATTTTTCGGGAAATGACACAATTGCCCAGAACGACCTGAATAATCCAAACAGAATTATCGGAGTTGGCGATAAATTCGGATACGACTATAAACTTCACCAAAACAGCGGAATCCTGTGGGGAATAGTTAAAGCCTCATCACAGAAAGTAGATATGTACGGAGGGCTTCAGCTGTCGTACACAACATTCTGGCGCGAAGGTTTGATGCGCAATGGACGTTATCCTGAGGCTTCGTTCGGAGAAGGGAAAAAGTACAATTTCATTAATTACTCG
Organism: Bacteroidales bacterium UBA5197; assembly: GCA_002412885.1. Taxonomy (GTDB): domain Bacteria; phylum Bacteroidota; class Bacteroidia; order Bacteroidales; family Lentimicrobiaceae; genus Lentimicrobium. Next base: position 71,840 of record DHVX01000043.1, read on the forward strand.
CTAAAAGGCGGAGCTACTTACAAAATCAGCGGACGGCATTACCTTGAAATGAATGCAGCCTTTATAACCAGAGCTCCGAATATCAGAAATTCATACCTTTCATCTCGTGTGCGTGATGCAGTTATCCCTTACCTGTCGAACGAAGAAATTCTGAGTGGTGAGTTAAGTTATCACATGCGCACTCCTTCGGTAAAGGCAAGGGTTACTGTTTATCACACCCATTTCATCAATACAAATGAAATCAACAGTTTTTACCACGATTCGCTCCGCACATTCGTAAACCATGCCATGTATAACATCAGCAAGGTGCATCAGGGAATTGAAGCAGGAGCTGAAGTAAAACTGACCTCTGCATTTTCAGCTGTAGCTGCCGCAAATATTGGCAACTATCGTTATACCAACCATGCCACTGCTGCAATAACTGTTGAAAACGGCTCGGTTCCTGACATCACAAAAAAAATCTACAATAAATATTTCTACGTTTCCGGAACTCCACAAACGGCAGCTTCTCTTGGATTGAAATATATGGGACCTGGTTTTCTTTTTGTTGATGTGAATGTCAATTATTACGACAACATTTACCTCGATTTTAATCCAGAGCGCAGAACATCATCTGCACTTTCCGGATTAACCAGCGCCGATGATGAATTAATAGCCTCAATCATCAATCAGGAGAAACTTCCCAGTGGAATGACCCTTGATGCTTCTATTGGCAAATCATTCCGCATAATGAGCAAGTATTACCTCAATCTGAATTTCAGTGTAAGCAATATTCTTGATAATCAGGAAATTATTACCGGAGGATATGAGCAGATGCGTTTCGACTTTGAGAAAAAGAACGTTGAAAAATTCCCATCGAAATACTTCTACTATTATGGAAGGACATTCTTCCTAAACATCGGTTTCCGTTTTTAATCAGCAACAAAAAAAATCAAACAACAATATGAAAAAGATCTGGCAATTAATTCTCGCAGGCGTATTTATTGTACTAGCCTCAACTCCTTTCACTTCATGTGTGGATGGCGATTTTGAACAACCGCCTATTATTATTCCAAGTGTTGACTTTGAAGCCAACCGCACCATTCTTCAGCTTAAAAATTATTACCTCGATACCCTCAACCGTGCACTTACCCTGATAGACAAAGACATTGTGATCAGCGGTATAGTTGTGGCCAATGATCAAAGTGGTAACCTATACAAGAAAATGGTGATTCAGGATGCAACCGGTGCCATTGAACTGGCGCTTGATAAAAATTCATTATATAATGAGTACAAAGTCGGACAGCGGCTATTTATTAAAACCAAGGGCATGTACATTGGCGACTACAATAACCTTATACAGCTTGGTTATATCTTTGGTGGAAATATCGGGCGCTTGCCTGAAACATTCATTTCAGCCCATTTGTTCCGCGATAGCCTGCCCGGAACACCACCTGTGGGAACTCCCCTCAATCTGGCATCTTTGCCAAGTGCTGGTGGAGATGTCGTTAAAGAACCCCGCATGAGTACGCTGGTGAAACTTGAAAATGTTCGCTTTGTGGAAGTAGGTGAAATGTTTGCTCCGCAAAATGTTGACAACACCAACCGCACACTGATAGATCAGAGCGGAAAGAGTATCACCGTTCGTACCAGCAAATATTGCAATTTTGCAAGCGATACACTACCTGGTGGATACGGAACAGTTGAAGGCATTCTTACTGCTTTCGGCACTACCTGGCAGTTTACCCTCCGCAGCAAAGACGATGTGAAAGAGTTTGGCGGCGTTGCACCACCTCCTCCCGGAAGTGGTACCGGTACTTTTGCAGATCCATACGATATTGTAAGAGCCATGTCGGCTTCAGGTACAAATCCGGTATGGGTGGAAGGTTACATTGTCGGAACCATTGAGGTCGGCGATCAGAATGTACCCAATTTTGCAGGTCCGTTTGTTACCAATACCAATCTTCTGATTGCTGCTTCAGCCGACGAAACCAATATTTCAAACTGTATGCCGGTTCAGCTTCCTTCAGGAGTTATCCGCGATGCGCTGAATCTGGTAACAAAGCCAGGCAATAAGGGCAAACAGGTAAAAGTACTCGGTACCATTGAAACCTACTTTTTACAACCCGGCGTTAAAAACCTTACCGGTTACTGGCTGGATGGTAGTGGAGTAGTACCCGCCACCGGATTCTTTACCGAAGAGTTTAATCAGACTCTGGGCACATTTACTGAATTCAGTGTACTTGGAGATCAGAAATGGTTTGGCGATACTTATGATGGAGGTTGTGTAACCATGACCGGTTATGTGGCTCCGAACTACTTTGCCAACGAAGACTGGCTTATTTCACCGGTAATCTCTCTGGCCGGCAAAACCGGAGTTGAACTTATGTTCCGCGAAGCCGTGAATTTTGTAAACAATATGGATGATGTCAAGGTATTTGTTTCTACCAACTACAATGGAACAGACAATCCAAATGATGCAACCTGGACACAACTTACCGGCTTTACACGTTCCACCGGCAGCGCCTGGACATTTGTAAATACCAGTCAGATAAGTCTTGCTGCATTTGAAGGATCTGATATCCGCATTGCATTCAAATACATAAGCACCACTTCTAAAGCCGGTACCTGGGAAATCAGCAGGGTAGTGGTTAGTGCGTCAAATTAAGCGATTTTTAAATATGATTAAAAGGTCACCTGATGGTGGCCTTTTTTTATGGGGTGGCCGGCGTTTAAGAATAACCTTGCAGGTATTTCCGCCTGGCTAAGCGGAATTTAGCTTCGCTGAGCTCCCTTCGGTCGGTTGTAATTCCGTTTTCAACACCATTGAATTTGAAATTCAGTTTTTTTAATTTCTTCGGCCACTACTTGAGTCGCAATTATTTGTTTTCTGTCACAGGCCGTTAGGCCTCGTATCCATCCCGTTCTAATTGTTGGTTTTTATTGCTATCAGGAACATGAACGGGACGACTGCCTGAAATTTGACCATAATTGTAATTAATGTTGAGATTTTCAGAATCTTAAACAATAGCTTCCGGCGGTCAATTTTAGAAGGTCGCTCCCGCGGATACTGAAAATTTGAGCTCTTCTTTGTGGAAAGCGTAAGCTAAAAATTCAAGTAACAACAAGTAAAAGAATTGCTGATCATTTTCCTGACTTTAGGAAAACGATACCCCGATAAGCGGAATTTACGATTCCGCTTTTAAAACCCTTGATTTTGTAGCTCAGTATAACCCGCCTGTTATCTATTCATTGGGTTTTGCCGGTTTTTTAATTAACGGTTGAATCGCTAAAGGCCAATAGGTCAGCCTGGATATTTAAAAAGTTGTTATATTTGTTGCGATGAACAGATTTGTACTATTGGTTTCAGAGTGAGGACAAATTAGATGGATAAGTGAAGGCTCCAACAACAAAATTAAGCCTAGACAAAAACAGAAAAGTAACAACATATATTAACCATTTTAATAATGGGACAGCAATGCTACGTAAGCGATTAAAATTAAGTGCCGTATTCTTGTTAGGACTTGGACTGACAGGACTGCAGGCACAGGAAAGCATTAACGCTGCAGGTGGCAATGCTTCGGGCAGCGGAGGCTCAATGAGCTATTCCGTTGGACAAATTGTTTATACCACGAACACAGGAACGAATGGTTCTGCTGCACAAGGTGTACAACAACCTTATGAAATTTCAGCCGTAATAGGTATTGAAGAATTCAATGGCACAAACCTTCATGTTTCAATATATCCAAATCCGACTACCGATTATCTTACATTGAGCATTGGCGAATTTGTCATTTCAAATTTATCGTACCAATTGTATGATATTAATGGGAAACTTTTACAAAACGAAATAATTACAAGCCATCAAACAAGTATTGTTATAAGCAATCTTGTGCCTGGTAACTATTTTATTAAAGTATTACAAGGAGATAAAGAAGTAAAAACATTTAAAATCATAAAACATTAAAAAAACATGAGAAAGTTATTTACAGTTATAGTTGCCGTTATCTTAACAGCAACAGTAGGGGCTCAGGTACCACAAAAACTGAGTTATCAGTCAGTTATTCGTAACGAAAGTAATAATCTAGTTGCCAACCGAATCATTGCTATGCAAATAAGCATACTGCAGGATTCCACAAGTGGTACAGCAGTTTATGTTGAAACTCAGACCCCAACAACCAATGCGAATGGATTGGTAAGTATTGAAATAGGTGGAGGTACTATAGTTAGTGGCAATTTTTCAAACATTGACTGGGCGAACGGACCTTATTTTGTAAAAACCGAAGCAGATCCCGACGCAGCAACAGGAGGAATAGCCTATACCATTACAGGTACAACCCAGTTATTAAGTGTACCTTATGCTTTGTATGCAGCAAATGCCGGAACAGCAACAGGTGGGGGTAATTTTACTCATTTCATAGGTGAACAATATGGAGGCGGTGTTATATTCCATTTATGGAAAGACAATGCAGGAACTGAACATGGCTTAATTTTAGCCCTTACCGACCAAAGTACATCTCATGTATGGAGCAATGTTTATTCAACATTAATTGGTGCATCGGCACAAAGTTCATGGGATGGTTTAAGCAATAGCAATGCCATAATAGGTCAGGCCGGACATACAAGCAGTGCAGCACAACTATGTTTAGATCTGGTAAGTGGTGGTCACAGCGATTGGTACTTACCGTCGATTCAGGAATTAAATATACTTTCTAATAATTATTATACTGTTGCCAGAGTTTTATCTCAAATTTCAGATGCTACCCAGTTAACCAATACTTGGTATTGGTCGTCAACGGAGGGTTCCGACGATGTTGCGGTTTGGGTCATCGATTTCAGCTATGGCGGCCCGAGCTATCAGGCTAAGAACTTTACTTTCTATGTTCGTGCAGTGCGGGCTTTTTAGCAATTTAGCTTGTAACTTTTACCCTGAAGCGATCGAATTATTTTTGAAATATGAGAGAAATGTAGTGTTTTATTGTGAATAATATTGATTTGATTGGGATGAAATCTGAATGGTGGATGAAGGGTGAATGTGAGAATTTTTTAAGGAATGTGGACGAGAAAGGGAATAGTGTTAGCAAAATGTGTTAAAACCAATAGCTTCACGTAAAAAATGAACGAACAAACTGAGAGCAGGAAACATTTAGAGAAAGTTGGGGCATTACTAGCCAATGTATCATATTATTACTATAACCTTGAATATTTAATTCGCGGAACAAGTGAACAAGAAAAGATGGTTGTTAATAGCTATCCTATACTTAAGAACGTCCGATTAACCCTGTGGTCTCTTATTGTCCTTGACCTACATAAGATATTGAGTAAAAGCTCGAATGACAAGTTTCGTATTGTCAAACTAGTTAATTATTTGATCGAATATCACGGTAAGATTAAATGGGATCATGCGATAGGCGTTAGTGAATTAAATATTCTAAAAGCAAATTTGGCAATAGCTCAGCCAAAAGTAGAAAAGATTAAAGAGATAAGAGATACTCAAATAGCCCATTATGACGATATAAATTTGAACTATAGGCTCGAGTTACAGGAGTTAGCTGATTTAGTAGCATTATGTCAAAAGTCTTATAATACAATAAGTTATGCACTAAATAATTCAACTACTAGTTGGCAATATTCTGATTCAGAAAACTTTAATCCTTTGGTTGAGAATTTATCAAAATACTCAGACTTGAAACATTTGTTCTATAAGAATTTGTCGGAAAGGAATGAAAATATTGAACTATTTGAACTAGGAAAAATTATAAGGCCAGCAGCTAACCGAGTAGACGGATAGTAATAAGATGTACCCCCCCGTTAAGCGAAATTTCCATTTTCCGCCCTCACCCTCTAAATTAATCAAAAGTTTACACCCCACCCACCATCTCTTCCAGCGGCAACAACGCCAGAATTGCTTTTGAAACGGAATCAACATCTTTGAACGAAAGGCTGAGTTTTTCATTCACCTCTTTCATCCTGCAGGTTTTGTGGTAAATCTGAATAAACTGAAGCACCACCGAAAAGATATTGCTCTGATAAAACGGCGATTCTTTGTTGGTGATAAAAGTAGCAGACATAATTCCATTGCGGAGACTGATTTTTTCAAAACCAAGGCTTCGCGCCATTCTTCGCAATCGTATGGTGTTGAGCAACTCCTGCGTTTGCTGTGGCACCTGACCAAATCGGTCTATCAGCTTTTCCTGGAATTTCAGCAGGTCTTCCTCTGCTTCCAGTCCATCCAGCTCCTTGTAAAGGCTCAACCTTTCGGTGATGTTGGTTATGTAGCTGTCCGGAAGCATTATTTCCAGGTCAGTTTCTATGAGACACTCTTTAACATACGCTTTATTAACAGGTTCCTGATCTTCATACAAGCCCTTAAAATCTGATTCTTTCAGTTCAATAATGGCTTCGTCGAGAATCCGCTGATACATTTCAAAACCAATTTCGGAGATAAATCCGCTTTGCTCGGCACCCAGAATATTTCCGGCACCACGGATATCGAGATCGCGCATGGCGATGTTAAAACCGCTTCCAAGATCTGAAAATTCTTCGATGGCCTTTAGTCGTTTACGGGCTTCATCGGTAAGTACCGAAAGCGGAGGAGCCAGAAGGTAGCAGAATGCCTTTTTATTGGTCCGGCCAACACGCCCGCGAAGCTGATGAAGATCGCTGAGTCCGTAGTTTTGAGCTTCGTTTATCAGAATGGTATTAACATTTGGAATGTCAAGTCCCGATTCGATAATGGTGGTTGCAATCAGTACATCATAGTAACCTTCAACAAAATCGAGCATGATTTTTTCAAGCTTGTGCCCTTCAAGTTGCCCGTGACCAATGGCAACTTTGGCATCCGGCACCAGACGTTGAATCATGCCGGCAACTTCCATAATGTTATTTACGCGGTTGTGCACAAAAAATACTTGTCCGCCCCGCGATAACTCGAAGTGAATGGCATCGCGAATGGTTTCTTCGCCGAAAACATGCAACTCGGTTTGCACCGGATACCGGTTTGGCGGCGGTGTATTGATTACGCTGAGATCGCGGGCACCCATAAGCGAAAACTGCAGCGTACGCGGAATGGGTGTAGCCGTAAGTGTGAGGGTGTCAACGTTCACTTTCATTTTTTTAAGCTTCTCTTTGGTGGCAACACCGAATTTCTGCTCTTCGTCAATAATCATCAGGCCCAGATCTTTGAATTTTACATCCTGACTGACAATGCGGTGTGTTCCGATAAGGATATCAATTTTTCCGTCTGCCAGATCTTTCAGGGTTTGGGTCTGCTCTCTTGCACTTTTGAAACGGTTGATGTAATCCACCCGGCACGGAAATTCTTTCAGCCGCTCTCCGAAAGTCTTATTGTGCTGAAGTGCAAGAATGGTGGTAGGAACCAAAACGGCCACCTGCTTGCTGTCTGCCACAGCTTTAAATGCGGCACGAATGGCAATTTCAGTTTTCCCGAAGCCCACATCACCGCATACCAGACGATCCATGGGATATGATTTCTCCATATCGCGTTTCACATCGGCTGTTGATTTTACCTGGTCGGGCGTATCTTCATAAATGAACGAAGCCTCCAGCTCGTGTTGCATGTATGTGTCGGGATTAAAGGAAAATCCATCGGCAGCTTTACGTTCGGCATAGAGTTTTATAAGGTCTTTGGCAATGTCTTTAACGCGCTGTTTGGTTTTGGTTTTCAGCTTATTCCATGCGTTGGAACCAAGTTTATTGAGCGAAGGAACCGTTCCTTCCTTGCCCACATACTTCGAAATGCGGTGAAGCGAGTGAATGCTGATGTACAGTATGTCGCTGTTCTGGTAAATCAGACGGATGGCTTCCTGTTGCCGGCCATTGTTCTCAATCTTCTCAAGTCCGTCAAAGCGCCCTATTCCGTGATCGATATGGGTAACATAATCGCCGGGCTGAAGGTCGTATATCTCTTTCATGGTGATGGCCTGCTTTCCGGCATAACCGTCACGGATGCGATATTTGTGATAACGCTCAAAAATCTGGTGATCGGTATAGCAGGCAAGCTGGTTTCCACGATCAACGAAACCCTCATGAAGTGCGAGGTTCAGAATATCGAAGTTCAGCGCATCATCTGCCATTCCACGATTGGCTTTAAGATCGCTGAATATGGTTTGGATCCGCTCTGTCTGTTTTGGATTGTCAGCCAGAATGAGGTTCGAAATTCCGCTTTTGGTATTCTCATCGAGGTTTTGCAGCAGCAGATCGAAGTTTTTGTTGAACGAAGGCTGAGGCTGCATCTGAAAATTGAGCGTTTGCCCTTCTTTCATCAGGAAGTGACTTCCAAACTCAATCAGCGCATGAGAGAGAATATCGCCTTTGAACCCATCTGCTGAGCTGAAAAGTTCTGCGGGTTCAAGGTGTTTGATGTCGGGTGAAAGCGTTGTAAATGCCTTCTCCGCCTTGTCGAACTCTTTGCCGATTTTGTCGATGCAATAAGCCAGATCATTGACCCAGATTACTGCATTGCGGCCGACATAGTTGAGGAATGCTTCTCTTTTTTCTTTTAAAGCTCTGTCCTGAACGTTTGGCGTGATGGTAATATGATCGAGGCGGTCGATTGAGAGCTGATTTGAAGGATCGAAAGTGCGGATTGACTCTACATCATCACCAAAAAATTCGATGCGGTAGGGGCGGTCATTGGTGTATGAAAAAACATCCACAATTCCTCCACGGATGGAGAACTGCCCTGGTTCCACTACAAAATCCTCGCGTTCAAAATTGTATTCGGTGAGCAGATCAATCACAAAATCAATCGACAGACTTTCACCCAGGCCAAGTCGCAGGGTGTTCCTTTTCAGATAAGCTTTGCTCACAACCTTTTCGGCAAGAGCTTCGGGATAAGTCACCACCAGGCTTCCCCCTTCACGGGTGCCGATGCGCTTCATTACTTCGGTACGCGATAGCACATTGGTATTGTCGGTTTTCTCTATTTCGTAAGGTCTGCGGTAGGTGGTCGGGAAGAATAGCACCTTTTTTTTATGAAAAGGTGTTTCCTGCTCTTCCAGTAAATTTTCGAGATCATTAAAAAAGTAGGCAGCTGCTTCCTTTTCGGGAAGTATGATCAGGTGCAAAGGCCCTGAATTGGCGAAAACCGATGCCGCAGTTACTGCAGGAGCTGATCCGGCGAGTCCTTTCAGTTGCAACCTGAAATGGTCTTTTGAGTTGCACAAAGCAGCTATAGCCGCAACAGCCTCGCTCTTGCGGTAATGATCAATGAGTTGGGAAGCTTTCACGGCTTGCCTGATTTAGTAAACAAGGGGGCAAAGATAATGGATTTTGTGATGGGGGAGGAGGTGGCTCAGCGAAGCTAATTTTTGAATGTTCGCTGTAAAAGAATAATAATGTCGAAAATTGTTCGTTGGTAAAGAATAATTTTTTAATTTTGTGTGATTGAACCCTTAGGAATTTTTAATTAATAGACTTTTCCGGGAATTGTAAAACCCTCTCTGGTTAATTGAGAGAAATCATATAGCAACATGAACAAAAGACATTTGCAGGAAATACTGATTGACCAAAAAGAGGTATTTCAGAAAAAAACGGGCTTAATTAACCGGGAAATTCCATTGGGCAGTTATATGAATACCAGCCAGGTAGTGGTGATAACAGGAGTACGCCGATGTGGGAAGTCTTCATTATTGTTTCTGATAAAAGAGGCTTTGGGATTAAAAGAAAGCGAATATTGTTATTGTAATTTTGATGACGAGCGAATTTCCTGGTATCCGACATTGCTCAATGATGTTTATGCACTTCATTTGGAGATGTATCGCACCGAGCCGGTTTTTTTCTTTGACGAGATACAGGAAATTCCGGGTTGGGAAAAGTTTGTCAATCGCATGTATGAACAAAATCATAAAGTGTTTGTAACCGGTTCAAATGCTACTTTACTCAGTTCCGAAATATCCTCCTCGCTCACAGGACGAAATAAAGTGCTGGAATTATTTCCATTTTCTTTTTCTGAGTACCTTAAGTTGGACGGTAAAGAATATTCTATGGAGCGATTGTCAGTAAAACAAAGTTCGCTTTTAAGGAATGAACTACGCACATATCTTGAACACGGGGGCTTCCCCATTGCCATAAAAGAAAAAGATACTGAGTTTGCCCATGATTTGTTCCGCGATATACTTTACCGCGATATTGTGGTGCGTTATAAACTCACCAATGTAGAAGAAATAAAACAGATTGCACTTTTTCTTTCATCAAATACAGGCAAAATATTTTCATACGCCACATTACAAACAGTTTCGGGATTAAAAAGCATCAGCTCGGTAAAAAACTATCTGCATTATTATGAAGCCAGCTTTCTTTTTTACTTTCTGAAAAAGTTCGATTACTCGGTGAAAAAGCAGATTATGAACTCCCGAAAGGTTTATGCTGTTGACAATGCGATACCCAACACGCTGGGATTCAGATTTTCTGAGAATAGGGGGCGCTTACTTGAAAATACAGTTTTTATTGAATTGATGAGGAGAGGTTGCGAATTGTATTATTTTTCGGGAAAAAATGAATGTGATTTCCTGATAAAAGAAAACCTTCAAATCACCGAAGCAATACAGGTTGTTTACGGATTAACCGCTGAAAATTACCCGCGTGAAACTGATGGGCTTTACGAAGCCATGCAGACCTTTTCAATTCCGCAAGGAACAATTATAGTTTTTGATGAATTGAATTACGATATTGATTTGCCTAACGGAGTAAGAATTATTCCGGCATATGAATGGTTGACGAGAAAAAGGGAAGAGCTTATTAATTGAAAAACGTTATAAGTGAAGAGTGAAACCTACAATTTCTTCTTCTTTCCCTTTCGGTACTTTTCTTCGTCTTTTTCGGCTTGCTTTACCAGCGATTTCCAGTCAGATGGGCCTTCGGTGGCGGAGTCAACAATGGCTTCGTAGTCTTGTTTGTTGATTTTCAGCACAGCAACATCTTTGTCCATAAAATCCTCAATTTCCTTCAACACAGGGATTTCTTCGGTACTGCAGAATGAAATGGCAATGCCGCGTTTTGTGCCACGTCCCGTGCGGCCAACGCGGTGAACGTAATTTTCTGCCTTCTCGGGCATATCGTAATTAACAACGTACTCCACATTGGCAATATCAATACCCCTGGCACTTACATCGGTGGCAATCAGAATCATAAACTTCCCGTCTCTGAAATCGTTAAGCGTATGGAATCGTACTTTTTGTTCTATGTCTCCGTGCATGGTTCTGCTTTGAATGCCAACCCTTTCAAGCGCAGCACGTACCCTTTCGGCCCTGATTTTCGTCCGAACAAAAACCAGTATCTTAACTTCAGGATGATCATTGATAAGCTTTTCCAGAAAAAATCGTTTGTCATCCATCTCAATAAAAGCAACGCTGTGGTCCACATTTTTTGAAACGGGATCTTTGGGCGAAACCTGAATACGAATGGCATTTTTCACCAGCGAATAAGCCAGTTTTTTAATTTCTGTATTGATGGTTGCGGAGAAAAACAGGGTTTGTCTTCGCTCGGGCAGTTTTTTAACCAGAAACCTTATGTCGTTGATAAAACCCAGATCAAGCATATGATCGGCTTCGTCAAGCACAAGAATCTGAAGGGCATTGAGATTGATAAATCGCTGACTGGTTAAATCGAACATTCTTCCGGGTGTAGCCACCAGAATATCTATTCCCTTTTCAAGTCTTTCAATTTGTGGTTCCTGCTCCACGCCACCATGTACGCATAAGGTTTTTACGCCGGTTCCTTTGCCAAGTGTGTTGAAAACAGAGGTAATCTGCATGGCAAGTTCACGGGTAGGAACCATAACCATGCAGCGGATTCCATCTTCACGTCGCTTGTTTTTCATCAACAGGTTAAGGATGGGAATCACAAAAGCGGCTGTTTTTCCGGTTCCGGTTTGGGCAATAGCCAGCACATCTTCGCCCCTGAGAACAGGCGGTATGGCCTTAAACTGAATGTCAGTTGGACGGGTAAAGCCTGCAGCTGCCAGGTTGTTTTTTATGACTGCTTCAAAGTCGGAGTCTGCGAATTTCATGGAATATCTATATTGAAAAGTGGGCCATTGCGATCATAGATGGCCGGGTGCAAAGTTACGGCACTTCGACTTCGCTTCGACAGGGCGGTTTATTTGGGTATAACCTACTTTGATGTGTTGGTAAATAGAGCATCTTTTATTCGCCCCCTTCGGGGACGTCGTTTCTTATTTCCATCCGCCAACCATGGGTTCCACTGCGCTGCACCCACGGTTATTTGAAATTCGCCCCCTTCGGGGACTGTTTCATCACATCTGCTTACCGTTCGCTCTCTTCGGGAAGTAATCGGAGCGCCGAAGGTGCTCAATAACTATTACATTTGTTGAACTTTTCGCTGAACTCACGGTAAGAAAGGAAATTTATTCGCCCCCTTCGGGGACGTCGTTTCTTATTTCCATCCGCCAACCGTGGGTTCCACTGCGCTGCATCCACGGTTATTTGAAATTTGCCCCCTTCGGGGACGGTTTCATCACATCTGCTTACCGTTCGCTCTCTTCGGGAAGTAATCGGAGCGCCGAAGGTGCTTAATAACTATTACATTTGTTGAACTTTTCGCTGAACTCACGGTAAGAAAGGAAATTTATTCGCCCCCTTCGGGGACGTCGTTTCCTAGATTCATCCGCCAACCGTGGGTTCCACTGCGTTGCACCCACGGTTATTTGAAATTCGCCCCCTTCGGGGACGGTTTCTTCATATCTGCTTACCGTTCGCTCTCTTCGGGAAGTAATCGGAGCGCCGAAGGTGCTTAATAACTATTACATTTGTTGAACTTTTCGCTGAACTCACGGTAAGAAAGGAAATTTATTCGCCCCCTTCGGGGACGTCGTTTCTTATTTCCATCCGCCAACCGTGGGTTCCACTGCGTTGCACCCACGGTTATTTGAAATTCGCCCCCTTCGGGGACGGTTTCTTCATATCTGCCAGATGTTCGTTGACTTCGGGGGAAGTAATCGGAAGCGCCTGAGAAACTCAATAACAATAACCATAAGTGGAGCACTTCAAAGAACCCGCGCTAAGGTACGGAAGGATAAAGTCAACTGCAGCCCCAAAGGGAAGTAAGGTTTCAGAGCGCCGAAGGTGCTCAATAACAATAACCGTGGGTGGAGCTCTTCGCGGAACCCACGGCTACGAATGATGCAGGTAACTGCAGCCCTGAAAGGGTTGAACCGGACGACATTTCAACTGGCATAACTCTTTCCCAATAAGGCATAAAAATTAAAGTATAGTTCTATGCGATGGGTCATTTTAGAAATAAGCGCAACTTGAAAATAGTTTCATTATAATGAAACAATTTGTGTAACTTTGCTCTTTCAAGTATCAAATGAATGGACAAACTTTTTGACGTTGTGTTTTTAGACGAGACTTTTCAGTTTCTCAGCAATCTTGAAAAAAAGCATTATGAGAAAATTATTTTCAATATTCGTAAAGCTCAGTCAAGACATGACCCTGAACTATTCAAAAAACTAAAAGATGAAATCTGGGAGTTCAGAACTCTTTATCAAGGACTTCATTACAGATTGTTTGCATTTTGGGACAAGACAGATTCTGGAAATACTCTTGTGATTGCAACCCATGGAATTGTGAAGAAAACCAGTAGAGCACCTGACAACGAAATCCAAAAAGCAAAGCAAGTTCGTTCACGATATTTTGATGACAAAGAAATCACAAAAAAGACAAAGAAATGAAAACACATACTTTAGACGAAGTTCAAGACAAACTCATCGGGAAAATCGGAACTCCGGACCGCGACAGATTTGAATTTGAATTACAAATGGACTTAATCGGACAAGCTATCAAACAGACCCGGCAAGAGCGAAAATTAACCCAGGAAGAACTTGGGAAACTTATTGGCGTGCAGAAAGCTCAAATCTCAAGAATTGAGAATAATGCCAGTAATGTTACCATTGAAACCCTTTTGAGAGTATTTAATGCTTTACAAGCGAAAGTAAAGTTTAGTGTGGAATTGCCACATTTCAAAATAAGTTTTGGACAATAACTCACACTCATAACAACTCCTTTGCCCAATAGCCTAAAAATAACATATTCAATCGGCAGGGCTTCAATGAAGCATTGGGCAATCAGAACAGCATAGCCGAAAGCCTCACTCCATCATCATAAATTAATCGTAAAATCGTCCCAGTCAAGCCCAACAGCAAACCTTTCGCGGAAAGCGGACAGCTCCTGATAATCAAGCACAACAGTGTCAGAAAAGGGTTTGTTTACCGGCGCACATACCAGCGACCGGCCTTTGAAATCAAGTACCATTGAATTTCCGCTGTGGGGAATGCCTTTCCCGTCTTCACCAATACGGTTTACACCAACACAATATGCCTGATTTTCAATGGCTCTGGCGGTAAGCAGCGTTTTCCAGACATAATTGCGGCTTGCAGGCCAGTTGGCAACATAAAACATCAGGTCGTACTCATATTTTCCGTCAATAATGCGGTTTTTGCTCCATACCGGGAAACGCAGATCATAGCAGATCAGAGGACGGATTTTCCAGCCATGCAACTCAACCACAAGTGGTTTATCACCTGCACTGAAGTGCTGATGTTCATTTCCCATCCTGAAAAGGTGACGTTTGTCGGTGGTTTCAAAAGTGCCGTCGGCTTTCATCCAGATTATACGGTTGAAGTGTTTGCCTTCATCCTCAATGGCAATGCTGCCTGCAATTACACAGTCGTATTTTGCCGCGTTGTTTGCCATCCACTGCATAACTAAGCCATTCATAGGCTCTGAGATCTCTGCAGGGTTCATCACAAATCCTGTGGCAAACATTTCGGGCAGAATAATCAGATCGGGTCTGCCGTTTAAAATTTCCAGTTCGCGGGTGAAATAAGCAAGATTCTTCGGCTTGTCAGCCCATTCCAGTGGCGCCTGGATGATTGATACGCGTAATGGTTCTATTGGTGTCATATAATTGTTGTTATGGTGGTCTTAGTCAAGATGCTCAGTTTAAATCCGGCAGAGAATTTCGGCAGCTTTCTCAAGTGTTTCGGTAGTTTTGGCAAAACAGAAACGGAGCATTTTATTGTCTTCCTGATTATGATAAAACGGAGAAACAGGAACCGATGCAATTTTAAACTCACGGGTTATGCGCTCAGCAAATGCCATCTCTTTTTCATCACTGATTTTGCTGTAATTCAGAAGCTGAAAATATGTTCCTGAGGCTGGAGATGCTTTAAACCGAGATACTTTTATAAGATTGAGGAAAAAATCTCTTTTTTCCTGATAAAAACTTCCCAGATTGATGTAATTCTCAGGATTTTTGAGATATTCCGCAATGGCATATTGCACCGGAGTGTTCACTGCAAAAACAACAAACTGATGTACTTTCCTGAATTCGGCAGTTAGCTGTGGCGGTGCCAGCACAAATCCGCATTTCCATCCGGTGGCGTGAAAAGTCTTTCCAAAAGAGCCGGTAATCAGCGTTTTAGATGCAAGTGCAGGATATTTGCAAACGCTCTCATGGGTAAGTCCGTCAAAGATCAGATGTTCGTAAACTTCATCGCTCAGCAAAAGTATATCCCGGTTTTTTAACAGGGTTTCAAGTTTTTTAAGGTCTTTTGATCTGATGACAGTTCCCGTTGGATTATGCGGCGAATTGATAATGATCATTCTGGTGCTGCCAGTGATCAGAGAGGGGAAGGTTTCCCAGTTGATGGAATAGTCCGGCGCTTGAAGCCGTGCATATTTCACCATTCCTCCCTGAAGCATAATTGCCGGGCCATAGCTATCGTAAGCAGGTTCCAGAATAATGACTTCATCGCCCGGGCGGATAAACGCCGCAATAATGCTGAACAAGCCTTGTGTGGCGCCGGCTGTAATTGTTATCTCGGTTTCGGGATGGTATTTTGCACCGTACTTTTTCTCAAACATTTCAGAAATGCCTTCGCGCAAAGGTAAAATCCCGGGCATGGGAGCGTATTGATTGTGCCCTTTTTTCATGTTGCTGTTCACCAGTTTAATAAGCTCTTCCGAAACCGGAAAATCAGGGAAACCTTGTGAAAGATTAAGGGCATTGTGTTCTCTGGCAAGGGCCGACATAACCGCGAAAATACTGGTTCCCGTAAACGGAAGTTTTGAAACAATTGTGCCGGTGTATTTTTCCATATCAGGGAATTTTGGTAATTCGCAAATATAAGGAAATATAAATTCCATTGACGTGTATCAGCACACTCATTTATACATTGTTCGCCCACATGTTCACCATCGTTTCTTATCTTTGCTGATTAAGTTTGCCTCTTTTTAATTCCTGATTTATCTTTCTAAAAACAATACACATGTCACATACCGGCAAAAAACTCTTTTTATTGGATGCTATGGCGCTGATTTACAGAGCCTATTATGCATTGAACCGCAATCCGCGCATCACTTCAAAAGGGCTTAACACGTCCGCAATTCTTGGGTTTGCCAATTCGCTGTACGATGTCATCAAAAACGAAAAACCAACCCATATCGGTGTTGCTTTCGATACACATGCACCCACCGTCAGGCACGATGATTTTGCAGCTTATAAAGCCAACCGGGAGTCCATGCCCGAAGATATTTTAAAGGCCATTCCTTACATCATGCAGCTTTTAAACGGGTTTAACATTCCCATACTTTTTGTGGATGGTTATGAAGCTGATGATGTGATTGGAACACTTGCCAAACAAGCAGATAGCGCAGGATTTCAGGTATATATGATGACTCCCGACAAGGATTTCGGGCAACTTGTTTCGGGAAATATCCTTCAATACAAGCCTGGAAAACCTGGTGAACAGCCGGTAATTATGGGCGTAAAGGAAGTGTGTGAAAAATTCGGCGTCAGCCGACCCGATCAGGTGATTGATATGCTTGGACTCTGGGGAGATGCATCAGACAACATCCCCGGAATCCCCGGAGTGGGGGAGGTGACTGCCCGCAAATTGGTTCAGGATTTTGATACGGTAGAGAATCTCATTTTGAATGCCGATAAAATTGAGAAGGCTTCATTGCGCGATAAAGTGAAGGAGCATGCACAGCAGGCGCTGATGTCGAAGCAACTGGCAACCATTATTCTGGATGTGCCCATTGCTTTTGAAGAAGAAAAACTGAAGCTTTCATCGCCGGATATTCCTGCATTGAAAACCTTGTTCGATGAGATTGAGTTCAACACTTTTGGTAAGCGGATCTTTGCGGATATGGAGAAAAACAGCCGTGCCGCAACATCACAGCAGCCCGACCTTTTTGCAGCAGCCGGAGAGCCGGTGGAGCGCACTTCCACACTAACTGATATTGAACTTACTCCTCACAAATATTACCTGGCCGATACTCCTGAAAAGCGCAAACAACTCATTGAGCACCTTCAGAAGTGCAGCATGTTCTGCTTCGATACCGAAACCACCGGACTTGATGCCAACAATGTTGAGCTGGTAGGGATGTCGTTTGCTACCGATCCGGGAGAAGCATGGTTTGTGCCCGTGCCAGAAGTGTATGCCGATGCCCTTGAGATTGTTACTGAATTTGCCGGGGTCTTTGCCGATGAAAAAATCGGGAAAACCGGTCAGAATATGAAGTATGACATTTCGGTGCTGAAGTGGTACGAAATTAGTGTAAATGGTCCGCTTTTCGATACCATGATCGCTCATTACCTGATTGAGCCCGATATGCGGCACAATATGGATATGCTTTCAAAAACCTATCTGAATTATGAGCCGGTATCCATTGAAACGCTGATCGGGAAAAAGGGAAAGAATCAGTTGAGCATGCGCTCGGTTGAGATGGAAAAACTGAAAGAATATGCCTGCGAAGATGCAGATATTACCCTTCAACTCAGGAATATTCTTGAACCTGAACTTGCAAAAACCGGCACCCGTGAATTGTTCGATGAAATTGAAATGCCCCTTGTAAAAGTGCTTGCTGCCATGGAAGCCGAAGGAGTGAAAATCGACAGTGAAAATCTGAATCAGTTTTCAAATCAACTGGAGAAAGAAGTTACCGAAGTTGAACAGGAAATCTACAAGCTGGCCGGAGAGCGTTTTAACATTGCTTCACCAAAGCAGCTTGGCGAAATTTTGTTCGATAAAATGCACCTTTCTGAAAATCCGAAACAAACAAAAACAAAGCAGCATTCCACCGGTGAAGAGATTCTTCAAAAGCTTATCAACAAACACCCGATTGTTCAGCAGATTCTGGATTACCGCGGCCTGACCAAGTTAAAATCGACTTATGTGGATTCACTTCCGCTTTTGGTAAATCCGCGTACCGGGCGAATCCATACTTCATACAATCAGGCAGTTGCTTCTACCGGAAGGCTCAGCTCCAACAATCCGAACCTGCAGAATATTCCCATCCGCAACGAGCGTGGCCGCGAAATAAGAAAGGCATTTGTTCCCCGAAATGATAAGTACACCCTGCTTTCGGTCGATTATTCACAGATTGAGCTCAGGCTTATTGCCCACATCAGCGGCGACGAAGCCATGCAGGAAGCTTTCCGCAAAGGAATTGACATCCATACCGCAACAGCATCTCGCATTTATAATGTTGAGATTGAGCAGGTAACCAAAGAAATGCGGCGCAATGCGAAAACAGTAAACTTCGGAATCATTTATGGTATTTCTCCCTTTGGGCTTTCGGAGCGGCTGAACATTCCCCGCCGCGAAGCTGCTGATATCATTTCTCAATACTTTGAAAGATTTGCCGGTGTAAAAAAATACATGGATACTATTATTTTATTTGCGCGTGAACACGGATATGTGGAAACCATCAAAAAGCGCCGTCGCTACCTTCGTGACATAAATTCAGGAAATGCAATTGTGCGCGGATTTGCTGAGCGAAACGCCATCAATGCGCCCATTCAGGGCTCTTCCGCTGATATGATAAAAATTGCAATGATCAATATTCACCGCGAATTTGAACGTCTGAAGCTACGATCACGAATGATTATGCAGGTGCACGATGAACTTGTTTTTGACGTACATCTCGAAGAAGTTGAAACCGTTAAGCCCATCATTGAACGACTGATGAAAACCGCCATCGAGCTTAGTATTCCGGTGGAAGTGGAGATGAGCACGGGCAGTAATTGGCTGGAAGCGCATTGATTTGGACTCGGGGACAAGGAGACCGGGAGACAAGGGGAAAGTGAAAAGTGAAAAGTGAAAAGTGAAAAATGAAAAGTGGAAATGAAAAGTGACGATTAATCGGAGGTCTGAGATATCTATCTGGGTGAGACCAAAGTCTGAGATAGAGATGAAATTCTAAAATAATTGCATAAATGCCAAATCAGAGCGTCCTTCTCCTTGAGGAGAAGGTGCCGAAGGCGGATGAGGTGAATAATGTGGACGGATTCAGGACAAGGAGACACGGAGAAATGGGGAGAAGGGGAGAAAGAAAAGTGAAAAATGAAAAGTGGAAAGAGAAAAGTGAAAAATGAAGAGTGAAAAGTGAATCTGACCTAACAAGTTTTCTTTTTAACTTGTTAGGTCTTCTTGTTATAAAAAAGGCAAACGAAATAAGAGAAAAGAGAAAAGTGAAGAGTGAAGAGTGAAAAGTGAATCTGGCCTAACAAGTTTTCTTTTAACTTGTTAGGTCTTCTTGTTATAAAAAAGGCAAACGAAATAAGTGAAAAGAGAAAAGAGAAAAGAGAAAAATGAAAAGTGAATAAGAATCTTCAGTGATTGAACAAAAGCGAAATTGGAACGTCCTTCTCCTGGAGAAGGTACCGAAGGGCAGCTTGCCCCGTCACACCATAGTGATGACGGGGGATGAGGTGGTTCATGAATGCCCACCTACCACAATTCTGATAATTTTCAGGTTCAGTACAATAAATCTGAAGAATTGCCACGGCATAAATCGTCTCCAGAACAAAGTTGAACTGGTTGGAAATGGTGGGTATGACTCGTCGGTGTAAGCCTGTATATTTTTGTTTTTCATGGGTTTAAGATTTTTTGATGTTGAACTTCAATGGGATTTCTTCAATATTTAATCCTCTTTCTTATTCCGGCAAAAGCCACCAGAAAGGATAACCTTTTGCTTTGTGCAGGAACATATAATGCATCATCCATTTCATCCAATGGCCTGCAAGTCCGGCTTCACCCATGGTGTATTTGATGTTTCTCCCGAATTCAGGATATTTTTCCCAATCGGGAACCACCGGATGAACAGTCATGGTAGCCGCAGCCCCGTGACGCATTCCGTAACCAGCCGAAACAATGCATGCAGCGCCCATTTTTCCCATGCTTGCTTTGTGTTTAAATTCCTGTTTTCCGGTTTTAATTTCGTTGATGAGATTCAACGCAACAATTTTCCCCATAACTCCCGATGGCATCCCTGTACGTGGTGGCGAAGGGAAAATGGCTGTTCCGTTTTTGCTGTTCATTGGCTTTGAAATAGGATGAGGAGGCGCAAATGCAATGCCCGGCGCATAAATGTTCGGGTACACCGGACTCTGATATGTTTCGGGCCAGTCAGCAGCTTTCCATTCTTCAAAAGGTTTGGGGGTGTAATCCGCATCAACTTTCATAAATCCGCTGGGGGCAAATAATTGAGATGTAATATCTTCTCCCGATTTATCAAAAGCCTTTAGCCCGGCACCTGCAAACCCGGGAATCAGCATTGAGAAATCAAATTCAATGGTTTTTTCTTCGCCATCTAGGGTTTCGTAGTGAATCATGCCCGGCTCAACTTTTTTAACACCAGCTCTTTTTATCCATTTGATGTCGTTTTCTCCAAGAAAAGATTCGGCAAAAACCCGGGTTGAAGTAATGTATCCGCCACGTTTGATATGAGCACCTCCCATGCCGAAGTCGCCCAGTTCATACTCATTGGTCAGCCATGTTATATCGGCCAGATGATTCAGTTTTCTTTTGCGTATTTCGAAAGCAACATTCAGAATGTATTCAAATGCAGCACCCTGACAGGTAGCGGTAGGATGGCCTGTTCCGATGACAAAGCGTTGCTTTTCTCCTTTTTCCATCTTAGCCAGCGACTCCTGAAGTTTTTTCCAGGCATGATCAGCATGATCGTATGAGCACACCGATACAGTATTTTTACCCGGTCCCAGACCTTCGGTGGCCTCAAAATTCAGGCGGGGTCCGGTCGCATTCACCAGATAGTCATATTCAATCCGTTCGCTCGTTCCTTTTTTTTCTTCCAGCGTGTATTCTATGGTTACAAAAGGTCTGCCTGCTTCGCCTTCGCCTTCAGGATGAATGCTTACCGCTTTTGCCTGCCTGAAATCAATTCCCCATCGCTTGTATAGCGGAGCAAGTTTAAACCGCACCTGATCAATGGTCATTCGCCCGACTCCAACCCAGATATTGGAAGGAATCCATTGATAATAAGACCCTGGAGCAACCACCACCACTTCGTGCTTTTTGCTCAGTTTCTTGCGAAGAAATGCAGCAGCGGTATGTCCTGATATGCCAGCGCCCAATACAATTACTCTTGCCATAGGAAAATGTTTAGGTTTTCATGCACAGATTTGTGGGTAAACATCGATATACAAATATATGATTTTTACATCTACATATATTTATAATTGATTGAAACTGCACAGGAAAATAGTTGACTTTGATCCGGCGTTTTTATCCGGAAGTTGTAATTTCCCCGCTGAGAAAAATGTGTATGTTTGTTTTGTGAAACATTGTTGCTTTTTATGGTTGCCACCAAATCACTAAAGCACGAAAATTCACCAATATAATTTCTTGATAATAAAATATTTGGTGTATTGGAGTTTTGGTGGCAAGAATTTTCACTTTTTACCAGACAACATTGTCTTAGATTATTATTTCTGCACATGAAAAACATCCTGATTCAAATATTAACCCTGACCACTGGATTGGCTTTTGCCCAGCAGCCATCCACTTATGTCAACCCCTTTATCGGCACCGACCATATGGGACATACTTTTCCCGGCGCTACATTTCCTTTCGGGATGGTGCAACTCAGCCCTGATACCGATACAGTGCCTTATTCCTCAGGCGCAGGTTACAATAAAGATGTTTATGCCTATTGTGCAGGTTATCAGTACAATGATAAAACCATTTGCGGTTTCAGTCATACCCACTTTTCAGGAACCGGACACAGCGATCTCGGCGATTTTTTGCTGATGCCGACAACCGGAAAATTACGGCTGAATCCCGGCACACGCGATAATCCTGAATCAGGTTACCGCAGCCGTTTTTCGCATGAGCGCGAATCAGCTTCACCCGGGTATTATTCAGTTATGCTTGACGATTATGGAATCCTTGCCGAATTAACCGCCACCGAAAGGGTTGGTTTTCACAGATATACATATGATACTGCCGGAGAAACCAATCTGATTCTCGATATGACGGCTGGTATTTACAACTATCCCGGGAAAAACATCTGGCAGTTTATTCGCGTTGAAAATGATACGCTAATAACCGGATACAGGCAGACAAGAGGCTGGGCACGAACCCGAACCATTTATTTCGCAATGGTATTATCTAAACCCATTAGCAGTTATGGTCATGAAAATCCCGAAGAAATTATTTATCGCGGATTTTACAGGAAGTTCAACGAAAAAGAAAATTTCCCGGAAATGGCCGGGACTGACATCAGCGCATGGTTTCGTTTCAACATGGAAAAAGGTGAGCAATTGAAGATTAAGTTTGCCCTATCCTCGGTAAGCACAGCGGGGGCGCTAAACAACCTGAAAACTGAAATTCCGCACTTTGATTTCGACCGCACGCGGCAGCAAGCTACAGACCATTGGAATCGTGAGCTTGGTAAAATTCAGATAAGCGCAACCGAAGTGGTTAAGCAGAATTTTTACACCAGTCTTTACCATACTTTTCTGTCGCCAACCATTTACATGGATGTTGATGGCCGTTACCGTGGACTGGATCAGAATATTCATCAGGCAGAAGGTTTTACCAATTATTCTACTTTTTCGCTCTGGGATACCTATCGGGCGCTGCACCCGTTTCTTACGCTTGTTCAGCAAAAGCGAACTTCTGATATGGTAAACTCCATGCTGGCCCATCGCCGTCAAAGTGTGCATGGCATTCTGCCGGTTTGGTCGCATCACGCCAACGAAAACTGGTGTATGATCGGCTACCATGCCGTGCCCGTAATTGCGGATGCTTTTATGAAAGGAATTTCAGGTTTCGACAAGGATGAAGCGCTCGAAGCTATGGATGCCAGTGCCACCAACGCCATGTACGATGGCATTGGTGATTATATGAAATATGGCTATGTTCCGGCTGACCGAAGTAGCAATTCGGCTTCTAAAACCCTTGAATATGCTTACGATGACTGGTGCATTGCGCGTATGGCCGAAAAGTCAGGAAACAAAGGTTTGGCCGGAATTTACGATCGCAGAGCCCGTTCGTTTGAAAATATCTATGATAAATCATCGGGATTTATACGCCCACGCCTTTCAGATGGTTCATGGCAAATAAACTTCGATCCGCTGAAAACCGAAGGCCAGGGTTTTATCGAAGGCAACGCCTGGAATTATTCGCTTTATGTGCCGCATGATCTTTCAAAACTGATTGAATGGGCCGGAGGAAATGAAAAATTTATCGCGCATCTCGATACACTTTTCACCATGCACCTCGACGAAAAACACATTGAGGAATCAGAAGATATTGATAAGCGGGGCATTATTGGTAATTATGTTCATGGCAATGAGCCCAGCCACCATGTACCGTATCTATATAATTATGCCGGTGCACCCTGGAAAACTCAGGAAAGGGTGCATCAGATTATGGATAACCTTTACCAGCCTGAGCCCGGCGGTTTGCCCGGTAATGATGATTGCGGACAAATGTCGGCCTGGTATATTTTCAGTGCCCTTGGTTTTTACCCGGTTTGCCCCGGAAATAATGAGTATGTGCTGGGAAGTCCATCCGTTTCTGAAGCGAAACTGAACCTTGAAAACGGAAAAATCTTCACCATAAAGGCTCCCGGGCTAAGCAAAAAGAATATTTATGTGAAACGTATTCTGCTGAATGGAGAGCCTTACAATAAACTCTTTATCAGGCATGAAGATATTATGGCCGGCGGAGAAATGGTGTTTGAGATGAGTAAAAAACCCGTGTTAAAAAAATTTGGTGATCAGAATATGCCGGGGAGGTAATATTATAAAAATATTCAAATAAATATCGCGTGCGATATAAAAATGTGTATATTTGCATCGTCAAAGATAAAATCGTGCGCGATATATATCAGAGACCATTTTGAATTCACACTAAAGCATAAACAGCGCGCCATGAATATTAAGGAAAGATTAACCATTGTCGTAAAAACCAACAAAGCACAAAATGCATTTCGAATACTTCTTGGCTTATTTCTGCTTATGGCAGGCATTGGCCATCTGAGCTGGTCGAGGGTTGAATTTCTGGCTCAGGTACCTGCCTGGGTTCCTGTTGAAGCAGATCTGGTTGTTGTGCTGTCAGGAATTGCTGAAATTTTACTCGGAAGTTCTCTGGTTCTGTTGTCCAGATATCGTGTTCTGATTGGCTGTGCAGCTGCTTTGTTTTTTGTGCTCATTTTTCCCGGGAACATATCACAGTTTGTTACCGGAACAGATGCTTTTGGTTTAAACACAGATCTTGCCCGCGGTATCCGATTGCTTTTTCAGCCTGTGCTGGTGGTCTGGGCTTTGTGGTCAACAGGCGCCTTTAAAGCCTGGCAGATCATCAAATCAGCTTAAGCGACAGAAATGTGAATTTACTTTAAGTCAAACATTCAAAAAGTCAAAAAAAATAATGAAAACAACATTTTATCAATTTTCAGCCCAAAGTCTTCAGGGCAAAGAAGTAAGTATGGAGACCTTTAAAGGGAAAACTGTTCTGGTTGTTAACACCGCCAGCAAATGTGGTTTGACACCGCAGTTTGAAGGATTGGAGGAAGTTTACCAGAAATACAAGGATAAAGGTCTGGTGATTCTGGGTTTCCCTTGCAATCAATTTGCCAATCAGGAGCCCGGTGACGAAAAATCAATTTCTGAAGGTTGCATGATCAATTACGGAGTCACATTCCCGATGTTTGCAAAAATTGAAGTCAATGGAGAAAATGCTCATCCCATCTATAAACACCTGAAAAGTGAGCTGGGTGGTTTGTTTGGAAGTAAAATCAAATGGAATTTTACAAAGTTCCTTGTCGATTCCAGCGGAAAGCCTGTAAAGCGTTTCGCGCCAACCACCTCGCCAAAGGCAATTGACGATTATCTCAGTAAGCTTTTAAACTGATTTCCTGTAATGAAGCTTAGCAATAGCTTTCGTTTGTCAGGTTTAACAAAATCCTGGATCATTGGTTTGTTTTTAAAACAGTTGAGCAAATGTCATACGAGCAATTAAAACTCAGCAATCAGATTTGTTTTCCGATGTACGCTGCATCGCGGCTAATCACAAGGGAATATCAGCCTCACCTTGATGAACTGGGCATCACTTACCCGCAGTATCTGGTGCTGATGGTGTTGTGGGAAACCGATGGCATTTCGGTTAACGAAATTGCCGGAAAGCTGATTCTTAACACCAATACAGTAACTCCCCTTTTAAAAAGGCTGGAATCTCAGGGACTTATCGACCGGCAACGCTCGGGCAACGATGAGCGAAAAGTGTTTGTTACGCTTACCGAAAAAGGGAGACAGTTGCGGATTGAGGCGGCTTCCATTCCTGCAAAACTGGTTTCGGGGCTTGTTGAAAGTGATATTGATCTGGAAAAACTTTCTAACCTTAAGGAGCAGTTGTATGTTCTGATCAACTTTCTGTCAAAGAAAGAGCCATAACAGATGTTCCTAATTTGGGGTTTATCTCAGATTGAATCTAAAGTTTGATAAAAATCTTTTTCCGGAAGAGTATCCATGCAGGGATGTACATAAGTGCCGTGTAAAACATAGCATACATCATGCTGGAAAATTTTGGTTCAAACCCCCATCCTGTAAAGAAAATCATGAAATGATCCTTGAAGTTTGAGCCGCCAAAGTTTATTCCGGAAAAAAGGTAATCTGCAAGCCAGGCAAGTACATAAACTGTAATGGCATTTGATCCGAAGATTACGAAAGGTTTGGCAATATTATGATTACCTCGTTTGTCAATAAGATACATAAATACCGCCAGTGAAATAGCGGCATATCCGCTGGAAACCAATACGTAAGAACTGGTCCAGAGGTTTTTGTTCAGCGGGAAATGGATGCTCCACAAATAGCCAGCAATTAAAGATAAGATGCCTCCAATGAGCAGGAAGCTGATTTTTTTCTCAATGGTTTTCGGGCTGCTGAGCAATGCACCCACAAGCAGTCCGGTTATGCCTGAAGCAATGGCCGGCAGGGTTGAGAAAAAGCCTTCAGGATCCCATGTTTGTTGCCACATGCGCCCGGGGAGCATAAAAGAATCAACCCAGGCAGCCAGATTTATTCCTGGTTCAAGCATGGGCTTTTCGGAGCCGGGTGTTGATATAAAGGTCATTGAAATCCAATAGGCAATCAGAATAAAAGCTCCGGCAATGGCTTGTTTTTTGAAACCTGTGGTCAGAAAAAGCAGCGCACAAACCATAAAAACAATGGCAATCCGTTGTAAAACCCCGGCAATTCGAACATCGGCAAAATCAAATGAAGGATACAGATTCAGAAAAACCCCGACTGCAAAAATCTTCAGCGACCGCCAAAGGATTTTGCGGTAAACATCAGCCGCAGGTTTCCCTTCTTTCAGTTTTTTACCGTAAGCAAGTGCAATGGATACGCCCACCACAAAAATAAAAAACGGGAAAATCAGGTCGGTAGGCGTTATTCCATTCCACGCTTTGTGCGCGAGCGGTGCGTAAATATGGCTCCAGCTGCCGGGAGAATTTACCATAATCATGGCAGCAATGGTAAAACCGCGAAGAGCATCAAGCGAAATCAGGCGGGAGGCAGTCTGAATTGACATATGTTGTCTTTATTAATTCCGAACAGGTAAAGAAAGCAATGTTGAACTCTGTCTTGTCCGGCAATTGGGCCAAAGGTCGTAAAAAATATTGCAGACTTCACCTGCTCCTCAGGTCAGATTATGACTAAAAAGTGTTATTTTTGTGTTTATGTTGAAGCATTGAGTGCAATCGAATACCGGTGAATCAGCCTGAACAATTCGCGTTATTACATGTTGTAAATCACTATAAAAAACTTTCCAAAACCTTGAATATGAAGACAATTTTTTACATTTTCCTTTTGCTGATGTTTGGTCATGCCACAGCAATTGCCCAGAAACCAATAGTTCTCACCGACGATGAAGTTAAATTCGGAAACACCATGTGTCCTGGGGTTTGGGTTGATATTCCCGAAGTTAGTATTGATGTTGTTAAGTCGAACTGGAAAAAGGCAATTGAAAAGGGATCCAAATCTAAAGCCCTCATTACAGCAAATGAAATTACCATTTTCGGGGCCATATACAAGGATATTGCTGAGTCGCCTGTGAATATCTTCAGTTCGGTTACTGAAAAGGATTCCATTATCAGATTGTTTGCTGCTGTTGAGCTGAGCAGGGATGAATTTACCAAAGTTGGCAGCAATGAACACGATCAGCTAAAGTCAACATTGAAGCAGTTTGCGAAAGACCAGTATGCAAAAGTGGCCAAAGATCAACTTTCAGCCCAGGAATCAATACTGAAAAATTTGGAAAAGGATCTGGCTTCATTGCGCAAGGAGAAAGAGAAGCTGGAAAAAGAAATTCAGAATGCAAACACAAGTATTTCGCAGGAAACCTATAAAATTGCAACTGCTGAGAAAGAAATTTCCACAACCCGTTCCAACCTTGAAAGCCGCACCGGAGAAGTAAATCAGATGGCAGATGGAAAAGAAAAGAAAGCGGCTCAGTCCGAACTTAAATCTATGGAGAAGAAGGTAAAAGACCTTGAGAAAGCCAATGTTACTTCTGATTCCAGAATTACAAAATCAAAAACTGTAATTACAGAGAATACTGCCGCAATTGCTATTAATGTAGAAAATCAGGAAGATATGGGGGTGAAAATCAATAAGCAGAAAATGCAGGTTGCAAAATATGCTGACAAACTTAAGACCATAGAATCTTACTGATAAGTCGTTGATTTTATAGCTTTTTTAAAGTGTGCACCCGATTGTCGGATGCACACTCTTATTTTCAGGCACAAGGGAAAAAGGTGAAGCCTATTTCATTATCTCTCTGATGGCAAAAGGTGGTTTACGGTTCTGAACCATGTAAATTCTGCTCAGGTATTCACCTATTACGCCCAGCGAAAGAAGAATAATGCTGGTTGAAAAGAGAATGGCGACAATAAGTGCAGTGAATCCCAGAGGTACATCAGAAGCCAGTTTGCGGTAAATAAAGCCAATGCCGAAGATAAAACTCAGCACCGAAGAAATCAGTCCGCCGTAAACCATCATTTTCAGCGGTATCGCAGTATAATAGATGACAAGGTTGGTAATGAGCGAAAAAAGCGAACGTGGTGAGTAACCCGATTGCTGAAACCTCCGTTTGTGGTGCTCCACCTGCACAAATGCGACCTGGTTGGTGTACCAGTTGAAAATCTCATCGAGATAAATAAAATTAACCTGGTGGTTGAGCAGATTTTTGGCAAGCGATGATTTTATCAGTCTGAAGGAAGAACCTTCTCCTTTGGTCCGGAAGATTTTTTCCGAACCTTTTTTTATCACCACACTGCCCATATTCCGGGCGGCAGAATGCTGCTTTTCGCGGGCAATGCCATACACCAGATCGGCATCTGTTTCTGCCATGGTAGAAATTAATTTCTCAATTTCTTCGGGCGGGTTCTGAAGATCATCATCAAGGGTGAGAATGAATTCACCTTCGGCCTGAGCTATTCCGCAGAGTGTGGCATTGTGTTGCCCGAAGTTTCGAGAAAGCCTTATGGCAGTTACCTTTTCGGGATTTGCATTCCGGATACGGGTAATTATTTCCCAGCTGTTGTCGTGGCTGTTGTCATCCACAAAAATTACCCTGAACGACTTGTTTAAAGTGCTCAAAGTCTGGTCAATCCGGCGAAACAACTCTTCCAGCGATTCACTGCTGTTGAAGACCGGGATGATGATGGAATAGTGAGGCATATCAATTTCGGATTTCGGATTTCGGATTTTTGATTGACAATACTAAACTGCAAAGAAAAAAGTTATTGATCCGTTTGATCGGTCGCTTTAATTTTTGATTCAATTTTCTGCTTTCAGAATTGCAAAGATCTGTGATTAAAATTTAAAAAATTGCTAATCCGAAATCAACAATTCGAATTTTGAAATCCGCATTCCGAAATTTGCAATCCGAAATTTGCAATCCAAAATCCGAAATCCGCAATTCTCAACCCCCTCCAAGCACCAGACTCGTTCCGCTTACCCATTTGGAAGCATCGGCAAGATAGTAAATAATTGAGTTGGCAACATCTTCAGGATCACCGAGGCCGAGTATTTGTCGTGCTTCAATCATATTTACCGCTTCCTGCGAATAATTGGCCGCCGTTTCGTCGAGCATGGGTGTGCGTACAAATGCCGGTGCCACACAGTTTACACGGATTCCCCGGGGAGCCAGTTCGAGAGCCAGCACACGGGCATAAGCTTCCAGGGCAGCTTTGGCACTGATGTACATTGCCCCGCCAACAAAAGGATATCGGGTTGAAATGGACGAAATAAACACGATTGAGCAAGTGTTTTTAACCAGTTTTTTCTTTCCGAGCAAAGCGGCAGTCAGCAAAACAGATGCATCAAAACTGATGCGGAAAGTTTTGGCAATGGTTTCGGAGGTAATAAAGCGTGCCGGAGCCAGATCAGAAATGCCCGTGCTGTGCACAACCCCGTTTAGCACCGGAAGCGAAGCAACCAATTCATCAATGTCTGATTGTACGGTAAGGTCGGCCAGAAACTGAAGATGTCCTTCACCTTTGAGGGATTGGTAGGTTTGGCCGAGACGATCCGCATCACGACCCGTAATTACAACCCTGGCGCCAAATTCACTTGCCGTGATGGCCGTTTGGCGACCCAGTCCCGAAGAGGCGCCGGTGATGAGTATGGTTTTTCCCGTTAGGTCGAAAGCATTCATAAAGAAAAAAGTGTGATGTAAAGGCTAGTATTCATTGTTAATATTTGTTGAAGTCCCTGATTTAGTGACTTTCCGCTTGTGTTTGCTCGCTTGCAGATGTTTCAAGTTCTGTGAGTGGCGGAACCACAATTCCGTCAGTTTCTATCAGCACTGTTCCCCACGAAAGTCCGATACCAAAAGCCGAGAGCAGCAGTTTTTTCGGATTATCCGCCAGCTTTTCCCTGATCTGGGTAACCATTGTCAATGGAATCGATGCACAACTGGTATTTCCGAAATCGCGCAACGAATAGGGAACTTTCTCAGGATCAACCTTCAGCATCTTTCTCAGCGTTTCATTGATTAGCCGGTTGGCCTGATGAAAAAGCAGATGATCGAATTCGCCAAGCTCACGGCCAAAATGTTTCAGTGTGGTTTTAATGTTGGGCACTACTTCGCGAAGTGAGAAGTTAAACACTTCTATGCCATTTAACGCAATCTGAAGCCGGTTGCGGTAAATTCCTTCTCCGATTTTTTTGGTTGCGAACGATTTCTTGCTGGCAAGATTCCGCACACCACCGTCGTAGATAATAATGGCCTCATAGCCACTGCCGTCGGTTTGCAGATTGAACTGCATGGGCGCGAAACCGGGTTTCAGTTCAAGCGCGGTTGCTGTGCCGGCATCACCGAAAAGGGGATAGGTGCTTTTGTCGCGGTAAGATGAAGTTACATTTGATAAATCGCCAACCAGCAGCAATCCTTTTTGAATGCCGGTGGCTTTCATCATGCTGGCAATCACCGAAAGGCCGTAAACATATCCCGAACAGCCCAGATTTATATCGATGGCCAGGCATGATTTGGGAAGTTTCAATCGATCCTGAAGAATTGTGGATGTAGAAGGGATAATGTAATCGCGGCTTTGCGATACAAAAATCAACAGATTGATTTCGTTTTTGTCCCAGTTCAATTCGCCAAGCAATTGCTCAGCTGCCTGAAAACAAAGATCAGAAGTGGTTTGCCCGGGTTCAGCCACATGGCGGTTTTCAACACCAATGGTTTTGATTACCTGTTCCCTCTCCTTCAGTTTGATCCATTTGTAGTCGTGGTTCGAAAGTGTTTTTTGCGGAACACAGGCCGAAAGCCCTGCAATACGTATATCGGGAATTGAAAAAAGAGCCATAATTAGGTTTTGAGTATGTGATTGCCTGATATTCAGCTTAGATCTGAAGATCATTCGTTCACCACAAAAATACTTTTTTTTATAAAGCGAGTGATGGTTTTTTGATTTTGATAATATCGCAACAATTCATACTTTTGATGTATTAATCTTCTTGCTAACCAAATAAAGCATAATTTGTGTTTGCTATCCGACAAATTTAATAGCTGACAAAAAAGCTGGTCGGATTATTGACTTCTTAAGGATGAAAAATATCATTAAATCACTTTTATGCTTAATGTGTTTGTTGCCAATCTCTTCATGCGAAGATTTTGTTCCCTTTGACAGGGTGTATAGTTTTTGGGTAGAGAACAAAAGTGATGAGTCTATTTCATTTTTGGTAAGCTACAATTATCCTGACACAATTATCCCTGATAACTACAATGAATTAAAAGGAGTGATGCCTGGCTCAAAAACCCCGTATGATAGTGACGAAAAATGGGAGGATGTGTTTAGAAGTTTGCCATCTGATACACTAAGTATTTTCATATTCAGAGCAAAAACAATTAGTTATTACGACTGGCAAGTAATAAGAAATAATTATAAGATTTTAAAAAGGTATGATATAAGTCTAGGTGACTTGAATCGGAATAAATGGGTTATTCCATATCCATAAAGAAGTGCCCAAATCGTCGCCGGAAGGATGCAGTTAATGACAAATTCGTGTAATTCACGGTAAATATTTATTGGTGGAAAGCTAAACACTCCCAATACTCAGGAAAGAATTATATTTGCCGTTCTTTAGTTTTTTCAATGGAGCAAAATTCGCAGATTCCTGTATTCTTTATCATTGGCAGACCCCGCACCGGAACTACCTTACTTCAGTCATTGTTCGATGCTCACCCAAACGTTGTCATTCCCTGGGAGTGCCAGTTTGTGCTGAACCTTTATCCCGCTTACGGAAAAATTACCCATTGGACTCCTGATCATCTTGAACGTTTTTATAACGATCTGCTCAAACAATGGCAGTTCAGTGCATGGAACATCGACCACCTGAAACTGAAATCCGGACTGCTGGACTGCACGGGTGAACTTTCATACCGCGATGTTTGCCAGGTTGTTTACCTGAACTTTATCTCTTTTTATCCCAAGGAAAAAGTGAATCTGATCGGAGATAAAAACCACGGATATACCATTTACACCGACAGATTGCTGAAATTATATCCGGAAGCAAAATTCTTATACATACTGCGCGATTACCGCGATAATTTCGATTCCGTAAAAAGGGTGGATTTTGAGGTCCCCATCGTTTCTCTGGTGGTTTATAAGTGGAAATATTTTTATAAAAAAGCCCTGGAAGCGAGTAAGAAAAATCCTGATTCCTTCTTTTTTCTTCGTTATGAAGATCTGGCAACAGAACCGGAACTTTATTTCCGCAAAGTTTCTGATTTCCTTGGAATTACTTATCTGCCCGAAGTTTTCGACTTCTATAAAATGAAAAGCAAGGCAGAGGAAACCTATCCCACGGAAGTGCTCGAAAAACATCACCAAAGTCTGTTTAATCCGATAAATACCAGCCGGCTTGGCCTCTGGAAGAAGTCGATGAGCGAAACCCAGGTTCGTATTGCCGATCAGGTGGCGGGAGATTATGCTGAACTTGCCGGTTATAACCGGAAGTACACCGGATTCAATTTCCGGATTGCCTTGCTTGCTTTGCCGGGAGTTTTGTACGCAAAGTTCATTTACTTACTCACAAACATTGTTGATCGCTTCCCTTATCGTCTTCGCGAAAAAATACTGAGCAAAGGCCCGTTGTTGCTGGCAAAACTGTTTTCAGGATTATTCGGCAAGCATACCTGATTCCATCTTTTCCATGTCTTTGGCAAACTGCATGGTAAATAAATCAGAGCCTTTCACATTCAAATGGTCGGGATCGAAAAAGTATTCGGGGTGGTCGAAGAAAATATCGTGGTAATTCAACATACCCATGAAAACGGAGTAGCGTGAAGTAATGGCTTCAATTTCGGCAAATAGTTTTTCTTCGGGCACTATTTTGATTTCTTCCTCATGAAACTCACGGGTCATGGGGTAACGCACCATAATTACCTTAACATCATTTGCCTGGCACAACTGAAGGATTTTCTCAAAATAAACTTTTATGGATGGGTCGAAGTATGCGTCCTTCGACAGAAACAGATTGGCTTTGTCCCAGGCCAGTTTCCGTTTGTTGGGTTCGTCGGCAAAATTTTTGTAATCTCTGTGCGGCCGATATCCGTTGTGCATTTCCAGCGTTTTCATTTTTATCCGGTAAAGGATTGAAAGCTGCACATCCTTGTAGTTGCCGGCATAGGAGAAAAACCGGCCTTCAAGCCATTTGGTCAGTATGTTGCGGTCGCTTTTAACCTTTGCCAGTTCACGGTAATCGATGTAATCTATCCAGTAGGAATTGTATTCGTAACGGTCGGCAATCTTTGGCCCATAGGTGGAAATATCAGCCTGTAAAATCACATATTCCGGTTTTTTGCCGCTCTTTTCAATGATGTGTTTCAGTTTGTAATAAGATTGAATGTAATTTTCGCTGGGTGACCCATAGTTGAAACTTTTTTCGAGAATATGAGTGTTGATGCAATTGTGCGAATTGCCAAGCGCGAGGTATTTCAGCGTGTCATTGTAAGCAGCAAATTGCTCGTCCATTTTCCGGTTCAGGATGTTGTGCACCGAAAACGCCTTAAACGACTGATCCAATACAAAGTTGACCGCCACAAGCAGGGCAGCAAACAGTATAAAGCGTTTTGCAGTTTTATTTGTCATGGTCAAAACTGAAAATAGATGAATTTTTCCTGATGCAGCACACCAAACAGCAGCACAAAGAAGATAAATCCGATGTAAGCCGTCCAGCGGATGATCATTGGTTTTGAAGCAATTGTCCTGACCAGATTGTGTTTTGCATGAAAATGCTCTGCCCACAACAAAATTACAATCATCATTATACCAAAAACAACTTCAAGGTTTTTTAAAATGGCTTTCATTGCTTCGGCCGTATTGCTGAAATCAAATGCATTTGACAACAAAAGCATGCTGTCGCTCAGGTTGTTTGCCCTGAATAAGAAAAGAGAAAACACCACCAGACTGATCATATAAATGATGCCAATTGTCTTTTTCAGAACGGGAAATTTGTTGATTCCCATGCGTTGGTAAAATCCAGCCACGGGTTTTTCGGTGATGGTTTCAATGACAAGCATAATTCCATGAAAAAGTCCGAAAAGCACAAATGTCCATGCCGCACCGTGCCACAAACCCATCAGCAGAAAAGTAATGACCAGATTGCGATAGATTTTCGCCTGAACAATCTTTTTGTCTTTGATGTATGGCAGCGAATACAGCAAATAATCCCGAAACCAGGTGGTGAGTGAGATGTGCCAGCGGTTCCAGAAATCGCGCAGCGAAGTGGCGATAAGCGGCCGGTTAAAGTTGATCATCAGTTCATAACCCAATATGCGGGCTGAGCCGCGGGCAATATCCGTATATCCCGAAAAATCGCAGTAAAGCTGAATAGCGAACAGCAGGGTTGCCAGAATAACCGGGATTCCATTGTATTCGGCAGGATTTTCGTAAATCAGTCCGACAAACATCCCCAAACGGTCGGCAATCACCAGTTTCTTAAAGAAACCCCACAGCATAAGTTTTAGTCCGCAGATCAGGTTTTGCTCACTGAACGCCCGTGGATTATTGATCTGTGGCAGCAGGCTGGTTGACCGCTCGATGGGACCGGCCACCAATTGCGGGAAAAACGAAACATACAATGCAAATTTGCCGAAGTGTTTTTCGGGCTTTCTGATGCCTCTGTAAACATCAATGGTGTAGCTGAGCGACTGGAAAATAAAGAAAGAAATGCCAACCGGCAGCAGAATCTGGTACAAAGGAAATGCATATCCGCTGTTGCTTGCCTGAAGCAATGCATTGGCACTTTCCGAGAAAAAATTCAGGTATTTAAACCCGGCCAGCATTCCCAGATTGACAAGGATACTCAGCAGCAGCCAGTTTTTTTTCTTTCTCTTCGAAAGTTCATTTCCTATTTTAATCGCCACTGAATAATCAACCAGCGTGGTAAAAAGGATCAGAATGGCATATTCTGCCTTCCATGACATGTAGAAAAAATAGCTGGCAACAAGCAGCAGCAACCATCTCCATTTTACCGGCAGGGTAAAATAGAGCGCAACCACAAGCGGAAGAAAAAGCAGGAATTCTAAAGAATTAAACAGCATGGGCAACCATTAATCGAGGCTGCAAATTAAAGCATTTTTGGGTTACACTATACCTTAATTTCAGGGTCATCCCCAATAAACGTTTCAAAATTACCATGGTTCACCATCCGGGTTTGATGGTTGGGGTAGGCTTTAAGAAATGAATCGGGAAACCTGACTTTGGTATCCTTCCATTTAAATTCAAATGCATTCAATATCCCATCCTGCTCCTCGATAAAGTCAATTTCAGCCTGATCATGGGTTCTCCAGAAGTAAGTATTCGGGAATTTAGATTGATAGTGGTTTGCTTTCATCCGTTCTGAAAGCAGGAAATTTTCCCACAAAGCACCTTTGTCAAACCTCAATTCTATGGGTGAATAGTTGCTGATTAGTACATTTCTTATTCCATTATCATAAAAATAATACTTCTTACCCTTTTTTATCTCGTTGCGCAGATTTCTGCTCAGAGAAGGAAGTTTATATATCACATAAGTCTTTTCCAGCAGATCCAGGTATTTTTCAACAGTATTGTTGTCAATATTCCCTATGGTTTTTGATAGTTCGTGGTAATTTACTTCGCTTCCTACCTGAAAAGCCAGTGCTTGTAATAGTTTCTCCAAATGGCTGGATTTCCTGATTCCTTCAACCTGAAGGATGTCCTTGTAAAGGTAACTCTGGGCAATTTCAATCAATATTTCTTTTTCATTGCCGGGATTATTGATCACTTCAGGATAAGAACCAAATATGAGCCTGTTCTCCAGCGTGCGTCGTGCCTCCAGATTATTTGAACTATTTACAAGTTCCTGATAACTCACAGGATAAAGATAGAATGTACGTTTTCTTCCCGTTAGAGGTTCATTGGTGCTGTTGAGTAAATCCAACGCGGATGACCCTGTTGCAATAATCTGTAATTCAGGCTTGTTGTCGTGCAACAATTTTAATTTTAAGCCAATATCGCTGATTTGCTGAGCCTCATCAATGATTACAAGTCGGGTATCATTCCCTATAAGTTGCAATAACCGGGTGCTGGTATTGGCTGTTGAAAGTTCATTAAAAATATCAGCTTCATCGGCATTTAACCACTTTGTATTGACCTTTAGGGTATCAACGAGTTTTTTCAGCAGGGTGGTTTTTCCTACCTGCCGCGCGCCCAAAAGGATTATTACCTTGTTTTTAAAGCACTGGGATTTTATCTTATCCAATAAAATGCGCTCAATCATGGGATCTTATTTTAAGCAAAAATACGCTATAATTGGTCATTTTCCAAAATTTGAGCCTAATATTTGGATTATAATCGAAAAATCAGGCGTATATTTTGGAATATAATCCAAAAATTGGGTATTAAGTCTATAAACCAGCCACACTGGATCTTGAAGATCGGGCACCGAATCTCAATAGACATTAACTCACCATTAGCAAGTTAACATACTTTACCGGCTTCCCACCCGGAATATTCCAAAATTTGCTGACTATAACCTGACAAACCGGGAAGTATAGGTTTCCTTTCCGTGCTTAATGATGAGCTGGTATATGCCCGTAGTTAAATCTGAAACAGGAACCTGAATTTCTCCAATTTGATTTTGGTTGATTGATGCGTTATAAACCGCGCGGCCGGTCATATCGCAGATAATAATTGTTGCCGGAGAAGTAATGACATTTTTCAACCGGATATTTAATATGTCCACAACCGGATTTGGATATACAACAGGCACTTCTATGTTAAAACCAGCATTTTCTACCGTCAGGTTATTGAATTGATATACTGTATTTGGCAGGATTGATCCATTCAGATAAAAGAAATCGTCTGATTCAACCATTGAAGGATATAAAGGATTACCCTGCAACCAAAGCGATTTTGTAGAAATTGTATCCATATCATAATCGTAATCAGGAATCAGGGTAACAGATGGGCCAGATTCGTCGGCATATGCATAGTCGGGATTTAATATTTGAGAAGGACCGTAATGTATCTCAATATTGCCGCTTGCTTCATAAAGCCATAATTGGAAATTTACATAATCGTTCAATGTATTATTTACAAGGAACTCAAATAGAAAGCCAACGTTTTTCCATTCCATTTTGAATATTCTGTTGCCAATATCGCCGGTAAGTTCGTATGAAAGCGGAGAAAGTGAATGAGCTGTACCAAAACCCCGGTCAACAAGTGAAGCGCCAAAAGGAATAATGATTTTATGAAAACCACCTTCTTCATCGGATGTCGATAGCATTGCCGGTGCAGTTTCGAAAAAATACAAGGTATCAATGGTAGAATGAAAATACCAGAAATCAAAACCTATTGGAATTATATAATCGGGCATTTCCCATACCTGGCCGTTATTGAGCGATACGGGATTGGCTAAATTGGAATAGGTTTCTGTGGTTGTGATCAGACTATATGTTTGTGCATTTAGTAAACCTGCAGAAAACAGGAAGAAAATCGATAATGATAATAATTGCTTCATGGTTGAATGTTTTATTGGTTAATTGACAGTTTGAAAATCAGTTATTTGAATTTTAAGGATACTCCAATCTGCAATGTATTATGACTTATGCCATTATATAAGGCTTTGTTCTCATGCCCATATTCTGCAAACAAACCTAAATGATCAAATGGATAAAAAGCTACCCCACCTCCAATAAAGTATTGCCAGTAGGCTCCTTGAAAATAATCTGTTTCTTTACCGGAATAATAATATCCACCAAATTTTGTAGCTAAGTACAAATCAAACCGGAAATCTTCCTTTTTCATCAGAAAGGGAAGTAAATGTGCATTCACATTTATTCCGTAAACCGGTGCATAAGCATCTCTTATACCAGTTTGTGGAGGCCGCGAAAACTGAAGGTAATTACTGCCTCCCAAATAGGCACCAATTTCCAAAAAGTTTAAAATACCATAGTTGGCAGAAGCGCGGAACTGATTGGCTTTTGGCGACACGTCTTTTCGCGAATCAGGGATATATCCGACCTGAAAATTCCATCTGTTTTTAATATACGATGACTGTGAAAAGACATCCTGCGTAAGTAAAAGCAATGCAAAAGCAAGAATAATGAGTAGATTGGTTTTTTTAGTTTTCATGATACAGCCATTTGTTGAGTTTCTTTTTAAAGGTTTCTTTGTTTTCATTCTTTGAGTCGAAATATCGTTTATATGAAACCATCGGAATTATAGGGAAAAGGCTTAACTGATACATATTGTTGGGTTTGTAACCGATGCCGCTTGTTTCAGGATTAATTATTTCGCCCGACGCAGATGTATTGTAATAATAGTAAACCGGGTTTTTACGGTTATATGCGTTATAAACAGAAAATGTCCAACTGGATTTAACTTTGTTATTGGCTCCGATTTTGTTAACTGTCAGTCCAAGGTCAAGACGATGATAATTTTTCATGCGTGCGCTATTCCGTTCTCCATAAATAAAGGTTTCATAGTAAACCGGTTCTCCATCTTCGCCTGGTTCAAGTGAAATGGTAAGTTGTTTTCCTGCAACCGGAGTATAGGGCAACCCGCTTTGAAACGCCCATGCAGCATTGAACGTCAGTTTTTCTGAAAACTTGTGTTGGATAAAAATTGATGCTGAATGAGGTCTGTCATAATCGAAAAGAAATTTATTGCCCTGATTTATGGCAGGGAATTGCCTTGTCGCATTGCTCCAGCCATAGCCTGCAAATCCTGTCCATGCGCCCTTGGTTTTTCTTATAAGCAATTCAACACCATAGGCTTCACCTTTGCCACCTGAAACTACTTTTGAATGCCAGTTATTTACTCCTTTAAGACTTATGAAACCCTCTTTGTAAGTGGTAAGATTTTCCATTGTTTTATAATACAGATTCATCTCTGCCTGATAACTGCCATCGGCAAAAATTCCTGTCCACCCGAATGTATATTGATTCGACATGGAAGGCTTAATTTCTTTATCAGAGGGTATCCATATTTCATTGCCCATGATATTGCCGGCTGTATAAAGAAGGTGCGTGAACTGATTTATCCTCATGTAGCTCATGTTGAGCTGATGATTTTTGTTAAGGTCTTTGTAGATAATCAGTCGCGGTTCCAACACAGATGGATTATACCCCGAAGCTAAGAATTTTACGAAACGCAGTCCTGCGTCAACTTTAAAGCCATTTCCTAAATCAAAAGAATTATCCAGATATAGCGCCGATTCTATAGTTTCCGTCCTTTGTTTCTCAATTTGGAGCAACTGACCCGAATTAAATTCATAATTTGGTAAGTGAATCATCAATGATGTTTTCATCCCGAAGTTTACGGTCCAATCCTTCACCGGCTGATATTTCCAACCCGATTGAATTGAAAAGTCCTGAAGCGACGAAAGATACCTGCTTTTATTGGTTGTGATGTCATTTTCTGTTTTATAGGTGAAGTTTTGTCTTTCGCCCAGCCGGTAACGTGTGTATGAGATGGTCTGCTCCGCGAACAAATTCTTTGAAATCACACGCTTCCAATGCATTGAGAGCAGCCAATTGCCCCATATTGTTATCATATGGTTTTTATTATCCGGATTTTGTTTGTCTTTCTTCGACCAGTAATTGAGGTAATCATCACCCTGATAAATATTAAAATGGAAACTGTTTTTTGCGTTTGGTCTCCATGAGATTTTGCCATTCAGGTCGTGAAAGCCATATCCCAGAATATAAGAATTTCCTTTGCCGAGAGATGAACCTGCGATGGTAAGAATATCGAACAATGTTTTGCGGCCAGTGAATATATAGCTTGCATTCTTTTTTATCGGTCCTTCGAGCAAAAGCGAAAAATCGGTTATTCCTATGCTATAAGAGCCTTGTGGCCCTGATAAACTTCCTTCTTTTTGTGTGATATCCACAACGGATGAAAGTTTTCCGCCATAACGCGCCGGAAATCCTCCTTTATAAAGTGCTATGCTATTTATTATATCAGGATTAAAGACCGACATAAAACCGCCAAGATGGTTGACATATATAACCGGGACATTATCAAATAAATAGAGGTTTTCGCCCGGGTTACCCCCACGAACCAACAGTAAACTCGAACCTTCGCTCTGCGATTTTATTCCGGGTTGTAAAAGCAATGCTTTTATCACATCTGGTTTACCACTTAATGAAGGGATAGAAAGCAATTCATTCATGCTCATTTTTGTGACATTGGGCTTGATAGTGCCTTTTGCCTGGATCACAACTTCCGAAAGCTCTTTTCCAGGAGTCAAAAGTATCTCTATCAAAGTGTCCTTCTCCGATACAATTAGTATATCAGAAAATGTGTATCCGGTATAAGAAATTCTCAGCCCGGCGGGTGTGTTGATAAGAATATTGAAATATCCGTTGTTGTCGGTTATGCATCCATTAAAGGTTTCTTTTTCAGAGACATTCGCACCGATAAGCCGCTCACCGGAATGTGCATCCATTACAAATCCCGATACACGTGTTTGAGAATACCCGCTTAAAGTAAGCAACATTAATGCTGAAAGAAAAGAGAAGTATCTGATATTTCTCATAAATCTTAGTAGTGAGGATAAATTGTGTCAGAAACCACAGCAGAATATCCAATGAAAATACCATAACCGTTTTCAACATTTGAATATAGCGGGAATGCTGTATTTGTGCTTAATCCAAATTCAGGAAACCTGCCTGTATCATATAAATATTTTTGCCTGGCAAACAGATAATAGTCCTTACTTACAGATCGGATTTCAAGCATAAAAGGGTAGAGGTTGCTATAATAACTTCCTCCTGAACTGCTTGACGAACCTGTTATGTAATTAATGGTCATCGTATAGCTTGTATCTTGAATCAGATCATTACTAAAGACGGTAAGCGGAAGCCCTTCATTCAACAAAACAGGATCAACAATATTGATTATTTCGGCGTTGTATTCAGATTCGTACTGAAAAAGCCGGATGCGTGCTTCAAAATATTGTTCTTCTGAGGGAATAGAATGAAAAGTGAATTTTATTGCGGGATAGGTTACTCCCTCAGTATCCTTGCCAGCTACAGAAATATGTTCAATTTCAGTGATTGAAGTTGTAGCAGGAATTTTGGCCTTGCACACTGCCTCTGAAAACCCGGGGATACTTACCTTGATTTCATATTTTATTTTTTGCTCAGCGGTTGTTTCTGAAACAAAGACACCATCCCCGAACGTAGCAAGTTGCTCAATAAACTGATCGTCAGCAAACAGGTTAACCACTGCATTATCAACACCTTTAATTTCCAGGGCATCAAATTTTGAAGCGATTGAAACATGAACACTTATCGGTTCCCCTGCTTTAATAATGCTATTGATGACTGGTGCCGGAGAAAAGCTTTGGTTTTCGGTTTCAACAAGTTTACGGCAACTAAAGAAAGAAAAGGACATTGATATAAACAAACCAATTGTCAGACATCTTATCACTTTTTTGGGTAGCTTCATTACATTGCATTTTGAATTTTATTTATAATTTTCTTCATTGCCAGTGCTGCCAAAAAACAAAAGCACTGATAATATATTGTCTATCTGAATTCTATTTCAATTTAATGTCAGCAACAAATACAAGATAATTATTTGTCGTTGTCAGTCTGCAAATATATACCCTAAATTCAGAAACGCAAGGGGAGCGTAGTGTGTAGAATCATAAAAATATTTAAATTTTTGCTATATGTTCATACAGTAAGAGCGAAATCCTGCTGCCGTGATCCCTGAAAGGACTGAATTGGTTGGATTAGATTTTTAATTCTTAATTGATCTGACAAAAATGTCCAGAATACGATTTTTAAGGTTCAACTTAAATTGCTGATCTTCGGTACAATAATGATTATGTTTTCACTTTTGGGTTTATCTCAGATTTTATAGGATGCCATTGTCCTTGAAGATCGGGCACTGAATCTCAATAGATATTAACTCACCCTTAGCATGATAACATACTTTACCGGCTTCCCTGCCGGAATATTCCTAAATTTGCTGACTTCACTTTCTTAATGATGTGTTATGAATAATTCTGTTTCAGGACAGCCGTTGCGCGATATTCCCTTGTTCTTTATCATCGGCCGTCCGCGTTCGGGCACTACCATGCTCAGGCTGCTTTTTGAGGCGCACCCGAATGTTACGATACCGCCCGAAAGTCCTTTTATACTGAGCTTGTTCAAAAAATACGGCAAGGTTACCGTGTGGGATGCTGCCATTATCAAGGATTACTGCGATGATGTTTTTCAACAGCGCTATTTTGACAAATGGCTGATTGATAAAGATGAGCTGCTGAAGCACCTGCTGGAAGAAGAAGGGGTGAATACTTATCACAACATAATCAAAAAAACCTGTCTGGCTTATAAATCCGTTTATGATAAACAGGAGATAAGGCTGATTGGCGATAAAAACCCGGGATATTCATTGTATATCAGCAGGATACACAAAATATTTCCTGAAGCGAAAATCATTCATATCACCCGCGATTATCGCGACAATTACCTTTCGTTGATCAATGTAAACTTTGAAGTACCCATTGTACCATTGGTAATTTACCGTTGGAAATTTGCATTGGGTCAGGCCTGGAAACTGAAAAAGAAAAATCCCGATCTGGTATATTCGATAAAATACGAAGACCTTGCCGCGGATCCGGAAACCCATTTCAGGGACCTGTGCAGGTTTATGGAGATTGAATACGATGCATCGGTAATGTCGTTTCATGAGAAGAAATCAGAAGTCGAAAAAGCTTATACAGGCTCAACAGAGATCGGTATAATCCATAAAAGCCTGATGAACCCGATTTCCACGCAGCGGATGAATCTCTGGAAAACACAAATGAGCCGGAGAGATATCCGGATTGCCGATCTGGTTGCAGGTAAAACTGCCGAAAAAGCCGGCTATCAGCGCGAATTCACTTCTTTTAATCCTTTCCTTTATTTGTGGATACTCCCAACCCTCATTTATGGATGGGCGATGTATCGCCTGCTTCTGCTGGG
The DNA here is from genome assembly GCA_002412885.1 of Bacteroidales bacterium UBA5197. GTDB lineage: Bacteria > Bacteroidota > Bacteroidia > Bacteroidales > Lentimicrobiaceae > Lentimicrobium. The sequence goes on from DHVX01000043.1 coordinate 115,140, forward strand.
TGATTATCTGCCTTACCGGATGCGAAACTCCGTGATACAATTTCTGGGAATCTTCCTGAAGGTCTATTGGAAAATGAATAAGAGGAAGGTGAAGGCGTTGAAATGAATTTCTAATTTCTAATTTCTACCCGTGAAAATTGAGGTCGGAAGTCGGAGGTCGGAGGTCGGAAGTCGGAGGTCGGAAGTCGGAAGTCAGGAAAATTTGAAAATTCCGAATTCCGAACCGAAGCGGAGCTCGCCGAAGGGAAATCCACAATCTGCAATTAGAAGTTGGAAATCCGAAATCCGAAATCCGAAATTCCAAATTACTTCCTCCCCAAATCCCTCATAGTTTCCTATTTTTGCACCGCACTAACTTTTCCCATTCCCTATGGCACTGGATAATTTTCTTAACGACTGCATTACTGAAGAGGATACATACAAATACACCCTTCCTGAGATTCTTCAGACCCGGGCAACTTACACGCCTGATGCGACAGCCTATATTTTCCTCAGAGACGGCGATGACGATGAAGAAAGAATCACCTACAGGGAATTGGATCAGGCAGCAAGAAAAATTGCCTACCATTTAAGGCTTACCGGTGCTGCCGGCGATCGTGCGCTGATGCTTTTCCCTCCGGGACTGGAATTTGTAAAAGCATTGTTTGGTTGCTTTTATGCCGGTGTGATTGCTGTGCCTGCTTATGCACCACGTAAAAACCGATCGTTAGACCGAATAAAAATGCTGGTTGTCGATTCAGGATCAACCCTGGTACTTTCAAATGCAGATATTTCTCAGGCCATCGAAAGGTCATTCTCCGATCTGGATGAATTAAAGCAGATGAAATGGTTGATTATGGAGGATATCACCACCGATGGTAACATTGACACAGGTGCGGGGGTACTCTCTCAGCCCGGCGAAGTTGCCCTGCTGCAATATACTTCCGGATCGACGGGGCAGCCGAAGGGAGTAATGGTTACACACCGGAACATCATGCGGAATTGTGATTTTATTCGTTCCAGTTTTGGTTTTTCGCATCAAAGTATCGGTGTTTCATGGCTGCCCACGTTTCATGACATGGGTTTGGTTGGCCAGATTTTCCAGCCGGTTTTCACAGGATTTACAAGTGTTCTGATGCCTCCGGTCACCTTCCTTCAAAAGCCAATACGCTGGATGAGAGCATTTTCGAAATATCGCGGGACAATGGGTGGCGCACCAAATTTTGCGTTTGACCTCCTGGCCGATAGTACAACTCCGGAAGAAAGGGAAGGGCTTGATCTCTCGTCGATCAAAACCATTTATTGCGGAGCCGAACCCATAAGGAAATCAACTTTTGACAGGTTTGCTGATGTGTACAAAGCCTATGGCCTGACCCCTGAAATGCTCTATCCTTGCTACGGAATGGCCGAAACCACACTGATTACTTCCGGCCCTCCGGCTTTGCGCGGACCAGTTTATCTTTGCGTTTCGGGCAATGCTTTGGAAAAGAACAGAATAGAACAAGTTGCTACCGACCACCCTGATGCCCGATATCTGACAGGTGTTGGATTTCCATGGCTGGATACAAGGGTAAGGATTATTGACCCGGAGACATTGATTCAATGTACCGATGAAAAAGTTGGTGAAGTATGGGTGACCGGTTCAAGTGTGACTTATGGATACTGGAATAATCCGGAAATTACCACAGCGGTTTTTCAAGCTAAACTGAATGACGAGCCGGACACCAACTGGCTTCGCACCGGAGATCTGGGCTTCTACCATAATGGAGAGCTCTATATAACCGGAAGACTAAAAGATGTGATCATCATTCATGGAAGAAATTACTATCCGCAGGATATTGAATTTCATACCGAAAATAGTCACCCTGCGCTCCAGTCAAATGCCAGTGCTGCTTTTTCGGTTGATGTTGACAATGAAGAGAAATTGGTGATTGTTGCCGAAGTTCAACGCTCTTTTATTCGGGATCTGGATGTTAATTCTGTTTGTGATGCCATTAGGGAGCAAATTTCAGAAGAGTTTGAATTGGAGGTTTATGCCATTCAATTGCTTCGTACAGCAAGCATCCTTAAAACATCAAGCGGTAAAATTCAGCGCAAAGCCTGCCGTGATGGTTTCCTCAGTAAGACTTTATTGGTGGTTGGAGAATCAATCAATGAAAGTGCTTCAGAAGTTACAGAAACAGGCAATGAAAAACCCGATATTACTTCGCTTCAGGCATGGCTGATTGCCTGGATACATATTCACCTGAAAATTCCTTTCGAGCGTATCGATCAGTCTAAATCCATTTCGGTTTACGGACTCAATTCAATGAAAGCCGTTCAGCTTCAGCAGGATGTACTCACAAAGTTCGGAGTAAATATCCCTCCTTATGTTTTCTTCGATAAAATTACGGTGAAAGAACTCTGCGAACGGGCATTTGCGAAAATGAATGAAATTGAATAGCGGGATTTATTTAGAAATAATCCTGATTTTTATCGCTTATTAAGGATTAATTGGTTGAAAAATTATCGATTAGACCTTTCACGCAGGAATTTAGCTACCATTGACAGATTGTCGTTTTGTCCTTCGACTCCGCTCAGGATGACATCGTAGAGAGTTGATAACGTGTATATTATAGAGGAACACTGTTGTCCAAACACTAATTTCACACTGAGCGACTCCGAAAGGCTATCGGAACTGCTACCAATGTCAGATTAAAATAATTTCAAATGTTGATGAAAGTAAAAATCAACCTTAATCACTCTAAATAACCTTAGTAACAAAACTGACCCCAACGATTTTTGAACCTTAATTTTTCTTCAGAACCTTGTCAGACAAAACACTTTTTAATACTTGGGAAAATAAGGTTAGGAAGAGATATTAAGGTTGCAGGTGTTTGGGAGTGATAACTGTTACTAAGGTTTGGAAGATAATTAAGGTTGGCCCTGCTCACTGAAAAGTGGAAAAATGCTTTCGAATTTTCTGAAAATGAATTAGGTTGCTGATTATACCTGTCATCTCCGTATTATGCTCAATTTTTTTTTGAGTGCAAATTCAGCATGACATTGTAAATAGCTGTTAACATGTATATTAAAAAAACGAATGTTGCCAATACACGAATGTCACACTGAGCCTGACTGCCGCGCAGTCAGGCAGGCGGAGTCGAAGTGTTTAAACGCTTGATTACCTGTTATATCCGCATCAATTTGCGCACAGAAATCAATGAAATCAGGGATTATTTCCGTTTATGGATTTTAATTAACCTTTACGCAACTTTCGACTCAATAATCCTGTAGATATCCTCAACAGTTTTTGAATTGGCTATATCTTCGGCATTGATGGCAACGTCGTATTCGGTTTTTACCAAAGCAATCAAAATAAGTGCATTGATTGAGTTCCATTCAAATACTTCCCTGAAAATACTTTCAGGTTTCAGGGTTCCTGGCTCAATGTCATCAAATTCTTCTTCAATTCGGGCGATAAATTCTTCAATTTTCATTTGTAAAGGTTTTGAGCTGCAAAGGTAAAAAGTTTCGGCTGTTGTTTCATTTTTTCGTAGCTTGTATTGAATGTCTTTTCTATAGGATATATGCTTATTATTGCATTCTTAATTAAATCAGACTAAAATCCGGATGAATATCACACGCAGAAAACTACTCCTGATCAATCCCATAAACCAAAATGTACAAGGTCTGGTTAACGATCCCAGTACCAGTTTTATGCCCTTGGGACTGGGTATTATTGCAGCGCTTACACCTGATAACTGGGACATTGAATTCATTGATGAAAGTTTTGAGATGTTTACACCCAGACAAGCCGACCTTGTTGGATTAACCGCTTTTACAACCAACGCGCCACGCGCCTATGAGATTGCTGCTATATGCCGCGAGCTAGGCATCTATACCGTAATGGGAGGCATCCATGCCAGTATGATGACCAATGAAGTTGCGAATTACGTAGATACAGTAATCGCAGGTGAAGCCGAGACTGCATGGCCGGTATTTCTAAATGATTTTGAATCAGGGAAGCCCAAACCAATATATCATAGCGGAATTACTCCTGTAAACCTGATTCCGCATGCACGGCGAGATATTTTCAAGTATCCTTATGTGAATGATCTGATACAAACTTCGCGCGGATGCCCTATGGGCTGCGATTTTTGTTCGGTAACTGAACTTTGCGGAAAGCAATACCGCGAAAGAGATGTAGAGGACGTGCTGGATGAAATGGAGAAGTTGACACGTCCTATGGTTTTTATTGTGGATGACCATCTGGTTAACAACAATAAACAAGGTCGCGAAAGAGCAATCCGCTTATTTAAGGGTATGGTTGACCGGGGAATTAAAAACCTCTGGCTTGGTCAGGCTTCCATCAATTTTGCAGATGATGAGGAAGTGCTTTATTGGGCTGCCAAAAGCGGTTGTACACTGATTCTGCTAGGCATCGAAGCAGAGACAACCGTGGCGTTGGCCGATGCAAAAAAAAGGCTGAACCTTAGCCGTGGTGTTGATTCCTACAGAGAATCTTTCAAAAAAATTCATCGTCATGGTATAGGTATACTCGGAGCCATGATTTTCGGCATGGAAAGCGATGGCCGGGAGGAGTTGCTGGCACGCCGCGATTTTATTCTCAGCAGTGGCATTGATGCCATTCAGGCAAGTATAATGACCCCGCTTCCGGGAACGGGACTTTTTAAGCGCATGAAAGCCGAAAATAAAATAGAACTAAATAACTTTCCTGAAGACTGGAAGTATTATCATTTTATGCAGGCTACCGCGGGCACTTCAAAACTTACCCGCGAAGAACTTCAGGAAACCATGAAAGAAATCTGGTGGAGCATGTACAACAAGGACAACATCCGGAAAATGATGTTTAAAACCCTGTGGCGTACCCGCAATTTAAACACCGCTTACTGGGTTTACGGCGCCAACCACAATTATGGCCGTGTTGTTCTGGAGGATATGATTAACGACAAGCCCGACGGACTCAACCGCCAACTGGAGTGGAATTCAGGTAAAAGATCCCTATACCTGAAACTGACCGACTATATTCTGATGTTTTTTTATGCCGTTTCCTGGCAAAAAATGGTGGATAGATTTAAAGGACGTCACGGATAAAAAATAAGTATGATATTTTCTCCGTGGATAGTTATTCCTAACCTGAATTATTCATCAACTTTTAATTTTGGGCTAAAGCCCCATAATACCGGCGGTTTTTAATTACCCCGACCTTAAGGTCGGGGTAACTCAAACGGCTACCTACATGGACTTTAGTCCAATTTATGAATTATTCAGGCTAAAGGTTTTCCGGAAAAATTACCTGTCCGTCAAAATCACCGGCATTGTAGCGCTGCATAAGTTTATAGCGCTGCAATTTTCCGCTTGATGTTTTCGGAATTTCATTCGATTTTACCATCACCAGCTCATCCACCGTAATGCCGAGATTTGCACGAAGCAGATTCCGCAATTGCCTGAAGGTTTCAACTGCTTTTTCGCCCGGCGAACCTGCCAGGAAAGCAATCACTTTGTCGTGGCCGGTTTTAGTGCTTGTGGTTCCGCCGAAACACACTTTCCCATAGCTGATATCTTCCAGTGTGCACGCCATTACTTCAAGGTCGTTGGCAAAATAATTTCGCCCGCTCTTGAAAATAATATCCTTGTGGCGGCCGCTGACATAAAGGTTCCCTTCAAAAAAGAAACCGATATCTCCGGTCCGCAGCCAGCCATTGCAAAAAGCGGCTTCAGTTTCTTCCGGCTTATTGTAATATCCTTTTGTAATTCCGGCTCCGCGAAGCTGAATCTGTCCGGCCAGTCCATCAGCAATTGGCTCATCGGAAGCATCCACAATCCGTATTTCGGTATCGTTAAGAGCTACACCAACGCCAGATAGAATGCGGGCAGTCTGATCGGAGGGATCAGCTTGAATGGCTTTGTTTTCCAGATCAAGTGCTCTTGAATCAAAAGCAGTGATCACCGAAGCTTGCATAAGGGGAGTAAAAGTAATTGCGAGCGTAGCCTCGGCCATACCATACACGGGCATCATGGCTTCGGGTCTGAAGCCGAAAGGTTGCAGCTTTTCCACAAAATCATTCATAATCTGTACCGAAATCGGCTCTGCACCATTCAACATGGCTTTCATTGAAGAGAAATCCCAGTCGGGCAAAGTTTTCTTCCGGCTAAGAAAACGTTGAACCAATGCCAGACCGAAATTCGGGCAACCCGTTACATTAATTCTGGCCTCACTCATCAGATCGAGCCATAAGCCCGGATTCTTAATAAAGTCAATGGTTTCTATATGGAACTGATTATGCGTAACGTATATTGGTGTAAGATGATAGCCGATCAGCCCCATGTCATGAAATAGAGGCATCCAGTTGCCGGTACTATCGCAATGTTCAACGTCGAGACCGATATGAATGGCATCCATATTCACCATCAGATTATGGTGTGTAAGCATTATCCCTTTCGGATCGCCGGTGCTGCCGGATGAGAACTGTATAAATGCAAGATCTTCGGGATGAAGTATTGGTCTGATAAATTCGCCACTGGTATCCAGATCGCTGATGTGTTTCACCTTTTTTGTGAGAAGTTCGTCTGTTTCCATTCCTTTCGAACTGAAAAAAATGAAGGGTTCGTTCAGTTGGGTGAAAACATTCTTCAGTTTTACCACAGCAGGGTTATATCCCGAAAAGGTGACCGGTGGCTGCAAAACGGTTGGTACAACTCCTGCAAGGAAACAACCCCACAAAAGTGATATGGTTTCGCGGTTGTTTTGCGTGGCAATGATGACTTTGTCGCCGGCTTTCATGCCAAGATGCTGCAGTCCGGAAGCAAGTTGCAGGGCCTCAGCGTAAAGCTCGCGGTAGGTTTGGCGGGTGATTTCACCATTCTCCTGCATATAGCCTATGTAAAGATCTTCGTCGAATTCTGCTGCCCTTTTGAGCAGCGCAGGAAGGGTTAGTTCAGGTTGATAGTAGTTGCTTATTTCAGGCATGTTCTTGTTTTCACTGTTTCGGCCTGCCCGAACGGCGACCAAGTTCAAAGTAGTAATCGGCTTTGGTTGAGTCTCCCACTTTAAGGAAATAACTGCGAAGCCGCATATTTAATTCAAAATTATTGGGATTGATCTGAATGGCTCTTTCAAAATAATCAAGTGCTTTCTCAGGTTCTCCGTTTCGCATGGCGTAAGTCCCCAGATTGATGTAAGGCAGATCAAGGTTCGGCTCTATCATGATGATATCCTCATTAAGACTTACCGCTTTTTCAGTCTGACCGGTTTTCTGATACAACTGGGCAAGGTTCGACATGGCCCTGACTTCGTATGGCTCAAGTTCAAGGGCTTTTTCGTAATGCGGAATTGCTTTTTCAGCCTGATCTGTAACCTGATAGGTGTAACCGAGGTTGTAGAACGCCGCGGTGAAATTCGGGTTGTGCTCCACTGCTTTCTCAAAATACTGTATGGCCGAATCCGGCTCATTCAGCAACAGCAAAAATACCTCACCTAGATTATTCCAGGCATCTGCATACTGTGGATACACCTTGGTTGCCTGCTTGAAATGTTTGATGCAAATCTGAGCATCCGGGATTATCTGTTTACGCGGCACTCCTGATTTCAGGCGATCGACCACCGAGGTGCGGAGGTTGGTGGCATAGATGAAATTGGCTTTCGCCGAATTTTGTAAATGAGGCGCATCTGCAGCATACAGCGTAAGTTCGTCTTTCCAGTCGCGGTTTCTGTCAATAGTTTTTGCCGTGGCCGGAATGGCAATGATTACCGAAGCAAGCAGCACATAGTTCAGGGTTTTTTTACTGATTTTCTGATTGTCAGGCAATGAACCGAAAAGTCTGAAAAGTCCGTACATCAGTGCAATACAGAAGCCCAGCGATGCAATATAGAGTGACCGCTCCGCAACCAGTCCGGTGGGCGTAGCCAGAAGATTGGAGTACATGGAAATGTTAACCAGATAGAACAGTATGGCAAAGGAAAGAATGTGTTTCTGCCTTATTTTCCAGATGGCAAATGCAAGCATTCCGGTATGAAGTATAATGGAAACCCATACCAGCGGATTACTCAACCCGGTGACCGGAATCATATTAAATCCATAATAAAATGACAAGGGATGCGGGAAAACCAGCATTTTCAGGTAAAATAGCAGAACCATCATTGAAGTGCCGATTCTGTCGATAAATGAAGGATCAATCAGAAGCGGATTTTCGATAAATTGTATGGGGCGGCTTGCTTCACCCAGAAACAAACGGGGCACAATCAATGCAAAAAGAAGGATCAGGATCATCGACCCGGTAAGTATCAGGTTCTTCGTAGGTTTGATGTCGGTAAAAAAGTACATCACCAAAGGAATAGCCACCAGAAAAGTCATGATGTTGGCTTTTGAAAGGAAGCCAAGACCGAAAGCTATGGTACCCCAGAGTATGTTGAGTTTTTTGCCCGTATCATGATATTTCAGGAAATACTTCAATGCAAACAAAGCACCGAGAAAACTCAGCAGTTCTTCGCGGTTTTTCAGGCTGGCAACCACTTCGGTATGCAATGGATGCGCCAGGAAAAGCATCACCGTGAGGAAAGGGAAAAATATATGGTAATTGCTAAGCAATCTTCGCAAAAGCAGAAAAAGAACAATGCCCGTTAATGCATAAAGCAGAATATTGATAAAATGACTTACATGCGGGTTTTCACCGAAAAACTGCCATTCTATAGCATATGTTACTTTGGTAATGGGGCGGTAACCGAAGTTGTGCTGTCCGCCTTCTTCCGCATTCAGCGAAATATAATATGACGAGAAAATTGCAGGAATGGCTCTTATCCCTTGCTGAGTAAGCACATTTTTCCCGGTGACATAAATGTCGTCGAGCGAATATTCGTTGTTGATGGTATTTCCGTAAAGCACAAACGAAAAGGCAACAATTAACAGGTAATACAGGGTATTGCCTTTTTTCTTTTCAATCACAGGCTTCGGCGCTTTGGGTAACGGGGTCGCAGTTTCTTTTTTTCGGATACTCATAACGTGCTGATTTCCTTGCCGGTGCGGGATAAAGACAGTACTTCGGCCCAGCCCGGTTTCAGCCGCAAAGTAACGTAAAATATGGATAAGTACGAAGAATGGCTATGCCCAAAAAACAACTGCAGAGCTGCAACACATTGCAACTCTGCAGCCAATAATTTATCTGCCAACAACTCCGGCTTTCTATTTCTGACCCGGTACTCCGGTTGTTCTGGACCAGATAAGGGTTTTGCTGATCATCGACATTCCTGCGGTGCCTGTAATTTCCATTACATTATTTTCTCTTATAAGTTTTACTTTACAATCGAACGTGCGACCGGTGTTGGGCTGATAGACTTTGCCACCTTCATACATTTTTGTTTTCGGATTGTATTTCAGTTTGGTAACCAGCAATGAACCGATTAGCGGATTATTTCTTTTCGATTTATCCGGATTATTGATATCCTTCAGAGGCTTGCCGTTTTTGTCGGTTGCCTGTCTGTGCCATACAGCCTTGCCGTGATAACTATCGCCATCCTTATAAAACTGCACTATTGTTCCTTTGTTTGCAGTCAGCCAGTAGCCGGTAATGTCCTTTGGAGTTGTTGTTGGTACATTTGTCGGAGCTACATCTGATGCTTTATTCGGGGTCACCGGCGTAACAACTTTGGGCTTTGTGGTTGGTGTTGCCGTTTTTGAAGGTTGTTTTTGTGGAGTCACTTTTGGTGCTGCATCCTTTGACTGATTTACCGGTGCCTTTTCGGCAGAAGTAGCCGGATTACTTTGCTTTACAACCACGCCGGATTGCGTTGGAGCTGTTTCTTTTGTCGATTGCTTTACAGGCTGGGTCTGGGCAGAAACAATGACTGCACCAAGCATGAACACTATGGTTAATACACTTAATTTCATTCGTGTTTGTGCATTAAGAAAACATACTCGTTTCATAATAGATGTTTTTTTGGGTTAAGTTTCAATTGAGTAACGCTGATTGCCATTGCAAAAATAGCACCATTAACGATGCATTTAATGCAAGAATCAACTTTTATGGATTAATTGAGTTCGTCAGACCTGCAAATGTATTGATAATTAGTTGAATACAAAATTATAATGAATTTTCTCTTTATCTCCATTTCTCCATGTCTCCTTGTCCCCCCTTCACCTTGTCCCCATTTCCCTCTTGCATCTCCTTGTCACCGTGTCTTCTTCGATATAGATTACGCTCGACCTCCGATCCATCCCTCGTCTTTTTTCCACCTCATCCGCCTTCGGCACCTTCTCCTCAAGGAGAAGGGCCCTCCAATTTGGCTTTTGTCCATTCATTGAACATTCTCCTTTTCTCCCTTCGCTCCCTTCGCTCAGTCTTTATCTCACCTTTTCTTCTTGTCTTAATTTTCTATTTCGGTCTCGACTGCGCTCGACCCTTTCGTTCTCCTTGTCTCCCCATCTCCTTGTCTCCTTGTCTTCTTCGGTCTCGTCCCGATAACTATCGGGAACGCTCGACCTCCGATCCGTCCCCCGTCCCCACATCCGTCCCTCGTCCCTTTTTTTAATATTTCAAAGAAATTGGCTATTTTAGCCCGATAAAACATTCAGGGCAATGAAAATCCCTTTTAATAAACCGCATTTTACAGGGCGCGAAGCCTTTCATATTTCCGAAGCTGCATTAATCGGACAACTGGCCGGCAACGGTCATTACACACATCTGTGTCAGGATTTTTTTGAAGAAAGATACGGATTCCGCAAGGCGCTGTTAACCACCAGCTGCACCGATGCCCTTGAACTGGCAGCGCTTATCCTTGATATTCAGCCGGGTGATGAGGTTATTATGCCGTCCTATACTTTTGTTTCAACGGCCAATGCCTTTGCCCTCAGGGGAGCGAAAATTGTTTTTGCCGACAGCAATGCACTGAATCCAAACATAGACCCCGATCTGCTTGAAGCCCTGATCACATCAAAAACCAAAGCAATTGTGGTGGTTCATTATGGAGGCATTGCTTGCGATATGCCTTCCATTATGCAGTTGGCACAGAAATATAAAATACCGGTTGTTGAAGATGCCGCACAATGTATAGATGCTTTTTATGAAGATCAGCCACTGGGAAGCTTCGGCAGTTTGTCTGCATTTTCGTTTCATGAAACCAAAAATATAACCTCCGGCGAAGGAGGTATGCTGGTGGTTAATGATCCTGATCTGATTGCAAAAGCTGAAATTATCCGTGAAAAAGGCACAAACCGGGCTGCTTTTGGGCGGGGAGAAGTTCAGAAATATGAATGGGTTAGTCTCGGAAGTTCGTTTCTTCCCAACGAATTAACGGCTGCTTTCCTTTACGGACAGCTTGAACATCTCGATATTATTCAGCAGAACCGCATCGAAACGTGGACTGCTTATTATCACAAACTCAGGTTTCTAGAGCGTGATGGCCACATAAAATTACCTTATGTTCCTGACTTTGCAACACAGAACGCCCACCTGTTTTACATCACAACCCGTTCAAAGGAGGTGAGAGACGCTTTGCTCGCCCATCTTATGGCATCCGGCATTCACGCGGTGTTTCATTATCTGGCCCTGCACAGATCGCCTTATTACCAAAGCAGGCATGACAACAGAATTCTGCCCCATGCCTGCCGTTATGAAGAAACATTGCTCAGGTTGCCTTTCTTTTTCGGAATGACTGATGAAGAAACTGACAGCGTGTCTAATGCAATTACTGCATTTTTCCGTTGAAAAGATAAGTGAAACTGTCGAAATAACTTCCTCACTTGAGTACCCCATCTAACTAGACTTTCTGCAAACTAATGTTTCTAAAAAAACGAAAGTAATCGTCCCCCTGGTGCTTGAGCCCGGTCGAAAGCCCAAAAGGGGGAAAAGAGGGGGATATAAAATGGGTCTTATATGAGGAAGTTAATTTGATATTCTTGCTAAGTTCAGAAACGGATAATATTGTGTCGTTAAAATCCCGGATTTTATGGAACGAGCTGTAGTATTTCATTCGAGGATCGCACCGTGGTTTACCGTGTCTGTATTACTACCTGTGGGAATTATGGTTTATATGTTTTTTCAGGAGCCATGGTATGCCGCTCTTGTAATTTTGCCAGTCCTTGTGCTTATAATTCCAATCTATTTCAGAACATATTATCGTCTTCATTCTGTTCATGGATTGACTGTAACATGCGGATTGTTTTATCGCAAAACATTCGACCTTCAAAAGTTAAAATCTATAAAGTACACAAGCAATCCGCTTTCATCGCCGGCGCTTTCTTTACGACGGCTTGAACTGAAATTCAGAAACTCTGAAACAATAATGATTTCACCTGTAAACAGGGAAGATTTTATAGCTGAAATCAGGAAGTACAATCCGGTAGTGGAGGTGAAGAAGTGATTTTACCTGGCTTTTGCTAATGCTTGCCTTCGCAAAACCAGTATTACAAATTTTAAAAGCTGAGAGCCATAAAAACAAGCAGTTAAAAATTACTTTTTTTGAATTACACTCATTTAATTGGCTTATTCCCTGAAGGGTATGTTGTTAAACAGCACAATCTGAAACTGATTTCGGTTGGTTTTTTCCTGAATTTGAGACATAAATCCAGCTTCGGCCCGCAAATGCCTGCTCATAACATAGCCAAGCGCACCGTAAATTCGGCCCCGATCAAAAGTAGGAGAGCCACCGTTTATAAAAACTTCACCATATCCTGAAAAATATAGAGCCCGGGGACTCATTTCCGGAAGGGTGAGAGGTATATTCACCGAAGCAAAGTATCTCATTCTTATTCTGAAATTGTCGGGAAGAAAGCGCTGTTCAAGCCTGTATCTGTGCATAATATTTACTCTTCCAAACCGCTGTCTGGTAATGAACTGCTGAAAAATCCGGTGTTCATCAAAATTGGTCTTTTCGTCAGAATTTGAAACATAGTTTTGAGAATGAATGAACGCGTAACCGGCAAGCAAATTGTTGTTATTCTCTGTAAGGTTATAACCGATTCCTGTTCTGAGCAACAATTGCTGCAAGTCTCCTGCAAAATTGTAATTGCGGTATTGCATTTCATTGTGCCAGTTCCATTTGCTGTTAATCTTCTGGTTCCCAAAATAAATAAACCAGTTTCCTGTACTTGATTCCTGAGCAGAAGAAATGGCGTGCAGATTTAACGCAATTACGAAGATTATAACCGTTTTTATATTTTTCATACAAGTATGGTTAAAAAAAGAGCTGTTCATAAGCCATTAATACTGACAGTATTTTAACTTTTGAACAGCCCGCAATTGGATTTTCGTATGATTAGTTTGACGGGGAGTAAGGAAGTGATGACTTATGCACAATGAGTCTTATCTTGCCATCATCTCCTTTTTTAAATACAAATGTTTTGTCAACCATAATCTGGGTGCCATCTTTTCCGGTGAAATAAACATTACCCATAGTGATGGCTATATTGCCATAGATTTGAATGCCGTCATTTCCATTGCCCAGATTATCGTACCAGACTTTGGTCCATGGCTTCAGTGCAAAACCTTTATCGTTCGGAAATTTGGAATTTCCACCAACAAAATATGAGTGAGCTCCTTCTTTCGTGGTTCTGAAAGTTTGGTCGCCAAATGTCAGCGTTGGTTTAAAGAAAACAGTCCCGTTGTCGTAATCGTAGGCTTGCGTAAGGATGTCCATAGCCAGTTTCTTATAGTCTCCTCCTTCGTCGTAGGCTTTGCCAATAGCAACTACTGCATCACACCAGGCTTGCTGGGCTGCATTAACTTCTTCAAAGGTAATGGCAGCTGTTTTTGTTTTTGAACTTTTTTTGTCTTTGTGGTTGTGATCTGTGCTGAATGCTGGTGAAACAGTCAATAATAATGCTGCTGCAATCATCAGGGAAATGGTTTGCTTTTTCATGGGTTTGCTGGTTTTGTTGAATTTGGATTGTTATTTGTTTTAACCTGAATCTAAAAACACAGAAAGATGAGTTGCTGTTCACTCAAAATTATTAAAAAATGTTAATGTACAAATGTTGACATATAAACGAGAATATTTGTAATAATATAAAGTATCTAAAGTGTATAATAAACACATTATTATCAGAATTTATTTTGTATATGGTCAAAATGGGTTCATATGAAATTCAAAATATCAGGGCTGTTTTAGTAAGTAGATTCACGGCGGAATATCATTGAAAAAAATCATTGTTGTCCGGAGAAAGTTTCGAATATTATTGCAAATGACTGATATTCTTGCTCTTTGACAAAAGTTGCAGAATGGCACCTTACTTTATTAAATTTGCCACCAAAGCACTAAATCACCAAAAATCGCCAATGTAATTTATTCATTTGGTGTAATTTGGAGTCTTGGAGATTTAGTGGCAATTTTTTTTCGATTTTTTCCGGACAATAGTGAAAAAAATATAAAATTTGCCTCTAAAGCAAGTGTTCTATTGTTTCAGGTAGGATTGTTTTTTATGGTCATAACGGAAAAGCTACTGATATTGAAATCTCATTTCATGAAAAATCAGGCTGGTGTACAATAATAATAAAAATGAAAATATTTTGTTATCTCAAAACAATTGCCAAAAAAATCCCGGATCAAGCATCGCTTTTTAGCTCATCAAATCCCTGATCCAGAGCGGGTGAAAAGATAAAACAATCCGTCATTGGAAGTTCACCTGACAAATCAAAGGATGTTTTTTCAATTTTCTTTCAAGCTCAGAATCTTGTCAAAACCACATTGCTACTTAATCCCAAATTTCACATACACCGATTCCCGGATCCTGATTTTCTGAAACTGAATAAGCTGGTCGGTATCGTTATATTTAAGACCTTCCCCATAATACATCTCACTTTGATTAAACGAACCACGCACATTTAGCATCTGTTCGTTGTGTATTTGAGCCGTTATTTCTTTGACAATCAGTGGCTTTCCAGTTTCAGCTCCAATTGCTTCAAGAAGATAGTCGGCTTTTGCTTTGGCTGCTTTAATGGCCATAATTCTAACCTCTTTTTTGAACTCATCAAGTTTCGAGTGATCTACACGGGCAATCCGGGCATCATTGATTTTTATTTCATCCAGCATCTCAAACACTTTCCCAACGCTTATGGCATCATTCACTTTCAGCAGATATTCTGTGCGGGTAAGCACATCTCTGCCCGACCATTTAACCCTGACATAATTTGCATTTGCATCAGAAAGAGAAAGGTTTTCCAGCGGAATAGTCAACTTTTTCAGGCCGTCTTTCAATCGGGCTTCCTGCTGCTCAATGGTATATTTATCGCGGCCTTCCTGTCTTTCTTTTAAAGTAATTGAAATGAAAATTTCATCCGGAATTATCTCTTTTTCAGCGGTCCCGTTTACTTCAATAAAAGGAATCTCAGCATTATTTGCCGGCAACTGTGCAAATACACCGACAGATAAGAAAATGAGAAAAAGTACAGCTAAGGTCCGAAGGTTTTTCATGGCGGGATTTTTTTTGTGAATTTTTCACGGTATAACGTCGGGGATGATCCATTTATTTGCCACCCTGATGTTTAAAAAGCAAATATATAGATTCAGATAGAGAAACAAGAGTAAGATTTTGATTTATTGCAAAAAAACCGGATCAAGTCTGACTTCATATTTTAAAAGGAGAGTAGGTATTACATTTTAGAGAATTCCGGATATATAAATACGGATAAAGTCATTTCTTGACTGACTCGGAGTGCCCGCGATAAGAATTGATGGAATAAGAATTAAAGAATAACACTACGAGTACTCGACAGAATGCTACGTTTAATAAATAAACAAGTACGTCGGTAAAATTTCTGCAGAAAGGAAGGTTTTACGCTGTATTTTTGTGAATAATTTATGTAAGATTTACGAAAAAAATTTATGAAATTTACCAATTATTTATCATCTGCCAAAGCTAAACTCTCTGAAATGACATCTTCTCCAAAAGGAATTGGCCTGCCATTAGGGTGGTCATTAAGAAATGAAACTTACCCCGCAAACCCTTTGTTTCGTATTTTTCAACAGGATGAAAATCCTTTGATTATAAAATGCGTAACAATTTTATTCTTAGTGCTCTTTATGGGTGTGCCTTCAAAAGCACAAGGTACTTTTGAGGTATTAATACCATCAGTAACAAGAACCGGATCCTATATGGCCATTGATGATGGCAATGGGGGTATTATTGCACCAATGAATAATCTAACCGGCAAGGATTACGGTCAAACCAGCTACATTAGTGGTTATCTACTAAATATTTCAGCTACCGGAGACACATCAAGTCACAGGTATTCTTTTCATGACACTACCTTCTTTCTCAGTAAAATACACCGCCTGACAAACGGGGGGTACATTCTCACTGGAGAGTCTGTGCCTCCCGGCTCTGTAAGCAAATGCCTGATGATTGCAGGGCTTGACGATGATTTCAACCTGATGTGGGCTAAACATCATTCCTACGATTCTATGAATTACAGACTTGCAGTGGACAATATCTTTCAGGTAGGCGACACCTTAATTATGACGGTGGGCAGGTGTGAATTTCCTTGTGGTGCAACTAATCCAATGTTTATAAAGGTTGATCTTTATGGAAATATTATGCAAGAAGTCTTTTATGATGACACTCTGTACAGGTGTTTTTCGCCCTCATTCTTGCAAAGTATTGATAAAAATTATATTTATTTGTTCGCTCATTCATTTTTTGGAGGAGTATCTGGCCCTTCTTACAGTATCTTTGACAGTAGTTTTAATTACATAAGCACCACACCTTTATCAGTACAGGATTCGTGGCGTTACTCTACAACATGGACTCCGGATAGTGTTATGCTGCTATCTTACGTTGCGAGAAGGCCAGGCCCTTCTACTAACGATGATAATGTGTGGCTTGCCCGATTTGATACTGCTGTTAATCTATTGGGCAGGGTTAACTTTGGTGCAATAGACACAACCGATTATTCTCCCTATTGGGGTGCTGGTGTAGGTTGTTTACATCCCGACACAATTTTCTTTTCAGGTTATAAAAACGCTACAGGATGGCCTCCCTCATCTACACATGTTAGTTGGATAATGGCGGGGCAGGTAGATAGCCAGCTTCAGCTCAGGTATCTGCATTATATCGGGGGAGATGCATTTTATGAAACCAGATATATATTGCCGCTCTCCGATGGGGGTTTTGTGATTCATGCCCCCAGGTTCAATCATGATACCGATTTGTACGACATGTACTTTATTAAACTAAACAGGGAAGGTTTGATTACTTCAAATAAACCCGGTCAGATTATCATCAACCGCGCATTTATCTCTCCCAATCCAGCTAAGGAGTACCTCAAAGTAGAATGTATGCTGAAACAAGCTGAAGCCAGCGTATTGACACTGTCCGGAGCTGAAATCTTTGCTTATAAACTGGAACATGGAACAACCAATTTACCAATACAAAATCTCAAGCCCGGTATGTATCTGTTAAAAATCAGTACTATGGGCAATGGAGTAATCGAAACGCATAAATTTATTAAACAATAACAAACACTGCCATGAAAAAAACATTGACAATAATTGCAACAGTTGCTCTTGCAATATATTTTAATCCTATCACATTAAAAGCACAATGCACTTTCTGCCCGGGAAGTACAATAACAGGTACAGGTGCCTCGGCGTTAGGGTCAAATAATACTGTATCCGGAACAAATTCTACTGCCATTGGCAATGGCAATATTATTTCGTCAGGTTCGGGATTTATAGCAGGTGCTCAGTCAACCATAAATAGCAGTAGTACTAACTCTTATATTATTGGTGGTTTAAATACCATCTTTACAGGTGGCCAGGAGAGTTATATTTTTGGCAGTGGTTCTGAGGCACTCGCAAGCAGAGTAATGTTGATAGGCCACAGGCTTAAATCAGGATCTATCAATCAAATTATTATCGGCGCAGGACCAGTCGGAGGTTTCCTTACCTGCAACAAAATGCATAGCCTTGCAATAGGCTTTAAAAGCACTTTTCCTACATTTTTTGTAAGTGAATCACCTGCTAGTGATAAAACCGGTAAAGTAAGCATCGGTAACACCACCGATCCACAGGCGAAACTGCATATAAGAGCCGATGCTGCCGAGGATGCAACCATGTTCCTTGAGGCCACAGGCACCAATAAAATCAGCAGCTTTATGTTGGGTGGTGGGCAGGCTTTTATTGGCACTTCAGATGAAAACTCACTTTCACTGGTCACCAACAATAGCCAAACCAGGGTATTTGTCAGTCATGAAACCGGTAATGTTGGAATTGGTACAATCGAGCCTTCGGCAAAATTTCAGGTTACCGATGGGGATATCTTTATTGAAGATATTAACAGAGGCATCATAATGAAATCGCCCGATGGCAATTGCTGGCGCGGCACTCTGAATAATCAGGGTCAAATGGAATTTACTTTATTGCCGGATTGTATAACTACTTCAGTATCATCACAAAAAATTGAGATAAAGCCCGGTTTTAACATCAACCCGAATCCTGCATCAGGATTTCTGCATGTCACTTGCACTGCTGATGATTTAAATAAGTTTTCTACATATAAACTTATGGACGCATCGGGAAAGCAGATAAAATCAGGTGCTTTAAAACAAATAGCAACCCGGATTGATACTCAAAACCTGAAAAGTGGTTTGTACTTCCTCAATTTCTATGGTGATGGAGCCTATTGGACTGAGAAGGTGATAATACAATAGTGAATGCGGTCTGGAAATAAGTGAATGCTTTGTCTGAAAGTAATTGAAAGCTGAATTTTACAAAAATCCCAGATCAAGCATCGCTTCTTCGCTCATCATATCTTTGGTCCATGGCGGGTCGAAGGTGATTTCTACTTCACAATCTTCAATGCCTTCGATGGTTGCAACGCTTTCTTTTACTTCAACCGGCAGCGATTCAGCAACCGGACAGTTGGGCGCTGTCAGGGTCATGGTGATGTGTGCAACCGATTTATCATCGATGCTTACATTGTAAATCAGTCCGAGATCGTAAATATTTACCGGAATTTCAGGATCGAAAATGGTTTTGAGTTTTTCAATGATCTCGTTGCCCAGTGAAAGGGTTTTTTCATGGTTCATCATAATGTGAAGTGTAATGGGTTGAGAAACAGGTTTGAAGATGCGGGTTTAATCGCTCTCAGCTGCCCATTGCCTGTTTGGTTTTAAACGCCAGCGCATACATTTTTATCTGTTTGATCATGGAAAGCATTCCATTAGAGCGCGTTGGCGAAAGGTGTTGCGTAAGTCCGATTTCGTTCAGAAATTCAGTTGATGAATCGAGAATTTCCTGAGGGGTGTGCTCTGAAAAAGCCCTGATAAGCAGGTTTGCGATTCCTTTGGTAATTACTGCATCGCTGTCGGCCGTAAAATGAATGAGCGTTCCGTCGTAACTGGCATGTAGCCAAACCCTCGATTGGCAACCCTGAATCAGATTGCTTTCGGTTTTGTACTTTTCGTCAATCAATGGCAGTGATTTGCCCAGTTCAATCAGGTAATTATATTTATCCATCCAGTCATCAAAAATGTCGAATTCATTGATAATTGCACTGGTGGTTTCCTCTATTTTGCTCATGTTTATTGATCTCCGGTACGAATTTACAAAAAAAGTTGTTCTACCTTGACAATTGCCTCCATCAGCTTGTCTATTTCCTCTCTGGTGTTGTAAAAAGCAAAAGAAGCCCTTATGGTTCCCGGAATACCGAGACTATCCATCAGCGGCTGTGTGCAATGGGTTCCGGTACGCACGGCAACCCCGAACTGATCAATGATTGTTCCCGCGTCATAAGGATGAATATTGCCGATCATAAACGAAATAAGGCTGGCTTTTTCAGGAGCCCTGCCAATGATGCGGATCAGCGGATCAGCAGTAAGCTTTTCTGTTGCATATTCAAGCAACTCATGTTCGCGGGCAGCGATGAAATCAAGACCAATTGCGGTAACATAATCCAGCGCTGCACCAAATCCGAGTACATCGCCAACATTGGGGGTCCCTGCTTCAAATTTGAAAGGGAGCTCGTTGTAGGTGGTTTTTTCGAAAGTCACATTCTTGATCATTTCACCGCCACCTTGCCAGGGAGGCATGGCATTCAGAATTTCTTCCTTGCCGTAAAGTCCGCCGATTCCCATTGGTCCATAAACTTTGTGGGCCGAGAAGGTGTAAAAATCACAGTCAATATCCTGAACATCCACTTTCATGTGCGACAAAGCCTGAGCGCCGTCAATCAGCACAACAATTCCCTTTTCGTGTGCCATGCGGGTTATTTCCTTCACGGGATTTACAGTTCCCAGCGTATTTGAAATGTGTGTGATGGCCAGAAATTTGGTTGAGGGAGTCATCAGCGCCGATAATGCGCTCATATCAAGCGATCCATCTTCAAGTATCGGACAGACTATCAGTTTGGCGCCTTTTTCCTCACAAAGCATTTGCCAGGGAACAATATTGGAATGATGCTCAAGCGCTGAAATCAGAATTTCGTCGCCTGCTTTGATGTTTGCCTTGCCCCAGGATCCAGCAACCAGATTTATTGATTCTGTGCAGCCACGGGTGTAAATAATTTCGTGGCGGTATTCTGCATTTACAAACTTCTGTATTTTGGTTCTTACATCTTCAAAAGCAGTGGTTGCCTGCTGGCTGAGGTAATGCACTCCACGATGTACATTTGAATTCAGATCGGTGTAGTAATTTACGATCGCATCAATCACAACCTGAGGCTTTTGTGTGGTTGCTGCATTGTCGAAATAAACCAATGGCTTGTTGTGAACCTTTCGGCTCAGTATCGGAAAGTCAGACCTGATTTTGTCAATATCAGAAGCTATGGTTTGCATTTATTTTAGTTTAAAGATCACAAAAAGCAGGTTTTCGTCAGTAACCCGGAATCAGATTTTGCTCATATCAATTTCAAAAGCCACTTTCTGCTCCCTTGAATTGCAGTGCAATACACACTGGTCGCAAACAGAAAGTTCTCCTCTGAGGCGTTTTTTTACCAGATCATCAATCCTTAGCTGAAGCTGCGGAATTGAGATTTTGTTTATAATCTCCGCTGCAAATGCGTACATCAGCAACATGCGGGCATTTTCCATTCCAATGCCTCTTGATCTGAGATAAAACATTGCTTCGCTGTCCAGCTGTCCGACTGTGGCGCCGTGACTGCATTTTACATCATCGGCATAGATTTCAAGGAATGGTTTGGTGTCGATCACTGCCTTGTCCGAAATAAGGATGTTTTTGTTGTTCTGATAGGCATTGGTGCGCTGTGCATCCTTTCTCACCAGAATATGTCCGTTGAAAACACCGCTGGCATGATCATCAAGAATGCCTTTAAACATTTCGTTGCTAGTGCAATCGGGCATTGCATGGTCAACAAACACCTGATTGTCGATATGCTGATTGCGATCCATCAGGTAAACGCCCAGAATATCGGCATGAGCACCGCGCCCGTTCAGTAAAACATTGGCTTCGTTGCGAATAAGTCCGCCGTTGAGGCTGATGGCATTGGTCGAAAGATTGGCTCCGGCCTCAAGGTGGAAATATATGCTGTTGATCAACGCTGAGCGATCGTTCTTATTCTGAAGTTTGTAATGATCAAGTCTGCCATTTTCGGCAAGCACCACTTCGGTTACCGAATTTATAAATCCTACCTGATCATCCACAGAATCATCGC
>DHVX01000020.1 GCA_002412885.1 Bacteroidales bacterium UBA5197
ACCTGATCATCCACAGAATCATCGCATTGCACCAGACGCAGGTTGCTGTTTTTGCCTACAATCACCAGATTGCGTGGCTGAACAAACACTCCGTTTCCTGAATGAATAAGATTTACCATCTGAATGGTTTCCGAAACTTCAACATTATCGGGGACATAAATAAACACCCCGTCCTGAGCAAATGCAGTATTTAAGGCTGTAAGTGCGTTGTCGGCGAAAGGTGCATATTTCCCGAAATGGGTTTTAATAAGATCCGGATATTTTGTGAAAGCTTCGGCCAGACTGCAGACAATCACTCCTTTGGCTGCCTGCGACAGGATTTCTCCGCGATCGATAAACCATCCGTTGAGTTGTGCCACCATGTAAGTATTGAAGCCGGGAACATCACACCTGAAGATTTCTTCGATGTCAACATCCCGGGTATCGGCTTTCAGCGGAAATGAAAAAGCATGGTTAAGTACGCTGCTCAGGTCGGTATTGCGCCATTTTTCAAGTTTTGTATGCGGAAATCCTTTCTGAGCAAAAACCGCAATGGCCTTATGCCGCATTTCTGCGATTTCAACAGGATTATTGCTGCTGATCCGTGCGACATTGTCGTCGAATAGTTTCAGCAGGGTATCCTTAACGTTGTATGTGGTTGTTATTCCTTCCATAATGTGTCTTTCCAGCAATATCAGGCAATTTCAGCCTTTATCCATTCGTAGCCTTTTTCTTCGAGTTCAACGGCGAGTTCTTTGCCGCCTGAGCGTACAATTTGTCCGTCGTATAACACATGCACAATATCAGGAACAATGTATTCAAGCAGTCGCTGATAATGTGTAATTACCAGAAATGCGTTGTCGGCTTTGCGAAGTTTATTTACGCCGGCAGCCACAATTTTCAGTGCATCAATGTCGAGGCCTGAGTCCGTTTCATCAAGAATTGCAAGACTTGGCTCAAGCATCGCCATTTGAAAAATTTCATTTTTCTTTTTTTCACCACCCGAAAAACCCTCATTTACTGAACGGTTGGCGAGTTTGGCCTGTATTTCGAGCAAGCGTTTCTTTTCCTCCATCTTTGCCAGAAATTCATTGGCAGGCATGGGATCAAGTCCGCGATATTTTCGTTGTTCGTTAATGGCAGTGCGCATAAAGTTGGTAATGCTCACACCGGGTATTTCCACAGGATACTGAAATCCCAGAAATATTCCTTCACTGGCGCGCTCTTCAATCGACATATCAAGAAGGTTTTTTCCCCTGAAAAGGATTTCGCCTTCGGTTACATCATAAATATCACGACCGGCTATTACTGCGGCCAATGTGCTCTTTCCAGTGCCATTCGGGCCCATAATTGCATGAACTTCGCCGGGTCTGACATCCAGATTTATGCCTCTGAGAATTTCTTTTCCATTGATTGAAACCCGTAAATTTTTAATGCTAAGCATAATGTTTTTTGGTTTGTTTTAGTTTTTTTTGAGAAGAAAGAAGGAAGAGAAATTTCTAATTTCTAATTTCTAATTTCTAATTCTTCACTTTTCACTTTTCATTTTTCACTTACCCGACGCTTCCTTCAAGACTGATCGATAGCAGTTTTTGCGCTTCCACAGCAAATTCCATAGGCAGTTGTTTCAGCACTTCACGGGCGTAACCGTTAACAATCAGGCCAATGGCACTTTCGGTGCTGATGCCGCGCTGATTGCAGTAAAATAGCTGATCGTCTGATATTTTTGAAGTGGTAGCTTCGTGTTCTACAATCGAAGTTTTGTTTTCGGTTTTGATGTAAGGGAAAGTATGTGCACCGCATTTATCGCCAAGCAAAAGTGAATCACATTGCGAGAAATTACGCGAATTTTCCGCTCTCTTGGTCATTTTTACCAGTCCGCGGTAGCTGTTGCTGCTATGTCCGGCTGAAATTCCCTTCGAAATAATGGTGCTTTTGGTGTTCTTGCCAAGGTGTATCATTTTGCTGCCGGTGTCGGCCTGCTGGTAGTTGTTGGTAACGGCAACCGAGTAAAATTCACCCACTGAGTTGTCGCCCATCAGCACCACACTTGGATATTTCCAGGTAATCGCAGAGCCGGTTTCTACCTGTGTCCATGATATCTTGGAGTTGTTTCCCTTGCAGATTCCCCGTTTGGTAACGAAGTTGTAAATTCCGCCTTCGCCTTTTTTATTTCCCGGATACCAGTTCTGAACGGTTGAGTACTTTACTTCGGCATCCTTAAGCGCAATGATTTCGACAATGGCCGCATGAAGCTGATTTTCGTCGCGCATCGGAGCGGTACAGCCTTCCATATAGCTCACATAACTGCCTTCGTCGCCAATGATAAGTGTGCGCTCAAACTGTCCGGTATTTGCTGCATTGATGCGGAAATAGGTGGACAATTCTATCGGGCAACGCACCCCTTTCGGGATATAACAGAACGAGCCATCGCTGAAAACCGCAGAATTAAGGGCGGCATAAAAGTTATCGTGAACCGGAACTACGGTGCCAAGATATTGCTTTACCAGATCAGGAACTTTCTGCACGGCTTCGCTGAATGAGCAGAAGATAATGCCTTGCTTTTCAAGCGTTTCTGAGAAAGTTGTTTTTACCGAAACCGAATCGATTACTGCATCCACAGCAACTCCGGTAAGCCTTTTTTGCTCTTCCAG
>DHVX01000018.1:0-20718 GCA_002412885.1 Bacteroidales bacterium UBA5197
TAAATTTCTTCATGCGTTGACCCTGCATCATTGATTTATCTCGAAGCAAACAACAACAATCACATAATAATAATTGTTATACGTTTCAAATAACAATGATATGAGATTTCGAGCATTATTAATGATTTTATTTCTCTCTTGCATTTCAGTAAATCTGTTTGGCCTTGAGCCCGATTCCACCATTTTAGCTGAACGAGATTTTTATCTTAAGAAGTACAATTCGGTAAAAGATACAATGACAATCAATACATGGTTGAATCTTAAACGCTTAAGCGACAATCTTCAGGAGGTTGTTTTACGTGATCAGATTATAATTGACCAGCTGCTTAGGCAAAACCACCTCGATTCATCTCATTGGGATTCCATAAATTCGATGGATAGTGAACTCAAACAATTACGTTTTGCAAATTCTCAAATTGCTAGCCGAAGTAAAAATGATTTGCATATGATGTGGGTTTTAAAGACCTCTGCAAGTGTTTTGACTATTCTGGTATTGGTAATGATATATCTTTTGATAACATCAAAAACCAAAATTTCTCGATACAAAAAGAGGCAAAATGAACTGGAATCGCATAAAATCGGAATTCAGAATCAACTTTTATTACAAGAGTTGGAAGTGAGCAAGTTGAAGCAAAGAGAAAAGGATTTTAGAAGCGAACTGGAAAAGGGCTTAATTACTTATCAGGAAAAACTGAATCTTCTTCAAAAGAGAAACAGTTTACTGGAGGAGGAGTTAAGTAAAATCAAAAATTACGGAAATAACCTGGAAATCGGCAATTTTTACTTTCCTCACACAAGAATTGATATATCTGCGATTCCTCAGGATAGCGAAGGTGTTGCAGTTGTTTTAAAGGCAATTACTGACGAGAGAGATAGTCTCATGAATCTGGCGGGGAAGCTTCAAAAACAGATTCATGAAGAAAAAGAAAAGTATAATAAGCTGGTTCTGATGATTAAAGCATTACCAGACGAGGATAGCGACAGTTGAAAACCGGGAATGCTTGTCTGCTTGAATACTGCCCTGACTTTACTTTACCAGACTCTTTTGTAAGGTCTAATACGGTTAGTATTTATTTTTAATATCTCTTCTTTTTTATTTGAAATCTTTTCCATTCCCGTGATCCTGCACATGGAAGATCGCGGTATTTCATTGTAAAAGATTGATTAATAATATATTTTACTCCCAATCCGGTAAATATCAAGCGATCGTTTATTCCGGTTGATCCGATATAAGAATCAAAATTATCTGTAGTTAATAATTTACCTGCCATTTTATGTTCCAATATCCAGTTTTGATTTATGGAAAAAGCCAGATAGTATCCTGTAATCAAATGTGGGTCATTTTGTCCTTTACCTGCAGGATTTTTATCAGCGCCCAGCCCATTGGATTCAATTATTGAGTTATCAGATATAGTGTAACTGGCCGACCTGAATTGTGTCAGACCTACTCCACCGATAAAACCAAAATCAAACCCACGCGAACGATATGGGAATAAAACATCCGCAAAACTTATTCTGGTATTAAATGCATATTCAACATAGGAACTCAGGAATTTTGCATTCGCAGCAGGTTTTGCACTTGAGATGCTACCAAACGAAACCGACAGGCCGAATTCAAAATACCTTTCAAGCTTTTTTCCTGCATAGACTTCAACCATCGGGCCGCTTTCGTGCCCGAGCTTATTAACAGGTTCAAAGTCGTACACGCTAAGATCGCCGAAGTAAGAAGCCATCCCTGGAGTGATCCCGATTACCCAATTTTTCTCTGACAATAGACTTTGAGCCTTCAGCTTCGTCGGGTTGTCAAAAAATTGAGTTATGAGAAGTAACAATAATGCCAGAGCCCTGTTACATAAAATATTTTTCATGAAGTTATCTACCCGTTTTAATATGAGTGATTTTTGAAACGTTTCTCCCCTGCATTTACTTTAATGGTTAAATGATTGCCGGAAGGAGGTATCGGACAGCTGTATTTTTTGTTGTAAACACAGTATGGGTTGTAAGCCCTGTTGAAGTCTATGGTCAAAAATTCAGAATCTTCAATGTAAGCATCAACGTAGCGTCCTCCACCATAAGTTTGATTGCCTGAAGTTTCGTCAGTAAATGGGATAAACAGGTAATTTTCGTACCCGGGTTTATTCATCAGACCAACATTTCGGAATATTGTTAACTCGTGTTCTTTGTTGTTAATTCTAAAATTGGCTTTACCGTAAACAATATACAATGGAAGTCTTTCTGTTGTGGTTCGCATCTGTATGGTGTCAGGAGTCTCATATTTCTCAATTCTTGCCTTAATAACCCATGAAGATGAAGGCTTGAAATAGTTCAGTCCTTTAAATCCGGGCTTGTCAGAGTCATCAAGAGGAGATTGGACACCACTTATAAAGTCAGTGTTTTTCTGCTGTCTTTCTTTCGCCAAATCCTTTTTGAAAACAGAACTTGGCCTGGATGCTTGTCCATGACTTATCAAAGAGGAAAATGAAAAAAGGAAAGGAATTATAAAAATTAAGACTTGTTTCATCTGTTAGTAATTTGGAGCAAAGTTATTTCTTTCCTTGCTGCTACATGAATTAAACAAGTAAAGTTTTGAAAGAACGTTAAAATTATGAAAATATTTGCTTTAGCAATAGATGGAATCTGGCAGCACAAGAGTGAACACAATTCATTGGGAGTTGTTTGATAAAGAAAAAGTTATGAAAATTTCGGAAATCCGTCTCCAGTATGAAAAAGGGAGTTTGAATGAGCAAATAGTTGGAGATGAGCCTCTTGTGTTTTTCGAAAAGTGGCTTCAGGAATCCATAAATGCGAAGGTGATGGAACCCACGGCAATGGTACTTTCAACCTGTGACTCTAATGGAAGACCAGCCTCGAGGGTGGTTTTGTTAAAAGGCTTATCAGAAAACAGCTTGCATTTTTATACCAATTACCTGAGTCCCAAAGGAAATCATATTGAGTTAAACAATCAGGTAGCTTTACTTTTTTTCTGGCCCGAGTTGGAAAGACAGGTCAGATTCGTGGGAGTAGCTACAAAGATTTCTGAAAATGAATCGGATGAATACTTTAATTCAAGACCAGTCGAGAGCAGGGTAGGAGCGGTAATTTCTCCTCAGAGTCGGGTAATCAGCAACCGAAGTGAACTTGAAACTGCTTATAAGCAAATGATTGACAGCCGGGAAGTGGAATCCATCCAACGTCCTGAGCATTGGGGCGGATACGCTGTAAGCATCACCGAAGCAGAATTCTGGCAGGGACGACCAGGCAGGCTGCACGACAGGATCAGGTTTCGATCTGAGAATAATAAATGGATTAAAGAAAGGTTAGCACCTTAAACAGATTCAGAAGCTAAAAATGCTTTAAGATCAGCTACAAGAATAGAAATTTGTTCTTCTGAGAATTTTTTATCCAACGCCAATTCTCTTAAACTTCCCCAAACAGATCCTCCGCAAATAATGCAGTGAAGCCCTCTGCTGTTTAAGAATCCATTTGCAGCAGGATAAAATTTAATAAGATCCTCAACCATTATTTCAGAAGAAATATCGGGCTTAACCATTGTATCAGGCTTGATGTTCTTTTCTCAGAAGATCATTGATTGTTTTAACCGGATTGAAGGTCAGAATTGGTACCTCAACAAAAACGGTTGTCCAATCAGCCATAGCACCATTCCATAATCCGGGAAGCTCCTGTGCTTTTAATTCCCTTCCATCTTTCGATTTCACAGAAATGAATCCTGTTGAAGGATCAACAAATTCGCGCAGATCAAACTGTTCACCATTAAAATCTCTTACATAACAAACCAGATCAACCGGATTGAAATGGGTTGATTTGCTGAATATTTCTTTTTGTTCAGGATTATTTATATCTATTTGCGATGACTCAACAATTTGAAGTGATACTTCTCCGTCAGTATTTTTAACCCAAAAAGGACCACCGCCGGGTTCGCCTTCGTTTTTCACCATTCCGCAAATGCGGATAGGGCGGTTTAATTTGTTAAAAAGTATATCAATCTTTTCCATTTTGCTAAGTTCATCAAAATCTGATGGAGTTTGAAGAAATAGCTTTTCTCTGGAGAATGCGATGATTTTTTTCAACTCATTGTCACTTATGTTTCCATCCTCAAGGCGATCAAGGTAAGTGAATATCTTATCTCTCAATTCCATAAGAAATCCGCCGATCACCCTTTTGTATTGGTAGGTTGATGGTTTAAGCGAATCGGGAACAATATTGTCAATATTTTTTATGAAAATCACTTCGCCTTCGCGGTCGTTAAGGTTTTCGATCAGCGCTCCATGACCACCCGGACGGAATACAATATTATCTTTCTCATCCCTGAAAGGCTTATTCCTGATATCAACAGCAATGGTATCGGTAGAGGATTTCTGGATTGAGAAAGTGAGTTCGTAGGTAACATCAAAGAGTGTTTCGTATTTGTCCTTTATTTGATTGATCTCTTCAATAAACCTGTCGGCATGTTCCGGGGAAACTGTAAAATGAATGGCAACACGTCCTTCGCTGTTCTGGCAATACTCAGCTCCTTCCACAAGATGTTCTTCCATTGCCATCCTGCCACCATCGGCGTAATTGTGAAATTTAAGAAGGGCTTTGGGGAGATTGGCATATCCCAATCCTTTATCTTCGAGCAAATACCCGATAATGGTGGCATAATCTCCTTCTTTGAGACTGCTTTCCAGGTCAATATCATTATTTGCCAACACTTGTTTGAGATCGCTATAAAAAGCAAACTTGCTGATGTTTTTTATAAAATTATAAACAGAGTTAAAGCTCTTGTCTGACTCAAGCAGAGCTTTCCCTGCATCATCTTTTGTATAACTATCATGAAATTCGAAGAGTTGCTTGAACATGCGGCTTGCTGCGCCTGATGCCGGAACAAATTTGAGAATCTCGTAGTCTTCCGAATTCTTATCATAAAAACTTTGTAATTTTTCAATTTCCTGCGCTGAAAAATTTCTTATCCCGCTATCAATGGTTGCGGGTGCAACCAGTTCGATAAAAGGAAATCCGGTTTTGAAGTTATCTATTTGCTGCTCAATGGTATCAATATCAATACCTTTAGCCTGAAACTGTTTTTGGTCGTTTTGTGTAAACATAAAATTTTCCATTTAATTTTTGCTGACCTCATGAGTTTAATCATGATGTCATTTAACATGCAGCAACAAAGATAATTAAAATCCTTCCCGAATTAAGGATCAGATGACTGTTTAAATGAAATTGTTTCTGATGTATTCCCTTAATATCTGAAAGGAAATAATCTTTCTGTGTCCAGAATAAGAACCAATGTATAAGCAACAAAGGCCAGAAAGAAAAATGCACCCTCAAGTCTGTTAATTTTTCTCTCTTTCCCGAGAAAAATAAAAACAAACATAATCACACTCATAATAATCAGGAAAATCATATCGAAATTGGAAGAACTAACTGAATTAAGGGGTATGGGCCTGATGGATGCGCTTATTCCCAAAACAAAGAAAACATTGAAAATGTTAGAGCCAACAACATTTCCGATAGCAATATCACTTTTCTTTTTAAACGCTGCAACAACTGATGTGGCCAGTTCAGGCATTGATGTGCCGGCAGCTACAACTGTGAGTCCGATAACTGCTTCGCTGATTCCCAGTGATCTGGCGATATCAACAGCACCATCAACCAGAAATTTGCCGCCAAAAAACAAACCTACCAGGCCAGTTGCAATAAATGCAATCGCCTTTAAAACACTCATTTCTTTAGCGGTTACTTCCTTCAATGGTCCGGATGATTTTGCCAGGGCGAAAGTGTAAGCCATAAAAATGGAAAAGAAACTCAGCAGTATAAATCCATCGATTCTGGAGATCGTATCATTGGAAGATCCGTCAATAAAAATATCATTGGCCATAAATGCCATTACAACAACAGCGAGAATGCTGAATGGAATTTCCTTCCATACTGTGGTGCTTTTTACTGCGATAGGAGTTACGACAGCTGTAAGGCCCAGGATGACAAGCGTATTGAAAATGTTGCTCCCGACAACATTTCCGATAGCTATGTCGGTATTTCCGTTGAACGAAGCGAAAAGGTTTACAATAAGTTCAGGCGATGATGTACCGAAGGCAACTATTGTGAGGCCTATTACAAGATCAGAAATGTTAAAGCGCCGGGCAAGACTTGAGGCACCATCAACAAGCCAGTTTGAACCAACTATCAACAAAACCATCCCGGCAATAAACAGAAATAAGCTCATAAAATGACATTTATAAAAAAGAATGGCAAAGATACAAATTCTCAGTCGTGCATAGAAAGCGTTAATGAATGTTCTTGCTATTGTTATCCCTCTGAAGGAAAATAAACTACATTGGCAAATCCAGATGACGGATGATTTCGTTTATGTCAAAATCAAGCTCTCCGTTTATAACCATACAATTTGGTAACGTCCGGGGTTTAAATCCGTAACGCAGATGGCCTTGCCATATGTGTTCTATATACCAATCCGGCTCTGCTCCCCACCTTAGATCTTCTCTTTTCCTCTGTTCGAATACTGGTTTCGAAAGTGAAATAAATATGTGTTTGTCATAATGAAGATTTATTTTCTCATTCCAAAATACAAAAAGCCCTTCAACAAGAACATATTTATAAGATTGTTTAGCCTCAATTATCGCATTTTCAAAAGAAATCCAGTCAATGGCTTCCGGCCTTTCCCAGTCTATATGGTCATTTATCAGAGGTATTTCATGTTCAGGCGGAATATAGGTGTCCTGATGTATAACGATGGAATTCTCCAGATACCTGCTTAGTATCTCTGAAAGAAAAGTCTTCCCAGACCTGCTTGCCCCGCCAATGGCGATACACTGTGATTCCTGAACTTTTTTTTTCACGGTTTTACATGCTAAATCAATCATTAAAGAATTGCCTGATAAAACTTTAGGCAAATATAGAGGGATAGCAGTTTGAAACAATTAAAAAAAACTGGGTTTTACTGTTGCGTGAATAAAAAATATTTATACATTTGCACACTCATTTGCCCAGGTGGTGAAATTGGTAGACACGCCAGCTTGAGGGGCTGGTGTCCTTAAGGATGTGCAAGTTCGAGTCTTGTCCTGGGCACAAAATCCGAGTTAGTTCGGTGGCAGTCGTAAGACTGCATTTTTTTATCAGAAAGTTTTGCCCGGATGGCGGAATTGGTAGACGCGCTAGTTTCAGGGACTAGTGTACTTACGTGCGTGCAGGTTCGAGTCCTGTTCCGGGCACAATAAACCCCTTGTAATTTATTTTACAAGGGGTTTTTTTGGGGCTCTTTCCTGATACAATTCTTTATAATTTACTATTCCTCAAGTTTCCCCAGCAGATACATATATGGTGTTGCCATGTGATGAATAAAAACATTTTTTGAGTCATTTGGGAATACCTGATAATAAACCTCATCGGCATAAAGCACAATTGTTGTACCCGTTCTGACATAATTGCTTGAGTTCATATAATCAGGCATTTGCAACTCAGGATGTATTTTACCTGCCATTTTACCGGCATAATTACCCAGATACTTTTTGTAATTTCTTGCAGTTCTGCGGGCTGGCCTGTCCAGATTCCGGAAAGCATGCTTCATTACCATTCGCGTTGGAAATTTTTGCTTTCGAAATGTGCTGCTGGCATCTTTAAAAGGATTAACAGGGTTGAAATCACTGATTGTTTGAACCGATAGGGGAGTTTCAGGTACCCAATCGGCTGAGTTCACTACATTATATGCCCACCCGTTTTGTGTAAGATGTTCGTAATCATAAGCATAATAAAGATTACCAGGCTTTGGTGCCGCACTGCAATAAGTTTTGAATTGGATATCAGAAGGTAGTTTTCCTTCTTTTTGCAGATAAAGCAGATATGATGTCATCAAAAAGGAAATTGCACCTCCCTGACTATGACCGGTAATGTAAAAATCATGGTATCCCTGCTTATAACATGAGTCGATTTTTTGAAGTATAGTTTCTGAAAGAAAACCTGTTGCCATAAGCCAGCCTGCATGCACCAATGCCTGTGGATTGTCGGAAAGTTTATAGCTGAAACTTCTGTTGTTATCCAGATTTAATTGTCCTGAAGCCGGAATCATGGCTGCGTAAAAATTTTCAAGCCAGCTGATTTGAGCACCAGTTGTGCCTCTGATGCTAATGGCTGCAGTTTTTTGGTTATTTGTCCATAAGTCCCAACGATTGTCGAGACCTGTAACCGGAGATCGATAAGCCAGCACAAACTCCTTTGGCAGCATTTTTTTGCTTACCCAGGGAGTGTCGGCCGAAGCAACAGCCATTCTTAACATTTCAGCATATTCTTCTTTGAAAAAACCTTGCTTCAGGTTCTGACCTGATATTTCAGAACTTAACCCATCAATAAAAAAAATAGAAATGAAAAACGCCAGAATTTGTATATTTACCCTGTATTTCATAGTTTGTAATTTTATCTTAAAAATTGCGAAGTAGCTGGAAAATCCGGTTAAAATTAATGAAATATTCAAAAACAACTGCCTTTAATAACTTATCCTTTTCATTTTTGTTCGTACTGATATACTTTTTCCAAACTCAATGAACCATCTTATGATGATCAGATTTTTAATAATTGCTTTTGCATTGTTATTTGGTAGTTCTGCCTCATTCTCGCAGCTGATTTCCGGCGGCTTTACATTTGATGGGCTAAACAGAACATACGCAGTGTACTTGCCTGCATCTTACCAACAGAACGAAGCATCTCCGCTGATCATGGCATTGCATGGATATACCCAGAATGGTCAGACTATGATGACTTTCAGCGGTTTCAACAGCATAGCTGATACTGCTGGTTTTGTTGTAGTTTATCCTAACGGAGTTTCAAATTCATGGAATGTCGGATTCTCAGGTGGATCAACTGCTGATGATGTAGGATTCCTGCTGGCATTGATTGATACTTTGCATTTTAGATATAATATTGATTATCAGCGTGTTTATTCAACAGGTTTCTCAAATGGCGGATTTATGAGCTACCGGCTTGCTTGTGAAGCCACCGATCGCATTGCTGCCATTGCGCCCGTGGCAGGCACAATGACTGATGCATCTTACGGACTATGTCAGCCTTCGGCGAAGATCCCCGTTTTGCATATTCATGGCACATCTGATTTTGTGGTATCCTACAACGGTGGAAATGGCAATAAATCAGTAGATCAGGTTCTTGCATTATGGAATGGTTTTAATAATTGTCCTTCAACTGCTGTTGTTGAGAATTTGCCCGATCTGGTTGCAGAGGGTTCAACAGTTCAGCGCCACACATGGTCACCGTGCGATGATGGGTCAGAGGTAATGCTTCTAAAAATAGTGAATGGTGGTCATACCTGGCCAGGATCAGTCGGCGTTACCGGAATAGGTATCACTAACAGAGATATTGTGGCCAGCAGTGAAATATGGAATTTTGTAAAACAGTTTTCACGGTCAGGAACCGGAGTCGGAATATCTGAGATTCCGCAAAAAGACTTCAATGTGTTTCCCAACCCGATGATTGATGGAAATCTGAATATTACTCTGCCGGAATCTTTACGTGCGGGCAGCATTAATATCAGCGACTTATCAGGGAGACTTGTATTTTCAAAACAAATTACCAGTGGTGATAAGAACTTTATTCTGAATATTCCACAAATTAAATCCGGCTATTATCTTATTAGCATTACCGGAAGTAATTTTAGTGGTGTACGTAAGCTGTTGATATATTGATCAGTAACTGAAATACGGCAATTATTTAACAGAGAGAATAGTAAATCCGGCTCTTAAAGATTGCCATTAATCAAAATCTCATCCATAAAGAGCCATGCGCTATTGCCTTCGCCGGGATGACCTTTCGGGCATAAACCCCTGTTTTTGGCGATGATATGAATGTAACGTGCCGTTGTATTTAAACCAATCACTGTATAAACTATGTTAGCAGGCTCAGAAGGTGTAATCAGACTGGGCTCAACTCCTTTGGAATCGACATAATTAACACCATCATTCGAAAACTTAATCTCAACACTGGTTGGCAGAAATATCCAGTTTCCCGGATTATGAAGGAACCCGAGACTAATCTGGTCGATGTTTTTTACTGATTTAAGATCAAGAATTATATCGGAATTATTGCCCAGGTAACCAAGCCAATGTTTTCTCAATGAATTAGGATTCCCGCGTAAACCATCCGTAAGGCTCATAGCTCCATTGGCTGCATATCTGTGGTCGTAAAGTGTGTTGAGCGTTGGCTTAATTCCAAACGCATCGTGAATCCATATTTCCCTTTTCGTGATCTTCATTGGCTCTTTTCCTTTATTGTCAAGAAAAGCATGAATAGTTAACGATTGTTCTGGTTTGAACGGTTTTGTGTATTTGGTTATCGGTGAAGTCTTTTCACCAATCATTGTATAGTATCTGATATCAGCACCCTGAATATCTGACGACAACTCAAGCATTAAATCTCCGCTGAGACTGTCGCGGATCATATTATAAGACACATTGAAAGCACTTTTGCTGTAGTTGACATTCATCAGATCAAGTGCAGGAAAATGATTCGTCAGACGTTTGCTGAAGTCATTCCAGTTTCTTAGTTCTTTTGGCGACCAGTTGACTTCGGCCAGGGCAATTGCTCTGGGGTAGGCCATATACTCAACATGGTCGGAAGTTTTCATGTATTCTGTCCATACATTTCCCTGAGAACCAAGTATATGCTTGCTTTCTTTTTCGGTCAGTACTTCAGGAACCGGTTCATAACTGTAAGTATTTTTTAGCGTATTGTATCCCCCGATTCCGAAAGGTTCTCCTGCCGGATCAGCTTGATAATGATCAAAGTAGCAATGGCTGCCTGGTGTCATAACAACATCGTGACCCATTTTAGCGGCAGCAATTCCACCTTCGGTTCCCCGCCACGACATTACTGTTGCGCCGGGAGCAAGACCACCTTCAAGAATTTCGTCCCAACCTATGATCTGTCTGCCATGTTTGTTCAGGAATTTCTCAATACGGGTAATGAAGTAATTCTGAAGTTCATGGGAATCCTTAAGTTTTTCATCCTGAATACGTTTGTTGCACTTTTCGCAGATGTCCCAGTTGGTTTTGGGTGCTTCATCGCCTCCGATATGAATGTATCCGGACGGGAAAATGTCCATTACTTCAGTGAGCACATCTTCAAGAAAACCAAAAACCTCTTCATTTCCGGCACAGAAAATATTTTCATTCACACCCCATTTTGTCCAGACTTCAAAAGGTTCGCCTGTGCAACTCAGGTGCGGATAAGCTGCCAGCGCTGCCATTGCGTGGCCCGGCATTTCAATTTCAGGAATTACTGTAACATAGCGCGATGTAGCATAATTCACTATATCTCTGGCTTCATCCTGGGTGTAAAATCCACCATAATAGATGTTGTCATCGCCGGAGTTCCTGCCAATTGGTGTACTTTTTCGCCATGCGCCAACCTCAGTAAGCAGTGGATACTTCTTTATTTCAAGCCTCCATCCCTGATCTTCGGTCAGGTGCCAGTGAAAATTATTGATTTTGTATATCGACATAAGGTCAATGTACTTCTTAATAAATTCAACAGGAAACATATGCCGGCCAACATCAAGGTGCATGCCTCTGTATGAAAATCTTGGATAATCTGTTATGCTGCAGGAATTTATCTTAATGCTTTTGCTCTTTGAAGCACCTGAGTTTTCGGGTACTGAAGGCATGAGCTGAAGCAGGCTTTGTAATCCGTAAAATATGCCGTTTGCTGTGTTGGCTTTAATCGAGATGCTTTTCCGGTTTATTTCCAGCAGATACCCTTCGTTTCCAATCTGTTCTCCATAGTTGCCTATGCTCAGCCAGATTGTATTTTTGGCTGCAACATTTCCAGCGTTTGTTGAAATTTTTAATTCCGTCATCCCATAATGTCCGATCCGATCGTTCAATAATTCTGCAATTTTTGCAAGTTCTTTTGACGAAGGCGAAATCTGCACTAAGGTTTTTGAGCTTATAGCAAAAGATCCTTTGCTGCCCGTGAAAGAAACAGGTGCCGGAATAATGTTATGACCAGAGGTTTGAGCCGAAATCTGGATAAAACTGCTGTAAATCAAAACAATAAGAGTACAGACAAAAATCCTGTATTTTTTTTTCATAGGTTAAAAATATTATTGTAAAGTCATGATTTTAAAGCAGAAAGCCTTGCTTTTATCCGGCCTATGGCTTTTTGCATTGCCTGAAGTTGTTGCTGCATTTTCCGGATAAGTTCAAATTGCACCTTCGCCCTTACCAGATTGTGAGAAGGGTATCTGGTCTGGAAGTAAACATCACCATTCAGGAAATCAGTTAAAAACCTGATGCCAATAATGTAAGTCATATAAAGTGAGGCTTCCGGGAAATTGTCAATTTCATCTTCGGTCAGAATATTCTCAGCGGCTTCGATATATCCTGCAGCATAGGCTTCGAAAATTGAAATGTCGAACTTCACATTACTCAGATTCGTCTCATCTTCTCTTGCTGAATTTGCAGCAGTACGAATGGCATCACCAAAATCAAAGAGTGATGAGCCAGGCATTACCGTATCAAGATCAGTTACTGCTATTGCTTTGCCACTTTTCGAGAAAATCAGATTGTTGAATTTGGTGTCGTTATGAACAATCCTTTGAGGGATTTTTCCGGAATTTATCAGTTTTGGAATACGCATCATGTCGTCTATCTGACTGATAGCAAACTCAATTTCTGCTCTGGCCTCTGATTTTCGATTACTCAGGTTCAATTCCAGCGCATTCAGAAAAGCTTTGTATCTGATCTCAAGCGAATGAAAGTCAGGAATGGTAATGAAAAGCTGTTCGGGCTTCAGCGATGAAACACCATATAGAAACATTCCATATGCTTTGCCTCCTTCAAAGGCATCGCTATATTTCTTAACAGTTTCAATAGTTCTGGCTCCGGCCACATAGGTGAACATTCGCCAGCATTTACCTTCTTCGTCTCTGTGGTAAGTATTATTGGTTTTGGTTTTAATCAGTTCTGGTACGATTAGCCCATCTTCATGATTAGCCATACTTTCTGCCAAAGTTTGAATAACCAGTGCTGTGTTTTGCATCAGACCCTCAATGTTCTTGAAAACATTTTCGTTGATCTGCTGAAGAAGATATAAAGGAATTCCACCAATCAGAACTTTGTAGGTACGATGGATGTGACCTACCGTTATTGGCAAAATATTGCAATCATTGAAATCTCCCTCAAAATTCCGGGGAACAAGATCTATGTTCAGTGCCATCTTAATAGCTTTATTTCCAAAGATTTTCAGGATAGCGGCCCTGCGCAATCAATTGTCTGATTTTTTCAATCACAATTGGCTTGTCTTCTTTGTATGTAATGCCGAACCATTGCCCGGGATTACGAAGTACCTTAACTTTTTCTTGACCACGCTTGATAAGATTGTCAACAACACTTGGGATATAAAACTCTGAAACAGTGTGATCTGCATCTGATTTCAGAAATTTGATGAACTCATCATCGATGTGTTCGAACAGGGAAGGAGTAAATCCCCAGAAGTTCATAGAAACCGGGGCATCATCTTCAAGGTGCAGCACGGAGCCATCTGCCTGCTGATTCTCGATCCCTTTACCTTTTCTCTCTATTTTGGTTCTTTCGGTAACACTTTTCAGGAGACCTGAATCATCAGTAACGCAGATACCTCTTGAAACAGTTCCGAAATCAGAAAGTGTATTGCTCAGTTCGTAGGCAACCATGGCATAATCTCCTCTGGACTGACTTTGTTGCTCAGCAAAGAAATCAGCGAGTGTTTTAAATGCCTCTGCGCCATAAAAATCATCGGCGTTGATCACTGCAAAAGGTTCATTTACTTTGTCAGCCACCATCATAAGTGCATGACCTGTTCCCCAGGGTTTGGTTCTGTTTGCGGGCACGGTAAAGGATTGGGGCAATTTATCAAGTTCCTGAAAAACCCAATCAATTTCAATATGTTTCTGCAGTTTGTTTGCAAAAACTTCTTTAAAATCCTGTTCAATATCCTTTCTGATAATGAATACCACTTTGCCATATCCGGCTCTGATGGCATCATAAACAGAATAGTCAAGTATGGTTTCACCGGCAGGACCAATAGGATCAATCTGCTTGAGACCGCCGTAACGGCTTCCCATGCCGGCTGCAAGAATTACTAGTGTAGGTTTCATGAGATTTAGTTTGTTACTTTCTTATTTTATGGCCTTTCAGCGCATAGTAAAGGATGAAAAAGTAGAGGGGTACCATAATCCAATAGGATTGCTGGTCACCGATTACATCAACCAATGAGCCGTATATCAGAGGAACCACAGCGCCACCGGCTATACCCATCACCAATAGTGCAGATCCGGCTTTGGTAAACTTCCCTAGATCGGCAATTGCCAGAGGCCAGATTGACGGCCACATCATGGCATTTGCAAGACCCAGGAGGGCAATAAAAACCACACTGGTAAAACCATGGGTAAATATTGCCGCCAAAGTGAAGATTACACCCAATACTGCCGAAACAGCAAGGGCTTTGTCCTGCTTTATGAACCTTGGGATGGTGATAATCCCAATGATATATCCTATCACCATCGAAATTAGTGTAAGACTTGTAAAGTAGCGTGATTGGTCAAGTGAGATTCCCATCGACTTGCCATACAGTGCAATGGTATCACCAGCCATAACTTCAACGCCCACATAAAAGAACAGAGCAAAAAAGCCCATAATAAGGTGAGGAAATTGGTACCATGCTGTTTTTTTAGTTTGATTGCTGCCTGTTGTAACTTCTTCTTTATCAGTATCTACCTCCGGAAGGTGGGCATAACGGATCATAAAAGCAAGAATAAATAGTACGATGGCCATCACAATATATGGCATAATAACGCGTCGTGCCAGATTGTCGAGAAGCGCAATTTTATCAGAACCTGTCAATGTTTCCACACTTTCCACCAACTCGTTTGCTCCGTGAAGTATAAGCGCACCAAGAATAATGGGACTTATAACACCGGCTATCTTGTTGCAGATTCCCATAATGGCAATTCGTTTTGCTGCACTTTCGCGTGGGCCGATAATTGTTATGTATGGATTCGAGGCCGTTTGCAGAAGTGCCAGACCCGAGCCCTGCACAAATAATCCCATAAGGAACAATTCGAAAGTACGGGTGTATGCTGCAGGGATAAAAATTAAGGATCCTATTGCCATTACGGCAAGACCAGCGGCCATCCCATTCTTAAATCCTATTTTATGCAATACCCATGATGAAGGCGGAGCCATCACCAGATAAGAGATATAAAAGGCAAATGTTACAAAATAAGCTTGCAGATTACTGAGTTCACAAGCAATCTTCAGAAACGGAATAAGCGTGCCATTTAACCATGTAACAAATCCAAAAATAAAAAAAAGTATTCCAATAATACTTATAGACAAAAGGTAGGATCTCCTGTCGCTTGCACCTGTTAATTCAGTCTGCATTTTGGTTCGATTTTGTAGTTTAAAACTGTGAGTCGGGTTCTTTTCTGTTTTTGAAGATTCTGAAACATACTTTATTATTCAGGGTTTTTCGATGATTTTGTTAAAATCAGTTGGAGGAATTTCTGAAAATCAAGTATCAATGGAATATGTGTTGCTGATCAGCCAAAAATTTTGTTCATCACCAGAGCAACTGTTCCCATTAGTCTGGCGTTATCGCCGAGCTCCGAAGCAACAATAATGGCATCTTTCCGGATTCTGGAAATTGTAAAAATGTTCAGATTGCTTTCGATAGGAGAGATCAGGTAGTCAGCAGCTTTTGACATTTCACCACCTATAATAATCAGCTCAGGGTTGAACAGGTGAATAAGCGTTGATAATCCTTTGCCAAGCGCCTCTCCAATCCGTGCCAGGAGGTCAATCGCATATTGATCACCAGCTTTTGCGGCTTCAAGAACAATTCTGATATTTATTTTATTAAGGTCGTTGTTGATCATTCCGGATATCTGCGAAATAGCACCTTCTGCAAGATCTTTGCGTGCCCGGTTTATCATCATTTTGCCGGAGGCAACTGTTTCGATGCATCCGATTTTACCGCAATGGCAGAGCGTTCCGTTGGGCTCAATCTGAATATGTCCAAATTCGCCGGAATAACCGGAGTGGCCTGTGTAAATCTTTCCGTTGAGTATCATACTCAATCCTATACCTGAGCCAATATTCAGACACAAAACATTCTGATGCCCGCGCGCAAGTCCAAATGCCTGTTCGCCCCATGCCATTGTGCGGGTATCCTGCTCCAGAAATACAGGAAGCCCGAGTCTGTCCATAAGTTCTTTAGCGGTAGGTTTGCCTGTGTTCAGGTAAGTGTATGATATCCCGGTTCTTATATCAATCAGGCCGGGTAGTGATATTCCGATTCCTAGCAATTTACTGCGGTCAATATTGTATGCTTCAATAAGTTCATACACTTTTTCAGCCAGAAATCCGGGAATATCAGGGTGAGTATCAAGTCCTTCATTAAGTTCGTGAATCTCAGATACAGGTTTATTGTCAAAGTCAAAAATACCCATCCTGATGAAATAACGTTCCAGATCAATACCCATAACATATCGTGATGAAGCTTTAAGCCCATAAATGCTGGGCCTTCTTCCTCCTGTGGATTTTCCAATGCCTATTTCTACCACCATTTCATCTTCAGCAAGCTCATCAATTGCGCGGGTGATGGTTGGGGTGCTCATTTTAATGGTTTTGCTCAGATAGTGTATCGACAATTGCTTATGTTGATATAGTTCACGGATTATGGCCTGCTTCAGGTTTAATTTCCGCAATTGATTGTTCTTCATGGGGTCTTCACCAAATGAAGATTTAAACAGGTAGTTGATTCCAGCCATATAATTGTTTTTGTTTACAAGGTGTAAAATTATTAATTTTATTCTATTGCCCAAAAGATTTCAAAATTAATTATAAAGATTGTGCGATTTATTAACGCAAAATTAAATTCTCTGAAAATTAAAAAGATTGGTTATGCAAGTTGCTAATAATTAGATCTATATAATTCTGCATATCTAAGTTGTTAAT
The DNA here is from genome assembly GCA_002412885.1 of Bacteroidales bacterium UBA5197. Lineage (GTDB taxonomy): Bacteria > Bacteroidota > Bacteroidia > Bacteroidales > Lentimicrobiaceae > Lentimicrobium. The sequence continues at coordinate 17,019 of DHVX01000018.1, forward strand.
AATACTATACCTGATAACGGGTATTCAGTACTCATGTACATATATGATTCATCAGGAAAAGTTACGGCTGACAATACTGAAATATACGAAAGCTGTTTATAAACTCAGGTTAACTATTTGAGTTATGCTGATATTGTTATTTAAAGTGCTTTGATTATTGTTCTGTGATTTACACTGTTACTCCCCGCAATACTTATGATATAGATTCCCGGTAAGGTATTCCTGCCGCTTGAATTTTTTCCATCCCAGATAAAACTGTTTATTCCGGCCCGAAGTACTTTTTCAAAAACGACTAATCCTTCCGAGCTGGTTACACGAATGGCCTGATCGGAATTTGACATATAAGCAACATCAATATTTATTAGTGTGGTGAATGGATTTGGATAACAGGAAATATTATTTTTCGTGGAATTGTTTCTAAACCCCAGATTTGATTTGAACTCAAAAGCCCCCATGTCTGGCTCCAATCCTGAAATTCTGAGATTCCCTGAAAAATCAACAGTTGGGTAAAAAGGTGTTTGAAAGCTTCGGGTTCCTGCATCAATACAAGGAGAGTCTTCCATCAATGTGCAATAATACGGCCCGGCATGTACTAATTTGGGGTCAATATCAATATTTCCGATGTACTCAGCTGTAAAACCTATTCCACCCGTTCCTCCAAAGGCTTCTTTTCCGCCTTTGATGTCAGAATAAAGAAATGATGGGTTTGAGTATATGTCCCAGATGTACACATCCATTCCTTCGCCTGCTGAATTGTTATAAATGATGCTGTTTACTATGACCGGAGTTGCACTGTCGTTGCAATAAAGTCCGCCGCCGTATGCGCTACTTGTGTTTTCAACTATTGTATTGTGGATAAATGCCGGGTTTGATCGGATACAGGCAATTGCTCCTCCAAAGAAAATGCTGTTATTTTGAATAAAGATGTTATTGGCGACAGGCCATTCAGGTTCCGATCTCATATATCCAAGAGCACCACCGAGTCCGCTCTGATTTGATATAAACAGATTACCGTTGAGGTTTACATCGGAGTATTCCAATGAAACCGCACCACCTATTCCGGTTGATCTATTATTTAGAAAAATTGATTTTGATATTTCCGGAGAAGAATAACGAATGCAGATTGCTCCGCCATACCCATAGGGTGGACCCGGCTGACCGCAGGAATTATTTTCAAAATGACAGGATTTTATTGCAATATCAGAAGCTTCTGCAAAAATGGCACCTCCCCAATGCCATGCGGTATTATGTGTAAAAGTACATTTCTCAATTCGTATTTTATTGAAGTTCCTGATATTGAAAACACCGCCAAACTTTTCGGTTGAATCTCCAAGGGCTTTGGTAAAACTGAATGTGCAGTTGACGAAAATTGAAGAATCCGATTCAGGATTGGTGTTAACAAAATGCAGACCGTCCCAGCCACCTCGTTCTGAATTTAAATTTGAATAGCCTGTAGTGTCTGAAACCTTAAATAATATCGGATTGTTTTCATCGCCACGGGCAATCATTTTGCCTTCTATCTCAATTCTGAAATAACCCGTCGCAAGTACAACCACTCCTGAATTAAATACCAAACTATCTGAACTATTTATAAATACATTGCCAGTCAAAAAGACAGTATCTGCTTCAATGGTGCCATTCTGATTTCCCTGTATCGAAACGGTTTGTCCAAACGCTATTGCTACTCGAAAAATGATAATTGCAACGATCAAACTTATTTCCCTGTTCATGCCTTTGACACTTTATTAAACTTATTTTTCTTGAGTTATGGGTCAGAGTTGAGATTATTTGATGTAATCCTCTGCTGACTAAGCTGCAAATTACCGGAAATTTTTTCAAAAATTCAGACTTCCCTGATTTTTCAGTGACAATCCTTCCTGTTTTATCGAAAAATCTGATTCCGGAAAACTTTCTTAAAGTTTTGGTAGGAAATTAAAGATTTAATTGATACTTTTGCTTGATTAGCAATCAATTAGCAAAATTGCAAGCATTAGCCATAGTAAATATATTTTACTTAAAAAAATGGTCAATTACTTGTCTGATTGATTCTTAGAGTTTTTAATCGGACTGTAATTCAGACGGTTTAACTATTATTTAACATAATTTGATTGGTGCGTTTACTTTTTTTACAGGTCAATGTAATAGGTAAGGTGCTGATTATCAATTTTATATAAAATGACTCCTTTCGTTTTACTTATAAACACTCGTTTTTATCTGTCTTTTGTTTAATTAAAAGTCGCTCTGTGAGTTACTTTTAAGCCCAAATGCCATTAATACCAAGAAAAGACGGATAAAGTATGTGTTTACCAGGATAAATTTTGCTCTTGTTACATGAAGCCTTCTCAGAGTTTTCTTTCTGAAATTATTTCTGACGATCAGTACAACTGTTCGATATGTCCCAGAGATTGCAATGCTGACCGAAACAGCACCACTTCAGGATACTGTAATTCATCTAAGGGTTTTGACATTGCATCAATTTGTATTCATAAAGGCGAAGAACCTGTTATTGGCGGGGATGTCGGAATCTGCAATGTTTTTTTCAGCGGTTGTAATCTTCAGTGTATTTTTTGCCAGAATAAGCAAATTAGCAGTAACTCAGACAGAACTTTTAGAAGTTCCATTACTTTAGAGGAAGTCATTGAAAAAATCTGCAACTGTCTAGACCAGGGCTGCCATGCAGTTGGTTTTGTTTCTCCTTCGCATATGATACCTCAAATGCTCCGGATTATAAATGCACTTCATAAAATCGGAAGAAAACCTGTAATAGTTTACAATACAAATGCTTACGACAAAGTTGAAGTGTTAAAACAATTAGAAGGTCTCATTGATGTATATCTTCCTGATTTGAAATATTCACAATCAAATCCGGCAACAGAACTTAGCGATGCACCTGATTATGTAGATGTGGCTAACTGTGCAATTCGCGAAATGTTTCGTCAGAAAGGAACTCCGCTTCACCTTGATGAGTCGGGAAGGGCCATTTCAGGCTTAATTATCAGGCATCTGGTACTTCCGGGATACATTGAAAACAGCAAAGGTGTGCTCAGATATATTTCAGAAAATCTTAGCCCCAGGATACACATTTCATTAATGTCGCAATATTATCCAATGGATTCAGTTGCGCGTCATCCTGATCTTAATCGGGTACTGCGGAAAGATGAATATGATGAAATTGTGCATGAAATGGAGTACCTTGGAATGGAAAACGGGTGGGTGCAGGAGTTGGAAAGCAGCAGGGTTTACCTGCCTGATTTCAAGCTAAAGCAACCATTTAAAGATGAAAATAAATTAAACCTTATACCGAATTGATTGGTCAGCGAATCACCGGCATAAAACGAATAGTTGTCATCTTTATGATGCTGGGTCTTGCTATTGCTCCTGTGCAATCTTTTGCATCTGTCCACTCAGTGACAGATAGTCTGGTTGATATGTACGAAAAATCAGACAATCAACAGATTAGGTTTGAAGTACTGAAAAAACTTTCTCAGATTTCCTTTGAATCGGGTGATTATTTATCGGCCATTGACTATATAAGTAAGGAATCAGAGACATATTTATCAGAAGGTGATTCACTGTCATGGGCAAATGCACAGTACAATTTAGGAATGATTTATAGTATTTTGCGTAGTTTCGATAAAGCAAACTTTCATAGTTCTCTGGCACTTATATACTTTGATCGTGCTGGCTATAAGCGAGAGGC
>DHVX01000018.1:20786-27002 GCA_002412885.1 Bacteroidales bacterium UBA5197
GGGATATTGCGTGATAAGAGTATGAACTTTGGTCCGCTACGGGATGGTTTTGAACGGTCTCAGGGTTTTATTTTGCAGTCGAATCAAGTTGCATTGATTGTTATAAAAACCAGTTTAGGGAAGATTTTTAACTCCAAAAATGAAATTTTAATAGCCGAAACTTATCTTTCAGATGCACTTGGACATGCCACCGCAATTGGAGATAAGGCTTACGAATCGATTATCAGAATCGGACTTGGATCTGTATATCTTAAAAAAGGGAATAATCAGGATGCCCTCGCCAGTCTCGAAGCTGGTTTGGAAATAGCCAGACAGTTGAAACTTAACAACGTAGTTCTGGATGCATATACCGAGCTGGCAAGTTTATCAATGAAAATGGGAAAATCTGATTTGGCTTATGGATATCTGAACAGCTATATCCAACTTAAGGACAGCATTTACAATGAGCAAATCAGCGCCGGACTTTCACGCGCACATTTTCAACCCGGAATCGGAACCCGCGAGCTTCAGGCTGAAAGATTGCTAAGGCAGAATCTTGAGCAAGCTCTTGAAATTGAGCGTAACAATAACTCAAAGATTGCATTGGTAGGAATTTCGTTCTTTGTACTCATGCTTTTGATTATAATTTTCAGAAAGTATTATTCCAAAACCAGAACGTATGACAATCTTGAAGAAAAGAATAAGTTAATTGAAATCCAGAAGTCTGAATTGGAAAACCTGATTATGACCAAAGATAGATTTCTGTCAATCATTGCGCATGATTTAAAGAATCCATTCACATCTTTGCTGGGTTTTGCCGATCTGGCTTATAATGAGTTTGATGAAATTACCGATGCGGAGAAACGGTCATACCTTAATATTATCCGCATTTCAAGTCAACAGATTTATTCGCTTCTTGACAACCTTTTAACCTGGTCAAGAGCTCAATCGGGAAGAATAGATTTTAAACCTGAAAAGGTAAGTTTGTCAGAGTTGGTCGAGAATTCGATTGATGTTGTAAGATCATCTGCCGAAAATAAACAGATTACTTTATTCAAGGATTTTACCAAAGAAGTTAACGTGAGCGCTGATAAAAACATGTTGTTTACTGTTCTTCGCAATCTGTTAACCAATGCAGTAAAATTTACTCCTAACGGCGGATCAGTAACTGTGAGCTGCAATTGCAATGGCAACAAAGCCGAAATAATTGTTGCTGATACGGGTGTTGGTATGACACAGGATGAAGTTTCCCGACTTTTCAAACTCGATGGCAACATGAAAAGCTCAGGAACCAATAATGAAACTGGAACCGGCTTAGGGCTTATACTCTGTCAGGAATTTATGAACCTTCATAAATCGCAGATTAAGGCGGAAAGTGTTCCTGGTAAAGGAAGTAAATTCAGCTTTACTGTTGATATTGTGTAACCGGATTATTTCAAAATAAACAGACATTTACTTTAAAGTACTGGTTTGATTTTTGTTCAGCCAGGTATTTTGTAGTTCTGTACCAAGGGTTTAAACAAAAAAAAACCGGTCACATCAGAATGTAACCGGTTTTTTGTTTTAAAGTAAATCAGAAAGGTAAATCATTGGTAACATCTGCAGAACCTGAAGTGGAAACATCAGGCAATGATCCGGAAGGAGCAGGTGATCCCGATTGAACAGAAGCTGATTCAATTTTCCATGCTTCAAGATTGGAAAAATAACTAACTGCTCCATCTTTTTCCCATCTCCGTCCTCTGAGATTGAATGCAACTCTAACATCCTGTCCGATCTGATAGTTATCAATCAGGTTGCAACGATCCTGAGTTAACTGAAACTTTAGAAATTCTGTGAAACTGGAGTTGGGATTATCGCGGTATTCAACAACAAATTCCCGTTTTTTAAATTTCTCAGACACGCTTTGAGTCTCATACTTTTCGACTAGTTTTCCTGTAATTTCAAAGGCCATAATATTGATTTATTGGTTAATAAGGGATTTTTATATCAGATTCTTTCCATACCTTGAATACTTCAATGGCTTCATTGCGAAGTATTTGATTGGTAGGAATTTTTCTTTCATTCAATTCTGTTCCGATTTCCTTGTAAATGAAGTGATCGTCAAAACCAGCATCAGCGGCATCGTAGCGACCAGCTGCAAAGAAAATGCGGGCAGGTCTGGCCCAGTAAATTGCTCCCAGACACATCGGACAGGGTTCGCATGAGCAATATATTTCGCAGTCATCAAGTTGAAAGCTATTCAATGCTTTACATGCTTCACGAATCGCAACTACTTCGGCGTGCGCAGTTGGGTCATTATCGCAGATTACCTTATTCGCTCCCCGGGCAATTATTTCCCCGTTTTTTACAACGACAGCGCCAAAAGGTCCACCCAGACCAGAAGAGATATTCTCTGTGGCCAATCTGATGGCTTCTGCCATAAATGTGTTTTGTTGGTTACTCATCCTTTTGTCAAATCTGTCCACGAACCTCTGAGAGATTCATGATGCAATGCCTCTTCAAGTTTCATTAAATAATCCTCTCTTTTGATTGTGATTGCACCTAAACTAAGCAGGTGAGGTGTTTCCATCTGGGCATCAATAAAATGAAAATCCTTCTTTTCAAGAGCCATGCAAAGATAGTGCAAAGCAACTTTAGATGCGTCGGTTTTTCGATGAAACATTGATTCTCCAAAAAAAGCCTTACCCAATGATACGCCATAGAGTCCACCAACCAGTAGTCCATTTTGCCATACTTCAACAGAGTGGGCATAACCTTCTGCATGCAGTATTTTATAAGCAGCAATCATTTCAGGAACAATCCATGTGCCGGTAGCAAATGATCTCTCAATATGTGCACAGGAATTAATAACTGCATCAAAATCTGTATCAAAGCTTAATGTGAACCCGCTGTTCTTAATTCGTTGCTGAAGCGATTTAGATCTGAAAAATGATGAAGGTTCTATGATGCACCTTACGGGTGGCGAATACCATAAAATAGGCGACCATTCATCAAACCATGGGAAGATTCCACTACTGTATGCTTTCAGCAATCGCTCCAGATTAAGTCCACCACCTGCAGCCAATAGACCATCAGATCTTGAATCTCCTACCGGAGGAAATTCATCATCACCCCTGAGGTACTTAACTCTATGTCTGGCAATGCTTGTCAATTTATTAGTTATATGGCTATTATGAATATGATCGAAAAAGCAAAGATAAAAAAAACCGGCCAGATATGGCCGGTTTTTTATTAAAAACTTAAAATTTATGCATTGTCTTTTTCAAAATCCATCATGCAATCAACTAAAGCCTGTACGCTTTCCATGGGCAATGCATTGTAAGTTGAAGCCCTGAAACCGCCTACTGAACGATGTCCCTTGATGCCAATCATACCGCGATTCTTGGCAAATTCCATAAAAGCATCTTCTTTATCTTTGTATTCATCTTTCATAACGAAACAAATGTTCATGAGAGAGCGACTCTCTTTTTCGGCAGTACCAACAAACATTTTGCTGCTGTCAATGGCATTGTAAAGCAGATCGGCTTTCTCAATGTTCATCTTTTCAATGGCTTCAACACCACCCAGAGATTTAATCCACTTCAAAGTTTCTTTAACAGTGAAGATTGGTAAACACGGAGGAGTATTGAACATTGAACCTTCTTTGATGTGGGTTCTGTAATCAAGCATGGTAGGGATAGGTCTTTCAACTTTACCCAGAAGATCTTCACGAACAATTACAAAAGTAACACCTGCAGGACCAAGGTTTTTCTGGGCACCACCATAAATAAGTGCATATTTAGAAATATCAACCGGACGGCTCAATATATCACTTGACATATCGGCAATCAAAGGAACTTTACAATCATAATCGGTCCTTATTTCAGTGCCGTAAATTGTATTGTTGGTTGTGATATGGAAATAATCAGCATCTTCGGGTACGGTATATCCGACAGGGATATAATTGAAGTTTTTGTCGGAAGATGAAGCAACGGTCACTGCTTCTCCGAAATATTTGGCTTCTTTGGCAGCTTTTTTTGCCCAAACACCAGTTTCAAGATAAGCTGATTTCTTGCCCATCATATTGAACGGAACCATGCAGAACTGCAGGCTGGCTCCACCGCCAAGGAAAATCACCTGATAACCTTCGGGGATGTTCAGCAACTCCTTAAACAAAGCAACTGCTTCGTCGATTACAGCCTGAAAGTCTTTGCTTCGGTGTGAAATTTCCAGTAAAGACAAACCTATTCCGTTCAGATCAAGAACTGCTTTTGCAGTATTCTCAATGGCTATCTGAGGCAGAATGGATGGGCCGGCATTGAAATTGTGTTTTTTCATGATGTTGTTGATTTTAGGTTTTTATTGGTATTTTATTTTGCTTTTGATCGTCAGAAATTGCTGTATTTCGGAACAAAGGTATAAAGATTTACATACCTGCAATCACAAAGGAAATACTTTTATTTTATTAATATAAGTCTCACAATATCATATCAATACAAGTGTAGTTTATTGAATATGTTAACCTATATAATGTACCTGTGATGTGTATTATCAGTTCAGCTTTTCAGGGAAAAGCTCATATGAAACCGGTTTCTTTGCTGGCTTCTTTCCGGGTTCAGCCGGATTTCGCGGTGCTATGTCTTCGACAAACGTCCAGTAATTATTGAAGTAAACATATCCATCGTAAATATTTCCGGCCGGCACATACGCCCATCTTTGCCCTTCAAGNNCGTTGCGATTTTCTGACATTTGAAAGCGACACTTTCTGCCGATCGTAAGACTGTGTAAAAGCTGAACTTGCAGCATATGCGGATACTACGCGATTTCTAAGCCCTTCTTTGGTTTTGAAAACCGGTGCACCAAACACAGGCATGCCGTCCTTGTCAAACGAAAGAGCATCTATTGATTTTCTGCTTGTCTGAGGGCTGAAACCATCCCATGAAAGCAGAATGTAGAGATCCTTTGGCCCATCTTTACGTTCGATAAGTCTGTAAATCAATCCACCAGGCCAATCTCCATTTTTATAAACCGCATTTTCATCCAGAACCTGAAGTGCTGGACTCGTTTTCATGACAATTACCTTTTTCAGTTCCATATTGAGAATGACTATAGAGTAGAGGTTGGTGCGGTCATTCTGTTGAATATTCCAATTGAAAATCCTGATTTTTTTATCTGCTGAATTCAGTTTTCCTATATTCAATGAATCAAAAGGCCAGACATAAGAATCCTGACCGGATAACGTTTTTGCCAGTAATGTAACAAATGCTTCATTCAGGCTTATCCTGACAGAGTCGCTTTTTTCAAGACGGGTTTCTTTTAGAAGTTCCAGCAAGGATTTTTCCGCAGCCATGATATCAGTAGTTTGCGCTTTAGAAATGCAAACTGAAAAAGTAATCAGGAACAAAGAAATAAAACTGAATTTTAGCCAGTTCAGCATAATGCAATAATTGTTTTATTTTAATAACGTGTAAATATAGGGTTATTATAATTTTGCATGAAAGAATTTGTGTTTATGTGTAAAGATCAATCAGAACCAATCATTGAAAAACCAAAGAAACCGGCTGAAGTTTATAGTCTTCTGAACGGATCCCGGGAGCAGGGAAGTATTTATAACACTGATTCACTCATTGAGCAAGTTGATGGAAATCATCCATGGTTTACAAAGCCTCATTTGCTTATGGCTCTGCAATCATTTGAAGCCGGACTGAATGCTGGTGATCTGAGTGGATACCGGAAAATCGGGCAGGATCATGACATATCGCTTGGCTTCTGGATCAGGCCATTATCGCCGCTTGAAGGAGCGATGCCATTAATTTTATCGTTATTGAATGGCTTCAGATGCATTGTTAAAACCGAAACAGTTGAACAGCCGCTTTATAAATCATTTTTTCAGTTGGTTGAAAATATTTTTCCAGGAATATCTGAAAAAATGGAATTCTCAGACGGTCCTCTTGGAGCTGTATCAGGCTATGTGATTGCAGGAGAAAGACCCAATGCCATTCAAATGAGCTATTTTGCGAAAAAGCCTGTATTTACTGATGTTGTTTCTGAGAATATCTCAATAGCAATCTTAACTGGGAATGAAACTTCCGCTGAACTTGATGCACTGGCAACCGATATATGCATGTATTTTGGGCGCTCAATTCACAATGTTACAGAATTGTATGTTCCTGAGACCTATAATTTCAGCAACCTCCTCAGCTCAATGAAAAGATTTGACTGGTATGTCAATCATTCCCGCTACTTCAATCATTACGA
>DHVX01000087.1:0-3921 GCA_002412885.1 Bacteroidales bacterium UBA5197
TCGTTTGAGGATGTAATGGAGTCAACCGAACAAGGTGTTGCCAGTTGTTTGTTCTGGCTAACGATGCTTGCAGCGGTGTATTGAGGAATCATAAATCCGGAATTGAGACCGGGTCTGGCGACCAGAAATTCAGGCAATCCCCTTTGTCCGGCGATCAGTCGATAAACGCGGCGTTCAGATATGTTTCCGAGTTCTGCCAAAGCTATGGCCAGAAAATCGAGTGCAAAAGCAATGGGTTCACCATGGAAATTTCCGCCAGAAAGCACAAGATCCTCGTCAGGGAAAATGGTGGGATTGTCGGTTACTGCATTGATTTCGGTCAGTGTAACCGATGATACATATGCGATTGTATCTTTTACAGCTCCATGCACTTGCGGGATACACCGGAATGAATACGGATCCTGTACTTTTTTGCCTGACTGCGCAATTAATTGACTTCCATTCAATAGGTTGCGGAAGTTGCGTGCAGTTTCAATCTGTCCTTTATGCGGCCTGATGGTATGCAGCTGAGCCATAAAAGGATCAAGACGACCATTGTAGGCCTCAAGCGAAATGGCTCCTGTGATATCGGCCATTAATGCTAACTTTTTCGCTTTCAGCAGGATGTGAACAGCATGTGCTCCCATAAACTGTGTGCCGTTGAGCAGCGCAAGCCCTTCCTTTGATTGAAGTGTAAGTGGTTCCCATCCAAAATGTTTCAGTACTTTTTTAGCCGGCATCACTTTGCCGTTGACTCTTAATTCGCCCATTCCCAGCAAGGGAAGGCAAAGGTGAGCCAGAGGAGCCAGATCGCCGGAAGCGCCGAGTGATCCCTGCTCATAAACCAGCGGAAGTGCGTTGTTGTTATAAAAATCGAGCAGGCGTTCAACCGTTTGAACCTGAACACCTGAGTTACCGGATGAAAGTGCATGAACTTTCAGCAAAAGCATCAGTTTTACAATTTCATCATTTACTTCAGCGCCAAGTCCGCAGGCATGGGATTTAACCAGATTTTCCTGAAGTTTGCTCAGGTCCTTTTCTGAAATCTGAATGTCGCAGAGTGATCCGAAGCCAGTGGTGATTCCGTAGATGGGTTCACTGTGGTTTTTCAGCTTGTTGTCGAGGTAATCGCGACAGTGCTGTATTTTGGTTTTGGCCTCTTCCGAAAGGATGACTTTCAGGTTGTTGCCGAGGATTTGTTCAATAGTTTCGAAGTTCAGCGGTTGCGAACTAATTGCAAAAGTATTCATAGTAAGTTTGAGTGTTATTTGATTAACCGGAAGTTCATTACAGGGCACAATACTGCACCAGGTTTAAGCTTACCTGAAACACGTCAGCCCTGCACGGTTGATTTTAACTTTAAACTTAAGATTCCAGTTATAACCCATCGTTATACTATGTGGTTAATGATTTCACCCATAGGCATTGTGTCCTGCTGCCCGGTTGTCATGTTTTTCAGAATGCAGCTGCTATCCATGCGTTCCTGTTCGCCAATCATAACAACCCATGGAATCTGGTTGCTGTCGGCATAGGAAAACTGCTTTTTCAGCTTGATATTGTCCGGATAAACTTCGGTATTTATGCCAATAGCCCTGAGTTTGGAAGCCATCTCAATGCTGAGTTTTTCCTCCTTTCCTCCAAAGTTCACAAACAATACCCTGGTGGTTGATCTGGCTGCGGTTGGGAAGAGGTTTAATTCGTTCAATACATCGTAGATGCGATCGGCACCAAACGAAATACCAACACCTGAAACGTCAGGCAGGCCGAAAATTCCGGTAAGGTTGTCGTATCTTCCGCCTCCGCAGATGCTGCCCAAAGTCACATCGGCGGCTTTTACCTCAATAATTGCACCGGTGTAGTAGTTTAATCCGCGAGCCAGGGTAAGGTCAAGTTCAACGGGTGAACTGATGTTCATGATCCCGGCCAGGACGAGAATTTCAGTAATTTCTGCTATTCCCTGAGGACCATCGGCAGTATTTCTGAGCAAATCTGAAAGCTTGCTGAGTTTCTCAGCATTTGAACCCTGCAGATTAATTACAGGTTGAAGTCTGGCAATGGCATCGACATCCAGGCCACGTTCGGCAAGTTCTTCATTTACCTTTTTGAGGCCGATCTTATCCAGTTTATCAATAGCCACAGTGATGTCGGTAATTTTATCAGCATGGCCAATCAGTTCGGCAATACCTGAAAGTATTTTCCGGTTGTTCAGTTTGATGATAACCTTGAGTCCTAATTTTCCGAATACCTTATCGGCAATGAGCAGCAGTTCGGCTTCGTTGATGAGGGAATCAGAACCAATCACATCGGCATCGCACTGATAAAATTCCCGGTAACGGCCTTTCTGAGGGCGATCGGCACGCCAAACCGGCTGAATCTGGTAGCGCTTGAAAGGAAAAGTAATGTCGTTGCGGTGTTGAACCACGTAGCGGGCAAATGGAACAGTGAGATCATACCGCAATCCCTTTTCGCTTACTTTGGATGAAAGTGCAGCAGCATTATCTTTGGTTAGCTCACTTTCTTCAACGCCTGAAAGGAAATCTCCTGAATTCAGGACTTTAAAAAGCAGTTTGTCGCCTTCTTCGCCATATTTTCCCAGCAAGGTGCTCAGGTTTTCCATGGCCGGTGTTTCAATGGGCTGGTATCCGAACTGCTCAAAAACTAAACGAATGGTTTTAAAGATGCAGTTTCTCCGGTTCATCTCCTGTGGAGAGAAATCGCGGGTTCCTTTTGGTATTGATGGTTTCTGTGTGCTCATTCCCGGAAAATTGAATGGTTTGGGAGCCAAAAATTAATGTCGGCTCATTCTGAAACAAAATTACTCATTTTTACTCAATCCTAATCCGGAGTTTCAGAATAATGGTATTGAGGTAAGCCTGGCTTTCCGGTGAACCTTCGGCAGGAGCCCATGTTGCAAAGTGTTTGTCGTCGGCCGGATCATAAGGCCCATCTTTGATTTCATAAGCTACTGAGCCGGTTTTCAGGCTGATAACCGTGTGATAGGTTCTTTCGGCAATTTCAACCGCCGGATTGCCATCGGCCCAGTCCAATATGGTGTGGTCGGTGATGTTGCCTGTGTCATCAAATTCCACCACACATATTTTTCCGCGAAAAGCGATAAAGACTTCCCGTTTATCGGGATCTTCATGCTTGTGAGGCCGCACATAGGTGCCGGGTTCCATGGCATTGAGCAATCGCTGCAGGGGATCAGCAGCATAGGTGTGGTAATTGTAATTTTTTCTGCCCCGTGGTGATGTGCGGGCTTCTGCGGATAAGCGGTCAAAAATATCGTTGTTGATTTTGATCATGGTTTAGGTGTTTATTGATTCAGCAACCACTTTGCCACAATTCCCGTGAAAATGGCAGCCGCGAAACTGATCATGGTGCCTATCAGAATGTACTCAGCCCCTTTGCGGTTGGAACCTTCTTTTATATCGCCGAAGCGAAGAATTGATTTGGCTGCCACAAGAAATCCTATCGCTGAAAACTGGTTGAGAAATACAAAAGTGAGAATCAATAACCTTTCGAGCATACCTATATATTTACCTGCATCTCTAAGCCCGGTTTCCTGCTGTGCTTCCTGCTGCCATTGACGGGTCATTTTTGCAATTACAATGCCCATTGGCCAGAGAATAATCAGGTATGCAAATGTGTACACCCAGATTTCTTTCGATAAAAACAGCCATTCGCAACAGCTGATTTCAGGAATGCCATTGATAAAGTATAGCCAGGCCGCAAATCCTGTTGCCAACAGATGAAGCACCTGGTCGGTGATAAATACCCGGTTGGTATCAGGGCGATAGGTTTTCAGAATGTCGGTGGCAGCGTGCATTACAAAAATCAACAGTGGGATATACCATATGTGAAAATAACCCGAAAATAACCACGACAAAGCAGCAACCACGCCAGCATTCATGTACAGATGAACTGATTTCCACTTTTTCA
>DHVX01000087.1:4065-6296 GCA_002412885.1 Bacteroidales bacterium UBA5197
AACTTTTGATTGGATCATATTTCTGATTTTTTATCAAGTGTGAATTGCAAAACTCAAAACTCAAAATATTGCATTAAGAGGCTATAAATACAAAATATAGCATCAAGAGGCTATAAATACAAAATATAGCATTGTAGTGCTATATTTAGATGATCTCATCATATCTTATAAGCAGATCGCTGATTCCCTGCCAGCCCAGTGATTTTACTTTTCTGAGGATGGTTGGCTGGGAGCTGCCGGTTTCAAGTGCGATTTCCTGCTGGGTAAGTCCGGAAAGCAGATAAGAAATCAGTGAAGCCTGAGATGATGTCCATTTGCGGATAATTTCATCGGCAAGCGAAAGAGATGTATTCAGTTCTTTATCCGTTTCCGGGATGGCGGACCCAAAAATGGTCTGACGGCTGTGCGGAAGTTTGTCAAGCAGATGCCCGCTTTTTGTGAAAGCTTCACCGGTGCTTTCTGTAATGTTATCGGCAAAATGGCTTACAGTTCCAATCGCAACGGCTGTTCTTACATCCACAGCGTTTGCGACGGTTTTTGGATAGGTTTTCCTGAGCTCTGCCCTTAAAATAATAAGTGTTTTGAGGGCGCAGGCAGGCGGGGTGATAATCTGGAAGCTGTCGCCCCTGAAAATGCTGTACTTCGTTGTGCCGGCGGGCTGTTTACAGATTCTGTCCACCTCATTCACAACCTGAACAAAAACAGCGGGGAGGCGCGAAAGCTCCCCGGCTGTAAGTTTTGACGATTTAATGACATCGCCGGTAATAACGGCAAACCTATCTGTTTTCATTTTCAGGCTTTTAGCTTTTTGTACCTGATGCGGTGCGGGGTATCGTTGCCCAGTCTTTTTTTACGGTTTTCTTCATATTCAGTGTAACCTCCTTCAAAGAAAACAACCTGAGAATCACCTTCAAATGCGAGGATGTGGGTTGCAACGCGGTCGAGGAACCAGCGGTCGTGCGAGATAATTACCGCACAGCCGGCAAAGCTTTCAAGGCCTTCCTCAAGCGCACGCAATGTGTTTACATCAATGTCGTTGGTTGGCTCATCGAGAAGCAGCACATTTGCTTCTGATCTTAAAGTCAGGGCGAGGTGCATACGGTTGCGCTCTCCACCTGAAAGTACTCCGGCTTTTTTGCCCTGATCGGCGCCTGCAAAGTTAAAGCGCGAAACATAAGCCCGGGAGTTGAATAGCTTTCCGCCGATCTGAAGGTTTTCGTTGCCTTCTGAAATGACTTCCCAAACCGTTTTCTCGGGATCAATATCGGTGTGCGCCTGATCTACATAGCCCAGCTTTACGGTTTCACCCACCGAAAACTCACCGGAATCGGTGGTTTCGAGGCCCATGATCAACCTGAAGAGTGTGGTTTTTCCTGCGCCGTTGGGACCGATAATTCCCACAATTCCGGCAGGAGGGAGGCTGAAGTCGAGATTTTCGAACAGCAGTTTATCGCCATAAGCCTTTGAAATTGCTTTGGCTTCCAGCACTTTGTTACCGAGTCGCGGACCGTTGGGGATAAAAATTTCCAGCTTTTCTTCTTTCTGTTTTGTGTCCTCGCTCATCATACGCTCGTAAGATGCAAGTCTGGCTTTTGATTTTGCATGACGGGCTTTGGGCGCCATTCGCACCCATTCGAGCTCCCGCTCCAGCGTTTTGCGGCGTTTGCTCTCTGTTTTCTCCTCCATTGCAAGTCTGTTCGATTTCTGCTCCAGCCATGAAGTGTAATTTCCTTTCCAGGGAATGCCTTCACCACGGTCAAGTTCGAGAATCCATCCGGCAACGTTATCAAGGAAATACCGGTCGTGCGTTACCGCGATTACAGTTCCTTTGTAGGAGCGGAGGTATTGTTCAAGCCAGTCGATGCTTTCGGCGTCGAGGTGGTTGGTTGGCTCGTCGAGCAATAGAATATCCGGTTCCTGAAGCAACAACCGGCACAAAGCTACCCTGCGCCTTTCGCCTCCTGACAAAGTTTTAACATTCTGATCAGAATCAGGACAGCGCAATGCATCCATTGCACGTTCAAGCTTGGTGTCGAGTTCCCAGGCATCATGCTGATCGAGAAGTTCGGTAAGCCGCCCCTGTTCTTCGATGAGGTCGTTCATTTCGTCATCGCTCATGGGTTCACTGAAACGGTTGTTCACTGCTTCATAGGCTTTCAGCAGAGAAACGGTTTCGGCAACCCCTTCTTCAACGATTTCTTTAACAGTTTTGGTTTCATCAAGCTCGGGTT
>DHVX01000013.1 GCA_002412885.1 Bacteroidales bacterium UBA5197
GGGGTTTGGGGCATACTGATAATTGTACCCTTTGTGTCTGATTACATCGCACCCGTATTTAACACCACATCTTCAGGCTATTCAGTGCTTTCGGGAGGTATCGTGCTGTCAATCATGTGCATTCCTTACATCCTGAATATGCTGATAGAGGTTTTTAACACGGTTCCGGTTGGGCTAAGAGAAGCATCCCTCTCATTGGGAGCAACACGCTGGGAATCAGTGAAGCATGTTGTAATCCGCGGAAATTATCCCGGCATCATCTCAGCTTATGGACTTGGCATTGCCAAAGCATTTGGCGAAACCATTGCTGTGATGATGGTTGTGGGCAATGTGGTAAAAGTTTCCTTTAATCCGCTTGAAGCGGCTTATCCACTGCCTGCACTTATCGCCAATAATTACGGCGAAATGCTCTCTATTCCCATGTATGATGCCGCGCTTATGTTTGCTGCCTTTCTGCTGCTGGTAATCATCCTGATGTTTAATATGATTTTCAGGTATCTGATCCATAAAACGAAAAGGCAATGAAAATAAGAAAGATAAAGATCCTTGAAGAGAAATTCTTCGTGGTTCTGTCAGGTTTTATGGCCTATTCGCTCATAGCCGTTCTGGCTTTTATCATCCTTGTTATTTTTGTGAAGGGATTCGGTGCACTTAATCTGGATATGATCATGAAAACCCCCAAAGGAGGCTATTATTATGGCGGTGAAGGCGGAGTGCTGAATGCAATAATGGGTTCACTTTATATCGCTTTCGGCGCTTCACTAATTGCAATTTTGATAGGGATGCCAGCTGCACTTTACATCAATGTGCAACTGATCCGTTACAGAAGAACCCAGAACACCATCCGGTATTTTCTTGACGCACTGTGGGGAATTCCTTCAATAGTTTATGGAGCTTTCGGATTTACGCTTATGCTATTTTTCGGGATGAATGCTTCTTTGCTGGCGGGCATAATAACTGTAGCACTGCTCATTTCTCCTATCATGGTCCGTACCTTCGATGAAGTGCTGAGTACCATCCCCAAAGGATTGCATGAAGCTACGCTTGCACTAGGTTTTACCCGCACCGAAACTGCTTTTAAAGTTATGCTGAAGCAAGGATTTTCAGGTTTTATCACTGCCATTTTATTGTCATTCGGCAGGGGAATCGGTGATGCGGCTTCCGTTCTTTTTACGGCTGGCTACACCGATAATATCCCGGTAAACCTTGATGAACCTGCGGCTACACTTCCACTGGCAATCTTTTTTCAGTTGGGATCTCCCATACCCGAAGTCAGAGAGCGGGCTTTTGCTTCAGCGGTGATTTTAACGGTTATTATCCTGATAATCAGCCTGGGTGCACGATACTTATCGAAACGATATTCGAGAACCAACTTAAAGTAAAACAACATGTTCATCGCAGAAGAAAAAACCATAACTGCCAGCACAGGATTTTCAGATTCTCACGAAAACCCTGCAAAGCATATTGTCAGGATTAAAAATCTGAATGTGCATGCCGGCGAACATCATATTCTGAAGAATGTAGATCTCGAAATTCCGCGGAATAAAATTACCGTTTTGCTTGGCCCGTCGGGTTGTGGCAAAACCACAATGCTCAAATGCATGAATAAGCTCACCGATCTTTACCGCGAGCTGGAAGTTTCAGGAAATATCTTTATCGAAAAAGATGACATTCTCAATACCACGACAAATATTGCATCAATAAGGCAAAAGATGGGGCTTTTGTCGCAACGGCCGTATCCGCTTCCTGTTTCCATTTATAAAAATGTATCGTATGGACTTAAACTCAAAGGTGTTCGCGACCGCAAACTGATAGATTTCAGTGTTGAAAAACACCTGCGCGAAGTTGGGCTGTGGGAAGAGGTTAAAAACCGTTTGAATGCCCCGGCCACCAGTCTTTCTATCGGTCAGCAGCAGCGACTTTGCCTGGCCCGGGGGCTTGCTGTAAAACCGAGTATTATCCTGGCCGACGAACCTACTTCGGCGCTTGACCCGATTTCAAGCAAGATTATCGAAAATCTGTTTAAAGACCTCAAAAAGCATTACACCATTATCCTGGTAACGCACGTGCTCAGGCAGGCCATACGATTGGCCGATCATGCAATTTTTATGATTGATGGTGAAATTATCGAACAGGGAGACCCGGAAGAACTTTTCAAGAACCCACAAACTGAAGGTCTGAGGGCATATCTGGTGGATGGGAATTAGAAAGTTATAAGATCAGCGAATGGCAGCCGGCGTTTAAAACGGGCGATAAGTTCTGCATGGAAAATTGCAATCAGTTATTCGTGCCGGTAGAGCATTCATCAATTCAAAAAAAACTGAAATCCTTCAACCGCTTTTTGATTTACTAAGTCAGGAAATCAGAATTCTCATCAATTTTCTACCGATCTGATTGATGTCCTGCCCCGTTTGGTGGTGCACCGCTAATATTTTTCGGTCAAATAGAGATAAGCTTCAAACATGTGATGCGTCCATACATTATCAGGATTATCGGGAAAAAGCCTGTAATAGTCTTCATCAGCAAAAAGCACGATATTCTGTCCGGCTCTTGTGTAATTATTTGAGTTATAGTATTTTGGTATTTCAAACTCCGGTAGCGTATTTTTAATAAATCCCCCCAGCGTTTTTCCCAACTGTTTTTGAAAACGTTTATTGGCTTTTCGGGTTGGTTTATCGAGGCTGTTATAGAAATAATTCATAGCCATTCGCTTAAACAACGGCGCTTTTTTGATGGTGCTTTTTGCATTTACAAATGGATTTGACGGATTGAAATCCATGGTTGTTTGAATTGAAAAAGGAGATTCGGGAACCCAATCGGCCGAATTAACCACATTGAATGCCCATCCTGGTTTGGTCATATTTTCAAAACTATAGGCAAAATACAAGTTTCCGGGTTTGGGCGCTGCACTGCAGTAGGTTTTAAAAACATAATCATCCGGAAGCAGATTCTGCTTTTGCAGATTCAAAAAGTGAGCAGTAATAAGATAAGCAATGGCACCTCCCTGACTGTGACCCATAATATAAAATTCCCGAAACCCTTTGTTGGCCAGTGAATCTATTTTTGGCAAGATATCTCTTGAAAGGAACGCAGTCGCGATGAGCCATCCTGTGTGCACTGCGGCTTTATTGTCGTCGCTGAGATGATAATCAAAGCTGAAATCGTTGCTTAATTTTAACCGGCCTTTTGCAGGAACCATTGCTGCATAAAAATTCTCCAGCCAACTAATTGTTTCAGCGGTAGTACCTCTGATGCTGATCACGGCAAGTGATTGATCTGACACCCATAAATCCCATCTGTTATCCAGTCCCATTTTCTGAGAGCGATAGATTTGATTGTAAACCAACGGTGGCGGCAAATCGGGATTGTAAAGTGAGTCGCCCTGCCGGGAAGATATTTTCAATAATTCCAGAAACTCCGCTTTATCGAATCCGGGGAGTAATTTGCCCTGCTGACCAAATGAATCAGCAGGAAATAATCCTCCGCAAAATATCAATCCAACCAAAGCAAAAGAAACAATTTTCTTTTTCATCTTCATGGTTTTTTTAATTCATAACCTAATCCTTCTGCACTTGACCAGGGGTGAATAAATCTCACTTCGTTATTATAAAGAATCTGGTAAACATCTTTGTAAAACCTGATTTTCAGCAATTCGGTTCTGTTTTCAAAAAGAACAGGCATAATTTCGCCTTCAGTAACATGCTGTGCATCCATTACAATTGGCTTGTCGGTTAAAAAGCTGAAAAACACTTCAGCTTTCAGTTTGTCATCTGAGATCACAACATAAGCAAATTCATCAGAATCAGATGCACCGGTTTTTGGATTGTAAGCAAAAAATGCAGTGCCTTTTTCAGCAAAGCGGATACATTGGTTTTTAACAACAGACCATGCATAGCCTTTTAATCCAATACAATTGGCCGGATTTTGCACATCTCCGATCAAAAAACCTGTAATGTCTTTCGTTCTGTTTGATTTCTCCTGATCATCGTCAATAACCTGCTCTTTAACAGCAGAAAAATCAATTTGTTTCAGATCTATTTTTCTGATTTCACGGTTCCACATGGTGTGATAGTAAAAGACCTTTTCTTTCAGATCAGAGGCCGTTGTAATTTGTGTTGCACTCACTATATCGCCGGGAATATGAGATACAGGCACCAGAGATCCCAGAGGAATATTGAAATTATCTAAAATCCGGAAAGCCTCAAAAACTGCTTCGGTGGTGTTTTCAAGCGGCCTGGCTGAAGCCGAAAATGCTGCAGCCCTGATAAATCGGGATGGTGGTGTGAAGTCACCGGGAAGTCCCATAAATCCTGAACCACCGCCCAAAGGAGTGAGGTTAAAGTTATCGATCGTTAGGTTATTCTGAGGTTCAGGCGAAAGGAAAAGATAATTGCGCAGATTTGTCAGATGCCAGTCATAGGTGGGTGAGTTTGTGATTACGCCAAGAAAAGGTTTATACACTTTCATTTCGCCATGATTAACAATCTCAATCACAATACTTTCTCCCGAAGGATCACTTATTTTGAAATGAAAAGGCAGGGCTGCTCCGCCAAATTCTTCATTTACAACATTCACCACAATTATTTCATCAAGCGATTGCTCCACTTCACTCACCGTTTTAAATGAGGAGAGCATCCATTGCATAAAATCCCCAACACTCATTGATATATCGGCTTTACCGGATTCATAAACGGCATATTCAGCAAAACCAGGCAAATAATACACCCCAACATAAAGGCCTTCTTCATTCAGTCCATCAGGGCCATAGGCCTGACCATAAGCAGTAAGTGAGACAAAACCGTATTTACCGGTCCATTTTTTTCCATTATAACCATCAGGCGTTTGCCCTGAAAAGGTTTTCTGCCGGGGCACAATCATTATTTTATTGTGCTGTGCATCGCTTAGCGCCCATTCTACAGTTCTGGCAACTACAACTCCTCCATCTTTTGCTTTTAATGAAATACCCGTGCAGGCAAATGCAATTAAAGGATTTATTACAATGAATAAACTGAAAAGGCAGGCTACTTGAAGTGAATTTTTCATCTGTATTGTTCTTAGCAAATTAATTGACTGTTATTCAAAAAAGGCATAAAGTGAGTCTCTCAACACACGTCAGCCAGCGCACACCCGTTTGCACGAGCCCCTGACACGTGCATAAATGATGTACTCGTAAAACTCATGCCAACACGCTACTCCAATGCCGGATTTATCACCACGGTTGAGTCATTGATTTCAATAACAAGATCCTGATCGTAATCAAGTTCAAAGGTTTCTGCTGTTTTCAGATATACAGTGTTGCTGCCTGAAGTCATGTAAAATTCAAGCTGATTGCGAAATGGAAAGGCATCCTCAAACTCTTTGATTACCAGCTCCTCAGATGTTTCACCCGGAAGCAGTGAACCATAAACAGCAAAATCACCGAAGCTGATGCTCTCAAGCTTGACATTGCTGAGCTTGTTCTTCACAACCAATGTACCGCGCTCGGTACAGGAAACTGTAAGTAAGGCAACCATTACGGAAAGTAAAATTATCCTGATTTTCATAGCATCAATAGATTAAAACTTCAAATTCACCCAAAAATGCACTGCGGCTGTTTTCTTTTATTTCAACTGCCTGCAACACCGGAGTATCAAACTTACGGACTGCCCCGCTTAGATCTCTGATTTCAAACGATTCTACTTTGCAGAAGTAAAACCCCGGCTCCAGTACAAAAATATTGTTCAGCAATTGTGCATACTCGCCGGCGGTGGTCAATGTGTCTTTTATACTTTGAAATGGTGCTATAACTGCATACCTCACAGCGGTATCTGAAACCTGATAATTGCCTTGCGATGAATTGACATACAAGGAAGTATTTACATCATACGAGTCGAAACTACCCCATGTTTTTCCATTGACTGTCAGTTTTACATTGTAAACCGTTTCGGTAACAACGTATTTCTTCTGACCATTGATCATTACATATGGCTTCAGCACCAGCAGCAACTCTTTAAAACGGGTAGAATTTTCGCTCGAATAGATTGTGGATGAGCTGTTGTAAGAGTATGCATCGGCATTATCCTTCTCGCAGGCTGCAAAACCAAATAAAGCCAAAATAAGCAGTGTGTAAATCTTCTTCATCAATTTGAATTAAGGTTTAAAAAACAAACACTTATACGTTGCCTGAATGGAGCACACAAATATAAAGTTTATTAAGACAATTCAAAATGCAGGTAAAGTTCATTTTACTCCTGGCCGGGCTTCATCACAACCCCAAGATTTTTCTTTCCATCAATCATAATAACCAAAGGCCTGTTAAATCTGACATGACGGATAACATTGTCCTCGTAAAAAGCCGGTTGTTCCGAAAGGAAGCCGAGATTATAATGACCATCCTTTATGAACGGATTGATGGTAAAATATCCCACCCTGAATGAAGTGAGGTTCTGAAAAAAGTGGGTTCCCTGACTTGGGTCGATGCGATAATTCTCGAGACCTGATTCCACGATTACCCTGGCTGCTGAAATCTGTGGCCATTTTACGGGAATGCCTAACCAGTGGTCGCTGCTGCCCCAACGCCCCGGACCTACAAGCACATAACCGCGCTTTTCTTCAATAAATTTTTCGTTGATCTGGCCGATAAGTTCTGCAGTATGCTTATTTTCAGATGGATTAAAAGACTCCGGCTTGACATAAACAATATCGTAAATATCGCGGATAATTCCATTGCCAAGCGCATGATGGGCATAAATGAGTGTATCTTCTTCTGCCAGATTCTCAAGCTCAACATCAATGGCCTCGCGGCTGTCCACAATTGGCCTGATCTGAAGTACATTAAAGAGCGAAGGCACGCCCTTTTTGCGGCTCAGTTCAACTGCAAATTCTATCTCAATCGGTTTGCTCATCTCTTTCTGACCTGTTTCCAGCAGGGTAGAAAGGATTTCGGCAAGCGGAAAAATATTGTGAGTAAGAATATTGGTGAAAGTTATGATACGTTTGCCTTTGCTGAGCATTCCTTCGCGAAGCATATTGGTTTCAAAATCGAAAGTAGAAGCAATATTTCGCAGCGAACCATCTGCTTCGGCCTCAGTTATATTAAGGTGAAGCAGGTTTGAGCTGTCGTCGGTGGTAGGGGTAAATGATCCTGGTTTCAGATCGAGTGCATAGTAACTTTTCTGGGTTTCCTTCAGCGCCAGCTCAGGCACCGAAAGTTGCAATACCTTGCGGGGATATCGGGGCGAAAAACGCAAGGTAAGTCCTCCATCAACGATAAATTTACCGAGCCCAAGCGCGATATTTGCGATGCCATCTTCAGGCTTTTCGGGTGCGATGGGATAGAAATTTATGGATCGGGCAACACCTGACAATGTCGGGTAAAAGCGATCGCCATAAGGTGATCCGGTAACTTCCTGAAGAACAATGGCCATTTTTTCCTCGTCAATAATATTGGAAGTAGCCATCATGTACGACTTTGAATCGTGATAAAAAGCCGATGCATAAACACTCTTTATGGCATTGCTCAGATTTTCGATGGTCAATCGTTCATCATCAATAAAATTTGGAACCATGTACGTTGAATAAATTCCCGCAAAGGGCTGATAGTATGAATCTTCGAGCAGACTCGACGACCTGACAGCAATCGGCTTTTTAACCACAGTAATAAAGGTGTACAAATCCTCATGAAGTCTGAAAGGCAAGCGGGCTGATGTAAAATGTTCAAGAATTTCATCGTCGGGGATGTTGGATAGTGCAATCTTATACAGATTGTTGTCTTCCATGAATTCATCAAAAATATCAGTGCCAAGCACCACTGTGCGGGGAATCGACACCACCACATCCTGCCATTTATCAAGAAGGCGGTTTCGTTTTATCAAAGAATCAAGGAAAGCAAGACCACGGGCTTTTCCCCCGATTGACCCCTGCCCTACCCTGGTAAAACTAAGGTATTCGTCGAAACTATCGCGGTTAAATTCAGCAATAATTCCCCGCGCTTTATTCAGCCTGAAGGTTGCAATTGCATCGAAAACGAAACGGCGTATCTCGTCCAAATCACTGAAATCGTCGGGACGCAAATCCTTAAACAATTCAGCAAGCGGAAACAATGCCCTGGCATTCAGCCATTTTGAAACGTGATTTCTGTACACATGATACTCAAGTGAAGCATCAGGAATTTCAAAAATCTTTTGCTGCAGCGATTTGAGATCGGTGGCTCTGGTAATTTCTTTTCTTGTGTCAGGATCTACAAACTGGAAATCACCGAAAGCAAAATAATTCATTACAAAATTGCGCAGCTCTATGGAAAGGGTTTTTGAGTGCTTGTGTATAAATCCAACCCGCTTTTCTCTGGCGATTGGCTGATTGGCCAGATCGCTGGACTGCATTAGGATAGGCATAAATTCATCATCTCGCTTCACCTTATCCACAAGCCGGAAACCTGCCATTTTATCCTGCTCACCATTGCGGGGGTACGATGTATCTGTGATGATGCCCAAAAGATTATTCTTGTATTTTTCGTAATAGAAGATTGCTTCTTCGTAGGTGGTGGCGAGTAAAATCTTCGGCCTTCCACGCATACGCAGCATCATCTGGTGCTCGTTCAGGCCTTCCGTCATAAATGACTTTGATTGCTTAAAAATGATTTTATAGATATTCGGAAGGTAGCTCGAATAAAACCGTTTTGAGTCTTCAACCAGCAAAATAGCCATAACGCCTACATCCTGAATGTCGTGCTCGGCATTCATTTTGTCCTCAATCAGTTTGATGATGGCCAGCAAAATATCTGCATTGCCAAGCCAGCTGAAAACATAATCGATGGCCGAATGGTCTTCGTTGGCGATGGTGATGGAAACCTCGCGTGAAAATGAGGTAAGCACAACAATCGGAATGGAAGGATACAGCGCTTTTATTCTTTTGG
>DHVX01000017.1 GCA_002412885.1 Bacteroidales bacterium UBA5197
AACAATCTCCGGCAGATGGCAACTTTGAACTGGATCCGGTTTTCAATCTGGCCTCTGATCTGGCAACCGGAATAATTACCGGCAGTGTTTTTCCGGCTGAAGCTATGCCGGTGGTGGCTGTTTACAATGAATCAGTAAAAAGGCTGGGGATACCCGATGCCAATGGATTCTTTATGATTAAAGGCATTCAGCAAGGGAATTATACCATTGTTTATTATCCCCGTACCAAAGGTTTTACTGAGGTAACTCTAAAAAATGTTTCTGTAACCAGAAACAAGACAACAGAACTGGAACCGGTTTATCTGGGCTCTCCATTTGGTAATGTTGGCGGAAGCGCTGACAAGCCCTGAAGCTTTGTACAACATTCCAACAGTGCGTAATTCCAGCAATTGATTTCCTTATTAATTCAAATACCCGGGTGATAATATTCCGGGTATTTTTTTATGTTGGATAGATTGCATTTAACAAACTACATTAAGTCCTTATGACTACTTTTGCAGTCCATTTTCAGATGTAGTGATTTATGCAGACAAACAAAACAAAAGAAGAAATAATTGCCTCTTTTAACCCCAATGCTGCCGCGTCATTGGAAACAGGACTTTTTGGTCTTCCATTTACAGCTGAGCAATCCGATATAATTATTATACCAGTGCCCTGGGAAGTGACCGTCAGCTTTGGTTCCGGCACCGGAAACGGCCCTTTGGCTGTTGAGGAAGCATCTGCACAGATAGACCTTCACCACCACGATTTTCCGGAGCTCTGGAAACGGGGAATTTTTATGGATACTTGTCCTGATGAGCTGATTATGCTTGGCAGAAAAGCCAAAGACGACGCACAATCCATTATTGAAGCCATTGAAGAAGGTGAAGATATTTCCGCAAATTCCATCCTTCGCGAAAGGCAGGAATGGGTGAATGAAGCTTGTGCGATGATGAATTCATGGGTCAGGGAAAGGGCGGAGTACTGGAAAGAACGTGGCAAACTTGTGGGGCTTGTGGGTGGCGATCACAGCATTCCGTTGGGATACATTCAGATGCAGGGCGAAAATCATAAGGAATTTGGCATTCTGCATATTGATGCTCACCTCGATCTGCGGATTGCGTACGAAGGTTTTACCTACTCTCATGCCTCAATTTTTTACAATGCACTGGAGATGGTTCCACAAATCAGCCGGATTGTGCAGGTCGGAATCAGGGATTATTGTGAGCAGGAAAATAATTATGTAAAAACAAACAGTGAGCGTGTTTCGGTTTATTTCGATCGTGAAACCCGCAAACGGATTTTTAAAGGTGAAAACTGGGATCAGCTTTGCCGGGAAATGGTGGGTAAGCTTCCTCAAAAGGTTCATGTTTCTGTGGATATTGATGGATTGGATCCTGCACTTTGCCCGAATACAGGAACCCCGGTGCCTGGCGGTTTGCAATATGAAGAGTTGATGCATCTGCTCAATGTGCTCAAAGACAGCGGAAAAGAAATTATTGGTTTTGACCTTTGCGAAGTTGCACCTGGTGATGATGGCTGGGATGGCAATGTGGGTGCAAGGGTGCTGTTTCAGCTTTGCGGTATTATGGCTGGATAAAGTGTTGGTGTTGCTTAAATGACAGGTAAACAAGCGTTCAGACACTTCGACCGCTTCGACAAGCTCAGGGCAGGCTGCTCAGTGTGACATTCGTGTTAGGATAGCGTTGCTTCTTCTTAATACATTTACAATCAAATATTTACAATGTCATGCTGAGTTGTAACTCAAAAAAGATTTGAGCATAATGCGGAGATGACAGTTAAATCAAGCGTTTAAACACTTCGACTCCGCTCAGTGTGACATTCGTTTATAGTGTACACTGCATCATCTTAATGTACTAATTATCCATTCTATACGATGTCCTCCTGAGCGGAGTCGAAGGATCGGACAAACAATTTGTCATTGGTAGCGGAGTTGAAGCACACAACGCTCATTTTAACAAAAACATCAATAAAAGGTAAACGACATTGTTATATATTTTTAACGTTTCTCAACCTCTCTAAAGCAGTGCCCCATTGAACATGGAAGCGCTGCTTTTGTTGTTTCAATAAAAAGATGAAAACAACATTATGGATATTGCCCCTGATTATGCTGACCACGCTGCTGGCCTGCAATT
Source organism: Bacteroidales bacterium UBA5197 (assembly GCA_002412885.1). Classification (GTDB taxonomy): domain Bacteria; phylum Bacteroidota; class Bacteroidia; order Bacteroidales; family Lentimicrobiaceae; genus Lentimicrobium. Next base: position 2,136 of record DHVX01000017.1, read on the forward strand.
CCGGCAATGCTGTGACTAAAAATGAGATTTCAATGGAAAACAACAATATTGGATTAGATACCGCCACCTTTGGTTCAGGCTGTTTCTGGTGTACCGAAGCCATTTTTCAACGTGTAAGAGGCGTTAAGTCCGTAGTTTCGGGATACTCCGGCGGTGCCAGACCAAACCCTACCTATGATCAGGTTTCCTCAGGCGCATCTGGACACGCCGAAGTGATACAGATTACCTACGATCCAGCGGAAGTTGCTTTTGAAGCCCTGCTCGAAATATTCTGGAAGACCCACGATCCTACTACACTTAACCGTCAGGGAGCTGATGTGGGGACACAATACCGTTCGGTAGTTTTTTATCACGGCGAAGCGCAGAAATCAGCAGCAGAAAACATCAAAGCTGAACTTGATGCCAGCGGAGCATGGAATAACCCTATTGTTACTGAAATCAGTGAATTTAAAGCATTTTACAAAGCCGAATCATACCACCAGAACTACTTCAACAACAACAAAAACGCAGCATATTGCAATTTTGTGATTGTGCCGAAATTAGAGAAGTTCGAAAAGGTGTTTAAGGATAGGATTGTGAAATAGGAGTTTTTCTGATCTTGCTTCAGCCCAAAAGGGCTTATAGAATGTTTAGCCTCAGATTAATTATTACGCTGCGCCCCACTGGGTCTTTATGTTCAGTCGTATTGCATTAGGCTACCAACGCTGCGCCCCTCTGGGGCTTTAGTTTCATTCGTAATGTTTTAGGCTACCAATGCTTATTTTTCTTTCGTATTTATTTTTGGCTAAAAAAGGTTCACCCAGATAAGCATTTATATTTTTTCTGGTTGTTTTAACATTTTTTCCTGCCTCGCTTCAGCCCAAATGGGCTTTTAGGATGTCTAGCCCCAGAGGGGCGCAGCGTTGGTAGTAAGTAATATTGCTGCGATTCTAAAAGCCCCAGCGGGGCGCAGCGTGAGTTTATGTTTATTTTTAAATAATTTGCACATTTTATGATATATTTGTCATCTGACTTGTAAAGAGAAAAAAAATATCAAATAAAATCTCATAACTATGGCAAATACCAACATAGACATAAATATCCAACTTGTTTTTGCTGTTAAGAATCGTGATAGCTTAATCGGGAAAGCATGGCGAGATCAATTATATCAGTACATTACCGGGATTGTACAGCAGAATAATCATAAGATGCTCAGAATTAATGGAATGTCTGATCACATTCACATTTTTATTGGATATAATGTGAATCAATTGATTCCAAATCTGGTTGAGGAAATTAAAACATCTTCTAACAAATACATTAAAGACAACAAGTTGACCCCTTTCAAATTCTCCTGGCAAACAGGATATGGGGCATTTTCATATAGTCACAGTGATCGGGATAAGGTGATAAATTATATCATTAATCAACAAGAGCATCATCGCAGAAAATCTTTCGAAGAAGAATACATGGGTTTTCTAAGAGAGTTTGAAATTGAATTCAAAGCACCATATTTGTTTGATTTTATTGATTTGCCTCCTGTTGAAATTTAATAATCATTTTTTTAAGCGAAATTGTTATAATTAATTTTTACGCTGCGCCCCTCTGGGGCTTTATGTTCAGTCGTAATGCTTTAGGCTACCAACGCTGCGCCCCTCTGGGGCTTATTTTCTTTCGTGTTTATTCCTGACTACCAAGTTTCACCTCGCTTGAGATTTATCTATAGCGTGATGCTGTATGTTACCAACATTTCCCTTACTGGTATTTTATACTGTTTTTTCTGATCTTGCTTCAGCCCAAAAGGTCTTACAGAATTTTTTGCCCCAGAGGGGCGCAGCGTTGGTAGTAAGTAATATTGCAGCGATTTTAAAAGCTCCAGCGGGGCGAAGCGTGAGTTTCCAAGGAGTTTATTTTCAATGAAATTTTCTTCGCAATCCTAACTGGCATAAAAAAAACCCGCAACAGCGGGTTCAAAACTTGTGCGGATGAAGGGACTCGAACCCCCACGTCTCTCGACACCAGATCCTAAGTCTGGCGCGGCTACCAATTACGCCACATCCGCGAAAAGCGACTGCAAAGATAGTATTTTTTGCTTTGCTCTGCCAGTAGCCTAATTTTTATTTTTCTGATATAAAAATCACGCCTGGCTAAGCGGCATTTAGCCTCGCTGAGCTCCCTTCGGTCGGTTGCAATGCCTCCCTGCTAAGCGGCATTTGTAATGCCGCTCAGCCGCAATTTGTTGCTCCCTGCTAAGCGGCATTTGCAATGCCGCTTCGAACATCATTGAATTTGCAATTCAATGAAAATTTGCGGCTGATCGGTTACAAAAAGGCAATATGTTGATGTTGTTTCAGGCTGCTGTCCGGATAATTGCAAATTATCCAGTGTTCAGAGCGGCATTGCAAATGCCGCTCAGCCGCATTTTGTTGCTCCCCCTGCTAAGCGGCATTTGTAATGCCGCTTTGAACATTATTGAATTTGCAATTCAATTAAAATTTGCGGCTGAACCGTTGCAAAAAGGCAATATGTTGGTGTTATTTCAGGCTGACGTCCGGATAATTGCAAATTATCCAGTGTTCAGAGCGGCATTGCAAATGCCGCTCAGCCGCATTTTGTTGCTCCCCCTGCTAAGCGGCATTTGTAATGCCGCTTTGAACATTATTGAATTTGCAATTCAATTAAAATTTGCGGCTGAACCGTTGCAAAAAGGCAATATGTTGGTGTTATTTCAGGCTGCCGTCCGGATAATTGCAAATTATCCAGTGTTCAGAGCGGCATTGCAAATGCCGCTCAGCCGCAATTTGTTGCTCCCTTCGGTCGGGTTTAATGCCGTTCAACGGCTATTTGTTGCTCCCTTCGGTCGGTAGCAATGCCGCTTTTAGCATCATTGAAATTGCTGTGAAATATCCATGCCACAAACCATTCAACAATATGCCAAAACCTGTGTTTAATTATTAGAAAATCTTTCATCATGAAACACAAACCGTTCTTTTTCCCACTCATAATAATCATCGTACTTTCGTTCGGATGCTCGAAAAAGTCGGAGAGTCAGCTGTTTATAGGCAATACGCCCATTGATACAAACACCATAGTAACAGGTATTGAAACTCCCTGGGAAATCCTCTGGGGGCCCGACAATTACATCTGGTTTACCGAAAGGCCGGGCCGTGTGAACCGCCTGAATCCGGAAACGGGCAATAAACAGCTGATTCTTACCATCGAGGACGCATTTGAATATGGCGAAGCCGGACTTCTTGGCATGGCGTTGCACCCCGATTTCAGCAGCACTCCATGGGTTTATCTGGTTTATAATTACACCGAGGGATCTGCAATCAGAGAGCGGCTTGTTAGATACATCTGGAATGGTTCTGTCCTCGAACAAGGCTCAACGCTGATCAATAACATTCCCGCAAATTCATTTCACAACGGATCAAGGCTGGTATTCGGACCTGACAACAAATTATACATGTCAACCGGTGATGCAGGAAATACGTCCAGTTCCCAAAATATGAACTCACTGGCCGGTAAAATTCTCAGAATCAATCCTGACGGAACAATTCCATCCGACAATCCAAACCCGGCAAGCTACATCTGCGCTTTTGGACTCCGCAATTCACAGGGGCTTGCATTTACTCCGCAGGGCTTTCTTTATGGCTCGGAACACGGACCGAACAGCGACGATGAGTTCAACCTGCTTGAAGCTAACCGCAATTATGGCTGGCCTTCGGTAAATGGTTTCTGCGATCTTCCGGATGAAATTACTTTTTGTCAGGAGAATAATGTGAAAGAGCCACTTTACGCCTGGACGCCCACTCTGGCCGTTGCCGGAATTGACTATTACTACCATGCTGCAATTCCCGAATGGCAGGGCTCAATGCTGATGGTTGCGCTGAAGGCATCGAAAATGGTGAGCCTTAAACTAAGCGCCGACGGGCAATCCGTAACAGAAGTATCCAACTGGTTTGATGGTTATTGGGGAAGGCTACGGGATGTGTGTGTAAGCCCCGATGGCAGGGTTTTTATTGCGGTAAGCAACCGCGACGGCCGTGGAACACCAAGGGCAGGTGACGACAGAATTGTTGAAATCGTAGCCAAAAATACCATTGGAGTAAAAGATGTTGTCTCGCCGGAGGATGAAGTTAAAATCTTCCCCAACCCGGTGACTGATCAGGCAAGGGTTCAATGGGCTTCTGCTTCCGGCGAAGTAAGTTATCAGATTCTGAATCCGGCAGGAATTGTGAGTCGTATCGGCACTGCAACCGGGCCTGAGTTCAGTATTTTTACCCGTAATCTGAATCCCGGTTATTACATCCTCAGGGTAATCAGCCGCGGACAATCTGCTGCAGTGCCGTTTATGGTGATGTGAAACGTGTTTCATAGTAAAAATATCCTGTCGAAATAACTTCCCCGCTTGAGTACCTCATCCAAACGGACTTTCTGCAAACTAATGTGTCTTAAAAAACGAAAGTAATCGTCCCCCTTTTCCAAAAAGGGGGAAAAGAGGGGGATATAAAATGTGTCTTAAACGAGGAAGTTAATTTTTTCTCATAGTAAGATTAAACCGGGAAAACCGGTTTATCAATCCATAAAAAAAAGCCCGCAACAGTGCGGGCTTTTTAAATATTTAAGGTTCAGCTTATTTTACTGAAGCCATTTTTACGAAATCCTCATAATTCATTGATTTCACTTCTGTTGTCATTTTTTCTTTCAGAACTGCCATCAGTTTCTGCTCAAAAATCTGGTCGTTGATGCGGCGAACATCCTCTTTATTTTTCATAAAAGAATCAACGATGCCATCAATACGCCTCATCATATCTTCGTCCATTTCGCTGCTGCCTGGTCTCTGGAAATAACCGCGGAATACATTTTTGATGTCCTCTTCCAAAACTTCAATTCCATATTCTTTGATCAGGCGGTTTTCAATCAGCTGCCAGCGCATTGAGCGTGCGTAGTCATCATAATGTTTTTCAATTTCTTCTGCTGTGGTTTTCTCCTGATTAACATCAACCAACCAGCGTTTCAGAAACTCATCGGGCAACTGAATGCCAGAACTTTCGATCAGAGCTTTTACGGCATCATTAAAGAATTTTTTGTCACTTTCAGTAACAAACGATCCGGCTGCATCCTTTTTAATTTGTGCCAGAAGTTCAGCTTCATCAGCAATCTCAACGCCCGGATAGATTTTCTCAAACAAATCGGCATTTACTTCTGCCGGAACCATGCGGTTTACGGTGGTAACTGTAAAGTTAAAATCTGATTCCAGTTCCTCAGCTTCTTCCTTGTCAATACCTAACATTGCGGCTACATCAGTTGCATTTCCTGAAGCTTTCATAGGGTTAAACTTCACAACATCGCCAGGTTTTACACCGATAAATAAAGCCTGAATTTCTTCATTCGCGAAAACTTCGGGTTTGATTGAACCTGTGCTTGAAATGCCATCTTCTTTCAGATTGCCTTCAGCATCCAATTCGGCTAATTCACCTTTAAGCAGGTCACCTTTTTCAGCTACTTCTACTTCGCTGAGCTCGCCATTGCGCTGGCGCAGATCTTCGAGGTATTTTCCGGCTGCTTCATCAGATATTTCAATGTTGTAATAAGGGATCGCAGCTATGTTTTCGAGCGAAATTTCAAATTCAGGGTTAAGTCCGAGATCAAAAAAGAAACTCATTTCTTTTGGCTCGTTAAAGTCAACTTCAGGAGTCATTTCCATATTGGGTAATGGATTGCCCAGTATGCTGAGGTTCTGCTCTTTAACAAAACTTTCGAGGGTTTCGCCAAGCAGTTTGTTGATTTCATCTGCAGTAACAGCCTGTCCGTAAAGCTTTTTTGTCATCCCGAAAGGAACTTTACCCGGTCTGAAACCCGGCATCTGAGCTTTGCGCTGATAGTCTTTCAGCACTTTCATTACTTTTTCTTCATAGTCGGCTGGCGACAGGTCAATTTTGATGGTTGCGGTCAGGTCACCGGTGTGCTGCAGTTCAATATTCATTGTAAAGTGTATAGTTTGATTGTTGTTAATTCATTTTCAATTAACTAGCCCAAATACATTCAGGTTCGCTTTAGAGGGTGCAAAGGTAGAAGATTTTTTTGAAATAATGTATGGTGAGTGCATTCTAGATTTAAAGAGGGTGATAATTTGCCAGAAATTCTGATTGTATCTGAATTCAAATATATAGGCCTGCAACAATTCCTCCTCCGGTAATGTTTATATTCCTTAGCTGGAAATTTACCTTTCTTATTCTAGCTTTTGGTTGGCTTAATCAGGTTTTGCATTCTGAAGTAAAATGATCCTGATAGTTTTATGATTTGAAAATAATACCAACACATTGAGCGACCCAATAAAGATGTATGGAGTTAATTTCTATTGTTTGTGCCTGGGGCTGGTGACAACCTTGTCGAAGTATTTTATTTTCCCGGCCTTTACTGTTTTCTTCTGTTTAAATTCATTTTCCCAACCCATATTTCCTCGTTTTGAAAATCTTAACATCAACAACGGGCTTCCACACAACTCGGTTTACAGCATACTTCAGGATAAAAAAGGGTTTATGTGGTTTGGAACAGCAGATGGTTTGTGCAGATACGATGGGAAAAATCTGATTACCTACGATTATTCCACGAATAATGATAACGATAATGTACGCAATAATGTCAGAGGTAAAATTCTGGAGGACGAAGCAGGAAACATTTGGTACAGCAATGAAAGTGGTCTCTATAAATGGGATGTTCTCAAAGAAGCAGTTACTCGTGTAAAAACCTTTGACACAAAGAGATACCGCAATGCTGAATTTCAATGTGTTTATCTGGATGAAACCAACAATATCTGGATGTATAATGTCATTCATGGTATCTTTAGATTTAATATTACCGACGGCCGCATAAAACAATATCCTATGCCGGTAGGTGAAGGGCACAGCGGATTTGCACTGAATTTTATTGATAATGATTCTGCAGGAAATATCTGGTTCAGAAGTGGCAGCGAAAAAGATCCTTATTTAGTTTTTGATAAAAAATCACTTAAATATACAGCGCAATCAGATGACGATCCGCCTCATGCCTACTTTTTTGAAGGAAACCTGAAAATTCTTGCTTATGATGAAAAACTCATATACCGGTATGAAGAAGAAGAGCGAAACGACACCATTATTAAACTGATTAACGGAGAGAAAACTACCTTTTATTCCTTCGATGGCCTGCGCGATAATTACGGCCGGTTGTGGATGACAGCGAGAGGTAAAGGCTTGTTTTACTATGATGAAAAGGATAACCATTTTCATGAATTTCATCATGACAATTCAAAAAGCAAGTCTCTGCCGTTTGATTTGACCACTTGTCTGTTTATCGACCGGAATGATAATTTATGGATTGGCACAGATGGCGGCGGCGTGGCGAGGCTTGATCTGAAACAACCAAAATTCAACATCTTTCCCCTCGCAGATGGTGACTACCCGCTTCTCAAAGACTACTTTACAAAATGCTTCTATGAAGATGAAATAGGGCGGATATGGTTTGGATCGCAAACTAATGGGCTAAGTATATATGATCCTGATACTTATGTGCTGACCAACTATCAGCACGAACCGGGAAACAGCAAAAGTATTCCCGGCAATATCGTTGGAAGCATACTAAAGGACAGGGAAGGGAACTTCTGGGTTGGCAGCAGCGGCGGTATTTCATTATTCAATGAGAAAGAAAAATCCTTTAAAACCATCCCCATTGAAAACCTGCCAGAACTATTTCCAATGGTCAATAACTTTGTAAATAAGCTTAAACAGTTAGAAAATGGCGATATACTGGCAGCAACTTCCATTGGAATCATTTTAATCAAAAAGGAAAGGAATGACAGTTACAAAGGCCAATACTTTCGCAACAATCCACAACTTACTTCCCAGACTTCAGATATTGAAGAGATTCCTGATAAAATGCTTTATGCAACCTTGCGGACCCTTGGATTGTACCAGTTTGAGCAGATTGACGGCGAATATAAATTTGTTAAGTCATTTCTTCAGGACTTCGATCTGCTGAGTGTTCGAAAAGATGAAATCCTGCCGGGAATACTGTGGATTGGAAGCCGCAAAGGACTCATTCGCTTCAATACGGTAACACATGCCTATCGCCTGTGGAATGAACTAAACGGACTTGCTAATAACCATGTTTATGGCTCGCTTGAAGATTCAAAAGGGAACATCTGGTTAAGTACAAACAAGGGATTAAGCTATTTCGACAGGAAACTTAACCAGTTCGAAAACTATTCATATCAGGATGGATTGCAGAGTAACGAATTTAATTCGCAGGCATTCTACAAAAGCAAAACCGGAACTTTCTACTTTGGTGGAGTAAAAGGATTCAATTGGTTCAACCCCGGCTATTCGGGCAGGGAACAGATAAAACCCGCTGCAGCAATTACCAGCATTAAAATAAATGAAATTGCATATCAAAAAGATTCAGCCAGCATGGCCAATCGAACCCTTTCTGTTCCATACGATCGCAATGATTTTAACTTTCAATTCGCGGCACTGGATTATACAAGGCCCGAAGCGAATAAATACCGGTATATGCTCCAGGGTTGGGATGCAGGGTGGATTTCCACCGAGGTTGGAACGGCCAGGTATGCAAATCTTCCTCCGGGTAAATACACCTTGCGCCTAAAAGTATCAAATACCAGTGGTGTTTGGAGCAACGAAGAAACGCTTCATATCAGAATTAAGGCTCCGTTCTGGCAACGCGGATGGTTTGTAGCAATCATTATACTGCTTGCCCTTGCAACCATCATCTATGCGACTTACAGCTTATCTCAGATGAAGACAAAACGCAAATTGCGTCTATTGGAAAAGAAAATTGCAGTCGATGATGAGCGCAATCGCATTAGCGCCGATATGCACGATGAAATTGGCAGCGGCATCACACACATTGCCCTATTGAGCGAACTGATACAAACGCAGCATAAAGATGGCCGGGAATTAAGAAAGGATATTGCTACGATTGCAACTTCAGCCCGATCGCTGGTGCAGTCGATGAGCGAGATCATATGGGCACTCAATCCGCAAAACGATACCCTGGAAAACCTGCTTGCATACTCCCGTGAGCAGTCACAAAAATATTTTGAATCCTTTGATGTCAACTTTAACATTGATTTTCCAGAAGTTGTACCTGACATCAGGCTTAGCAATGAACAAAGACGTAATCTCTATCTTGTCACCAGAGAAGCTTTAAACAATGCCATGAAACATTCAGGTGCAACTGTCATAATTTTGAGTCTTGAAATCGTTGAAAATGCTTGCTGTTTCAGTGTTTCTGACAATGGAAAAGGTATAGCTGAAAAACCGGGAAGACTTGATGGTAATGGTCTCAGGAATATGCGTAACCGCATGAAAAACATTGGGGGAACCATCGAATGGTTGCTTCCTGAAAAAGGCACAACCGTCAGATTTTGTATTGATCTGGAAAACGGAGTACTACTTATTTAACACTTTTACGATTCGTACTTGCATTATCTTTGTCAAATATGACACCCATTGTAATCATAGAAGACGATGAGAAGATCAGGAACTACCTGGCTGCCCTGATTGCAGGGTCGGGAGAGTTTGATCTTCAGGCCACTTTCGCAACAGCGGAAGAGGCAACACTCTATTTTGAAAACAATATGGGTGACGAGGTTGAATTGGTGTTGACCGATATTCAATTACCCGGAAAATCAGGCATCGATTTTATTACCTGGCTTAAACCCATTCGGCCTTACATTCAATTCATGATTTTAAGCGCTTACGATGATGCCGACAGGATTTTTAAAGCCCTGAAAGCCGGAGCTACCGGTTATATTCTGAAAAGTACCGAAGCTGCAAAACTAATAGAAGCGCTCCATGATCTCCGCAAAGGAGGCAGTCCAATGAGTAACGAAGTAGCCCGCAAGGTGGTAAATGCCTTTCAACAGGACATTGATTATAAAGACGCCAAAGATCATCTTTCGGTCCGTGAAAAAGAAGTGCTGCAACAACTTGCCAAAGGATTCAGCTATAAAGACATCGCGGAGAAGTTGTTTATTTCCGTTGAAACCGTGAGAACCCACATCCGTAATATCTACGAAAAACTACATGCCGGCAGCCGTAATGAGGCATTGCGTAAAGCGGGACTGCTTTAGCTCATATCTATATTCAACGTTCACTTTTTTATCCCCCTCTTTACCTCCTTTCGTGCTTCGACTCCGCTACCAATGACAGATTATTGTAACTATTGCTACTCTAATACCCCATAAAGTTTTGTATTTCGCCCTTTCAGGGCTTTAATAGGCGATCGTTTCATTACGATGGGCTTCACCCATCGTTAATGTATTTCGCCCTTTCAGGGCTTATTTTATCCTTAGCCCTGAAAGGGCGAAATCTGTTAACACAGCGGCGAAGCCCTGTGTTACCGGAGTGTGATAACCAAGAAAAGCCCTGAAAGGGCGAAATCACTTAGCACAATAAGCCTGCCTGTGTGCCACAAGCAGACAAGGCTAATCCTGATCAAAATAAACTGAAGTAATAATTGCAACTTTTCTGACTATATATAAGGATATCGATAAACTCTGTCATCTCCGCATTATGCTCAATTTTTTTTGAGTTACAACTACCAATGACAGATTATTGTAACTATTGCTACTCTAATACCCCATAAAGTTTTGTATTTCGCCCTTTCAGGGCTTTAATAGGCGATCGTTTCATTACGATGGTCTTCACCCATCGTTAATGTATTTCGCCCTTTCAGGGCTTATTTTATCCTTAGCCCTGAAAGGGCGAAATCTGTTAACACAGCGGCGAAGCCCTGTGTTACCGGAGTGCGATAACCAAGAAAAGCCCTGAAAGGGCGAAATCACTTAGCACAATAAGCCTGCCTGTGTGCCACAAGCAGACAAGGCTAATCCTGATCAAAATAAACTGAAGTAATAATTGCAACTTTTCTGACTATATATAAGGATATCGATAAACTCTGTCATCTTCGCATTATGCTCATTTTTTTTGAGTTACAACTCAGCATGACAGGGGGACGATTACTTTCATGTTTTTAGACTCTCCCGGAGCCTGAGCGAAGTCGAAGGCTGAGGGGGAGGCAAAGGGGGTACTTCTAAAAATGGGGAAGTTATTTATTAAGGTTCCTTTAACCATACCTGCAATACTACTTTTTTCACACTTACATGGCGATTTTATTGCTATACATTTGTTTCTCAATGCTTTTGCACCAGTTATGACTGTTCAGAAGCCTGAAAATCATTTTATGTAAATGCCAGAATGCTTTCTCTTAACCTTAAAATTTACAACCATGAAAAAAATGCTTTTCTCATTGATTGTTGCCGGAATGCTATTTTCCTGCAACCAACCGTCAACTGAGTCCATTGATACAAATGCGCCTATCGATTTACTGGTTGCAAACTGGGCTGATGGTTGGAATAACCACGATTCGGCAGCAGTCAGGAACCTGTTTGAAGATGAAGCACTGCTCACAGATGATCAATTGATAGCAACCGGCATTGAAGAAATAGCTGCCAAAATGATAAGCCCTAATATTCGGTTGGTCAGCAATCTTAAGTCATCTAAACTTCAGGAGTGGACACACAGAGACATGGCCGGCTACACCGGAACTTATCGACTTGAAGTTTTAATAAATCAAGAAGTTGTTGCTACACCGATTGGTATATTTACAGTAAACTGGAGAAAAAACAAATCCGGAGAATGGAAGATAACCACTGCAACAATATATTCATTTGCTGAGCAAAAGTAGATTCACCAGCATCAATATTAAAATGCCAGACTTACAATAAACATTGGCTTACAAAAATTTGAATTCACCTGATTTAAAACCATGATTTATTAACCACTTTAACACCTTCAAAACCATGACAAAAAGTTTGATTTCGTTCGGATTCATCGTTATAACGACACTGGGAGCATATGCCCAGGAATTTAGTGAAAGTGTTCAGCCTCTTTCGACAAAGGCGGTTAAAGGTTATATGTACGAAGCTATTAAGGATAGTGATGGCAATTCGTTGATAACCTATAAAATTCCGGGCTCAAAAAAGAGCAATGAGGTGTTCTTTGAAGAGTATAGCTTCGATAAGAACCTCACTTTTATAAACAGCAAGGATGTTCAGGAAAAGAAAACGCAGAAGGACGATTTTGAAAGTACTGTTTATTCAGCGTATGTAGGAGGGAGTACCTCATTTGATGTAACGAGTATGAAACTGAAGCTCAGCAAGGTGGTTGCAACAAATACCTGGAATTATGAGAAGCAGCGTTTTGTCGTAAAAAAAATCATTTCACGGGAAACCATCAAACCGAAAAATGATAACGGAAAGGTTTATCTGGGTTATGCCTCTTACAACTCAGCCGACTATAAAAAAAGTGATGTTTTTACACTGGCCAAAGTAGAATCGAAAGGTAAAAACGCCGACGACAAATTTTATGTTCTTCTTTTCAATGACAAACTGGAAATAACAGAAAAACCGATTGACCTTAATGGGTCCTATACGCTCGTGTTTTGCGATCAGGTTGCCGGTGAAGATGTTGTAATGGTATTTGCCCCAAACAAAGGCGCTGCAGATTTGATGAAATATGTTTATTTCGAATTCGACATTTCGGGCAACCTCAAAAACAGGGTTGAATTTAAAAGTCCTGCTTCAGCATTGCTGCTAACCGTCGCTTATAAAAAGGATGGTGATATTTATTTCTGCGGAAGCTCAACAAAGTCAACCGAACCTTATGAGAAAGTATTCAATGAATATGCGCCAATATTTAATCCCGGCATTACCGATGGCGGCGCTAACTTAGCCGATATTAAATGGCAGAAATCATCTCAGGAAAAAATGGATAACTTCCATTTGCTCAAATTCACAGGCAATCAGTTGACGTTTGCCTCAACAACCCCTGTCACTGATTTTAAAGAAAAGTTCAAAACTGCACCCGGCGACAAAGGCGCAAGCCCGTATAAAGGCAGCAAGTTTTTTATTGAACAATTTACGGTAACTCCTTCGGGTGATTATCTGATTGCCGGCCAATTGACAGGTACAGCCAAATTGGGAGATGGAGTCACAGCAAAATCCTATGAGGATATTGTGTGCTTTCATTTCGATAAAGCAGGAAATCTGAGAGCACAATACGGATTAGGAAAAATCAATACCGACAAGAAGAGTGAGATATTCAGTATGAGCCAGAAATTCTACTTGTCTTCGGATGGGAAACAATTACTCTGGGAGATATTAGAAGTAAAAGGTAAAAAAGGATATGCTGATTTTCTTGATGCTCTTGCCGGCTACACTACCTTTTACTCACTTTATTTCCCCCGGATTGGCACAATCAATCTCGAAAGTTCTTCCTTAAGTGCCTTCAAGGAAATGGGTGATGGAAAATATTACCTGAGGAAAGACTTTACCAGCGTTTATGATAAAAATGAAAAAAGTATTACATACATCGGGCATGATGAAGATTTTAAAAAACTCTGGATTGGAAAAGTAATGATCCAGTAGTAATGGAGCGGAGACCAGAAACCACTTTAAAAACGGGGCGACATCGAAAAGCCAAACGAGTAGAGAAACTAATGTATAATTACCTTAATTTAAAACCTGAAACTTATGAAAACACAATTACTTTTTCTTGCTTTGTTAGCTGTCCCTTTCTGGCTTAAGGCGCAGCCTGTGCTTCAGCACGACAATATGGCACCCATTGGCTTTAGCGCTGAAATATCGGTAGGTGGACCGGTTGCCCCCGGCCCCGCAGGTGCAAACCAAATCTGGGATTTCTCAGGCGTTCCGCTTGCGGCGTATGGAACATTCGAGATAGTTGATCCGGCAACAACGCCTTATGCAGTGCTTCTTCTGGGTTCGTCCAACTATTGCTATAAAATGACACTTACAGCAAGTGAGTCAATTTACGATTACTATAACCTGCTAACGAACTCAATGGATAAAATGGGACAGAACATGAGTTCCACGGGCGGTGAAATTTTTACAGATCCGAAGATTGATCTGATATTCCCATTTGATTACGGCGAAAGCTATTTTGATGCGTTCGCGAAAACAAACGGAGGCTTCGGTACTGTTACCAAAACATTCGATGCTTACGGTACACTTATAACGCCCGATCAAACTTATCAAAACGTGGTACGCATCCTTACCGTGTGGGATGACATGGCGTGGCAATACCAATGGTGGAATTCTGAAAGTGTGCATCTTCTCTGGTCGGTGGACAATGAAAGCTCAGTAGCACTGAGCAGCGCACTGACCGGCATTGACGAAGGTCCGTCAGATGCAGCCACTTTTTCGCTCTCTCCTAACCCGGCAAAGGATTACTGTGGGATTACTGGCCTGGATGAAGCGATAAAGAACATACAACTCATCGATCTGGCCGGCAAAGTGAAGAAGACCTTTGAAGGTAATCAGCATGGTTTTTATGTGAACGGATTGGTAAAAGGGCTTTATTTGGTGCGGATTACGATGGGAAGTGGAAGTGTTATTACCAGAAAATTAAGGGTGGAATAAATCCGGATTAGCATCATTTTGAAAAAGTTGCAGGTTATGTGCTGCTATGATCAATCTAACAGGCTTCCACTGATTTTTCAGGTAAGAACTTAATAACATTTGTATCTAACAATGGAGACCAGCAACCATTTCAAAAACGGGGCTTTACCGAAAAGCCTTACAAGTAGGAAACAATAAAATTTCAACATCATGAAAAAAAAATCAAATCACACACTAAGTCTTATCGTTGTTTTGCTTTTTTTGATTTCAGCATGTACACAATCAAAAAATAGTAAATCAGATAATAGCTTAAACCACACAGTTTCTGCTGACTCACTTATGACTGAATGGAATGTGGCATGGAATAAACATGATTCAACAGCGATTTCCAATATGCTTGCTAATAATTCAGTTGTCGTATTTTCAACAAAAGAAAAGTTGATGGGTGCTGACACCATAATGACAAATTGGGTAAATAAGAATCTTCCAAATGTAACAAACTTGAAAACTGAAAAGGTTTCTTCCGCTGCTTCTTCTGAAATGGTTTTTTTTAATGGAACTTATACACTTGACATAACAAAAAATGACACTGTTATAGGGGCAGATATGGGATGTTTTACTTTTGTTTGGAAGCTTCAGAATAGTAAAGAGTGGAAAATGGAATTATTGTTTTTCGGAAAGAATCCCGAATAAGAGAGAACTATCCAATGGCAACATTTTACCGCAAGTGGTGGGTAAAGGGTTAGCCGAAGCGTATCACTTTTTGTTTTTACAATCGTTGTTTCTCCGATGGTTGGTAAGATAATCAGGCATTGTTAAGAAAAAAGCAACCTGACAGGGATGTTCTTCCCGTCAGGTTGTTCTACTCCTTCCTTCACCACAAAGAAAGGAGACTCAGACAAACGCACACACACTATTTCATTTTGGATTTCCCTTCTTTTTCTGTTTCTTCTGACACTATCAGGGTTATATTGAAAATCCTTGAGAATTCTTCGCCTTCCGGTTCATTTGCAAGCTTATCACCTGATGGATGTTTTTCAGCGCCATGATCGTGATGGCCACCTCCTGATTCAGCGAGTCCCGGATAATATATCCCATTCACATGCACGCCCACATGATAGGCTCCCGGAACTTTGGTTTCGTGATAATGAATGTGCAATGGTCCGCCGTGGTGGCTGACTACTTTGCCTTCCACATCAGTGATAAATTCAATCTCCTTCTGGCTGTTTTCAAATTCAGCCAGCAGCAGGGCAATGTCATACTTTTTCGAGCGTCTGCGCGATCCTTCAAGTCTTCTGATGATCTCCAGCACTTTTTCTTTGGGAAGTATCTTCTCAATATCGAATGCAGGAGAGATGATTCTTGAAAGTCCGTTCAGTGCCATCACGCTGCCCGTATTGGCACTTGATACAACATTGATATCCAGATCTTCACCCGGCTTCAGAAGCATGCGTTTTGCGCCAAGTTCCATCTTCAGGTTTGAACGGTTATAGATATTGACAACCATACTGCAGGCCTCATTGCTTTTGTTGTTGGTGCCGACAGCCACATCGTCAAGTCCATGCCGCGCTTTTGTGAAGATGTTGCGGGTGGCAATTCTTCTTCCCGGATGCATCAGCAAACGCGAATAACGCTTGCCCCTGACAGGTCCGGCAGCGACCGGGAACAACAATTCGCCCAATGCAGGCATCATCATTTTGTCCATATGCTTTGCCTTGTACGAAATCATCAGCTGCCATTTGCCCACCCAGCAATCCTTGCCTGTATTGCCCCGCTGTATTACCATTGACAAACGGCCGTTTGACCTGCGGCTGGTAACATGCGGCGACGGGCAGCAATGGTTGCAATGGTTTGCGTGCTGATGCCCATGTTCACTTCCATACAATACCTGATCACCGGGACCGTGAAGCATAAACGACCAGTTGCTGTCCTGGAAATCCATTCCCTGTGCCGTGATAAAAATGGCGTCGTCGGCCGAGGTTACCGAAAAATCAAGGTGTGTATGTTCCTCCGGGAAAAGCTCAAGAACAGGATCCAGCACATTGTTGAAATCTATGGCTTTGGCCAATGAATTTGAGTAAAATTTATCGATGGTGCCCGCGTTTTCGCCATGGAAAATCTGGTTGAACGGCAGTGTTTTGCCTTTTGCAACCAGCGAAGCCAGCGTGCCATAATCCACATCAGCACCGGTACCAAATCCCATGGCAAAGATGGCGGTACGGTTAAAACTTCCGTTCGGAATTGAATTCATCGGCGATCCGGTGGTGAGTATTCCATCCGTAAGAAATGCGATGTACCGTTGTTCGTCCGAAGGATTTCCGGCAAACGGTGGCTCCACTATTGTGCTGTGAATATCGCTCAATGCATCGGCCAGCGGGGTTCCGCCTCCGGGTGTAAGTGCGGCAACACTTGACTCAAAGCTTGCCCGGCTGTAATTGGTTCCTGCTTTCACCAGCCCATATCCCGGGGCTGCAAACAGGGTGTTGAAATTGTTGCCGATCAGGCTGCGGAATGTTTTGATACCTGCCATCACATATATGGCTCCGCTGTGCTGAATGGTTTCGCAGTCCTGCAGAAATGCCGAAACACCTCTTTTTGCTGCTTCCCATTTGGTGACATCAGGTGCTGCGGCAACCATAGGATCGGGGGTCAGGCCAATCATACTTCCGGTTCGGTCAATTGCAATGCCGATGATGGCAATGGTATCATAGGTGTAGTCGAATGCTGCCCTGAAATCGAGGGTATCTGAATTGCGGATGACACCCAGCGCATTGTAATTTGGCATGGGAATGGCGCTTGCTATGGAAGCATTGGTTCCGTAGCCCGGTGTTCCGCCTGTCCAGGGATAAATGATGTCGTTCAGGTGGTGCTGCGATGAACCGCCCACAGCCGGAAAATCATTCTGGTGGCCATCCATCTGCCACATGGCCCACAAGCGATCAACATTGCAATGGAGCAGATAGAAAAACGGATCGAAAGGCGAAACCGCCGCACTCGTCATATGCCCGCCGGTTCCGCCTATCCAGCCATGCATACGGTTGTGCATTTGATTGCCCGATGTTATGCCGCTTCCCGATTCCAGTGCATTCTGAAAATTGTGAAATGTGCCCATGGCCAGCGTTTCGCGTATATCATCTACTGTTGGCAGTGCTCCGGTATTGCCTGTGCGGCGCCTGAGTCCTCCGACATTGGCAGCCGGAAACATTACTGGAAGTCTCCAACCAGTTAATCCTGCAGGCCACCAGGCCGGTGCGGGGGTTAAATTGCTGCCAGTGCCCGGACTGTCAACTGCGAAATATCCCTGCTGCACTATGTTTCCCGAAGCTACGGTTCCGTTGGGTCCCAGAAAAGTATCAGTCATGATTGAGGCCGGGTCAGAAAAATCCCAGTAGGGGATCATTACACCCGGAACATAACTTTGCAGCTGCTGTTCAAGCTGATAGAGAAAATAACGGTGCCAGCTTAAGAAGCCATAAGCGCCGTTGCCTCCATGCCCGAAGTTAACATTGGGTGCGCCGGGTGCAAATGCACTTTGTATCATGCGGTGAATGGCATTGTATTCATCCCACCGGCCGTATTGACTGGCTGGCGGTGCCGCAGGATTAACTATATCGGCTTTCATCATTACACAGGCCCTTACAAAGTTTTCCCGTTCAGTGGCCGTTAAAAATTTTGCATTTTTTCTGATTCCCATGGTATGTGTTTTTTAAAAGGTTGGTAAAAAAGTGAATTGCCCTGACTGTTATTTCAGCCGGGAATAAACTGCCCTTTAAAGCAGCTGGAAATGAGAGGTGGCAGTATGCCCGCCTTTTTCAGGAGGGTAGGGAGGAGGTTAAAGTGAAATGTTGTGTCAGGCATTCCGGTTTATCCGGACTTTACTGCAAATTCTTATTGACAATAAGCTTCAAAAATTCTTTTAATCTGATGGTGAAAACCGGATTATTGCCGCTTTTTAAATGTTTCGGGGCATTGGTGGTTATTCACTGATATTACCTGAGGGAGTAATTTTCAGGTTTGGAAATGATGCTCTGCAAAATATGCGGATGGTTTTGGCCTGATCTCAGTCGGTATTACCTGAGATTTGTCTGAGCCAGAATTAACCAACCCCGATTTTAATACATTTGTTTTATAATATGGCCCTGTTTAACAGGAATTTAACATGTTTGAGGTTAAGAATTTCGGATTTCGGATTTTGGATTTCGGATTTTGGATTTCAGATTTTGGATCGGATTTTGGATTGAGGTTAAGGTTGAGGTTGAGCCTGCCTGGCTGACAAAACAAATTGAATGGTTACATTAATTTAGCCAGTCAGACAGGGTTGAGGTTGGGTGAAAATCTTAACCAAGTACTTCCTTGCGATAGCCATAGTAACCGATTATTGTGACATAATTTATCTGCAAGCCTGGGATTTAAATAAAAAATACAACTAATTTTTTTTTACCCCCTCTGACTCCCCCTTCGAAAAGGGGGAGAACCATTCTACCAGCATTAGAGATAATTTTGTCATTTATAATATTTTCTGCCAGAATTCTTATTCCCTCTGATCGGATAATCTGACAATCATCATTAAAAAACACATTATCAATCTGGTAGGATGCACCCCCTCCCTGATTTTAGGGAGGGTTGGGGTGGGTAAAAGAATAGTAAAGTTGTATCTTCCTGAAGAAAGTTGACAGTTTTAATTGATTTTTGTCAACCAATTTCAGGACAAGACAGGTCAACCCGTATTCCATAACTAAAGCGATTGTTGCTTACATTTTTACAGTAAAAATCACATGAACATGTGATTGACAAATAATGAGTGACATGCTAATTTTGAGTATTAAAACTGAACTCATTTTATCACACCTTAAAATTAAATTATCTATGAAATCAAGGATCCTCTTCTCGTTTTGTATTGCTGTAATTATCACATCATTATTTTCATGCGGAAAAGATAAGGATGAGCCCGGTGATGATGGCGATTACAAGCTGAATAAGATTGTTGCCACCATCGATGGGAGAGATACCATCATTAATATTTCTCAGATTTATATCACCAATTTCAGCACGTATTGGAATTATCCGCTTGTTCACCAGCAGTTAAGCGTAATCTCTACTGTTCCAGCGAATGGCGGGATTCAGATTGATTTTTATGCAAATGATACGGCTACGATGAAAGTTAATAAAAAGCATTATATCGTTGATCCTTTTCATGCCAGAGATTTGGGCATATGTGTGGGATATTTCCACAAATATGCTGCAGCCGGCGGGTATCCACAGGTTTTGTATGCAACAGAGCAGGGAGAAGATTATTATTGTAACATCACCAAATTAGAAAACAACGTTATCCAGGGCGAGGTTAAATATAAGGTGATGGGTGTGGTTTTCAGCGGAAAATTCTATTCTGACCAATTGGAATACAAAACGGGAGGAGAATAGATTTATCCGCCTGCCTGACTGTGCAGCAGACCGGATCAGTGTGGCTTTCGTATTGTAATACCAGATTTCAGACAATTTCTTATGTAATCAATTTTTAACTTTGACTGGTTCAGATTTAACTTAATTTTGATAATCATTTATCAAGGCAGGTTTTATGGCCGGATCATCGCTCAGAAAATTCGTTTATCTCTCCATTGCTGCAGCTGTTGCAACAATTGTAATTAAATTTTCGGCATACCTGCTCACCAACTCTGTGGGTCTTTTGTCAGATGCCATGGAGTCGTGTGTTAACCTTGTTGCTGCTGTTGTTGCTCTGATTATGATCAACCTGGCTGAAAAACCGGCCGATGAAGAGCATGCATTCGGACACAATAAAGCCGAATATTTTTCGAGTGCTGTTGAAGGCGCACTTATTGTGCTGGCCGCTTTCAGCATCATCTGGTCAGCTGTGCCAAGAATTATAAATCCACAGCCACTCGAAAATCTGAGTTTTGGACTTCTGATCGCCATTTCTGCATCGCTCATCAATCTGGCAGTAGCACTGGTGTTGCTCAGGAACGGAAAAAAGCACCATTCCATCACCCTGGAGGCCGACGGCAAACACCTGATGACTGATGTAATAACCTCAGTGGGTGTACTGCTGGGCATTGGGCTGGTAAAACTCACCGGCTGGCTGGTGCTCGATGCCATTGTAGCGATAGGGGTAGCAATAAATATTATATGGACGGGCTATCAGCTGATGCGCCGGTCGGCCATGGGATTGCTGGATACCTCCATTCCTCTGCCTGAGCGTGAAATGATAATACAAGCCCTCTTGCCCTATAAAAATAAAAATATTGAATGCCACTCACTGATGACACGGCAGTCAGGACAACGCAAATTCATTGCCTTTCATCTGTCAATGCCCGGCGCATGGGATATTCAGCAGGGGCACGATGTGGCTGAGGAGGTGGAGATCCTTATCCGGAAGCTATTCCCCGAAACACCCACAACTGTTTTCGTCCATATGGAACCTATGGAAGATCCCAAATCCTTTACGGATAAAGCCTTGAATCTTTGACGCCAACTTCCCAAAAACAAAACACCCGGCAAAATTTTTCAATTTTGTCGGGTATTAATTTCATTACCGGCCAAATTTATCGGCCAATCAAACAGAACGTCTGAGGTATTATAAAACGTCTTTCAGACCTTTACCTGGTTTGAATTTAGGAACTTTGGTTGCTGCGATCTGCAGTGGAGCTCCGGTTTGTGGGTTGCGACCTGTTCTGGCAGCTCTTTCAGAAACTGAAAACGAACCAAAACCTGCAATATCAACACTACCTCCAACTTTCAATGTAGAAGCAACTGCTTCGTGATAAGAATCAATGGCGCTTTTAGCCTGTACTTTTGTCAATCCGGCCTTCTCAGCGATGGCATCAATCAATTCAGATTTGTTCATAATGTTTTTTTTTAATGTGAATAAATTTGATTTTTAGTCCTGTTGTTAAACATTTTCCAACATTACAACATTTATTTTGATTTCTTGTTTAAAAAATGACGTAAATAGCTTGTTTTACCTAAGTTTTAGCCATTTTCACATTCATTTCTGCAAATATACAACTACCAACAACACTTCCAAATTTCATTTTGCAGTTTTTTCACCATAATAAACCACGCTCACCAATGCAGCCCTGATGTCTTTGTGGTTCAGTGCTTCTTTACCTGCCTCAGTCCCCCTGGTCTATTAAACTACGTAAAACACAGTCATTCATAGTGTTAGGGAAGAACCGCCAATGAGCCTGTCGCGCCTCTTTTGCGGAAGAGCTTACCGGTGGTAATCTCATATTTTCTCCGGACAACAGTCATCACCTTAAGTGAATTTTGTAACAAAAAGAAAAAATTATATAACTTTTAATCATTGAAAACCCCGCACCTTTACTGTCGATTACGAAGTTCCATTCAGGGAAATGAATCAAATTATTACTAACCAATAAGAATTACACATGAAATTTCTGCTCACATTTTTGACAGCCTTACTGATTACAGGTATTGCTATGGCACAACACGGCAACACACCTTCCGGATTTATTAACATCGGTATAAAAGGTGGGGTAAACGCTTACAACATCCACAACGACAACAATATCAAGTACGACACCAAAATCGGGTATCATTTTGGCTTGCTGGGACATATTCATATAAATCAAATGTTCGCAGTTCAGCCTGAAATTGTCTATTCCACCCAGGGTGCAAAATACAAGCTCAACAACGAAACTACCAATTTCAACCTGAGTTATATCAATGTTCCTGTACTTTTTCAATACATGTTCGACAATGGTTTAAGACTTCAGGCCGGCCCCCAATTGGGTGTTTTGGTGGCTGCAAAATCGAAAACCGGCAGCACCACCACCGACATTAAAGAAAATATCAAACCCATCGACCTGGCTTTAAGCCTTGGCGCAGGATACATTATCCCTTCCATAGGATTGGGTATTGATGCACGGTACAATCTGGGATTAAACAATATCAACGACATCGGTGAGGTTGAATCAACCAACCGTGGACTTCAGTTAGGTCTGTTCTACATCTTTGGACATAAAAACAGATAAGTTCGCTGATATCATTAAAATTAAGGGTTGCTGAAGTTCAGTGACCTTTTTTGTTTGGTGATGGGAACAGTTAAGATTAATTGATTCAATAAATATTTAGTTAGGAACTATGCTTTTTTATGCCGTAAATTTGGCCAGATTTATTACTCAAATTGCTTAGGACGTGATTAATTTTATTAATCCCGAATGCAACTGATTCTTAAATAACAAATTAATCCGCATAACCTGATAGCTAAAACTAACTCAACCGCAATGTCAAAATTTATTACAGGCAAGGAATTGGAAAAACAAATTTCCGATATTATCTGGTATGCTGAAAAAACACTGATGATCGTATCACCTTATATCAAACTCGATGACCATTTTAAAAAATTATTTAATAATCACATCAACAATCCTAGTTTACATATAATCATAATCTTTGGAAAGAATGAGGGGGCAGTTAGCAGAAGCCTTAGTAAAAGTGATTTTGATTTTTTTAAGAAGTTTTTGAATGTCAGTGTTATACATGTACCTGAGCTTCATGCTAAATACTATGGAAATGAAAAAAAAGGCGTAATTACATCCATAAATCTGTATGATTATTCTTTTCGGAATAATATTGAATTTGGAGTTTATTCTGATGTTACTATTATAGACAACTTTACCACTTCTTCAGATCAAAATGCATGGACTAAATGTCATGAAATTGCTAATGTGAATGAAGCGGTTTTTATTAAACGCCCGGTTTATCAAAAAAATAGATTCTCAAGTCTTTTTGGAACAAACTATGTAAAATCTGATACCTTACATGATGTTACTGAGAAGTTTTATCATCACGTCTCTAAAAGGAACAAAGAAGAAGTCGTAAGAAGAATTAATGATTTCCCGGAAATAGTTGAGTTGGGTATTCAGTCCAATAAAATGCCAGAGAGAGAGGAAATGCCAAAGAAAATAGAACTGCCTAAGAAAGTGACTGAAAATTCTGCTCCAAAAGGTTTTTGTATTCGCACAGGTGTCGAAATTCCTTTTAATCCAAGAAGGCCATTAAGTGAAGACGCTTTCAAGGTTTGGGCAATATATGGCAATGCTGATTTTTCTGAAAGCTTTTGTCACAAAACAGGTAAGCGCTCGAATGGTAAAACTTCATTTAATAGGCCGGTATTATTCAGATAAACAAGCAAAAAAAAATATTTACTTCTATATCCTGTTTGATTTCGACATATTGTGCACCGGATTTATGCCTGCACAAATCAAGACGAAAAGTACTTTTGTCATATTCGAGAATTGTTGATTTAAGGATATCTTCCATGCTTATGATCGTGAGAGTGTTTAATTGTTTCATTGAAAACTATTTTACCCAATTGCCATCTTAGCCGAATCCTTCCAAAAAAACGGCGGCATTGGTTCTTTGAGTTCCCAAGTAATACTCATCGGTTTGGAGCCAGTGTAATTTATGAAATTGGCATCACCCAAAAAAACATAAGACATAGTATTGCCATATTCATCCTCGTTTTGCTCCCTCACAAATAACAAAACAATTTTGCCTTTTTCGCTTTGATTAATATATGATAGTCCTTTCCCTTTATCGGGTCTTGCGGAGTTTTGAGTTTGCCAGTGAAACAATTGTTCGCTCAAAGCAAAATCTTGATATAAAGTCGATGGTGAAAAATCCTTTTCAGATTTAATTAGATCAATAAATAGGAGTTCTGTATTAATTGATGGTATCATAGCCACACCTTCACGATTAGAAGACTTTATATCAAATGTGCTAAGCCCGAAGGCTGCAAGTATTTGATCTCTAGTATACCTACTGTGAAGCTTAAGTGGCTGATCATATGGCAATATTGTTTCTTTTTCGAGATAATTAATCTTATCTTGTCGAAACTCTAAGAATTCTATGATCTCATCTGTTAGAATTCTATTTCTGCCTATTGCATTGATACTTTCTTCAAGATTTATAAAACCACCAGCCTCTTGCCAAATATCATAATGCAACATTAAAGACATAGCTTTTTCTTCCTCATTGCATTTATCAATGTTTACAATAAAATTATTTTTAGCCAGTGCAAGAATAAATTGAAAGTACGAATTAGAGCTGCACGAAAGCCACTTCTTCCTTATAGCGCGCACTATTTCGGTTTCATTGATAGAGGCAAAGTCATCAATCTGTGAAGCAATGGCACACAATCTTTTCCAGCCACCCTTTTTGTATATAAATTGAATTGGGATGTGATAAAATTCCGAAAAATTCTTTAGAGTAAGAGGCAGTTGCGTTTGAAATTTGAAATTACGAATTTTAGTAAGCAACTGATTTCTATTCATGGAAGTTGCTTTCTTGATGTTCTGAAGAATAATGTCTTTCGCTTTTTTTTCCAGAATAATAGCGCATCCAAGTGGTAAATGAGGAAAATCATCCTCAACCTCTTTTAGAGTAGATGTCTTTGTTTTTCCAATCAGTGCCCGGAATTTACCTTCAAAATCATATTCTGGTCTCGAATTACCTACAAAATCAAGAACAGTTAAGCATTCCTTACTATCTGACAGTCTTAATCCTCGACCAAGTTGCTGAAGAAAAACAGTCAAGCTTTCGGTTGGTCTTAAAAATAAGACAGTATCAATTTCCGGAATATCGATTCCCTCATTGAAAATATCAACTACAAAAAGATAATTAATCTTCTTATTTATAAATTTTCGTCTAAGCTCTTCTCGCATCTCATTTCTAGAACTCACCAAATAATCAGCATTTAAACCAGAAAGATTGAATTTCTCAGCCATATATTGAGCATGCTCCTGTGTAACACAAAACCCGAGAGCTCGAACATCATTGATATCTTTCAAGTATTTATTAAGATTCGTTATTATTTCACCAACTCGCCTATCTTTATGAGTATATATTTTTGTCAGTTCACTTGGCAAGTACCTCCCATTTCTCCATTCAACACTAGATAAATCAATACTGTCGGAAATGCCAAAATACTGAAATGGACATAACAATTTCCTGTTTAACGCTTCTGGCAATCTAATTTCAGCAGCTATAGTTCCTGAAAAATCTTTGAGAATGTCTTCCCCGTCCATTCTTTCAGGAGTTGCAGTTAAGCCTAAAAGAATTTGCGGTTTGAAATAATTTATTATTGGCCGATAACTTGATGCAGCAATATGATGAACTTCATCAACAATAATGAAATCATAATACGATTCAGAAAGATTAAGTGATTCTAATCTATTGTTTAATGTTTGAACTGATGCAAAAGTGCAATCATATTTTTCTGGTTCAATCCCATCAACCCACAGTTCTCCAAAATTATTATCTCGCAAAATACCTTGAAAGGTTGCTTGAGCTTGCTGCAATATTTCTTTTCGGTGAGCAACATATAAGAGCTTTGAATTTGGATATTGCTTTCTAAATTTATTGAAATCAAATGCTGAAACAACAGTTTTGCCTGTCCCAGTTGCGGCTACAATTAAATTTCGAAAACGTTTGTGTACCATTCTTTCTGTATCGAGATTTTCCAAAATTTCTTCCTGAAAAGGGTATGGTTTAATCTCGAAATAAGCCGCTGAGCTATTTCTGTCAGGCACTCTCTCTTTTTTTAGTGCAACTCTCAACTTCTCTGAGTGATCAATTTTATTAAATAATTGAAACTCTTTATCCTGCCAATAAGTCTCAAATGTATTTTGGAATTTATTTATGATGTGTCCAACTTCTTTGGTAGTAACTTTTAGATTCCACTCCAAACCGGTAGTTAAAGCAGAACGTGATAAATTTGATGATCCAATGTAACCTGTATGGAATCCGGTATTTCTTAAAAATAAATACGCTTTTGCATGTAGCCTCTCATTTTCAGTATTATATGAAACTTTTATTTCTGTATTCTTCAACCCTGATAAGTATTCCACAGCTTTCAGATCAGTTGCCCCCATATAGGAAGTTGTAATAACTTTAAGCAATCCGCCTCTTTCTGTAAATTCAAATAATTCCTTTTCAAAAATTCTAATTCCGGTCCACTTGATAAATGAAACAAGAAAATTTATCTTATCCGAAGACAGGATTTCCTTTTTAATTTCACTTTCAAGAGAAATTCCTGCATTGTTGCCAGTAAATAACTCACTTTGTGATAATCGTGTGTATGGCGTAATCTCTTTTAGATATTTATCAAAATCAGAGAATCTAGCATCAATTTTATTGAAAATTGCAGAAAGAATCTTTGCTTCCGTTGAAATCAAATCTTCATCAAACTCCTCATCCTTCAATTCTGTTCTTAACAGAAAAATAATTCTATTTGAGAGTTCAATTTGTTTTTCAATACTATCTTCTCCAGTAATGTGATTCAAAGCAAATCGAATTACTTCGGTAAGATACTGAGACAACAATCTTGATGCTTCACTTTTATCGATTGGGCTTTCTTTTATATAATATGTATTTCTATCTAAACTATTAAGCTTGGAGGAAATCAATTTGTTAATAAGTTGCTCATAGAGGCCTTGTTCTTTCATGCTCAAATTTCTAAAAAATCATTTAACACTAGGATATCTGCTGGTGCCCAATCTAATCCTTTGAGTTGGTCAGGAAACAGCCATAGGTATTTATTGTGTTCCAAAAGCACAATATCACCTGATACATATTCCGCAATAAATGGTATTAGATTTATTGTAAAGCTTTCGTAGTGAAATACTTTAGGGCTCATTTTCCTATTTACTCTGATTTCAATATTCAATTCTTCCTTTAATTCTCTTCTCAAGCACTCCTCTTCGGTTTCAAATTTCTCTATTTTGCCTCCAGGAAACTCCCATTTAAATGGTAAGCTCATATTCTGTCCTCTTTGAGTGGCAAGAATTTTGCCTTCATTTATAATAATGGCACAAGCGACATCGATCATTTTGTCTATTTTATTAAGGTTTGAAAATTAATGATAAATATTATATAATTGATACTAGGGATTGCAAACGTCCAAATTAATCTTCATTTTATAGTATCCTTCCCCTTTATCCGGCTCATATTATAACTCCGGGTTGCTTTATTGTGCACATCAGCCATCTCACGAAATTACAAAAGCTTTTCATGTTTCAGACCTCTGCTTCTTTATTTTTCAGTGCCAATCACAAACAAAAACCCCCGCTTTCGCGAGGGTTTTTATTAATATTTACTGTCTGATTTAACTTATCTGCCGCTGTTTCCTTTTCTGTCGCCTGAGCTTTTCGATACTGAAGCTGATCGTGTTGCGGCTGGTTTGGCAGAAGATGAGCTTCTTGTTGGGCTTGATTTTGAAACCGATGCAGGCTGACTTCTTTCTGTTCTGCTTGAGCTTTGTACAGCTGCTGATCTGCCTGAGGTTTGTGAAGAGCGGTTGCTTACTGCCGGTGATGAAGATTCTCTTTTGGTTTCAGACCTTCCAACATTCTGTCCGGTTGCTGACCTTCCTGAGATTTGTGACGAGCGGTTGTTAACTGCTGGTTTTGCAACTTCTCTTTTGGTTTTAGACCTTCCAACGTTTTGTCCGGTTGCTGATCTTCCAACATTCTGTCCGGTTGTTGAACCTCCTGAGATTTGTGAAGAGCGGTTGTTGGCTGCTGGTTTTGCAACTTCTCTTTTGGTTTCAGACCTTCCAACGTTTTGTCCGGTTGCTGATCTTCCAACATTCTGTCCGGTTGTTGAACCTCCTGAGATTTGTGAAGAACGGTTGTTAACTGTTGGCCTTGCTGGCTCACTTTTGGTTGTTGATCTTCCAACATTCTGTCCGGTTGCTGATCTTCCTGTAGTGCTGCTTGCGCGGTTGTTAACTGCCGGTGTTGAAGTTCTGCCTGCAACGTCCTGTTTTGTGCGGCCGGTGTTGCCAATTGCTGTTCCGCTTGCATCGCGGCCTGAGCCTGAGTTGCCGTGTCTTTTAACGTATGCTGCTGAGCCTTCGCTGCGGAGATCAGGGCGTGAGTAAGTGGTGTTGTAGCGGCCGTTGTCTCTGTAAGTGCGTACGGTGTAAGAGTAGTGGCGGTGTCCGTTATAGTAGTGATCTCTGTAGCGGGGGTAGCGGTAGTGGTCGCAGTAGCGGTAGTGAGCGTAGTAGTGGTTGTGCCAGTGTGAGTGGTATCCGTAGTAGTAATCCCAGTAGAAAGGACGCCATGTTCTCCAGTATGAAGGATAGTAACCGTAGTACCAGGGTGAGTGCCATACCACGTAGGTAGGAGCGTAGATGTACCTTACAACTGGCCATGAGTAAACTTCAACGTAGGTGGTGCGGGTTACTACTGTGCTTGCACCTCTGACTACTCTTGTGTTTCCGGTGTATGCGGGATTTGGTGTTTCGCTGCTGGCGTAGTAAGGCTCAATGATGTAGTCTTTTCCGTAGAGGTATTCGTCGCCGATCATCTGTACGAAAATCTGACCTTTTCTATCCTTGAAAACGGTTATAACAGCCACATCCTGATTTTCCCTTTCGTTGATGGCCACCTGCAGAACGATGGTGTGATCATCACCGTCGGCATAATCGATCACTCTGATGTAATCGATGTAGTTGTCACCGTTCAGATCAAGGTTATTGATTTTTGAATCTTCGGCATTGAGGCTTCTCTCGAAACCTTCAAGTGTCTCTGACTCCTGGAAGAGGTTCATCACGGCGTAAAGGTTGAGGTTGTCGCCGGGGAGGTTTAATCTTTCGTTTCTGTTATCAAGGGCTTTAGCACCAAAGCTCATCGAGATAAGAAGAACAAGGACGGAGAGTGTTTTGAGCGTTTTCATGGCTTTTATTTTTTGGAGGTATTTTCCGGATACCTCAGATTAGTTTATTGGTTTATTACAAACAACGTACCAAAGAAAAACTTCTTTTTAAATAATAATATTCAGGCTGTTAAATACTGAAATATATATTCGGTTAAAGTATTGATAATCATGCGAATGAAGTGATAAATATTTTTTTATACAGGCTTCAATACTTTTTAAAAGAAAATACTTATTAAAATGTTTTGTTTTGATTCGTGGTGCTGAAAGGATATGAGTTGTTGTTCCACGCGTCAGGGGACGCGCGGGAACGACGCGCGGGAACAGCATTGGTGATTCAAAACAGTTGCTTCCAGCAGTCAATTTTAGAAGGTCGCTCCCGCGGATACTGAAAATTTGGGCGCTTCTTTGCTGAAACCGCAATACAAAGAATTGAAAATAACAGCCTTTATCCCTGTAATAATTAAGCTCTAAAGTTTGGCTTTCGGGACCGGCCTTCTAAAAATGGCGTTAAGAAGGCAGGCTACAGATAAATAAAGAAGAAATGCAACCGACTAACTTTGGCGACGCTCAGAAAATTATTGTACAACGGTGCAAAGGAGAGGGAGAATGTATCAACCTCATTTCTTCCTACCAAAATCGTAGCCTGCCTTTAGC
>DHVX01000085.1 GCA_002412885.1 Bacteroidales bacterium UBA5197
GCTTTCCGGCGGTCGGTGATATCCATATGCGAACCGGCCATTCGGTATGCTTTTCCATTATCATCGCGAAGGCAAACGCCACGGGCAAGAATCCAGCGGTATTCTCCGCTGCTGTGCAAAAGGCGGTATTCAGGATTATAAACTGATGTCTTCCCTGATATAAAGTCTCGGTTTGCCTGAAGTATCCTCTCTTTGTCATCAGGATGGATACGATTTTCCCATTCAGAAAGCTCATTTTGCATTTCATAGGGATCCAAACCTAAAATTGACTTATAGTGATTGGAAAAATAAACACTGCCTGTTTCGAGATTCCAGTCAAATATACCCTCGTTAACACCCTCAACGGCAAGAGCGTAACGTTGTTCGCTTTCGATAAGTGCCTGCTGGGCTGCTTTTCGTTCGGTTATATCGCGGATATAGGTTTGCGTTGCAATCTTACCGTTATACGAAATTATTCCGTTATTGAATTCAACGGGCTTTAATGTCCCGTCCTTTTGAACAAGTACGGATTCATAAATTGAGGGCACATCTTCGCCCGCCTGACGACGACGGTACAGATCGATAATTCTTTCGCGCTCACCCTCAGCAATATAGGTTAAAAATGAATTGTCAATTATTTCATCAACCGAATAGCCCAGGATGTTTGCCATCATCTTGTTTATAAACATTACCTTGCCATCCTGCAGGATTACAATGCCATCATTGGCTTGTTCAACAAGCGAACGGTATTTTTCTTCGCTTTCCTGAACACGTTTTGCAGTTTCCACCTGACTGGTGGTATCACGCATAATAACGTATGAAGCGGGTCTTCCGTCGAACTCAATGGT
This sequence comes from Bacteroidales bacterium UBA5197, assembly GCA_002412885.1. Classification (GTDB taxonomy): domain Bacteria; phylum Bacteroidota; class Bacteroidia; order Bacteroidales; family Lentimicrobiaceae; genus Lentimicrobium. Next base: position 828 of record DHVX01000085.1, read on the forward strand.
GCTGGTATTAAACTCAAGATTTACCCGCCTGCCTGATTTTGCAACACCAACTGTAGAATACATAGAAGGCACCTCCTCCCCTGCCATGCGGCGCTTATGAATCTCAATAAGGTATTGTTGCTCTTCAGGGGCAATTATTTCTGCAAAACTTTTGTTGATCAGCTCCTGCATTGAATATTCAGTGATTTCGCAAAAGGCCTGATTAACGAATTTGAAAACTCCGTCCTGTGTGATAAAAATTCCGTCTTTTGCCTGACTTACCAGTTTCCGGTACTTTTCCTCAGAATCACGCATGGCCATTTCAGCTTTCCGGCGGGCAGTAATATTTCGTGAAACGCCGAGCATTTCAATCAGTTGACCGGAATCATCGGGAATAAGCATTGCTGCTATTTCAATCCACACCGAAGATCCATCACGGCATTTTTGCTCAAGTTCGTCAACGACAAAAGATAAATCAGTATTTCCGGCATTATAATCATTTATGGCCTGATCGATCAGATTCTTTATTTTCAAAGCACTCTCAGGAGCAAAAGACTCATCCATTTTCATTCGGAGAATCTCCTCAGGCGTAAAACCCATCAATTTTTCCACAGAAGGACTTATCCATGAAAAACGCATCTTCTTCAGGTCGAGTGTCCAGATAACATCCTGCATATTCTCGGTAAGGATACGATAACGTTCATCGCTCAGCCTCAACGATTTGGATGCTGTATAATAAGCAGCTGCCATACGGTTATTTTCAAACGAAATAACTACACCAATAAGAAGTGCTCCTAAAAGATAAACAGCGGTTTCAATGGCATGGGATAAAATCGGATCGGGCGTAAAAAGCCAGAGAATAAGAACATATTGTATGAGAAAAATAAAAGCATGTAAAATCAGACGATTATAACGAAATGGGATAAATGCCAGCCAGACAATCAGTTGAAGAGCCATTGCACCCCACCAGAATGAGGCAAACCCATCTGATTGAAATGAAATGGCCGTTGCACTTAACGCCCAGTAGTAAAATAAAAGAAATGTGAAAATTCTGAGCTTATACAGATACTTTGTGCTCAGTCCTAAAAAAAGATTGATAAGAATCAGAGAGGAGGCTACAACCCTTATCCATAAAAGTTTATCAAAATGAGCCTGATGTGTAAGAACATCAAGAAAAATTCCTGCCATAAGCAGAAAAACAGCAAGCAGAGATGTGGTAACTAAAATATTTCTGATCCTGAACTCCCGGTATTTCAGGAAATCCCGTTCCTGATTCATGGCTTCCAGGTCGCGGATAATCTTCAGAATCGGGTTAAGAACCATAATATTAAAGTTTGAGAATTACTTTTTCAAATATAGACAAGACCTGAGAATCTGCAAAAAATATTATCAATGCAATTTCCGGATTCCATTTACCTGAAAATCCTTGAAAAACTTTTCAAAAATAATTGGATTCGCCAAGCGAGGATTATGTCATAAAATCCGGTCAGGAATGCCACCTATATTCAGACTTTTTTCGGGTTTCTGAAAAGTAAGGCAATACAACATATCATCGAACAGGCGTCGAACTTCAATGTTTTGCATTCCTACAGGAAGCATTTTTACCAGCGAATCTTCAGCAGATTCATTCATGCCGGGCAGAGGCGAAAAAGGATTTTTATGACCTGCCCTGCCCGGACTGGCTTCATTGTCGTCAACCACCATCAATCTGGCTCCGGGCCTGGCTACACGTATCATTTCTGAGATGGCTTTCCGGCTATCATTGAACAATGAAATTCCGCCAACATGAAACACCACATCAAAAGACTCAGATGCAAAAGGAAGGTGTTCAGCTTCGCCCTGATAAAGACCGGCAGGAATCTTCCACTTTTTCAGATGCCTGCGGGCCATGGTGAGCATTCCATAGGAAATATCCAACCCTGAATAAGTGGCAGAATCGGGCAAATAAAGAAAATTATCAGCTGTTCCAACCGCAACTTCCAGCACATTATCGCCAGGCTTTATGCCAAGCAAATCAAGATACTTTGTCTTAATGGCACGGTCAGATGAACCTTTCAGCCGGCTGTAAATAACAGATGAGATTCTGTAAAACCTGCTGATACGATCGTAAAACCTGGAATATTTAAGATTATTGCCACTCATTTGATGCTCCGGCAAAAATACAGGAATGCCATTATTGATAAAATAGCGTTCATTATTTTCGGGATTAAACCAAAACCCTTTCCCCAATTCAAGAGGGTGGTGATCAAAAGGATCAATTAAGACAGGACTATAGGCTGGATCAAGCATTTCGGAGTATCAAACGGCAATTGCTGTGCAAATATAGTTGTTTGAACCGGTAACCTCAAATTCAATTTCCCCAAAACCAGCATTGCCAAGAAGTTTTGCGATTCTGGAAGACGAATAGATCCGGGTTCCGTTTTCTTTAGGATACCTGCTTATCAGATTTACAGTTAGCGGATTGCTGTGACGGAACCATTGATCGGCCAGAATCAACCTTCCATTGAGATCCATAACCCGTCTAATTTCTGCCAGCACCTGTTCGTGACTTTTAAAAAGGCTGAAAGCATCGACACAAATAATGGTATCAAACGATTGGTTTTCCCATGGAAGGGGCGAAATATCCGTATCAGTTCCAAAACTGCTTTCTACCTGAATAAGCGGAAGCAGACGCGGCAGTAAATCCTGCTCTGTAGAATTATAAATATTTACAGATGCAACAACAGATTTTCCGCCCTTCTCACCCGGGGCTATTTCAAGCAATACTCCATTGTCCAAACCCCCGGTTCTGCGCAGCACCTGACGGTAAAGTGAACTTCTTCTGCGACTGCACACCTGAGCCTCAAACGAATATGTTTCGTGATATCTGATTTCAGGTTTTGTTTCTGTGTAATTCAACATTTTGCTTTGTCTTTGAATATTAAAAAACGCCTAGTTTTATTCCTCCGTTGACAGAAAGTCCATTCATCAGATGTTCTTTGCCTGCATCGAGCTTAATGGCATTGGTAAATTTATAACTGACACCTGCCGATAAACGCACATAACGTGCCAGATTAATTTCCAGTTCCACTCCGGGCTCAACAATCACAAAAGGTGCAATTTCAATTACACTCCGGTCGGATTGGTATTCCCAATCATTCCAGTTATAACCATACATATCTTCGGTCAGCATTACAGCACCTGCGCCTACCATCAATGGAAATGAAAAATGAACCGGGAAATGGGGGGCAAATACAGGCTCGATGAAAATACCTCCATAACCTCCTTCAATGTAATATCCATCGGGGATATTGGTCTTCCGGTCGTAATTAAGCCCATGTAAAAAATCGGAGAATCCAGTACCGGTGACTCCAATGGAAAATGAATGGTCAATTCGTGCAGCCAATCGCATTTGTCCCATCAGGGCATTATGTCCTTTAAGCGCGGTATTTCCCATGGCGAATGAAATGTATCCGCCTAGCGATGATGGTGAGTTACCAATTAAGGTACGGGGCTCGTAATTTGTGTCGGGCTGACTTTCCTGGGCAAAAACTCCCAGTCCCATAGTCAGCATAATCAGCAGTGAAGTAACGATAGTTTTCATAGTGGTTAGTGTTTGTAACGGGCAAAATTATATCAGCGTATGTGAACATGAAATTAATTTCAGGTGAATGGCAGATTTTAACCGACCAATAGTAAGATTGAAGCGATGAATGGAATTATCGGGCAATCATTTCTTTTGCCAATCTGCAAGTGGCTAAGAAAGCACTATTGTCACGAAAATACAGTCCGGTTTAACCTGCAATGCTTAGTTTTGCATATAAATCTAAAAATCCGTTGAACCGTTTTATCGACATCAGCAGTTACCTGAACCGCCCGGGCTTTGCATTCCGGTCGTTGAAGTACAGAAATTACCGGTATTATTTTATCGGGTAGCTGATTTCATTGCCAGGCACATGGATTCAGAATATTGCGCTTGGCTGGCTGGTTTACCGCCTCACTGACTCGGCATTTATGCTGGGAGCAGTTGGTTTTGCGGGACAGATTCCCGCCCTGATTCTTACTCCGCTGGCCGGCGTGTATGCCGACAGGATGGTACGCAAAAAAGTCCTGATAGTAACTCAAACAGTTTCCATGCTTATTGCCCTCAGCATGGCTTTCCTTATCTTTTCAGGAGCAATTGAAGTGTGGCATATCATGGCTGCAGCTGTGCTTAATGGCATTTCCAATGCATTCGACACACCTTTCCGGCATGCTTTTCTGGTAGAACTGGTTACCGATAAAAAAGATCTCCCCAACGCAATCGCATTAAATTCAACACTCTTTAATTCTGCTCGGTTTATAGGCCCTCCAATTGGCGGTTTGCTGATAGCACTTGGCGGTGAAGCCATTTGTTTTCTGGTAAACGGATTAAGCTTCCTGGCTGTTATTGCAACCCTGATCGCCATGAAAGTCAATCCTGCAATCATCAGTGCCAGCGGTAAATCGGTATTTACTGATCTTATTTCCGGATTCAGATATTCATGGCAGAAACTACATATCCGATACCTGTTACTTATGGTGATGATTACCGGCTTTATAGGACTTCCCTACCAGGTGTTTATGCCGGTATTTGCCCGTGAAGTGTTGGGTGGTGATGCTCAGACACTTGGTTTTCTGACCGGAGCAATTGGTGCCGGTGCACTTATCGGGGCATTCTATCTGGCGTCGTTAAAAGGCATTAATACCATACCCCGTATTGTTTTTATTTCAGCTTGCATGTTTAGCGCGGGTTTAATGACATTTGCCATTTCAGCCAATTTCTGGTTTTCACTGATTATGCTACTGATAACCGGCTTTGGAATGGTGGTTGAGTTTGCAGCCAGCAACACACTGCTGCAGACGATGGTTGACGATCATATGCGTGGCCGTGTAGTGGCGCTTTACAGCATGTCGTTTATGGGGATAACTCCTTTGGGAAGCCTCGCGCTGGGCACCATAGCTGAAACTGCAGGAGTACAGCATACACTTTTGGTTGCCGGTTGTTTGTGTATGGTTGCCGCCCTTATTTTTATGCGAAAAATTCCTCAGATTAAAAACGCAATGAGTAAGAGTTTTTCCTGAGTTAAAGCCGAAAGTCCGGATACCGTGCAATTGTTATTTTCATAAAAAAAGTCCGGCAGAACGAGAATGCTCTGCCGGACTTATATCAGTATAAAAACCTGAGGTTATCTCGAAATAATAAACCTTGTGGTTGTTTCTTTTTCACTTCCGCTCAAGCGGATAAAATACATACCTGAAGGCAGATTGCTGATGTTGATACCAGCTTCGCCGCGGGTTGTGCCGAAGTTATTGATGCTCATAACCACATTGCCCACAACACTGATGATATCAGCGCGGTCGATGCCGGTAATATCTTTGACATAAAGCATGCTGTTTGCAGGGTTCGGATAAATCTTTGTCTCATTGACCGGTTTAACAGGAATTCCGGTATTCAGCAAGGTAGAAAATGTCCTGGTTAGAGGAAGTGTTGGAACACCAGTTAAATTTTCAACAGCCAATGACCGGAAGTAATATCTCTGATCATATTTCAGGTCAGGGTTTGGAGTTACCACAATCTGGGTTTTGGCAGCATTGATGGTAGCAGTAAAACCAACCAGCGGGCCTGTTGCTCCCTCTTCACGGAAGTTAATCAACTGAGCTACATTGCTGTTGGTAATTGCCGCACCGCCAATCATTCTTACAGGCTGGCTGTAATCAATAATAAATGTCTGGTTTATTGGGACATTGATGGCATTGTTGTCAATATTTATGGAAGTTACAGCACCAATCTCCAGAGAATAACCTGACTGATAAATGCCTTTTGTTGAGTTATCCTGAATGAAAATAGCAACAAGCAGATCATCCATTTCTTCTACAAAAGTTGTTGACATGTTTACGGTATGCTTCAGATTAAGAGGCTCACCAGAAACCAGATTTGCAGTTGTTCCGCTTGCATTGGGAACCATCTTCATCATAACATGATGGAAAGAAGTTTCGCCGTTGGTAGCAACATTCCCTGTTGTAAGCTTTTCGAGAATTGCGATATGAACCTTTACATTGGGATAATTGGCATAAGGAACAATATTGGCATCTATAATAACATTGTCACCTTGGATTTCGTGGGTTGAAACAATGTCAATATAAGTATAGGTTCCATAGGTTGCATTATAAGCTGCATTCAATGCGGTTGCATTGGTAGCCGTTTTTTTACCATCCACATAAAGATCCGGCACTGAATTGACTCCGTAATAAGTACGACGAACACCACCATCAGCATTGTAATATGGATCGCCGCTACCAGGCCAGTTCATCGAATATTTGATCATGGTAAGATTGTCACCATTCTGCTGAACAAACGGATTAAGAGTATTTGTATTGAAAGGTGCACAAGGCCCGCAGGTAGAACTTGAAAAAGATTCTATAAGCGGACGATAAGCAATAAGTGCTGTAGGAATGGAAATGGATTTTATCATCAGATCATTGCCAGGATCGAGGTCATCGCCCAAGCCGTTTACATTCGAAACCCTTACTTTAAGATCATAAAGGCCTGCAGGAAGCATAAGTGAATCAGCACATGTGAAATTATATGCATTTCCGGTGGTAACATTAAGCCCTGTAAATGATGTTGTAAAAATGTCACCATCATTTGCCTGCCAGCTGACATCAGCTGAGTTAATGGCAACTTCACCAAGATTTGAGAAACTGCCTTTAACCGCTTTGTTACCAACAAAAAGTGCAGGAACATCAATCATCGACATGGCTGCATCTCTTTCCAGAGGAACAACTACCTGTACATCATCAATAAACCACTCTTTCATATTGGTACTTGCACCGTTTACATAAATACTGAACTGGAAGGTTGAAGCACCTACGTTGGCATTGCTGACTGCAATGGTAAGAGTTTGAGCTGCAATATCAGTAGTTGCATTAACTGACCACACAGGATTCCATGCTCCGTTGTTTGAACGGGTATCCACTCCAAGTGTAATTGGATTGGAGTTTCCATCGGCATGATCAAACATATGTTTCAACCGGATAATTACCATCGTATGACCGGTGGTATTGATCTGAGGTGCAATAATACGCTGTGTTCCTGTGAAGGAAGGCGTGCCTTTAACATGCATTTCAGGAGCGGTACCGCCTGCATTATTTGTAGTACTTGAAGCCCAGTTTTGCATATTACCAAAAACCATCCAGCCTGCAGGTGGAAACGTTGGTCCACTGAACGATTCTTCAAATAAAACCTGAGCATTAAGCAGGGTACTCATTAGAATCCCTACCAAGAAAAGTAATGATTTTTTCATAGTGTGTTGATTTTGTGTACTTTAAGAAAGAAGGAAAAATGTCGTTTTTCGGTTTTAAATATATAGATAATTGCTTATTAAAAAACATTAAGAACTAAAAAAATGAGTTAATTTATTTTCCCTTAAAAGTTTCAGCTTTTTACCTTTATTTATTGCATATCCAGCTTTTAAAAATAAATAACGATTATCCGGTATTTAGAAAACGTCTAAATTAGCAGTCTCAATTGACTAAATCATGAAACCCTACTATACAGAACTTACACTTCCGGTGAGCGGCATGAGTTGTACCGCCTGTGCTTCCAGTGTCGAAAGTATTTTAAAATCACAAAACGGAGTTGATGCAGCGTTTGTAAATTATTCAACTTCATCGGTGAAAATCAAGTTCAATCCGATCGCAGTCAGTCTTGTTGATTTGCAGTTGGCGCTGAAACCCATAGGTTACGATCTTGTTACTGCAACCGAGGACAGTACTATTGAATTTGACAGGCTTGAAGAAGGTCGTCATCAGAGATTAAAACTGAAACTTATTATTGCGATCATTTTTTCGATTCCGGTTTTTGTCATTTCCATGATATGGCATCACGCTTCGTCAGTACAGCAGTTGGTTTTGCTTGGATTAAGCCTGCCGGTGATTTTCTTTTCAGGCAGTGATTTTTACATCACGGCTTATAGGCTGGCCCGCATCGGCAAAACAAATATGGATACACTTGTTGCTTTGGGTACTGCGGCTGCATTTATTCTGAGCATTCTCAATACCCTTGCACCCGGAATTTTGTCAGAAACAGGTGTTACCAGTTATGTTTACTATGAATCGGCGGTAGTGATCATCACACTCATACTGCTGGGCAGATACCTTGAGGAGCGCAGCCGGAACAAAGCATCATCAGCAATCAAAAGCCTTATGGGACTGCAGCCGGACACTGCAACCCGGATCAGAGGAAACGAACGCGAAGTCGTTTCAATCGCAGCCCTTTTACCCGGCGATACTGTGCTGATCAGACCCGGTGATACAATCCCTGTGGATGGTATTATTGTTTCGGGAAACTCATGGATAGAAGAGAGTATGATGAGCGGTGAACCGGTTCCTGTTTTCAGGCAGAAGTCAGAAATGGTACTTGCCGGCACATTAAACAAAGAAGGTGTGCTTGAAGTAAAAGTCATCAAAACCGGGAAAGAAACAACGCTTTCAAGGATAATAACGATGGTAAATGAGGCGCAAAATTCAAAGCCTCCGGTGCAGTTGCTGGTCGATAAGATTTCAGCGGTATTCGTGCCTGTTGTGATCATTATCAGCATTTTAACCTTCGCCGCATGGGCATTTCTTTTTCCGGAACAGCCCATTGCCTATGCCATTGTTACCTCAATCAGCGTACTCATCATTGCCTGTCCATGCGCATTGGGACTCGCAACCCCAACAGCACTTATAGCTGCTATTGGCCATGGCGCCAGAGATGGAATTTTGTTCAGAGATGCCGGAGGAATTGAATCTGCGGGCAAAACAGATACTTTGGTTATTGACAAAACCGGTACACTTACCATTGGCAAGCCTGTTCTGAGTCAGATAATCTATTCTGATGAAACAGATGAGTCAGCTGTCAGCAGGATTTTCGCCAGCCTCACAGCATTATCCAAACATCCCCTATCCATTGCTGTTGCAGAAAAACTTTCCGGTGAATTGCTGATGGTTTCAGAATTTAACGACATCCCCGGCAAGGGAATTTCGGGCGCTATAGATGGCAGTATTTTCTTTGCCGGAAGTCCAGCAATTCTCAAAGTGGCTGGCATTGAACCTGATGAAGTCAGCAGTAAGCAAATTGAAAAGATGACTGCGGATGGCGCTTCCATTGTTATTCTCACTTCCACCAAAAAGGTTCTTGCCATTGCCGCTTTGAGCGATGTATTGAGAGATGACGCACAGGATGCAGTAAAAACGCTGAAAAACATGGGCATTGAGATTCATATGCTTACCGGCGATAATGAAATAAGTGCACGAAAAATTGCTGAAAAGGCCGGGATTGCAAATGTAAAATCAGGCGTTTCGCCCGAAGAAAAAGCTGAATTTGTGGATTTACTTAAGTCAAAAGGAAAAATTGTGACAATGGCCGGTGATGGCATCAATGACACCATCGCCCTGGCTCGTGCCGATGTGGGTATGGCCATGGGCGGAGGCTCAGATGCAAGTCGCGAAGCAGCTGCAATCACCCTTACCGGCCACCGGCTGATGCAGGTGGTGGAAACGATCAATCTGTCCCGAAAAACTAACCGGATCATACGCGAAAATCTGGTTTGGGCTTTTGGGTACAATATTATTGCCATTCCGATTGCCGCAGGCTTGTTATTTCCGCTTACCGGATTGCTCCTTAACCCGATGATTGCAAGCGCAGCCATGGCTTTCAGCTCCGTTTCGGTGGTGGTAAACAGCTTAAGGCTCAGGTAGGGATTTTGAGTCAAATGAATTAAACAGAAAAATCAGGGTTCTGATAAAAAATTATTTTGAATGAGTGATCACACCAACACACAGAAAAACATAGCAGTTGCATTTTTCCTGAATGCTACCTTTACTGTTATTGAAATTATTGGCGGTATTCTTACGAACTCAGTGGCCATACTTTCTGATGCTGTTCATGATCTGGGTGATACTTTTTCACTCGGACTTTCGTGGTACACCGAGCGGCTGGCAAAACGCAAGCCCGATAGCCGGTTTACTTACGGATATAAGCGTTTTCCCGTGCTGGCTGCTATGGTAAATGCTGTGTTCCTGCTCGGAGCTTCGGTGTTTGTGTTAAGCCGTGCCATTCCGCTCATGTTCAACCCTGAGCCAGTTCACGCCATGGGAATGATATGGCTGGCAATTCTTGGTATCATCTTCAATGGTGCTGCTGTGCTGAAACTCTCCAAAGGCGATTCGCTGAATCAGAAAGTTGTAAGACTGCACCTGCTTGAAGATACGTTGGGTTGGATGGCTGTGCTGATTGGCGCTGTTATTATCCGTTTCACCGGATTGCTCTGGATTGATCCATTGCTGGGAATAATGATTGCAGTTTTTATCATATACAATGCCATCAAAAATCTGAAAGTCGCGCTGATAATTTTCCTTCAGGCCATTCCTTCACTTTCAGAAAATGGAAATCTGGAAAAGGATTTATTGAAAATCAATGGCATAGAAAGCCTCCACGACATCAGAAGCTGGACCATTGATGGCAGTTCGCATGTTTATACCCTGCATATAGTTGCCGGCAGTAATGTTTTGCCTGAGGAATATACTGCAATGAAGCAAAAGGTTCGCGACCGTCTCTCGGCCTCGGGATTTGAGCATGTAACCATAGAAATTGACCGCAATGATGAACATTGTGACCTTAGTAATAGTTGAACTTTGAAAAATATCTATATGAAAACCTTGATTTTTAAAACCACCCTGAAATGTAATGGTTGTATCGCTTCCGTCAGACCCGGACTTGATGCAATTGAAGGACTTACCAAATGGGAAATTGACATAACCAATCCTGACAGACCGCTTGAAGCAGAGGTTGAAACGGATGATGTTGAAGAAAAAATTTTTCAGGTATTGGAAAAATCCGGTTTTAAAGCCTGGAAGTAAAAGGACTAAAGTCCGTTAAAATAGCTGTTTGAGTTACCCCGACCTTTAGGTCGGGGTAATTCAAAACCTCCGGTATTACGGGCTTTAGCCCAAAATTAAAAAGTTGATCAATTAATCAGGCTACACTAAGAATTATCCTTCGTGCAATTATCCCAACCTTTCCTCAACTTTTTTCCAGTCAACAATTCCCCAGAAAGCTTTTACATAATCGGGGCGGCGGTTCTGGAAATCAAGATAGTAGGCATGTTCCCAGACATCGCAGGTAAAAAGAGGTTTAAGTCCGTCGCGCAGAGGGTTGCCTGCGTTTGAGGTTTGAACAATTTTCAGGTTGCCTTCCTTGTCTTCAACAAGCCAGGCCCATCCTGATCCAAAAACTTTTACAGCTGAATCGGCAAATACTTCTTTGAAACTTTCAAAAGTCCCGAAAGAAGCATTGATCTTCTCCAGAAGTTTACCGGTTGGTGTTGAATTTTTCGCGCCAAGCCCTTCCCAATAAAAAGTGTGGTTCCAGACCTGAGCTCCGTTGTTGAAAATTCCACCATCGGCTTCCATTACAATTTGCTCAAGGCTTGCATTTTCAAAACGTGTTCCCACAACAAGATTGTTGAGGTTATTTACGTAAGCCTGATGGTGTTTTCCATAGTGAAAACTGATGGTGTTTGCACTGATAACCGGTTCAAGTGCTTCCGGGGCATAGGGAAGCTGAGGTAATTCAAATTTCATGATTTTGAGTTTTATGGTTAAAGTATAAGTTTTTATCGATATGAGTAAAGCAAATGTAATCAAAAAGAGAACCCGGAAGGTGATAAAACTTTCCGGGTTGTGATCATCTGTTCAATATTAATTCAGTTGGCTGGCAAACCAGTAAAATTTAATCAATCATAAGAAAATCAACATCGGAGCCGGGCTGAATCTCACGCGGGCTTAAACCATATCTGAATACCCGCATTGGATGCCGTCCGATCAGTTTCAGATTTCCGTTGTCATACTGCAGTGAAGTGGCTTCACGCAATCCGGCAACATAAACGCCCGGATTGGCTGCCAGAAACTCTTCGATCCGTTGCTCGCGGGTTTCACCTCCATGTCCTGCAGGATGTGCATCCAGATAGTGCGGATTGATCTGAAAAGGAAGCAATCCCATACAGTCGAAACTATCGGGCTGTACAATGGGCATATCGTTGGTTGTTCTCAAGGTCGGGCAAGCCACATTTGAACCTGCGCTCCATCCCATATAGGGAACACCTGCAAGTGCGCGGCCTTTTATTGCCTGCATAATTCCGGTGCGTTGCATTTCCCTTACCAGACTGAAAGTATTACCACCACCAACAGCAATAGCTTCGGCTTCAACAACAGCTTTTATCGGATCTTTTTCATGATGAATGGAGTAAATCTCGTATCCCAGCAACTGAAATACTGATTTTACTTTTGCTTCATAATTGTCCCAACTGACTGTAACACCGGCATAAGGAATAAATAATATCCGCTTTACGCCTGTATCCTTTAGAAAATTAGTAATGTCCTGTCTTGGCCAGCCCAGATACTCTTCACCCGGGTTTGTCGAGTTGCTGATTAATAATAGTTTCATGTTCAGTTATTTAGTTGGTAAAAAAAAAGTGTTGGTGTAATCTTCAATAACCCGAAGCCGTAAAACCGGGTTTCATTTGTCAAACATATAAAAAAAATCGGGACTGGCAAAATAAAGCTGGCTGTCTTTATTGGTTATTGACATGAAAAGTATAGGCTTCCGAAAACCGCTTATACCATTTGTCGCCATTGGTATAGATTCTGAGCATGTTTTTGATCTCAGGTGTTTCACTTTCTTCAAGATCACGTTTTGCAATTATTCGGGCCAGGCTTTCCTGATACGGTCTTGTTGATTCGGCAGTTGCACCTGTTTGTCTGATTTTATCGAGTAAAACAAGCGCGTGATCTGGTTTATTTCGTGCGATAAAATAATCTGTTGAATACTGAAGCAATGGCAATTGACTGCTGTTGAAAGCAAGTTCAAACAGTCCGCTGTTCAGCAGACCAAGCGTATCAAGTTGATAATGCTTAAAGATTGCTTCAGCTTCCTGCAATTTTGCAATTCCGTTGATAAAATCGCCGGCTTCTATCAGGGACAAAGATTCCTTGTGCATATTATTCCATCGGATGGAATTACGATGCCGTCCTATAACTTCATTAAGTTTGCCTGTGTTCAGCCCGCAATATGAGCGGTTAAATATCAATTCTCTGGCCTCAGCTATTACAGGTTCTGCAGCTGAAAAACGGTTATTTTTCAGGAGGTCATCCACCTGATTGATAAGGGATTCAAGTTCTCCGGTAATCCTGCTGCAAAGTGATTCTCCTGCCGAAATCTGAAGGTCAGTTCTTTGTCTGGCAATAGATTCATCTGATGCCAACCCGAACAACTCTGCCAGATAATCGCCCTCGCCTGCAATGGTAAGCGCTTCATCAGGCTCACCGGCCCAGAGTTTTAACCGCCCGTTTGAATAAATGCTATTCAGGTGAGGAACAATCACTCTTACAAGTAAAGTATCGTAATCTGCTGAACTTCTGATCCTGAAATCACGCTTCAGCAATGCAGCTTCAACCAGATTTTCAATCGCACGGTCAGTCTCAAAATTCCGTTTTGCTGAAAGCGCTTCATTAATGTTTGCAACAAATTTAAGGTTTGCTACCTCTGTTCTCAGACTGTCGATCAATGTAAGATCAGCTTGATATTGAGGATAAGCTGCCGAAAATGCAATGGCTTCATCTATTAAACCTGAAGCCAGCTCTGAAAATCCCGTCCTGACAAATTGCCTCGCTTTGTTCAGCATGGTGCTCACAACTCCGTTTACCGACTTATTGTACGAGGAGCTAAAACCTGCATCCAGCTTGATGCCATGTTTTATGGTGCTGATTTCCATTGCTTTATCAAACTCAGCAAGTGCGGAAATAAACTCATGCTGCAGTAATTTCTCATTTCCTTTGGCAATATGCTGACTGGCCATCTGCTGATAAAGCGCTGAAAGTCCGGTGGCTTCCAACTCTGAAATGCCATACTTTTCGGCATACAATTCTGCTTCGGTGAGGTACTTTTGCGCCAGATCGGGCAATTTCCCGGCCAGGGCTTTCTGCACTATACGAGTATAACCCTGTGTGAGTCCGGTTCGCGATTCTTTCAGTTTCACGGAGAGTGAAACCGGAACAAAAACTGCAGGATTTGCCTTCGCAAATTTCTCACCTGAAGCCAGAAGATCAACAGCATCGGCATACCTTCCATCAGCCATCAGCTCATCGGCAAACTGCTCCAGTTCCTGCAAAATTCTAAGAGAAAGCAAATGGGGATTGTAACCATTTATTTTTCGACTTTGAGCATATTTCCGCAACACGACATCCATTTCTCTTATTTGCGACAGACTGAGGCAATTGGAGAATAAACGGTAATAAAACGGACTGCTCTGGTGATCGGTTTTTCGGGTAAGCATAATGACATCGCGCATTACAGCACCATAGGCATCAGCAATCGCCAGATAAGTGTTGCCGGTGTTCGGAGCAAGGTTTCCCTGACTCAATAAGTGATTTTTCAATTCATTGTTCCGGAATTGATTCACCGAAAAACCTTGTTGCAAATGCCCGTGATCTTTGCCGGGAACCAATAAGGTTTTTGTGCCAACAGCTTCACTCAACAACCTGACTGACTTACTGTTGAAAGTTAAAACCCCGAACGCTGCGGATGGTGTATGTACTTTTACCCTGTTTTTGCGGATTCTTTTTTCGAGGGTATCCGATAACGAAACAGCAGCAATATAATTCATCACTGCAAGAATTTCGCGTTCGGCCTTAATATATGTTTCCGGAGTAAAGCTGAAAGTGCGAAAATCAATTTTCAGAGCGCTGCCTTTGCTCCACAAACTATCGGGAATATGGGAAATCAAAGTCATTTCCTTCACATCTTCAAGCAGTACCTCCTGCAAAGGAGATGAAAAAGTAACTTCGCCATAAACATCATTCAAAGTAACATTAAAAGCGCATTTACCGGGAACCAGCACTTCGGAAAGATTGAAACCATTCATTTTTACATCGCCGGTACTGATTAATGGCGTGAGTTTCATCATAACTTCGAGCCTGCCATCGCTTCCGTAGTTCAATGACAGAGTGTAGGAATAATGAAAGGTGAAAGATGTTTTTTCCGGAATTTTCCGATGGGCAAGAGCAAGTTGATTTATGATCTGATTATCGGAACGGCTGGCCTTGCGCGAAGCTGACCAGGTAAACTCCCATGTGCCTTCCCGGTCAACAGAATAGATCTCCTGTGCTGAGGCATGAAACTGAAATACAATGATTAAGAAAAAACAAAAGAAAATTCGGAGCATATTAAAATTCACCACAGCGTTTGCCGCAAAATTATACTGAATTATTGAAACCGGAGATGAAAATCGATCAGAAAAGCAGGTATATTTTATTCAGGCAAAGTCAGACTCATAATCCGAAACTCAGTGCGGCGGTTGGATGCTTTGCCTTCGGGGGTATTATTGTCTGCAACCGGCTTCGTTGCGCCATAACCTTTGTAAGTCAGTCTAGATTTACTTACCCCCTTACCTGCCAGATAATTATAAACAGATTCTGCGCGCATTTTACTCAACTCAAGATTGTAAGGTATTGAACCTGAATTGTCTGTATGACCGCTGATCTCGATGGTAATCTGTGGATTTACTTTCAGGAAATCAAATAATTTATCAAGTTCAGTTCTTGAAACCGGCAGCAATCTTGAGCTATCTGTCTCAAAAAATACATTGCGCAGTATGGTGATTTCGTCTTTCATTACCGGCTTCAGTAAAATATTGCGAAGATGTGGTTTTTCAATCCCAGCCTCCCCTTCAATGGCAAAATGGGCTGAATAGAAAAGATAGCCTCTTTTTTCAACGGTTAAAGCATACATACGGTTAGTCGGAATACAAACCAGAAATTCTCCGTTGGCTGCATTCGAGCGCGAACGGGCTATTTCATTTCCTGTTTCCAGATCGGTAAGCACGAAATCAGCGGCCAATTTTGCACCGCTTATGCTGTCGGAAACCACACCTTTCATGTATGTAACAGCCAATGGCTTAGCTGATTCAGGCAACCTGAATCTGTAAATATCTGTCAATCCGAAACCACCATCGATGGCTGAAGAAATGTAGGCAAATCTGCCCTGAATATCCACCACCATGGTAACTTCATCGGCTGCGGTATTGACCGGATAGCCCAGATTTACCGGCTCTGACCATTCGCCTGTAATATCGAGGCGACTCATAAAAATATCGCCCTCCCCCATTCCTGGATGGCCTTTGGATGAAAAATAAAGGGTTTGCCCATCTGGATGAATAAATGGCCCGCGCTCAGCTTCGGGGGTATTGATCACCTCTCCGGCATTTTCAGGTTTGGTCCAGCTGCCATCATTATTTAGTCGGGTTATCCAGATATCGCTTCCACCCCACCCTCCCGGGCGGTTGCTGACAAAATACAAAGTTCTTCCATCAGGCGAAAACGAAGGTTGCGATTCCCAAAAGGAAGTATTTACCACAGGTCCCAGATTCTGGGGCTCACTCCAGCCATCACCGGTTTTTCGCGATGCATATAAATCACAACTGCCATAGGAATCAGGTCGGTTACAAGCCGCATAAAACAGAAATTGCCCATCGGGAGAAAGACACATGGCGCCTTCATCGCCGGGTGTATTTATCGGATGCCCAAGCTCTTTCACACTTCCCCAAATGGTATCGTTCAGTTTTGATGCGATGAAGAAATCTTCGTCCTTGCGGGCACCTTTGGGTGTTCGTCGCGTAAAGTACAATTGCTCCCCATCTGCACTGATGTAATTCACAAATTCGTATCCTTCACCATTCACATCAGACCCCAGATTCACAGGTTCAAACGGCACAGGATTTTCTGTTGCATGAATGCGGAATTCAGCAAGTTCTATATTTTTCTTTGCGCGGGTGAGCTCAACCGGCTTAACCTTTGGATAAGTCAGATACTTATTATAATTCAAAAGACAATCACGGTACAACCCACTGTTGAATTGAAGATTTGCAAGGATATAAAGCGCTGGAGGGAAAAACGATTCATCAATGGCAACTGCTTTTTTGTAGCTTTCTATCGCGGTAAGCACATCACCCCTAAGGCTGTGAATATCGCCCGACAAGAGCCATGATTCCACATTCGATGGATTGATTCTGAGTGATTTATCCAGCTCTTTCAGGGCTTCATCAAACGCGGAGGCATTATAATACTGCAATGCCTTGCGGTGATGCTTCATCTCCCTTCCACCGGGATCGGATTGCGCTGGCAACATCATCGGCATCAGCAATAGAAAGAGAAACAGAACCTTTGTGGAGAACATTAACGAATAGTTTTAACAAAAACGCAGAAACCCGGTCAAAAGTATCGATCAGAATATTTCGTCCGGTTTCTATAATACAAAGGTAATTAAAAGTGGCATGAGTAAGTGCGAAAGCCCGATTGCGTGGTTTGGATGATCGGAGAAGTCATCAATTGCAAACCATAAACCGTGCACTGAAAACCTTTTCAGCCGAGTAGCATCGCAAAAGGTACAAACCATTGGTTAATCCAGTGAAACTCATTCCGGTCACACAATTGCCTGAATGTCCGGCATTTCGCTGTAAAAGGTTTCCCGAAGCTGAATACAATTCGGATGAAAAAGAACTTTTAGAACAAGGTTTATCAAATTCAATATTGAAATTGCCATTGTTCGGATTGGGATAAATTAACATACCCTGCGTGCTGTCAGGATGTGGAACCATATCTTCAATGCCGGTGCTTGTAGAATATGTCCATTGAAGCGTATTGAGTTTAAAAAGCTTGGCAGGGTTCACTGCAGTTTTTTCAGACGAAATAAAAACATTGCTGCCAAAAGAATAACCAATACCTTCTGATTGAATGCCAAGTACACCGGTAAAATTGATGCGTCGCTTGTTACCGCCAAAAAAATCGCTTCCCTGAAAATCAAAAAGCAGCCACATAAAAGGGTTGTAGTTTTTGTATCCGATCAACACAATTTCGCCTCCGTCTTGTATATCAGCTCCGGTTATCAAACCATCAGCATTTAGATTGTCGTTAGGGAAGATCTCATAATTTCCTGGGATTTTTGAAAGGGCGTACAAGCGTGTTTGCTGATTTACCCAGTTTTTGGTAAACAGGTAAAGGCTATCGCCATAGGATATCATGGATTCGCAATCGTAATCATTGTTGCGGTTGGCACTTACAAATGAGTTCTGATCCCCATAGCTGAAGCTGATGATTTCTGGTTCAACTGAAGTATTTCCGATTGCAGGAATGTCTGCTTTTTGAATTTTCAACACCTTAAGATCGGTGCGATTACCGGCATTGTTGCCAAAATCGCCGATGTAAATATGGGTATTATCCTGCGCAACATCCTCCCAGTCAATATTTTGAACATCGGAAACAATTATGGTCTGCAAAACCTGCCCGGTAATGGTGTCCAGTTTATACAATTCCGGTGGATTGCCGCTGTCATTATGCGTCCACAACCCGCCATTCCAGTAGATGAGGCCTGAAGTTTCATTAACCGCTTGCGGCAATACATTAACCACTACCGTAAGAGGAACGCTGGTGGTTGGATAAACGCAGCTTCCGTCATTTTGGGTAGCATCCGGATTAAAATTGGTGGCTTGAGGATCGGTGCAACCGGGAATCTGGGAATAGGCAGAGTTTATGAATGAAAGCTGCAAAATTGCAGCAATAACGGGATAAAGGACAAACCGAAAAGATTTCATGTCAATGAAATATTTACAAACATAGTTCTTCAAAAATAGTTAATAATATTGAATCGAAGACAGGTGGTAAGATTGATTCATCAATATGTGAATAATGAACCTCCGCATAGGGATAAGATTTTTAGCAAAAAATGATCTTTATTCTTTAAATTTGCATAACACTTTAATTGGACTTGTGAATTGATTCAATTACAATTATCACAAAAGCTAAATCGCAAAGTGTTTCACATCAAAAGCTTATAACTATGAACTCAAATCAGGTCCAACTAAATATACCGCTTAGTTTCAAGCAAGTCGTTGATATTGTCAGGCAGCTATCGCCTTCCGAAAAACAACAACTCAGTGAAGTTTTGTGGAAGGAACAAAGCATCGAAGATATTGTGATCCCTGAAGAAGATAAACAAATAGTGCGGGAACGGATAAAAAAATATGAAAGTTCCCCTGAAAGCTATCTTACATGGAATGAAATTGAAAGTAAAATGGCTGACCGCAAATAAATTTAAAGTTGAATCTTCCGGACTAAGCAAAACAATCTCAGATTTCACGAATAAATCTCGCCATTATAAGCTTTAAATGTATTCAGCAACAAGCTTACGATCGTCATGGGGCCTACTCCTCCGGGAACTGGAGTAATGTAACTGCATTTCGGTGCAACGGCATCAAAATCCACATCACCGGTAATATGATACCCCTTTTCACTGGAATCGTCAATGCGATGAATTCCTACATCAATTACCACGGCTCCATCTTTTACCATATCGGCTTTTATAAACTCAGGCTGTCCAATGGCGGCTATAAGTATATCAGCCTGACGGGTAATCTCAGCAAGATTTCTGGTTTTGCTGTGACAAAGTGTAACTGTGCTGTTTCCGGGGTTTGATTTTCTGGACATCAGCAGGCTCATGGGTGTTCCGACAATGTTGCTGCGACCCAGAATAACGCAATGTTTGCCTTCGGTTTCAATGCCTGATTTTTCAAGTAAAAGCATAATTCCTGCCGGTGTTGCAGGAAGATAAGAGGGCAATCCCAGCGCCAATCTTCCCATATTTACCGGATGAAATCCATCAACATCCTTGGCGGGACTGATACGTTGCAAAACTTTATCGGCATCAATGTGTTTTGGCAATGGAAGCTGTACAATAAAACCATTAACATCTTCGTCATTGTTCAGAAAATCAACAGCTTCAAGCAGAAGTTCTTCCGAAATATTTGCCGGATACCTGTAAATACTGGAAGTAATGCCAACCGCTTTGCACGAACGCTCTTTACTGGCCACATAAGTCTGACTTGCAGGATCTTCGCCTACAAGTATGGCTGCCAGATGCGGAGGTTCGCCACCTGCATCAATTATTGCAGAAGTTTTTACCGCGATTTCTTTTTTGATTTCTTCCCCGATTTGTTTGCCGTCAATTAATTTCATAATATTCCAGATTACTGTCTGATGCTGAAGCGTTTAAAAAAGAAAATGGTTTACCGTTTCCTTCCTGATGACATTTTTTTCATGTTTCTCATGGCGTTCATGGCATTTTTACCACCACCACCGGAAACAAGTTTCATCATCTTGCGGGTATCCTCAAATTGTTTAATCAGACGATTAACTTCGGCTATTTCAGTTCCACTGCCCAATGCAATGCGTTTGCGGCGGTTTCCGTTCAGCACAGCAGGGTTCTCTCTTTCATAAGGTGTCATTGATGAAATGATGGCTTCAATTCCTTTGAATGCATTTTCATCAATATCCACATCTTTCAAAGCCTTGCCCATTCCCGGAATCATACCCAGCAAGTCTTTCACATTTCCCATCTTTTTGATCTGTTTGATCTGAGAAATAAAATCGTTGAAATTAAACTGGTCTTTGGCAAGCTTTTGCTGAAGTCTTTTGGCATCTTCTTCATCAAACTGTTCCTGGGCGCGTTCCACCAATGAAACAATATCACCCATTCCCAGAATACGGTCGGCCATACGTGAAGGATAGAATACATCGAGGGCATCCATTTTTTCACCCAAACCAACAAATTTCACCGGCTTATCAACCACTGAACGAATGGTAAGTGCAGCACCTCCGCGTGTATCGCCGTCAAGTTTTGTGAGCACCACACCATCATAGTTAAGCCTGTCGTTGAAGGCTTTGGCGGTATTCACTGCATCCTGACCAGTCATTGCATCCACCACAAAAAGAGTTTCATGTGGGTTTACAGCCTGTTTAACGGCAGCAATTTCATTCATCATCTGCTCATCAATTGCCAAACGACCGGCTGTATCGATAATTACAGTGTTGATATCGTATTCTTTGGCGTGTGCGATGGCTTTGCGTGCGATATTGACCGGATTTTTGTCATCATCGATGGTAAACACCTTAACGCCAATCTGTTCGCCGAGCACTTTCAACTGTTCGATGGCAGCAGGACGGTAAACGTCACCGGCAACCAGCAACACTTTGCGGTTCTTCTTGGTTTTGAGATAATTGGCAAGCTTGGCCGAAAAAGTAGTTTTACCGGATCCCTGCAAACCAGCAATCAAAATCACCGCCGGATTCCCCTTAAGATTTATTTCAACCTGCTCATCGCCCATAAGTGCGGCAAGTTCGTCGTGTACGATCTTAACCATCAACTGACCGGGAGAAACTGCTGTAAGCACATGCTGACCCAAAGCTTTTTCCTTTACTGTATCGGTAAAAGTCTTGGCAACCTTGTAACTAACGTCGGCATCAAGAAGTGCCTTACGCACATCCTTGAGGGTTTCGGCAACATTAATTTCGGTAATATGTCCCTGACCTTTCAGGGTTTTAAAGGCTCTGTCGAGCTTATCACTTAAATTTTCGAACATATCGGCAAAAAACTGAGAACAAATTTTTAGAGGTGCAAAATTAATAAAATAGCTTATTCATATTAAAAAAATCGACCATTCAGGGATATTGCCACCATATTCAAGAAAACATATTGTAAATTTGATTAACGCAAAAACACTGCTGGCATAAAGAACAAAGTTAATTTTTTGCCATTATTGCGCTAAACCACAACATCACCTTGAATATTAGTGTGTTCGTGGCAAATTCCTTTTACATTTTAACCTGACAAAAATAGTTGCTCACACCATTAAATAAATTTCAAGATGCCTGAAAAAATCAAATGGGGAATCATTGGCCCGGGAAAAATAGCCGGGAAGTTTGCGCAGGACTTACAGCTCGTCGAAAATGCTGTTCTGCATGGAGTCGCTTCGCGTGATGCAGGCAGATCGGCAGCTTTTGCTCAAAAATACAACGCAGTTCACGTTTTTGAGAATTACGAAGCACTTGCCGCTGATCCCGAGATAGATATCATTTATGTGGCAACTCCCCATGTTTTCCATTTCGAACAAACCATGCTCTGCCTCAGATCAGGAAAATCAGTTCTCTGTGAAAAACCTTTTGGCATGAATGCGCGGGAGGTAAAAATCATGACCGATGAAGCCAGAGCAAGAAATCTGTTTCTGATGGAAGCCCTCTGGACCCGATTTATTCCGGGAACTGAAAAACTAATCGAACTTATCAGTCAGGATGCCATCGGAAAAATTCATTATGTCAAAGCCGATTTCGGTTTTCTTGGTGATGGCAATAAATCAAGCCGGGTTAATAATCCCGATCTTGGCGCCGGAACTCTGCTGGATATCGGTATTTATCCTGTTTATCTCAGCCTTCTTCTTCTGGGAATCCCTGATCAGATAAAAGCAGTCGCAACTTTTACCGATACCGGTGTGGATAGCTTTTGTGCGATATTATTTGACTATTTATCGGGTGAAAAAGCATTTTCGGAGTCAAGCATACTGTCAAACACGCCCATCGAAGCAATGATTTACGGCGAAAAAGGCTCCATAAAAATGCACTCCCGCTTCCACCATACCGAAAAACTGACTTTACAACTCAATGACAATACTTCTGAAACCTTCCAAAACGTATACATCGGCAACGGCTATTATCATGAAATCGTTGAGGTAATGGAATGTCTGAAGTCTGGCAAAACCGAAAGTGAAAAGATGCCACATTTAATGAGTCTTGATTTGATACGGACCCTTGATAACATCAGGGAAAATATTGGGTTGAAATACAAGTCGGACGAATAGTCTGTTCATCGGTCACTCTTGCAAAATACCTGAGAAAGTTTGGGCAACGTTTTTTGCAAAAAGTAATAAGTATCAGAATTTCAGTATTTTTTTCTGAAAAATTAAATGACTATTGACAGGTCAGATAGATTAACTATATTCGACAAATATTACACTGACATGAAAATAATAAATTTTCAAAGGTCAAAATGTCGTATCATTTTCATAATGATACTGTTACAAATCTTACTCTTAAGCGGAATCCACAATTTTTCCTTTGCCCAGGGATGGAGTTTTACATTTACTCTTTCCCAATCTGGGCCCTGTGGCACAAATATTCCTACTTTGCCGCAGTTTACAATACCTTTTCTGGCAAACCAAAGCCAGTGTGAATCGCTGCGGCAAAACATTCTGAATATTGATGCCAGTCTTCCTGTATATAATAATGATGGCGATTTTATTGGAAACTGCAGGGTGTTTTACTCATGTGCACCCTGCACAGGTTCTGATATACAAACGAACAGCAACACCACCATGCCGGGTTCGGTTTCTTTCGACGGTCCAGCTCAGGGACAGGCATTTTTCTCCCCGCACGAAAGCCAGGCAATAGAAAACTGGATCGATGACTATATCAAAAAGATGGAGTCGCTTGGATATCCTGTAAATCAAGACGCTATGTATAATTTTCAGAATATACCATTAACCGGCGACCCTGCTTTTGATCAATTCTATTTCAATCAGCTGAATGACTTTGAAAATGCAAAACCGGCAAACGCTCCGCCAAACGTCGAAAATAAGCCGGAAGTTGCAGTAAGCTCTGGCGAAGTTGAACTAACTGGCACAACAGTTCAACTACTAACAACCAGCGAGCAAATCAGAAAACGTGATGAATGGTGGGATGAAAACGGTTTCAACAATCCTGTTCAGGTGGGTTCTGATAATGTTATTGACGAGAATGGAAATAACGCCGAAGGGCGGTCGCTTGAAGATGCGGCACTTAGAACCGCGTTGGGAAAAGCACCAGGACTGGCTGGCACCATTGCCGACTTCAATGTTAACATCTTAGATGAAACCATGAATGGCATTTTGGGTATTTTTAAAGATGTCACCAGCGGTAATGATGCGGCCGCCATGGAAAAAGCTCAAAACCTCGAAGGAAAGGTTGTATTTAACGCAGCCAAAACTACTGCGATCAACAAATCTGTTGATGCTGTTATTGACATCGGGTATATACCCATGCTTAAAGGTGTGAAAAATGCTGAGCCGGTTTATAACGTATTAAAAACAGGTTTGGATTTTTGGGATAATCTGAAAGGCAATTAAAAGTTACGGAAATATGAGAAAGTTTAATAAAATAATTCTCACTCTTCTCCTCATCGTAATTATACTGCCGGTATTTGGCCTTAATAGCAAAGATTCATTGCGCTTTGAGGTGCTGATGAGTAAAGCCTTGCTGAATGAACTTAAGATCGATGCTGAATTTATACCTTCTATTGAAATAACATCTGGGAGATTAATTCTGATTTCATCTCAGAATCAGTTTTATTTGCTGGGCTGGGGCGGATTATCTCCGTTTGCAGAAAAGCAGCTGCCCCGCATCACATCCTTTGCATTTACCCACGATAGTGTACTGATGGCCATTCGCAATCAGGAACTCAGTGTTATGGATGCTGACGGGGTGATTAAAACGCTTTACAAACTTCCTTCCCTGGAAATGGGCATCAGTCGCGGTAGTTTTTCTATCTATCTGTATGATAGAAATCCTGTAAAAGGCAAATACTCGCTCTACATCCTTAGTGGCGGAGGGAAATATACCAAACTGTTTACCGTCAGCCACCCTATTCAATCCGTTATTGAAAAAGGCAATGGACTGCTATTCACAAACAGGAACGGACTTTTTTATTTTGATTTCAAAACCAAAGAAATTCTGGCTCTGGCTGCACTTCCTGATGGAGAGGTGATTAAATCCATCACTTTGAATCCGAAAAATGAAAGGATTTATTTTTCGACCGATTCAAAGGTATTCACACTGGACAATGAAAAAATTCTCCCGGTTTCAAACCAGCTGGGAGGCGTACTGACTTACTTCAACGGCCTGCTGGTATTCAATCCCCAAAAGCAGCTTCTGGTAAGGTTTACGGGATTGGATGAAACCATTGCAATGAGTAATGGGCTTCAGAAAACAGTCAAAGTAAAATCACGGGAACTAACCAATGAATCTATAGTAGAATTGATCAAACTTGGAGTGTCTGAAAATGAAATAATCAGACTGATAAATGAATCATTTGTCCTTTTCGACCTGAGTGTGGATGCAATGATAGCATTGTCCGGACAAAACGTTCCTTCATCAGTAATTATGGCTATGAAACAGGCTATGAAAAAACAAACTTCAATAAAACCCTGACATGAAAAGAATTCATATTTCAATGAAAAGGAGGACTAAGTTGTTGCTTACCTGCTTGCTTTTCAATGGCTTAATGTATGCTCAGCAGGCCGACACACTCACAAATAGTGCAATTATACGCATGGAGAAAGCCAATCTGGACGATGAGCTGATTATTGATGTAATCCAGGGTTCAGTCGTAAATTTTGACCTCAGCGAAACCGGAATCAGAAAACTCAGGGATGAAAATGTATCCTTGCAGGTGATCGGAGCTATGGAATCAGCACAACCAAAAGTTTGGCCTGCACTAAAAGACGAATCCATCAAACCAGATACCGGACCTGAGAAAAAAGCTGTAGAAGCGGAACCAATAATTCAGGAAAAGAAACCTGTTGAAAATCCGGTCTCGGAAATCAGCACAAGCCCTGAAAAACCAACTCCCCCAAATACTACTCCGGCAATTATAAAAGAGACTCCCTCAAAGATAACACCCATTCCAGCTGAAAAGCCTGTTAGTCCAGCTTCAGGGAATGAAGCCTATGGTTATGTTGTCCCACTGGCCGAACTTGTAAAGTTTTATGAAAATGAGTTTGATGTAATTTCAAAAACCATAGCAAGCTGGGATGTACAGATCAAACTTTCACTCAATAAAATAAACGATCTCGACAGGCTTATACTTGTCACAGAAAATGAATTGCGAACTAAAAAGAATAAAAATTCAGAAAGCTACAACACCGAGATCAATACGCTCATTCAGAGGTTATCAGGGCAACGTAACAGTTATAAACAGCTAAAAACAGACCTTGTTGCCACCGGGGATGGAATTATTAAAAATGCAGGTGAACTCATGAAGGAAAGATCATCAGCACTCAAAAATACGTACGGCGATGTTAGCAGCATGGTAAGAGCGGTGAATTGTGATCCTTCCAGAGGCACCAATCCTGTAAGAATAAAATCCTCAGCGCTTGTTATCAGTGACAACATCAACAGTTACATTGCTCCTGCAACAGAGTTACTCTATTGGTATCAGAATTCAATTGGTGACATCAGACAAATGACACTGATATGGAATGCAAAGGTTGAAACCCTGGTTGAAAAGGATATTGAACTGGCCGGCCAACTCAGCCCCCTTTTAAACAAAATGGAAGGCTACAAGGCTGATCCAAAACTCTACAAAACTGAAATATCAGCACTTAAAAAGCAGATTTCAGCAAAGGAGAAAGAGCGCAAACAAATTGCAGTTCAGATGGAAAATGATGCAAAAGAGTTGTCTGCCCATTTGAAAACTGTCCGTGCTGAAATTCAGGAAACATTTGAAGAACGCTTCACTGATATTATGAATAATATCAATTACACTTTTAAAGAACGACTTAAAATCTGAGCGCTATGCATTCCCAAAATGCGATTTTTCAGATACTGTTTCGGGCTAAAACCCGGACAATAACTCTTATTTTTATTATTGCATTCGCACCTTTTGTAAATTATGCGCAGGACATTATATACAAAACCGACAATACCATCATTGAGGCAATTATTTTGAAAATTTCGGCAAGCGAAGTAGATTTCAAACGTTTCAGCAATCAAAATGGCCCGGTTTATACTTTGCCAAAGGAAAAAATCCGGTTGATCATATACAACAATGGTGAAAAGGAAGATTTCAGCACGCTGAAAACTTTTCCTGAAATTTCAATCCAAAAAAACATTCCCGGAACCAATTCTTATGGAATCATTTCTCATGATAACGCAAGGGCACTTTTACTCGCAGAAAATTTCACGGGAGCTGTTTCAGTTTATGCTCAGATACTTGAAGAAGACCCTGAAAATGCAGTATTGAATGCTGAATACGCCTATGCACTTGCACTTTGTGGAATATATGATGCTGCCCTTTCAAGGCTTGACCGGATTCAAAGCCAGTCGGCAAAAAATGCTGATTACCGGTTTTTTGCTGCACAGGTATATGACTTGATGGCATTTCCTGAACTATCTTCCGCTGTTTTAAATGAACCGGTAAAATCAGGAAATCCGATTTGGATATCACCCAAAACAGTATCTTTTTCACAGAAATACAGAAGAAAAAGCACTATAACTGAAAAACCAGCACGCCATGAAATGGTGACCCGCTTTAAACTTGGCAACGGGTATGCAGCGCAAAACTTAATCTATCAGTCACTCAGCATATTCGAAGAAATTACAAAACAGTTTCCTGATGAATATCTGCCATTTGTCAGCTACAGCATAGCACTTGAAAAGAGCGGACTTCTCAAAAAATCATCTCAGGCATTAGAAACAGCCATCTCTAAAACCAGCAGCACCCCTGAAATGGAAGAAACAAGGCATTTTCTTAACCAAAGGCTGTCAACTTTAAACAAAAAGCTTCAACAACCTGCACAAAATATCAACAAAGATACAGACATTAGTTCCGGTTTTAAAGATAAAGGCCCTCGCGCAATGCTTTATGCGGGAGGCATGTTTTCGTCTGGCTATTCAAGTTTTAATACCCGGGCAGGGTATTTTCTAAAACAATCGATGAATATTGCCTTCGATCTGGGAGTGATAAATTCAAATAAAGCAACAAACTTTAACCTTGGTGCATCTGTTTATCAACGCTATAAATTTTTAGTATTCGGCACCGGAATCAACGGAAATTTTGGGAAGGATTACAAAGCGCTTTACTTTAAACTATCATTCGGGCCCAGTATCATGAATCGGAAGAAGACAGCAAGTCTGGATATTTTCTACGACATCAATGCTTCTCCCAACAAAGAAAACCCAGCTATGTTTGGATTTTCAATCGGGCGAAGTCTTTATTTTGGCAAAAGAAAGCAGATAAAATGAAAAAAATATTCACAATTCTTCTGATTTTGTTCGCATTAGTGAAGGTAGCATTTACCCAGGAAGCATCGGATTATCTCCGGCAGTTTCGCGAAAAAACACTTCCGGCAAAACTGGATTATTTTAGCGATGTGAGCCTCTCCGAAAGCCGGCTGTTATTGCTAATCAGCACTGAAAAGTATGACAAACTGGCAATTGATGACAAAAAGAAACAAATGAATGAAATAACCATGGATTGGCCACACAGTCTGGTTTTGATTAAACATTTGAGTAAAAATGAACTTTGGGGCAGGAGCAGCGACAACAGTCATTCAATCCTGCTTGATGCATGGGACACCAATCCGATGCCTGTAACTCTTCAGTCTTTTACACAATCACAAACATCAACCCGCCACCCATGGTTTTTCTACCTTGGTGGACTGCTTCAATTGAATACAGATAAATACATCAATATTGCTTTTAATACCCGCGTTGGATTTTTCCTTTTACTTGAACGATGGGATTTGGCACTCACATATTCTGCAAGCAAAAACGGATACATTGAAAGTCCTGAAACAACGGGCATCAATAGCATCGGCCTGATGAGCAAGGTTTATTTCCCACTGAAAAAGTTCAATCTTTATCCCAATGCCGGCCTCGAAATCAGCAGAAACTCAACCAAAATAAATGAAACATGGGATAATTCGCTAAAAGCTTACCTACTGACCGGTGTAAGCTGGTATGTGGGCCCAGGAAGTCTGGATCTGAGTTTCAGGATAGGAGATAATGTCACCTCTATGGTTGGATATTCCTTTATGCCGGGCAATTTAGGTAAAAAGAAAAAGTAAACCATTTAAAGTTCGATAATATCATTCAGTGAAATTCCGAATAAGTTCTTAATTCTTATTGCAACATCCTGACTCACTTTCTTAACTTTGCCGCTATAAAATCAAACAGATATGCAGAACCATCCTCAATTTAAGGATTTTCAGAAATCACTGGCTATTGTATTTTTTGCCTTGCTCGGCAGCCAGATCGTTTTTGCACTTGTTGCTCTCGGGCTCATAAGTTCAGGCCTTGAAATTGCCAATCCGGAGTTCAGAACCTATGGATTGATCATTGTGCCTTTTCTGGTGCTGGCGGGTTTTATTGCCAGCCGTTTTGTCCCGGCAAAGCTTCATGAAAGAGCACGAACTTCCGATGACATTGAAGAAAAGTTCAACCATTACCGATCTGCGCTTATTATCCGCCTCGGATTGCTGGAAACTCCTTCCTTTTTTGCGATTATCGCCTACCTTTTCACCGGTGAACGACTGTTTCTGGGATTTGTCGGTATGATACTATTTTACTTTATCACATTGTTCCCATCGGAAAACAGAATCATCTCCGATCTGAGCCAGGAAGAATAAAGCCTGATTGCAGACTTGAAAATTTTTCGTTTAGATATTTTAAAGACCTGAACTACATTTCATTGCAAAATGTCTTTACGTCGGGATTGCGCGAAACCTAAAAACGATTTACATCAATTTCAGAAACTCATTCATATAGAATGGCAGATCCGCAGGTTTTTGTGAAGAAACAAGATTCCCATCAACCACCACAGCTTCATCTACCCAGGTTGCACCGGCGTTGATCAGATCATCCTTAATTCCGGGTGTACTTGTTACCCTTCGCCCCTTCAGAACCTGAGCAGAAACCAGCACCCAACCTGCATGACAAATCTGTGCGACTGGTTTTCCGGCAGCCATTATTTCGCGGGTAATGTTCAGAACATCCGGATAACGCCTGAGTTTATCGGGTGCCCATCCTCCGGGAATCAGCAATCCGTCATAATCTCCCGAATTTATCTCATCAAAAGCATAGTCGCTTTTGGCTGGCACACCATACTTACCTACATAAATGTGATTACCAATATCGCCGGCAAGATGCACGGTAAAACCTTCGCCCCTCAGCCTGAGTATAGGATACCAGAGTTCAAGGTCTTCAAAATCATTGTGCACAAACGAAAGTATCTTTTTCATAACAGAAGTTTAATTTCTTTTTACAGAACTTACAACAAGGACAGGAATATAAAGTTTTGGATTTTGATACTACCGCCCCGAAATATTAAGTTTTTGTAAATATTTTCATCAGGTGCTTTTATTTATGGATTGGATTATATAATATTGCATGGTATTTACATAATTAAAGGCACCCATTGTCGAATTTGACAAGACAATATACGTAACATGCTGATAATCAGAGAGAGAGAGAGAGAGAGAGATTATTCTTGTGCCGGTTTTTCAAAACTGCATTCAGGAAGTCACTGAACATTTTATTTGTAACCAATATAATTTTAAACAAACTGCACATCTTTTCCGAAACATCAGATTCAAGACAATTCTTTTTCTGTCGGACAAAGGTGTGCCTCCATAGGCCAAGTATTGCCCTTTAACTTTATTAGCTGCACTTCTCAACTTGTTCTAAAAATACCATAATGAAAAATAAATGTTTTTCGGTTTTCCTATTTCTATTGATTTTAGGAATCCCATTTACCAAAGCACAACCGCTTTATTCCAATTATCTGTTAAACCCTTTAAATAACTGGACATATGGTACTGCCATCTTTAGCCAAAATGGGACTACCTACTTTACAGCACTAGGAGGTGGTAAAAACTCTTTTACCGATAAAGCAATGTTGGTTGGGATATTGGGGAATGATGGAGAAATTACTTATCAAAAATCTTATCAGGAATCATACACACAATATTACCCTGGAATTGGTGGATTTTACCCAATTGGTGATAGTTCGTTTATAGTAGTTGGATCAAAGGGATACGAGGGAATGCTTTTCAAATTAGACAAATATTTAGATACAATTTGTACAATATTCTTTAAGATTGATACATTTCTGACTATTGCCAGATCTGTTGATATTTTACCAAATGATGGGTACATAATTTGTGGCGACATAGCACATTACACTTTTGAGCCTCATCTAAGTAAAAGCGATGGTGTATTTCTTTATAAGACAGATTCACTTTTCAATTTGCAATGGTATCGTATTTTTAAACCAGATGAAATCAATTATGGCTATTCAATTTCAAAAACTACAGACAATGGATATGTAATCGGTGGCTACACCAATGCAAAAACCGATTATTCAGGTGAACCTCTGGTGAATAAAACAGATAGTCTGGGCAATCAGGAATGGATATGGCAAAACGGTTCAGTTTACGATGATTGGCAGGCAATAACGTCCATTTCCAATGATGGCAATATCCTAATAGCATATGGCCATGCCACTTATCAGGCACCTCCCTACCCGGTGCCTAGTTCATTAACTCAAATAAGGGTAGTAAAAATAGATAACAATGGCAATGAATTATGGTCAAGAGATTATGGTGAGTCAATTATGTGGAATCAGGTATTAACAATTACTCATTTACCGGATAGCACCTATCTGATTGGAGGTGATGTATATATCAATGATACCTCTACCTATGGCTGGGGTTATTCGAGGGCTTTCCTTCTTAAAATAAATGAAAACGGCGATAGCCTTTGGATGCGGCATTACATACACGAGGACGAATATGGCACCCAATCTAACTATTTCAGCCAAGCAAATTCTGGGGCAGATAAAAGCCTATTGATGATAGGAAGTAGTTACAATTTTTTCAATCCGTTAACAGAACAATCAATATGGATCATGCGCTTAGATAGTCTTGGCTGCGACACTCCTGAGTGTAATCCATTTGTGGGGGTAAAGAAACCGGGGATAATGAAAGAGGGGAACATCAGGTTATTTCCAAACCCAGCCAATCAATATATTGAAATTACAATACCGGAAGAATATACATCCGGCAATATATCAAACCCCATTGTAAAAATTTACGATATGAATGGCAAACTTGTACAGGAATCAATTCCGGATTATCAGGGATTTTCATACATTTGTAATACCCAAGCCCTTAAGCCAGGCATATATTTCGTTCAACTGATTGACCGTAACTGCATTCTCGGCAGTGGTAAACTCTTAATAATTCGCTAACTAAAAACAATCGCTTTATGAAAAAAATTACTCTCTTTATTTCGATGCTTATCCTGTGCTCAAATCTTATGGCTCAATCATGGCATTGGGTTAATCCAACCACCGGGCTCAACCAAATCAACGATATACATTTTATATCAGCCAATGAAGGTTATGCGGTAGGCAACCAAGGCAAAATATTGCATTACATTAACGGAGAATGGTCAATAATGGACAGCCCGGTAAATACAGATCTGTTTGGCGTTTCATTTGTCAACCCTGATATGGGCTGGGCAGTTGGTGCTGAGGGTAACATTTTACGTTATCAGTATGGCACCTGGACTCAGGTATCTTCTCCGATAACCGGAGTACTGAAAGCCGTTTGCAGCGTTGACGAAAACCATTGCTGGGCCGCAGGTGATGCCATCCTAAGATATAACGGCAGCCAATGGCTGATTGATGCCAACCTGAGTGGCAGCGAAACCATAGGCTTCCTTAATGAGAACCTGGGTTGGGCTGGCGGTAGCACATTAAATCTTTACAAGTATGAAAACGGTGTATGGTCAGACGACAACAGTTTTAATTCAGGTACATTTTATTCTTTTCATACCCTTGAAAAAGCCGGTGATTATATGCTGATGAATGGTAAAACCATTCCTGAAGAAGGATTAATTTTCAAAAACGACGGAAATGGCTGGGTACAAATTCCATCAGGCAACTGCAATAATGGAATTTCATTTATAAACGTGGATCATGGCTTTGGACTGCAGCATGCAGGTCCTATGCCTTATGACCTCTTCCCCACTGTTCATCAATTCAATGATGGTGTCTGGCAGCCCGCATTTGTTCATACTAAACGTGATCAGATTTTCACTGCTGTTGAAGCACTCAGCAATACTGCATGTATGGCATCTGATGCGCTGGGATATATTCACAGTATAGAAGATGGTAACCATTCCATTGCCAATGGTTTTATGTACGACAGTATCCTTGATCTGCAGTTTGTAAAACCAAACCTTGGTTTTCTGGCAGCACATAACAGCGGATTATGGAAGTATGATGCAGGTGAATGGAGCAATATCTTTAATCTGCCGGATTATACCATAAACAATATTGATTTTCAAAGTGAGGATTTTGGTTATTTTGTTGCATATGACCATAAAGCTATCTTTCCATACTGGCCAGAAGCAAAACTTTTCTCTTACAACAACGGAGTAATTACTGAAATTTGGTTTCCCGATCAGTCTTCATTCATTTCTTCATTAAGCAATATTGGAGCAGACCTGATATTTACGCAGCGAAACACCATATTTACCTATACAAATGGCCAATTTACAACTGAAACATTGGCATTTCAGGATAGTATTTCGGACTTAAAGTTTATGATGTCAATACCCATAAATTCAAACAAAAAGAATAGTGAATGGGAAGCTGCCTGGATGAGTGTTAAACGCCACAACGACGCAGATAGTGGAGTAATTTTTTACAAATACTTTACCAACACCTGGGAGGAAGTTTACGAAACCAGCAACGGCAGCTTCAACGATCTGTGTAATTTCGGCTACTATCAGGTAGTTGCAGTTGGAACCAATGGTTTGATAGCGGTATTTGATGGCACCAGCTGGACCGAAGTTCCTCCGCTTACCACCGAAGAATTACTTTCAGTTCATCTGGACGAATACATGTATGGATGGGCTGTTGGCCGAAACGGCACCATTCTTCAATGCATTGGTGGCACATGGTCGGTTTACGAAAACGATGTCATGTACGATCTGAACATTGTTTCATTTTACGATAATACCCTGGGTTTTATAGGCGGAAATGAAGGCGCAATGCTTTGTACCAGTGAAAAACTGCCGGTTGCAAATTCATATTTCCCGGTTACTGTTTCGAAAAACACCCTGAAGGTATATCCCAATCCAGCCGGAGAAAGCTTCTCTGTTGAGTTTGAATCGCTATCAGCAAATGGAAAACTTTCCATTACGGATCTGACAGGGCGTGTGATTATGGAAAAGCTTGTTGGCACTTCAGGCAATGGCAACCAGATAATGACCATTTCCTCAGCCAACCTATCCAAAGGAGTTTATGTGCTGACCCTGATCAACGGAAATGAAGTAAGAACCGGAAAGGTGGTGGTGAAGTAAATTTACCTCGAAGTAAACTCATTCTGCACCGTTAAATAACCAGGATATGCTATAGTTTGCGAACCTACCATAATGGTGGGTTTTGCTTTAAGGGTAATTCGTGTCGGGCGGTTTCCTGCGCCAGCCAGATTAAGACCGAAATTGGCAATGGCGTCCGCACTTTTTCCCTGAAGGGCTTGCCTGAGATCAATTCCAATGGTGAGTGGAATAATGGCTGTTCCGCCATTGGCAGCCACCTGCACACGTTGATCGTTTACTCCGGTAGTCATTTCAATATCATCAATTAGTAAAATCCAGTCCAGTCTGTTTAGTCCGGCAGTGGCTGGATTTGGGTTTTTAACTTCTACATTCAGCGTAAAATTGAGTGGGAGAGTTCCACCAGCTGCAGCCGCTGTAATTTTTGCTGCATCCATAAAGTTAAGGTCTGAAAGTTGCCTCACCTGCTGAATATTTACCCCGGCCAACCGCAACTGATCAACACTATTCAGGCGAAATTCACATTTCGTGAGATTGGCCATCTGCTGAGCCTGATTTAAAATTTCGCAGCCACTTAGAAGCATTATCGTAATCAGCAATGCTGAAAGGGAAATAAGTTTTTTCATAAAAGTATGTTTTGAAAGATTAATTGAGATAATCCTGGTTTGCTTATCAAACATCAGGCCGAATGATAACGTTTGCAGGCAATTGTTTCCGTGTTTAATATCAATAGAAAAGCCGTCACAAGGGGCAACGGCTTTTTATCAGAATAAAGGGAAATTCCTTTTAAACCTGCTTACTTACTTGCACGTTTTCTGTCGTGTTCGCTAAGGATTATCTTACGCAAACGCAGTGAACGCGGTGTAACTTCGAGATATTCGTCCTTACCAATATATTCCATTGCTTCTTCCAGTGAGTGCTTAATTGCGGGAACAATGAAAATCTTATCATCGGTTCCTGATGCACGCACGTTGGTCAGTTTCTTGGTTTTGGTGACATTCACCAGCATATCATCGGGTCTTATCTGCTCACCGATTACCTGCCCTGCATAAATTTCTTCATTTGGATGTATGAAAAAGTTACCTCTGTCCTGCAGTTTATCAATAGAATAAGCAATTGCAAGGCCGGTTTCCATCGAAATGAGGGCTCCGTTTCTTCTGCCGGCAATTTCACCACGCCAGGGTTCGTATGCCAGAAAGCGGTGAGCCATGATTGCTTCACCCTCGGTAGCCGTTAACACATTATTCCGAAGCCCGATTATTCCCCTTGAAGGGATACTGAATTCCAGATGTATCCGGTCACCCTTGGTTTCAATGGTGGCAATTTCACCACGTCGCTGAGTTACCAGCTCTATCACTTTACCCGAAAATGCCTCTGGTACGTGAACGGTAAGCATTTCAACAGGTTCGTGACTTTTACCATCAATTTCCTTAATAATTACCTGTGGCTGACCGAGCTGAAGCTCATAACCTTCGCGGCGCATGGTTTCAACAAGAATAGAGAGGTGGAGAATTCCACGTCCGTAAACCATTAGTGATTCTGGCGAATCAGTTTCGACAAGACGCATCGCCAGGTTTTTCTCAATTTCCTTGAAAAGCCGTTCACGCAAATGTCGGGAAGTCACAAATTTGCCTTCGCGACCATAAAACGGAGAGTTGTTGATGGTGAACAACATACTCATGGTTGGCTCATCAATATGCATGGGTTTCAAGGCTTCAGGTGCTTCAAAGTCGGCAATGGTATCGCCAATTTCAAAATCATCAATGCCAAGAACTGCGCATATTTCCCCGGGTAAGACATCGGTTTTGATTTTTTCCTTACCCAATCCTTCAAAAGTATAAAGTTCTTTGACTTTAGATCTGAAAATCCGGCCGTCCTGTTTGATCAGCGAAACATTCATGCCACCGCGCAACACGCCTCTTGAAAGCCTGCCAACCGCAATACGGCCAACGTATGATGAATAATCGAGAGAAGTAATCTGAAGCTGGGTATTTCCCTCCTGGAAGATTGGAGCAGGAATGGTTTCTATAATGGTATCGAGCAGGTAAGTAATATCAACAGAGGGGGTTTTCCAGTCAGCTGACATCCAGCCTTCTTTTGATGAGCCATAAACTGTCGGGAAATTCAACTGATCTTCGGTAGCATCAAGGTTGAACATCAGATCAAAAACCGATTCCTGAACGCCTTCGGGATCGCAATTGGGTTTGTCAACTTTATTGATAACTACAATTGGTTTCAGGTTCAGACTCAAAGCTTTCTGAAGCACAAACCTTGTCTGGGGCATAGGTCCTTCAAATGCATCAACCAGTAGCAAAACACCATCAGCCATGTTAAGTACGCGCTCAACTTCACCACCGAAGTCACTGTGACCAGGAGTATCTATAATGTTGATTTTAAATCCCTTGTATCGAACAGAAACATTTTTTGAAAGGATGGTAATTCCCCGTTCGCGTTCCAGATCATTGCTATCGAGGATAAGCTCCCCCATTTCCTGATTTTCTCTGAAGAGGTTAACCTGATGTAAAATTCTGTCAACTAAGGTAGTTTTGCCGTGGTCAACGTGAGCAATAATTGCTATATTCCTGATATTGTGCATCTTATTCTGTTTGCGTGAAATTTTCTAAGGAAGTGCAAAAGTACACTATTTAGCGACACATACTTATTAAGTAAGTAAACTTAACAAGTATTTCACATTGAAGCTTTGGATGTTACTGATTTTATGAGCTTTATGATCTTTTCAAGTGTTGGTTAAATTGTTACCAGCACTGATGCAAAAAAGTATAAACATTTCATTGTCGATTTGTTTAGAAAAATCGTCAAACAAAAACATATTATACGATATTTGCATACTGAAATACATAATTGATAAAATGTCGAGAATTATAACCGTTTCCGAAGCATCATCAATAGCGATTCACAGCATGGTTTTGATCGCTGCAGCCAAAGAAAATCTGAATGTTGTTAAAATTGCTGAACGCACGGGTTCATCCAAACACCACGTTGCCAAGATTTTACAAAGACTGGTAAAAGAAGGTTATCTCACCAGCAACCGTGGCCCGGCAGGTGGATTTGCCCTCAGACTGCTGCCCGAAGACATTAGTTTACTCGATGTTTATGAAACCATCGAAGGTAAGCTCAGCGAAACAAGTTGCCCTCTCGAACACCCGGTTTGCCCCTTCGACAAATGCCTTATGGGTGGAATTGTTACTAAAATGACCCGCGAATTTAAAAAATACATGTCTGAACAGAAGCTTTCAGACTATGTAAAATAGAAATTTAAGCACTTCCTACCTTTGATTATCAATTAGTTAAAAAATAATTGCGCTTTTTTTTAAAATATTTGCACTAGAATAAAAAATGTGTGTACATTTGCGTATTCAAATACCGAATTACGCATTAACAAAATTCTGATGGCAAAAGTCGTTCATATTTCTGAAGCAGCATCACTGGCAGTGCACAGCATGGCATTGGTTGCCCGGAGTACGGAAATGCTGAATGTCAATCAGATAGCAGACCTTACAAACTCATCGCGCAATCATCTGGCAAAAGTAATGCAAACGCTTGTCAAGAACAATTATCTTGATTCGGTGCGTGGCCCTAAAGGCGGATTTACCATGAAAGGTGATCCTGCAAAAATAAATCTTCTTGAAATCTACGAACTTATTGAAGGATCACTGGAGCATCATTATTGCGGAATAGGTGAACAAAAATGCCCGTTCAGGACTTGTGTTTTTGGTGGTTTGGCCGATAAATTCTCGAGAGAGTTTATTAACTATCTCAAAATAACCACTTTGTCACAACTGATTTAATCACTATATTTACAATGAAAAGAACAATTATTAAAATCGACGAAGAATTGTGCAATGGATGCGGTAATTGTGTACCGAATTGCCACGAAGGAGCTTTGCAGATTATTGACGGAAAAGCCAGACTGATCAGCGACTTGTTTTGCGACGGACTTGGAGCCTGCATCGGTCACTGCCCGGAAGGCGCAATAACTATGGAAGAGCGCGAAGCTGAGCCCTATGATGAAATCAAGGTAATGGAGCTGATGGTTCCGAAAGGGCGCAACACCATCCTCGCACATCTGGAACATCTTCGCGATCACAACGAAACCGAGCTGCTTAAACAGGCGATCAATTATATCAAGGAAAATAAAGTGGATATGAGCCCGAAAAACGACGAGCATGTTCATAAACACACGAATAGTCATGCTCAGCCACAGGCATTTAACAATCTGAATGAAGCCAGAGCAGCTGTAGCGCCGCCATCATCAGGTTGCGGGGGAGGTTGCCCGGGTTCCAAGGCCATCGATTTCAACATAGATCTTAATAAAGTCAACGAAGCCGCCAGTCAGGTCAAGGTTATGCCTGAAACTGTCGCTTCAACCGATGCACCTTCAGAACTCAGGCAATGGCCGGTTCAGTTGCATCTTTTGAATCCTCAGGCCGGATATTTCAAAAACGCCGATGTTGTGCTTGCCGCAGATTGCGTTGCGTTTTCGATGGGAAATTTTCACAATCAGTACCTGAAAGGAAAAACACTGGCAATTGCCTGTCCTAAACTTGATTCGAACAAGGAATCTTACGTTGAAAAACTTACTTCAATGATCACCCAAAGCAACATAAACACGCTCAGCGTAGTAATGATGGAAGTGCCATGTTGCGGTGGATTGGTTCAAATGGCTACCATGGCCAGGCAGCAATCGGGAAAAAATATTCCGATAAAAAAATCGGTAATCAGTTTGCAGGGAGAGGTTTTGAGTGAAGAATGGGTGTAAGGAATTTCGGATTTTGGATTGCGGATTGCGGAAGGCGAATTTCCAATTTCCAATTTCTAATTTCTAATTTCTAATTTCTAATTTCTAAACCTCAACCTTAGTCTTAACCTCAGCCTTAACCTTAACCTCAACCTCAACCTCAACCTCAACCTCAACCTCAACCTCAACCTCAACCTCAACCTCAACCTTAACCTCAACCTTAACCTTAATCCTAGAAGTATGAAAGCAAAATTTCAGATTGCAGCATTGATTTTAGCAGTTGTTATGCCTGTTTTTGCATCGGCTCAGTTTATCCTCGGCGGAGAGCTCAGGCCACGGGCTGAATACCGTCATGGATTTAAATCGCCGGCCACCACCGATATGGATGCTGCAGCTTTTATTTCACAGCGCAGCAGGCTGAATCTGGCATACAAAAATGAAAAAATGAGGATAGGATTCAGCCTTCAGGATGTGAGGGTCTGGGGCGATGTAGCACAATTGAACTTGTCTGACAACAGCTTTTCGGTGCATGAAGCCTGGGGCGAATATTTCATCACTCCTGCCCTATCGTTGAAAGCTGGCCGGATGGAACTTGTTTATGACGATGCACGAATGCTCGGAAATGTTGATTGGGCGCAGCAAGGTCGCAGCCATGATATCGGATTGCTGAAATACGAAAAAAATGCATGGAAATTTCATGCAGGTATGGCTTACAATCAGGACAAAGAGCAAATGAGCGGCCGGGTTTACACCGTTGCCGGAAATTATAAAACCATGCAATTGTTCTGGGCTAATTACAAAAAAGAGAATCTGAATGCTAGCTTTCTGTTTTTGAACAATGGCAAACAGGACATCGAAGAAGTTGGAGAAATTGTAAATCACACTACCCGTTACTCTCAGACTCTTGGCGGCACAGCAACCTATCAGCTAAAGCCCATCACTTTCAATGCAAGCATTTACAAGCAGCTTGGCAAAGAAATCGGGAACAAAGATATGGATGCACTTATGCTCGCTTTCAATGCAAAATGGTCAATTACACAAGATTTCAGCTTTACCCCGGGCATTGAATATCTGACCGGAACCAGTCAGCGCGAAGCACTTGAGCCCGGCTTCAATCAGAACAACAGTTTCAATCCGTTTTACGGAACCAATCACAAATTCAACGGTCACATGGACTATTATTTCGTGGGCAATCACATCAACAGTGTTGGGCTGCAGAATATTTTCATGAAAGTCAATTATGGAAAAAACCGTTTCAGTGCGGGTGCAGATCTTCATCTTTTCAGTGCCGCTGCCGACATCATTGATCAGGAGAATCCTTCACAATTGATGGATAAAAACCTGGGTCAGGAACTGGACCTTTACATCGGCTACAAGCTTGCTGATAATGTGATGCTCAATGCAGGTTATTCACAATATTTCGCTACCGAAACAACCATTGCGCTGAAAAGCGGAAACAAAGACGAAACCAGCAACTGGGCGTGGGTATCGTTAACGTTTAAACCGGAGTTTTTAAAGTACTAATTTCTCTCGTTATCGCTTCGCGCTCCCGAGACAAGTAATTTCTAATTTCTAATTTCCAAATCCTTGAATTCTTGAATCCTTGAATCCCCGCCTGACCGACTACATTAATGTTTTTTCTAAATCTCGTTTGGTCAGTCGGGCAGGCTTGAATCCTTGAATCTTTGAATCTTTGAATTTCTAATATAAATCACAAAAAATTAAAAAAATGAGCATGTTTTGTTTTCAATGCCAGGAAGCAGCCAAAGGAACCGGTTGCACAATTAAAGGAGTTTGCGGTAAGAGCGACGATGTTGCCAACCTGCAGGATTTGTTGATGTTTGTTCTGAAAGGGATATCCATCTACAGTGAAAAAGCCCGTGAAAAAGGGATAGAATCAGCCGAAGTCAACAAGTTTGTGACTGACAGCCTTTTTGCCACAATCACCAATGCCAATTTTGACCGCGCAGTTTTTATCAAACGCGTTCATGAAGGATTAAAACTTCGCGCAGAAATGAAAAGTATCTGCGAAAAAGCAGGTGTTTCTTTCAGTGGATCCAATCTGCATGAATCGGCTATCTGGTTTGCCGATAGTGAAGAAGCTTTTGATGCCAAAGCAGTTGAAGTGGGCGTATTATCCACTGAAAATGAAGACGTTCGTTCGCTTCGCGAATTACTTATTTACGGGTTAAAAGGCATGGCAGCATACACTGAACACGCCTTCAACCTTGGTTTCGAAGACCCTGAATTGTATGCTTTTATGCATCGGGCACTGGTTTCAACCACCGAAGAACACACAGCCGATGAACTTGTAGGTCTGGTTATGGAATGCGGAAAATTCGGAGTTACAGCAATGGCACTTCTCGACAAAGCCAATACCAGCAACTACGGAAATCCGGAAATCACCAAAGTAAACATCGGCGTAAGCAACAAACCGGGCATTCTCATCAGCGGCCATGACCTGAAAGACATGGAAGAATTGCTGAAACAAACCGATGGAACCGGTGTTGATGTTTATACGCACAGCGAGATGCTGCCAGCGAACTACTATCCTGCGTTCAAGAAGTACAGTCATTTTATTGGAAACTATGGAAGCTCATGGTGGAAACAAAAAGAAGAATTTGCAACCTTCAACGGACCGGTTCTTTTTACCACCAATTGCATAGTTCCTCCGACTTCAACATCAACTTACAGCGACAAGGTTTACACCACTGGAGCTTCAGGATTTGCAGGATTCAAACACATTCCCAACCGTGAAAACGGAAAGATGAAAGATTTCAGTGAAATAATTGAACATGCTAAAAAATGCGCTTCACCAACTGAAATTGAAACAGGTGAAATCGTTGGTGGATTTGCTCATGCTCAGGTTTTTGCTTTGGCCGATAAAGTGGTTGAAGCTGTAAAATCAGGTGCCATCCGTAAGTTTTTTGTAATGGCTGGCTGCGATGGCCGTATGAAAGACCGTAACTATTACACCGAATTTGCTGAAGCCCTGCCAAAAGACACTGTTATTCTCACAGCCGGTTGTGCGAAATACCGTTACAATAAATTGCCTTTGGGCGATATCGGCGGAATTCCACGTGTGCTTGATGCCGGGCAATGCAACGATTCATATTCACTGGCTGTAATTGCCCTGAAGCTGAAAGAAGTATTTGAACTCAACGACATCAACGATCTGCCAATTGCATACAACATTGCCTGGTACGAACAAAAAGCAGTAATCGTGCTTCTTGCCCTGCTTTCACTTGGCGTGAAGAAGATTCACCTCGGCCCTACCCTGCCGGCTTTCCTGTCGCCCAACGTAGCCAAAGTGCTGGTTGAAACTTTTGGGATTGCACCCATTGGAAGTGTTGACGAGGATATGAAGCTTTTCCTGAATTAGTAATTTTAGTTTCACGCAAACCTGTCCGCATGCAGGTTTGCGTGAATTTTAAAACCCATCTGACCAAAACCAAAAACCATGAGCGAACTCATCAATAACTCTGAAAAACGCAAAGCCCTGCTCAAGGAATTGATCCTTAAGCTTCACACAGGCGGGCAACAGGAAGATGTACGCATCGAACTGATGCAGACACTGAAAGAAATTCCTTACGGTGAAGTAGTAGAAGTGGAACAGGAACTGATTTCTGAGGGGCTGCCTGAGGTAGAAGTTCTGAAACTCTGCGATGCCCATTCAGCGGTACTGCAGGGAAATATCGATCTCAGCGGATCAAAATCAATTCCTGAAGGACATCCTGCCGATGTTTTCAAACGCGAAAACCAGGAACTGTTAAAAACCACAGCTCTGGCAAGAGAGATGCTCAAACAAATTGACAGTCAGGAAGATATAAATCTGAATGAAGCAGTGTTGAAGTTGCGGGGCATTTTCAACAACCTTTATGATGTTGATAAACACTATCAGCGCAAGGAATATCTGTTATTTCCATATCTGGAAAGTAAAGGAATAACAGGCCCCCCAAAGGTAATGTGGGGCAAACATGATGAAATCAGGGAATTGATCAAGGGAAGCATTGAAATTCTTCAGCAAACCGACTTAACGCGCGAGGAAATTCTGGCTTCAGCCGAGATTGTATTTGAGCTTGCTTTATTTGGCATCGATGACATGACCGTGAAGGAAGAGCAGATACTTTTCCCGATGGCCATGGATAAACTCACTGAAGCTGAATGGTTTGAAATCAGTAAACAATCGCTTGAAATCGGTTTTTGTCTGTATGATCCGCAAACAGAATGGCGTCCGGAATGGGCTGCAGAATCGGGTGTAAATGAAGCACAGAAATCAGGAAGTCACATTCAGTTGCCTTCGGGAGGATTTTCTGCCGCCGAATTGCTTGCCATCCTCAATACACTGCCCATCGACATGACATTTGTTGATAAGGACGACAAGGTAAAATATTTTTCACAGGGTGCTGAGCGGATATTCCAGCGCAACCGCGCCATTCTCAACCGCGATGTAAGGCATTGTCATCCGCCTGCAAGTGCGCATATCGTTGACAAAATTATTGATGATTTCAAAACAGGTCGTCATAGCCGCGCTCCTTTCTGGATAAATATGGGAGGCAAAATGATTCACATAGAGTACTTTGCGCTTCGCGGTGAAAGTGGGGAGTATCTGGGGACACTTGAAGTGTCGCACAATGTAAATCCTTACCGGGAACTGCAAGGCGAGCAACGAATACTTTCTTACACATAGAAATTCCGGACATGAAAAACGAACTCATCATCACCCCAAAAACAAAAGTACTTCAGGTGATTGAGGCTTATCCTCAACTGGAAGAAGTGCTGATTGGATATGTTCCTGCTTTTGTGAAGCTTAAAAATCCGATACTCAGGAAAACAGTAGCCAGAATTGCCACACTTCAGCAAGCTGCTGCCATTGGAAATGTAAAGGTTGAAGACCTTATCAACAAGCTCAGGGCAGAAGTGGGGCAGGATTTATTCACCCAAAACGAAAACAACATGTACACCACCGAAAAACCAGAATGGTTCGACCAAAGTCTGATTGCGGGAGAACTTGATGCCCGACCAATGCTTGCTGCTGGCGAACATCCGGTAAATCAGGTTTTAGCCGATCTGAAATCACTGGAATCAGGAAAAATATACAAATTATCTGCACCTTTTCTTCCAGCTCCTTTAATTGACAAGGCCAGCAGTCTCAACTTCAGGCATTGGGTTTCAAAAGAAGATGACGGATCTTTCACAATCTATTTCACAAACCTCTAAAAATTAAAATCATGGACAATAATAAATTCAATTCCCGTAAACCTTTTTCATTCAACAACGAAATCAGTTACTCCGACGGAGGAATTGTAAGTAAGCGCGTACTCGAAAAAAGCGTGGGAAATGTGAGCCTGTTTGCATTTGACCAGGGCCAGAAACTGAGTGAACACACCGCACCCTTTGATGCAATGATTCAGGTAATGGAAGGCGAAGCAGAAATCGTGATTGGCGGAGAACCCAATCATATGACTGCCGGCGAAACCATTATTATGCCTGCAAACATTCCACATGCTGTAAATGCGGTTACGCGGTTTAAGATGGTGCTGACGATGATTAAAGCTTAGGGGAATTTCCAATTTCTAATTTCTAATTTCTAATTTCTAATTTCTAATCCCGAAAGCTATCGGGAGCGGATTGCTGATGCTCCCACTTCTGCCATCCGACCTCTGAAATCCGAAATCCGAAATCCGAAAATCCGACCTCTGACATCCGACCTCTGACCTCTGACATCTGACATGAAGACACTCCGTAAATACCACAAATGGCCTTCCCTGATTATCGGATTCTTTTTGCTGTTGTTTGCGGCTTCCGGTATAGTAATGAATCACAGAGACTGGTTCTCAAACATCAACTTTCCCAGG
This sequence comes from Bacteroidales bacterium UBA5197, assembly GCA_002412885.1. Lineage (GTDB taxonomy): Bacteria > Bacteroidota > Bacteroidia > Bacteroidales > Lentimicrobiaceae > Lentimicrobium. Next base: position 45,507 of record DHVX01000085.1, read on the forward strand.
CAACTGCTGCCACCTGATTACCAGTATAAAAACTGGAACCTTGCTGCTGTAAAGGGCAATGTTGCATTGGATGACAGCAGTTTTCTGATGTACGGAAATATCGGAATTTATCGTACCGACAAGCAGTTCAGCACTTTCACTGATTTCAATGAGGGATTGGGCAAAGGTATGGACAAGCGGAAGATATTCAGCATCTTACACTCTGAAGCCGGGGATTTATATGCAGGTACACTTTTCGGATTATTCCGGTATAATCAGGAGTCCATAGAATGGGAATCATTTACTCTTCCTGAAAAATCTCCACGGGTAGTAAGGGTGGAACAACATGAAAGTCAGATTCTTGTACTCACCCGATCTCATCTATATACCTTTTCAGACGGGGCTGACCAAATAATCTCAGAAATTCCCATCCCAAAAGCAGAAAATGATGACGGAAAAGCAAGTCTTTTCCGGACACTCTGGATAATACACAGCGGCGAACTGATGGGACTTCCCGGGAAAATCCTTGTAGATCTTGTGGGTCTGGGTCTGATTTTTATCACGCTCAGCGGATTTTATTACACCCTAATGCCATCGATGGCACGCAGATCAGGCGAAAAGCTGAAAAAGAGGTTGAAACGAATCAATCGGTTTTCGATCAACTGGCACAATAAGCTTGGTGTCTATGGCATAGTATTTCTGCTGATTACTACCATTACAGGCATGTTTCTGAGGCCTCCCCTGCTCATCCCGATTGCTTATTCACGTGTAAAAGCGATTCCCGGCTCCAGTCTCGACCATGAAAATCCGTGGCATGACAAGCTGCGCGATATAATTACTGACTCAGCCTCAAACAGCTTGATCGTATCAACCAGCGAAGGATTTTACAGATTCACACCCGGTGATTCACTCAGCCGCACATTTCAGGTTCAGCCTGAAGTAAGTGTGATGGGAATTACAGCTTTTGAGCATCTTCCGGAAGGTGGATTGCTGGTAGCTTCATTCAGTGGACTTTACAGGTGGCAGCCTGAATTTGAAATTGTTACAGATTATGTAACCGGATTGCCGGCCCGCACCGGAGCAAGAGGAAATCCATTCGGAGCACTGGCTTTATCGGGGGTAATTACTGAAAATGGAAAACCATTGGCAATGATCGACTATCAGGCAGGTTTAATTCCATTGAACAAAAGCAACATAAAGCCAAAAATGCCTGAGCATATTCGCAAATTGCCGGTTTCACTTTGGAATCTTTCACTCGAAGTACACACCGGAAGAATATTTTCCGTAATTTTAAGCGACTTTTACATACTGTATGTCCCATTGATGGGCCTCACCACTTTGCTCATTATTATCACGGGCTTATGGATGTGGTTAAAAATGAGAAAGAGAAGTAAAAAACCAAAAAACAAAGCCTTATATGAAAATTCTGAGATTGAATGAAGCACCAAAAGTACAGTATGACCTTGACGGACATATCCTTGCTCAGCTTCCGGGTGTAGAAGTAGTTCACCTGAACCTAAAGCCAGGCGAAAAAATTGAAAAACACATCAACGAGAATGATGTCGTGTTTTTTGTGATTGAAGGAAAAGCCATGCTCGAAACTGACTATGAGCGCGTACTTGTGCTTAAAGATCAGTGTATTCATGTTGAAGGAGGCATAAACCGTGGGTTTGACAACATTTCAATTTCTCCTTTTAAAGTTCTGGCAATCAAAACGAAACCAGTATAGTGGTTCTTAAATATACCATTGCCAGCCACAATCTTTAATGATTGATTGGCTGGCAATTTTTATTTCCTATGAAAATTAACCTGATTATTTGTTAAAATTGACAGCAATTTCCTGTACTAAATAGTTTTCAGTTATCTTTGAAAAAACAACTTTAATCAGAAAGAAAACCACTTGATGATGCGGAGAAGTGCCCGTATCAAGTATCGAAGCGGTTTTTATAATACTTCCTGAAACTAAAAAAAACACTGCCATGATCGGGAGATACAAACTACTGTGCAAAACTTTTATTTTCTTAATTCTGATGATCATTGCCGGCAATACATCAGGGCAGCTGCCTTTTGTTTCCGGGCAGGGCAGTCAGGGAAATCTCCCTCACAGCGTCAAACAGCAAGCCAGGTCTGAGTGGTTTTTCGGTCCCCGCGCCGATCAAAACGGCAGCATGAGAACATACCTCAATGCAATGTCAGAATACAAGGCAACTTTCAATGAACGCAGTATTCCTGAAAATTCGAAGTATGCCCAATGGTACCCGCTTGGCCCTTCGGTTGTTACGCATCCGGTTACTGCACAACTGGGGCAGATTTATTCTTTATGGGTTGACACAAGCGATTATCAAACAATATACGCCGGAAGCAATACCGGCGGTGCATGGGCAACTTATGATGGCGGCAATAACTGGAAACCACTTACCGGAGACCTCTTTACGACAGGCGTGCTTTCGATACAAGTTGATCCGCGTGATAAGAATCATATTTTTCTGGGAACAGGACATTTGAGTTTCAACAGGTCATACGGAGTTGGAGTGCTTGAAAGTTGGGATGCCGGGGAAACCTGGCATCAGAATGCTTTAGATAATCAGATTATATCCAATGGATTTGTGGTTCAGAAAATGAAAATCCACCCTGCTTCGCCAGATACATTGCTTGCCCTTTTAAATACTGAATACCAGATAAAAGGGCTTATCTACAGATCAACCGATGGCGCGCAGACCTGGGAAAAAGTATTCGACCGGAATAAGGCAGAGTTGTTTTCGATAAATCATCATCCGACCAATCCTGACAAAGTTTATGCATGTGGTAATGCACTTCTGAAAAGTGAAGATGCCGGAGCTACCTGGCTTGACATAACCGCATCATTGCCAATGGACACCAATTTTGTTCCTTTGCGACTTCAACTGGCTTTCTCGGAGCAAAACCCTGATCTTTTGCTGGCATATTGCGAAACTTACGACACCACAAATACCTATCCGGGCGCACGGAAATACCTTTTCAGATCTTTTGATCAGGGGCAAACCTACGAAGAACTCAAAATGAGATTTCAGCCTCTTGCCGGCTACTGGAAAATGCAACTGGCAATATCGCCCGCAAACAATGATGAATTTTATCTGGGCGGAATCTGGCTGTTTAAATACCGGATTGAAGAAGATTCGGCAAAATTTATTTACAGCAGCGACCACAAATATCACATCGATGTGCGCGACCTGCATGTTTTTCCCAATGGAGAAAATGACATCCTCTTCATGGCAAACGATGGTGGGGTCAGCCGTTCTGATTCCGGCGCAGTTTCGTGGTACGATATTACACGAAACGGAATGCAGATACTCCAGCTCCACAACATCAATACTGGTGACAACAGCGATATGATGTACGGAGGCCCGCAGGATGCAAACCTTTCGTTCTATAATTTCAAAACCAAAGAATGGACGCGAAATATAAAGGTGAGCGATGCCTATGAAGGTGCGATTGACCATCAGAATCCGGATATTGTTTATCTGGTTGGCGTCCCTCCGCGTTATGACCAGCCGCATATTTTTATCAAGAAGTCGATAGATGGGGGAAAAAATTTCGAAAACAAAGGAATACCCGACAGTACTGAAGTCGGGCGATGGGACAAACCGCTGGAAATGGATCCTGTTGATCCCAATGTAATTTATGTTGGGGTCAGGAATGTTTGGAAATCAGTGGATGGAGCAGAAACCTTTGTCAGGATCAGTGATTTTCCGAATGTTAATGATCCGAAGCTGGTGGCAATCAGAATTGCGCCATCCAACAGGCAGGTAATTTATGCTGCTTTTCAGAATCCTGACTGGAAACAACCCGATCAGCCAAAACTTTTTGTTACACCTGACGGAGGCAACAGATGGTTTAACATTACGCCAATGGCGGCCGGGTTGAACCTGAACTATGCCGGAATTTCCGACATCGCCATTCACCCGGAAAATCCACAGAAAATATGGATTTCACTGGTTAATAACTGGACCAATCGCCGTGTATATCACAGTACAGATGGAGGACTTTCATGGAATAATTTTTCGGAAGGACTTCCCAACCTGCCGATTAATAAAATCAAATACATAAAAGGTGCAGGTTACGATGTTTTGCTGGCAGCCACTGATGCCGGAATATTTTACCGCGATTCAACCATCACAGAATGGGTTTTATTCGGCACCGGACTTCCACAAACCATTGTGGCCGATATTGAGATCAGTTACAAGAGAAAGAAAATCGTTGCCGGAACTTTCGGTCGAGGACTATGGGAAGCAGACCTCTGTCTTCCGCTTGATGAAAATGATCTGAGAGTTACTGAAAATATTGAATGGAACAACACCCGAAATATTCTTCAGAGTGTGATTGTTGCTGCTGGCGCGAAACTTACCATCAGGGGCAATATTGAAATGGGACGTGGCCGGAGTATAAGCGTTATGCCAGGCGGAAAACTCAGCATTGAAGGAGGCTCAATTTCAAGCAATTGCGCCGATTTGTGGGAGGGGATTAAAGTTTACGGAAATCCTGATTTTAATAAAAATGAAGAGCGGGGTCAGGTTTTTCTGGGATATGGTGCATCTATAAAAAATGCAATAGTCGCGTTGGAAAGCATAGGAATTGATTCCATTGGAAATCCGGTCGAAGGAACAAGCGGAGGAATAATCGAAGCCCGTAACGCCAATTTCATCAATAACCGGATATCGGTAAAAATCAATTCTTCATCCGGCATAAACCCATCTTCATTTAAACTTTGCCGGTTCACAACCAATAATACGCTGTTGGACGGATCATTACCGGGAGATATGGTCGTAATTAACAACACTGATGGAATTGTATTTTTAAGTTGTCAATTCGAAAACGCTTTAAGTCCCTCCACACAACCATACCATCTGAGGGGAGCCGGAATCAGAAGTTTAAATTCATCATTCACTGTAAACCGATTCAATACCGATTCCATTCCGTTCGGACTAAATTCACAACCATTGTTCAAACAGCTTTCAACAGGCATTTATGCGATTCATACTATGCCCGGAAATATTATCACCATAAATAAAGCAAATTTTGAGCGCAATCTGACCGGAGCTTACATTTCAGGAGCCGGGTTGGTAAAAGTCACTCAATCGAGTTTCAGGATGGCCTCGACTAATGCACCTGTAAGCATGAAGCCTCTTACTGCCGGGCTCTATCTTGATCACTGCAATCTCTTTCAATTAACAGAAAATGAATTTACCGGTCCTTTAGGGAACATAATGCCGATGTCGAAATCATCCGGACTGGTCATTCACAACAGCGGACGAACGAACAATATTGTATCCGGGAACACAATCAAAAATCTGAATTATGGTGTTCTTGCACAAAATCAGAACCGGAGTAAAGATGGAGTCAGTGGGTTGCGGATTCTGAACAACTGGTTTGCCGGAAACGAATACGACATAAGTGTAACCCATGACAGCACAGACGTAAACCGCGGTATTGCACTTCATCAAGGGGCAAATCCAGAATCGGGTGCAGAACCAGCCGGTAATCACTTCTCGTACAAGAAAATGCAACGCGATGGCGACCTGCACAATGCCGGGAAAAAGATTTTTTATCATTTCTACACCCTTACTCAGGGGATGAATCAGGTTCCTTTGAGCTCATCGGGGATTTATGCAGTTCACAACAGCTTGCAACATCCGGGTGACAGTGCTTATCTGCCGGCCCATCTCCTCGATTTCCGGACTGATCCGGCTGCTGCTATAATCAAATGGGAGAACTTAAGGCAAGAGATCATTTCGGAAACAGAAGCAAAGATTGATGGCGGAAACACAAATGAATTGTTAAACAGAATTCATCAAAGCAATGGTTTTGATGCCCCGGAATTATACAGTAAACTCATGCAGCATTCGCCTTATTTAAGCGATACTGTTTTACATAAGTTAACAAAAAGCTACTATTTCCCAGACAATTTCCTGTCAAAGGTACTTGCAGCGAATCCACAGTTTTTCCGTAATCAGGTCATTGTCAATTCCTTGGGAAAACGCCAGCCTGCAATGCCTTCATACCTTATTGCAAGCCTTTCGAAACATTACCAGACCTATTCCGGAATTGAACTTTTGCTTTCGGTAAAATCATACATAGAATCGGCCAGAGACCAGATTTACAACATGGGCATTGCTCCCGGATCAGAAAACGCGTTGAATTACAACAGCATTCAACACGCTGCGCAAAAAGCCGCTCTTGACATCAGGCCTGAAAGCAGAATACTTGCCGCTGGATTGTACAACAGTATGGTTGATTTTGATCAATCCAACATGACAGTTGCAGGTTTGCGCGAAAACTTCGTTGAAGAGGCTGAACTGGCCGATGAACTTGAAATTCTGCTGGAGCTGAACCGGAAATATTTCCCGAAAGGGAAAAGCTACATCAGGCCGGATATGGCAGACAGTGCCCGGATTCTTGAAATGACGGAATATTTCCCCTTGTCAGTTTATGCCCGCAATATGTTGATTTACAATCAAATGGAAATATACCTTGAACCTTATATTTTACCAGGAATAACGGCAAGCGATACCATCCCCGCACTTCCGCCGGTTGTATTCAGCAACACAGGATTCAGCGTATTTCCGGTTCCGGCATCTGACTTTGTGCTGATTGATTATTTCACCGAACAGGATGTGTCAGGTGCAACACTGTCAATAATTTCAACGAACGGTAGTCTGGTTAAGGAAATTGAACTTTCAGGAGCATTTGGAAGAAAAGTATTGAGTGTTCATGATCTGAAACAAGGAATTTACCTCTTCACTCTGAAATTAAGCAACTCAACACTTCTTAAACAGAAGGTTATTATTTCGAGATAGTGTTGATTTACAGCCTATCTGCTTAATACAATTCACTTTATTCAGAACCATTCTAATTTAAAGAAATCCTTACTTTTTTTTGACAAATTAAGAAATCTTTGTATTTTTGTTCTATTATCGACAATCAAGTACTTGTTTACTGCTTTAATAGTATTCACATATATAAAGCCCTATGAAGAGAATTATCAAAAAGCTGATTCCGCCTGCGCGATGGCAACTACCTGTTGTAATACTTCTGGGCGTAATGGTTGGAATAGTTCTGTTGCTGTTCCGCGCCTCCAACGCCCATTCATACCTGTCCGACGATCCGGAGACCTGCATCAATTGCCATGTAATGAATTCGCAATATGCTTCATGGAACCACAGCAGTCACCGCGAAGTTGCCACATGCAACGATTGCCATGTTCCTCAGGACAATATTTTCCGCACCTATTACTTCAAAGCGATGGACGGGATGCGGCACGCCACTATTTTCACAGCCAGAGCCGAACCACAGGTCATACGAATAAAGCAGGCCGGAATCAATGTGGTTCAGGAAAACTGCATTCGTTGCCATCAGGATCTGGTGAGTATGGTGAGTGTGATAGAGGTTACCGGTGAAAATCATAAAACCGGTGAAGGTTTCCGTTGCTGGGACTGTCACCGCGAAACTCCTCACGGGACTGTCCGCAGTCTTGCATCATTTCCGCATTCGCTGGTGCCGCAGCTTAATTCGGCAACCCCTGATTGGATAAAGAAGTTTATGAACGAAAAAAAATAACAAACACACACAGCATATGGAAACAAATACAAACACATCAAAACGCAAACCCTGGGTAAACTGGTTATTGTTCATTGCAACAATAGTTGTAGTCTTTGCTTTGGGATTGCTGGCTTCCTCTGTAATTGAGCGCAGGAGTGAAGCAAAATTATATTTTCAGATGGCAAAAGAAATTCCTGAATGGGAACCCCGCAATGAAGTGTGGGGAGAGAATTTCCCAAGGCAATATGAAACCTATCTGAGCACCTTAGACACAGGTTTTCAGAGTGCACACGGAGGTTCAGCCATGATTGATTATCTTGAGAAATACCCTGAACTGGTGGTAATGTGGGCCGGATATGCATTTTCACGCGATTATAATCAAGGCCGAGGGCACTACTATGCCATAAAAGATATCCGTGAAACACTGCGCACCGATGTACCGCAGCCCGCTACCTGCTGGACCTGCAAAAGCACTGATGTTCCCCGTCTTATGAACGAAATGGGCGTTGAGAATTATTATAAAGCAACCTGGGCAGAGCTCGGCCATGAAGTGGTGAATAACATCGGATGTCAGGATTGTCACGATCCAAAAACCATGAATCTCAGAATAACACGCCCCGCGCTGGCTGAAGCATTTGAACGTCAGGGAAAAGACATAAACAAGGCTACCCATCAGGAGATGAGATCTCTGGTTTGCGCTCAATGCCATGTTGAGTATTACTTTAAAGGCGATGGCAAATATTTAACATTTCCATGGGACAAAGGGTTTAATGCCGAAGACATGGAAGCTTATTATGATGAAATTCAGCATGTTGACTGGGTTCACAAGTTGAGCAGAACGCCCATGCTCAAAGCCCAACATCCGGATTATGAACTTTATATGACCGGAGTACATGCCGACCGCGGAGTTGCCTGCGCCGATTGCCATATGCCATACAAACGCGATGGAGGCATGAAATTTACCGATCATAAAATTCAGAGCCCTCTTGCCAATATTTCAGGATCGTGCCAGGTATGTCATCGCGAAAGCGAAGCAAAACTAATGGCTAATGTTTATGATCGCCAGCACAAGGTTGAAGAACTGAGGCGCATCGTGGAGATTAACCTCGCCCGCGTTCACATTGAAGCCAAAACTGCATGGGACAACGGTGCAACTGAAGAAGAAATGAAGCCTGTACTTCAACTTATCCGCCACGCACAATGGCGCTGGGATTATGTTGCTGCCGCCAACGGACTTGGATTCCATTCACCAGCCGAAGCGCTGAGAATCCTTGGAACTTCAATTCACAAAGCGCAGGATGCAAGAATACTTTTAACATCTTTCTTTGCTAAAAAAGGTATCAATACCCCGATTGAACTTCCTGACATATCTACCAAAGCTAAAGCACAGGAATATATCGGTCTTGAAATGCCGGCATTGATGAAAAAGAAAAGTGAATTTATGACCACCGTGGTTCCTGAGTGGATCGCAAAAGCAGCGGAAAGAGAAGCGAAACTGAATCAGTAATTCTGGTTTGAAAAAAGGAAGCCTCCCTGAATTGATCGGGGAGGTTTTTTTATTTTTGATTGGATTTGGAGCACATTTTTATTGAATTGCAAATTCAATGATTTTCAAAGCGGCATTGCAAATGCCGCTTAGCCGATAAGCAACGAATGACAGCTGAGCGGCATTTAGCTTTCAAAGGATTTTTATACAAACCTTTATTATCCCGGTTTGTTATCAGATTCAAAACTCTACTTTTGCAATCCAAAACTGAATTTATGCTTTGTATTATCCGACAGGAAACTGACCCTTATTTTAACCTTGCTGCAGAAGAATATGTGCTCAAACATTTTGAGCGCGATTGTTTTATGCTGTGGCGCAACGAACCTTCTATCATCGTTGGGAAGCACCAGAATACGCTTGCAGAAATAAATATTGATTATGTAAAAGAGAATCAGATCAAAGTGGTACGCCGGCTTTCGGGTGGAGGTGCGGTTTTTCATGATCTGGGGAACCTTAATTTTACATTTATCGCTTCGGGCGAGAACCATAAGCTGGTTGATTTCCGTAAATTCACACTTCCCATACTTGAAGTCCTGCAAAAGCTTGAAATAGAAGCTAAATTTGAAGGGCGCAACGATCTTACCATCGAAGGCAGAAAGTTTTCGGGAAATGCAGAGCATGTTTTTAAGAATCGTGTGCTTCACCATGGCACACTTCTCTTTTCATCACAAATGGCCGATTTGTCAAGCGCGTTGAAAGTTGATCCCGATAAGTTTCAGGATAAAGCTGTAAAGTCGGTGCGAAGCCGGGTGACTAACATCAGCGAACACCTGAAAAAACCATTTACCGTGCTGGAATTCAGGGATATGATACTTGAGCATGTTATGGAAAGCACGCCCGGGGCAGAACTTTACAGCTTTACAAATGAAGATGTTGAAGCCATCACAAAGCTCAGGGACGAAAAGTATATTTCGTGGGAGTGGAATTATGGATATTCTCCGAAGTACAACTTCCGCAAAACCATAAAAACCAACGGCGGAAAGCTTGAAGTGACAATGGAAGTGGAGAATGGCATCATAAAAGAGGTGAAATTCTACGGTGACTATTTCAATAAATTTGATCCTGCTGAAATTGAAACAGCGCTTGCCGGTGCAGCACATGATGAGGATGCTATGCGCAACGCACTCAATGGTTTCGAAATCGGGGAATATTTCCTGAATGTAAGCAAGGAAGAACTTCTGGTCACATTTTTCTGAAAGCCGCAAACGTTTGCTGAACATTAGGCAACACAGTTTGTTTAACACAGGCTTAACACAAAAAAACCAACCAATTCCAATGGAAGCACAACAGGTATTTGACAGGCTTTGGGCCGATTACATTTCACAGAACCCGGCAGCAAAGCGGGTTTATGATTTATTTACTTCAGAAGGTGAAACCGTTTACAACGATCACATTGCATTCCGCACATTTAACGATCCCAGGATTGATGTTGAAGTGCTTTCACAGGAGTTTCTGAAAGTAGGATACGAATATAAAGGCTCATACAATTTTGAGCAAAAGAAACTGAATGCCAAACACTTCGAGCACAAAACCTTTAAGGATGCACCACGGGTTTTTATCAGTGAATTGCGTGTTGAAGAGTTTTCGCCTTTCCTGCAGGAAACCATAAAAGGACTTATAGATGCCGTTCCGTCGGGAATGACAGGAAAAAGCGAGCTTATATATGCCGGAAATTTGTGGGGCACACCTTCTTATGAAGTTTATGAAACACTGCGCAAAGAGTCGGAATATGCTGCCTGGGTTTATGTTTACGGTTTCAGAGCCAACCACTTCACAGTGGCCATCAATGGACTGAAAAAGTATGAAACCATTCAAAAAGTCAATCAATTTCTGAAAGACAGCGGCTTCACCATCAATGCATCGGGCGGCGAGGTAAAGGGAACTCCCGAGGAACTTCTTGAACAATCAAGCATTATGGCCGGAATACTTCCGGTGAAATTTAAGGAGGGGACCTTCGAAATTCCTTCGTGTTATTATGAGTTTGCAAAGCGTTATCCGGATTCAGATGGCAAACTTTACTCAGGTTTTATTGCCAAATCGGCGGATAAGATTTTTGAAAGTACGGACTTTTACAAGAAATAATTCTTCACTTTAGGGATGTAGATGAAGCGTAAAATCCTGGCAAAGATGCCGGGATTTTTTCAATTCTCATTTTTTCCTCTGGCAACAAAGTTGCTCAGCCTTCTCAGTCTCAAAGTCAGATGTCGATAAGGTTTGCAGTTACATTTTAAATCAGGCGGAACACCATAAAATTCATACTTTTGAAGAGGAATACCAGCAATTTATCGACACCTGTCAGCAAACCCTCAATTCTTAAGCATCAGCATGATCCCCATAAATAAATGGAATGAGCTCAGCGCCAGACTCAAAGGCGATTTATACACCGGCGACAGCATGCGTTTATTGTATGCTACTGATGCCTCTGCTTACCGCGAATTGCCTGCGGGCGTTTGCAGACCTAAGGACGAAGATGACCTTAAGGTGCTGATTGATTTTTCCCGAAAGATGAAACTGCCTTTAATTCCGCGTACAGCCGGCACTTCGCTGGCCGGTCAGGTAGTTGGAAGTGGCCTGGTGGTGGATGTTTCGAAATACATGACCCGGATTCTTGAGCTTAATATTGAGGAAAGATGGGTGCGCGTTCAGCCGGGCGTTGTGCTTGATGAGCTGAACAATATACTTGAACCGCATGGCTTGTTTTTCGGGCCGGAAACTTCTACCTCCAACCGATGTATGATTGGCGGAATGGTTGGCAACAATTCCTGTGGATCGCATTCGCTGGTTTATGGCAGCACCCGCGATCATACCCTTGAGATAAAGGCATTACTCAGCGATGGTTCGGAAGCAATATTTGGCACGTTGAACCCGGATGAATTTGAGCAGAAATGCAGCCTTGAAAACCGGGAAGGCGAAATTTATCGTTCCATCCGGAATATACTTGGAAATACAGAAAATCAATTTGAAATCCGCAACAACTACCCCGACCCTGAAATAGAACGCCGGAACACAGGTTACGCTCTTGATCTGCTGCTTGATTCGCAACCGTTTACAAACGGGAAACCCGATTTTAATTTCTGCAGATTGCTGGCCGGATCAGAAGGAACGCTGGCTTTCAGTACCGAAATCAAGCTCAATCTGGTTCCCCTCCCACCCAAAGAAAAAGCGCTGATCTGCATTCACTGCGCAACGCTTGAGGATGCATTTAAAGGAAACCTGATTGCACTAAAACACAAACCGGTTGCAGTTGAGCTGATCGATAATTTTATTCTTCAACGTACCAAAGACAATATTTCACAACGCAAAAACCGCTTTTTTATTAAGGGGGATCCTGCAGCCGTTCTTGTTGTGGAATTGGCAATGGAAACCCGCGAAGCCATTGACAAACTGGCCAATGAGCTTGAAGCCGATATGCGGGATGAAGGTTTTGGTTATCATTTTCCGGTTCTTTACGGAAGTGATATCGGCAAAGTATGGGCGTTGCGAAAAGCCGGACTTGGACTGCTTTCAAATATTCCCGGAGATAAAAAGCCAGTTGCGGTTATTGAGGATACTGCAGTTAATCCGCAGGTATTGCCGGCTTACATGGCTGATTTCAAGGAGTTACTGGACAGGCTGGGACTGGAATGTGTGTATTATGCGCATATTGCCACCGGTGAGTTGCATTTGAGGCCGGTCCTTGATCTGAAAGACCCCAAAGATGTGGAACTCTTTCACACAGTTGCGCTTGAAACGGCAAAACTGGTGAAGAAATACCGCGGTTCGCTGAGCGGCGAACATGGCGACGGCAGGCTTCGCGGAGAATTTATTCCCTTGATGCTTGGTGAGCACAATTATCAATTGCTTAAAGAGGTAAAGAAATCATGGGATCCTGAAGGCATATTTAATCCAGGAAAGATTACAGATACGCCCCGGATGAACAGCAGTTTGCGCTACGAACCCGGTCAGATTACCAAAGAAATTGATACCGTTTTTGACTTTTCGGAAAGTCTTGGAATTTTACGAGCAGCTGAGAAGTGCAATGGATCGGGAGATTGCCGTAAATCGGAGGAATTTGCCGGAACTATGTGCCCGAGTTATCAGGCCACCCGCGACGAAAATACAACCACAAGGGCCAGAGCCAATATCCTCCGTGAGTTTCTCACCCATTCTGAAAAAGCAAATCCGTTTGATCATCCGGAGATTTACGAAGTCATGGACCTCTGCTTATCCTGCAAAGGTTGCAAGTCAGAGTGCCCTTCGAATGTGGATATTGCCAAATACAAAGCAGAATTTTTACAGCATTATTACGATGCCAACGGAGTTCCGCTGCGCACAAAAATGATCGCTTACATCACCAGTTTCAATAAATTGGGAAGCATGCTCCCGGCGTTTTATAATTTCTTTCTGAAAAACCCTTTCCTTTCGGGATTGATGAAAAAAGTGCTGGGTTTCGCTAAAAAGCGGTCAATACCACTGCTATACAAAACCACGCTCAGGGCATGGCAAAAGCGGAACAACCAAAATCCTGAAAATGGCAGGCTGGTTTATCTTTTTGCTGATGAGTTTACAAATTACAACGATGTTGAAGTTGGAATCAGCGCGATACAGGCATTGAATAAGCTGGGATACCGGGTTGAGATTCCTTTGCATAACGAGAGCGGAAGAACTTTCCTGAGTAAAGGCTTGTTGCGTAAAGCCAAAAAGCTTGCCGAAAAGAACATAAATCTACTGGAGCCCCTTATCAGCAACAAAACCCCTTTGATTGGCATCGAACCATCAGCCATCCTCACTTTCCGTGATGAATACATCGACCTGACCCGCGGAGCGATGAAGGAAAAAGCAGTCAGTCTTTCTAAAAACTGCCTGCTGTTCGATGATTTTATAATGCAGGAAGTAAATGCGGGGCGCATTGAAAAATCCGTTTTTACGACAGAATCCCGCAATATACGTTTGCACGGGCACTGCCATCAAAAAGCGCTGTCGGGCACTGCATCTACAAAGCAGATGCTGACTCTGCCCGCCAATTACAAAGTTGATGAAATCAAATCAGGATGCTGTGGAATGGCTGGTTCATTTGGTTATGAGGCTGAGCACTACGATGTTTCGATGAAGGTTGGTGAGTTGGTGCTGTTTCCTGAAGTCAGAAAAACATCTGAGGAAACCACCATTTCAGCTCCGGGAACAAGTTGCCGGCATCAGATTTATGACGGTACCGGGCGCAAAGCATTGCATCCGGTTGAGATTTTTCTGGAAAGCATAAAGTAAATCTTGTTGCCTGTTGAATTTATATCAAAGGGGAAGCAAATCAGAAAAAACCGTTTCTTTCTGACAGCAGAGTGGTCATCAATGAAATTCGTGTAAATTTGTTGCATAATGATCCACTATGATTAAAAAAATATTTCTATTAACCGCAATATTCCTATGGTTGCCCGAATTTTTACCTGCTCAGGAAGCAGACAGCACCCGCGCCATTTCCAAAGAATCGAGTCGTGAAGCACGCCGGAACAAGAAAAAATCAAAACCTATGGTTGTAACGGCACCCGATTTATATGACACGCCATTTATTGATTACTCCTCGGCAACCATTTTCCTAAGCCCTGACGATAGTCTAAAAGAAGCAGCACACCTGAGAGAGAATTTTACCGATCAGTTTATTTCGGTTTGGGAAAATCCTTCGAGGATTTACCCGGCCAGCCGGATATATGGGTTCAGACAAAACGGAAAATATTACCGCTCCTGTAGTTTCGATGGAAGAAATCACGTATTTGGCGAAATGATTGTCAAAGGAAAAATAAACCTGTTTTACACACGTAAACTTCCTCAGGAAGCTGGTATCATTGAGTTTGTTTCATCAGACCCGAAAAACAGCGGATACAGGAATTTTATGATTGTAACTTATAATGACAGGGTGCGCTACAGCAATGATTTTTATTATTTCGTTACGCTTGAGTCAGACAGCACCATAGCAATACCTGTGAAAAATTTTAAGGATTTTGCCGATAACCATTTGGCCAATTCACCGGAAGCGTATGAAATGATGATGAAATTCGCAAAAAAAAGAAGCACAGCATCGCGCATAATACCCCCTATCATTTTTATGGCTACAATTGCT
Organism: Bacteroidales bacterium UBA5197; assembly: GCA_002412885.1. Taxonomy (GTDB): domain Bacteria; phylum Bacteroidota; class Bacteroidia; order Bacteroidales; family Lentimicrobiaceae; genus Lentimicrobium. The sequence goes on from DHVX01000085.1 coordinate 60,698, forward strand.
GCAGTGATTGCTGCTCCTATCGTAGAAACCGGACTGCTGATTTCATCACCGGTAATTGCGGGGGGCATTGCTTATTACTTTATCAGTAAAAGTAAGGGATTGCTTTCTCCCGACCCCGATGATATGGCGAGGATAATCAGTCAATACAATCATCAATCAGAAAATCCTTAAATTAGAAAGGCTGTTTCCCCTTTAGTCCTAAAGCAAGGGGAAACAGCCTTTCTAAAGTTTATAAATCTAAACTACTACATTTTTATTATTTTTCCGCTTCTGACATCATTACCTGAAATCAGCTTGTAGTAATATACACCGTTAGACAGCCCCGCAGCATCAAAGGTAAATGAGTGCTGTCCGGCCTGAAGTACGCCATTGAAAAGCACTGCTACGATTCGACCTGAATTATCTCTGATTTCAAGTCTGGATTCGAGGGTCTCTGCCAGTTCAAATTCGATCTTCGTCTGATTGTCGAAAGGATTTGGCCGGATTTTGACCTCCATAGATGCTTGTTCAGATTTGGCAAAATCATCAGCAGAAATATTACTCTTGCCTGAAGGACCATTGCTGCGAACATGGATTTTACCTCCATTGATTATCTGAGCAACAGGTCCTGTTCCGATCCACTGGCTCGAGAACAGGATTCCCTGGCCGCCGTTGCCACTGAGAGTTACCACAATTTTATCAAGAGAACCATTGGACACCAGGGTACTTTCATAAGCATCCAGTGCAAGATTCAGGTTTCCTCCAAGTGAAACAGGGTTGAGGGGGTCGGTAATATCCCGGAGGGTAGCCTTTGTGCTTATGATTGCCTTCTTGTAATTTGGAACAGAAAGATTTACAGCCATAGAATTGATTTTATTGCTGCGAATCTGATATATCTTCCATTCTCCATTTATATAGCGGCGGAAAATGACATTGATGTTACCCTGCAGATTACGACCAGATGGATTCCACTTCATATTAAATCCGAAATTCATCTTTGAGCCGGAAGTGCCTGCATAGGTACCCACTGAATTATCACCCAAAACAACGTGTCCGCCGCCGGTTACAAATTCTGAGCCCGGCAAGGCCAGTGTAATTAGGGTGAGGTCGGAGGTTGCACCGGTATAATACCCTCCTGCACTAGCCCAGACTTCGAATGTTTCTCCACCGGAATTACAGTTATTGCCCGTAAGTGTATGCATAAAATCGGTTACTGCAACTCCTTCCTGATATTCTCCGGGATTTATAAGTCCAACCGGAAGATTTGGCATACTGAGGGTTGTACCAGGAATCCCACCACGTGAAAAAGTAACGGTTGCATTGCGTATATCACCCCTGCAACCTGCCGGTGTATCGTCTACATCCCCTATGTAAGCCATAAGTGTAATGGTTCCGGTACAGTTTGATGCCGAAGGCGTTGAGAAGTATTCCTGACCGTTATATTCAACCATTGCATCTTCCGGTGTAATCTCAAAACTGATTGGATCAGGTTGGCTCACAATGAAATGAACGTCGTCGATACCGAAAAATTCAGCAGTCACAGTTTTAATACCAGGTGACATTTGTCCGATTACACCCTCAAGAAGGCAGATATCGCTCAATGTAGCCACCAGATCTGTTCCTGAAACTACGAAATCAGCACTGCCCATTTCCTGTGCACCCAGATAGAATGTTGCCGACTCGGCTGCCTGCCACTGCGATGAGCAGTTGGCACCGCTTGCTCCTCCGGTAATGGTAGCTGTGAAAGTAACCATATCGCTGTATTGCTGAGGATCAGGTGCAACTGAAATTTCTGAGGTTGTCACTGCCGGGGTCACTTCTACAGTGAATGAGCAGGAAGCAGAATTACCGTTGACATCCATTATGTAATAATTAACGGTTGTAAGACCAAAGTTAAATTGCTGTGTACCTAAATAGTTGGCACCTGAAAGAAGTGAACTTCCTTCAGTGGCACCGGTCATTTCCCATGTGACGCTGAGAATACCGCAGTTGTCACTAGTTAATGGATCAGGTACAGCAATATCTGTGCATGTAGCAGGATCATAGGGCTCTGAAATATTTGCCGGGCAAGTAATGGAGGGTGGCGTATTGTCAACTCCTGCAGCGATAAAAGCGGCCGAAGCTTCAACACAATTGGGCACTCCATCGTCGGATACAGAGATTGTGTAATTGCCATCGGGTAAACCAGTAAAGACACCTGTATTATTACTCTGATTAACCGGTCCGGTAATAGAATACGTCAAAGGTCCATTTCCGGTAGTAGCCGTAATGGTTATACTTCCGTCGTTGGCATTGGGACAAATTTCAGGAGTGACGCTCACATTTGTGATGGCCAGATCGCAGGGACAGCCACTTGACAAGCAGTCTCCATTGGCCACCCTGTTGCGAATAACATTGCCAGGTTGCGTACCGAATCCCAGACTAAAATTGACACCTATGCCTGCGACGCTGTTACAATAACTCATAATAGTACCCCCACCAGCAGGATTTCCCGGAAGATCGCAATCTTCTTCTGTATAACCGGCACATCCATCAATAGCAGTGTTGTCTCCGTTCCAGACACAGGCATGTGTGTGGCGCGAACCAAACAGATGTCCCAATTCATGTGTAAAGATATAAACGTTAAATGAATAGGTAGGCACGTTGTTGAAACCAGTACCGGAGAAACCGCTGAAACAAAGGCTCTCATCCGTATCAGCGTTGCAAAGACCTGCAAATCCAGCTGCCTGACCTCCAACATTGTCCAACGCTACAAGGTGTCCCAGATCACCATTAAAGACTCCGGTATTTGCCTGAAACTGGGCCCGGTATTGGGCGGCCGTTGGACCATTGTAAGGATCGGGAGTAGTCCATACAAAAATCTCTGATATTGCAACGATAATGCTTTCATTGGCATATAAAATAGCGCTCTGGTTGAAAACTCCTATAAGAAGATTTGTAACTGAATTAACGCTGCCCATGCCATTGAACATTGTTTGGTCCGCTTCAATATAGATGCGTACGCAGTCTCCTGCAGCTCTGGGGGATGAACTTACTTCCTCTAAAGTGTAGCCCTCGAAATCATGCACTGTTTCGCAATTAAGAATAGGACTATCGATCAGGTCGCTATCTAAATAGAAAATGTGCTTTTGTGATTCGTTTTTGATTTTGCCAAGATTATAGCTGCCCTCATGGGTAACCACGAGACCCATTACTTCATTGTCAAACACACTGATCGCCGCTAATGAGTGATCAACTCCTTCCACATATCCGTGATAATGTAGTCCCAGATTTAAATTATGCGGAATACCCGGATTACTGCTGGTAAATACTTGAAAACCTGCAGCGAAGATGTTCGACCGTTGCAGTTTTACTGTAAGAGATTCATTCCCTTTACCGGTTGGCAACTCAAGACTAAACTCGTCCGGATTTTGTTGAATGAAATTAGAAACTTTCTGGGTCTCAAAGTCTAAGATAGCGCCTCCTCGCACTTCTTTAGAATAGGCACTGATTGCAGGTTTCCATTCCTTTTTGAAAAGGTCTGGCTTTTCCACACTTACAGCCATTGTAGCGTCTTGTCCTGATGAATAAGAATGTCCAGCCTTTTGCGCCAGAACATTTACTGAACCTGTCAGCCCAACTATGAGCAAACAAGGTATCACCAATTGTTTGTAAAAAAATGATGTCATGTTTGAAGGTTTTTGGTTTATAAAATATCCTGACAGATACTATATATCCATCAATCAGAAATAATTTGATCACAAAAATACAATGACTACCAGCTAAAAGGCTAGCACTTTTGGCGTATAAACTTGCATTTTCTGCGCAATCTTCTTTGCGAATCTGCCTTATTAACAATGATTTAACATTATAGAAAGTTAGCCGGGCATATTTTAGTTAAAATAATATCAGGTGAAGAACGGAAGGAAAATAATTCGCAGTAAAAATTTACAGAATATTTTTTCGGGACCTATACTCTGCGTAAATTGGTGATATCGGAATCAGCAGATTTCATGAATTCGGAAGGACTACAACCATAATATTTCCTGAAGGAGCGCGCAAAATAAGCATGATCATTGAATCCCAGGGTATAACAAATCTCAGAAACTGTTCCCGATTTATTTTTCAGCATTTCTGCTGCACGTTTCAGCTTATGGGAACGCATAAGTTCACCAGCAGGAAGGTTTATAAGTGCGTTTAATTTCCGGTTGAGTTGCGAAACACTTATTGAAAGTTCCCCTGCAAGTGATTCTACCTTATAGCCGGAGTCTTCAATATGATCTTCGATAATCCGGATTGCTTTTTCAAGAAAAGCTTTATCAGCAGGAATGGAGAGGGCATCAGATGGGATCGTGAAACCATTTCTTTCAAAGCGCTCTCGAAGCAATTTCCTGATATTCAGCAGATTTCTGATTATAGCCTTCAGTTCTCTGATGCTGAATGGTTTGGTAATGTAATCATCAATTCCATTTTTAAACCCCTCAAGTCTATCGTCCATATCTGACTTTGCCGTAAGCAGAATAAGCGGTATATGGCTTGTCAATTGGTTATTGCGAATCTCATTGCTGAACTGATAACCATCAATCCCAGGCATCATTACATCTGAAATTATCAAATCAGGAATTATCTGTCGGGCAATCTCAAGCCCACTCTCTCCATCATCGGCTTCAAGGGTTTTATAATCTTCTTCAAGATGCTGAAGAATAAAATTCCTGACTTCACTGTTATCTTCAACAATAAGAATAATTTCCCTGGCCTTTCCATTTATTGATTCTGCAAATTCTTCCGGATATCCGGAAGGAAAAGTCAGGCAGGGTGTTTCTGAAACAGATAATCCGTTTGAGAACAATGCATCAGCAACGGCTGTGTCATTAATGGGTTCAGCAGTAATCACCGGTAAGCGAAGAATGAAAGCTGTATATTCGTTTTTTTTACTATAAGCGGTAATACTGCCCTTATGAAGCGCTGCAAGTTCGCGGGTATGGGCCAGTCCTATTCCTGTTCCTTCCACTCTACGCTCATGAGAATTTCCACACTGATAAAACCGGTTGAAGATTGCAGTCAACTCATTATCAGGGATTCCCAGGCCATTGTCCTCAACCCTGACCTCAACAATCTTATCATCAATGGCGCTTATCACAAAACGGACTACACCTCCGTCACTGGTGAATTTTAACGCATTCGAAAGCAAGTTATTCAGCATTCTACCCATTTTGTCTCTGTCCATTTCAACTGGAATATAATCTCTCCCTGATTCAAAAATCATTTTGATATCCCTGACTTCTGCCTGAGGAAGGAAACAATTAAAAACTGAAGTTGCATAGGAAATCACATTAAAGCGAGAAAACTGAAGTTGCATTTCCCCCTCTTCCAGTTTTGAAAGATCGAGTAATTGATTGACAAGAGCAAGCAATTGAACGGCATTGCGCCTTGCAGATTCGAGTCTTTCACGCTTAATTTCTGAATTCTCAGATGTTAATAAGCTCTCAATATTCCCGCTTATGAGTGTGAGAGGAGTCCTGAACTCATGAGAAAGATTAGCAAAGAATTGGGACCTTGAAGCATTCAGTTTACGCAGTGACTCAACTTCAATCCTTTCAAATTCAAGCTGATTTTTCATTTTCAGTCTGTTCATTTCATATCGCCTCAAAAAGAACAGAATAAGAGGTAAAAGAATTAACAGCAGGTAATATGCAAAAAAATATGTATCAGGAAATTTCACCGCTTTGTCTTCAGAAATGTTATGATCAGACGATGCTTTATCGCTGGCATCTGTGACACTAAAACCGGAAAGAAGAACAGGTAGTGTCAGGTCAGTATCTGATGCTGATAAAGCATAAAAACTGAAACCACCTTCATGCTGCCAATAAACGGGGCGGGCCATGATTATATCTGTATAAATCAGACTAAATATTACAACAAGCAGAACCCTCTTGAGGCAAAATTGCCGGAAGTATAGCAGAAAATGACCATGTTTATCGTCGAAACCCATTGTTTCTCAATCTTTTATTCTCTGAATGTAAGATCTGAAATCTGCAATCTGGCAGCAGTGGTAGTTTCGGAATCCGTGTAGTGGAGTTAAACAGAAACGGGGTTAGAAATGTTTGCCATTTCCAGAACAAGAGGTTAAAAATTAAATTTTCAATAACAGGCAACACTTACATATTCAATTCATCAGGAGCATTTTACTATTATCAGAAACTTTGTGGCTGAATCATTGTTTTTAAGCTATCCATAGAATACTCACAACAAACACATAACACATGAAAAAGTACACCTTTGCCCTTTCGTTTCTTCTTGTTGTTTTAATTCTCACGCTTACCCAATCCTTTTCGGGAGATCAGCACGGCACAAAAAGCCCAACCGGAGCACCGGCAGGACACACCGGATCACCGGGTGATGTCAAAAACTGCACGGTTTGTCATGGTGGCACAGCAACTCCTGTTACCGGGATTCTGACTTCAAATGTACCTCCTACCGGATATCTGGCAGGAGAAACTTACGATTTTACAGTAGCGCTGAGTGGCGCCGGACGTAAAGGATTTCAGGCTTCACCGCAAAATGTAGCAGGTGCATTATTGGGAACTCTTATTGCCGGACAAGGCAATCAGGTTGTTGGATTCAATAAATATGTTACACACACTGCCGCCAGCAATGCAGCCACAGCCACCTGGAACTTCCAGTGGACAGCGCCCACAACGCCCGGCACCGGTGATGTTACCATGTATATTGCCGGAGTCATTTCGCAACCCAATGTAAGGTTGTCGTCGCTTTTACTTAACGAAAACTACAATGTGGGTATTGATGAAAGGGAAGCCGGTGTTGCCCGCATTTACCCCAATCCAGGCTCAGGTTCATTATTTCTCGATATGAATCTGAAAAATCAGGGTTTACTGAAGGCCGAAGTATATACACTATCAGGGCAAAAAGCCAACTTCAGCCTTGAGCAACAAATTCAGGAAGGCAGCAGCAATATCTCGCTGAATCACAATCTTTCACCGGGCACTTACATTCTCAGGCTATCAACCCCTGACGGACAATCGAACAGGAAACTGGTGGTGTTGTAGGAATTTGCAAGCGGAAATATAAGATTAATTTTCTATCGTCCACTTTTCCCTTTTATGGGATAAGTGGATGATTGCTTTTGCACTATTCAGATCCATGCTTATTGTAAACTACTTTAATATCCTTGTAAACCAACCTAATATTTATGCAAAGCGATCTGACAATGACACAGAGTCAGTTGACAGTTGCATCCCCGCTGAAGTTCATTGAAGCATTTGGGTAAGATCCTGAATACAAAGCCTAAAGAATGGTCTGGATATTTAAAATGTTGTTATATTTGGGTTAGGAATCCGGGTTAGGCGTATTTGGTAGAGACGCCCAAATTGGGCGTCTCTACCAAATACCAACCACCACCAACCATCCGTTACCACCCGTAAAAAATACACAAATAAACAAAATGGACAAATTTCAAAATAAATATCGCATCCCGTCCGCGCGATTACAATCGTGGGATTATGGTGCAAATGGCGCCTATTTCATCACCATTTGTTCGGGGCACCGCGAACATTATTTTGGCGAAATTGTGAAAATTCACGTTCCAACAATGCAATTAAACGAAATCGGAAAATTGGCAGAACAATATTGGATGGAAATACCCAATCATTTTCCCTTTATTGAATTAGGCAATTTTGTGGTAATGCCCAATCATGTTCATGGGATTTTGATAATAAATAAAAATGGTAATGGGATGGATGGGATGACGGGTTCGGCGGGGTTGGCCGGGTCGGCGGGTTTGGGGGTAGAGACGCCCAAATTGGGCGTCTCTACGTGTAACGGAAACCGTACCGCCGCCGCAACCAATAAATGGAAACCAAATACCATTGGTTCAATTGTTAACCAATACAAACGTATTTGTACAATAAACGCCCGTAAAATCCATGCCGGATTTGAATGGCAATCGCGATTTTACGACCATATCATTCGTGATTCTGCAGAATTTGAACGAATTCAAGATTATATTGCAGACAATCCATTGAAATGGAAAGAGGATAAATTTTATGGCAAATCAACCTGATCAAATATTGGATATTTAAAAGATTATTATATTTGATGCGAAAACCTGATTTGTAATTCCGCTCAATAAGGGTGGATACTAGTCAGGTATACGCGATATTGCGGATATTCAATCGTAGTTTGCAATGTTAGCGCAAGCCAGAACGATAGAATCTGAATAATAAAGAGTGATTTGAAAGTTAAATATTAACAATAACAACCTACCAACAATTGACAAATATAATTTTATCCAAGCCGCTACTTAACTTCCTTATTGTTTGCTTTTGGGCGAGCATTGCATTATTTGCTTTTCAGTTAATAATTTCTTTCAGAACTTTTTTTCTATTCTCCTTAGGCATTCAAACAGAACCACATATATTATTATTAGGAACAGTTTTTATTCTTTCAACACTCTGGATAATCTTGTTCTTTTACACCCTTTACTTTTTCTATAAATACGACAGATACAGTAAATCTGGAATATTCTTTTTGTTTTTCCACCTGATTTATTCCCTGATTTATTTTTACCGAGTGATTTGGCAGCAAAAACGAGAACTTGTTGGAAGTTACGAAAAAGAGCCAGTTTTGGGGAAAAGCATATTTCTTGAAAACTATGAAAACGAAGAAATTAATGAAGACGAACAAAGAAATTATTGGAGACAATTATGGTTACAGGCAATTTACGAACTTACTTCTATGGAATTTCAAAAGAAGAAATGGCTTGACAATGAAAATGAAAATCCACATTATTCTTTTGGTGAGTTTATGAATAGTTATTTTGACGATACTTTATCAGATTTTGATTACTCACATTATATTGGCATTGACTGGATTTCCCAACAGGAATATGAAATGTTAAAAGAATGGCATTCAGAATTGCATAAATATGAAACACCAAACAATGATGATTATGATGAGAAAGCAATTCTTGATGATATAAAATGGATTGAAATAGTAAAAAAAGGAGAGCAAGCCAGAGAAAAGCTTTTTGAAACCTTAAATGAGACAGAGAAGAAATATTTAATGGATGAAAATAATAAATTAGATTAATTTTTGAGTGAACGAAACACTGCCAACAATCGACCAGCCCTCTCTCCATTAGTTACCTGCCTGTATGCGCCCCTCATCCAGCCCTATAATTATAAAATAAATATTTCACCCACCCCCTTGTTACTTAATTAATATTTTTATTAAGTTTACATCCCAATAGCATTATAGTCTTTTATCCACTGAAGTAACCTCAGATTTACCTCAACGCCTGAACTATGAAGAGAATTGTCATTGTTTTATTTATCATTATCTCCTTTGTGATGGGGACTGCCGCTCAGGAACGGGCCATTACAGGAACGGTTACCGGCAGCGATGACGGACTCACCTTACCCGGTGTCAGTATTCAGATAAAGGGTACAACATTGGGCACTGTCACCGATGTAAACGGCATTTATGTATTGCCGGTTTCCGGGCAGGGCACTGTGCTTATTTTCAGCTTTGTTGGTTACTCCAGCCTCGAAGTTGCTGTTGGAAATCAGCAGGTAATTGATGTTGAATTATCGCCCGAAGCCCGCCGACTTGAAGAAGTTGTAGTGACTGCACTCGGCGTTAAGCGCGAAAAAAGGGAGATTGGTTACTCATCAGAAAAAATCAACACCGATGAAGTGCTCAGGGCGGGTACACCGAATATTATCGGGTCACTTTCTGGGCGGAGTGCCGGCGTGCAGGTTTCGCAGGGCGATGGCGTTGATGGCGGATCAACGCGAATTACTATCCGTGGAAACAACAACCTGGCAAGAACCAATCAGCCTTTGATTGTGGTTGACAATGTTCCGATGGAAAATGTGTCAGGGCTCGACAACATTGGCCGTGGCGTGGACTGGGGCAACGGAATTGCCGACATCAACCCATATGATATTGAAGATTACACGGTGCTGAAAGGCGGTGCGGCATCGGCACTTTACGGTGAACGCGGAGCCAACGGTGTCATCCTTATCACAACCAAACGCGGCAAAAAGCAAAGCGGGCTGGGCGTTACTTATAACTACAGCATGAAAATGAGTAACCCCTATCGTTACCGAGAAGTGCAGAATAAATATGGTCATGGAGGTCCGGTTTCACTTACCGAACCAGCCTTTCCGGTGGATGAAGAAGGCACATTGCTGTATCCCGGAATTTACGGAAATGATCAGATTATCCTTGATCAGAATGGCACAACATCTACCACAGCACAGCAGTTTGGATACTATGGTTCAGCGGTCTCGTGGGGGCCTGAAATGAACGGGCAGCTCATTAAATGGTGGGATGGCGAAATGCGAAATTACTCGCCACAACCCGACAACCTGAAAGCCCCGTTCAAGGACGGGATTACACAAACGCACAATGTTTCGGTACAGGGTGGAAACGACAAAGGCACATTGAGGCTTTCGTTTACCAATCAGGATCATTCACCTATTATAAACAATAGCAACTACAACCGCACCACCATTAATTTCGGAACCAACATCAAAATTTCAGAAAAACTGAAAGCCGATGCTACCCTCACCTATGTGAAATACAAAAGGAAAAACAGTCCGATGATCGGTGAGGACGGCAACTCATTCAGCAAAGGATTTCTGTATTCATGGCCGCGAAGTTATCAGGGTATTGATATGGAAACGTATCAACTGCCTGATGGTTCGAGAAATATGCTGGATGGATATCCGTTTCTTTATGTGGATCGATACCTGTGGTGGAATTATTACAACAACAACACCTGGCAGGACCGGGACAAATACACCGGGTCAATAGCTTTGATTTATGATATTGCGCCCTGGCTGAATGCCACTGGAAGGATCGGACGCGATTATGGAGTAGAGCAATTCACATCGAAAAACAAACCTGTAGATTTTATAGGACAGTTAAACGGTGGATACAGCAACAGCCTCGAAAAGAGCACCAGCGACAATATGGAGGCGCTCATTACTGCACACAGGAAAAATATATTCAAATCGGGGATAAATATCAGGTTTACCGTTGGTTCCAGCCGCCAGGATTACAATGCTTACGGCATATCCGGATCATCAGGCACATGGTACTATCCGAATATGTACACCTTCTTCAACTTTACCGATTACATTTTCGAAACCGATGAAGAAGGAAATACCACCGTTGTGAATCCCGGAAGCGGAAACTCAGGATCGCAGCTTATCCCTTCAGAATCAATATTGAGGATGCGGACCAATTCAGTATTCTCATTCCTTAACCTTTCCTATAAAGACTATGTTTTTCTTGAAGTTACCGGAAGAAACGACTGGTCCTCCACCCTACCCAAAAACAGCAACTCCTACTTTTACCCATCCGCATCGGTGAGCTTTATAGCCAGTGAAGCATTCAAAATACAGGACAAGTTGCCCTGGCTGAATTTCTTAAAAATCAGGGGTGGAATAGCTCAAACCGCAAACAGCCCATCGCCTTACGAAAAGAATTTTTATTACAACAGCAGCTTATTCGGAGGTCAGCAGGCATCATTCTTACCGGATGTGATTCCACCTTTTGAGCTCAGACCTCAGTTTGTAACCGGCTATGAAGCCGGTGTGAATCTAGGATTATTCGAAAACCGCATCGATTTTGATTTCACATGGTATTACAAACATTCTTTTGATCAGATTCTCAGACTGCCTGTTCCGGTGAGTTCGGGAGCTTACAATATTACCATAAACCGCGGCGAACTGTCGAACAAGGGATTTGAGTTTATCATCAACACAGTGCCCCTTCAAACCCGCAATACCATTGTAAAAGCCGGGCTTAACTTTTCGCGCAACCGCAATTACATCATCAGCCTTGGTGGATATTCTGATTCATACCACCTTGCCGACATCTGGGGGCTGAACGGTCCGGCTATGGATCTTTACGAAGGTGACGAATATGGCACCATCACCGGTTATGATTATGTGTATGATGTCAATGGAAACCGCATTCTGAACGACGAAGGCACCCACTACAAAATTACCGATACCCGCGTGCCCATTGGAAATGCTTCGCCACATTTTATTGCAGGTTTTACTACTGAGCTGATTTACAAAAACTTCCGGTTGGCAACGCTGATCGACACAAAATGGGGCGGCGATATCTACAGTGGTTCGTATGTGATAGGCTTACAAACCGGACAGAGCCCTGAAACCCTGCTCGAGCGCGATGGCGGCGGACTCCCCTATACCGACCCTGATGGAATCACAAGAAATGTAGGTGTGATACTCGAGGGCGTTTACGAAGATGGAACACCCAACAATAAAGTTGTACACTATTATTATAAGTATCTGCCGAACGCCGGCGGATGGGGCAAGTTCTTATCCACGCCGGGAATTCTTGAAAACACCTGGGTAAAAATGCGCGAAATTTCACTCAGTTACAGTCTGCCTCAGTCTGCGCTTAAAAAAGTCAAAGTTTTTCAGAGTCTCACACTTTCTGTGGTAGGTCGCGATCTGTTTTACATTTATACTACGCTGCCTGACAAGATCAATCCTGAAGGAATAATGGGATCGGGAAATGCACAGGGCTTTGAATGGGCATCATTCCCGGGCATACGCTCATTTACTTTCGGGGCAAGTGCAACCTTCTGATTTCAAAGACCTGAAAACACAAAGCAGTAAAAATATCTGAAAAATCAAACAACATGAAGTTAAAACATATACTCCTTCTTTTCGCGATAAGCCTGGTAATGTTGTCGTGCCGCAAGGACTTTGAGGAAATTGACACCAATCCGCAGGGCTTCACCACGGCCAGCGACGGATCACTTTTCAATGGTGTGATTCAATCGCTGATGCTGACCTGGGACGAGCAGTTCTACATCAACAATGAAATCCTTAACGCGCAAACCCAGCAGGCAGCCCTCACCACCGCAGCCTGGGGAAATTACACCCTTGGCACCGAGAGCATCTGGTCCGATTATTACAAAACCCTTGCAGTGATCAGAGAGCTTGAAACAAGGTTCAGCAAATATCCTGACAATGGAACAATCGCCAACATGAAAGCCATGTTAATGATTGCAAAGGCTTACAAAACCTTCAGAATGACTGATTTCTTCGGCGACATGCCATATTCACAGGCAGGGTATGGATATCAGGATCTCACCAGACTTTATCCGGTCTACGACAGTCAGCGCGAAATATATCTTTCGTTGCTCGACGATCTTGCCTGGGCTGCGGAGAACATCAACGATACCTCAGCAAAGGTAGAACCACTCACCAGCTTTGCCTCCTTCGACAAACTGTTCAACGGAAATCTGACGATGTGGCGAAAATTTGCCAACTCACTCAGCTTGCGCCATGCAATGCGGATGTATGAAAAAGAACCGGCGATTGCTTCAGAAATCATTGGCAACATCATAGAGAACAACCTTCCGGTGCTTTACGGATACGACTTTATAACTCCTGTTCTTGAAAGTGCCTGTATATGGCCGGGTACAAATGGCTTTTCAAATGAAAGTGTAAGCTGGTCATTCCGCGAACACAACGGATTGAGAATGGGATCAACCATGTGGCATCAACTTTCAAATGGCGATGACCCGGATGGTGCCGATATTTTTGATCCGAGGGCTTACATCTTTTTTGAAGGTGATCAGAACGATAAATGGCAAGCGTTTCCGCAGGTGCCGGAACCCGGGAATCCTTCATCACAGGGCATTCCTTATGGAAGCCACCGCGATGATCTGGGCAACTATCACATCAAAAACAATGTCAATTATTCGCCGTTTAACTTTTTCATTATAGCCGACGAAAACAACATGCCCATCATACTTATGACCGGAGCGGAAGTGCATTTTATCAAGGCAGAGGCTTATTTCAGGGGTATTGGTGTGGCTGAGGATAAAACTTATGCCGACATTGAATACATGAACGGGATCAATGCATCGGCTGAATGGTGGAAAAACCTTTCGGACAGGCTCAGACTGCCACTTTCAGGTGTGAAATTTACCGATAAAATAACCATCCCATCACACCTGAATGCGGCCACAATTCTGATGCGCTTCGGATCATGGAACGCAACCACCGACGAGGAAAAACTCAGGTTCATTTATACCCAGCGGTGGATTGACGCTTTCAGGCAACCCTGGGAAGCTTACGCTGAAGCACGGAGAACCGGAATGACACCCCGCGAAGGAGATGCAATCAATCACTTCAGACTACCTTATCCACCATCGGAAGGCCAATACAATGTTGCAAATATGAACGACGCAAAGCTAAAACAGGGTGGCGATCAACCCAATGTCAAAATCTGGTGGATTCCCTGAAACGGGCATCCGGCAATTAAAATCACAAAGTGAAACAACAACCATTTGTCAGAAACAACACATTATACAAACCAAAACCCGCAATCATGAAAAACAATTACGCAAGAATGACACTGCTGATTATAGCGTTGCTATTTTCGGTCGTTGCACAGATTAATGCGCAGACCAATCAATACCTGCACTACGACTGTGGAAACTTCGATCATGTGATCCTTGAAAACGGATCGCAATATGTAGCCAACAAACCCGGAATGACTATAGCCGGCTGGTTTTACGATGATTACCTTGGTTACGGTCAGGGGCTGATGGGTTTCAGAGGGTCACAGGGATTTTACCTGATACAGCTTGACAATGGCAGGATTGAATGCCGGTTTCAGAATTCAGCAGGCACACTCTTCGAATATGTTGCACCTGCAAATACCTTGATTCCTCAGGTGTGGCAGCACATTGCATGGGTTTACAACGGATCAGCAGTTACGCTTTATGTAAATGGAATACTGAAAGGAAGCAAGGCTGCAAACGGAACATTTACAGCAACCAACATTCCTTTTGCCATTGGCCGGAGCATTGCCGGTGGTGGGCTTAATTTTTACTGGTGCGGCCGTACCGATGAAGTTTCCGTGTGGTCAAAAGCCCTTTCGCAAGCCGAGATTCAGGACATGATTGCCAATGAACTTGCTGGTACCGAAAGCGGACTTGAAATGTATTACAAATTTAATCAGGGCGTACCGGGAGGCAACAACTCATCCATCACCAAGCTGGTTTCAAATGTATATTCACCTGAAAGAGATGCCGATCTGCTGAACTTTGCCATGGATGGCGAAACTTCAAACTTTAACGGAACCCTCGACCCTACCTATCAGGCTATATCCTTCACGCCCATTCCAAACAAACTAAACAACGAACCGCCATTTGCCATTGAAGCATCATCAACCGCGGGACTTCCGGTATTTTTCAATATCCTTTCGGGACCTGCCACTATAAATGGAAATATTATCACCCTTACTGGTGCACCCGGGCTTGTGGAAGTTGAAGCTACCCAGCCCGGAAGCGGTCAGTACAATGCTGCCGAACCGGTTATCCAACGGTTTTATGTGCTTGATCCACAAACGCATGTGCCTGATATTGATGCCCGCAATCCATTGCCGGGAAATGTATTTGTACCGAATTTATCAGCCATTCAACTGGCAGCAATCTCGACCATTGAATTTCCTGAGCTTTTCAATGTTGCATGGGTAAGGTTCCGTGTAAACGGCCAAACCATAGATGCACAGAATTTCTGGAACGGGCATTTTACCGCATGGTGGACGCCGCCGGGATACGGTAATTACACCATTGAAGTACTGTCGGCCAACAATTACGGGGCAGTAGGAACCCAAAATGTAAGCATAAGCGTATTGCCTGCCGCCACAAATGTTTCGGTGGAAGCATACAAGGATATCTGGCTTAGCCCGACCGTCAGTTCACAAATCATGGAAGCTGAACTGCCTTCATTCCTTGGTGCATATGATCAAATTATCGGTACACTGAATGTGCATTGTCCTCCGGGTGGTTGCGGACCATGGGACAGGGTTGCTTACTTTGAAGCCAAAGACAAAGAAGGGAATTGGGTTGAGATCATCCGCTACATCACACCTTATGGCGTTGCCTGTTCACACAGTATCGACCTGACAGATTACATGTCTATACTTCAGGGGAAAACAGAATTCAGGGCCACCTGCCCCACCCTCGACAATGGATTCATGTATGACCTCACACTTGATTACCGTGCAGGCAATCCAACGCATTTGTACAGCAGGGTTAAAGAAGTATGGCGCGAAATATTCCCTTTCGGGGATTATGCCAATCTGCAACCTGTACCGGATTTCCAGTATGAATTTCCTGAGAATACAATAGCCTCAAAACTTAAACTGGTTTCAACCGGACATGGCTGGGGCACCCTGAACACCAGCAATGCAGCCGAGTTTTACAATGCAACCCACGATCTTTATGTGAATGGTGTGAAGAAATTCTCACAGGTAAACTGGAACACCTGCAATCCAAACCCTGATGCCTGTCAGCCACAAAACGGAACCTGGTATCACAACCGTGCCGGCTGGTGTCCGGGCGCAATTGCACCATGGTTTAACTTCAATCTGAATGAATATATTGCCGCCGGAGACATTGATCTTGGCTATACATTCTTTGAAGGCTATGTGGATTATTGCCACCCGAACCATCCCAACTGTGTAACCGGAGTTACCTGTTCAAATTGCGATGATGGTTTCAATCCGGTGTTGGATGTAGCCTGTAATCTGGTTTCGTTTTCAAACAGTCCGTTTATAATTGTTGAAAACAAAGAAATACCTGTAGTTGAAAATCTGCTGAATGTTTTCCCGAATCCATCGGATGGTTTGTTCGAAGTATCGATGAGCACTCCATTGAATCTGAGAAATGCAGAAATCATAATTTATGACAATATGAGCCGTCCGGTTCAGCAGATTGGCTGGAACGGTCAGGCAACCACCATCGATCTTTCGGGCAAATCAAAGGGACTGTATTACCTGAAGGTGATAGCGCCGGGTTGGACAGAAATGAGGAAAGTGGTTGTAAAGTAGTCTGTCAGTAAAACTGAAAATTAATTGGCCTGATTTTACGGCTGATGATTTATAACTTAAACAGCGTGGCAAATCGGAATGGTTTGCTACGCTGTTTAATTTTGTTCGCGCCTATCCCGCCAGCATACGTCTCGCTCTCACGCGGCTCCTGATGAGTGAATTAGCCGTCGACTTATTTTTCAATACGATTTTTGCACGGAGAAAATTCGTACATTTATAAAAAATTCTGGCAACCGGAATGAGTCTGAAATGTCCGGCAACGTATAGCTTCGGTCGGTAAATGAAAGTAATTTGAAGAAGCATAATTTTCGTGAACTTTCAAACATAAAACCAAATGTGTCATGAATTACTTATACGAGGTGCCAGGTTGGAATGGGTGGGTAATTTTACTCATCGTTACTTTTACTCTTATTGCTTTTAACGAATTTGGAAGAACAACAAAGTGGGGGGGGATTCTGCTTTTTATTATCGTACCGATTATACTTACAATTTTTGTTTGGCCAAAAACTGCAGCTCCGGGAAATGAATATGGAACTGGGACATGGTTTAATTGGGTTAAGACTTATTCGGCGTTAGCAGGGGTTATAGGCTTTATGGCTATCAGGTATATTCCTTACCTGGCTAAACGGAAATGGGCTCTTGTTTTTCCGGCAGCAATTCTTGCTATTAATATTCTGGAGGCATGTATCAGAGATTTTCAGGTATACAGTTACGGATTATGGAATGGTGGATATGTTGATAACCTATGGACAATATCCGGGCCATGGAATATTATGAATGGTATTGCTGGAATTCTCAACATACTAACAATTTGCGGATGGTTAGGAATAATAATCTCAAAAAGCAATTCTAAAGACATGATATGGCCTGATATGATTTGGGCATGGATTATAGCTTACGATTTATGGAACTTTGCTTATACCTACAATTGCATATCCGATCACTCTTTTTACTGTGGTGTAGCATTGCTTCTTTCATGCACAATTCCTGCATTTTTTATTGTTAAAGGGGCATGGCTTCAACATAGGGCATCGACTCTTGCGCTGTGGATTATGTTTGTAATGACTGTCCCTCAGTTTGCCGACAAAATTGCCCCCGTACCGACAACTCACAATCCTAAAGCATTCTTTATTGTAAGTTTAATCGCACTGTTAGCAAACTTTGCACTTTTTGTTTATCAGATGATCAGAATTAAAAAGAACAAATTGAATCCTTTCAAGGATGAAATATATACAGAAACAAAGACCTATCAAAGCGTACTTGCTGAAAATGTTTAGTATGCATTTTAATTGGATAGGTTTGACTAAATATTGGTAAAATTCTCTTCTGGTTCGAAAACTTATCAGTAAGGAGAATATTGCTACCATGCAACATCCGCATGCTGTCAATGTCCGGACGTCATGACTTGCTGCCTATGCAGCCCGTATCTTACTTTTTGATGCGGGCTGAAATTTTAGCAAAATCAACTATGAAATTTCAGAAGCCGGATATATATCCATATCCCGGACAATTGATAACAATGGCTCTAATGCCGGGGCTTTATGTTTTGTCATTATTTTCTGACCCATGCTGTGTGCGTCTCCTGGCGCGTGCAACAGCATCGCATGATTTTTTAGTTTGATTTTGGCACAAAGGAAATTCGTACATTTATCAAAATTTCTGAAGCTATAATAATTACAACTTTAAACGCCTGTTAGCTATTTGTTAAAACTGTTAGTCACCAAATTAAAATCAAATTGATGAAGCACCTATTAATAACTTTTTTATCCGTCATCTTTATCCATCATCCTGGATTCGCTCAAAAGCTTTCTTGTGATTATGGAGAAATACAGATGAGAATAATTTCCAAAACTGGTCTGGAATTAAAATCTGGTGCGGAGGAAGACAGCATTACGCTTATCACAGTACCTTATTGGGCAAAAGTGGATGTATGTTTGGATATAGAAAAAGCGGATACGGTTAATAGTACTTTCGGGGATTGGCGAAAAGTAAATTATAATGGACTTAATGGTTACATGTTTGATGGATTTTTAACTGAAACCTATACTTCATATGAAACTCCAAAAGACATAAGAATAATGGTTGAAGGATATTTATGTGCTCCTTTAAATTTTGACCCAACCTTATTTTGGTATGGAATTTACAGGACAAAAACAGCTGACAGTCTTATAAGAGTAAATATAGAGTTCAACAAGTTAAATTTTGAGCGAATGGAAGAAATGGAGGGAGGAATTATTTTGATAAGGACAAATCTATCCGACAAAATGAAATCTATGTTACTTATTGGCTCAAACAAGCCGCTTTCAGAAAAAATTGTGAGTTATAACAATAATCCAATAGATCCACATACATTGTATCCTGGACAAAGAAAAACAGTTTACACGTGGAATTCTATTCAACGTTATGGCAACGCGCTTAATTTAAATGCTATCGGTACATTTAAAGACTCTCAACATGGAGTTGTTTTGGAAAATTATCAGCTTCGCCTAACAAACATTCAGGATAATCATAAGACCCAGGATATTTCTGATAATTTTAGTTTCAAAGGTGAATCTGGAATGGTAAGATTAATCTGGTTTGGTGATATCGATGATGACAATAAAGTAGATTTGCTATTTTCTGCTTCCTCAACTTCAGAAAATCAGTTAACTTTATTGCTAAGTAGCAAAGCTATGAATGATAACTTTGTAGGTAAGGCAGATGATTGGACTAATTATAATTGCTATTAAAACATTGATAAAACTCGAAAAAAAATCCCGCTTAGCAAAAAGCGGAAATATTGTGCCGAAAGCAAAATAGAAAACCACCCAATGGCCGAGAGAACAAAATTTATCGACATTTATAATTACAGGATGAATGAAATTGCTGCAAGTATTGATACCAAGTCAGCTAATGCCGGTGCCGCAAGGGGACTTTTTCTTTTCTTACCCTATGTATTTCTTCTGTCATTTTTTGAATACATTTATAAGCGCTTAAAAATTCACCGATGACTTCCACCAAATAAAATAATTATGGGATACATGGGATTTGGGCTTCAGAAATGGATCTACCAGATGAAGCCAAGAAAGCCATTTAAAAAAGGGAACAAAATTGCTGGTTATGAAACTCAGGATATTCATAACCAAAAGGAATTTAATCTTAAAGAAACATACTCCACTAACCCTGAAATTATTGAAAACAGGCTAAAAGAAGCGAAAAAGAAAAGTCTGATAAATTGGCGCAAACAAAAATTTTATGGTTTACTAATTGTTCTCGCATTGATATCAGTATTCGCCCTGATTTATTTTAATGCATCGTATTTTAATAATTCCGCAAGCCATGATCATTATAAACTAATGGCAAAAAAAGATCAACAGGAAAAAGCTGATGCTTTAATTCTGTTAATCAAAACAGGCAAACACCACCTTTATAACAATGAAATTGAAAATGCAATCACCAATTTCAAACTTGCCTTAAATATTGACCCGGACAACAGTGTCGCTTTATACAATCTGATTCTTGCACTTTCTGTGGATTGCGAAAATAATTCCAACAATTGTGAAGAAGCCATCGAATACTACGGTAAACTTAAAAAGCTGGATAAAAATCAGATTTCTGAAGAACTTGAATCCAGAATGGTTATGGTTGAAGAAATAATCAAACGAGAAAGCGGAAGTATTTTCTAATTGCCATATAAGCCGTGGTTTTTTGCATTGACATAACCTTGGTTTGATTTTTAACAAGCATGCAGATTGGAAATCAGCAGTCAGTAATCCCCATATTTTAACCAATAATTTTCATGGTTTAAAATTCGGAATTTTTTCCTTTTTTTCTTATCTTTGTGGATCTCAGTTTTTTATCAACACATAAAAATCCAAAACCATGTCAATTGTAAAAGTAATTGAGGTAATTGCCTCATCAGAAAAAGGCATTGAAGATGCCCTTCAAAATGCTGTAACCGAAGTTTCAAAAACCATACGCAACATTGATTCAGTATGGCTTAAGGACACGAAAGTACATGTGAAAGACGGTAAAATTATTTCATATGGCGTTATCTGTAAGGTTTCATTCCGAATCTCCGACGAAATTTAAACAACATAAGTTAGGATAGAAACCGGAAATCAGCTGCTGAATTAAGCTGATTCGCATTGAACTTCAGCCCGGATCATAATAGGTGATGCGGGCTGAAATTTTGATCCCTCAAAAAAAATAAACGCTATCAGCCGTTTGCTTGATAGAAGAATGTTTGTACATTTATTGACAAATAGACTTTTATCCCTGAAATTAGATATTTACAAGAAAAGCAACGATGAACACAATTATTTTAACAACCTGCAGCAATTCAACTGAGGCATACCTTATAAAAGGCACATTGGAAAACAACGGCATCGACTGTTTTCTGACCAATGAAAACTTCTCCAATCTAATGCCTCATTATTTCAATATAATGGGTGCAGGAATTCAGGTAATGATTGATGAAAGTGATCTGGAGAAAGCTCAGAAGTTAATTTCCTCACCAAAAGCAGATGAAATTGTTTGCCCGAATTGTAACTCATCAAATGTTACCTTTGGATTTGGATACAATAAAGTGAAGAAGTGGTTTATTGTTTTTCTCTCACTTTTTTCATGGGTTCCGTTTGGCAACATCAGAAAAAATTTTCGCTGTGAGGATTGCAAAACAGAGTTTTAAAAGAATTAACAAATGCCGTACGCGGGCGTCTCCAGATGCGTGCATCGGTTCAAACTTTCGTTCAGTAATGGCTTTTTACTCAAGATGCTCGCACGCGCTCCAGGCGCCTTCAACCGCAGACAGTTAAGCTATAACCGCTGATACTATTGATTTGTAGAACAGCCTTAACTATCTACAATTCAACATTTAACAATTTTTCTCATTACAACTTCATCCCCCATAATAATTTTCAGAATGTAAATTCCGCTGGGTAAGCCGGACAAATCAGCAGTCCCATGCTCAAACTTCAGGATTGTGATGCGCTTGCCGGTAAGGTTGTATAGTTCTATCGATGCAAATTGACTTGCCCCACTGATCGCAATTAATCCGTTGGTTGGATTGGGGTAAACACTGATTTCAGTGGATTGAATATCATAAGTTCCTAAAGTTTCGTGGAGGAAATAGTGTGTACTGTCACCCCTTATCTCCTCCCATTGATAGTCGGTATATGAATAACCTGTACGGATATTGTTTTCATTAAATTCGTTACAAACTCTGGAGACCGGCTTCCATTCCTGGAAATTCCATCTTTCAGTGACTATAAGAGCAACATTCCCTCTGCTGTCATAACCAATTGAGTACTGAGTATCATTCATCCATTCATCAAAAAAGAAATATCTGGTAAGTGAACCTATCTGCATGTCGTTCTCATTATACCACTGTGAAGTGATACGGTAATTTTTCCAAAGCCCGTTTTTAAGTTCTTCCGACAATATCGTATCCAGGTTATTGTTTGTATATTGATAATGATGCTTTTCCTGAAGGTTCCAATCATTCTGATACCACCTCATGGAGTGGATCATTGAAACTCTTTCCAAATCATCGTAGTTGTATGAATAGTCATACCAGTTATTCCAGACATTGTTATACCACATTTGAGCGAAAATCGTCAAATGGTTGTTATTTTCATTGTAGGTTATAATTGTCCGCTTATTATTGAACCAGACATTGGTACTGTCGGATGTATAGCTGAGTATGCTAAGATTGTTACCCATTTCGTCGTAAGTATTAATCAGCTTATAATCATTCTGCCAGTTCCCGTTTGACCACACCTGATCGATCCTGCTGGTGATATTGTTATTCTCATTATACGTGTATGTTCTGATACTGATATTTTCCCAACCACCTGAGCTATATTGCTTTATCAGGTGGCTCAGCTTATTCCCCTGGCCATCGTAAGTAAAAATCTCCATTCCGGCAGGTATCCAGGTTCCGTCAAATTGATAATGGGTCCAGCTTAAAAGATTTTCACCATTATAAATAAAATCATCATCCTTTCCACTGATCGTCCAATCGGAAGTTCCTGCGGAATAAGTCCAGTAGTAGATGCTGTCGTAAATAGGATTCGCTACTTCAATTTCTTTGATCTCCCAGCACGTAATAATGGTTTCAAACTGATCAGAACTAAAATTATTAAAACCTGTGTGTTGCGCAAAGGTTGTCATTGTCAGCACCATAAACGCAAGGAAAGTGATGAGTTTCATATGATCTTTGTTATAGGTTAAATACACATCGTTCCTATGGAATTTTGCTTTTTTCTCGTACTGTTTATCCACTGTAATGGATTCAATCGGGATAGTTAATCATGGAGTAACCAACCAACAAATATAATCTTTTATCCGGATGGATCTTCTGGTTACGACTTCTTTTAACCCATCTTAAATCACCTCCCCATTTCCCTCATTCACTCCCTGAAACAACCCCTTCGTCACCTTTATTTTTTCCTTTCATGCTGAAGAATTTAATTTTGTTCTGTTCCTCATATCAATCACCGGATAGTCAGCAAAATGAAAAACAAAGCAAAAACTATCAAAAAAAGATTTAAAATGGTAATGCTCATTTCACTTTCTCTGCTACTGGCTTGTGTGGCAACTCTCTGGATTTTTTTGATGATTAAAAGCCCAGGAACCCCTGAGCAGTTTCTTGACAAAGAAGGAAAAGTCCTGGAAGGCTCCCTCTCCGAAAAAATCTTTGTAAACATTGGTGGAGTTAAGCAGGGTATGTTTGTACGAAGTAAAAATACTGACAATCCGGTTTTACTATTCTTGCACGGCGGACCAGGCTTTCCGAATTACTTTCTGTTCGAAAAATTCAAGACCGGACTTGAGGATTACTTCACCGTCTGCTATTGGGAACAGCGCGGTGGCGGTTTGTCGCACAACCCTGAAATAACTAAGGAAAGCATGACACTGGAACAGCTTACATCCAATGCAGTTGAAGTAAGCAACTATTTGAGGGAGAGATTTAAAAAGGAAAAGATTTACATTATGGCCTGGTCTGGAGGAAGCACCATTGCTTTACCGGCTGTATCGAAGGCTCCGGAACTATTTCACGCCTACATTGCCATGGGACAGTTAACGAGGCAGCCCGAATCAGAAAGAATAGCCTACGACTTTATGTTAAAGCATTTCACTGAAGTGAACGATCAACGCTCAATAAAGCAGTTGAAAAAATTTAAGCATTTGAAAACAGAATCAGATTTGATCTCTTTTTATAACTCCGCAACCCGCGATAACCTGATGCACAGTCTTGGCATCGGAACCATGAGAAGCATGAAATCGGTTTTCAGAGACATCTTTTTACCTGTCTGGACCTGCGAAGCTTATACGCTCAGGGAGAAATATACCATCTGGAAATCGAAGATCATGTTTTTGCCCGGAACAAACCTGAAAACCCAAACATTAACCACTGATTTCGCTGCAGCTTATCCCGAATTCGGTGTTCCCGTTTACTTTGTCAGCGGTTAGTACGATTTAACGGTGAATGTAGATTTGTCGAAGGACTATTGCAATCGTCTTATTGCTCCTTTGAAAGGTTTTTACACTTTTGATAACTCGGCTCATGTCCCCCTTTTTGAAGAACCTGAACGTTTCAGAGAGATTCTGGAACACGATATTTTGCAAAACAGAACTGAACTTGCAGATCAGGATATTGTACAATAACGATCACGCTGGACGCTTTTGAACACTATTTTTTATTGAACAAAGCGCTAAAAAAGTCATAATGAGCATATAATTACTTGTATGTCAATTATGTACATTCAATGGCACATACTTTGTAAACAGACAATGAAATTCAAATCATTAAAACAAAAGCTTATGAAAAGAAACCTTATTTCGCCCGCCACATTTATGATGGTTTTTGCATTGCTTTTATCAGGCATCTTCAATTCAGTCATAGCGCAATCTTCAACCCGGCAAAAGGAAGCAGAGGCAGGCAAACTTATTGAGGAATACAACAACAATTCCACCCCTGGGGGCGCAGTTATGGTGATACGTAACGGCAAAGTTGTTTACAGCAAAGCTTTTGGAATGGCCAATTTAACCCATAATGTTCCTTTTCAGATTACCACACCCACCAACATTGGTTCCACAACCAAGCAGTTTACAGCCTTTGCCATTGCGCTGCTTGAAGAAAGGGGACAGTTATCCATCAACGATGATATAAGAAAATACATTCCTGAGTTGCCCGACCTGGGAGATACCGTACGTTTGAAACACCTTTTGTCTCACACCAGCGGATATCGCGAATACCTCAATTCTTTGTTGATGTCAGGAAGGCAGGCAGGCGATCAGATACGAAAGGAAGAAATAATTCTGTTGGTCCAGAATCAACCCAGTCTGCAAAACAAGCCAGGCGAATCGTACAACTACAACAACACCGGTTATGCTTTGCTGGCGATGGTGATTGAGCGGGTTACCGGTGAAAAATATCCGGAATGGATGAAGAAAAATATTTTTACCCCTCTGGGGATGACACATACGGTGGTTCGCGAAAATCCGGGTCAGATTATTCCAGGCAATGCGCAGGGATATACGCAAAATGAAAATGAGCCTTTCGTCGAAGCCATGGACATATCATCATCCATGGGCGCCGGAGGAATCTATACCACATTGGAAGATCTGGAAAAATGGATTATGAACTTCTCAAAACCAGTTGTAGGCAATGCAAAACTGATGGAAAAATTACAGACGCCATTTATACTCAACAGCGGAGACACCATGAATTATGCTTACGGACTTATGGTGGGCAAATTGAACGGGTTGAAAATGGCAGAGCATGGTGGCGCCGATATTGCACACAGGTCGATGCTTATGATGTTTCCTGAAGTACAAGGAGCTGTTATAACACAAAGTAACAACGGCAATTTTTCAGGTCAGATTGCACGTAAACTCGCCAGAATATACTTTGCCGATGTAATGAAAATAGATAAGGAGGAGAAAAAAACATCTGCAGAACCTGCTGAATTTGTTTATGATGCAGAAAAGTTTGATGAACTTGCAGGCAGATACGAACTGGAAGTTGCACCGGGTTTTATATTGGAATTCAGAAGAGAGGGCGATAAACTGTTTACTCAGGCAACCGGGCAGGGTGCTGTGGAGATATTTGGCAGTTCCGATTCAACATTCTATATGAAAGTGGTTCAGGCATCTGTTACTTTCCATCGCAATGCAGAAGGAAAGACAGAGCATCTCACATTGCACCAGAATGGAAATCACCGCGGCAACAGAATTCATGAACCCGCCTGGAAACCCAGCGAAGAAGATATTAAAATGTACACTGGCAGTTATTTCAGCAATGAACTTGAGGCATTCTATTCAGTTGCTCTTGATGATGAAAAAAATCTGGTGCTTAAAAACCGACGGATAGATGATCTTCCGCTCAAGGCTGAGTCTAAAGATCAGTTTACAGCCTCCTTCCCTATTCCTGAGCTAAAATTTATCAGGAACGAAAAAGGAGAAGTTACCGGGTTTGAGGCATCCAGTGGACGCTCAACAGGTATTTTGTTTCAAAAGCAATAAAATCGGATAACAATTCAAACATTCAGTTTCCATTTCAGAAAAAGAGCAGTTGCTCCCGGGCAACTGCTCTTTTATTATTCCACAAATATCTGCACATTCATCCTTCCAAACTAAACAATTCCTGATGATAGAAAGGCTTCAGGCCACTGAAAGCCTAAAAACCCACTCCCACCAAACTATATTTTTTCTGGTTTGTTTAATGAAATTATTAAACCCGGATTACTATTTCCGGTTCATACCAACAAGAGAGTCTTGCTTTTATTAATTAACCTTCTAAAATCAAGCTTATGAAAAAAATAGTTACACTGATTTTTCTTTCAGGGATAATCTCCTTGTCATTTGCCCAGCAAATTCCCAATCTACCAATACCTTTGGGAGCTGGAAATGCTGAAGTCTGGAATGGTTCGATCTATCATTTCGGAGGGTCCAACAATTGGTCGGGAAGCATTGTCTATCCGAGAATTTACAGGTTTGATGGAACGGCATGGGCTTATCACGATACGATTCCGGATAACAATTTATGGGATGTTGAAACCCTTCTCGTGGGCGATAATGTTTATCTTTTGTCAGGCTGGCCATACGGACCCACACTGAACAGAAGGTATAACCTGAACACCAGGCAGTGGACCTATCTGAGCCCAAGTCCCAATACCAGTCAAACCTGGGGCATGACTTCCGAAGAACTGAACGGAATCATTTACCTTTTCGATTCCTATGGTAATGTACATGCATACAACATTACCACTGATTCCTGGACAACCAGAACGCCCAATACCGCGACAGGATCCTGGGATATGAGTTCTATTTTGTTTCAGGGTGAAATTTATATCCTTGGCTGGAGCAATTCCGCTTTCTATAAATACACCCCGGCAACCGACCAATGGACACAACTGGCCGATTCGCCATATCAGGTCGGCGCCTGTGCATTTGGAATCATTAATAATTTGATTTATGCCATCGGAGGAAATGCAGGGGGAGGCTCAACGGCTTACTACAGCAGCATTATTGTTTATAATATCACCAGCAATTCATGGGTAACATCCACCATCACGCTCAGTTCGGCAAGGCACTGGATGGCTACAGCTGAATACCTTGGTGGTTTGTATGTTGTAGGAGGAATCAATGAGAATTCTCAATCGGTTGATATAGTTGAAGAAATTGTTCCTCAGGGCACTGCCGGCATTGGCGACAATACCGGACTGAAGCAAGGTTACCTTCTGGAACAAAACACCCCGAACCCATTTAAATCATCCACCACAATCAGGTACAAGCTTCCGGTCCCTTCGCTTGTGACAATAAAAGTTCACAACGTATTTGGTGCCGAAGTAAAAACAATAGTGGATGAAACCAAAGCCGCTGGCAATCATCAAGTCAGTTTTGATGCTTCAGAATTAAAAAGCGGTGTGTATTATTACAGTCTGCAAACAGGCAAATACATGCAGACAAAGAAAATGATGATCAGGGATTAGAGCCTGGGTAAGAGGTCTGGAAGTTAGAATATCGTTTCTTTCCTGAATAAAAGAAAGCAAATAACCCCCGGTTGAGCAGGTCTCTCCGGGGGTTTAATGATAAATGTAATTTACCTCAGATAAAGCGTAGGCGCTTCGGGGCCAAGTGGCAAGCCGAGCAGCACCCATGCAATCAGCAGACCTGTCCAGAAAATGGTAAATACAATGGTGTATGGAAGCATGGTTGAAATGAGGGTTCCCAGCCCTGAGTTTTTCTGATATTTCTCAAAGTAGATGATAATCAGTGCGAAAAAACTCATCATTGGCGAAATAATATTGGTAACCGAATCCCCGACCCTGAAAATGGCCTGAGAGAGCTCAGGGGAATATCCCAACAGCATAAACATGGGTATAAAAACCGGACCCATTATCGCCCATTTTGCGGAAGCACTTCCCATAAACATATTGATAAAACCAGAGAGCAACACAAACAGGATGATCAGCGGAATGGGCCCCAGTTCGGCTTGCTGCAAAAATGTAGCTCCTTGCACGGCAATAACCAGTCCCAGATTGCTCCATTTGAAATAAGCCACAAACTGAGCGGCAAAAAACACCAGCACCAGAAAAGATGCCAGGGTTTTAAAACTATCGCTCATGCCTTTCACTACATCGGTATCGCTTTTAAACTTTCCGGTAATCGCGCCATAAACAATTCCAAGGCTGGCAGCCATAAAGAACAGAAAAGCGATAAAACCCTTGATGAGCGGCGAATGAAGAATGGTGTTGTCGGTACCGCGTAAAAATCCCTGATCGGGCAAAAGACCGATGGCAAAAAGAAGCATCCAGGCGGCAGCAGTAACCAATACCCAGCGCAGTGCCTTACGTTCGCGGGGTGTGAGCTTTTCCATGGTTTCCTGAGGCACATCACCCTCATATTTTCCAAGGCGGGGCTCCACCACACGTTCGGTAACCAAAGTACCAAGAACCGTAATCAGCAGTGTTGAAACCGCCATAAAATAGTAATTGGCTGTTGGAAGAACATAATACTCAGGATCGAGAATACGTGCCGCTTCGGTGGAAAGCCCGGCCAGCAATGGGTCGATGGTTCCGATAACCAGATTTGCACTAAAACCACCCGAAACGCCTGCAAAAGCAGCGGCCATACCAGCAACCGGATGCCGCCCTACGGAATGAAATATTATCCCGGCCATGGGAATCAGCAAAACATAACCAAGATCGCTGGCCACATTAGAAAGAATACCTGAAAAAACCAACACAAAAGTCAGCCATCTCTTTGGCGATTTCAGTACCAGCAAACGAATGACTGCTCCCACCAAACCACTGCTTTCGGCAATACCAATACCCAGAAGTGCAACCATTACAATGCCCAGAGGTGCAAAACCGGTATAATTCTCAACCATTTCGAGAACAATACGGCGGAAACCTTCATTCGATAATAAATTGTGAACCCTTATGATTTCTCCCGTTGCCGGATGAACAGCCTGCCAGCTTAACCACTGACCCACAAATGAGAATACCAGCACTGAAATTGCAAACAATGCAAACAAGGTTGCGGGATGAGGAAGGGCATTGCCTCCTTTTTCAACAATATTAAGAAAACGGGTAAGCAATGAAGTTTTAGAGTTGGTCGTCATTAATGGCCAGCTTAAGTGAGAAAATTATTTTTTAGGGATTGTTTTTGTGATGGTGTACAAAAATATAAATTTTGCCGGATTTTTTATCAATTATTGTTTCAAAGCATTCATCCTGCCCCTATGTTTGCCGACTTATTTGATCATGTAAACTGATGATAGATATATGATTTTCAAATATTTACATATCTTATTCTTGTCCTGAAAATATAATGGTTAAAAATTGTTAAAGTGCTTGAAACCAGATTTTCACTTACAATAAATATGTATTTCCCATGTGCAGAGATGAGAAGTCATATTGGCAGAGCCTCCCGACTTTTCATATTGAAATAATATCTGCCAGATTTGGAATTAACTTTTTCATGATATATCTTTGAATAGTTTAACCAAAACATGCAGCCATGAAAAGATTTATACTGCTCGTTACCATCCTTTTATCAGCAATTGTGCTGAAAGCTCAGATACCCGGAGCACTGGATCTTTCATTCGGAAACTTTGGCAAAACACTCCTCGACTGGAATGGAGACCTCAACAGGGCTGATGCGATTAAATTTACAGCTGACGGTGGAATGGTTGTATGCGGCACCAACGGATATCTGGGTGGAAACAACTCATGTTTACTGGCAAAATTCACTTCTAATGGCCTGCTTGATGAAAGCTTCGGAACCAATGGAATTGTGCAATTCGGGTACGGCGGAGAAACCAGTTATGCAAACGATCTGATTATACAATCTGAAGGGCGCATCCTTGTAGCAGGCATAAGCGCAGAAGCCGGAAATGTCAGTATCGGACTGGCAAGATTCACTTCTTCGGGAGAGCCTGACAATACTTTTGGTTTCTCAGGAAAATTGATTGTCAATATTGGTGAATATGAAACGGCCAACACCATTGTCAGCCTTCCCAACAACAAATTTGCAATCACCGGCTCCATAGATTCCCCCGCAACAAATCTCGATATGCTGGTTATGCGTTTTCTTTCAAATGGCTCAACCGATGTAAGCTTCGGAACAAACGGATACATAAGCCTCGATCTGAACAACAGCTCCACCGATATGCCAAGGGGCATGATATTTCATAACAACAAATTTACAATTGCCTCCTACGCGTTCAAACAGGCAACAGATGCCGTTGCCCTGGTGCGATTAAATGCCGATGGCAGCCTCGACACCGGTTTTGGCGTTGGCGGAAAATCAGTAATTGACGGTTTTAAGATTATGGATATGATTGCAGAACCCGGTTCTCAGATGGCGTTTGATTATCAGGGAAGAATTGTTGTAAGTGGTCAGTTTTTAGGCTTAGCCGGAACTGATCCTATGTTGTTACGATTTCTTTCAAATGGTTATCCCGACAATAGTTTTGGTGATTTCGGAATGGCTGTATATCAGATTACAGGTGACAATGAATTACAGGCGTTGGCTGTTCAGGCTGATGGCAAAATTGTGGCAGCCGGTTCATCGAATTCCAGTAATAGAAACACTTTTATCATGAGGGTTCTCGACAACGGAGACCTTGACCCGACTTTTGGAATGGGAAACGGATATTCAGTGCATCAGCTTGGACAAGGGAACTCAAATATTGACGGAGCAAGGGCCATGCTGATTCAGAACAACAACAAAGCTGTTCTTGCCGGTTATGCCGATACACAAAATAATTCCTGGGATTTCTGTATTTCAAGGTATTATCTGGGTGTGGTTACCGGTGGCGGAAACGAGGCAAATTACGAAAACCTGAATGCATTTATTGATCCGGTTTACAAAAACAGAATTACCATTACCGGAGAGTTTAATATAAACAAGGTACAAAGTATATCATTGCTGAATGCTGCAGGGCAGATTTGCCATACATGGAATGGCAGTCAGATAAATTATTCGGGAAATAACATAATCCTTAACCTTAACAGGGCAGCTGAACCTGGTGTTTATCTTTTGCAGCTGAGCGGACAGAATATTCTGGCTTCAGCTAAGCTGATCTGTTTCTGAACAAACGCCGGCTAAACCGCAATTTCGACGGGTTCCGTTACTTTTTCAGACGCCTTTGCAAGTACTATTTCATCAGATTCAGCAAGGGCAGATTCCATTTGGCTGTAAACCGAAATCACTTTTAAGGTAATGAGCGACAGTGGGATATACAAAAAAGCCAGAATCATTGTCGCCAGGGTATAATCCATCCACTGATCAATGGTTTGGTTATCATTGGAAAGTTTGTCGGCAATACTACCGACAAATGAAGCCAGAATCCAGAATGTCCACCATATTCCCAATAGATATCTGCTTTTCATGAAACTCATATTATCAGCCCTGAGTACCAGCAATGAAGCCGATTCTCTCCACATTTCGCGCATGATTTGAAAAGGCCTGAAAAAGCAAAGTACAGGCACAAACCAGCTGCCTGCCGCCCATCCCTCAGTAAAATTTCCACTGCGGATTCGTTTATGCATGTTGAAATATGCCCGCCTGAACCACATAATAAAAGTTACAGCAGATATCAAAAAGATCAGAATAAAAAGTAAATCAACAATAAGCTGACGAATGTCGTTGCTAGCCGCCATTTTTTCGGTAACCGCTTCGCCGGCCTTCACCATAGCAAGCAACTGATACTGAAAAAAGAGGGAGGTGATTTTTATCAGGTTTATAAACATTACCAGCGAAACCAGCAGCATTGCAGTTTTTGCCCGTCTGCTGTTTGGCTTTACCATTATAGCAGATTTTGCAGCAACTGCCTGATCGGCTTCAAAAAACTGACAATGATCAGAAAAATCCGGTTTTGATCCGGTATAACCACATAATAATCCTACGGCTGAGTCAAATTTCCGGTTGATGCATTGTCTGCAGATGGTATTGCGTTGATAAGAATTGCTCATATGCATTTAAGTTATAAATGGAGATTTCAGTTTTATTGATTGACCTGATTAACGATAAACAATATCAGCCATCTGTTTTAATGGCTTTAATCTCAGGCTTGCATAAGCCGGCATTTTGCGCCGGAATCTAGAAATCTTGTTGTTATGCTTAAACTTAACTCCCCTACCCTTTTGCCAGCCAAAACCTTAGCGAATGTATTGCGTTTTTCGGATTCCTGCAATAGAATTGATTTTTTTTCTGACAAAACTAATTCTGGCAAAAGGCTGGCTGGAAAGCGATGCGCCTCAGAAATATCATCAAAGCTGAGTCTGATTAACTTAGTCACAACTATAAAATCCTTTTTTACATAATCATATATGCAATTTATTAGATATGGCTGCGTTAGAATATGAATCATCCATAAACCCATAAAAGCATGAAACATACAGCCCTTCTTATTATAATTGCGATGATTTCGGCATGTTCAGGCAGTAATGTTGACTATAAGAAAATAGCCGCTTTTCAGGAAAACAGTGTGCCTGAATTAACGATGGATATTTCAGACACAACGCGTGTACTCGCCATTTTCCCTCATGCCGATGACGAAACCATTGCCGGCGGTTTGATTCTTTACCTGAAACAAAAAGGAGCTGCCATACATCTGCTCACCCTTTGCGAACACAATGAAATGCGAATGAACGAGCTGAATTGTTCTGCTGAAAAGCTTGGCATTGAAAACGTGGAAGTTTCTGGATTTGTAAACAATTCGTGGGAAGATATTATGAACAACAATATAAGCTTCTGGTACGACAACAAAGACAGCATCAAACAGACAATCACGAATAAGATTCAGCAATTCAAACCTCACATTCTTATCACCTACGACAGCGAAATCGGTGGGTACGGACATCCTGAGCATCTGGTTTCGGCAGAGCTGACTGAAGATATCTTTCTGGAAAATTCCGAAAATCCGGGATTTGCACCCGAACACTTATTGCAGATAACGCTGACTGATGAACTGGAAAACTTTTTGGTTGCCAGTTCACCGGCTTATGAGCCAACAAAGAAAATGACAGGAAGCAAAGGATTACCCGCCCCCGATTTTGCATTGGATATCAGACAATTCTGGCCGGCAAAAAATCAGGCAGCTCTGTGTCATCAGTCTCAGTATAAAACATTGAATAAGTTTTACATCGTTTATGACGAAGAAAACAGGGATAATCACATCAATGCATTTAGCAGAGAGTATTACAGGGTGATGGAAAGGTAATTTCTAATTTCTAATTTCTAATTTCTAATTTCTAATTTCTTTGGAGGGGTTACTAATTTCTATATTTTTTGATACCTGAGTTCGCCGCGGCGAATCAAATGCTATATTTCACTCTTCATTCCAGTTAGCTATCTGGATCACTTTTTTCACTTTTCGTTTTTAATTTTTCATTCTTCACTTTTCACTTTTTTCACTTTTCACTCTTCACTTTTCACTTTTTTGCGGGTTTCATCTGTCTAGATTATCAACAACAATCATAAACAAAGCACTGCATAATCATAGATATCAATTTCAACTATGTCCGTCAGCAAATTATTATCAGTTCAACTATCAAACATACTAAAAGCAGAAATCTTAGACCATCGGTACTCATTAAAAAGCAGTTCACAACCAGAAAACAGGCAATTCAGGTGTTGAAGATTATTTAGAATTGTTCTAAACAAAGTACATTAATTGGTGTTGAATATCTGAACCAAATCCAGCCGCTATGAAATCACCAATACTCATACAGTTTTTAACAATTTCTTTTCTGATTGTTGGTTTGTTAACCACACCATCAACTCAGGCCCAGAATCAACCTCAGATTCAGGTTATCTCCCCTAATGGCGGTGAAACCTGGCAAAACGGAAGTTCAGAAATTGTAACTTACACTTATACAGGAAACCCCTCTTACCTCACCATTGAGTATTCAAGTGACAATGGAAATACTTTTGAAATCATAGATTATGTGTACAGCACATCCGGCACAAATCAGGTTCCGGTTTTTGTGAACTTCAACACTACTACTCAGGCCAAAATCAGAGTTGCAGAATACAACTCCACCCCGCTTCTTTTTGATGACAGTGATGCCCCTTTTGCGATAGAGAATCCACCGTATTTTTTCTTATCGCCCAGTTACGGAGATGTTTATTATCAAGGCAATCAGATAACAGCAAACTGGACATTATTTAACTCATTCCCTACCGATTTGTCATTCTCCTCAGACAATGGAGCAACCTGGACAACCATTGCTACGGGTGTAATTGGGGGTTTACATAATTTCACCGCACCTGATGTAATTTCTGATCAGTGCAGATTAAGGGCATCACAGACAGGTAACCCGGAAATTTTTTCCAACAGCCAGATATTTACCATCAACCCTCCTGCGGAATTTACTCTTTTAAGTCCCAATGGCGGAGAAGTATGGACTTACAACACGTATGAAATTGTTTCCTGGTCAGGCAGCAATCTGCCCGATTTGATTGTAATTGAATATTCTGTCAATGGCGGTTTTACCTGGAATGTTATAGCATACAGCCACAGTGATCCGACCGGGGGCAGTGAACAGGTATATGTACCTCAGGTATCAAGCTCAAATGCAAAAGTAAGGGTCAGAGATCAATACGATTCTTCTGCTTTTGATGAAAGTGATGCAGTTTTTACCATATATACTCCTCCGTACATTTTTTACTCACCTTCTTCCTTTAATCTGTATTACACCGGTCAGCCTATTGATGCCAGCTGGTATTCCTTTTCAACTGACAATGTAGATGTTTCGTTTTCGTCAGATGGTGGACAGACTTTTGAAACTGTGGCCACAAATGTAGCTTCCTTGTATTATGGAAGTGCAACATTTATTGCTCCATCAGTGCCTTCTGCCAATTGTGTTGTAAAGGTTTCAAAAAGTTCCGACCCCGCGATATTCTCACTCAGCGAAACTTTCGCTGTTGTTGCAGCACCGGTGCTCAGCATAATTTCTCCCAACGGTGGTGAAGTTATTGACAACAACGCTGCATATGAAATTCAGTTTGATTACAGCGGCGAAACCCTTTATTATACTTACCTTCAGATCGACTTTTCTGCGGATAACGGACAAAACTGGCAGACCCTGGACTGGTTTTACTATCTGGGCGACAACAATACTTACACATGGCAAACCCCCGGTTTAACATCCAACCAGTGCCTGATAAGGATAACCGATTACTACTTCCCGTTTATTACGGCAACCAGTTCATCTGCTTTTACCATCGAGGATTTTCCTGATCTTCAGATTTGTATGGTTGGAGTTGACACAACTTCCGGCAAAAATATGATTGCCTGGAACAAGCCAAACAGCAACCTCATCGCAGAATATGTTGTTATGAAGGAAGGAAATATTGCAAATCAGTACACTGAAATTGCATCAATTCCGGCAGATGCACCTTCTGTTTTTATCGATGAATCATCAAATCCAAGAGTTCAGGCTACCCGTTACAAACTTACTTTCCGGGATGCTGCCGGCAATTTATATCCTGAGGAACTTTTCCATCAGACCATGCATCTTACCATAAGCAAAGGCGTGGGAGACACCTGGAATCTTATCTGGAGTCCTTACCTAGGATTCGATGTTGATTCTTACAACATTTACCGTGGAAGCAGCCCTTCCAAACTGGAAATGATCGGCACGGTATCGGGCAATTTTACCTCCTATTCTGACTTCAGCGCTGCCCCTGGATTTGTATATTATATGGTGGAAGTTGTGAATCCCAACAATTGCAACCCCGATGGACTGCGCAATCTGAAACTGAACAGCAGCATGTCGAACATTGCCACCAATTACACACTTGGATTGGATGAAAATGTATTATCGTCCTCACTGTCAGCATATCCCAATCCTGCCAGCGAAATCCTGAGACTAACATTACTACTTGAAAAAGTGAAATCAGAAAGTGCAGTACTTCAGGTTACCGACATCCGCGGCGGAATGTTAATCAGCACCACCATCAGCACCAGCGAACTTGCATCGGGCTACAACCTCGATGTCAGCAGCCTGAAACCCGGAATTTACGCTGTACTCATCAAAACTTCCGAAGGTATTGCTACCAAACGGTTTGTAAGAAAATAAGAATCCACGGAATCATCATGCAGCCATGGAAAAGGGAGATTCTTCCTGATACTTTAAAAGCTACCAAACACACAAAAGGCCTGCAAATGCAGGTCTTTTGCTTATGGTTTCATTGGGCCGGGGCCACAGCTGCCACCTCCAGGTCCGAGATGCTCAGCATCAATGGTAACAATGGTTTCAGGGGAATGAAACAACTCATATGGATAATTGGCAAACCAAAGATCATCCGGAAGGCAATGCAAACCGCTGAAGTTAAACAGTCCATCATCCGGCCTGAACTTTAGTCCGCTGCCCTATCCTGCCGGCTGGCAACCTGCAACCAGCAGACATCTGCAACATTTGAGCAAAATTCACAAAACAGTCAATTGTGCGTCAGTGAAAATACCTATCTGAATCAATTTACTGAGATTTCAGAATGAGGCATCAGCCCTTATGGGTTCATATCTATATTTTACGATTTAACAATAATATCAAGCAATACACACATTTCATATACCATTGATTTCATATATAATGTTTGCCATTTATCCCAATTTCCCAATAAATACCATATTCTATTTTCATGTTTTTGTTATTTTATTTGTGATTCAATTGCAACAATCACTTCATTATTTATATTATTGACAAACTGAAAAAGTAGTATTTATACGTATTGATTTTTTAAAATTAGTACTCTATTTTTGTAACTGTGAAATCAGGCATATGATCAACTTAGCTCATTGTAGCATTAAAGAAGATAAATTTTCACCCATTGTTACGTGAAAATTACTATAAACCGGATGTGTAATGATCTTTTGCCTGCTGTAATCAACCTGACTATAAAAACCTGAATTGCTGCCAATAGAAGTTCTTTTCAATTATTTTCAATGCCAAATCTCTGTAATACTCTGTTTTACATGCCATTCCGGGGCTTATAAATTACCGGAAGACTTTATCATCTACAATAAACCACTGAATTCATTTACGCTTTAAAAACTTTTTAATAACAAACAAAAACAAAAGCATCGCCAAATCAAGCCTCCGACTATTTAGGGTCATTGAATAACAGCGACATTCTTTTACTGAATTATTAACCCCTAATCCTTATTTCTAACAAAACATTTCCTTACATGGAACTTTCACTTTCACCCTGACAATCACCCTTTCACTCCACTGAAAAACGCTGATTTCTGAGCCATTTTCAGTAAATTTTCCAATTCATTTTATCAGGAAAAACTATTCCCAGATAAGATGTACAGGTATTTTATTGCCTGAATTTTACAGCATTCCCTTTGCGGAACAGCCATTATATTGCCCGGATTTTTCCGAGAAAAACCAATTATTGAAAACAAACACATAAACCTTGAATTATGAATAATCAAAATTTACCATTCGGTTTAGCAAACAAATCCAGGATGAAAGCACTTCTTTCTGTGACATTGTTTATTGCATTTTTCTTTGCAGGAAGTGTATTTGCTCAGCAAAGTGTGCAAAAAATCCAGACCAAACCTGCAATGACCGACAATATGGTTATTGTGCAACAGGGAGGCATGCTTGAAATATCAGTTCAGGCCACTACCCCTGGCAGTAAGTACCGCATTCAGCGGACTTATCCACAGGACAATGCTTACCTTGAAGTCGCCTCAACAGGTGGACTTTTAAAGGTGCCAGCCTTTAAAGTAAATGCTGCAGGAAAGCAGGTAATCACCATTTCTGAAATCGGAAACGGAACATTCGCCCAGTCATTTACACTGGACGCCAAAGCTGGTCTGGGCATGAAAGCCGGAGGTCAGAGTTTGTTTGAGGAAAATACCGGAGGGTTGATGTATGCACCGATGAATGGGGAGGTAATTTATATTGACCCTGATCTCGATTTGGTTTCCAATAGTGCAACTATTTGCTCAGGTGGTAGTTTAACTGTCCACCTTGGAGATGCAGTTAATGGACATTATTACCGTTTTCAGCAAACTTTTCCCAATACTACTGCGCCTCAAACTATTCTTGCTGTAGGTGGAGTGGTAAATTTTTCGCCTGTTTATCCTGTTAGTAATGGAGCTACCTGGACTGTAACTGATACCGATCCATTGGGTACATTCGGTTATAGTTTTACGGTTAATATCGTAGCACAGCCAATTGCACCAACAATGACTAAAAGTCCAAATCTGGCAGAAGTCTGCAGTGGCACTGATGTGTCTGCGACAATTCTAACCGCAGGATCAGGCGGTGTTGCAGCATGCGAGGATAGTTATCAGTACAGAACCAATGAAGGTTCTTGGATAGCTTACACTCCTGGTGTTGCAATTTCAACAACCGGACTTAATTCGGTTGATATTAAAGCAAAAAGATCAGATGCAACCGGAGCCGGATGTTCTGCCGAAAATATTTATTCCTGGACGGTGAATGCTTTGCCGGTGCCGATAGTTAGTGGAAGCACGACAGTATGCCCAAATTCAACTGGCAATCTATACGAAACTGCCTCCGGCATGTCCAATTATAATTGGACAGTGACAGGCGGTAGCATTACATCAGGCGGCATTACTACGGATAATACAGTAACAGTAACCTGGGGCCCAACCGGCACTGGCTTAGTGAAAGTTAGTTACACCGATGGCAACGGCTGCACTGCTGCTGCACAAACCGATTATCCGGTTACCATTGATTTTCCGGTTTATATTGGTACTACTGGCCACCTGACTTTGCAGGATGCTATAAACGACGCCAACACAGGAGATGTTATTGAATTGATTTGTAATCATTCCGAAGGATTGGTTACTATAAATAAAAGTGTGGAAATTGATGGGAATGGGAATACGCTGACTTCTACTTCATCAACCTGGGGTATCGCTTTGGAAGCTATCAATATCAATCTACACGATATTACACTGACAGGAGCTGGCACCTTTGGCATACAACAAGGTTGTGACGCAAATAACCTTGTAATGACAAATGTAACGGTAACCGGATGCGGTGGCACAGGTATTTCAATTTATGGTTCCGATGGTGCTGTTTTAACCAATATCACAGCAACAGGCAATACAGGTAATGGTCTAAATATTACCAACTGTAATAATACCACAATCAATGGTATCACAACCAGCGGTAATGCTTTCGGTGGTGGTTTCAGTGCAGGAATTGGCCTGTTCACCAGCCATACTTACTGCTTGCCAGCAGGAATTAATGGAGTTACCTTATCAGGAACCATCAGTATTGCTGAGCCTACAAAGGTTTACTCCGAAAAAGCCAATGCAGCCGATGTAATTACCGGCCTGGATTTGGATGTATATGATTGGGCAGTTGGCGTTGGTCCTTTAAGCCGTTTTTACTGGCCTGACAAAGTTACTTCTTATGCAGTTGTGAAAACTTTGTTTGAGGCTCCGTACAATTATCCAAACCCTTCAATTTATGTAGCTGAAATTGCAACAGAGCATTATTATGTAGATGATGCCCCTAATGGAAGTGCGATTCCGATGCTCATCAATGCTGCAATTACTTATCAGGCATCTGGTGGAACCATCCATGTTGAAGCAGGAACCTACGCAGAGAATGTAATTATCACCAAACCCATCAGCCTTTTGGGCGCCAATGCAAATGTTGCATTTCCTCTGGCCAACCGTGGAGCGGAAAGTATCATACAGGATGCCGCTGGTGGAGGTAATCCCATAAGTTTGTCCGGATTTGGTGTTTCCGATAATGTCACCATCAATGGTTTTGAGATTACCGGAGTGTTAGCTAACAGCGGTATCT
The DNA here is from genome assembly GCA_002412885.1 of Bacteroidales bacterium UBA5197. Taxonomy (GTDB): domain Bacteria; phylum Bacteroidota; class Bacteroidia; order Bacteroidales; family Lentimicrobiaceae; genus Lentimicrobium. The sequence goes on from DHVX01000085.1 coordinate 100,879, forward strand.
ATTGTGGTGTTGATGGAGCAAGTAATTTGAATATTAAATTCAATTACATCCATGATATCGGGACAAACAGGGGTTCTAACAATGTTTATGCCATTAATTACAGGGTTAATGAACCAAGCCCAACCGATGTTAATATATCAGATAACTACATTACTCAGGTTCTAAATACCGGAACCGGAGCTACAGGTCATAGCGCTGCAATTTGGGTTGGCCAAAGTACAGCCAACGGGACAGTTAGTAATCTTTCTATCCAGAGGAACATAATTAGCCACATCATGTCTGGCCAAAGCAACAGAAACGCTGATGGAATCTCAATTCAGGCTGCCTGGGGTGCCGGCACTGGCGGTGTAAATGGAGCCATAATAAAGGATAATACAATTTCGGATATCACTGGTGGCATTGCCTATGGCATTACTCTTTCAGGAAAAGCACCGGGAATCCAAGTAACTAATAATATTCTATATAATATCATTGGGCTTCCTGCAAATCCTGCAAATGCGGTAGGTATTATCGTTCCGTCAACAAATATTGGGTCTGCAACCGTAATCATCAATAATAACAGTATAACAGGTGTCCCGAATGCAATATTTAACGGAACAGGCAATACAATTGCGGCCACTTGTAACTGGTACGGCTCTGCCGTTGGTAACGTTATTGCTACCACAATCAGTGGCCTTGTAACTTATTCACCCTATCTGATTAGTGCAGGAACCAATAACAATCCCGGATTTACTCCGGATGCATCAAGTTGTCTGGGAGAACCGGCAGCTATCAATTCAGCTACACCAACAGATGCAATTTGCGGCACACCTGGTTCTATTGCTTTAACTTTCAGCGGTGGTTCACCTGATTATACAATTGATTGGGGTGGTACGCCTGTTACTGTTACAAATGCCAACCCATACACCATTACTGGTTTGGTGGCAGGCAGTTATACTGTTACAGTTACTGATAACTATGGTTCATCTGCTTCATTTGGGCCGGTCAGCATTCAGTATCTTCCAGTAATAAATACCAACACGAGTGTGCGTTATGCTACTATACAGGAAGCTGTTAATGCAGCTTCTACTGGTAATATAATCCAGCTTTGTGCCGGCAATTATACTGAAACGGTAAATGTGAATAATGATCTCACCATTCAAGGCCCCAATGCAGGAATAGACCCAAATGGAGTTACTCTTCGTGTTCCGGAAGCTGTTATTCTGGATGGCAAGATTGATATCCTGGGATCTAATACGGTGGTTATTGATGGTATCAAAGTTCGTCAAACAAATGATGTTAATCCAATTTCGTTAGGTGGTGCTACGGTAGCAACCATTCAAAATATGATCATTGAACGTTTTGGTGTGAATACAGGTGCTTTTGTAAGAGGTATTGAAACCTCTGCAGGAGCAGGTATGAAGAACATCAAGAACAATCTGTTTACCGGTGATGTTTCCGGCGGTTTTTTTAGTGGTCACAAAACCTGGAATTCAGGTATGTATATTAATGGTGCGGGCAGTACGCTGAATATTCAGGATAATGTTTTCATAAATTGCCGCACTGCCCTGAACCTCGATGACTATAACGCCAATATTGCCCTTACCGGAAATACTTTCGATAACAACGGTACGCATATTTCTTTTGGTGGAACATCACCTACAACAGGTTCTTACACGCTTGGTTCAAACAACTTTAAAGCAACTTTAAGTGCTTTAATTAACCTATCAAATGTTGATCCTTCATTCCGTTTGGACATAACCGCAAGTACTTTCAATGGAACTGCTTTCAGTGCACTTGATTTGAACGCATTATTTGGTATTGAAGCAGGTATGTACCATCGTAACAGGCCAGGCCGTAATGGCTTGGTTTACTACGTAGCCAACAACCTGTATGTTCGCTCAGACCTGAACAGTGATATAAACACTGCCGTTGGCTATGCCGCTGCCGGCGATGTGATCAACCTTATGGACGGCACCTTTAACCAACGTGTGGCGCTCAACAAATCCGTTATACTTGACGGACAAAGTGAAACAACGACAATTCTTGATGGAACAGGACTGGGTAACGGCCGTGGTATTTCAATCAGCAATGGAATTACTGATGTAACCATCCAAGACCTCACTGTTCAGAATTTTGCTGGTGTCAATGGAAATACTGACGGCGGGATTTATGCAATTGGAGGCAATGACAACCTTACTGTTCAACATGTCACATTAAAAGACAACCGGGGTGCTTCAACTTCTGGTAGCGGATTTTACGCCAACGGACCAATTAATAATGTTAAATTAGACTATGTTACTTCAACTGGTCATTTCCCTGGAGCCCGCGGTATCGTAATCTGGAACGGACTAAAAAGCAACATCACTATTACCAACTGTACCGTTTTCAACAACAACTGTTGTGGCATTGAATTGCAGGATGGAGACGCTACCGGTGTTCTTATGCAGAATAATACCGTTTACAATAATGGAGATAACGGAATCGGAATTGTCGGCTTAACCGGACCGGGTGAAAACCTGATCAAAGGAAACGACCTGGACAACAATGGTCGTTTTGGAATTGAAATCAAAAATCCGAACGGAACAGGATTAACCACCGGAGCAGGCAGTATTGTTGTTGAAGACAACAATGTAAGCATGACATCTTCAATCTCTGATTTGCGCGATATGGTAGGTATTGCAGCCTTCCGTCGTGGCGTTCTTACAGGAAATGTTGATATTCCAACAGGCGTGGTTATTCAAAATAACTCAGTTTCAGGATATGAACAACCCAGTACCAGCGATGGCTTTGGTATTGTAGTGGAAGGAACCAATCATACCGTTTCGGGCAATACCCTTACCGGAAATGATGTTGGTATTCAGCAACAAGCCGGTCATTTGCCTTATCCGGCAGATGGCGATCAGTCCAATCTGGCCGACCAATATTTTGGCCGCGGCAACTCACCTTACACCTGTAGTAATACCATCGGAACAAATACATTTGTAAGCAACTTAACAAATTACCGTGATGTTCCTTCAACCCTTCTTTCAGGTGGTACTGTAACCAACAGCAATACAAGTAAAAACTTCTGCTCAATTCAGCAGGCCATTGATGATGCAACTACCGATGATGGTCATACTTTGCTTGTTGCTGCCGGAACCTACTATGAAAATGTCTTAGTCAGCAAACGCCTCACCATTCAGGGTGCCGGGCCAAATCTGACTATTGTGCAAGGTTCAACAAACGGTGCTGATGTAATCAGAATCACTGAAGGTGGAACAGATGCAGCCAACAGAACTGTGATCAAAGATCTGCAGGTAACCAGTGCTGGTTCCAATAATAATGGTATCAAGATAGATGCAAGTGGTAGTAATGCTCTTGGGTATATTACCATCGAAAATGTGCATGGACTGAATATGCCTGGCAACTCTGCCGGGATTCGCCTCCATGGAGCTTCTGTAGCAACGGATATTATCACTGATGTGAAGTTGATTGATGTGAATTTCGCCCTCAACTACTTTGGTGTATATTCAAAGAATGCACAGGTGCATGGTTTTACGGTTGATGGAGTTGCCGGACGCAGCAAGTTTGAAGACAATCGCCATTCAGGTATCTTATTTGAAGGCGATGGAGCTCTCGCAGCACAATTCCAGAATTTTGTTATTCACAAAACAGATTTGAGTCGCAATAATTCCAATGGGGATACCGATATGGGACATGGAGAAATGTTCCTGCTTGGATTTAATGGAAATCTTGATGTTGACGATGTTGTTGTAACCACTGGTTTACCAACTTATAAGGCTACACCATGGTATGTTGCAATGGCAGTAAACGGAAAATACACAGGAGGAGCTGCACCTGCAGGCATAATGAGTTTTAAGAACATTGCCTTCAACAATGCACCTGGAGCGACTCATTTCTCAAGGGCTTCACTGGGTATCTGGACCTATTCAAACCTGGATGCAGGTGTAACAGTTGACGGTTGCCAGTTCAATGCAACTGGTGTAAACATGGGTGGACTATACCTCTTTAGTGTGGCTGGAAATACACCTCTGGTGGTTAAGAACAATACATTTGGTGGCAACTCAGTTTACAATGCTGTTCCAACAGATATCTGCCTGTTATCAAGTCTTGTCAATGTAACTGCAACCGAAAATAACATCTTCACAGGTGCAGCCGATAACTTTGCCATTGAAGATAGGATTTACCATGCTATGGATCTCGTTACCCTGGGTCTTGTTACCTGGATTCCATCCAACGTATATGTAACCACTAACACACTTGGCATACAGCAAGGTATTAATGTGGTACCGAATAGTACTGTGAATGTAGGGCCAGGAACATTTAACCAAACAGTTACCCTTAATAAATCGGTTAATCTTATTGGTTCAGGATGTGGACAAACGATTTGGAAGGGAACCGCAATTACAGGCCGTTCCCTGAATATTGTTCGCAACAACACTACACCTGCAAACATACATGTGGGAATCACCGGCTTCGCATTTGAAACCGAAAACAATCAATCCATTCGTGGTGACTGGAGTGCTGGTTATACAGAAGCACTGACATTAGACATACACGACAACTGCTTCAAACATGTAAACACCAGAAATCCAGGAACTGATTTTGCTCTGTACGTTGACGGTGCCAACCAGACAGCACGCGGTGCACAAGGCGCTATCCGCGTTTACAATAACCTGTTCGATGTGGTTACTGGTGGTGTGTTATTCGAATACTGTCGTGCTGTGGATGTTTTAGACAATACTTTTAATGTTACTTATGAAGGGGTTACATTCAATTATTATGGTACATCAGGAAACATTGGAGACCAGTTGGTTAATAGCAATACTTTCAACCGAATAGGGTCTGATTTTGCTTTTGCTATGAATAATTGGCATGGCAGCGGAACCTACACTGTGCTACCAACCTTGTTCGAGAATAATATGATTACAGCAACTGGGTTTTCTTATGCTATTTCTTATGGAGTGCAGGCATCCCAATTGCAGCCGCTTAGTATAGCGATCCATAACAATGCATTGATGAGTGGAACAATCATGACCTGGGGCGATTTTGTAAATCAGGCCTCTCTTGATGCCACATGCAACTGGTGGGGAACTTCAAGCGCTTCTTTAATTGCGCCAAAGGTTTCAAACAACGTTCAATTCCTGCCATTCCTTGTTGTAGATAATGATTATGGCGTTGTTGATCCATGGTGGAGCACCGACAATTATTCATGTATTGGTGTAGGACCTGTTGTGGTTTATAACCAGGATCCTTCGCTCACCGGCACAGTTATCGTAAGCAGCCATATGACCATTCAGGCTGCCATTGATGCTTCAACTACTTTACCCGGACATTACATTGCCGTTTCTTCAGGCAATTACAATGAACTGGTGAATGTTCACAAGGGGGTTACCATCTCGGGGCATGGCGCAAACAATACCTTGCTGGAAAAGCTCAGCCCGGCTACCGATGCCAACTTCATTACCATTTCGGCAAGCAATGTGGCAATCAAAGACATCGCCATTTCAGGCCCGACAGGTGGAAGCACCACTCGTGGTATCTTTATTGACGGAACACTTTCAAACGTTTCGCTTGTAAACGTAATTTCTCAGCAGCACCTTTATGGCGTGCATGTCAATGCCGGCTCAGAAATATCCAATTTATCATTGACCAACACTGTTCTGAATATCAACGGCAACGGATTGCAGATTGATGCCGAAGCAAAAGTTGACGGTTTAACCATAACGGATGGTGAAATGAACGGAAACCTTTTCGGATTCTCAACTGCGGCTAACTCAGGCTATGACAATAGCAATGACCTTAACAACGTAACCATTACCGGAACAAGTTTCCAAAACAACGGTTGGTTCGGGTTACTCTTCAATAAAGGCAAGAACGTGATCCTTGATGGCCTGACTGTATCTAACAATGGAACTGCCGGATCTCCCGGAGCAGGTGTGTATTTCACCTGGAGGGAAGGTACATATAGTGGTATTACTATAAGGAATTCAACCATAACCAACAACGGTAACAATGCCGGTGCTGCTAACGGTGGTGGAATCCTGATTCGCCCAAGAGCAAATGCAACTGCAAGTGGCATTACCATAGAAAACAACCTGATTTCGGGCAATGGTTTTGTAGGCAACGGCTCTGCAGGCATACGTGTATTGAGAAACAATGACAATGCCGGTACCAATCCCGGAATCCTCATCAACGGAAACAGCATTACAGGCAACGCCAATTTCGGCATTACCAGTACAACCGATACTGACATTAACGCCACCTGCAACTGGTGGGGAATAGCCACAGGCAATACAATTGCTGCAATGGTTTCAGGCAATGTGGATTACGATCCATGGTTGGTTCCTGATGCATCCGGCTCATCTTACCCATGGTCAGTAACTGACCAATATTCATGCGGTGGTACACCGGTGGTTATTGCATCTGCAGTACCAACACATATTTATTGTGGTGAAGCTACTGGCTCCATTATAGTTACCTGGGATGGTGGTTCTGCAAACTATAATCTTACGTGGACAGGCGGAGGTTCAGCGTCCAATATACCAGCTAGTCATTATACAATTAACGGATTGGCTGCGGGTTCTTATACCATTACAATAACCGATGCCAATGGTTCATCCGATATAATGGTTGCAGAGGTGCTGTATTTGCCGGTTACAAAAACGACATTACCGTCAACTGTTACATACCATACCACCATCCAGGCAGCTATCGATGCTGCTACCGCTGGTGATGTCATTGAGGTTTGTGCAGGAACGTATGTTGAGCAAATTGTTGTAAATAAAGCACTTACCATTAATGGTCCGAATAAGGATATCAGTCCAAACGTTGGTACCAGGTCTCCAGAGGCTATACTGATGCCTGCGGCTACAAATGTAAACCAGATTATAGTGCAGGCAAGCAATGTTACCATAAACGGATTTACAATAGAAGGCGATAATCCTCTCATTTCCAGCGGGAATCCCGGAACCAATAATGCTGACCTTGATGGCAGATCTGGAATTTATCAGTTCGCTGATAACATTAACAATCTGGTTATCAAGAATAATATTGTTCAAAATCAAACCTATTTCGGAATCTTCTTATATGGCGGCAGTGGTTCTGCTCCAGCTACCACTGGAAACCTTATTCAAGATAACCTGATTAGGGACCTTGGACATTATACAGGACCAAATAACCCATTATGGGGTGGAGGCATATTAATCTACAACAATCAATACACCCGGATTACAAATAATGTAATGCAAAACGTTCGTCTTGGTATCCAAACCGGTAATTTCAGCAGGGCAAATACAGGCACTGTTGATTATCAGTATATCGGAGAAAATACGATCTCTGCCAGACGAACTGGTTTATTCTATAACCTGCATTATGGTCCAGCCAGCCCATTTACATTAAATGCCAATACAATTACAGGTGTTGAAAACACCAGTGAAACAAAGTGGCGTGGTATTTTAATTGGCTCTCAGGCAAATGCACCAAGCAATATTACCGGAAACATTATCAATGGAAGTGCTTTAGTCACACCAACAACTTCTGGTGTTGAGGTTTGGAATGTAAGCAGCATGGCGTATTCAAGTATCTCAGGTGGCTCTGTTTCCAATGTTGATATCGGTGTTTTTGCTAACAACTACGAAGGCTACAACAGCAATGGCACCGATGGCGCTCATGCAGTAGTCAGCGGCGTAACAATTACTCCCAAAACAGGAGGAGTTGGCGTAAAAGCCTTAGATAGCCCTTCTTATAATGGAACTAATCCAGCATTGGTAAGCGTTGAAGTTAAAAATAACTGTTCCATTTCGGGCGCAGCAACCGGCATCCTTGCCGAAGGCGCAGATGCATCTGTAACGGTTACCAACAACCTCGCCACCATTACCGGTAACGAAATCGGTATCCTGGTAAAAGATGGTGCCGACCTTGCTTCAGTTACTGGAAACACTATTACAAACAATACCCACTACGGTATTTTCATCGATGGTACTGCCGGAGACATTGGCTTAATCAACAACAACAACATCAGTGGAAACGGCTATACCAATAATGTAATTACAGGAATTGGCATGTATAATGGCAAAACCACCGCTGTTGATGCACAAAACAACTGGTGGGGCCATGCTTCAGGACCATACAACAATCCATACAATACCTGTGGTACAGGTAATGCAGTGATTGGATTGGTTGATTTTATGCCGTGGTGGACAACTGAAACCGGCGGCGCAAGTGCAGATATGCTGGTTTACAATGTTGATAAGGATGCTTACTATTGTACGATTCAGGATGCGATTGACGATGCTGATGCCAATAATACCATTCAGGTTTCTCCGGGAACTTACAATGAAGCTTTACTTCTTACCAAGCAGAATTTAACACTTGAATCCACTGGTGGACGTGATGCTACTATCATTGATGTTCCGTTTGGTACACTTACAACAGGTGTTAAAGTAAACCAGGGGTTGGGTACAGTAACCTTTGACGGCTTTACAGTTAAGAATTTTACCGAAAGTGGTATTGTTCAGCCTATGTCACAGGCTACCGGAACAGCATTCCATGTATTGAACAGCAAAGTAATTCCTTATGATAACTATCTGAGAAATGGTATCCAGGTTTCAGGGGATGGCTCTAAAATTATTGGAAACGCTATCGTGGGTGCTCCTCTGACAGCAGATTGGTCAGGTTCTGGAATACACGTTGTGAATGCCAGCAATGTTGAGGTTAAAAATAACACTGTAAACACTGGTATGTCAGATGTAGGTATTGCCATTACCAACTGGTCAGCAACTTTGGTTAACAACATTACTGTTGAAAACAATAATGTGTTTGGTGCTCAATGGGGAGGCATTCTAATTTCAGGTCAAAACAACACAAAAGAAATCAGCGATGTGCTGATTAAAAATAATGTTTTGCAAAACAGTGCTCAAGGTGATGGTATTGGAATACAAACTGTTGCATTGGAAAATCTTACTGTACAGAACAATGAACTATCCGGCAATGCATGGGCTGGTGTATGGATTAACGATGATGTTGTCTTATCAGGTTACATTTTAATCAATTCTAATAAAATTTTTGGTAACGCGAATTTTGGAATTGAAAACGCCACAACATTCATGGTTAACGCCACCAACAACTGGTGGGGCGATGCCTCAGGACCTTACAATAATCCTTACAACACCTGCGGCATAGGTAATGCCGTTTCAGCCAATGTTAACTTTAACCCATGGTGGACAACTGATACAGGCATAGATGGTTCAGGAACACTAGCTATTCACAATATAACCAAGGATACCTATTACTGTAGAATCCAGGCTGCTATTGATGATGCAGTTGATGGTAATGTGATTGAAGTAGCTGCCGGAACATATACTTATGCAAGCGAAGGCAGTCCCTTACCAAGTGGCCTTATTAAAGTAACCAAGGGGGTTACACTCCAGGGAGCATCAGGATCACGTCCGATCATTGATGGATCAGGATTTGATGGTGTATTTAAAATTCATCCATCTGCCCTTCTACCTGGTAATACAGTGAAAATCGCAGGGTTTGAAATAATAGGAAATGTAGCTACTGGGATAGCCATGACCATGCAAGGGTGTTTTGATGTCACTCCGGCAGCGGTTATCATTGAAGATAACTGGTTCCATGGTATGATTGGCGGAATTAACTTCTGGGGTGCGGGAGCTTACCTTCCAGATGAATGGACGAGTGGCCTTGCAAATATTGAAATTAAGGATAATAAATTCTATGATATGGAAGACTATGGGCCATATCCGGGATTTGGCGTCCTGCTTGAAGGGCCTGTTAACTGGAGCACTGCCGGAGATGATTATGCTGTAAAGGTTACAGAAAATGAATTCTCCAATTTGCCAACTGGCAGTAGTGACCCTGGTTTTGGCATCGCTATAATGACAGGTACAGCTTCGTATGAAGCAGCCAACGTATTTGTTTCAGGTAACAGTTTCACAGATGACGTTCCGGTTGGAGTTGCATTTCAAGGTGGTGATGTTTCAACTGCACTGGTTGAAAGCAACAGTTTTGATAACAATCCAGCTTATGCAATACTTGCTACAGGAATTGACAACGGACCTCTTACAGCAACCTGTAACTGGTATGGCACAAATACAGTAGCCGGTGTGGCTGCTAAAATCAGTGGCCCGGTTAATTACAGTCCATGGTTAATAATCGGCACAGATAATTCACCCGACATCGGCTTCCAGCCGATACCTGGAGCATGCGCTGGTTTAACCGATATTTATGTAAACGACGCTTTCACAACAGGAGACGGATATACAACAGCCACAGGTGACGATGCAACTGGAAACGGAACCGCATCAGCGCCTTATGCAACCATTACCAAAGCGGTAAGTGTTGCTATGGTTGGTGCAAATATCTATGTTGATGCTGGTACTTACCAGGAGCAGGTGCAGATTGGGAAGAGTTTGAATATTATTGGTCTTGACAGATCTTTAACTTCAGTCGTAGCTCCAGCCACTTTAACATCTGTAACCTGGAACACGGCTCATCCTGTCATCTATGCTTATGGTAATACAAATACGGTAAACATCAGCAATATTACCATTGACGGAAATTCCGGCAGGAGTGTAAGCTGGTTTGTCGGCGCATTGTATTATGATGCGAATGGTACTTTCACGAACAACAGGATAACAGGCATACATGATGCCGGAACCTTCAGCGGAGCACAAATGGGTCATGCCTTCTATGCTACTCAGGCCGGATCTTTAACTCAGACTGTATCGGTTACTGACAACCTGATTGAGGATTATCAAAAAGGCGGTATTTATGTAAGAAGTGCAGGTACAACGGCAACAATTACAGGTAATACGGTAACCGGTCAGAATGTAGCTTTGGTGACAGCTCAAAATGGTATCTGTGTTATGCTTGGAGCAACCGGAATTATTTCCGGCAATACTGTTTCAAATAATATCTGGAATAAAGTTGAACATCCTCATGCTTGGACAGCATCGGGAATCCTTCTTTACCAGGCAGGAATCAGCACAGTTGAGAATAACATTTTAACTGGCAATGAACTTGCTTTGTCCTCCAGTGGGTCTGTTGGTGTAATTTATGGTGTAAACAACTTTACCGATAATAAAATACACCTGTGGCTGGATGCAGCTCCAGATGTAAATGCCGGTAATGTATATGACAAGACAGTCCTCAATCCAGCTATGCCAGAAGCAGTCTTCGGTTGCATACAATATGCTATAGATGAAGCGACTGCTGGAAATATACTGAATGCCAGCGGAGGTGCGTTTGCAGAACAAGTGTTTATTCATACTCCTGTTGACCTCCGTGGTTCAAATTACGAAATCAACCCCATTAGTGGATCAAGAGTTCTTCCCGAAGCCATCATTACATTCCCGACAGGACTTACCGGAAGCCAGGAGTTGATTTCAATTGGCCAGTATGATTCCAGGGTTGATGTCGATGATGTAAAAATCAATGGTTTTATCATTGACGGAAACACCATAGCAACAACAGCCAATACCACAGGAATTATGGGTTATGGTGATGGTCTCGTTGTTAAAAATAACATCATCAGGAATTTCAATTATGTTTCGTTGTGGGTTAGTTCTTATGTATTCGAAGGTGGAAACTGGTTATATGATGATTACATCAACAGTGCCATCATCGGAAATAACTACATTCACAATGCTGACATTTATTCAAATCTGCAACCAATAGATGTTCCTTATGGTATATACTTGCAGGGAACCTATGGTTTAATCACTGGCAACAAAATAGAAACCGTGAAGAGCGGTATCCAGGTTCAACCTTACAACCATCCGAACACAACATCGCTTATCGGCATGGTTTCGAACAATAGTTTTGAAGCTTACAGGGATGCCATGTGGTACAATTATTCTGACAATGCCAATGCCAATTGGGTATTTGAGGGAAATACGGGTACAGGTATTGCTTCTCCTCCGGGTAACCCGGAGAGTAGCTGGCATGGTTTCCGTACGACCACTAACCGCAATGGAGAGCTAAGTTTTACCAACAATGTCCTGACTCCTGGAGCCACCAACTCGCCCGATACTTATGGTGTCCTGTTCGTTCAACCATCAGCTGCAACAGTTGTTGTTTCAGTTGAAGATAATACCATCAGTGGTTTCGATTATGGTGTAAATATCCCTGTAGGACTTGCCTATGTTTCGAGTATTGATATTGAAAACAATAAAATAGCCGACAACTCAATCTATGGGGTATTTAACGGAACATCTTCCACATTAAACGCCACTCAAAACTGGTGGGGCGATGCCAGTGGACCATACAAAGCCTTAGGCAATACCTGTGGTCTGGGTAATGATGTTACTGACAATGTTACGATTTGCTCATGGTTTACTGACGCTGCAATGACTAATCTTGATGGATGCGAAACCAATACCTCCTATGCAGTCACCGGTGGTGGCAGCTATTGTTATGGCGGCACTGGAGTAATTGTTGGTTTGAACGAATCTGAAGTTGGTGTTGAATATCAACTTTATGTTGACAATGTTCAAGAAGGCACTTCAGTAGCTGGAACCGGAGAAGCCATCAGTTTTGGTAGTCAAACCTTAGCCGGAACATATACCGTCAAAGGAACCAAAACAGTTACTGGTTGTACGTTAGATATGACTGGTAGTGTAGAGGTTAGCATCAATGCTTTGCCAACGGCGACGATCTCTATCACTGGCAACCCATCAATCTGTTCAGGCGGAAGCTCTGTTTTAACTGTTGATTTAACAGGCACCGAACCATGGACTTATTTGTGGAGTGATGATGGCGGAGCAACAACCCATGAAGTAATTGCTTCAACAAGTTCATCAACATTTACTGTTAGCCCAACCTCTAATACAACCTATACCATAGTTAGTGTAACAGATGCAAATGGTTGTACAAATGTTGGAACTGGCGATGTCAGGATTTATGTAGGGCCTATTACTACAGTAACTTCAATTGAAGATGCATGCGTTGGAAGTAACATTGCTATTCCGGTTCGTGTAAAATCATTTGCTGAGGTAGGATCAATCACTCTTACTTTGACATATGGCCCTGAATTGACATACGTAAGTTCAACTGAAGGTGAAGGTCTGATGAGCAATTTTAGTGTTTCCAAAGATCCGGTATCTAACACTTTGTATGTTGTTGGGTATCTTCAAAATGCGTCAGATCTACCAATTACTTTGTCTGATAATGCTATCTTGTTTACCCCTACTTTCACTTATCACGGAGGAACTGCTACACTTGCATTTTTTGATCCTCTCTCAAATCCATCAGACTGCGAGTATAGTTTTGGTGATTGGCCTGATTTTTCGCCTTTCTGTGATACTCCGACTGGTACCTATTACATTAACGGAACAATCACAGAGGATGATAATAATCCAACGATTGCTACTTTAGGACCGATATCAGTATTTGCTGACGCTGATGCTTGCACTTACGCAAGCTTACAGCTCACAGCTCCAGATGCTGACGATAACTGCTCCGTGGCAAGCGTGGTTGCTTCACCAGCTACTCTGGTTCTGGGTGCAAACACTGTAACCTGGACCGTTACCGACGGAAGCGGCAACACAGCTACTTCTGATCAAACAGTAACCGTAGTTGACGACCAGGAACCAACGATTTCCTGCCCAACCCCAGCCAACCCTTATACGGTTAACAACGGGTGCACTTGGACTGGCGTTGGATTAGGAGCTACCATCAATGATAATTGTGGCACGCCAACCTTATCCTATTCACTGGATGGCGGCATAACCTATACAATTGGTGATTTGAACGGTTATCCATTCCCAATTGAAACAACCAATGTTATCTACAAGGCTACCGATGCCTCAGGGAACGAAACTATCTGTTCATTCTCAATTACAGTTCAGGGTTATACTATCTCGGGTAATCTGAAATACAACAATCCTTCACATACTCCTATGAGTAATGTAACCATTACACTTCTTCAGGGATTAGTCAATTTTGGGTCCGATATCACTGACGTAAACGGCGACTATACCATTACCAATGTGTGTGATGGTGATTATGATTTGATCTTCTCCACGAGTAAACCAACTGGTGGTATCAACTCAACCGACGCTGCTACAGTGAATGCTTGGGGTGTATTAGCTGCTGGCACTAGTGCTTACGACATTGAAATGGTAAGGTTCTTTGCCGGTGATGTAATTGGATCAAACAGTGTAATTAATTCTAATGATGCAGGTCGTATCCTGAATTATTTTGTAACAGGAGGTAACCCTAATCCACCTTTTACCTCTGTGTGGTCATTCTGGAATACAACCGATATGATCAATGATAATCCTGGTCCTTCATCAAAAGTTGTAACAATTAGCGTTCCTAACGGCAGTGCACCGAATATTCATAATTACTACGCACAGGTAACCGGTGACTTTAATAGGAGTTTTACTCCGGGTAGTGCCAAGGCAATGATGGAAAATGTGATGCTTAATATTGGCGGAGCTACCCTTGTTGAACCTGGTGTTGCATTTGAGCTACCGGTAACTGCAGCCATGAATATGGAAATTGGCGCTATTTCACTCATTTTTGATTTCCCAACAGATCAACTTGAAGTAAGCAGCGTTTACCTGAGTAACGACCCTGACAGCCCGATGGAATTTGCTGTAATTGGCAATGAACTAAGGGTAGGATGGAATGCGTTGATCCCGATGTATTTGAATACAGGTGAAACATTACTTACCCTGAATCTCAGAACCATAAGTACATTGGCTCAAGGAGAGACCATTCGTCTCAGCCTTACCTCCGATCCGCTTAATGAATTGGCAGATGGAAATTACAATATCATTCCCAATGCACAACTCTTTGTTGACGAAATCGGTGGCACTGTAACAAGCATCCCTGAAGTGGTTATGAATGGTAACCTTATGCTTGAAAGTTATCCCAACCCATATGTTGACAAGGTAACCTTTGCATACTCCCTGCCAAAAGAAGGCAGAGTAGTTCTGGAACTGGCCAACATGCTGGGCAGTACAAACGTAATTCTGCTTGACGAATGGCAGAGCGCCGGGGATCACACCTTTACTGCTGATCTGAGCAGATTCAATGTAGGGGTTTACACAGCTACAATCAGACTTCACAACAAGCGTGATGTAATTTCCAGAGCCATTAAGGTTATACGCAGACAATAAAAACAAACAAAGAGAGCGGGGAGTAACTCCCCGTTCTCTTACTTTATTTAACATTAAAAGCAGAAAATCCGGCTAAAACGGAATTACTGACAAATATGTCAAAACAATGAAAACACTTATCAGCATAGTGTGCTTTCTGATCTGCTGCCAGCCAGCAGAAATTTGTGCTCAAAATGCGCCCATAAGCATTGCAGGGACAGTTGTATCTCTGGCGACAGAAGTAACTGTTCCTGTTTATGCAATGAACTTTAACAACATATCTTCCTGCAACCTTAAGTTGACTTATGACCCAAGTATTGCAACAGCAACAGGTGTTACAATTGGACCTGAAATGGCGGGAATAATCAGTGTCAATATAACGGTTCCGGGTGAAGTTTCTTTAGGGTGGTTCACATCAGGAGGAATCACCCTTCCTGATAGTTCAGTTATCTTTAATCTTCAATTTTCCAAATCAGGGAATGGCATTTCATCAGTTCACTGGATGGATAATGACAACTCCTGTGAATACAATGACGGGAATTCCCAACCTTTAACCGATAGCCCAACTTCTGATTACTACCAGGATGGGATGCTTGTATTTCAGTCGCCGGATGCTCCCATTACTGTGGCACCAAACATTGCAGCTATACCTGGATCTGAATTAAATTTCCCGGTTTACGTTTCTAACTTCCAAATGATAGGGTCATTTTCACTGAATCTTCAATTTGATGCTTCAGTATTATCATACTTGTCATTTGTAAATAGCAGTGAATTCCCTGGCATGTCTGTAAACGAAGATCAACCCGGCAACCTGCTGATTTCAGGCATGGTACAATCCGGCGACACAGCTATTTCGTTAGAAGACAATGCAATCCTTTTAACACTGAATCTCAATTACCTGGATGGATATACAGAGCTGAACTGGATTGACACAGGAACAAGCTGTCAATACAGAGGATCAACTCCTGTTTATCCGGTTCTTAACGATACACCACAGGATATCTATTACCTGAATGGATCTGTTTCCGCTAACTCTCTTCCGGCTGAAGCCGGATCTATAACAGGACCATCGGTAGTTTGTATTGATAACTCTGCAGTAACTTATTCTGTTGAAATCATAGATTATGCAACCGACTATGTCTGGAATGTGCCCGAAGGTGCAGTGATTGTCTCCGGACAAAACTCTCCTACCATACTTGTTGATTTAGGCATAAACCCACTCATAGGAGTCATTTCAGTTTATGGAACCAATGCATATGGCAATGGATCTGCATCATCGCTGGAAATTTCAGTAATTGATCAACCTGGCACACCCGGCATAATTACTGGTTTACAAGAGGTTTGCCGGGGACAGAGTCAGGTCATGTATTCAATTGAACCCCTGGCCAATACTGATTCCTACAGCTGGTTAGTGCCTGAGGGAGCTTTCATCACTTCAGGTAATAGCACTTATTCAATAATGGTTCATTATGGAATCAATGCGGCCAGCGGACTGGTTTCAGTAACAGGAACAAACATTTGTGGTATCGGCGCTTCCTCACAGCCATTAACGGTAACAGTAAAAGAACAACCTGAGATTGAGATACAACCTGAATCTCCACCAGCAGTAATCGCAGGCGCTGACACAGCGCTGTTTACCTTACAGGCAGCAGGCACAGGTTTGAGTTACAAATGGCAGGAGTTTATTAATTCATGGGAAGATCTGATCGAAAATGATTTGTATATGGGCGTTTTCTCTGATACGCTTTTTGTATTAAACCCATCTGTTGTAATGGACGGTTACCGCTACCGCTGCATAGTTTCCGGCGAATGTGATCCGGATGCTGTCACCGATGGCAATGCAACACTTGCTGTTTCATCCCCGGTCAAATCCGAATTTGGCAGTAAGGAAACCCTTGTTTCTGCTTATCCTAATCCTTTCTCAGAAGAATTGAATCTAAATCTTACGGTTCAAAATAAAGGTGAAACTGTGATTGAATTACTTAGTCTCACTGGTCAGATAATTATTTCGAAAAAAGTAAATTTCAGTCTTCCGGGTATCCATTCTGTCTGTTTCGACACTTCGGGAATTAGGTCAGGGGCTTACCTGCTTCGCATAAAACACAACTCTGAATTCAATCTGATTTACACCACACTATGCGTAGTGTGTTGCAATTAGTCAATATATATTACTTCGTGCTTTAATCAGTTTTTACAAACAAAAAAAACAAACCAAAACACTATAAATCATGAAAAAAGTCTCTCTCTTTCTTTGGTTTCTGACGGCAATAACCACATCAGGTCTGCTAGCTCAGAATGCGCCGGTTTCTACCGCCGGCAACGTTGCTTCTACAGGTTCAACAGTGATTCTTCCCATAACCGTTACAAATTTTACAAATATTGCAAGTTGTGACATGAAACTATTTTTTGATCCAGCCATAGCAACCGTTACTTTGGTTACTGCAAATCCTTTAATATCTGGAGACAATACCGGATTCAACTATAACATCACTGTTCCTGGGGCAGTCAATTTTGGCTGGTTTGCAGCACTCGGGCAAACTGTTCCTAACAATACAGCTATCTTTTATATCCACTTTTCAAAAGTTACCAATGGATCAACACCTGTATCTTTTTCAACTATTGGATATGAGTGTGATTACGCCGATGGTAGTGCCAACACATTAAATGACAGTCCTTATGAATCCTATTACATTCCTGGAGAAGTCACCTTTCAGAATTTTGCTCCAATCACAACTGCTTTGTCAGCATACTCCTGCCCGGGGAACAATATAAGTATTCCGATAAAAGTCACAAATTTTAATACCATTGGGGCCGTTAGCTTAACCATAAACTATGACCCGGCTGTACTAGATTTTCTACCTGGTGAAAACACCTCCGGATATCCTGGTTTATCAATTAACAATACTTTTGCAGGCAATATTATCGTAGGAGGTTTTTCGTCATCATCCACAGGCGTAACCTATGCTGCAAATTCAACCCTCGCCACACTCAACTTTCACTACAAAGAAGGTTCAACCACTATTGATTTTTATGATGACGGAGAATCCTGCGAATACACAGGCCCAAGTGATAATTACCCAGTACTCAACGACTCCCCCCAATCCACCTACTACATCAACGGCTTTGTTGGCCCCGGTGATGATACCCAATGGAATGGCAGTGCTGATACGCATTGGAATACGCAGTCCAACTGGACCTGCGGCACACCCCACAGCGGCAGCAATGTGGTGATCCCAAATACCACCAATAAACCGGTTATTTCAGGCAGTGTTGTGATTAATTCGCTGGTAATTAATAGCGGAGCTTCACTAACTTTAAATCCTGAAGCGGATCTTACCGTAAGCTCAACCATAACAAATAATGCCGGGACAGATGGTCTCGTTCTAGAATCATCCGCCACTGCAACCGCCTCTCTTATTCATTATAATACCGGTGTATCGGCAACCGTGGAGCGTTTTATTGCAAAATACAACGTGATAAACGATTTTATGTTCCATTTTATTTCATCTCCTGTTGTTAGTCAGCTGATCCAACCCGAATTTGTAACCGAGACACCTACCTATGCCCATGATTTTTATGCTTTCAGTGAACCAGAAAATATGTGGATCAATACAAAAGCTGGTAATGGCAGCTGGAATGTTGACTTTGAAAATAAATTTCTGGTTGGTAAAGGCTATCTGATTGCCTATCCAACGGATGTTGTAAAAACCTTTACCGGTGAGTTAAACAGCTTCCCGGCTTCCTCGCCTTTGGAGATGAACTGCACGTTCACATCAGGCATGGGCAATGGCTGGAATCTGCTTGGCAATCCTTTCCCATCTGCACTCGATTGGAATCTGCTCACGCGGGGAGAGGGAATTGACAGTGCATTGTATTATTACAATAATGATGCTGAAAATTATCAGTATTTTCTGCCGCTACCAGGTTTAGGAAGTGGCTATATAGGAAACGGTTCACAATATATTCCGCCTATGCAGGGCTTTATGGTTCACGCAAAATCAACAGGCACAAAAACTGTTTCTATATCAAATGCGGCCCGCACCCACAGCGGAAAAGACACATATTACAAATCAGGTAATTCTGTTCCTGGGAGCATGTCGCTGACTGTTTCAACAAACGGCAAAATAGACGAAACCTTTATTCACTTCAACAATCAGGCAACCACAGCTTTTGATGGGGCGTATGATGCGTATAAGCTTAAAAGTTACAGCAGTCAGGTACCTAAAATCTATACAAAAGGCTCCGACAACAATGAGCTGGCTATTAACGGGCTGCCAGAACTGTCCGACGACCTTACAATTCCGGTCTATTTTGAAGCTGCAGTTGAAGGCACTTATACCCTTGCTGCAAACCTTGAGCAATTACAGGGTACGCAGATATATCTTGAAGATAAAGCTGAAAATATTACCCAGAACATTTCACAAAATCCGGTGTACAGCTTTAATGCTTCACCGGGTGAAGATGCAAGCCGGTTTGTGCTGAAATTCGCTGTTGTAGGCATTGGAGATGTTGATCCGGCAACGGAAATAAAAATATACACCGTTGACAGAAACATCATCATAACCTCACCCGAAAGCAGCAAACTTGAAATTGCTGTGTATAACCTGACAGGGCAATTGATGATCAACAGAACCAGCAATGGAGGGCAGATGACTATACCCGCCGGTAATCTAAGCAACGGTGTATATCTGGTAAGTGTGGTAAACAAAGGCAAAGTGGTTAACCGCAAAATAGTTATCAGTCACTAAACTACAAGTAAGGCAATAATTTTCAACGCAAACAATCAGAAATCATGAAGAACATAAGAAACATCTCTAGATACTTGCTTATTCCGGGCCTGGTAATGGCATTAAGTTTACCACTTATTGCCCAGGGCCCTCCCCCGCCGCCACCTAATGGTCATGGCGCTTCCGGCAACCAACCTCCAAGTGGTGGCAACGCTCCCATCGGAAACGGCATTTTCATTTTAATGGCAGCAGGAGCCTTATGGGGAGCCGGGAAAACATACCTGAACCGTAATAAGCAGGAGGAGGGATTGTGAATGCCAGAACCGTAACCTAAACAGTTGCGGTTTTTTTTAGGCCTGCTCCTCTCCCATCAAATCCTGTATAACCCCGGCGGCGCAGAAACAACCGAAAATGGCTGGCATGTATGAAATGGTTCCAACGGTTGATTTCTTGTTGAACTCCCCTTCCGAAAGAACAATTGAATTCCGCGAAACCTCTTCGGGAGAGTAAACCGCTTTAAAACCTTCCCATATCCCTTTCTTGTGCAGGTTCTTACGGATATAATATGCCAGTTTGCAGTTGTTCGTTTTCGAGATATCTGTAATCCTTACCTGCATGGGATCAAGCTTTCCACCGGCACCCATTGAGCTGATCAGCGGCATGCCCAGCCTTATGGTATGGTAAATCAGGTAAACCTTTGGAGAGAGTGTATCAATGGCATCCACCACATAATCGTAACCTGTTTCCAGAATGTCGATCATGCGTTGATCCTTGATATATTCCTGAATTGTAATCAGTTTAAGATCGGGATTGATATCGAGCAAACGGCTTGCCATTATTTCGGTTTTGGGTTTACCGTTTGTGCTGATCAGCGCAGGCAACTGCCGGTTGCGGTTGGTTGCATTTACAACATCGCCATCAACCAGAGTCAGGCTTCCAATGCCGGCTCTGACCAGTTGTTCAGCAGCATAAGCGCCAACACCGCCCAATCCGGCGACCAGCACGTGCGCATTTCTTAATTTCTCAAGCTTGATATCCCCGGTAAGCAGACGGGTTCTGTTCTGCCAGTCGGGATGTTGAATCGCGGGGTTTTCCATTGCTGCAAAAATAGCAATTGATGGTTATAATTTTGCAGGGAAAATTGAGATGGGAAAGAAAATAAGCATCAGAGGGGCGCAGCGTTGGTAGCCTGAAGTATTTTGAAAGAATAGTAAGCCCCAGAGGGGCGCAGCGTAAAAATTAGTTAATTCAGTTTCACTCAAAAATAAATGAATAATTAATTCATTAGGAGGCAAATCAATTAAATCAAACAAATTTGGTGCTCTAAATTCAAATTTAAACTCTCTTAAAACCTCATTTATTCTTATTCAAATGTGTTTTTGCGATGATTCTCCTGTTGATTAAGAATTAATCTCCTCAATCAGAATATGTTTACACGCTGCGCCCCTCTGGGGCTTTTGAAGTACCCACCGCTTACTTACTACCAACGCTGCGCCCCTCTGGGGCTAATCATCAGATAATCTGTCATTGGTTGCGGTTCCAATAGCTATCGGATCGAAGCACAAAAGGGGAGAAAAAGTTGATACATTATGTTTTTCAAATTTAATTCCCCCCGTTCACCAGACATTTATCACATTCCACCACCCCAAACAGCAGTTTCATTATAAAATATTTTACTAAGGAAACGGCTTTCCCTACATTTGTATTTCAATTCACCGATCAATGAATAAAGGAACACGACACGCATGGCAATATTTCAGGGCAAAGCTGGAAGCTTTTATCTGGATAGCAGGATTAATCCTGATGGCTGTGATGTCTCCTTCCAATACACATGCAAGCCTTTGCCCGCTTTCGGCTGCTGGTCTGGATTTTTGTCCGGGCTGCGGTTTGGGACATTCGGTTTCATACCTGGCGCGGGGTAATTTCGAAGCCTCATTTATGGCTCATCCGCTTGGAATGGTTGCAGTGCTTATTCTGATCTGGAGGATTGTACAAATTTTCAGGAAACCTGTAATGTATTATTAACACACACTTAAAACAAAAAAATCATGGCCAATGTACTTTTACACCTTCCCGAGTTGCAGGGAATGGAACTGAACCACGTTCAGATGCTCATCAAGGATTTCAGCGACAAACAAGCGCAAACCTTTGCAATGATTTACCGCACACGACGCAAAGATCCGCAGCTCATTCTGCTCACCTGCCTGGTTGGATTTTTGGGATTTGCCGGAATCCACAGATTCCTCGTTAATCAGATCGGAATGGGTATTCTTTACTTCTTTACCGCCGGTCTCTGCCTGATAGGTACCATTGTTGACGCGGTTAATTACCAGTCACTTGCATTTGAATACAACAGGCAAATCGCCAGCGAAGTCGCTCCATTGGCCAAATCGATTACTGAATAAAGCAGGTTGAGTTGCCACTTAAAATCTTTTAAGTAAAAAGCGGAGTTGATGGTGTTATTAAGGTCCATAAGCGACTGAAGCACTTCGACTCCGCTCAGTGTGACATTGGTATTGTAGTTGCGTTGTTGCACTTTAATAAATTCATTATCAATTGAATACGATGTCATCCTGAGCGGAGTCGAAGGATAGGACGATCAACAATCTTCTATAATTAGTATAATACTTTAGCTAATAAGTACTTTACAGCATCAATCCCCCGGTCAGTTCTTTCACATCAGAAATTCCGTGGCGGTTGAGATAATCCTCTATTCCTGCCATGATTTTCACAGTTGCCTGAGGATCAATAAAGTTTGCGGTTCCTACCTGAATGGCTGATGCACCGGCCAGCATAAACTCAATGGCATCGGCTGCTGTGGTTATACCGCCAATTCCTATCAAAGGAATTTTTACCACTTTGGATACCTGCCATACCATGCGCAATGCAACCGGTTTGATGGCCGGACCGGATAGACCTCCGGTAACGGTTGAAAGCACAGGCCGCCGCTTTTCAGCATCAATGGCCATCCCCAAAAGGGTGTTGATCAATGATATGGCATCAGCTCCGGCACCTTCCACAGCCAACGCAATTTCAGAAATACTGGTTACATTCGGCGAAAGCTTTACGATCAGCGTTTTGTCGTAAACATCCCGCACAGCGCGGGTTACAGCTATTGCTGACGGACAACTGGTTCCGAAAGCCATTCCGCCTTCCTTTACATTCGGGCAGGAAATATTCAACTCAATGGCATGAATATGATCAAGTTTATTCAGCTTTTCAGCTACTTCAACATAACCCTCAACGGTTGAATCCGACACATTCGCGATCACACAATTGTTGTATTTCAATAATTTCGGGTAAATATGCTCCACAAAATAGTCAACCCCCTTGTTCTGAAGTCCTACGGCATTCAGCATTCCCATGGCAGTTTCGGCCATGCGAGGATAGGCATTTCCTTCGCGGTGCTTTGAAGTTGTGGCTTTTACAATAATGCCGCCCAATGAACTGACATCGATAAAATCATCAAACTCTTCCCCGTATCCAAAGGTTCCGGATGCAGTAAGCACGGGATTTTTCAGCTTAAGCTTGTGTATGTTGACTTCCAGATTCGCCATTTTATGATCTTGATTGAGATGCAATTAATCAGTTTTTACTTGTCGAGTGAGCAGCCAATTTCAGTTTCAGCAGTCCAGCCTTTGAGTTTTTTTGAATTGAAAACCGGCCCTTCGGTGCAAACACACTGATTGCCTTTATGGGTTTGTACCACACAACACAGGCAGGCACCAATGCCGCAGGCCATGGTATTTTCAAGTGAAACTTCACATTCTACCCCTTTGGCTTCAGCAATATGTGCCACAGCTTTCATCATGCCATCCGGCCCACAGCAATAAATCATCCTGAAAGGGAAAGCCGATTGCTTCAACACCGAATGAGCAGTAACCATTCCTTTTTCGCCAAGCGTTCCATCTTCGGTGGAGATATAAACATTTCCGAAGCTGCGATATGCTTCTGAGAGCAGAATATCGCCGGCTGAGCGACCTCCGATAAGCACCGATACTTTGTTTCCTTTCCTGAAAAGCTGATCGGCCAGAAAATAAAGCGGCGCAACTCCGCAACCACCGCCCACCAGAAGCACTTCCTCATTCTGGGTCAACGTGAATCCATTTCCCAAAGGAAACATTACATTCAGCAGACTGCCTTTGGCCAATGCCGCGATATTCCGGGTTCCGTCGCCCACCGATTTTACGAGCAGGTGCATGGTATTGGCCCCTTTGTCAACCCGGTGAATGGAGAAAGGCCTGCGCAGGTAAGTGGTTGGCGAACCATCAACCCGTACCTCGGCGAACTGACCGGGAACCATTGCCGGAAGCGGAGCATCACATCCCAGCTCAAGCACATTGTGGTTGTGGTTCAGCTTTGCGTTGCTCAAAACCCTGAGATCAAGTATTTGCTTTTTCATAGTTCAATTTCAGAACAGAACGTTTTTTAATTCCTGCCACAAAGGCTCAAAGTCACAAAGTTACACAAATCCATTCTGCTCATTTAGTGAATCCTTGTGTCTTCACGACTTCGTGGTAAACTTTTTTTTTAAACCCTGCTTTTTCTGATGTAGTTTCCCTGCTGTTACTTCAGCAGAAATTTGCATGGATCTTAAAAAACTAAATTATAAAAAAGTCCGTAATTGCTACGGACTAAAAATCTTATTCGGGTTTAGCTTCTGGCTCAGCGGCTTCACCTTTGGGCTCCTCGGTTACTGTTTCATCAGCGGCGGGCTCTTCGGCTGGCTGACTAAAATCGAGCAGATTGTGCTCAAGCAGCAGATTGTACCAACTCACTATTTTTTGCATATGAGAAACATACACCCGTTCTTTATCGTAATCGGGCAGCATTTCAGCAAAGAAAGTCTTAAGCTTGTCGTTATCATTTTTAAAATCGGGAGCAGCTTTGCCTTCAAGCTTTTCGTGAAAACCGGCAAGAATTTCTCTGAGCGGTTTATCACCACTTTCAGTAAAGATGCTGATCTCCTCAAGCGAGCTGATTTTGTCGTGCGAGAACGCCTGCAAACGTTTCTGATCGATGACAGATTCAACGATAAGTCCGTTCTTGGCTTGTGCAACCATTTTGTAGAGTCCCGGCTTACCGGCAATGGCCATTATTTCTTTCAAATCCATACGGGTAGTAATTTGTTTTTGCAAAAGTAAGAATTAAAGTGAACATGTGTTTCCGTTATGTAGGATTCTTGCTTTTTAGATGCGGAGGTGCAGCTATTACCTGTTGTTTACAGACACTAAAATGCAATTATTCAAACGGTTACCGGCAAAACAGCAGCTTATTTTGTGGATGACATATTTCTAAGGTATTTTCGGCTATCGTTTAATAATCAATATTCCAATACCCGCAAATAAACTTTCACGTTCCCATTTGGGAATGGCATGAATAGTAATACCTTTGCACGCTCTAAAAAACACTCGCTGAACTATGGAAAAAAAGACAGGAAACCCTGCCGTTGTAGGCCTTGCAGGCTTTGGATTAACAACACTTTTATTACAGTTTCACAACATTGGCTTCCTTGGAATGGGACCTGTTGTGGCAATGGGATTTATTTTCGGAGGTCTGGCTCAGATGATTGCCGGCTTTCAGGAACAGAAACTGGGAAATAACTTTGGTTACAGTGCTTTTGTTGCTTTCGGCAGTTTCTGGATCGGTTTGGGCATTATCTGGATGCTGAACCACTTTGAAATTTATGCATCCAGCCGCTCCGATGTGGGTTATTACCTGCTGGCATGGGCACTTTACAGCAGCATTATGTTTGTTGCTTCGCTGAGGGTTCACAAAGCAATGGCCATCACTTTCGGTCTTTTGGTGATCGGATTTGTGCTGTTGATTTTGGGTCATTTCGGAAACCCGGTTTTCAATGTGGTTGCCGGTTTTGAACTTATATTCTGCGCCCTCGGAGCATGGTATATGATGGCCGCAATTATCATCAATGATCTTGCCGGCAAAGTAGTACTTCCGAATGGCAAGCCCTGGGTGAGATAGTGGGATGTCGGATGTCGGATGTCGGATTTCGGATTTACCTTCGGTGAGCTCCGCTTCGCTCCGGTTCGGATTTCGGAGGTCAGAGGTCAGAGGTCAGATGTCGCTTGTCTCGGGAGCGCGAAGCGATAACGAGAGATGTCGGATGTCGGATTTCGGATGTCGGATTTCGGATTTCGGAGGTCAGAGGTCAGATGTCGGATGTCAGATGTCGGATGTCGCTTGTCTCGGGAGCGCGAAGCGATAACGAGAGATGTCGGATGTCAGAGGTTAAGGCTGGAGGATTAGAAATTAGAAATTAGAAATTGGAAATTAGATCCTATAATTCCTATACTCCCCTATCCTCCAGCCGGTAAGCGCTTCAATACCATGTAAAAACCTCGATTTAAAAGGAAGCTTCTTTTTTGTGGGATCAAAGGTAAATTGCCAGTTCTGTCGGTTGATGCGTGGCTGAATGACTGCAGGATGCGTTCCGGTAAATTTTGCCAGTGAATCAATGGATGAATAGTCAAAAGCATCTGCTTTGGGAACTTTTTTCTCCACCCATTCATCGTTGTGCCAGAGTTTGTGGAAATACTCCTGCTTGGCCTGCTGAAACTCGGGTGGCTTTACCCAGCCGTAATGATGCATGGTGGCTTTTACAGGCTTCACTTTCAAGGGTTTGTTGTTTTTACGGAATCCCTGCGCATCGCGGTAGGAACGTATGGATTTGTCGTTTCTTATCACCCTGACTTCGCGGCGGTACCAGCGGCGACTGTCGCCCGTAAAGTCGTAAGAACCATAAAAATGCAGGTAATTCAGCAGCAGACCTTCCACTTCGGGATGATCTTTCCATTGCTGCATAGCCTCGCGCAGTGTGTCAAGGTATTGCTCATGAAGCACTTCATCGCCCTGAATATAAATTGCCCAATCGCTGTCTGCACTCAGGGCATCAAATGCTTTATCAGTTTCAACAGCCAGCACACGACCACCTTCGCGCAAAGTATCGTCCCAAACCGTATCTATTATCCTGATTTTCGGAGAACCAATACTTTCAATCAGTCCGCGGGTGTTATCATCTGAGTTTCCGACGGCAACCACAAATTCATCGCAAAGCGGAAGCACCGAAGTAATGGCTTCCACCACTGGATAATCGTATTTAATGGCGTTGCGGATAAAGGTAAAGCCGGAGACTTTCATTGCATTATTTTTTGCAAAGATAAGGTTTCAGAAAGAAGTTGAATGTCAGATGGCCTGTATATATTGTTTCCTGGAATCAAAGCTGCAAATGACTGATAAAATAATTTTCCGTTTCAACATTCTTGTAATTACCATAAAAATGGGTTGCAGATTAAAATACAGAACATGCTGATCAATTTAGACGGGATATAAACCACAAAAGCCAGTGTTTTTTTCTAAAAACACAGGCTTTTGTTCAAATTTGGCAAACCGTATTCAGGAAATATTCCAGTATAACACCTTCAGACTTCCGGCTTCCTGAGATGCAAAAATTCATTAATCATAAACCGGACGAACTGTAATGTTGAACCGAATCCTTGACTTTCCTTCGGTGCAAATCAATTTCAAATTCTCGCCATCAATAATTTCGCTGAATCTAAGATTTCTGACATCATCGGAGAAATGGTCATCTGAGAAATCATCATACTCCAGCACATCGGCGCGTATTCCAAGCTTTGCATTTTTATCATCTTTCGACACCTTGAAAGTTACACGCTGGTTTATTTCCCTGGTTTCTCCAGTTTCAAGTTGTATCGGATTGCTTTTGGTGCCGCGGGTAAAAGTCCATGGAACAGGAAGTTTCAATCCTGTCTTTTTGTTCATCTGATCTCTTTCAATAATTTTCTTGTTTTTCTTTTCGACATCCAATATTTCAGCACCTTTTCCATCCCATGCCCTGATGCGTAAATAGGCAGTTATTTCTTCGCCATCTGAGCCATCGTCGTTATAATCGCAGGTCACACTATTCCATAAAACTTCATATTTTCCTGCGGCAGGCGCGCATTGTCTGCTCGTGAAGTCCGACATAAGCCTTGCACCCACATTCTCTCCGTCAAGGGTGGCCAATGAATAACCGATGGGCACTTCATCCATTGTTCCCGCAAAATAATTCTTTATGGCTTTTGTCAATTCAGACTGATTTCCGGCTGTAAGTATCTGTCCGGTAAGGCTGGGATTACCTCCGTATGCTACAAAGCGAACACTTACACGTTTTAAAAAGTCTTTTTGCCTGAGCGAGAAATTGGCGCTCCCTCCTGCAACCAGAAAGTTGGCATAGGCTGTAACATCCATACCGTATTCGGAATATGATTCATCGCTTTCGAACATAAGGTTGAGAACCCGCCCGTATTTTACCGAACTTACAACCACCCAGTTGGGGTCGATAAGCTCAGGTTTCAGTGCATCCTTGGTGGTCGGACTTTCATCGGTGGTCACAAAAAAGTCGGAAGGCTGCATATGGGTGTCATCGATCAGAATAGAATAGTACTCCTGAAACAAATTGATAAAGAATTTATGGCTTTTGCTGCTGGATTTATAATCCACGCTGTGACTTCCGCCAAATCCCAGGTAATAACCACTGCCTCCGGTGCGCATAAACAGATCTTCCTCACTCAGCACAGCAAAGCTTTCGCCAAACGAAATGGCAGCACCTCCACCCTTGAATGAACCGCGAATATTGCTCATCGCCTGCATTATGGAACCCACCGAAGGATTGTCAACAGTAAGGGTAGTGAGTGAAGCCTGGTTTCTGTTGACCACAACAGTGAGTGGCTTACGCGGATAAGGCAAACGCTTGTATGTGCCATTGCTGATGGATTCATAAGCAAATATAGCGCCCGGGTATAACTCATCCATGTTTTTATTGAGGATAACGGGCTCCTTTCTGATGACGTCGCCCGACCAGCGCTTTTCAGAACAATTCCAGTTGGAATCTTTTTTGATCTTTGAAAAGTTTGCATCAGGAGCTATTTTGGTATATAATCCCGGATTACGGATTACCTGCACATCAATGGCATCAGGGCCTGATAGTTTGACTTTGGTTTTAAATATTACCGGATTGGGCTTGATTTTAAATATAAAAGCCGATTTCTTTAAAACATTCTTTGTTATTACTCTTGCTTTGGGTTTAAGTTCTGTTATTCCCTTCCCCGAAACTTTTGTTATGATCTTTTTGGCCATGTCAGGTGTGTTTTTGAAGTGAAAATATTTAAGGAACTATGATAAAACCAGATTAAAACCTGTAAATGCTGATCCTTGTTCTTTGGGAATGCCTGATTAACAATAATTTAACAAGGTTTTGAATTATTGCTATAATTGCGATCGCGCGTCGCTCCCGCTCGTTGTTCCCACGCATCGTTACCGCGCGTCGCTCCCGCGCGTCGTTCCCGCGCGTCACTCCCGCGCGNNAGAAGAGCTCAGATTTTCAGTATCCGCGGGAATGACTACTTGAAATACATTATAAGTTCTGTTGAGTTTCGTGATACGTGTTTACGCTGCGCCCCGCTGGGGCTTTATGTTCTAACGTGATTTTCGTGGCTACCAACGTTTCGCCCCTCTGGGGCTTTTCAATTGTAGCCCCAGCGGGGCGTAGCGTTGGTAGAAAAAAGAATGGATTTTATTCAGAGCCCCAGCGGGGCGCAGCGTGGTAGTTTGAAAGGCAGGTTTTTGCAAACGCCTGTTTTTCAGCAGGAATTGCGCAAAGAAGAGCTCAGATTTTCAGTATCCGCGGGAGCGACCTTTCAAAATTGACTGCTGGAAGCAACTGTTTTGAATCACCAATGCCGTTCCCGCGCGTCACTCCCGCGCG
>DHVX01000072.1 GCA_002412885.1 Bacteroidales bacterium UBA5197
CAGCAGATCAGAATGCGCGCGGAAAGGTTGGGTATGGGCCGGAATGAGTGCTACATTCTGACCGAAACCTCTACCCGGGAAATTCTGGGACACATAGCCAAACTCACTCCTGGAATCATCATCATCGACTCCATTCAAACACTTACCAGCGAAAATATTGATGCTTCAGCCGGAAGTATTTCGCAAATCAGGGAAACAGCTTCAGAAATGCAACGCTTTGCGAAAACTGTAAACGTTCCCGTTTTTCTGATTGGTCACATCACCAAAGAAGGCACACTTGCTGGCCCGAAATTGCTGGAACACATGGTGGATACAGTTCTTCAGTTTGAAGGTGACCGCAATTACGGATACCGGATTTTACGTTCCATCAAAAATCGTTTCGGAAGCACATCAGAACTGGGAATTTATGAAATGCAAAGCTCCGGATTGCGCGAAGTATCAAATCCCTCAGAAATACTGATTACCCAGCACGAAGAACCGGTTAGTGGCACCGCTGTTGCCGCAACCATCGAAGGACTGCGCCCCATGCTTATCGAAACTCAGGCACTGGTCAGCTCTGCAGCTTATGGCACCCCACAACGTTCGTGCACCGGATTTGACACCCGCCGCCTCAATATGTTGCTGGCTGTGCTGGAAAAACGCAGCGGCTTTAAACTTGGTGTGAAGGATGTGTTTCTGAATATTGCCGGAGGAATCAGGGTTGATGATCCGGCGACAGATCTGGCAGTAGTTAGTGCGGTGCTTTCATCAAACATCGATATTCCCATCAATTCAAAAACCTGTTTTGCCGGAGAGGTCGGACTTTCCGGTGAAATCAGACCGGTTACAAGGGCCGAGCAAAGGGTTACCGAAGCCGAAAAGCTTGGCTTTGAAACCATTGTCATTTCAAAACTTAACCTCAAAGCCGCAAAAAGTGCAGCAAAAACAATCAAAGTTATTCCGGTAAGCAAGATCGAAGATGTGTTCCGGCAATTGTTCGGTTAGTCTTTTACAAAATAGATTTTTTGACCATCAGTGTCAATTTTGATTTACATGATCATTAGCCCGGTGTGTGCAAAAATATGTACAGGGAATGTTGGGATATGTTGACCTAATCTTTATACTTTCGTATCAGAAATATTTAGCTGCTATTCAAATTTAAAAACCTTCAAACATGCGCATCTTTAAGAAAGTATTGTTGATTCTTTTGTTCGCAAACATCCTGAGAATCATCCCAGGCTGCTGCAAATGTGATGAGGATTTGGGTTATATGAGTTTCAACCGGATGGATATTAAAAATATTGACAATTCGGGTGAATGGGCAATGACAAGTTATCGCGATACCATGCCAGCCGCAGCAGTTGCTTTTGAAATTGCTTTGTTTGACAGCTTGGGATATTACTACTATTCCTCCATCCCTGAATTGAAAAGCATAGGTTTCAACACTGCAATGGCATTGTCGTGCGACTGCGCCCGCCCGCTTCAGGCAAATTACCATCTCACCAATATAAAAATCAGCACCATTTATTCTATTTCCGAAGAAATTGAAGCCGGAGCTGATGTAACCGGCTTATTTGTTGGCCGTTCATCAGGAAACTCTTCACCCGGAAATAGTGTTTACCAGTCATTGTCGTCCATTATCAGGCAAACCGAAGGCAAAATTTATTACGACGGAGGCGTAGAATCGTTCCATATTTTTCTGCAGCCAGAGGTAAAAAACACACTTGCACGTTTTGTGATCGACATTACCCTTTCCGACAACAGCATCTTCAGCGATACCACAAACCTTATCCATATTGTGCGATGAGAACTGTAAAATACCTGATTATCTATACAGCCTGTGTATTATTTTTGTTTGCAAACAGCATAGAAAAGGCTTCTGCGCAGGTAAAACCGCAAAAAGAGGTGATCAGACTGGATATTCAGTTTGGAGGCCGGTTTATTCAGCGGGCTAACCAACCTATAGGTTCCGATATTGATTTTATGAATTATCTGCGTGATGACATGGGCGAGAACTCTTACGGAGTGCTTAGCTTCGGTTTTATGCTTGCCCCGAATGACAAATGGTCATTCAATACCGGCTTCAGTATGTTGAGCGATATGCTGCCCAATCACATGCGGATTGTGGTTAAGCGCAAAGTTGACAGCCTGAATCAGCACTGGAACTGGGGCATTGGCACAATTCTTTATTCTTATCCGCAATATCTCAACCAATTCAATCAATATCACTTCCAAACCGACACAGGCATAATTGCCGACCTGAATTCAAACTACCGTCAAAGAACTCTATTTGACATCGGATTCAGCGTAATGCCATGGTTTTCTTACAGTTATAAACGTTTTCAGGCGACCTTGAGCACAGGCATCGGCATCAATTCATTTGTTCCGTTTAATGAACAGATTGCGCAGAAAAAACAAAACTCAAATTATCGTCGCGAAATAAGGTATGAAACCAGTCTGAAACCTGCACTTACCTCACATTCAGAAGCTGAAATCACTTACAATCTGCTCTTTAACAAGCATGTTTCACTTGGTGTGATCGCAAAAGCAGAATTTTTGGTGGCACGGCGAACCATTCCATACGCGCGGACAATCTATACCTGGACAACCGACAACCTTTTGTCGGAAAATGTGAAACCCAAAAAGAAAATTTACACCAAAACCGACTTTAGTGCCGGTCTGTTCCTGAAGTTCTGACCTGATGAATGGTCTTATTGTCGTACCTTTGCCCAAATTAAAAACCACTAACACCCTCTGCATCAAATGGCCATTCCCGGAAAATACAATACCTTAAGCATAGTTAAAATCGTTGATTTCGGCGTATATCTGGATGGCGATGATCTTGGCGAGATATTGCTGCCCATGAAATGGGTGCCTGAAGGTTGTAAACCCGATGACGAGATTGAAGTTTTTCTGTATTTCGATTCGGAAGACAGACTGATCGCTACAACAATGAAACCTTTTGCAGTGGTGGGCGAATTTGCAATGCTTACCGCAAAAGCAGTAAACGAAATCGGGGCATTCCTCGACTGGGGCCTCGAGAAAGATCTGCTTGTACCCTACAGGGAACAAAATGCGAAAATGGTTGTGGGAAGATCATACCTTGTTTACATTTATTCCGATCCTCAGGGTGGCCGTATTGCTGCTTCAGCGCGACTGGAGCGTTTTATCAATCTTGAGCCTGCCGATTACAAACCATTGGAGGAAGTCGATTTGCTTCTCTGGCGCACCACCGACATTGGGTATATGGCCATCATCAACAACAAGCATGAAGGAATGCTTTATGCCAGCGATGTTTTCGAAGATCTCGATCGGGGCCAAAGGTTAAAAGGATATATTACAAAAGTTCGTGAAGACGGCAAAATAGACCTCACCCTGACAAAGCCCGGTTACGAGAAAATAGATGAAATGGCCGAACGAATTCTGGAATTGCTCAGAGACAATAAAGGTTATATGGATCTCAACGACAAAAGCCCGGCCGAAGAAATTTATCTGATGTGTGGCATGAGTAAAAAGAATTTCAAAAAATCAATCGGAGCACTTTACAAACAAAAGCTGATTGATATTGAGGAAGGTGGAATCAGGATGGTAAAGTAAATATCTATTTCGGAATCAGAGGTCAGAGGTCAGAGGTCAGAAGTCGGAGGTCAGAGATCGGAGGTTGACACTGAAAACAGAGGTAAGAAGTAAGAGGTTAGCGCTGAAATCAGAAATCAGAAGTGAGAGGTCTGAGGTTGGCGATATATATCGGAATCAGAAATCCGAATGTTTATAAAGAAGACCTAACAAGTTGAAAGAAAACTTGTTAGGTCAATTAGAAATTAGAAATTAGAAATTAGAAATTCTCTATCCTTACACCGCCGCTTCCCGGTAAGTTACAAGCTTTCCTGCTTCTTCATCCCACAAACGCAGACTTAAGGTTTTGAAACTGTTGCGGAAGGTTACAGGCTCAACTTTTTGAAATGCTTCATTTTCACGGTGACATTTTTCAAGCTTGTAATTCGGAATTTTTGAGCTCAGGTGGTGAATGTGATGAAACCCGATATTGCCGGAGAACCATTGCAAAACTTTGGGCAGTTTGAAGTAGGAAGCTCCGTTGATCGCCACAGTGCTGTAATCCCATTCTTCATCGCGATACCAATGTACATCAGGATACTGATGCTGAACATAGAAAAGGAACACGCCCGCTGTTGCAGCAATATACATTACAGGTAACTGAATCATAAGATAAGATTTAAAACCGATCAGATAGCTGATTCCAAATGCCAGAGCAACAAGCCCCAGGTTTGTAACATACACGCTGATCCGCTCTTTCCAGCTAAATTCTTTCCGGGTGAAACGGTTGGTCACTAAAAAGATCAAACCTGCACCAATTCCAAACATCACAAACGGATTACGATAAATCCGGTAAAAACGCTGCTTGCCGGGAGAAAGATTTTTATATTCTTCTACAGTGAGTGTCCACACATCCCCTACCCCGCGCTTATCAAGGTTGCCCGCAGTCCGGTGATGGATCAGGTGAGCGTGATGCCAGCGGTAATACGGCGTAAATGTGAGTATTCCCAGGATAATTCCGATGGTATCGTTGGCAGTTTTTGATTTAAGGAATGCGCCATGACCACAATCGTGGAAAATAATGAATAACCTGACCGTAAATCCAGCCGCCAGAATAGCAAGCGGCAATACTAACCAGTAGGAAACAGTAATCAGATAGGCCATCGCTATCCATAGGGCAATATAGGGAACCAATGTGTTCACAAGTTGCCAGATACTGCTGAGAGTCGAAGGGACTTTATATGCGGTAATCAGTTTAAGATAAGACTTATCTGACCCCGGTGCTGATGATTTTGGAGACATCTTTTTTTTTACAAAGATAATATTATTTGAGGCCGGAAGCCATCTCCGGATTCGAAGTGCCGGAGCCCGACCTCAATTCTGAGCAGCTCACTTCTCAAACAAAAAAGATCAAAACTAACACTCTGATTACTTATGATACTTAGATTCAAATATTTAACAATGCGCCGCACCGCTTTAAAGCCCTCCTTATACTTACCCCAAATTAGTAAAAAAAATATCCTACCTTTGCCGGCGCATATTGAACTGATATTTATCGGATTAAGAGAACTTTAAAGGCCCTTTTCAGCCGGGATAAAATCACTGCTTCCAGCCTTGAATTTTACGGTTTATCTGCCTTGATCATTCGGGTTAATTCCTCAACTGTCTGAGCGAAATTGAGTCCTGATAGCAATCGGGATCGGATTGTTTCCCTCGTCAATAAGTTTGATTTCCATGCTCTGTTAATAAAACACTGGAAATCAGAATGGCTTTTTTTGGGCAATAATTCATGTCAGAAAAGAAGCAGAAAATCAGGAATATGCAATCATTTTAACAAACAGGTATTATGAATTCTTTTGAAAACTTCAGGCTGTCGAAACAGTTGCTCAATGCAATTGATGAACTTGGATTCGACACGCCAACGCCCATACAAACAGAGTCTTTTCCGGTTATCCTTTCGGGGAAGGATATGGTAGGTATTGCGCAAACGGGTACCGGAAAAACATTGGCCTATATGCTTCCCATTCTGCATGATCTTAAGTTTTCGAAGCAAACCAATCCACGTATTCTGGTTCTGGTTCCTACCCGCGAATTGGTGATTCAGGTGGTTGATCAGTTTAAAAGTATATCTACCTACCTGAATGTCAGGGTGCTGGGCGTTTATGGAGGTGTAAACATCAATACTCAAAAAATGGCTGCGGCGCAAGGAACTGATATTCTTGTAGCTACCCCGGGAAGACTTTATGATCTGGCACTTAGCGGATCAGTTCAATTGAAGGGAATCAGCAAACTGGTAATTGACGAAGTGGATGTAATGCTTGACCTTGGCTTTCGCTTTCAGTTGAAAAATATTTTTGAACTGATGCCTGATCGCCGGCAAAACATAATGTTTTCGGCAACCATGACTGAAGAAGTTGATGAGCTGATTGAAGATTTTTTTATTGCTCCTGCCAAAATATCAATTGCTGTAAGTGGAACTCCACTGAGCAATATTGATCAGCAATGTTACCCGGTTCAGAATTTCAATACAAAAGTCAATCTGTTGAACCATCTGGTGAGCAACTGGCAGGAATTCAGGAAAGTATTGGTTTTTGTTTCCAATAAAAAAAGAGCTGACCGGTTATTTGAAACCATGGAAGCCGAACTTGGGAAACAGGTAGGAATAATTCATTCGGACAAGACTCAAAGTCACAGGATCAAAGCCATCAGCCTTTTCGACAAAGGATCAAACCGAATTCTTGTCACCACCGATGTTATGGCCCGCGGTCTGGATCTGGATATGATTACGCATGTAATAAACTTCGACACACCCGACTACCCTGAAAACTACATGCATCGCATCGGGCGAACCGGCAGAGCAACGCAGTTGGGCAAGTCAATCCTTTTCTATACGGAACAGGAAGCCGAAGCAAAAGCCAGAATTGAAGCTTTGATGTTATACACAATTCCTCAAATGGAGTTTCCTGAAGAAGTCGCTGTTTCAACCGAGCTTATACCTGAAGAACGCCCGAAAATGGCTGAGGTCAGGCAATCATTCAGTATCGACAAATCTGCAGGTGCTGCTTTTCACGAAAAAACAGAGAAAAACACCAAAACCAATCAAGGAGGAAAATACCGCAGAGAATTGGCTAAGAAATATAAAAAACCCATCTCCAGAGGCGACAAAAATTACAACAAGCATTTCAAGAAAAAGTAGTTGATGGAATCATTCATATTCCATTGCCCGTCTGCCCGGTAAGCTCACCGCACCTTCTGGTGTAAAATACATTAATTTCACACCTTGTCCCGACTCATCAGGTGAGTTTCGCTCAGGTGTCACAGAGTTTCGCAGAGAATACAAGAAAAGTTTCATCTTTAGTCAAATAACTGCATAAAATTATCACGATTTTAATTCGGTATTGGAGAACTTATTTACTTGTATATTGTTATATTTGTACTCACCAAAACAGAGAAATATGAAACTTCTGAATACAACCCCGATATATTTAGCTTTGATTTTTGCAGCTTTGGGCTTAGTGGTTAGCAGTTGCCAGGAGTCCGAAAAAAGCACAGATAAAAACCAGATTGGCAGGGAATACAACCTGCTTGAGATAAAAGGCGAAGAAAGAGCTGTGCTTACAGCGCCGCCCATGGTACCACCGCCAATAACCAGAGATTATGCCACCAAAGTCATTATTGATCTTGAGGTAATTGAACTGGAAATGGAGATTGCCGATGGTGTAAAATATGTATTCTGGACATTCGGAGGAACGGTTCCGGGTTCATTTATCCGCATCAGAGAAGGCGATTATGTTGAGTTTCACCTGAAAAATCATCCCGACAATAAACTTCCTCACAACATTGACCTACATGCCGTTACCGGACAAGGTGGTGGTGCTGAAGCAACCTATGTAGCTCCAGG
The DNA here is from genome assembly GCA_002412885.1 of Bacteroidales bacterium UBA5197. GTDB lineage: Bacteria > Bacteroidota > Bacteroidia > Bacteroidales > Lentimicrobiaceae > Lentimicrobium. The sequence goes on from DHVX01000072.1 coordinate 7,436, forward strand.
CTATGAGGCAACTTTCAATTTTACAGCCATCAACCCCGGTTTGTTTGTCTATCATTGTGCGACTGCTCCTGTGGGGATGCACATTGCGAATGGCATGTATGGCTTGATTCTGGTTGAACCCAAAGAAGGGCTCCCGAAGGTGGATAAGGAATTCTATGTGATGCAGGGAGACTTTTACACGGAAGGAAATTACGGCAAGTCGGGATTACAGGCATTCGATATGAACAAAGCCATAAAAGAGCAACCTGATTACGTGGTATTTAACGGACGGGTAGGTTCTCTAACCGGAGACAATACCTTGAAAGCCACTGCCGGCGAAACCGTCAGGTTGTTTGTTGGAAATGGCGGCCCGAATCTGGTTTCGAGTTTTCACGTAATCGGTGAGGTTTTCGATAATGTTTATATGGAAGGTGGTTCGTTGAAAAACCACGATGTTCAGACAACGTTGGTTCCTGCCGGAGGATCAGCCATCACAGAATTTAAGGTTGAAGTTCCGGGAGACTTTATTCTTGTTGATCACTCCATTTTCAGGGCATTTAACAAAGGTGCACTTGGAATTCTGGCTGTTGATGGCGAAGAAAATGAACTCATTTATTCGGGAAAAAGAGAGCCGGGCATATATCAGCCATCTGCGGAAGCGGGCATAATACGCAAAAATGCGATGGAAGCCGCAACATTGACCGAAGATCAATTGCTGGCATTGGGCGAGAAGTTATATCAGACCAACTGCGCGGCCTGTCACCTTAACGATGGAAAAGGTGTAGCAGGAATCTTTCCACCGGTTGCCAACTCCGATTACTTTACCGGAGACATCAACAAAACCATACATCCTGTTGTAAACGGACTCTCAGGTGAAATAACCGTGAATGGAGTAAAATATAACAGTGTGATGCCGAAACAGGCATTAACAGACGCAGAAGCAGCGGCAGTCCTCACTTATATTTATCAAACCATGAACAACAAGAAAACCCGCATTACTGCAGAGGATGTAAAAAAAGCACGAAAATAATGCAAGTATTAAAGACCGGAATCATAGCACTAAGCCTGACACTTATATGTGTCAGGCTTTCCGGGCAACCGGCCGTTGATGTAAAAGGAGAAATGGCTTTAATCCCATCAGGAATATATGTTCCCATGTATTCAAGCGAAAATGAGACAGTGCCGGTGAATGCATTTTACATTGACCGGGTTCCGGTTACCAACAATGATTTCAGGAAATTTGCTGAAGAATATCCCGAATGGGGAAAAGAAAATGTAAAAAAGTTGTTTGCTGATCAGGGTTATCTGAAGCATTGGACAGGAAATTCGCAATTTGATTTATCTCTTGCGCAAAGCCCGGTAGTTAATGTATCGTGGTTTGCAGCACAAAAATATTGCGAATGTCAGGGTAAACGTTTGCCCACAATTGCAGAGTGGGAGATGGTAGCAGAAGCCGGGCTCACGCGACCCGACGGCCAGAATGAAGCCGGTTTCAATCGTATGATTCTTGATCTGGCATCGAAACCCAACCCAACCATACTTCCGGATGTTGGCACAACCCTGCAGAATTATTACGGGGTTTGGGATATGCACGGACTGGTGTGGGAATGGATCTATGACTTCAACAGTGCATTAACAACCGGGGAATCCAGAGGGAGTTCTTCACCTGACAATGCGCTGTTTTGCGGAGGTGGTTCATTTCAGGCCAAAGATGTTAACAATTATGCTGCATTCCTGAGGTTTGCGTTAAGGTCGAGCCTGAAGGCAAAATATACCGTTCCCAACGTAGGATTCAGATGTGCAAAAGATGCGGCAAACCCTTGATGAGAAACCATCGAAGCCCAACTTCAATTAAAAATTTACTTTTTTTAAAAAACACAGGAAATGAAAACATCAAAATTCTTTTTATTGACATTCGCAGTGTTTGTTTTCGTATTAACATCGTGCAGCAAAAAAACAGAGAAAGGAGATTGCTGCAAAACCGGACATAATTCGACTGAGGAAAAAACGCTGGAAATTTCAGATGAATCAGTTTTTCTGCTTGAATCGCAATGGGAAAATCAAAAAAATGAACAGAAAAAACTCTCAGATTATGGCGGGAAAGTTATAGTGGGAGCAATGATTTTCACCAATTGTCCATCGGCCTGTCCGAGGATTGTAGCTGATTTAAAAATCATTGAATCAACATTAAGTGAAGATGAAAGAGCCCGGATACAATTTCTGCTCATAAGCATGGATCCTGAGAGAGACAATCCAGCCCAAATGAGCCGTTTTGCCAGCGACCATCGCCTTAATCGCTGGGAAATAATCAGATCAGACAAGTCGGCTACCATGGAAATTGCCAATGTGCTTGGGGTCAGGGTAAAACCATTAAAAGAAGGAGGATTTGACCATTCAAACATCATTCAGCTTTTAAATGCACAAGGAGAAATAGTATTTCAGCAACAGGGACTAAACGTTGATCCTGTGGCAACTTTAAAGGAAATCAGGAAACTCCTTAATAGTTAAATTCATTCAGCTCCCTGAGATTTAAAATTGTTATCTCTGCTTTAAAATTATTCAAATTGAATCAAACGAATTATTTAAATGATAAATAACTGTTTCATACCGGCACAACCTCATTCACTCAGGTTATTTTATTTATATCAATCAAATTTGTCATTTAATTCTATAAGAAAAATAATTTCATTTGGTCAGTCTCTGATTTTAAACTAATTTTGATTCCGCTTTATCTCATTAATAAGCCATTGAGACAATTGGAAAGCATAAACTCATTGCATGGAATTTATTACTGTATTCTTCCGTAAATTTTTGTTTGAGTTTATTTTCACTTCTGATGAAAAGGCTCAGGGTTATAAGATGTTGCGGAGAGCGAATCTTTCAAGGATGGAATTTCTCATTTATCTGGGTATTCCGGTTTCGTTGGTTCATTTGGCAATATTTTATTTTTCTCCGGAAGGGGAAACACTGCTTGAAGAAAATTGGAGACTGGGGATCATTTATGCACATCTTTCGCTCACAATTCTATTTCTTTTCTTCGGAGTATCAGCCATAATTATCAACGCAAAAAAGCAACATTCCTCCATGGCAGGAAGGCTTATTCCCCATTTTGTTTTTCTGACGATTATCACTGCAGGCGCTGTCATTGCAGGAATTGACCAACTGGTAACTCCCGCTATCAATCCATTCGTGGTTGCAAGCATCCTTGTTGCATTGTTTATATATATGCATCCACTCTTGTCGGTAGTTTACTATCTGATCGGGTATCTCGTATTTAATCTGATTCAGCAGCAGTTTCAGACCAATCAGGATATGTTACTATCGAATCTGGTAAATGGGTTCACCATAATCTCGGTAGGATGGTTCTTATCGATTACATTCTGGCGGAATTTTATTTTCCGGTTCCGAAAAGAGAAAATTATAGAAACTCAAAAAAACGAACTCTCGCATCACAACGAAATACTTACTGCCCGCGCTGCAGAGCTTAATGTGGCAAACAGAACCAAAGACAAATTATTCTCTATTGTATCTCACGACCTTCGGGGACCATTGGCTAATCTTAGCAGCATGATTCATCTGATAAAGGATGAAGACATCAGCAAGGAAGAATTCACTTCATTATTGCCTGAACTTTACAGGCAAACATTGCTCTCCAATGAGTTGCTTGAGAATTTATTGAGCTGGTCAAAGAACAATATCAAGAATTCAGTTGCCAATCCGGAGGAGGTTGATTTGAGGGAAATTACTGAGGAGATTATCCAGCTATACAAAACACAGATTGAAGCGAAAAAGCTGATTGTCGAAAACAAAGTCATTGATACACATATTGCCTATACCGACAAAGGCATGATTCCCATTGTTTTGCGTAATTTAACTTCCAATGCCATCAAATTCTCAAATTCAGGCGGAAGTATTCTGATGGAAACAATAATGGCAAACGAGTTTATAGAATTCAGCATAACCGATACCGGCAAAGGCATATCTGATGAACAGATTAAAATGGTTCTCAGCAACGAGTATTATTCAACTCCGGGCACTGCCGGGGAAAAGGGAAATGGTCTTGGTTTATTGCTTTGCCGGGAGTTTGTTGAGAAGAACGGCGGTAAATTAAGTATTTCCGGCTCTTTGGGAAAGGGAAGCAGATTTAGCTTTACCATTCCTGTGAAAGAAAAATGAACGGGGTTAAATAGTTTATTCGCTTCCGGAATAATCAATCGTTATCTTTGTGATATAATCCTGTGATCAATGAGCATGAAAATTCCAGCATTTACAGTAATTCTTTTGTTAATGATGATTTCCGGTTTATCGGCGCAAAACTACCGTGTTCTTCAGCCAGACCGTTCAACATTATACCAGGGGCAATTTGAACCCATACTCGGAATGCGTGTAGATTCGGTTACAGTATCAGGATCAGATACAACCTATCATTTGCTGAAAAATCTGCAGCAAATGGATGTCCTTTGCTTTTTTATAGATGGACCATCGTGGCTTGGCGAAAAGATAACCATCGACGAAAGTGGTGAAACGGTCTTCTTCAATGCTTTCAATCAGCCGGTTCTGATCAAAACACTTGCGGTATTGAATGAGGAATGGATTTGTTTTAATACCCCGGCATTAAGTATTCGTGCAACTGTATCATCAATAGGAATGTCTGATATTCTGGGCCAACCCGATTCCATAAAAACCATTACTTTTCAGGCAAAAGATGCCGGGGGAGAGAATATTTCACATGAAGTAAACAACCTCAGTATTGCCCTGTCGAAGAACACCGGCATTGCCAAAACCCTGAATTTTTATAGTTTCCCTGACCTGTATCTTGGCTTCGCATCGCAAATGCTGCAGGAATTTACCCTGGTCGGAGCTGACAATCCCAACGCCGGTTTACAAAATCTCACCTGGATGCAGGTGCATAACCACAGCCCCGGCGATGAACTTCATACCGTGCAAATCAATGGCTGGGCATATTATCAGCAGCGCATAGAAAAAATAGCCAGACTTCTCAACAAATCTGTTTTTGGCGGGATGGTAGTTTATGAATGGGAAAATAAAGTCAAAATCAGCACCCAGGATGGCGGAATTAATACGTTTACTGCTTCAATAGATACCATCACCGAAAGTATATCACCTGATGCCAGCTTTGATGTGCTGCCGGGAGTTGCATGGAATTTCACGGAATGGGATGCCTGGAATATCCTGAAAATGGGAACAGGCATTCATGGCTTAAAAAAGATACAAGGCAGGGAAACCAATTGTATGATAAAAGGATTTCAAACCATGGGCAGCGATACATGCTTTAACCCGATTATTATTTGTGGTTGCACACCCGACCATGATTACTATGAAGGACTTGGCGGGCCATACTATACCTGTGGTTCGGGGGTGGATGCCTATCGTCGCGAACTGGTTTATTACAAAAAGAACGGAAATGAATGGGGCATTCCGCTTGATTTTACGGTAAACACCGGTACAATTGTCAGAAAAGAATCGGATGAATTGATCAGTATTTATCCCAACCCCGCTGAAGATTTTCTGAACATCAGCTTTACTCAGGGCAATACCATCAATACGCTGACTATTTACAACCGTTATGGTCAGGAAAACGGCCGGCATCAAATCACTGGCAATGATTTCAGGCTAAGTTTGAAAAATCTCAGCCCCGGAATATATCTCCTCCGGTTTTCGGGCAACGGACCGACAATTACCAGACATTTGATCAAAAAATAAGGCTTTAATTCTGCGCCTGATTTATCATCCTGACTAAAAATCCCTTCAGACTTTCTGCCATTTGCTGATGCTCAACTTTATTCGGATGGCCCGAACAACCCGTTGCTGTAATGGTAGGAAAATGATGAATTTCTGGTTTTGGTTTTTCAGGATAAATTTCTGCAAACTTAAGCTGAACAGCAATCAGGCAGGAATGAAAAAGAATATCCTTTTCTTTCTCTACCATTGGACTGGTCAGCAAGGCAAAACGAGCCTGGGGCTGCCTGGATATCAGGGATTGGAGAAACTGAAAATATTCATTTACAAAACGTGCAGAATCAAAAGCTTTTCGGGGATTAACGCCATCACCTTCGCTCAGATCATTTGTTCCTAAGGCAATGATAATCCAATCGGGCTTAAATGAATTGAAATCGCGTTTCTGCAGGCTGTCTGCATTCAGATATGCTGACTCATACAAGGAAGGAACCGAAGGAATTTCGCTGTTCCATGCCCGGTAAATTCCGGCTCCGCTAATTGAGCTGAGGAGAAAATCGGCATTCAAAGCTCTGGAAACAATGGCTGCATAACTCCAGTAAGCATTGTGCTGGTCAAACCATTTACCGTTATCGCAGGGAGTTTCCTCTGCATCGTTACCCATACCACAGGTGATGCTGTTGCCGATAAATTCGAGCCTGAGCATATCCGTTTTTTCAGTTGCTTTTACTCTGTCGGCGCTGACACCGTGAAAAAGCAGAAGCCCGTTTTGAGCTTCAGTTGCTTTAAATACTTTAAGGGTATGCCATTCAGCGGATGAATCGGCTTGGATTGCAAAAGGTTTGGAGATTGAATTCTCCACTTTCTTCCGGCCGTAATATTTACCATCAAGCTCAAAAGACACATAATTGTAATCCCCATCCGCAGCTTTGTTGCTAAGAAATACCTGGCAGTTATCGCCTGCAAAACGAAACTCAACCCCTGATGCTGAACTGATAAGCACAAGTGCGGAATCATTCAACACAACGAGTCCTTTTCGCTCAAAAGCATCAAGGCTAGCCGGAAAATCCATAACCTGTAAGGTAGTGCATGCACTCATCCAGATTCCTGAAGTTAACAGCAGAAATAGCGGTAGAATTGAAAGTTTTTTCATAATTGCTGACTTGTTTTCAATGGACAAACCCATACTTGAGGATTATGGGATTATCAAATTAACTTCCTCAAATAAGACACATTGTATATCCCCCTCTTTTCCCCCTTTTGGGCCTTCGACCAAGCTCAGGCACCAAGGGGACGATTACTTTCGTTTTTTAGACACATTAGTATGCAGAAAGTCCAGTTGAATCGGGCACTTAAGTGGGGAAGTTGTTTCGACAGTTTCACTTATGGATTAAATTATAATTTCATCGTTTTCTGAAGGTGAAGCACCCTGAATCCCTTTTCAAAATCTTCCCAGCGAATGGTGGCCGGGCAGGTGATCAGGCGAATTTCCCCGGGCTGCATATCGAAGAAGTTATCAGAGAAAAGCACATCGGTATTGTCGCTGATCAGCATCAGGTTTTTGCAGAGTTTTTGTGAAGTGACTTCAATCACAAACTGATCTCCTTTTTGGCTGATGCGGGTTTTGATACCCGGATCGGGAAGTTTGAGGTCTTTCGGCTTTGCAAAATAGACAAACTCCTGATCAATTTCGTTTGAACCTACCATTAAAGTAGCGGTAAGTACCACCTTATTTTCCTGATAGTTAAGCGGAAGTTCTTTCAGATCGATGCTATAAACCAGGGATGAACTATTGGCGGGCAAGGTAATTTTAACAGGACGATTCCAGAGCGAAAGTCCGTTAAAATCGGCCAGATTGAGGCGAACAACCGCTAAAGTTTTCTGGTTTAAATCTGAAACGCCATAAATCAGCAATTTACCATCTTCAACCACCACATTGATTATCTGATTTTTGAGGGCTTCCTTAGCAAAATAATGCAGGGCTTTCCACTTTCCGTAATAATCAATACCTGACCAGGATGCAACCGGCCACACATCGTTTAGCTGCCAGTAAAGCGAGCCCATGCAATAAGGCATATCGCTGCGATGGGTTTTCAGCGCCATTTTTATGGCATCGGCCTGCAGCAACTGACCCACATAAAGCAGGTGCTCAAAGTTTTCGGGAATCTGATAATCAGCTTCCATGTATTGTTTTATGCGGAGGTTCCCGATACCGCTGCGCTGATGCGAAGCCATCACAGGTGATTCAATGCTCCAGTCTTCGGGGAGTGTATATTTTTTAACACTGTTGAACTCAGGAAATGACTGAAAACCGTATTCACTCATAAAGCGGGCTTTGTATTTGCGGAAATCGCTAAACGGATGCTGTCCGTGCCAAACGCCCCAGTAATGCATATCGCCGGTATTGCTCTCATAACCTGATAACTTGCCCATGCCTGCCGATGGCGATGAATGCCAGTAAGGTTGCTGATAAGTAAACTGTTCAACAACAGCAGGCAGAATATGGTGAAATAGTGTATCATATGCTTTCCAGATGGTGGCACGCTGTTCGGGATTGTATTCCTGTTTCCAACCCCAGCCACGGTCTTCGTGCCCTTCGGCCCAGGCAACTTCAATCTCATTGTTTCCGCACCACAACGCAATACAAGCGTGATTACGCAGGCGCTTTACGTTGTCTTCGGCCTCGCGGCGTGCACTATTCAGAAAATCATTGTCGCCTGGATACATGCTGCAGGCATACATAAAATCCTGCCAGACCATGATGCCATATTTATCACAGAGATCGTAAAAAATATTTTCTTCATAAACGCCTCCGCCCCAAACGCGCAGCATATTCATGTTGGCATCGGCGGCTGACTTTACAATAAACTCATAAGTTTCGGGCGAAACCCGGGGCAGAAAAACATCGTTGGGAATATAATTGGCACCTTTGGCGAAAACCGGACGACCGTTCACCTCAAAGAAAAAGCTCTCTCCCCCACCCTTTGCATCGGGTTTGCGAACTAGTTTGATGGTGCGTAGCCCGATATTTGCCGATCTGCTATCCAACTCTGTACCTGACTTCTCAATCCGGGCAGTAATGTTGTATAAAGGCTGATCGCCCAGTCCATTGGGCCACCAAAGCTTAGGATTAAGGATGGTAAAATCAGCTTTCTGAACTGATTTTCCGGCTGTTAGTTTAACCGGAACCGAGGTAGCTTTCACATTATCCACCAGAATTTCAAGCAGATAATCGCCGGCTTCGGCAACATCAATCTCAACTTCAGCAGTGATCGGAGCTGTATTTTTTGAAACGGTTTTTTGAATTACATGCAGATTTTCGATGCGTGCCTGATTCCACATTTCGAGATAAACAGGGCGCCAGATTCCAGAACTTACCAAGCGTGGTCCCCAATCCCAGCCAAAATGATAACCAGCCTTACGGGTAAAAATGCTCACCTGATTCGGCCCCATTCCTCCAAGTTTGGACTGATCGTTTGAAGCCGGCAGATGATAACCAAATAACTCCTGTTTTGCCATTCCTTTTATCAAAGGAGAAGTAAAATAAACTCTGAGCGTATTTTCACCCTGCTTAAGGTATTTCTTTGCATCCACCCTCCAGGTGATGAACATATTATCGGCACTGAGAACCTTTACTTCGTTCAGAAAAACATCGGCATAGGTATCAAGCCCTTCAAACAAGAGATGAAGATTATCGTGTTTCAGGTCGTCATCCGTAAGGGTAAATACAGTTTTGTACTCCCAGTTCACTTTGTCAATCCATTGCTGATCAAGCTCATTGAGTCGATAAAAAGGATCCTGAATTTTTCCGGCAGCGAGCAGATCAGTATGCACCGTACCCGGTATTGAAGCTGGCAGCCAATGCATAGTTCCCGCCTGACGGAATTTCCAGTTCTTATCAATGCTTTTTCCGTTATTGGCAGTTTGACCCGTTACTGCAAGCTGAACCATAAAGAGAAGAGCAATTAAGATAACACGAAATCTCATACTGTAAGTTTTTAATAAATTTAATGAAGCGAAAATAGCGACTTTTTATGAAGGAAAACAGCAAAAATGAATTTATACTACCGCTGCATGATTATCAGAGTATTACTGTCTTCCAGTAACAGAACGCAGAAAGAATTCTTTTTATCTTTGCGGAATATCAAAAAAAAACGGACTGATTGCACCAACGTTTATGAAAAAAACCTCATTCATCTCATTCTTGTTATTAACAATTATATTCATGTCACTAGCTCCTGCCAAACCCACCCGTATCGTGCTTTTCGGGGATTCAATTACACAAATGGGCAACGAGCCGGGCGGATATATTGACCTGATGCGACAGGATATCGCCGGTAAAGGCCTGAGTGACAAATATGAGCTTTTCGGGGAAGGAATCGGGGGAAATAAGGTTTATGACCTCTACCTCAGGCTTGAAGATGATGTACTGATTCACAAACCCGATGTGGTTTTTATATACATTGGTGTTAACGATGTGTGGCATAAGGTGTGGGGAACAGGCACTGATGCCGATAAATTTGAAGGCTTCTACAGGGCACTGATCAGTAAAATTCAGTCAACGGGGGCAAAAGTAGTTTTGTGCACGCCGGCAGTAATTGGCGAACGCACCGATTTCTCCAACCAGCTCGATGGCGATCTGAACAGATATTCAGCCACTATCCGCAATCTTGCCACCGAATACAGCTGCAACCTGATTGACCTTCGCCGCATATTTCTCGATTATAATCTGAAGAACAATCCCGAAAACCTTGAAAAAGGAATACTCACCACCGATGGTGTTCACCTGAACGAAAAGGGAAACCGTATGGTGGCCAATGCATTTTTAAGTGAGATTTTTCCTAAGTAGTGTCAGGGCAAGATCAGAATTTCAAAGTTATTCAAAAATTCTGGAGCCGATTTCTCATTAAGAAACAGGAAAAACAAGGGGGTAAGCTGTTCAATAGCAATAATTATCAGTGCAATACACAAATATGCAAATCTTAATATTGCACATATCTGCATATAAGTAAATCGGCAAAACAACTTTTTCCCATCTTAGCTGTTTAATTTATCCTTTTCCATTTCCCGCGAGAATCAATGTATAAAGTCCTGATTGTTGATGATGACCCTACTTTTAGCCTGATGCTCAAGTCCTTTCTTGGGAATAAGGGTTTTGAGGTGAAAGAGGTTTATAGTGCAGCAAGCGCTTTAAAAGCAGCCGGCGAGCAGACTTTTGACATAATACTTACCGATCTGAGGCTGCCGGATTTTGATGGAATTGAGCTAATCGACAAGCTTAAAAAAATAAATCCTGAGGTTCCCTCTATCCTGATGACCAGATATGGCGATATACGATCGGCTGTTACTGCAATAAAATCGGGCGCATTCGATTACATTACAAAGCCGGTAAATCCCGATGAACTGCTATTGGTGATCAATAAAGCGATTGAGAAAACACAAGCCAAAAAACAAAAGACAGTCAGTGCAATTGCCGAAAAACTTTCTGACAGCTCAGCCTATCTCAAAGGCAAGAGTCAGCCCTCAGTGCTTGTTGAACAATACATTTCGCTCATCGCACCTACGGATATGTCGGTTATCATTCAGGGTGAAAGCGGAACCGGCAAAGAGTACGTTGCCCGGATGATTCACTTTAAAAGCCCCAGAAAAAACAAACCTTTTGTGGCAGTTGACTGTGGTGCTTTGTCAAACGAACTTTTTGGCAGCGAATTATTTGGACACACCAAAGGCTCATTTACCGATGCCCACGTTGAAAAAGAAGGGCAGTTTCAACTGGCCAATGGGGGTACACTTTTTTTAGATGAAATCGGGAACTTATCTTACGAGAACCAACTTAAACTTCTCAGAGCAACACAGGAGCGTAAAGTACGAAAGATAGGCGGGACAAAGGATGTGGATATCGATGTAAGAATTATTGTGGCAACAAACGAAGATCTGACCGCCAGTGTGCAAAAAGGGAATTTCAGGGAAGACCTTTTTCACAGGCTGAATGAGTTTAAAATAAATGTTCCCTCACTCAGGCAAAGAGGCGAAGATATACTTGAGTTTGCAAATTACTTTCTTGAGATGTCCAACCTTGAACTTCAAAAAAATATAAGCGGCTTTGACAACGAGGTAGTTGAAAAATTCCTTTATTATCCCTGGCCCGGCAATATCAGAGAATTAAAGAATGTTGTTAAACGCGGCGTACTGCTTGCAACCACGGGTATTCTTACCAAAGCAGAACTACCTTCAGAAATGGTTTCTCCTCCGGGACTGATAAATCTGGAATTAAAATCTGCAGCCACCACCGATCTTAAATCCATTGCCGAAAATCAGGAAAAAACCACCATTGCCAATGTTCTCAAGCAGGTTCATTACAACAAAACCAAAGCCGCTCAGCTACTGAACATCGACCGCAAAACGCTTTACAATAAGATTAAGTTGTATGGGATTGAGGGGTGAGGAAGCAGGTATAGCCAGCCGTTTCTCAATTTTGTCAATATGGTGTCGCAATATTTTTATAGTTGAATAGCATAAATGTAACAAATTCCTGTTTGGTTATCTCGAAAAAATCTTGATTGGTTAAATTTGTCTCCTCCATCATACCTGACTGAGTTCTCCGTCGGTTTAAACCAATTGGGTGCGTCACCTGGCATAGTCCAGTCGCCTGTATCTACTGAAAAGTTATTCTGTTTTGAAAATTCATCCCACCACACTTCTGTCGGTTTGATTTTTAAATACATCATATACTCTTTGGTCCAGTGATCCGATTGCCAATATTTTCCTTCTATCAATTCTAAATCGTCTGGTGGTTTTGTCCCTGCCCAGTATCTATATGTTTTGAGTGCATTTTCTGTGTTTTTCTCGTAGCACCCAGTCAGAGTAAAAATCAACAACAGTATTATCGAAATTCTTATCATTGTAAAAAGTTTAAATACTTGTCTTGCAGGGTCTAGTGATCTACTAACATTGCTGGCAGCGGGTACATTTGTCAGGCATAGTATTTTAATGTTTTTGAACAATAATGTCTTCAATATCATACAGTTCTCACCTGAACATTCCTCTATGTCCGTATGGTCCTGGCTTAAATATCAACTGTGTGTTTTTCACTTCAATCCAATAAAAAACGTCTTTAAGTACATAGTTACTCCCAGGGGTGCGCTGCATTGAGCCTGTCGAAATGCGCCGCATTGAGCTTGTCGAAATGTAGTTCAATCCCGAAGCTTCGGGAACTCATCGCTGGGTCTTGCAGACCGCTCAGAGTCCTATTTATTGGCGCACGTTACTTTAATCGCTATTAATTGATATTATTATTACTTTTTTCTCTCCAATTTTTCTGACAAGATTGTTATGCTTTTCCCATTCTTCGTTAAGTCTTGCTTCTATTATGTCTTTGTATGCACTAATACTTTCTGGTGTATTTTCGAAGAAAAGCGCAACATTGGAACAATAATCTCCAGTTTTATAATTATCTTCTTTAATATACCCTTTTCCTATCCATAATGTATCACTCATTTCCAGATCAGACGAAATGTATATGCCTGGATAACAATATAAACTGTCTAAAAAAACTACTTCCTTTATAAATTTAGTATCGAGAGTGTCTGAATGGTTAGTAGATAAGTAATAAGTAATGTTGTTTGCATGATTCGGGAGATTATATTTTATTGGTATTGCATATTCATAAAGAATCAACTTATCACTTAATTCAGGAATAGTTTTTACCGTATTTGTTAAATATTGGGTGCTAGTGATTGAATCGGAATTTATATTCATAAACGTATTTATTCTGACATATCCTTGAAGGTAAAAATTATCAATATTAATATTCACTTTCAAGATATTACAATACCCCCCACCTGCAAGTATACTTGTTGAGAATATCAAATTTAGAAATAATGTGTATAGTAATTTTGTCATTTTAATGTGCGCTAACGGTTGACAATATGGCCAGTAAGGGATTGCGGGCGATTTCCTATCAGGTTACACGAAAAGTTGAAGCGGGCTACAAAACTTCGCATACCGATGAACCCCTTATTGGCTATATTGTGTGTTGGGTGGCGTTTTTCTTAGCTTAAATCTATAATAATCAAGAGAATGAGTCAATGTAATTTCCAATGAATCAGTTGAAATATTTTTAATCCCGAAATCGTAATAATTCTCCCAATTGTCCTTTTTATTTTCATGAATAAAGCCCCAAAACTCAGAATTGAAATCCATATACAGCTGAATACTATCAATATTTCGAAAATTCAGTAAAGTGACTTTATTTGTATAAAATCTTAAGATTGCTGAATCAATCAGTTGTATAGTTTCATTCAAGTGTGTCGAATCATATTCATAAATACCAGTCCATTCCCCGATTAGCTTTTCTTTTGTAGACTGGGCTCTTTCCAAGCTTTTTTTCTCTTCTACAATCATACTTAATTGAGTAGGAAATCCATACACTTTAATTGCCATAATTGTCAAGGTGCATATTAAAATGTAAATCATCTTAATATTTGTACGTAATAGTCCAGTTATTATGAAAAGTCGTAATGCCAGAGTCAAGGAATCATAGAATGATATTATTGGGTCTGGCGCAGCTGCGATGGAAACAACATATCCTCCTTTAAAATAGAACAGCTTAAAAGTCCAGAAAGCTAATTCAATAATCAATAGGCTAATTTTTAAAATCCTTGGTCTGAATAAAAATGAAGTCAGAATTAGAGTTACTGAAATTGATGAAAAAAGAATGTTTTTACTGTCAAAAATTGATTCCCCGCCAACAAAGCAACCCCATCTGTCCGTATAATCCAATTGTCCAAAGAATCCTATTACAAGCAAGACTAATAAAGTATAGTAATTGTAAGGCTGAGAAATAATCCTTTTATACCAATCAGAAATCCAATCCACCCGCTTTGCTGAGAAGAAAATAATCAAAACTAATATGGTAAAAAGTATCATGTTATCCTGTCTTTTTTAAATGCCACCCAACGAGTGGATATACGCAATATTGCGTATATATCTGTCTAGTATACACCCCTTCTGAGTGAAAATTCAAATCAGATCTCCACCACAAATATAACAACTTTTCAAATATTCAAACCAACCCCCAAATTATTTATATTTTGAAATTTCTGATTGCAAAAAACTACCCCCTACCTCACCTTCCTTTAAGAGTCCTCCCTCCTCTCCTCACTCCCATTCATTCCTACCTCAAGAAAAAAATTAACCCTCTCTCACATCAGAAATTATAGAAATTTCAACTCATAATTTCGATTACCCAAAACGGAAGCTACCTTTCCCCAAAAAGGATGCATCCTTTTACCCAAAAGGAAGCATCCTTTTCCTTAGATCGTAACTTCGATTTTATACTATGGCAAAAGCCATGTATTGAAGGTTGGTTGGAAGTACCCACCCATCCCCATTTTCATTAAACGAAAAAGAGACTGCCTGAAATATTTTCAGGCAGCCTCTTTCTAAATCAATTAACTTTTCAAAATCAGTTCACCACTTTGAAGCTTACAGGCAATTCGCCATTCGCACATATCGCGGCGATGTAATTCATTTGAACTGCAGTAAATCCGCCGGTTAGTGTGCATTTTCCGCTGGTTATTTCATCCATAACCGCAGGCGCAAAAATCACTTTCCCGTCAAGAACCATCGCTATAGCCTTGCCGGAATTGCGTTTTGTGATTTCAGCCCATAGCTGTACAGCCTGTTTTTTAAAACTGAATGAAATGTAATTCTCTTTTGAACCAGTTTCATTTCCTGAAACAAAGCTCTCGATGTCGTCACCTTTGCATATGACTCCTTCGCCATTATTCAGCTTTAACGCATAAAGGCAAACCTCCGGATCTTCGAATACCGAACTCCAGGCAAATCTGCATTTTTGATCAAGTCCCAAAGCGTTCATGAATTTATCTGCCTGAGCAACTCCTTCAGATGAAGTACACCCGATTTGCGCCGATGACTCAGCCGGAACATTATTCCCGAAAAGTGATGCAGGAATACTATCGCCCTTCAGAAGTTCAGTAACCTCTTTGTAATTGCAGGTTTCATAAAATTCGAGTACACCTTTTTGAGTGATGAGGTTCTCTGCAAGATTTATGTCCCAATTTTTACCCAGTATTACCTTTATCTGGTTTTTCCCGGCAATGGTTGAAACTGTAAACTTCTCAGAACTGAAGCTTTTCAGCCGGTTGGTAATAATCCCGGCTGAAAGGGAAAGATCAGCCATAGAAATGTTGTTATCCGTTGACTGGATGATAAACTGTTTTGAATTGTTTGGCTTTGGTGTAAAGCCCGTTGCAATTATCCCAAGGATAAAAATTGCAATCAGTGATTTTATGATTGATTTCATTGTAAGTAAGATTTAAGTTAAAACCAGGCCACTTCCTTAGGGAAGGGCAATCTGAAATGATTTAAAATGAGGTGTTTAACTTAAAGGAGGCAGGTCGCCGGTATCACAAAGGTGGTACAGATTATAAAAACGCTGAAGAATAACCGGCCTGATTAACAATCCGGCTCTCTCACGAAAAATAATCTTATGCCGAATGATATTATTATCAGAGATCAGCTTTGGTAATTCTTCTGAAAGTTTACACTTAAAATAATCAGAAGTCCGGTTAAGGCTTTGAAGAAAGTTAAATTGCTGAACATCTACTATAACTGCCGGGATGGCATATAATTCTGTGGTATTTTTAAGGTCACGGCCAGCATCATGGCTGCGATCCTGATTTTCGGCAAATGCAGATAAAACCAAAAAGATAAGAAACACGAAAACCGCGCTTCCCAAAGAATTGATTCTATTTTCTTTCTGCTTTAACATAAATCAAAATTACAAATTTTTTCCAAAGTTTTACAAAAATGGAAATGAAACATTTCACTATTGTCCGGTAAAAATCGAACATTTTCTTGCCACCAAACGATGCACTGAGCTGCGATGCACTGAGCTTGTCGAAGTGTCGTAGTATCTCCAAGACATCATCCCGATAGCTATCTGGATAGTGTTCCCGCTTACCGTCGGGAAGGTTGGTGGCAAATTTAATTAAGTAAGGTATTGTTCTGCAATTTTTGTCAAAGAAATTCAATATCAATCATTTGGAATATTATTCGAGACTTTCCCCGGACCTCAATGATTCAAATTTAAGATTCTTAAAGTAAAATGACTTATCTGCTTCTGTAATTTCCCTGATTACTTTACAAGGATTACCGAAAGCAAGAACATTGCCTGGAATATCTTTTGTAACAACACTTCCCGAACCTATAACAGAATTGGCACCTATTGAAACGCCGGGATTGATTACAACATTGCCGCCAATCCAAACATTATCTCCGATATTTATGGGAAATGCGTATTCAAATTCCTGATTTCTCATTTCATAATGCAACGGATGACCTGCAGTATAGATTCCTGCATTTGGCCCTATCACAACATTATCACCAATTGTAACCTTGGCGCAATCGAGAATAATCAAATTATAATTGGAATAAAAATTCTCTCCAAGTTCAATATTGTATCCATAATCACATCTGAATGGAGGTTCAATAAAGAATTTTTCTTTTGTTTTGCCCAGAAGCATTCTTAACAACTCATTGCGTTGTTCAATTTGATCTGGTCGCAATGAATTAAATGCAAATACCAGTTCTTTAGCATGCTGCCGTTCAGCCAGTAATTCCTCACCAAAAGCTTTGTATGGCTTACCCGAAATCATCTTACTTTTCTCACTTGTCATCATGTGCTCTGTTTCTGTTGATATGTAAAGCGATTTAATTGATAAACCTTGTTGCGGCCAGCGATCGGAGGCAGTTGCCGGCTTGCTGAAACAAAATCTTTCAGTCGGGAATGATGCCAACTCATTGCACCGGACAACAGTGGTATAATTCATCAGTCTTCATATCTGTTGGTCCTGAATCATTTTTGGATTTAACAAGCTGAGCAAGCAAAGTAATTGTATTCATCCCGAACTTATTTACCCAGCACTTCCTTTTTTATTCTGATGGCACGTTCAAGATAATTTGTGGTCAGAAAATCAACTTTAAATGTAACCAAATCCCTTATATTTTCTTCAGAATCCACGGTCCAGGCATCAATCAGGTATCCTTTTTCATGCAATGCTGCTACAGTTTCAGCATCCAGCGCCAATGGAAGCTCTCCCGGGTCTATATTGTTCGACAATTTATAGATCACCTCAGGCAATACTGCGGGATCTAATTTTTCAAGCTGAAATGAAAACGGGCCGACATACTTAGTGCCAATCTGATCTGCTTTTTGCGAAATGTTATCTACTTTGTTTTGTGTTGAACCTGTATTATATGCTACGTTAGCGAGAAGCAAAAGAGCCGGAATCTCAGGCTTTTCACTTATTATTTTTGAAATGGCAGATTCTTCGAAACTAATAATTACGGTGCGTTTGTCCATTTTAGTGGCATAAAGCATGTCCAGTATTTCATCCACAATATCTGCAACTTTTATTTCAAGCACGGCCACCATGTTATTTTTCTGGAAAAATGTCAAGGTTTGGTGTAAGGTCGGGATTTTTTCACCTGCATATTTGGGATCTTTCCAGCTTCCTGCATCCAGCGTGGACAAATACGCATAGGTGAGTTCCTTCAGCACACCTGTGCCATTGGTGGTGCGACCAATGGTGTCGTCGTGAAAAACAACCAGTGTTCCATCCAATGTCATATGAACATCAAACTCACAAGCATCCGCACCGGCCTGTAAAGCAGCTTCGAAAGCGCTCATGGTATTTTCCGGCGCCACTTCTGCAAACCCACGGTGGGCAGTAATCAGTGGCTTATTCTTTGCAATGTAAGCATCCAGAGATTCTGAAGGCTTGTTTTCAGCATCTTTGTTACAGCCACTCATCAAAAATATGGGTATAATCATCCATGCAAGGATATGAAATTTTGCAGTATCCATTATATTAAGTTTGGGTTAATGAATTGTTTTTGTATTACAATTCACTGATTATAGTTTTAACGAATCCGTAGCCATTTCGACAACAATTTCATTTTTAAAACTATAGAGCTTTACATGAGTTTGAGAAGATGCATCATTGCTCTGTGGTGTGATCACTACAAAGTTCATTGCTGAAGAGTCCAAACCATTTTCATCAATCCATGTTCCTGAGTTCGCATAAATTGATTTCAGCCCCCGATGGTCATTTGACGCTTCTATTTTAGGAACGTGGGTGTGCCCGAAAACGACTATTCTAACCTCTGATTCCGGATTTAAAAAATACTGGGCTTTTGCCTGATTATCCATCTCGCTGGCGGTTGCTGAACCGGCAATGGCTTGTTCAGCAGGAATATTGACTGGCACATGATTGTGAGCTTGTCTCTGTAACCAGCTGTCTTGTATTCCATTATACAGATTGACATCAATAAATCCTCCCGGAGTTGTTTGGGAAGGAAGCAATTCATTCACAGAAAACGATCCTGTGAATCCATCAACATTTGTCACAATAATTTTCTCATCGAATGTATTTTCGATTTTGAAAGTGGTTAAAGTCCAATTCCATAATTTCCAATATTCGAAAACCAAGCTTTGACTTTCATCACCTGAAGTATTTTGAGTAACAACCGGAGGGGTTTCAGCGCCTGTGGTTGGATGTCCTTGCGATACGTAAAGCGCAGCTATTCTTGTAAAAAAGTATCCCGGAGGCAGGATTGTTCCTGGAGCAATATCCTGATTTGATATCGGGTCAGGCGCGCAGAAGAAATTGTAGCGGTGCCCGTGCTCTATTGCTATTTGGGGAAAACCAACCGGTGAGTAAGTGCCTAAACCCAGTTCCGGATCTCGTTTCTGGTTTATCCCCGGAAGGATAAGTTCAACGCTTGCCTCTGTTATTGTAAGATCGTGGTTTCCCGGAACATAGGTTACCAATATTTTCTCTTCCTGAATGATACTGTTCAAAACATCAAACACGCCTTTGTTGGCTTCCGCGATGCGCTGTACAAAATCTTTCTGATCCTTTCCCTGATATGTATCTATCGGAGCTGGCACAAACCATTCATCCAACAGGTCACCGGCAATTACAAGTTCTTTGACATTCTGAGATGCTTTTATCTGCTTGAGCAGTTTTTCCAGTGATGGAAGGTTATTTTTGCATTCGGCATAAGTAAGGTCTGCGCCGAGGTGCATATCGCTGAGTATAACAATCATATTTCTCTCATTTCCGCCATTGCTGAAAGGGTTGATTTCAGTATCTTTGGGATCTGACTTATCGCATGAAGTGAATACAATTAATAATAGCATCACAGAAAATGCACTTAATAATCTCAGAATAGTTTTCATAGTACCCTTTTTTTTAATTTTTCTTACTCGTAAAGCTTTTCAGAGTCCGCTCATTTTTTATTATTAGTTTCTGTTTATTCATTTACTATGAGCCATAAAGTCATCTCCTTTTCATCATTAAGGCCAATTCAATTTTAATGGTGACCTGTGAATATGCGGGGCTAAGTAAAGGGATTTTCGCCTTTGCAATGCAAATGTATAAATATTTTAATATAACCCAATCCAGGGTAAAAAATATTTTCGAAGCGGTTAAGGATTGTGTGAAAAGACTTTCTTAGTGAAATCCATTAGCCTTAGTGCACGCTTAATGAGCACATTGCGAAAGCTCCAAAATCAGATTGTCCTTTCGGGACAACACAATAGCTTACGTTTCCAAAAATAAAAAACGCTCATTATTAATGGCTTGAGTTTTCAACGCTGTAATCAGAGAATTAACTGTGATATTTCCGGGAATTTCATTTCACCTTCATAAAATTATCATTCACCCTGTTGAAAATCCGGTTCACTGTTTTTAAATTTGTTCTGTTTAGTTGTCGGAATACATTTGCCTGACTTTTTAAAAAGGCAAGTAAAATCTGATCCTTAACAATTATCAAAAATGAACACTGGCAATTCAAACACGCAGGCGCCGGCTTCTGCTATCGAAGCATCGCTCAGTCTGATCAACAGCAAGTTGCACATCATCGGTCAGGCCGGAAATTTTGAACCCATTGATACAGACTACATTCCGCCTTATGGCGATGGATTGGGCTACATGCCTCTTCAGCTCTTTCTAATCAGTTTCGGAGCTTGTGCCGCCGGCGCGGTTATCACACTATTGCGCAGGATGCAAAGAAACATTGAAGCTTTCGACATGAACGTAAGCGGAATACGACGAACCGAACATCCAACCTCATTTTCAGAAATTACGGTTGAATACATCATCACATCCGGAGATATAACAGAACAGGAAGTGCATAAAGCACTGGCACTGGCAGAGCAATCCATTTGCCCCGTTTGGGCCATGATCAAAGGAAATGTGGAAGTTAAATCTATTGTTACCCTTTTATAAAACATCAAAAAAATCAACCAATGAAAAACATGGCAATCCCTGAAATTGCATCTGTTTGCGGACTTTACTGCGGCGCCTGTGGAATTTACCTTGCCACACAGCTAAATGACACAGAAAAATTAGCGAATTACGCTACCATGCTCGGTCAACCGCTGAGCGAAACCCGATGTGATGGTTGCCGTTCGGAACGAAAGACGGCTTACTGCAACAACTGCTATATGATTAAGTGTAGCCGAGAAAAAAATCTTGCTTTTTGCGGTGAATGCAATGAATACCCGTGTGAAGCATTGAAAGACTTCCAGCAGAAAATGCCTCACCGGGCCGAATTGTGGAAAGCGCAATCTCGCATTGCTGAAATTGGTGCCATCCGATGGACCGAAGAGATGAAGGCTTACTTTTCTTGTCCGGAGTGCAACACAGGCAGCACTTCCTATGACCTGAAGTGCCCGAAGTGCGGACATATTCCCGGTAACGGATTTGCCGGCAACAACAAGGACGCCATTCTGACTTTTATCGAAAACAGAAAAAAATCCTGAAAAATCAATTGAGCAAACACCATGGAAAACAGTGTTCAACTAGAAACAATCCGTTTTGGCCGAATAGCCGTTTACCTGAATATTTTCGGTGTAATTTTTTCGGGACTGGTGTTCCCTGCATTGTCTATGATGCTTTATCCTCAACCAGCCTGGCGTGTTGCTGCCTTGTTTGCTGATTCCTTTCATCCGCTGCAAACCGCTACTTTTTTCTGCGGTTATTTTCTGGTTATCGGATCATTGCTAACTTTCATCACGCTCTTTCACTTGGCAGAACCAGTGAAAAGAATATGGGCATTATCGGGATTGGCCATCAATATTGTATTCACGGCAGTGGTATTTCTGAATTACATTATTCAAACCACCTATGTGCCTTATCTGGCGATTAACCGCCCTCCTGAACTTGCTTCTGTACTGCCGGTATTTACCATGGCTAATCCGGGCTCATTTGCCTGGGCTCTGGAGATGTACGGATGGGGCGGTATCGGGCTGTCGTTTGTTTTTATGGCTTTTATTTTCGGCAAAGGCAGGTTTGAACCGGTCCTGAAAGTGCTCTTTCTGGTGAACGGAATTTGCAGCGTGGCATCTGCACTGATGACCTCAGTAGACATGACCTGGCTTTTTACTTCGGCCGGACTTACGGCACTGGTGGTCTGGAATACGCTGGTCCTTGTGATTGATTTTTTTCTGCTGGCGTATTTCAAAAAGGCATATGCTGTTGCAGATTCTGTTTAATCTAGGCAGAAATGCCACTCTCCTGGTTCTTCGAGATCTCATGTTTTATCAAACCATGAGATGATAATTTCAAATTATCAAAAGTTCGTAAAGGAATTGCAGCCAAGGTTGTCTAAACTGACGAGCCATCCAAAAGCGGACAGGCTTAGCGGAGCCAAATGTCACTCTATGTTTGATGGGTGTTGTTCAAAATTCATTTTTCATACAAATCATCACAATTCAGGCTTTGCCAATCCTTCTCTATCATTGCATATAGCAGGTCATCAACCCACTTTCCATTTATGAATAAACTCTCAACAAAGTGGGCTTCTTTTCGAAATCCAATGCGTTCTACCAGTCGTATGGAGTTTATATTTTCAGGGTCAATTGTTGTAATTATCCGATGCTTATTCAATTCATTAAATAAATAAGCAATTATACTTTTAACAGATTCTGTTGCGTAACCTTTATTATGAAATTTTTTGTTCAATGTACATCCGATTTCAGCTTGTTTATTATCGCTATCGAAAAAGTGAACACCTAAATCACCAATTATTTTTTGTGTCTCTTTCTCAATGATGACAAATTGAAACCAGGTTCCAGCTTCATTAATTTGTTTCGATATCTTCCCTATAAAGGCTTCTACATCATTAAGAGTTGCTGGAATCCATCCCTGGTATTTATTTACCTCTCTATCTGAACGATATTCAAATATTTCGTTTATGTCATCAAGGTTAATTGGCCTCAGTATCAGTCGCCTTGTTTCTATTATCATTTGCATATTTGTTTATAGGGTGCTTTCCCTGAATAGTGCGCATTGAGCGAATTTTTGCTCATTTGCTTATCTTTCCGATTTATTTTCACCATCTCCGGAAAAAGTCACAAGTCAGATATTCTCCCCAAATATAACAAATTCTGATTTTCCAATCCCAACCCCGGGCCTGTATATTACCATTCTCATGCAAAGAGGTGTATTGATTTTGGATTCCACTGCCACTATGTTATCATGAAATACTCTAATCAACGAATGTTTCTCTAATGACTTCTTTAATTGTAATTATTTCTTTATCAGACAATTTTCCAAACACTTTAATGACTCTTTGTCTATCAATTGTTCTGATTTGATCAATGACTACCCAGCCAATTTTATCATTTTGTTTAACTTCAATCCTTGTCGGATACTTTTTAGATTGAGTAGTCATTGGAGCAATTGTAATTGTTTGGAGATGATTATTCATCTCATCCGGCGAGATTACAACACATGGTCTGGTTTTTTTTATTTCACTCCCAATAGTTGGATCCAGATTTACCAGAATAATAGAATACTGAACTATTTCCATTCTTCGAAATTTTCATCATCAAAAACATCTGACATCATCATCTTGTCGTCATTGTTTTCATGCATTTTTTTGAAAGCTTTATCCCAACCTACTCTTGGAATTGCTTTTGGCCGAATAACAATATAGTCCTTCTCAAGGATCAGTTCAACGGTGTCCTTGATGTTATATTTTTCAAGAAGGGTTTTGCTTAATCGTAGCCCTTTTGAATTGCCTATTCTGATTACAGATAATTCCATCGTGCTTTTTTTGTAAGTACAAAGTTACTACATTAATTAATATAAAGTTGAAAAATTAAAATCTTTATGGTAGAGGGAAGCATTTGAAACTGTGACTGGAAGGCATTTTAAACCCCCAACCAATTTTTTAAGATAAATGTACATTTTTTTGTTTATCCAAAATCTACTTTCAAGCCAAAATCCGCCCCTCTCCCCTCTCAGCAAAAAAACCAATCACAAACCGTAATCCGCGACATTCAATTTCCTATATTTGCCCCCTATGATTATCACCGGGTTACTTATAAGGATTCATAAATGGCGGGTTCAACACATCAGCCATCGAAACTTTGTACTTATACTTAGCCTGATTATCGGTCTGATCAGCGGGCTATCCGCAGTTTTGCTCAAAAATGCAGTTTTCTATACACACCATTTCCTTACAGCTGGTTTTGACGCTGAAGACGGCAACCTGTTGTATCTTGCCTATCCGCTGATTGGTATGGGATTGACGGTTCTTTTTGTGAAATACGTTGTAAAGGACAATATTTCGCATGGGGTGAGCCGCATTTTGTATTCCATTTCGAAAACTAACGGTCGGCTGAAAAACCATAATAGTTATTCATCGTTGATTGCCAGTACTTTAACCGTTGGCTTTGGTGGCTCGGTCGGACTTGAGGCGCCCATTGTACTTACCGGAGCATCCATAGGCTCAAATCTGGCCCGGGTAATGCGCATGGATCACCGCACCATTACCCTTATGATCGGCTGCGGAGCCGCTGGTGCCATTGCAGGAATTTTCAAGGCTCCCATTGCAGCACTCATCTTTGCCCTGGAGGTTCTTATGCTCGACCTGACCATGGCATCGCTTATACCGCTGTTGATTGCAGCAGTTACAGGCGCATCCATTTCAGCTTTCCTGATGGGAAGTGCAGTTATTTTTTCATTTCACGTTTCAAGCCCTTTCGATCTGGCCAATATCCCCTTTTATATTATTCTGGGAATATTTACTGGCCTGGTTTCCCTGTATTTCACCAGGGCCAATATGTACATCGAAAACCAATTTGGCAATATAAAGAAACCGCTTACCAAATTGCTCATAGGCGGAATCACCGTCAGCACACTTATTTTTGTGCTTCCTCCGCTGTATGGCGAAGGTTATGAAGTTCTGACCGACATTCTGAATGGACGCGGGAATGAGATATTGAACAATTCATTTTTCTATTCCTTCCGGCAAAATCACTGGCTGTTTATGGGATTTCTGGTCCTTGTACTGTTTTTAAAGGTGGTAGCCATGGCATTCACAACTGCCGGCGGAGGAGTAGGCGGGGTATTTGCACCTTCACTGTTTATGGGCGGAGTTGCCGGTTTTCTGATATCAAGATTTATCAATCATTTCGGATTTCATCAGTTACCCGAAGAAAACTTTGCACTTGCCGGAATGGCAGGCGTAATGGCTGCCGTAATGCATGCACCGCTCACCGCAATATTCCTTATTGCAGAAATAACAGGCGGCTATCAGCTATTTATTCCACTGATTATCACCGCCACCATCTCCTACCTTACCATCAATCTTTACGAGCCGCACAGCATCTACACCAAACGACTGGCTGCCCGTGGCGAACTGATTACACACGATAAGGACAAAGCGGTGCTTTCGCGGATGAGCATTCACCGGCTGATTGAAAGTAATTTCCTTCCGGTTGGCCCTGACGCTACCCTTGGCGAACTTGTAAAAGTGATTGCACGCTCATCGCGGAATGTGTTTCCGGTTGTTGATGAAGAGAATAATTTTCTCGGGGTAGTTTTTATCAACGACATCCGGCACATTATGTTTAATCATGAATTGTATGAGAATACATTTGTACGAAATCTGATGTATATGCCTGAACCGCTGATCAGTCTGAATGAAAGCATGGAGGATGTTGCCGGAAAATTCGGCGAATGCCCACATTACAACCTTCCGGTACTTAACGAAGGGAAATACATAGGGTTTGTTTCCAGAGCCAATGTATTTTCGGCTTACCGGAGTCTGGTGAAGGAATATTCGCAGGATTGATTTTTTTGATCCGAAGTTTGTTGCACGATCTGGCTGACAGGGAGAAAAGGGGACAAGGGGACGGGGGGAGTAAAGAATGAAAAATGAAAAATGAAAAATGAAAAGTGCCCTTCGACATGGTTCGACAATGGTTCGACGAAAAGCTCACCAACCAAAGCTCACCAACCAGCTCAGGGGCCCAAAGTGAAAAGTGAAGTTTATCACCCAACTGACTGAAATACCATTGATGACAAATATCATAAAAAATAACCCGGTCTTTTTCTCCCTTATCGGAATTTACTGGCTTTTTCTGGGCGTGTTGCTGCTTGTCACCGGATACCAAGGTAGTTTTTTGTTGCTCAATGCAATGCATCATCCAGCGATGGATTACCCCATGTTTCTGCTGACTCACCTTGGAGATGCACTCATTCTCACACCTTTTCTTGCTCTGCTTCTTGCCCGGAAAAATCCTGCGCTGGTGCTTTATCTCATTGCAATTGTAATAATTACAGGATTAATGGCACAATTCCTCAAGAATGTAATCTTCGATGAATACGACAGACCGCTTAAAATATTTGAAGGAATAGCGCAGGTGCATACCGTTGCCGGATACAAACTGTATCACAATTCTTTCCCTTCCGGTCACAGCCTGGTCGCAGCAGCAGCCATAACAGCTTGCTTTTCAGGGATAGCAATGAACAGAACGTGGCAAATACTAACAGCGGTTGCAATCATCATAGTTTCTTATACCCGCACTTATGTTGGCGTGCATTTCCCCGGAGATGTGCTGGCAGGAACCATAATTGGTGTGCTTGGCGCAACCCTGCTTACAAAACCACTTTATTTGCCGTTGTTCAAATGGACAAACAATTTCTCTGAGCAAAAAAGAAAAAGGACCGTTTCAATATTGAATGCCATTGCCATTGTAAGTGTTATTGCAGGAACTTATCTGATTTACAGTTCTATACAGTGATGAAATAAAAGGTAGATTACCACGGAGTCAAAGGCGAAAAAGTCAAAATTGGAAAATAAATAGCCACTTCGACTCCGCCTGCCTGCCGCGCAGTCAGGCAGGCGGAGTCGAAGTACAAAACGACAATCTTTTATTGGTAGTCCCGCACGTGCGGGAAAGGACAAAACGCTCAATATTTAATCTCAAAACGAAAACCCTACTTCACAAAATGAAAATCATAACCTACAATGTAAACGGCATACGATCGGCTTTAAGCAAAGGACTCATTACGTGGATTATGCGCGAAAAGCCCGATGTATTGTGCCTTCAGGAAACCAAAGCCCAACCCGATCAAATACCGGTGGATGAACTGCAGGCTCTGGGTTACCATTGTCATTGGTTTTCAGCTGAAAAGAAGGGTTATAGCGGGGTTGGTCTGCTCAGCCTGAAGCAGCCCGATAATGTAGTTTATGGAATGGGGATTGATCAGTATGACACAGAAGGCCGCTTGCTGAGGGCTGATTTTGGCGATTTAACGGTAATCAGCGCCTATCATCCATCAGGGACAACCGGTGAATTCCGTCAATCATTCAAAATGGAATGGCTTGAAGATTATTATGATTATGCCCATAACCTGCTCGAAATCAGGCCAAACCTCATCCTATCGGGAGATTACAATATCTGCCACCGGGCCATCGACATTCACGACCCCATCCGCAATGCCACCAACTCAGGTTTTTTGCCTGAAGAGCGGGAATGGATGGAAGATTTTCTGAACAGTGGTTTTACCGATACTTTTCGCTACTTCAACAAAAATCCGCACAATTACACATGGTGGAGTTATCGTGCAGGAGCAAGAACCCGGAATCTGGGCTGGCGTATTGATTACAATATGGTAAGCAATTCCCTGAGAAGCAAACTTCTGGGCGCATGGATTTCATCCGCAGCCATTCACTCCGATCATTGTCCGGCAGGATTGGAGTTGGAGGATCGTTAAAGATTTTACAACCGACCGAAGGGAGCAACCAATGAGTGCTGAGCGGCATTTGTAATGCCGCTCTTAACACTGGATAATTTGCAATTATCCAGACATCTGCCAGAGGCAATTTCATCATCTTTCAGCTTTAAAACGGTAGCATACGTTATTGAATTACAAATTCAATGAAGTTCAAAGCGGCATTGCAAATGACGCTTAGCTGATCGTGCGTTAAGATATAAGCATTAATAATGATTTGATCGCTGAACGAACTTCCATCCGACCGAAGGGAGCAACCAATGCCGCTCTGAACACTGGATAATTTGCAATTATCCAGACATCTGCCAAAGGCAATTTCATCATCTTTCAGTTTTTACTCGGAAAGTTATCGGGATAATATCAATTAATCCCTCGTAACCAGCATAAGCCGGAGCACTGGAATACATATAATCTTCCGGTTTGCTAACTATTCCTGCTCTGACAGGATTATTATGAATATACTCAACCTTTGATTCTATAAAAGCATTGCTGGTGGTTTCTATTGCATGATTTTCGTGTGACCAAACCTGAAATTCTCCCGTTTTATTCTGTCGTTTGGCCGCATGTCGGAACAAACGCAACATCCATTCTTTGCGACTCTCGACAGAACCATCTGAAATATATTGAATAACTGCTTTGCTGGTAAATTTTTTGAAATCGCGAATAGTACTGCTTAATTGCCCTGTATTACTCTTTGCCAGAATATGTATATGATTACTCATGATAACCCAGGCATATATTTCAAGACCTTTTTCACGTTGGCAATATTTAAGGCTATCAAGTATAATATCACGGTAAGCTTGTCTTGAAAACAAATCAATCCAGTAAATCACCTGAAAAGTAAGGTAATATGCTGATGTTTGATCTTTTATCTGATAACCAGTTGGCATAGTGCATCAAAGATAAAAAATTTCATTGAATTGCAAATTCAATGATGTTCAAAGCGGCATTACAAATGCCGCTTAGCCGATCGTGCGGCAATGTATAAGCATCAATAATGATTTGATCGCCGAAAGCTCAGAAAAGCTAAATTCCGCTTAGCCGAGTAAAAACAATTAAAAGATATTTTTATGAGAAATGGTTTATTAAGTTTGACTAATAAACGGTTGCCACAATAGGCAACACGCAACGCTGAGCGGCATTTGCAATGCCGCTCTGAACACTGGATAATTTGCAATTATCCAGCCATCTGCCATAGGCAATTTCATCATATTACAATTTATTAATACGAATCAGGTAAATAAAATTGAATTACAAATTCAATGATGTTCAAAGCGGCATTACAACCGAGGCCGCCTAAGCGGACGAGCTCAGCGAAGCTATATGCCGCTTAGCCGATCGCACGTTCAGATTTAAGCAAAAAAATGAATTAATCGCTGAGTTTTTTACTGCCGCAGAGCGGCATTTGCAATGCCGCTCTGAACACTGGATAATTTGCAATTATCCAGCCATCTGCCATAGGCAATTTCATCATCTTTCAGTTTTAAAACGGCAGCATACGTTATTGAATTACAAATTCAATGATGTTCAAAGCGGCATTGCAACCGAGGCCGCCTAAGCGGACGAGCTCAGCGAAGCTAAATGCCGCTTAGCCGAGCATTAATAATGATTTGATCGCTGAACGAACTTCCATCCGACCGAAGGGAGCAACCAATGACCGCTGAGCGGCATTTAGCGGAGTTTCTTATCATACCCAATCATCTCTCAATACTCCGGCAACTCAACTTTTCCGATAAAGAGCAGTGAATTAGACATACGCTCGCGGATGGCGAAAATAAATGGTTTGTTGATAATCACCGGGTCGGGCAGACTGGTTAGATCAACGCCGATGGTAGTTACTGCTGCTGCTTCTGTACCTTCTTCATTCACATCCACAAAGGTGTTTTGCTTCACAAAACTAACAAACAGATCTGCATCTGCAATTCCTGAAAGATCAGCCAATCCAGGCACAAAAGCATCCAACATCCCCATTGCCTTTAGCTGATCATTCAGTTGTTTTTCGTAGGAGAATTTAAATTTTGGGATTGACAGATCCCTCGAAATTGGTGTTGCACCATCCAATGCGGCTGTAATTTCATGCCACTTATTTCCATCAAAACCATTGTTAAAGGAGTCTAATCCTTCAACAGGCAGCAAAATAACCATTGAAAAGTTCTGCCGGCCATAAGGTAACTCTATTGCTGTATATCCTAACCCGAAAATCTGCCGGAAACTCAGGTTTGCCTTCATCATATCAACCATCACCGGACTCTGTCCATCAGGATTAAAAGGCTGAAGCGATGTTTTGGATTTGTCAAACTTATAAGTCCAGTTTCCTTTGAAATAAAGGGCATTCATCAGAAACATCACCGCATCAGTACTGATTTCGTCCATCACTTTGGTAATCTTGCCATTGGTATTCTCGCTTGCCCAGTTATTGATGGTGGTAAGGGCTTGCGGGCTGTCGAAATCAAGCGCTTCGGTGGTCGCATCATACGAGGAGTGCATGGTATTCAGAAATTCGGTTTTCACCTGAAATCCCTGACGGTACCAGATTGCATTTGCCAGAGCAAGATTAACCTCCGGATCAGCATCCAAAAGCTGGGCAACCAGACTTTTATAAAGTCCGTTTATTTCATCGGCAGTTAAATCCTTATATCCCAACATGGCCCCGATTTGAGTATAAGTTTCCCCATCGCAGCCATTCAGCAACATACTCAATGCCGATGATGCGCTGAGCGGCGATAACATCAGATTGCCGGAGTCAACCATAGAAACCTGTCGGAACATTTCAATGCCAAAGTCATTTGAGGCTGAAATGATCTGACTGCCTTTCTCCGTCATTTCGATAGGTTTTGGAACTGCAGGCTCAGATGTTTTATCCTTTTTGCATCCTGTCAGCAACGAGGCTGCAAGTATAAAAACCGTCATTAAAATTTGCGTTTTCATGGTGAAATATTTTTATCGTTTGTATTGAAATTGACCAACTCAGATAATGTGATATTCAGATGCTGTCGTCCAACCAATAAATGGAATTCGTCCTGACACCAGGTCACACTTCATCATCAGGTTTTGATGTCTGAATCAATTCTTTGCACAAAACATGTACCAAAGATCAGGATAATAATTCACGAAAGTGAAAACCAAAATCCGTAAGTCAGGGTTTGACTAATTGAAACCAAGCATTTTGCAAAAACTAAAAAATGCAGGGTCAGGCTCCGGATATCAAGGAATCAGCGGTATGCTTGCGAATTTAAGGGGAAATCAAATTTCTACCTTATCAATGTAACGCTTCCTGTTACCGGACTGGAAACAATACGTGTTACGTAAGAAGGAGCCTCGAAGGAAATCACATAAGTGTAAACCCCCGGAGGTGCCAGAACGCCATCTACAGTGCCATCCCAGCCAATCTGGAATGCTGTTGATTCAAAAATGAGCTGTCCCCAGCGGCTGTAAACCTGCATGTAGTATTTGCTTGGCTCCCAACCTCTGAAGATTGGCCTGAAAATATCATTCAGTCCATCGCTGTTTGGCGTAAATGCGTTGGGTATCAGCAGGTCGATGATACACGGCACCAGAGCAACTGAATCCACTGCACTACAACCCTTTTCGTCCATAACACTCACAAAATACAAGCCCGGATCAATGGCAAACATGGTTTGATTGGTACTTCCGTCGTGCCACAGATAAGATACAAATCCACTTCCCGGATCAAGGATTGCGGCCTGACCATAACAAATGGTATCGGCATAACCCAGATAGATAATTGGTTTCGGATTCACCAACAGATCGACGGTTTTGGTATCGCTGCAGAAATAAGGATTTGTGGCCACGACTGTAAACTGCCCGTTATCGTTCATCCCGAGTGAACCCAATTGCCATTCAGGATCAAAGTGCTGGTGGCCGGTCGGACCAGTCCATACCCATGACAACTGCTCAGCAGATGATGTGCCTACCTGAAGCGTAAGACTATCGCCCTCGCAGTATTCACCGCTGCCAAATGCATAAATTGTCGGAGCTGGATAAATTTCTGCCTGACCATTGACATAAATACCGGGCACCTGCTGGCCGCTTGATTCGAAGATCTCGCAACTTAACAGATTCCAGCGCATTTCAGTCAAGCCGGGTTGCAAGGCATCAAAATTAAGCGAGAAGAGACTTTCTCCAGCTGGCACGGTGGCAGATCCTGCAAATATTGAGTACCTGATCTGAAGTGTATTTCCAACAATTGCCGGACTGAAGGTTCCACCCGCCAGAGCCGGATGTACCTGAACAATTGAATTGAAACTCATCAATGACGGATCAAATTCCAGCTCAATATAGAAGGATGATATCTCGGTGAAGTTATTTCCATCTACCGGAATAATAACCGGAATATTCATACAATATGAAACCGTATCGGCAGCCAGAATTACATCTCCTTCTACCCTGTTAAGGATTTCAAACGACAGTGAATCCATACATCCGTTTGCATCCATTACCCAGGCAACGTATGGTCCGGCTGCCAGATTATTAAATTCATTGCCGGCCTGCCAATCGGAGCCATTGCCTGTGATTGAATAAACCAGCGGAACTGCGGTACCGTCAGCAATAATAATTGCACTTCCGTTAGGCAGCCAGAATGTGGTTGGCTCAAGGTCGAGTGCGATGATGGATGGACTGGAAACGCTTACGATCATCACTGTTTGAACTGCACACTGATCAGCATACGGCGTAAATGTGTATGTGGTTATACCGGCAACCGAAGTATTGATCGTTGCAGGAGTCCAGGTTCCGCTTATTCCGTTCTCTGATGTAAGTGGCAAGTCAGGTGCATCGCTGTCAATACAAAGCGGGCTGATTGCAATAAATTCAGGTACAATTTCATTCGTTACCTCAATCTCCATGGTTGATGCAACAGCACACTGACCCGAACCCGGGGTGAAGGTATAAATGCTTGAACCAATCACCGAGGTGTTTATCACAGCAGGATTCCATGTTCCGGTGATGCCTTCAAGTGAAATCAATTGCAGATCAGGTGCTGTGCTGTTCTGGCATAGCGGACCAATCTGTGTGAAAGTCGGAACGATTTCATCGGTGACTTCAATATCCATGGTGGTTTCAACACCACACTGTCCGGCATCCGGGGTAAAGGTGAAGGTGAAGATTCCGGCAACAGTTGTATTGATGCTTGCAGGTGTCCAGATTCCCGTGATGCCTTCCAGTGAAATCAATGGCAGATCAGGTGCTGTTGTGTTTTGGCAAAGCGGACCAATCTGAACGAAGGTCGGAACGATCTCGTCAGTGACTTCAATTTCCATGATGGTTTCAACGCCACACTGTCCGGCATCCGGAGTAAAGGTGAAGGTGAAGAATCCGGCGACACTTGTATTGATGCTTGCAGGTGTCCAGATTCCCGTGATGCCTTCCAGTGAAACTAATGGCAGATCCGGTGCAATGCTGTTCTGGCATAGCGGACCAATCTGTGCAAAAGTCGGAACGATCTCGTCGGTGACTTCTATCTCCATGGTGGTTTCAACGCCACACTGTCCGGCATCCGGGGTAAAGGTGAAGGTGAAGGTTCCGGCAACGGTTGTATTGATGCTTGCAGGTGTCCAGATTCCGGTAATGCCTTCCAGTGAAATCAATGGCAGATCAGGTGCCGTGCTGTTCTGGCAAAGCGGACCAATCTGTACGAAGGTTGGTACGATCTCATCGGTGACTTCAATTTCCATGGTGGTTTCAACGCCACATTGTCCGGCATCCGGGGTAAAGGTGAAGGTGAAGATTCCGGCAACAGTTGTATTGATGCTTGCAGGTGTCCAGATTCCGGTGATGCCTTCGAGTGAAACTAATGGCAGATCAGGTGCTGTGCTGTTCTGGCAAAGCGAACCAATCTGTGTGAAGGTCGGTACGATCTCATCGGTGATTTCTATCTCCATGGTGGTTTCAACGCCACACTGTCCGGCATCCGGGGTAAATGTGAAGGTGAATGTTCCGGCAACCGTTGTGTTGATGATTGCAGGGGTCCAGATTCCGGTAATGCCTTCCAGTGAAATCAATGGCAGATCAGGAGCAATGCTGTTCTGGCATAGCGGACCAATCTGTGTGAAGGTCGGTACGATCTCATCGGTGATTTCTATCTCCATGGTGGTTTCAACGCCACACTGTCCGGCATCCGGGGTAAAGGTGAAGGTGAAGGTTCCGGCAACACTTGTATTGATGCTCGCTGGTGACCAGATTCCCGTGATGCCTTCCAGTGAAATCAATGGCAGATCAGGTGCCGTGCTGTTCTGGCAAAGCGGACCAATCTGTACGAAGGTCGGAACGATCTCGTCGGTGACTTCAATTTCCATGGTGGTTTCAACGCCACACTGTCCTGCATCCGGGGTAAAGGTGTAGGTGAAGGTTCCGGCGACAGCCGTATTGATGATTGCAGGTGTCCAGATTCCGGTGATGCCTTCTAATGAAGTCAATGGCAGATCAGGTGCAATGCTGTTCTGGCATAGCGGACCAATCTGTACGAAGGTTGGAACAATTTCGTCGGTGACTTCTATCTCCATGGTGGTTTCAACACCACACTGTCCGGCATCCGGGGTAAAGGTGAAAGTAAAGATTCCGGCGACACTTGTGTTGATGGTTGCAGGTGTCCAGATTCCGGCGATGCCTTCAAGTGAAATCAATGGCAGATCCGGTGCTGTGCTGTTCTGGCATAGCGGACCAATCTGAACAAATGTCGGTAAGATCTCGTCCGTTACTTCAATCTCCATGGTGGTTTCAACGCCACACTGTCCGGCATCCGGGGTAAAGGTGAAGGTGAAGGTTCCGGCGACACTTGTATTGATGATTGCAGGAGTCCAGATTCCGGTTATGCCTTCAAGTGAAATCAATGGCAGATCAGGCGCTGTTGTGTTCTGACAAAGCGGACCAATCTTTACGAAGGTCGGAACGATCTCGTCGGTGACTTCAATTTCCATTGTGGTTTCAACGCCACACTGTCCGGCATCCGGCGTAAAGGTGAAGGTGAAGAATCCGGCGACACTTGTATTGATGCTTGCAGGGGTCCAGATTCCGGTGATGCCTTCCAGTGAAATCAATGGCAGATCAGGCGCTGTTGTGTTTTGGCAAAGCGGACCAATCTGTGCGAAAGTCGGAACAATCTCGTCGGTGACTTCTATTTCCATCGTGGTTTCAACGCCACACTGTCCGGCATCCGGCGTAAAGGTGAAGGTGAATGTTCCGGCAACGGTTGTATTGATGCTTGCAGGTGTCCAGATACCGGTTATGCCTTCAAGTGAAATCAATGGCAGATCAGGCGCTGTTGTGTTCTGACAAAGCGGACCAATCTGTACGAAGGTCGGAACGATCTCGTCGGTGACTTCAATTTCCATTGTGGTTTCAACGCCACACTGTCCGGCATCCGGCGTAAAGGTGAAGGTGAAGAATCCGGCGACACTTGTATTGATGCTTGCAGGGATCCAGATTCCGGTGATGCCTTCCAGTGAAATCAATGGCAGATCAGGCGCTGTTGTGTTTTGGCAAAGCGGACCAATCTGTAGGAAAGTCGGAACGATCTCATCGGTGACTTCTATCTCCATCGTGGTTTCAACACCGCATTGTCCGGCATCCGGCGTAAAGGTGAAGGTGAATGTTCCGGCAACGGTTGTATTGATGCTTGCAGGTGTCCAGATACCGGTGATGCCTTCCAGTGAAACTAATGGCAGATCAGGCGCTGTGCTGTTTTGGCAAAGCGGACCAATCTGTACGAAAGTCGGAACAACGACATCCGTTACCGTAACTTCCGCTTCTTCAGATATCGCAACGCAATCATTTTCATCCGTTACAGTATAAACCAGATTAAAGATGCCTGCCGCTGTTCCTGTAAATACCGGATCAGCAACATCTGTAGCACTCAGATAAACTGCACCGGAACCTGTCCATAAATGAGTCAATACGCCGGTTCCGCCGCTGGTAGCAGAAGTAAACTGCACTGTTTCATTCAAACAGATTTCACTGCTGAGCGGATCAATCTGCGTAATCAACTCTTCAGGTTCAGTGATGGTAATAATAATGAGTGTTACCTCATTTGTTGTGTTGAAAGCATCACGAATCATTACTTCATATATGCCTGTCGGCAAATTGGTGTAGAAGCCTGAGTTCTGCCATGTTAATCCGCCATCAATGCTGTACTGGTAGTTTCCACTTCCGCCTTGCGGGTTGGTGATTGTGATCCGGCCATCGCTGTTGCCATAGCAGGAGATATGAATCACGTTAACATCTGCAGTAAGCGCATCAGGATCACTGAGTACAACACTTCCGGTGACTTCGCAACCGTTTTCGTCGGTAACAGTCACATTATAAGTACCAGCTACAAGTCCGGTAGCGGTTGGTGTGGTTTGCGCCAGAAGATCATCCCACAGGTAAGTGTAAGGAGGAGTTCCGCCGGTAACTGTGGCTGTGGCTGTTCCATCACTTCCGCCAGGCGTGGTCGGATTGGTTCCGGCAACGCTTACCAGTAATTCATCAGGTTGGGTGATGGTGATGGTTTCGGTGATTTCGGTTCCATCGACATCGGTAACGGTTACGGTGTAAGTGCCTGCTGCCAGACCTGTTGCCGTTGAAGTCGTTTGTGCTAACGGATCGCTCCACAAGTATGTGTATGGCAATACTCCGCCGGTAGCCGTGGCTGTTGCCTGTCCGTCGCTTAAGCCGAAGCAGGTCACATGATTGTCAACTACAACCGTAAGTGCAAGCGCAATTGCCGGATCGGTCAGGATGATGCTTCCGGTGACTTCGCAACCGTTGGCATCGGTAACAGTCACATTATATGTACCTGCTACAAGTCCGGTAGCCGTTTGTGTGGTTTGTGCCAGAAGATCATCCCACAGATAAGCGTAAGGAGGAGTTCCGCCGCTAACTGTGGCTGTAGCTGTTCCGTCGCTGCCGCCAGGTGTGGTCGGATTGGTTCCGGCAACGCTTACCAGTAATTCATCAGGTTGGGTGATGGTGATGGTTTCGGTGATTTCGGTTCCATCGGCATCGGTGACTGTTACGCTGTAAGTGCCTGCTGCCAGACCTGTTGCCGTTGCACTCGTTTGTGCCAAAGGATCGCTCCACAAGTATGTGTATGGCAATGCACCGCCGGTAGCTGTGGCTGTTGCCTGTCCGTCGCTTAAGCCGAAGCAGGTAACATGATTATCAACCTCAACCGTAAGTGCAAGCGCAATCGCAGGATCGGTCAGGGTGATGCTTTCGGTAGCTTCGCAACCATTGGCATCAGTAACAGTCACATTATAAGTTCCAGCTACAAGTCCGGTAGCCGTTTGTGTGGTTTGTGCCAGAAGATCATCCCAAAGATAAGCGTAAGGAGGAGTTCCGCCGCTAACTGTGGCTGTGGCTGTTCCATCATTTCCACCAGGTGTGGTTGGATCGGTGCCGGTTACACCAACAAGCAACTCATCAGGTTGGGTGATGGTAATGGTTTCTGTGATTTCGGTTCCATCGTCATCGGTGACAGTTACTGTGTAAGTACCTGCTGCAAGGTTGGTGGCTGTAGCCGTGATTTGACCGTCGCTCCACAAGTAAGTGTAAGGCGCCAGACCATAGGTAGCCGTTACGGTTGCCTGTCCGTCAATTCCACCATAGCAACTTACATGATTATCAACCAATACCTCAATAGCCAATCCTTCAAGAACTATAATTTCTGTTATATCAAGGAAGCAGTCAGGTGCATTTACATCTCTGATGTAAACAATGTAAGTTCCCGGAGGCAGGTTCGGGAAGATGGGTGAACTCTGCCAGTTGATGCCGTCGATGCTGTATTCATAAGCTCCTGAACCTCCGGTGGCATCACTAACGACAATACTTCCATCGTCGTCGCCAAAGTAGGTGACATCGGTATGACTTGTATTGGCGGCAAGAATTTCAGGCTCGGTAATGGTGATCGTGCCAAGCTCAACAATACAGTCAGGTGCATTTACATCGCGGGCTTCAACAACATAAGTTCCCGGCGCAAGATCGGTGAATGTAGTTCCGCTCTGCCATGCGCCGCCATTGATGCGATATTCATAATCACCTGACCCACCGGTAACATCTGTGATTTGAATGCTTCCATTGGCAGAGCCAAAGCAATTGACATTGGTTTGGATAAGTGTTGCCAGAATTGCATCCGGAGTCGTGATTGTGACTTCACCCGTAATTTCGCAACCTGCAGCATCACTTATTATATAGGTATAGGTACCAGCAGCCAAACCAGTAAAGACGCCGGTAGCATTAATATTTCCGTCAAGTTCATAGGAGTAAGGCTCTGTTCCGCCGCTGCCAACAAAAGTAACTGCGCCGTCAGCAATGCCATTGCAAGTGGCCGGCGTGATGTCAATATCAGCCATCAGGCTGTTGATGGTGATTGTAATGGAGGATACAGCTGGCGTACAACTACCGTCGTTGCCCAGCCCTTCAGCAGTCAGTGTAAGGATAACGCTGCCATTGGTTATGTCTTCTGCGCCTAAGGTATAGGTCGCATTTAATAAAGTTGCATCATCAAAGCTGCCATCACCGGAAGTTGTCCAGATCAGGTCGCTGTAATTGGCGGCTGTTGCCAAATCGAGAAGGATCGGCTCAGGTGCACATAAAGTCAGGTTATTGCCGGCAAAAGCAGCAGGCACATCAAATACATCGATGTAGCCCAACTGCAGGGTATCGCAGCCATTGATGCCCATCTGAATATTGGTTAGGTAATATCTTCCGGTAACTGGTGCAGTTGGTGCAGACCAGATAATGGTCATCGTATCAACTACTGAAGGCAGGGTAATCACCGTGCTTGAAGGATCGGTCAGCAACCAGGTATAAACAGACCCGATTTCCCCATCGATGCGGTAATGCCTTTCAGCACCCACACACACCCTGTCAATCTCATACTCCTGGCCGGCCACCCATTGGGCAGCTACCATCAGCATGGTCAACATTATGGTTCTGAGTATGTTCTTCATTTTACTTTTTAGTTGTTTACTCTTTGTTTTTCACTCTTCCTCGTTATCGCTTCGCGCTCCCGAGGCAGGCATTTTTCACTCTTCACTCTTCACTCTTCACTTATCCACCTCATCCGCCTTCGGCACCTTCTCCTGCCTTCGACTAAAAGCTCAGGCACCACAAGGAGAAGGACTTTCCAATTATGCTTTTGTGCACTCACTTAACATTCTCCTTTGTCCTTCCTTCTCGACCTTCGGTTAGTCTTCATTTTTCACTTTTCACTCTTCATTTTTCACTTTGTCTCCCCTTCACCCAATCTCCATCTCTCTCTTTGTCTCCTTGTCACCTTGTCACCTTGTCCCCCCATCTCCCCGTCTCCTTGTCCTAAACTCACCTCATCCGCATTCGGCACCTTCTCCTGCCTTCGACTAAAAGCTCAGGCACCTCAAGGAGAAGGACTTTCCAATTATGCTTTTGTGCACTCACTTAACACTCTCCTTTGTCCTTCCTTCTCGACCTCCGGTTAGTCTTCATTTTTAACTTTTCACTCTTCATTTTTCACTTTCCCCTTGTCCCCATCTCCCCTTGTCTCCTTGTCTCCTTGTCTCCTTGTCTCCATTTCTCCTTGTCCCCTTGTCCCCATCTCCCCATCTCCCCTTGTCCCCTTGTCCTCACTTCAGATCATGGATCATACTGATAAATCTGTGATCCACCAGGTCTCGGCTTCACGGTAAGTGTTACCGAATTTGATGGATTTGTATTTGTGCCGTTTGCATCCGTTACCTCTGTTACGCGGTAAGTGGTTGTTCGGGCAGGCAATATTACGATAACAAAAGGATTATCGGTAATACTGGTATATGTTGTAATTACAGGCGGATTTACGCCATCATCAGCTTCAAGCGTGAAGCTCCACGGCGCTTCTCCTGTAAAGGTAATAATAAGATCGGCTTCATCGCCACGGCAAATTTCATCGGGATTTACAACCAGCGATGCCGTTGGAAGTGCCGGCAGCACCTCAACCAGCCAGAATTTCATGTTGTTGGTCGGGCAATCGTTAACGGCTTCAACTTTAACAATGTACATTCCCGGAACCAGCCAGGTAATATCCACCGTTGAACCCGTATTTCCTGACGGGAAGAAGGCAGAAGTTACAGGGCAGTTGCCCGGCACCACAGCCATATTTATACCCGCAAAGTCATCGTATATTTCATAAGTGATGTTTTCTTCAGCAGCAAACTGTACATCAACTTCAAAGGTAAAAGTCTGACCAGCATACACAATAACAGACTGGGCCGATGCAGATGCACCGGTCAGCAGTAGCATCAGAGCTACTGTCAACAGTCGTAGTATGTGTTTATATGCGGTCATTTTTCGTTACTTTTTTTTAGTCGAGACGCAGTAGTACTGCGTCTTTACTTAGTCATTGAGACGCAGTAGTACTGCGTCTTTACTATCTCTCTCTCGTCATTGAGACGCAGTAGTACTGCGTCTTTACTTCATGAGACGCGGTGTGCTGCGTCTTTACTTCCGTATCTTGGTCATTGAGACGCAGTAGTACTGCGTCTTTACTGGTGGTCGTTGAGACGCGGTGTACAGCGTCTTTACTTCCGTATCTTATGAAGGCACTCTTCACTTTAGCTTCATGAGCTGGCTGATGAGCTTTTTGTCGAACCATGTCGAAGGGCGCTCTTCTCTCTTCTTTTTTCATTTTTCACTTTTCATTTTTCACTTTTCACCTCTCCCCTTGTCTCCATCTCTCCTTGTCACCTTGTCTCCTTCGGTCTCGACTTCGCTCGACCTCCGGGCATACCCCTCCCATTAAGCCAAAATCTGCCATTAAAACCCCATGTAACAAGTGCCCCCTGGCGGGCAACCTGCTCCGGGCTGCTGAGTCTATGTAATTCATTATTAATTCCTTGACATTACCTGGCGGACTCTCACCAGTACGTCTTTCGACAATTGTGCTTCGCCATTGCCTTTGCCATCGCTTTTGCCGTCGCTTTTCAGCCTTGGCTCGTTCAAGGGCATTGCAACTTGTTGTTGCGGGGTCTGAAACCCGGGGATCTCCCCTGGCATCGATCTCTCCGTGCTTCCGCGGTGGAATCATAATTCCTACTCCATCGGGTCCTGCACGAGCAGTGCGCCCTGCATCTGAATCGCCTGAGGCCTCAGTGCTGTGTCGCAACAGCGCCATGTACCAGACACCTATATCAATGTCGGGACCGTGCTTGTTTTGATTGTTTCGCATTCATTTTTAGTTAATTAGTTAGTATTCTGTGAATTGATACGCTTTCATTGCTGATGGTTTCGTGATTTCTTAGAAGGGACGTGAGACGAAGGACGAGGGACGGTTGCTCCATATGAGCTTCATCCTCACTTCTTACCTCCGACATCTTACCTCTTACCTCCGTCATCCGACTTCTGTCATCCGACTTCAGACCTCCGACATCTTCAGTGAAATAGAGATGCGATAGTGATGCACTTCGACTCCGCTCAGTGTGACAGAGAGGGGTGAGTACTGCACATCGACTCCGTCCTGAGTGACAGAGATTTAAAAACCTGTTCATATTAAAAGCGCTTTTGCATTGTCATTCAATTTTTGTTCGACAATGAGTTTCGTTTTGCTGTATGCTGAAAGCAGACTTTCGCAAACCTGCACCCTGCATTACGCAGCGTGTGTCGCTCAAATCAATTGCAGATCAACTCATTCGCTGAACTTGCTTTCTCAGACAAGAACCATGGAAACCGCGTTCTCTGTCGGGCAATCAACGGTGCAAAGCACCAGGTGATTCCTGCAGAAACCCGTGAAATTCAATTCCATGTTATAAGTCCGCATAGGCTGTCAGATTATGAATCATTCATCCACATTCCAATTCCCGAAAAATTTCGGGACAGTAAACCAAAACTCTATCTGGCTTTCATTCTATGGTGTGCCATCGAAGCAGAACCAATGGGTTCTCACCTCAGGCGGGAAGGTCATTCGGTGTAAATGTGTGCATCGACCGTGTTTACAGTGTGCAGAAACATCAATATGCCTGTTTCCCTTTTTCGATGCTGCCGACATCTGCCCGGTGGTCGAGCGCTGGTTGGTGAGCTTTTCGCCGAACCAAGCCGACACCTCCGCCTCCGGCATTACCGGAATACGCAGACTCTTCAGCCTCAGGAAATTATACATAATACTTTAGTTTCTGCAATGCAGTTTCAGGACAGGGATCTTCCTGCAACACCGCCCCATCGCGTGCGAAAAAACCCGCATACGTCAGGCACTGCCCGGCAAACCCGAACTTCCTTAAAACCTTATTGCTGTTCAACACATCTCAATGTTTTTAAATTCCAAATTGTGTCTGTGCAACGCTTCTCCTTGCTTAAACCCCTATTCCAACCTTCAACTCATTGATTCATCAAATCTTCAGATTCTCAAATTCTCAAATTATCCAATTTTCAAATTGTCAAATCCCGCCACAGCTGGCAAGCTTCAAATCATCCAATCTTCAAATTTTCAAATTGTCCAATTTTCAAATCAATTCATTACACATCCACTTTTTCTTGCCAATTTTCAAATTTTCAAATTGAAAAATTTTCAAATTGCCTCATTTACACTTCATTCTCACATTTTCTAACTCTTCATTCTAGAAATTAGAAATTAGAAATTAGAAATTTGCTTTCATCCTTTGCTTCTTCTAGCTCCGCTCGCTTGCGCTCCCTTCGCTTTCCCCTTCTTCCCTCCGGCCGGAATCCCGAAACCTCGGAACTCCAACCGGAAAGATTGTTGGGTTGAAAAAGCAAATTTATTTTACCCTAAACATTAGTTCTTAGGTTCAAATCCTCCAACAACAGCAGTAGTAATTGCGGGCCTTGGAGTAAGTGTGTATGTTGCTGTATCTGTAATGTTATTTACACAGGAACCTGTTCCACTAGCAGGTTCGTCCAAATCATTCCATGCAGTATTTCCATAACCAGAAGTTGCTGCATCGTACATCACACCATCAATTGACAATGTTACCACCTCTGCGGCTACTGAATTATCATGCTCAATATTACCATGGTCTACCTGAACCCTAATCACAATACATTCACCAGCTGCACCGACTGCTCCACCAGCAACCTGTGCCATTACAGGAGTTCCTGAAGCATTCCAGTTTACATTGGCTTGTGCATCAGCAGGATAAGCCCATTCTATGGTTCCAATTGTACTTCCGTTTGCTGTTGCTGCGGTAAATGTAGGCTCCCAAGAATTAACAAAATTTGCTGCATTTACAGAGAAGAAGACCCAGTTTTCACCGTAATTCATGGTCAGATTTGTACCATCGTAGGAGGCACTTTCAACTGGTGATAAACACTCTTCAGCACCTAAAGCACCTGCGTCAAGAAGTCCTGCAACATCAAGCGTAAAGGCGAAGGATGGTTCAATTCTAAATACCTCAACATTATCAGAACAACCTGCTGCTCCCGTAACATAAGCAACTAATAAGACCTGATTTGTAACGGCATCAAACGACTTCCATGAGATATTAATTGATTTGCCAGGACCAGGAATATTATAATTCGCGTCCGCAGTCAATATATAATCACCGTTAATAACATCACGATTAGGCTGAAGAACAGGTGTGCCAAGAACTGTAGATGTAATAATCTGAGACTCATCTGTTACGAACCAATGAACTGATCCTATCGCTACTGGATCGGTTGTAATTTCGTAGAGGTAACTTTGGCCGGGTAAAGGATGCAACGGATCGTCAGCATCGGTACAGCCTAACGGGATGGCAGGAGTACAGGTTGGGGCACCTGTCATATAATTGACGTACTGCCCGAAAGATTTAGAGGTTCCGGCGAAAATTAACGCCAGTGTGAACATCGCGAAAATTAAAATTTGCTTTTTCATTTTTGTAAGTTTTAATT
Organism: Bacteroidales bacterium UBA5197; assembly: GCA_002412885.1. GTDB lineage: Bacteria > Bacteroidota > Bacteroidia > Bacteroidales > Lentimicrobiaceae > Lentimicrobium. The sequence goes on from DHVX01000072.1 coordinate 51,061, forward strand.
GTTTAAAATCAAATTGTTTAGAAAAATTAAAATGTTTGTTTTGAAAGATTTGTCCATTTTGGACGGTTTGTTTTGTTTGAAAAAAATTTGTGTGTTAATTGGCCGGAAGTACCGGCTGGCATCAGTTTGTTTCCTTTCTCATAGGCAGTGGTTTTGGTTAGACATTGTTTTGTATTGGAGGCAAAAATTCCGGTTGGCCGCATCGTGGGAGAACGACGGAATCGGCAAAGCCGGAAATATCGTAAAGCAGGTAAATAAATTATCTGGCATGGGTTGCAGTTGGAACTTATGTTGGTTTTGTTTCATGGTCTTCAGTTTTTAATTTTTATCTACTTGAGGGCGCGGCCGTATAAGAATATCCACTGAAACAGGATCAGCGGCATTGCCATTGCAATCGGTTATGGAGTAGGTAATGGTATGGGTAACCTCCAGGTAGTTGTTTGTTCCCCATAATTTGATCGGTCCATACAATGAAGGCTGTCCGGTTCCTGAAATATCAGGCTGACTTGGATCATTGCCCGAAAATTCAATAAGCCATGAGATAGAATTAGTTGCACAACAGTTATCAGTGATGCCAATGAGGTCCAGTTCCGTAGTGCCGTTAATTATGTACCAGTCTGGTCTTGTCCAACCTGCCGGGAATTGTGGCAGATATATAGCTTCCGGAATAATATCAGCATCTGGTTCTGGTTGACCATCATAAAGAGCTGAGAAGATATTTACAACACAGAAGTCGAACGGGCCGGGGGCGGTGAAGGTTGGGACTTCATTGTCGGTAACCGTAATGGTTTGCACACATTCATCAAAACCGGAAATATTCGTAGCACGCCAGGTAATGGTGGTTACACCAACATTGAAAGTGAATGGATCAGGTGTTACAGGCCTGCCGGTTCCGCTGGCAATGGTTGCGCCGGTCATGGCCCATGTCCAGGTAATGGGCTCGGCACCGGAAATCAGTGTTGGTTGACCGGGATTGAGTGTTGCTGAGCAGACGCCGGGATCTGTGTTGACGCTGATTGCTAGCGGGCAATCAATTTCGGGCTCAGATAGAACGGTAACGTCAAATGAACAGGTAGAAACCAAACCATTAGAATCAATTGCTGTGTAAGTGAAGGTTGTTATGCCAACATTCAGGGTCTGTAACAAAGTAACCTGAATGTTGGGTGGCGGAGGTGATGATGCACCTGTGGTAGCGCCTGACATTACCCATGATAAAAATTCCACACCGCAGGCATCGCTGTATGTAGGCGCAGGAATAGGAACATCGGTGGCAAAAGGTTCGCCGAAATCAGCAGGAACCGAGAAATCAGGCGGGCAGGTTAATGCCGGTGGAGTAATATCAACAACAGTAATGATCTGTTCACAGGTTGTTTCATTGCCTGAAGCATCTTCAAAGGTCCAAGTAATTACATAAACGCCAACCGGGTAGATTCCTGATGCATCGGTGCTGCTGATGCCATAAGTTGAATTGTGCGACCAGTTAACAATTTCTCCGCAATCGTCATCTACCACAGGTTGATCTGCACTTACATAAGCCGCACAGGCATCTGCAGGAGCATTTACAGTTTCGTCAGCCGGGCAGGTAATTACAGTTGGCGGAACCTGATCATTCACCGTAACGGTAAAAGAGCAGGTGGCTATGTTTCCGGAGGCATCGGTAACAGTGTAGGTAACTGTGGTCACGCCCACATTGAAGGTTGTGTTGTTTACCAGGCCGCTTCCTGAACCCGTGGTAGCACCGGTTTTGGTCCAGGTAAGAACAGGATTGGGGCAATTGTCGGAGAAAACAATATCGTCAACTACAATGGCAGGTACTTCACATAATGGTGGAGTGGCAATCGCGGTAACATCCCCGGGACAGGTAATAATAACCGGCAACTGGTTGTCAATTACGGTAATGGTTTGCGGACAGGTACTGGTATTGCCTGATTCATCGGTAAATGTCCAGATAATGGGATGAATGCCAACCGGGTAAATGCCGCTTGCATCTTCAGGGCTGATTCCATAGAAAGAGTTATGTGTAACAGAAACTATTTCGCCACATGGGTCATAAACATCGGGTGCGGGAACGGTAACATAGGTTGAACAAAGCCCTGCATCTGCATATTCAGTCACACTTGGAGGGCAGGTAACCACGGTTGGTGGAACATCATCGTTAACCACCACATTGAATGTGCAGGTAGCCGTGTTGCCGGAGGCGTCGGTAATGGTGTAAGTAATTACTGTTGTACCTACGTTAAAGGTTGTTATATTAACGAAACCTGTTCCTGATCCCGGAGTTACGCCTGTTGCAACCCATGTTAAGATAGGATCAGCGCAATTGTCTCTATATATTGGCAGATCAAGTGTAATGTTCGGCACTTCACAGTCTGGAGGAGTGGCCTGAGCCAGTAGATCACCCGGGCAGAATGTAAACTCTGGAGCCTGATCATCAATTACCTCAATTTCCTGTTCGCAATTACTTTCGTTGCCGGATTCGTCGGTAAATGTCCAGGTGATGATGTAAACACCTGCCGGATAGGTACCGCTGGCATCTGACGAAGAGATTCCGTAAGGTGAATCATGCTCAATTGTTACAATTTCTTCACACGGATCATCAACAACCGGCATTGGAACTGAAATATAAATTTCGCATGATCCGGCAGGAACAACAACTGAAATATCCTCAGGACAAGTGATAACGGTAGGCGGTACTTCATCGTTAACAATCACTGTAAATGAACAGGATGTTACATTATTTGAAGCATCGGTTACCCTGTAAGTGATGGTAGTTGTACCAACATTAAAGGTAGTGATGCTTACAAAGCCGGTTCCTGAGCCTGTAGTTGCGCCGGTGGCTGCCCAGGTAAGAACAGGATTGGGGCAGTTATCACCGAAGGTTGGCAGGCCCAGCACAATATCAGGAACTTCACACAAAGGTGGTGTGGCAATGGCTGTTACATTTAGTGGACAGGTCAGAGTTGGGAACTGATTGTCAACCACAGTGATGGTTTGTGTACAATTGCTTGTATTGCCGGATTCGTCGGTAAAAGTCCATATAATTGTATGAATGCCAACCAGGTAAATACCGCTTGGATCTTCAGGAGTTCCAACGGGAGAGTTATGCGAAATGAAAACGATTTCACCGCAGGGATCATAAACATCAGGCAAGTGAACAGTTACCTCAGTTTCGCATGAACCGGGATCTGCATTTACAGTGACATCTGGCGCGCAGGCAACAACGGTGGGAGGCACATCGTCGTTTACAACAACGTTGAATGAACAGCTTGCCTCGTTGCCGGAAGCATCGGTAACTGTGTAGGAGATAACTGTTATACCCACATTGAAGGTAGTAATGGTAACAAAACCTGTTCCCGAGCCGGTTGTTGCGCCTGTGGCAACCCATGTTAAGACAGGATCGTCGCAATTATCGCTGTATGCAGGCAGTGATAAAGTAACATTTGGAATAGTACAATCAGGCGGTGTTGCTTCAAGAAGAACATCATCCGGACAATCTATGATCGGCAGTTCAACGTCATTAACCGTTATATACTGCATACAGGTAGTTGAATTGTTAGATGCATCGGTAATGGTCCATTTAACCTCGGTGGTACCGATTGGATATCGCCCGCTTGCATTGCCTGTATTGTTGAAGTCGTTGATTACAGATACGATTTCTCCACATGGATCAGTAACCTCAGGTTCGGGAACGATAACATCGGCATGACACATACCTGCATCGTTTGATACTGTGATATCATCAGGACATTCAACAAAAGCAGGAGGAACATCATCATTAATCGTCACCGTAAACTGACATGTTGCAAAATTGCCGGCTGCATCAGTAACAGTGTAAATAACTGTGGTAACGCCTACCGGGAATATAGTTCCGTTAACCGATCCGGTTCCATTATCAGGTGTTGCACCTAAAGCGACCCAGGAGAGGCTAAGCGCAGCAGTACCGCAGTTATCGGTCAGCCCGGGATCAGGAATGGTCGTAACTTCATATTCGCAATCTGGCGGAAGTGCGGTAAATAGCTGATTATCCGGGCAGCTAATGGTTGGGGCCTGGGTGTCGATAACAGTAACGAGTTGTGTGCAGGTGGTTATGTTTCCAGAAATTCCAGTGATGGTCCATGTAACGGTGGTTGTACCAACGGGATAATTTCCACTGGCATTTGCTGTACCGGTATAGTCGTTGGTCATGGTATAAGGGCAAGGATCGGTCACCACCGGAGCGGGTACGGTAACGTTGGCCGCGCAATGGCCCATATCGGCATTCGCAGTTACATCAGCAGGGCAATCAACTGTAGGTGGAATAAGATCTTCTACGGTAACGGTCTGCTGACAAGTGGCGCTGTTTCCGCAAGCATCGGTGGCTGTCCAGGTGACAATGGTTACGCCTGGAGGGAATGCAGAAGGGGCGTTGTTGGTAATCACAATTTCACCCGTGGCCGAACAGGCGTCGGTGGCGGTGGCCATGCCAAGCACTACCGTGGTGGACTCGCAGGTAAGCGGATCAATCTGACCAACAACATTGGCCGGGCAAGTGATTACCGGAGGCTGAGTATCGGTTATGGTAAAGTTAGCACTAGTTGTTATGGAATTGAAGCAACCATCGGTAGCAGTAAAGATTACTGTGGCAGAACCGGTTGCTCCGCAAAGGTCAGAAAGTGTGGTGAAGTTATGCGCCCAGGTAACAGGTCCGCAGGCGTCTGTAGCAACTGCACCTCCATTGTTGTTCAGCCAGGTGTTGAGTTCGGTGGTATTTCCGCTGCCATCGCATTCAACGGTGAGATTTGCAGCGGGTTGATTTAGTATAGGGCCATTAGGATCGTAGATGGTAATGATCTGGGTAAATACGTTGCTGGTATTTCCGCAGTCATCCGTAACTACAAAAGTATTGGTGTATGAACCTGCATTGGCACAGCTTCCCGGCACAAGTGCCCCGGCAGTTTTCACAGGAGTCAGCGTGCCATCGCAATTATCGGTAGCAACCGGAAGCAGTGCCTGTGCAGCAGCAAGCGCTGAAAAATCATCGCAATCTATGTTGCGATTGAGAGATCCGGCCAATGTGGTCCAAACCGGTGCATTAATATCGGTGATTGTAATTACTTGCGTGTAAACAGCGCTGACGTTTCCACACAGGTCTGTTGCTGTCCAGGTATTGGTATAGGTTCCGGCCTGAGGACAACTGCCCGGGACAAATGCGCCTGAAGTTTTTGTAATTACCAGCGTTGCCGGATCACACAGATCAGTTGCTGACGGGACAAGAGCCTGAGCCGCAGCCAATGCAGTTGCATCGGAGCATTCCACTGTGCGGTTAAGGGCGCCGGAGGCAGTGTTCCACGTGGGAGCCTGTGTATCAATAATATAGATTGTGGCATTGTCTGTGCCGGAGTTATTACATTCATCTGTTGCAGTAAAAGTTACCAGAACTGATGAATTGCAGGTTTGATTGATACCAGCGTAATCATTAAAGATAGAAAGGTTGAGTGTGTGGTCATCTGTAGCGGTTGCCAGTGACAGCCAATCCTGAATTTGCTGGTTGTTTGTGGGGTCGTTACATTCCAAAGTGAGGTCTGGTGGTGCAGTAACAACAGGTGGCACGTCGTCAGGAGCTACGTCAAAGTTGTAGATATACTGACTACACGGGATATCGCCATCCATACCATTTACCTCCAGTGAATATTGACCCGGTCCGGGAGGCGTAAACCCATAGCCTGTTCCGACTATACTACCAGTGCCATTCGATCCATCATAAGCGTCGTACCAGCTCAGTGTATATACTCCGGGAGGAGTAACTGTAGCTATAATATCAGGTACATTGCCCTGGCAGAATGCGCCCGGATCAACATTAAATGTTACAGAAATACTATCTATAACATGTATGGTTACGGTATCACAACCAACGCCGGAAGCAATACACGGAGAAGCCGGCAATCCACCACACACCTGATATAAAATTAAAGGAGGTGAATTTTCATCAGGTGTGAAAATTGGATTGGGGCAGGTTGTGCATGAGAGATAACCATTATATTGTCCTGGAAATCCCGGGAAAACGCTGTTCCAAACAGGGTTCGTGACATTCGTATTTTCAATGGTAATTTGGGTATTACAATCAACGCGGGTAGTAATTTCAGCTGTTGCAACAATTCCAGGGATTGATGTAAAGGTAAAATCGTTTTTATTACCCCCTGGTTTACAATAAGTGAAGAGATAGAATTGACCGCCGGGGATACAAACAATGTTTCCGATTATGGATACACTTTCGCAATCTATCCTCCAATCCTGTGGAGAAGGAGTGGCGCCATCAATGCTTATCTGAACCCCGACAGCATCATCATCAATTCTCACATTAAACGAAACGCAGTCTTCTTTAGTGGCATCGCAGCATTTATCCTCTCTTTCAACATTGTAATATGTTATTGTTCCGCTAGGCTGCCCATCCAGATCAACAATATAGAAAGAGTTTGAAGTAGCACAGGGTGAGCATCCGCAAGTAGAACTTATGGTAATAACCTGTGTAACATCAGTATAATTGCCGCATTGGTCTGTCACTCTGTAAGTCCTGTCAACCCTGTAAGGACAATAACCCGGTTGATTTTCCAGTCCGTAAGGGACTTCATCCAGATAAACGACTGTTACTGATCCGCAGTTATCGCTTGCCGTTACAGCATTGATGTTGCGCGGCGGTATATTGGATGGACAAGCAACAGTAACATTAGGAATAGATGCAACCGGAGGAATATTGTCAATTACATTGATAGTCTGATTTAATGTTCTCACATTTCCACTACAATCCTCGGCCCGCCAGGTTCTTGTTATGGTTGAAGCAGAAGCACAGGAGCCGGGAACTGTATTATCAGAATAAGTAATCGTTACTGGTCCTCCACAATTATCTGTGGCTGTTGCCTGCCCGGTTAAAACAGGTAATGTGCTTTGATCGCATTGAATTGTAATATTTCCGGGAACTGTAAGTGCCGGTGCAATATTATCAGCAACAGTGATAATCTGATTATGTGTTGTCGTATTTGAATGGGCATCCGTGAGAGTCCAGGTTCGGGTAATAACAAATGTACCCGGGCATGGTCCATTTGCGACATTATCAGTGAATACAGCCTGAGCCCCACCTAGCGGGCAGTTGTCAGCTTCGTTATTGACATCTCCAGTAATTGAAATGCCTGCATTATAAGAACATGATGCATTGACATAAATGGTTAGATTGGCAGGTGGAGTAAAAGTTGGCGGCGTATTGTCAATCACAGTAATAACAAAGGAGCAGGTCGCTGAATTCCCTGATCCATCAGTTGCCGTATAGGTTACTGTTGTTGTGCCAACCGGAAATATTGAACCGGGGATATGAGATCTTACCCATGAAACAGCTCCTCCGCAATTGTCGGTTGCCGTTGGTTCTGTCCAGGTAGCCACCTGATCACAGGTAGTGCGACCGGGGCCTGTGTAAACTGTAAAATCAACAGGACAATTGATGATAACCGGTGCTTGATTATCGGTGACATTTACCGTAAGCAAGCAAGTCGCAGTCTGTAAATTGGCTGCAGTGACTGTCCAGACAATATTGGTTGTGCCCTGTGGTAAAACAGCTCCGGCCAGTGTTGACAGGTTATTGAAGTTGTTTCTAATGGTGCTACCCGGGCAGTTGTCGCCATAAGAAACGGGATCTAATTCAACACCGACAACCGTATAATTACAACCACCGGTATTTGCATTACGGACCTGAGGACTGGATTGGCAGGTGATGGTTGGCGGAGTAATATCCCCAACAATAACCTCGGCCTGGGTTGTAAATGAGCAGCCATTTGCTGTTGCTACAATGTTAAAAACGGTTGTTTGAAGGGTAGCCGGCTGTGAGCTGTTTAATGAACCTGCAATGGGATTTGATGATCCACTGGCTGGAATTCCGGTAAGTACAACGGTATTGTCTCTGGTCCAGGCATAGTTTGTTCCGGAAACAATGCTTGTAATATCAATCGGTGTAATTGTCCCACCGGGGCAAACGGGGCCCTGCGTGGCCGGAAGAGCGGTGGCTGTCGGAATCGGGTTTACCGTCACATTGTAACTTGCCGATGTACCTGTACATCCATAAATATTATCGTATAATAAATTCACCGTTTGAACTCCCGGTGTATTCCAGGTCACGGTTATCTGCATTGTTCCTTGCCCGGCTGTAATGGTGCCTCCGCTTACTGTCCAGATATAAGCGGTCATTCCGGATTCCGTGGTATAGACATTGCCGCCTGAGTTTTCGCAAACGGCAGATGGGCCGCTGATAGTCGGCGTGGTAACAGGGTTTACTGTTACTTCAACATACTCTTTATTAAGACACTCTTCGGATGAGTTGCCCTTAGCAGTAATGTAATAGGTGACCACGGCTGGTGCTCCTGAAGAGTTTGTTAGTGTTTGATTGATCAGATTGCCGCTTCCATCGGAATAGCCGGTTACACCTGATCCTGAAGTCAATATTGCCTCCCAGGTGATAATTGCGCCCAGTATATTACAGCCGATCTGAATGTAGGCATTCTCACCGGAGCAGATGGTTTGTTCTGTGGGGTTAAGAAAGATTTCAATTTCCTGCTTTGCCTGCACAAATACTGAATTTGTATTTGAGCATCCGGTGGCTGTATTGGTTTCTAAAAGAGTGTACCAGGTATCCTCTTCCGGGGTGATCCATGGATCAGAAATATTAACATTCATTTCCGGATCCGGGGGAACGGCAACCCAGTAGTAAGTATTTCCAGATACAGCAGGCCCGCCTATCTGAACGGTTCCACCCACACAAATATCGCCGTTAGGACCAGTATATGCGGCTGGCAGCGGGTTAACCGTCACGTTCAAAGCACTTGCTGTTCCATTCCCGCAGGAGTTTACAGGAATTACCTGTACCACACCTGAAGCCATACCGGCAGTTACCACAATCTGGGTGGTACCCTGGCCCGAATTGATCGTCCAACCTACAGGTACACTCCAAACGTAAGATGATGCACCAGTAACCGGCAAAATGCTGAATGTCTGTTCAGAACCTTCGCAAATTACATCATTGCCTGTGATGGTCCCTGCTGCAAGAGGAAGAAGATCAACAATAAGCGACAGGCTGTTTGAAGGTCCGTTGCCGCATGTATTTGATGGCGTTATGGTAATGTTTCCTGAGGTTGCACCAACCGTAACATTGATGGCCGCTGTTAACTGCCCTGAATTTATGGTCCAGTCTGATGGTACTGACCATGTGTAAGTGACACCTGCCGGTGGAGGTGAAGTAACATTAAAGTTGTATGTGCCTGCTTCACAAACATTCGTGAGCGCTGGCAGTATCGGGCCGGCCTGATCAGGTGTTTTATTCACAGAAACAGCAAGGCTTGAAGCTCCGCTGGTTCCACAGGCATTCTGAGCTGTAACTGTAATATCCCCATTTTGTCCTGTTAGTCCGGTGTTTACTGTTATGCTGTTGGTTCCACTTCCGGCAGTGATTGTCCATCCGACCGGAACTGTCCAGTTGTAGGAAGTGGCATTGGGTACGGCAACAATGCTGTATATCTGTCCAAATTGCTGATTACAATGTATGGTAGTTCCGGTAATAGGCCCTGGTGTTGCAGGCGTACCGGCGCCTACAGTTACAGTAAGGATACTGGCCGGGCTTGTTCCGCATGAGTTACCAGCGGTTACTGCAATGTTCCCGTTGTCGCCGGTGTTGCCGGTGGTTACGGTTATTGTATTGGTACCGGCACCTCCTGTTATTGTCCATCCGGTGGGAACTGTCCATGTGTAGGTCGTAGCATTAGCAACCGCTGCAATACTGTAAATTTGATTGGTCAAATTGGGACATTGTGCAGCAGTTCCGGTAATCGGTCCCGGTGTAACAGGAGTTCCGGGACTTACAGTTACTGCCATTGTTGAGGTGCCGCTGGTTCCGCAGGCATTTCCTGCAGTTACTGATATTGTTCCACCGGCTGCTCCTGTGGTTACCTGAATAGATGTAGTTCCATTACCGGAAGTGATGGTCCATCCACCCGGAACTGTCCAGTTGTATGTGCTTGCATTGGGCACAGCCGCAATGCTGTAAGTCTGACTTATACCGGGGCAAACTGGATTATTCCCTGTAATAGATCCTGGCGTTGCAGGAGGAGGCAGAATACTAACGGTAACAGAAGCACAGGTAGAAAAACCGCAGGTAGGTGTTTCCCAACGGGCATAATAGGTTGTTGTAACTGTTGGAGATGCAATTACCAATGGATTGCCTGTTCCGATACTCGTGCCACCACAACTACCTGTAAACCATCTTACAGTAGTTCCTGAACCACCGGTAACCGACAGGGAGATATTTCCTGGATCATCGGTGCAGAAGTTATTTCTATCAGATATCGCTGCGGTTGGTGCAACAGGAACTGCATTGATGGTTATACTTATCGGATAGGCAACACTAACACAACCGGTAGTTGAATTTCTTACAGTCAAGTTGCCCAGGTAGGTGCCGGCAGGAGCGGCTGCGGGTACAACCAAAACAATCGGGCTTGCGGTTAGTGCTGAATTGGTTATATCAATAAAGCCAGCAGCATTTGCTGCTGCATTGTAGTCTATGCTATACTGGTTTGGACTTCCGAAAGTGGCTGTATATGGAAGGTTGGCTGTGGTTACGCCCTGACAAACTGAAGGATTAGTACCAAGAGTAATTGTTGGTAAAACATTTATTACAACAGTTCCTGTCATGGGTCTGGTGCAACTGGTTGAACCAACGATGAGAACACCCTGAACTGTATATACCCCGGCTATTGTTTGATTGCCAAAAGATATTGGTGAACCGGTGCCTGTGACAAGGCTTCCTACTGCAGTCCCGTCCCTGTATAATTGATATGCTATTCCGGTTTCAGAACCGCTAAGGCCAATGGTTACCGTTGAGCCAAAGCAAAAACTTCCTCCCGGAGTAATGTTGTATAGAGAACTGACATAAGTTAAAATTACAAGTCCACTTGCACCCGAGCCACCGACTCTATCGGTATCGTTTGTTTTCCTGGCACCGCTGCCCCCACCTCCATAATTGCTTCCCGAAAGACCATTAGAAGATCCGGTTACACCATTTCCTCCGTTCCCGCCATTTACTGCCGTGCCGGTTCCGCCTGTTGCTCCTGTTGCATTCCCTCCTGCACCACCTGATCCGGCACCACCTCCACCGCCGCCGGAAGAGCTGGATCCAGCTGCTCCATTACCACCTCCATGTAAAATTGTGCCAGTTGATGATGAAGTTGGCCCACCTATTCCAGGTGTAGCACTATTGTTCACTCCTCCCCTGCCACCTGCAGCCAGGATTGTTAGAAACGAAGAATTCCCACCGTTGATGTTTGCGGTACCTCCGCTTCCTACGGAAACTGCGTATGTTGATCCAGGTGTAACGGTAACAATACCGCATGCATAAGCACCTCCACCTCCGCCACCTCCTTCTCGGTTATTCTGCTGGATGGAACTTCCTCCTCCACCACCACCCCAGGCTTCCACTTTTAAGCATGTTACACCAGCAGGTACTGTAAATGAACCAGAACTCGTATAGACATTGCTTCCCATCACCCCCTTCACCAAATTCCCGCTCCAAATCAATGTATCCTGTGGCCCTACCGCCATTGCTGCAAGTGGTTCATTCTCAGCTACAATTTCCTCATTATCATTTTTAACAAGAGGCTCAACTACTGGCTCTTCCGGCGTAATTTCAAGGTTATCCGTATTTGCATCTGCAATCAGATCCTTCCCAAAAGCTACACCCTCGAAACTTACATTGCGGTTGTGGAAGGTAACGTTATGATCAACGGTGCTCCAACCGTAAAAGCGAATGCTGAGGGTTTGCGGGTAAGCAACGCGGAGGCTGGTTTTTACCGGCAGGTTGCGTGGCACTGGGGTGCCGATATAGACGATGTGGCCGATCTGGGTTTTCTGTGAGGTAAAACCATCGTAGGAATACTGCACCGAAGTGCGCATATTTACGCGGCTCAGGCTGACTTCAAAATTCAGCTGGTTGATAAGGATGCTGGTTCCGGGAGCCGGGGTAATCTGGTATTCGTAGTATGCTTCGGGATCAAGATTGTCGGTGTTCCAGCCGCTGGAAACTGCGCCGAAATCAGCGGAGAAACTCAGGGAATCAACACTGCGTCCGGCAGCAAACGAAAGGGTGGCAACAGGTGAGGGAAGTGCAACTTCGTAGGGAGATGTGAGGGGCCAGCTCAAAACGACTGATTGCTGAGCGCTGATATTCAGCGATATAGCAAAAAGCACTATTATAAGGTACGTTACGCGCGCGCGTACACAGGAACCTAAAAAGGGAAGGAAAATGCGAATTACGGTGAGGAGGAGATCAAACGCAAAACGACCCACCCTCTTCAGGATTGGTTCGTTTTGTGCTGATAACATCAGCGGCCCTCTTTGGGCTATTCTACTACTGCCGGTTGCCTCCAAGCTGACTGAAATTCCGGCTGCCTTGCTTTGATCGGTATTTCTACAAGATCAAAAACCTTAATAAGATGAGTGTGTAAGCCTTTGGTTTACCCTATTGCAAAATTGTCTCTCCCAAAACAAATTGCGGATAAAACCGGGACATTACGCCTCATTTCAAAAAAAGTCAATCAACGCAGTCAATGTTATTAAAAAAAATTTGATATGCTGATAATTTTCTGGCATTGTGATGAAACGTGTATTCAACAGTATTGCAATAGTTTAGTACTGAGTCCGGGGGTTGGCTGAGATGTCCGTGAACATGCTTCAAGCGGACATAATGAAATGAAACACTGCACTTAAGTGAGTGTCCGTAAAAAAATCCAGCCGAATGGTTAGTGAAGAAAAAGGGTATAAAAGCGTCTGCCGAAATACTCACAGGGTAACTCGCTGGTAAGGCAGTGCTTACAGTGGGTTCATTTAACACTAGTGAGTAGTTCTTTTCCATACTATACAGTTTTTCTGGCTTTTTTTTTGATTAATCACCACGACTAAGATTCGATTTATTCTCCGGTTAATTCAGTAATCATATTCCTATTAAAATTTTCGGTTTCAGAACCTTAAATTATTGTTTTCTGAAAGCAATAAAAACGGGTTCTTTAACCGTGTTGATACATGATCATCAGTATATCATTTTTTCCTTCAAAAGTAATACAAAAAAGTATCAAAATCTATCCGTATTTACACGTATTTTATATCATTAAAGCTTGATTTATAATACACTTGATTGTCGTTTTTACAATTTCGCATCGCATTTGTTTAGATTTAATAAAATTAATGAGAAATTTATTTTACATGACAGAAATCAATAAATCAATAAAACAGAAGGTCATAAATGCTGTAGTACAACATTATAGCATGCATTGACTATTGAAAGCCTTGTTATCACATTATAAATGGCTGAATTGTAAAATAACTTTGTAAATTTTATTTACTATAAAAAATGGCAGCCTCAGGAGAGCTTAATAATTTTTGATTTTTTTTGAAAAATTTTTATTTTTTTTCATCACGGGCAGGTTAAATGGGTGAAAAACCGGTAAAATGATGGGTTAATTCCATTTTTGCCGGATGATGAGATTATGGAGTGTTACTGTTTTATTTCAAAAAAAAGGCAATTCAGGTGATGAAAATGCATCATTTTTTACCCACCCCAACCCTACGGCTGAGCTGGAAGTGAAAACCGACAGATTCCTCTCATCACTTCGTTGCGATCGGAATGACGATTGATCGCTTAAGGAGAGGGGGAAAAAGTGCAGTGGCGGCTTCGCCGCCACTGCACTTTTTCCCTTTATATCCCCTGGAAAGCCGTCATTCCGAATGCAATGAGGAATCTCAAACTGAACTTGGACGGGCGGAACAGTGACGTCGGCATACTGCGAGACGTCGTCGTCATACTGCGAGCCGTCGTCGTCACACTGCGAGGTGTCGTCATCGTACTGCGAGGTGTCGGCATCGTACTGCGAGGTGTCGGCATCGTACTGCGAGGTGTCGTCATCGTACTGCGAGGTGTCGTCATCGTACTGCGAGGTGTCGGCGTCGTACTGCGAGGTGTCGGTATCGTACTGCGAGGTGTCGGCGTCGTACTGCGAGGTGTCGTCATCGTAATGCGAGGTGTCGGCGTCGTACTGCGAGGTGTCGGCGTCTTACTGCGAGGTGTCGGCGTCGTACTGTGCGTTACAGTGAACTTGTTCGAGATAATGATATCCTGGTTCCCTGATCAGAGGCTCAGCTAAATCAATAAAAAGAATCCTTCAAGGCAAAATCGGGATTAAATAAATTCATTCGAAATAGTCTTAGGATGTCAAAACACGTATGCAGATCATCAGCGAATACAAAACTTTATAATAAACTATCCGTATTTATACCCAACACCTCACTATTGAAATTGCATAAGTCTTCAAAAACGCAGAACAGAATCAGTATTTATACCCATTTTAAGAACCCCCTGTAACCAATCGGAATTATTCGTTGTAATTTTACATCTCTATTTAAGAAGCCCAATCTACTTCAATGAAAAATACCATTCTCGACACCGGTAACAAGTTTATTATTCAACAAAACGGAGAAGAATCCTGGCTTGCCTACAGGCAAAAAGGTGAAGTAATGGACTTTTACAGCACCTTCGTACCTGGTGCACTCAAAGGTCAGGGCATGGCAGCCGATCTGATTTTACACGGCATCCATTATGCGGTTTTACACGGGCTACGGGTCAAACCATCATGTCCGGCAGTTGCCCGGTTTATGGAACTAAACCGTGAATGGCAATACCTTACTGTTTACAGCCTGAACTGATCCTCTTTGAATTTCACCTTACATTTTAATACCATTATCAAGCCGATTGATGGCCGGATGGACGTTTGCTATACCTTTTACAGAATCCTTACAGAAATAATAATCTGCGAAAATCTGCACATCCTGAATAACACCCTGATCTATACACTCATCCAGATTTTTCACTTTTCACTTTTCACTATTCACTTAATAAAACCAATTGAAATATCAACTGTTATTATTTTGTAACCGAATAATATCATGGAATCAAACCCGCGACGCGTCAGACCCGGAGGAATTCAGATCAAAGTTCTGACCATATTTGTAATTGCATTTATGGCTGTGTTAGCGGCCGGATATCTCGTACGCGAGAATACCAGATCGGTGAACCAAACCCTTGCTTCTCTTTCAAAACCCGATTCTGAACAACTCAGGCTGAGAAACCTGCTGGCTTATTTATCGGAAGCCGAAAACAACCTCCGAATCTACGCCGTTACCAACGATCAGGAATACTTTAACATCTATAGTTACCTGATCAATGAGGTTGAAACCAGCATCGACTCATTGAAATTAAATTCAACCACCCTGCACGAAAATAAATCAGGTATTGACAGCGTATCTGCATTGTTGAATATGCGGCATGAGATTATAACCCAGTATCTGATCACCAAAATGGAAAGAGAATCGTTTAATTTTGTTCGGGAAGCCTATTCGCAGATCAGGTCGGCATCTCCTGACTCCAGCAGCAATGTGCTTCGGACATCTGTTTCGGTAATAACCACTTATGATACCATAGCTGCTGAAAAGGATTTCATGAAAGATCCGGAGGTTAAAACAAAGGGCTTCTTCAACAAGGTGAAAAAGTTATTCAGCAAAAAGCCCGATGAAGAAATATTTATTGAAAGCGAACCTCCGAAGATTTTAACCAGAACTCAGGTAGTTTCAGATTCCGCTTTGGTAAGACAAAGTGATACAGGAATGTATAAAAATGTAAAAAAGGTCTTATCGAAAGTGAGAAACAAAGAACTGGAATCATATAATCAACTGAAAGAGCAGGAGTTAAATATGCTGCGCAACAGTTCGTTGATCATTGATCAGGTAATGGCAATTTTCAGGCAGATTGAAGCCAGGCAAACCAAAGCAGCGCAAATCCGCACACAGGAAGCAACAGAGAATGCAAGATTATCCATCCTTATCATTGGTTCTATTTCAATATCCTCTCTCCTTTTGATTGTATTCTTCATGGCTTTGATTATAAGAAGTATAAGACAAAATAATCTATACCGAAAAGAATTGATTTATGCATGGCGCCAGTCGCGCGATATGGCGAGGGTAAAAGAAGAATTTCTGGCCAATATGAGCCACGAAATCCGCACTCCGTTAAGCGCAATTATTGGCTTCTCAGAACAATTGATTCATACCCCGCTAAACAAAATACAGAAAGAATACCTGGGAGCTGTGCGCCGCTCGTCGCATCATTTGCTTGAAACGGTAAACGACATTCTCGATCTTTCCAAACTGGGAGCCGGTAAGGTACAACTGGAATCTACTCCTTTCAGGCTAAGTACTGTTCTTGAAGATGTTACTACAACTTTTGGAATGTCAGCAGCCGAAAAAGGAATTGAATTTGACGCTTCGTGCAATGCCGGAAGTAACCTTGTACTGCTTGGAGATCCGCTGAGACTAAGGCAGATTTTGTACAATCTTTTAAGCAATGCGATAAAATTCACTGAAAAGGGATCTGTTTCCATTGTCTGCAACATTGAATGTGATAACGACAATTGCATTGCAACCATTGAAGTGGCGGATACCGGATCAGGAATACCTGAAGAGGCTCAATCTGCCATTTTTGAGGATTTCAGACAGGCAGAATCTTCCTCTGCCCGCCGGTTTGGTGGAACAGGGCTGGGACTGGCCATTAGCCGCCGATTGGCCAGATTGCAGAATGGCGACATTTCAGTAAGAAGCACACCGGGCGAAGGATCAGTATTTACAGTTACCATTCCCTATAAAGTATCTGATGAAGAGCCGGTTGCCGCCGAAATAAATACGGTTATCAGAGATGTTGAAATTGCAGGCAGAAAAATACTGATTGTTGACGATGATGTTTTCAATATACTTCTGGCACGCATTATTGCCGAGAACCATGGCATGGTGGTTGAAATAGCTGTCAATGGCCGTCAAGCCATTGATCTGGTTAATACCAACCATTACGACATCATTATGACCGATGTTCAAATGCCGGAAATAAGCGGCTTCGAACTTCTGGAAATAATAAGAAATCATCCCGATCGCCTGGTGGCACTGGTGCCTGTAATTGCCTTCACAGCCGGAAAGATTGAAAGATTTGACCGGGAATATGTAAATGCCGGTTTTAACGAAGTATTGCAGAAACCTTTCAGTGAGACCGGATTTTTGCAGTGTGTATCATCATATCTTACCAATTCGCTGCATGAAATAATTAATATCCCTGCTTCTGCATCGCGAAATATTGAAACTCCATTTGACCTGAGAGAAGCAGAAATTTTCAGCGGAGGCAATCCCGATCAGTTGGCAGGAATTGTCCGCTCGTTTATACAAACCTCGCAAACGGCAGTGAAAGAACTCTGGAATTTTTATGATAAAGGAAATACAAAAGGAATTAAAATGCTGGCGCACAGGCTTCTCACCAGCTACGGACATATGGGTATAAAACAAGCCATACCTGTGCTTTCACGTCTGGAAGCGCTGAATGACGAAGCCATTCCCGACGAGGATATCAAAAGCAATATCCGCATAATTACTACAATCACAAACAACCTTTACCCATTGCTGGAAGCTGAATTGCTTCGGATGTCGGAAACCGCTGGTGCAGATTAAAGCACGGCATTGTTCTGCTGCTAAGCGAACTTGCAAGCGATTGAAGGGAGCATCGAATGATGCTGAGCGGGGTAATGAAAACGCATCATTTTTTACCCGGATAATTTGCAATTATCCATTAACTGAAAATATTTATTGAATTACAAATTCAATGATATTCAAAGCGGCATTGCAACCGACCGGAGGGAGCTCAGCGAAGCTAAATGCCGCTTAGCCACCATCGTATAATATTGATTAGGATTTAAATAAATTGAACCAACGTTAAAGCTGAGCGGCATTTGCAATGCCGCTCTGAACACTGGATAATTTGCAATTATCCAGCAATCTGCCAGTGGCAATTTCATCATTTTACAACTTTAACGCGGATCAGAAGAAAAAATATTGAATTACAAATTCAATGATGTTCAAAGCGGCATTGCAAATGCCGCTTAGCCGATCGTACGGCAAAGTGATAAGCATTAGTATGAATTGATCGCCGAACGGTTTTACAAATGACTGCGTATAATATTTAGTACGATGAAAATATATTGAACAAACGCCAAGGCTGAGCGGCATTTGTAATGCCGCTCTGAACACTGGATAATTTGCAATTATCCAAATAACTTTCAAATATTTCTAAAAGTCAATCTCATCACCGAACAGTTTTTACACGGAAAGTTATCGGGATAATATCAATTAATCCTTCATAACCAGCATAAGCCGGTGCGCTGGAATACATATAATCCTCCGGTTTGCTAACTATTCCAGCTCTGACCGGATTATTATGAATATACTCAACCTTTGATTCTATAAAAGCATTGCTGGTGGTTTCTATTGCATGGTTTTCGTGTGACCAAACCTGAAATTCGCCTGTTTTATTCTGCCGTTTGGCAGCATGTCGGAACAAACGCAACATCCATTCCTTTCGGCTTTCATCAGAACCATCTGAAATATATTGAATAAATGCTTTGCTGGTAAATTTTTTGAAATCGCGTATAGTACTGCTTAATTGTCCGGTATTACTCTTTGCCAGAATATGAATATGATTACTCATAATAACCCAGGCATATATTTCAAGACCTCTTTCACGTTGGCAATATTTAAGACTATCAAGTATAATGTCACGATAAGCTTGTCTTGAAAACAAATCTATCCAGTAAATCACCTGAAAAGTAAGGTAATATGGGGATGTTTGATCTTTTATTTGATAACCAGTTGGCATAGTGCTTCAAAGATAAAAAATTTCATTGAATTGCAAATTCAATGATGTTCAAAGCGGCATTACAACCGACCGGAGGGAGCTCAGCGAAGCTAAATGCCGCTTAGCCAGGAAGAAAAAATATTGAATTACAAATTCAATGATATTCAAAGCGGCATTACAAATGCCGCTTAGCCACCATCGTATAATATTGATTAGGATGTAAATAAATTGAACCAATGTTAAAGCTGAGCGGCATTTGCAATGCCGCTCTGAACACTGGATAATTTGCAATTATCCAGCAATCTGCCAGTGGCAATTTCATCATTTTACAACGTTAACACGAATCAGGAAGATAGTATTGAATTGCAAATTCAATGATGTTCAAAGCGGCATTGCAAATGCCGCTTAGCCGATCATACGGCAAGATATAAGCATTAAGGATGATTTGATCGCCGAACGGACTTCCATCCGACCCCGCTCTGAACACTGGATAATTTGCAATTATCCAGCAATCTGCCAGAGGCAATTTCGTCATTTTACAACGTTAACACGAATCAGGAAGATATTATTGAATTACAAATTCAATGATGTTCGAAGCGGCATTACAAATGCCGCTTAGCCACCATCGTATAATATTGATTAGGATGTAAATAAATTGAACCAACGTTAAAGCTGAGCGGCATTTGCAATGCCGCTCTGAACACTGGATAATTTGCAATTATCCAAGCATCTGCCAAAGGCAATTTCATATTTTACAACTTTAACACGGATCAGGAAGATAGAATTGAATTACAAATTCAATGATGTTCAAAGCGGCATTACAAATGCCGCTTAGCCGAGCAATCTGCCAGAGGCAAAATATATACATTAAAAGTGATTTGATCGCTGAAAAACCTATCCCTAATTATCCCTGAAATCCTTCTTGCGGTTCAGTTTCAGATCCTGCAATACGCTGGCTTTCACTTTTATGTAAAAATTCCAGCTTTTATAATATCCTATCGGAATCCAGTTAAAACGCATTTCCCAGCAATGCAGATCGCGGTAGATATTCACTGAGGTGTATGACAGTTTGTGCGACTTAAAATCATAGCCCGATGCCAATGAAACTTTCCATTTCGGGGTAAGGCTGATATCGCCATTGAAACCCAGCGTTTGAACCACTTCGCTTTTAACGGTTTGTGTGGCAGGCATATTTCGTCCGGTGTAATTCAGATTGTACCTGAATCCGAAGTTCCATGGGTTGCTCCAGTCGATGTAATTCTGTGGATTCAAAACGAATTCCTCCTGCTCTTGCTTGGCTTCATCCGATTTGGGCGACGGAGCTTTCGTCTTCTTTCCGGAAGCAAAATTATAATCCAGCGAGAAACTCCATGCAGAATTGTCGCGCCGCAGCAGGCGGTGATTTTTATCCCATTCAAATTGATTGATTCTGCGCCCGGTTGTAGTAACCACATAGGGATCCCACACACTGGAATATGAAATCTGAAGCTTTTTAAACAGTGTAGTTCGTGCATTGATGCTTACCAGCGACCATTGCAATGAATCTTTGGCCAGGTCGTATGAGGTGCCGATAGAAAAACTCTCAATCAGCATAATTTTTTTTGTCCCGGTTATTGTATCGCTTTTTGAGCGAACCTTCATTTCAAGATTATTGCTGATACTCATATTCACTCTTCCTGAGCGCCCATCGGGTGGAGAACCGTAAACGGATGAAAAATTAGTGCCATCGCCAAAAACGGAGTACCTCTGAAAATTTCCAATGGTATCCACCTGAACTTCTTTGTAATAGCCAAACTCAGGTCTGCCAAAATCGGGCCGTAGCGAAAATGAAAGTGAGGGCTTTACTACATGACGGATTGCCCTTACCGGAGTCCTTTTGAACTGCACCATTCCATAAAGTGTTGTGCTCAGAGAAGAGGTAAATCCGAAATCTCGGCCGGCTTTAAATCCGTCGATGGTATCATTTCGAACATAGCCCGGCTGAAATGTGGTGTCGTCAACCATAAAACCCTCAACCCATGTCCTTTGCAGACTTTTCGAATACCACCTTTCGGTGAAGTCCATTGTATTGCTCATGGTAAAATGTTTCAAGAATTTAATGCTTGAAGAAATCGGAATCTTGTGTTGCATCCCGTTGCGGAAAGCATTGAACATGGCGGGTTTAAAAAGCATCGAATCAATTACCGATACATCATTGCGGGCTGTCATCGAGTAGTTTACGCTTATATTGTCGTACCACTTCAGGTTGGTAACTTTGCCGGGTCTGCGAAGCGGATAAAACCGGTTTGCCGACATCGAAATACTTGGCAACGAAAGATTTACCAGTTTGGTTGATGTATTCTGGCTGTGGCTCAGTGCGCCACTGAACGATATCTTATCCTTGAAAAGGCTTGTCTGATAACTGATGCTCGATTGAAAAGTATTTGAAAGCAAATCCTGCGTTGTGGTAGGATTGTAGCGGTTGTACTGACTTGAAACAAAGTTGACATTTGCACTGAAGCGTGACTTCGGTCTTGCCCGGGGATCCTGGCTATGGGTCCATGCAACCCTGAAATCGCGGTTTCGCTTGAAACTTTCGGTTTCTCTTATGCCCTCCGTATTGATTGCATAGCTGAAATTGAATGATCCGTTAAATTTGTACCGCTTGCGATAATTAAACAGTGGCTTCAACGCCCAGCTTCCGCGTGAATAGATATCGCCAACCAAACGCAGCTCCATATAATCATTGATGCCGAAATAATATCCGCCGTTTTCAAGATAAAAACCACGGTTGGCCGATTCGCCATAGGTAGGAATAAGTATGCCCGAAGTCTGCCCGCGTTTGTTGGGAAACATCCCGAAAGGGAGCACAAGCGGCAGAGGAACGTCCTCAATGGTGAGAAATGCAGGTCCGGTAATTATTTTATTGTTCGGAATTACCTTGGCTTTGGTAAATTTAATACTGAAGTGCGGATGTTCGAGGTTGCAGGTGGTATAACCCCCGTGCCGCATATTGCTGATGTTATCCTGCAGCTTCTTCACCACTTCGCCGTGCAGGTACCCCTCACCCTCCTTGGTTATAACATTCTTAATCAAGCCTTTGGTGGTTCTGAAGTTATAATCGATCTGATCGGAAGTAAAAGACTGATCTCCCTCAATAAATACAGGTTTACCATATGATTTCCCGGCTGAATCGAGCAATGGCCTTGCTCTGAGCATATTGGTACCAAAATCGATTTCGATAAATGCAGCTTTCTGATGAATTTTATCGTACTTGATGTCGGCATCGCGATACATGAAAACCTTCTGCCTTTCCAGATCGAGACTAATGGAATCGGTGGCACTGTATTCGACCTTACTCGTTATGGAGCTTTTCTTCTTCGGGCGGGGCTGCCCCGGTTTTAGGGTATCTGCTATTTTGTTGACATTAAAAACAGAAGTATCAACCACCATCCGAATGGTATCGGGTGTAATCAATAACGATGAATCCGCTTCCTGAGCATAGGATTTGCCCGGTGAAACCGCAAAACAAAAAATTAAATTCAAGGCAAGTAAAAAGGTAAAAATTAAAACCTGCCTTATTTCAGAAGCGGTGTATTTCAATTAATGTTAAATTTGTCTGTTTTTCAGGCCTTTTTTCCACAATAATCAGACTAAAAAACAGTTCTGATAAAGTGTGCAAAAAACCTGTTTACGTAAAAGCCTGTTTTCCAGCATGCTGAAACAACGAAAATTGTCATCTGCCCTATTGGAAAACCGTGTCAAAACTAACGAAAATATAGATGGAGTTTAAACGTGCGTTCCTCATTTTTATTCTGCTTGTCTGCGGAATATTTCTGTTGCCTTCTTTTTCAACGGCTCAAAAGGTGCAAAGGGTTGTTATTGATGCTGGTCACGGTGGTCACGACCCGGGCGCAGTTGGCAAAATAAGCAAAGAAAAAGACATTGTACTTGCCATTGCTTTAAAAACCGGTAAGCTCATCAATGAGAACATGAAAGATGTTGAGGTGATATACACACGCAAAACAGATGTCTTTGTTGAGTTGCACCGCAGGGCCAGAATTGCCAACGAAGCCAAAGCAGATCTGTTTATTTCCATCCATTGCAATGCAAATAAATCGACAACCCCTTACGGATCAGAAACCTATGTAATGGGGTTACACCGCAGCGACGCCAACCTTGCTGTTGCTCAGCTCGAAAATGCTTCCATTCTGCTTGAAGATGATTATCATGTTCAATATGAAGGATTTGACCCTAAATCACCCGAAGGTTTTATATTTTTCTCGATGCTTCAGAATGCATACCTCGATCAAAGTCTGTATCTGGCATCAGGTGTTCAGAAATATTTCAGAGACGTTGTTAACTTTTATGACCGGGGAGTAAAACAAGCCGGATTTCTGGTTCTTTACAAAACCACCATGCCCTCGGTGCTTATAGAAGCTGGCTTTATCAGCAATGCCAAAGAAGAAAAACTGCTGGCTTCGGAACAGGGACAGAACAACATTGCAAAGTCGATTTATAACGCCATCCGCGATTATAAAATAAGCGTTGAAAAAGGCAATAAGTCATTCCCTTTGGCTGAAAATATTCTGACAAAAGACATTAGTGACTACTCGACTGCTTCAGAAGAGCAGAACAATCAGAGTGTTGAAAATAAGAATACCGCTGTTGCTGAAAAATCACAAAACTCTTCAGGGCTGGTTTTCAGGGTCCAGTTTATGATCTCAAAAACGATGATAGCGACATCTGCAAAACAATTTAAGGATATTCCTTCGGTTAATTATTATCTGCATCAGGGAATGTATAAATACACCGCAGGAAATGAATCTTCGTTTGATAAAGCGCTTAAAGTCAGGGCAGAAATGGTCAGGCGTGGATTCAAAGATGCTTTTGTTGTTGCTTTTTTAAATGGAGAGCGCATTGATTTGAATAAGGCCCGTGAGATGTCAATGAAATAACAAACCAATTGATTTTAGCCACAAAAAAGCATATATTTTTTGAATTAATGCCGTGCCTTTGTGAAACTGAGGAACAATGAATGGCAATGCTTTTGTTAATCCTGAAATCTATAAATCAGAGTATGACTGATTGAGAACAAGCATTTTACAAATACCAGGTAATCACGAGTCAAGCCCTGACTTTCAATGAATCAGCGACAAACTTGTGGATTTCAGGTTAATCTTCTGATCTGGCGCTTCAAACATTTTACTTTTTTTATACCTTTGTCTCTTTAGGAATTACTATGAAGATATTCAAATTTTCGCGTGAAGTAAAAGTCGGCATTCTTACAGTGGTGACTTTGTCTGCTTTTGTCTGGAGCTACAATTTTCTGAAAGGCCGTGATGTATTCAGAAAGCAGAGGATTTTCTATGCAGTGTATGACAATGTAGCCGGCCTTATGACGGCCAACTCAATCACTATCAATGGATTGAATGTAGGGCAGGTCAACAAGATGTATTTTTATCCCGGAAATCCGGAACGTGTTGTGGTAGAAATAAATATGTCGAACAATGTTCCAGTTCCCTCCAATTCAACAGCCCGTATTTTCAGTTCCGACCTGCTTGGTACCAGAGGCATTCAGATTATTCCAGGCGATTCGCCGATAATGGCACAATCGGGCGACACCCTGATTTCGGCAATGCAGCTTAGTCTTCAGGACGAAGTAAATGACATGGTGGAACCCATCATGCGAAAAACCGAAAATCTCATTACCTCATTCGATACTGTGCTGAATGTGCTCAGCGATATTTTCAACAAAGAAACCCGCGACAATCTGACCGGAACGGTTTTGAGCCTCAGAAAGACAATGCAGAATCTGGAAAGTTCAACCCTGGCCATCGATACTTTGGTAGATGGTCAGAAAATAAGACTGGCAAGGATAATTTCAAATGTGGAGTCAATCAGCTCAAACCTGAAGGATAACAATGCAAACCTGAATCGTATCATCAGCAATGTAGCTATTTTAAGCGATTCTCTGGCTCAGGCCGATGTGGCAGGCACCATGGGCAAAGTAAACCGGGCTGTGAGCGGATTAAACTCCATTGTTCAAAAAATTGAACAGGGAGAAGGCTCTCTGGGCCAACTGGTTAACAACCAGAAAATGTACAACGAGCTTGAAACAGCATCCCGCGAACTGAATCTGCTGCTCGAAGATATGCGTTTAAATCCGGATAGATACATCCACTTCTCGGTATTTGGTCGTAGCCCAAAAAAGAACCAGTACCAGCAACCGCTGAAAGAAATTGAATAAATCACCTCATCCTCCGTCACAAAAGTGCGACGGGGCAGACTGCCTCGCGGTACCTTCTCCTGCCTTCACCAACCGCTCGACCTCCGTGCACTCCCCTTGTCCCCATCTCACCTTGTCTCCGTGTCTCCGACTCACCTCTCACTTCTCCCCTTGTCTCCAAGTCTCCATTTCTCCGTGTCTCCGACTCACCTCTCACCTCTCACCTCTTTCCAAATTCGCTTTTCATTCTTCACTTTTCACTTTCCCCTTGTCCCCATCTCACCTTGTCTCCTTGTTCTAAATCCTGCTCCTACTTTAAAAGCTTCCGATAAACAGCGCCCCACATTTTCAAAGCAGCAGGAATAATATGATCGGGAAAATCATAATCGGGATGATGAAGTGGAGGATGATTTTCACCGGCACCGATTCCAAACAAAACAGCTTTGCTTTGCAGTCCGAAATGCGCAAAATCTTCTGACCATCTGAATGGCAGAACAGCACTGAGCAACGCTGTACCCGTTTCATTTGCAGCTTCTGTCACCCATTTTACAGGTTCATCATGGTTGATGGTTGCCGGAAACTCTTCGGTATAAGTGATTTCAAAATCCAGCCCGGCACTTTGTGATGCCTTGCTTACCATCTCTTCAGCAAGCTTGCACAAATACTCCATATCTTCGTTCAGGTAAGCGCGTAGCGTTGCCATCAACACAGCCTCGCCCGGAGAAGTTCCGAACGAAGGTTTACCCATATTGGCATGAATCAGTGTGAGCATTACAAAATCACTGAATTTTGCTGCATTTCCATTTCTAGTTAATCCAGGCAAACCGGACATCAAGTGTGCCATCACCGATGCAGGGCTTTGTCCTTTTTCAGGCTCAGAAGCATGAGAAGTGCGGCCTTTCAGCTTGATGATCATTCCGCACGAAGCCGCAGCAAAAGTTCCGGCCCTCACCACTGCAGATGAAGCCGGAAAGCCGGGCAGATTATGTATTGCAAAGCAGTAATCCGGCTTAAGCAAATTAAAATCAGGATTTTCAAGAATTTCCTTAGCCCCTCTGCCGGTTTCTTCAGCAGGCTGAAATAAAAGAATCAGTTTCCCTCTTTCAGGACGATTTGCAGCAACCTCTGAGGCAAATCCTGCAAGTATGGCGGCATGACCATCATGTCCGCACTTATGCGAAACTCCCTGATTGGCCGATGCGTAAAGAAGATTTGAAGTTTCATTGATCGGAAGTGCATCAATATCGGCCCGGAACAAAACCACCGGCCCGGGTTTTCCGCTATCAAATACGGCCCAGACACCCTTTCCATCGGTACCTTTTTGAAGCAAATCAGGATTTAATTCTGCTAACAAAGTTGATATATATAGTGTTGTTTCAGTTTCTGCTCCGGAAAGTTCAGGAAACTGGTGCAGTTGATGCCTTAACTTTTTAATGTCCTCTGTCATTGAAATTGTTTTTTGCAAAGATAAGCACCAGATTAACTCAGCTTTAGACTGGCTTTAGTTTAGATGTTTTTTAAATAGGGTATGCCATTCGGCATGTTCATCTGCCGATAGAACGCGGATGACACTGATGCAAGGGATTTACACAGATAAGAAAAAAAATACGTGAATATCTGTTTAATCCGTGTCATCAGTGTGCAATACTAAAAAATGAGTTTTGAAAAATTACACAAACTTCACAACGGCTGATTTATAAAAATCGTGCTAAATTTGCGCCCTTTAAGATTTCGTTTTTAAATCAGCAATACATTATACCATGGGAAGAGCATTTGAATTCCGCAAAGCACGAAAAATGAAACGCTGGGGCAATATGGCAAGGGTATTTACCCGCCTCGGAAAAGATATTGAAATGGCGGTTAAATCCGGCGGCCCTGATCCGGCCATGAATCCAAAGCTTCGTTTGCTTATTCAGAATGCACGAAGCGAAAATATGCCGAAAGAGAATGTTGAACGTGCGATAAAAAGAGCAGTATCAAAAGACTCAACCGACTACAAAGAAGTGGTTTACGAAGGTTATGGCCCTCATGGAATTGCAGTAGTGGTTGAAACTGCCACCGACAATCCAACCCGTACCGTTGGCAATGTGCGCAGTTACTTTACCCGTAACGGAGGCAGTCTGGGAACCATGGGAATGCTCGATTTTCTATTTGAACGCAAATGCTCTTTTAAGGTTGCCATGAAGGAAGGCATTGAAATTGAAGACCTTGAACTTGAAATGATTGACTACGGCGTAGAAGAGATTTTTGTGGATGAAGGCGAAATTCATATTTATTCGGAATTTACCAGTTTCGGCCCGATTCAGAAATACCTGGAGGAAAATCACTTCGAAATATTAAGCTTTGCCTTTGAACGGATTCCCAACGACACCAAAGCCCTTACGCCAGAACAACAGGCCGATTTCGACAAAATGCTTGAACGCATGGATGATGATGAAGACATCACCAATGTGTTTCATAATATAAAGTAGGGATTGGATTAAGGTACGAGTTAACTGAGGCACGCGTCGGGGGACGCGCGCCAGCGACGCGCGACAGCGAAGCACTTACATCAGTTTGTCAAACGCCTGTTTCATTTGCAATAAAGCTTTATCAACCACCGACCGTGGACAGGCAAGGTTTATGCGCATAAAACCCTCTCCTCCCGGGCCGAATTGTTTGCCTGCATTTAAGCCCAGCCCTGCATCATTTACCATAAAATCCATAAGTTGCGCATCGGTCATTCCGGTTTCCCTGAAATCGAGCCATGCCATATAGGTTGCCTCGGGGCGCATAACTCTAACCTTTGGCAGATTTTCTGCTGCAAATTTTTCCAACTGACTGATATTTCCGTCGATGTAGGCCAGCAACTCATCAACCCACTGATCGCCATTAGTATAGGCCGCTTCAGCAGCTATATTTCCAAACAGATTGCCCATCTCAACATGCAGAGACTCAATCACGTTTTTATACTTTTTCAGCAGTTCAGGATTGCTGATGATAACCGAAGCAGTTGATAATCCAGCCAGATTAAAAGTTTTGCTGGGCGCCACCAATGTAATGGTCTGCGCTGCGATTTCGGGTGAAATAGCTGCCAGAACAGTATGTTTGTAACCGATATTCACCAGATCACTGTGAATCTCGTCAGACACCATCAACACATTGTATTTCAGGCAAATGCCGGCCATTTTCTCCAGTTCATCTTTGGTCCATGCAGTTCCACCCGGGTTGTGCGGATTACAAAGCATCAGCATGGAAGCTCCTTCGCGACATAACTGCTCAAGGTTTTCAAAATCCATGTGATACCTTCCATTTTTTATAACCAAAGGATTGTAAACGAGTTTGCGGCCATGTTTTTTAACAGCATCAAAAAAAGGAAAATAGACCGGCGGTTGAACAATAATCCTGTCGCGGCGACGCGTAAAAGCCAGCGTACACATATTCAGAGCCGGAACAATCCCCGGCGAAAATGCGATCCACTCTTTTTTAACTTCCCAGTTATGCCTTCGGGAAAGCCAGTTAATGAGCGAAGAAAAATAGGAATCTGTTCTGATTGAATAACCCAGAATTTCATGCGATGCCCGTTTACGGATGGCGTCCATCACAAAATCAGGAGTACGGAAATCCATATCGGCAACCCACATGGGAAGCACTGTTTCATTTTTGAAGAACATTTCCCGCAAGTCGTATTTCACACATGCAGTATTGCTTCTTTCGATTATTTCGTTGAAATTGTATGACATATTTTAAGTTTAAAAGCCGGGAAATCAATTCATGAACCTTCCGGCAAAAATAGTTATTGACAATTAAGAAACACGATAATACATACAGTGTTTTTCATTTTATTCTTTTTAATTGTTTTGACAAAAAACCCATAACGAAGGATTTTCGTTTTCAACTATCAGGAATTACTTTACGTTCAAATTACTATTTTTTTCATTTACAATGAGATGACCGTCAGAAAGCCGTATTTTTGCAAAACGACATGATTGCCCCTTTCATGGGAAATTCCGAAAATATGCCACGCAAATCAATTGATCTATCAAAAGCACCCCCTGAGACCACTACCGTATGCATAATGAAGCCGGCAGATCCTCAGGGTTTTAATATTCACCCATATTTCTGCACTGTCAATCCCAGCGGCTATCTTACCGCCAAAGGACGCATTTCGGAAGATGAGCAACTCGACCCTGAAAAAGGTCAGGACGTAGGTTCGCAAATTGCTGCCCTTGCAAATTCCATCGAAATGCAGACACTTGTCAAACGTTTCGCCCCTGTAAAAAGCAAACCCGGCAGTTTTCTGAAAGATATTGATAAGGATTATATGAAATCGGTGGTGATGCCTTTTATCGACAACACGCTGTCAGAAATTATAAAGCTTATCATCGCAAACAACATTCAGGTTTACATGCACGAAACATTGCCAAACCTTTATGAAAACGAACAAGTAGTTATAGAACCCATACCTGCAAGAGCCCGTCTTAACTTTACCCGCACCGACGAAGGAACCAGTTATACCCTGAGTGCCTTTATGGGAAATAAGCAGATTGACCTTATGCAACCCGGCAATGCCATCATTACCAGAGACCCTTGCTTATTGCTTCACGAAAAGCACCTTTTATTTTTTGACTCTGAAATTGACGGGAATCTGCTGAGTCCTTTCCTCAAAAAGCAATCCATTGAAATTCCCAAACGCATTGAAAAGGACTATTTCGGGAAATTTATCCGCAAACTTGTCAACCGCTGTGAGATAGAAGCCGAAGGATTTAAGGTAGAAACCATCAAACCCGAGCCTGAAGCTGAAATTACTCCGGATATCGACTGGCAGGGCAAACCCGTTATTATACTCTCATTTGCGTATGGTGACAAAAACATACAGCCCAACAACCCAAATAAATCCATCACCTCAATGTTTGCGGATAAAGATGGATTTGTTTTTTCGCGTCTGAAACGTGAATTGGCATGGGAAAAAGAAATGCAGAAAAAGCTCAAAAGCTTCGGACTTGCACAAAGCGTTGCAACTTTTAAACTTCCGGGAGAAAGCAGTTCCTCGTTTCTGGCGCTGATCGACTGGCTGATTATACATCAGTTTGATCTGGCTGAAGCCGGATTCAAAATCAGACAGCATCCGGAAAGAGGTTTTATACTGGCAAAAAGTACATTCAGAACCAACATACGCTGCACCAACGATTGGTTCGATCTTAACGCAGTGGTAGAAGCAGGCAATTATTCATTTCCGTTTTTCAGACTAAGGGAAAATATCCTGAATGGAGATAGGGAATATGTGTTGCCTTCGGGTGAAATATTTCTGATACCCGAGCCCTGGATGACAGAATATACTGAGCTCATGATGTTTGCCGAAGGAATTGGCGACAAACCGCGCATCAGGAAACATCATTTTATGCTGCTGAAACCTTTTCAGTTTCCTGAAGCCGAGGAACTTGCAGCAATAGTGCATCCAAACTTATCGTCACCGCTTCCCGAACTGCATAATGTAACGCTCCGTCCTTATCAGGAATATGGTTATCGCCGGATCTCAAACCTTTTCAGCAAAAATTTCGGAAGTATTCTGGCCGATGATATGGGGCTTGGAAAGACTTTACAGGCAATAGCGCTGCTTGCTGATTTATATCCTCAAACCGACGAAATTCAGATTCCGGAATCAAATCAGGACAAAGAATCCGGCCCTGGTCTGCAACTCGATATTTTTTCCGCTTTGGCACCAGCATCCGATATTTTGCATTCGGAAACCAAAGCATTTCCTGCCGTTTCAAAAACAGCCAGTCTGATTGTAATGCCGGCTTCGCTGATCCACAACTGGTATTATGAGCTGAAACGATTTGCCCCCTGGATAAGGATACATACTTATACCGGCCCGAACCGAAAGATCAATCAGCCCATGCTGAAGCGCGCAAATGTAATTCTCACCACGTATGGCACGCTTCGCAACGACATTGAAAAACTTGAAACATACAATTTTACTGTTGCCATACTCGACGAGAGTCAGCAGATAAAAAACCCTGCTTCATCAACAGCAAAAGCTGCTTTCAGGATTAAGTGCAAAAACCGTCTGGCAATGAGTGGCACACCTGTCGAGAACAGCCTGGCGGATTTGTGGTCGCAAATGCAGTATGTAAATCCGGGTATGCTCGGAATCCTGAAAACTTTCCAAACGGAATATGTAAATCCTTCGCGGAAGCACATGAGGCAGGATGCCACAGAAAAGCTGAAACTGATGATTGCCCCATTTGTCATCCGCAGGACCAAGTCTGAAGTTGCCCCTGAATTGCCTCCGGTAAGCGAGTCGATAGCCTGGTGCACAATGACTGACCAACAGCAGAAGATTTATGAAACCGAAAAGTCAGGGATAAGAAATACGCTACTGAGTCAATTGGCTTCCGGCGAACAAAACATGAATGCAACTCTGGTGCTAAAGGCTCTGATGAAACTGAGGCAGATTGCTTGTCATCCCGCACTTGCAGGTGATGAAAATAATATCGGCAGCGGGAAATTTGAAGATGCTACCGAAAAACTGGAAACCTTAATTGCTGAAAATCACAAAGTTCTGATTTTCTCATCCTTTGTTAAACACCTTGAACTATACGAAAACTGGTGTCAGGAACATGACATAAAGTATTCGAAACTTATAGGATCAACTTCAAACCGCGAAGAAGTTGTAAATACTTTCAAAGAAGATGATGACGTACAGGTTTTCCTTATTTCGTTGAAAGCCGGAGGTGTAGGATTGAATCTTCAGGAAGCCGGCTATGTATTTCTGCTTGATCCATGGTGGAATCCCGCGGCTGAAAGTCAGGCCATAAGCCGTTCACACCGCATTGGTCAGGACAAAAATGTGTTTGTTTACCGCTTTATCTCAACCGGGACTGTTGAAGAAAAAATCATACGGCTTCAGGACAAAAAGCGCAAACTTGCCGACAGTGTAATTCAATCTGAAGAATTTCTGGCGAAGCTGAGTACTGAAGAAATCAGTGAATTGTTTGAATAACAATCTGAACTGCGTTTCATTATTTGAAATTTAATCGTTTTATTCTTTCCTGCACGTGCCTGCCAAAGACAGATTTGAATTTAATCAAATGCATAACGTTTTGTATTTCGCCCTTTCAGGGCTTAGAAAGTAATTGCTTCATTACGATGGGCTTCACCCATCGTTAATGTATATCGCCCTTTCAGGGCTTTCATTATTATGTTTTCATTAAGATAAAGTGGTTCTTCCTATAGCTAATTCATTGCGCTCTTTCCAGACTTTTAATATGTATAGCCCTGAAAGGGCGAAATCTGATAACACAGTGGCGAAGCCCTGTGATACTGTGATGTAATACCTGAAAATAAGCCCTGAAAGGGCGAAATAACTTCCCACAAGAAAGTTAATCCTTCTCACTGGAAAGTGGAAAAATGCTTTCAAACTTTCTGAAGATGAACAAGGATGCTGTTTACACCTGTCATATCCGCATTATGCTCATTTTTTTTGAGTCTCAACTCCGCATGACATAGTATATAATTGATTGTGAATGTATTAAACAGGAGCAACGCTGACCCAACCCACCATGTCAAAATAATTTCGCTAAAGCGGATCAAAAAAAACCGATTCCTTAGGTTTTCTGTATAAAAGCTATTCTCAAAGCATCCATTCCTATCGAAAAAAGCGCATCCGAAACCCTGAAAAAAAATTCCCGATTTTCATGGCTTAAGTCCAAGTCTTTGTTTACTTTCACCACCTGAAATGCAAGGCATTTTTGAGCAGAATTATTTATAAAAACGGAACCTGACCACAACTTCCAAAAACACTACAAGACACTCAGGGACAATTTGTTACATAATATTTCCCGAAACAAATGTAGCTTTTTTTGAAGTGGTGAAGCCTTTGTGGTTTTCGTCTGGTCAGCGTCATTTCAGGAGGAAATTGGATACCATTGCAATCGATTTCTGAAAACAAAAGACGTAATAAAATGAATTGACCGGAAAAACTGCCCGGGTTTTTTGAAAAAAATACGGGAAACAGGTTAGCCAAAAACTGAAGAGTCAACAAGCTGAATCAAACAAAAACAACATAACCAAGAACTTAATTAAAATCACCTGAAATGAGCAACAACATTATGACAGCCGCACCTGAAAAAGTGCTTTTCAGCCAGACTGATGTAGAAGAATTGATGCAACGCTTTCATTATTCCGATGAAACCAAAGCCGTTATCCGTGAAGAAAACCTTCTGCCAACCGGTGTTTTGAGCCGTTTGCATGCCACCTTTCCGCAACATTCCGGTATGCGTGAAAAGGAAGAGTTTCATTTCAACGATAAAAAACAATACACAGGGTTAAATGGCTTCAGAGAAATCAATGCCATTCTTGAAGAAAATGGCATACACATCGGACATCTTGAAGAACGCGAACTGTTCATTCATGTTTACCGTTTCATGGCAACCAAGCATGTGCTGAATACGATCAACTGGGCAAACTTTGAAAAAGACTCCGTTTTTCAGCTGGTATTTCCTCAGCCGGGCATGATTCGCCCCGATGTTGCAAAAGCCTATCTGAGTGCATCATCCGAAGAGGAAAAAATGCAGATTGTGAAGGATTACATGAAGGAAACCAATCCACACGATGGCAAGCAACAGATCAACAAACCAACTTTCATCAATACCGATGGCGAAGCTGTTGTGGTTGAAGGCAGTCAGCACAAATATCCGCAATGCCAGTTGATTTTCGACGTACAAACTCAAAATTGTTTTGCTTTCTGTAATTACTGTTTCCGTCATGCACAGGTGCGCGGTGATGAGGATATGTTTGTACAGAGGGACATTTCGCAGATTCATGATTATCTGAAACAACACAAAGAAGTGAGCGATGTGCTGATTACCGGTGGTGATGCCGGATATATCAGTGCCGATCGCTTCGAAAATTACATTACACCCATCATTGAAGATCCTGAGCTTGGCCATATCAAAACCATCCGACTGGGAACCCGCGTGCTTACTTTCAATCCCGAACTGGTGATTATGCCATCTTACAACAAGATGCTCAGTTTGTTTCAGAAGTTGTACGACAATGGGATACAACTTGTTTTCATGTCGCATTTCTCTACCCCGCGCGAGTTAATGAACCCCAGCACCGTAGCTGCAATCCGCAGGCTCAAAGCGCATGGAGCAACAGTAAAAAGCCAGAGCCCCATTATGAACCACATCAGTCTGTTCTCCGACGAAAACGGCGAAGTAGATGTTGACCGTTCAGCACAAAACTGGATCGATCTCGGCAATCTGCTGGCGATGCTTGGTGTGGGATTCCACTCTATGTACTGCGCCCGTCCAACTGGTGAGCATCATTATTTTACACAGCCGTTAGCAAAGATAAACGAGGTATTCAGCAAGGTTTACAGGTCACTGGCATCAATCAATCGCCCGTCGAGATACATCACCATGACTTCTTCAGCAGGAAAAATATCCATGTTGGGTACACTTGAGCACAATGGAGAAAAGCTTTTTGCATTGAAATTCAATGAAGCCAGAAACATGGAATGGATGGATAAAGTAATGCTTGTTAAATATGATGAGCTTGAAAACACAATGGCCAACCTGAAGCCTTATGGTGCTGACAAACATTTCTTTGAAGAAGAACTGAACGCCATTGAGTCACATCTGGAGTCATCCATCAAGACATCGCGCAAGAAATAGTTGACCTTAAAACTTTTATATGATCAACA
This sequence comes from Bacteroidales bacterium UBA5197, assembly GCA_002412885.1. Taxonomy (GTDB): domain Bacteria; phylum Bacteroidota; class Bacteroidia; order Bacteroidales; family Lentimicrobiaceae; genus Lentimicrobium. Next base: position 85,738 of record DHVX01000072.1, read on the forward strand.
AGGTAGCAAAGACAGCCGCTGAAGCTGTTGCTGATATTTTTGACGGAGCCACGATAATGATCAGTGGATTCGGAGAAGCCGGCAGCCCTATTGAACTGATACATGCCCTGATCGACCACGGTGCAAAAAACCTCACCGTAGTGAGCAACAACACCGGCAACGGTCACATTGGTCTGGCAGCACTTATCGAAAACAAGCAGGTAAAAAAAATGATCTGCTCATTTCCAAGAACAGCCAATTCAATCGTTTTCCCGGAGCTTTACCGTCAGGGCGAAATTGAACTCGAACTTGTTCCGCAAGGAACATTAGCTGAGCGCATCAGGGCCGGTGGCGCAGGAATTCCTGCATTCTTCACCCCTACTTCGGTAAATACTCCCCTGGCCATTGGCAAGGAAACCCGGATTTTCGAAAGCAAACCCTATGTAATGGAATTCGGAATAAAAGCAGACTTTGCGCTTGTTAAATGCAAAACTGCCGACCGTTACGGAAATCTGTTGTTCAACAAAACTGCCCGGAATTTCGGTCCCGTAATGTGCATGGCTGCAAAATCAGCCATTGTGCAGGCTTCTGAAATAGTTGAGATTGGCAGTATTGATCCTGAAATCGTGGTCACACCCGGAATATTCGTAAAAAAAGTAGTTGAAATCACCCATCCCGTCAGCGAAAATCAACTGATCAGGGAGAACAGGAGGTACCCATGGTAGCAGAAATCAAAGGCTGGAATCGCGAACAAATGGCTCAGAAAATCGCCGGCGATATCCCCGATGGAGCGTATGTAAACCTTGGCATCGGACTACCCGAATTGGTTGCCAATTACATTCCCGAAGGCAGAGAAGTTATTTTTCATACCGAAAACGGATTGCTGGGTGTTGGTCCATCACCTGCCAAAGAAGATGAGGACGATGAACTGATCAATGCCGGCAAAAAACCGGTTACTACCATCAAAGGATCCTGCTTTTTTCATCATGCCGACAGCTTTGCGATGATTCGCGGCGGTCATATCGACATTTGTGTGCTTGGCGCATTTCAGGTGTCAGAAAACGGAGACCTTGCCAACTGGTCAACCGGTGAGCCTGGCGCAATTCCTGCGGTTGGCGGTGCAATGGATCTGGTGGAAGGTGTAAAAACCATCATCATTTTTACCCAGCACACCACCAAAAACGGCGAGCCCAAAATTGTAAAGGAATGTACTTATCCCCTTACCGGGAAAGGTGTAGTCAGCCATATTTACACCGATTATGCCGTAATTGATGTCACCGATAACGGAATGTTTGTGCGGGAAATGGCCCCAGGAATTGACTTTGAATTCCTTAAAAGCTGCACAGAAGCCGAACTGAAACAATATTAATCCAACCAATCAAAAATATCTACAAGCCATGTCAATACTGCAAAATGAATTGATAAAAGCCAAAGAAACCGAGGAAGAATTGTATAAAAAGGCTTGCGAAGTTATGCCGGGCGGTATCAGCCGCAATGTGGTGTACCGCAAGCCTCACCCTTTTTATGTTTCAGAGGCAGCCGGCTGCTATGTAACCGACATTAACGGAGTAAAAAAGGTTGACTTTGCCAACAACATTGCCTCCCTGATTCATGGTCATGCTCATCCTGCCATTGTGGATGCGGTGTGCAAACAGATTCAAAAAGGCACTGCCTATACAATCGGCACCGAAATTGAAATAGAACATGCTAAATTGCTGTGCGACAGGGTTCCCGGGTTTGATAAAATCCGTTTCATGAACTCTGGAACTGAAGCGGTAATGGCCATGATTAAAGCGGCCCGTGCTTATACCGGCAAGCCTAAAATTGCCAAGGCCGAAGGGGGTTACCACGGCAGTTTCGACACTGCTGAAGTGAGCCAAAGCGCATCACCTGCAACCTGGGGCGACATAAACAGCCCCAACAGTGTGCCTCACGTTCCCGGAACCCCGCAAGGCGTTCTCGACAATGTTGTGATTTATCCTTACAATGACATTGAGCGCACCATCAGCATTCTGAACCGCCATGCCGCAGATATTGCCTGTGTAATTATTGATCCGGTTCCGCATCGTATTGGAATGGTGCAGGCTACCCCCGAATTTGTGGAAGCTGTTTACAACTGGACACGACAAAACAATGCTTTGCTTTGCTTTGATGAAGTGATCTGTTTCAGGGTAGCCTACGAAGGTGCTCAATCCAACTACACGGTGAAACCCGATCTCACATCGCTCGGAAAAATAATCGGCGGGGGATTCCCGATCGGCGCATTTGCCGGCAGAAAAGAGATAATGAACATCCTTGATCCGGGTGGAAATGATTACAGATTCCCGCTTTCCGGAACATTCTCGGCCAATCCGGTTTCAATGACCGCTGGTAAAGTAGCTATGGAAATGCTCAACCGCGATGCCATGGACAAACTGAACAAAAATTCTCAGATTGCCATCAACCAGATTTATGAAGCAGGTAAGCTTGCCGGCATTCCGCTCAGCATCACCGGAAAAGGATCAATGTTCAAAGTTCATTTCAGGGAAACTGCACCCACCACTTACCGCGATTGCTATGAAGATGCTTACACAAAAAAGATCATGAACCTTTTCCTCGAAAAAATGTACGAAGAAAATATCATTATGATCAACTCATGTTCTTGTGTACTCTCTACAGTGGTTACCCAGACTGAAATTGATTTGCTGAGTGAGGCTATGCTGAAGAGTTTCAAACATATTAAACCCCATCTGGAAGTTTAATTGAACAACGTCGCATTCCAGAACAATACTGCGCCAAACACGAATGTCACACTGAGCGGAGTCGAAGTGTTTTTGATCAATAAAAAACTCTAACCATTTTTTACTTTTTACTTTAATCTAACTATGAAAGAAGTATTTATCTGCGACGCAATACGCACACCTGTCGGCCGCTATGGCGGATCACTGTCATCTGTCAGAACCGATGATCTGGCTGCGTTGCCTATCAAAGCCATTATTGAACGCAATCCCGGCATCGACCCGGCATTGATCGACGATGTAATCTTTGGATGTGCCAATCAGGCTGGTGAAGATAACCGCAATGTGGCTCGTATGGCTGTGCTTCTTGCAGGTCTGCCTTACGGAGTTCCCGGGGTAACCGTTAACCGTCTTTGCGGATCGGGAATGGAAGCCATCGGTGCTGCAGCCCGCGCCATTAAAGCCGGTGAAGCAGAACTGATTATTGCCGGTGGTGTTGAAAGCATGACCCGCGCTCCTTTTGTTATGGGAAAAGCCACTGAAGCCTTTGCCCGTCAGAATGAAATTTATGACACCACCATCGGATGGCGTTTTGTAAATAAGAAACTTGCTCAGCTTTATGGCGTGGATTCTATGATAGAAACCGCTGAAAATCTGGCACAGGAAATGAACATCAGCCGTGAAGATCAGGATCTTTTTGCCTACCGCAGTCAGATGAAAACGAAGGACGCAAAAGAGAAAGGTCTTTTCAACAGTGAAATCATTCCGGTTTCTATTCCTGCTGCAAAGTCAGACCCAATCATTTTCAGTGAAGACGAATATCCAAGACTTACGCCGCTTGATAAGCTGGCCACTTTAAAGGTAATTACCCGCCCCGGAGGAACCATTACTGCGGCCAATGCTTCAGGTGTGAATGATGGTGCTGCCGCATTGATTATTGCGTCTGCTGAAGCTGTTAAAAAATACAACCTCAAACCACTTGCCCGCGTTATTGCCATGCAGAGTGCGGGTGTTCCTCCACGAATTATGGGAATCGGGCCGGTGCCGGCTACTCAAAAATTACTGAAACTTACCGGACTTTCTCTTGGCGATTTCGATGTGATTGAACTGAACGAAGCCTTTGCAGCCCAATCTCTGGCCTGCACCCGGCAATTGGGTCTTGCCGATGATGATCCACGCATAAACCCATTGGGTGGAGCCATTGCCATTGGTCATCCGCTGGGCATGAGCGGAGCACGCATTGTCACCACCGCTGTGCATCAGCTGCAATGCAATCAGCTTAGCAAAGCACTGTGCACAATGTGCATTGGTGTTGGGCAAGGCATTGCTATAGCTATTGAAAGGGTTTAGATTGGTTTAGTACGATTTCACCCATCGTTAATGTTTTTCGCCCTTTCAGGGCTTTAATTATTGCGTCTTCTTTTTCGCGATGGCTTCTCCCATCGCTAATGTATTTCGCCCTTTCAGCGCGAAAATTATGTTCAGCCCTGAAAGGGCGAAATATGTTAACACAGTGGCGAAGCCCTGTGATATCAAAGTGTCAGAACGAAAATAAGCCCTGAAAGGGCGCAATAACTTCTCACGATGAGCCTGCCTGTGTGCTACGACAGACAGGGTTGAGCCTGCGAAGAAGAAAGCCACAATTAGCATTCAGATGGCTGAGGGAACAAAGTGTTTTAAACAATTAAACTCCTGATTGTAATCTTTTTCCTTTTTCTTCGTCTAAAAATTTACACATCCCCGAATCCTTCCGGGGATTTGTTTGTTTTAATTAATTAACCATATTTATTAACCAATTCCAGCACATATGAAAACAATCCTTTTACTTCTTTTAACCATGACACTGACCTTTGCAGGCTTGCAGACTTCAGCTCAGACAAGCCAGATGCCTCCCCTGCTCGACCGTGAGCTCTTCTTCGACAATCCGGAAATATCCGGCGGACAACTATCCCCTGATGGTGCATTTATTTCATTTATCAAACCTTTGAACGGAGTAATGAACATCTGGGTAAAAAAACTGGAGGACCCCTTTGAAGCTGCACGACCGCTCACCGCTGACACAAAGCGCCCGATCCGTTCCTATTTCTGGTCGAGAGACGGAAAGTTTATTTTATATGTTCAGGACAAAGGCGGAGATGAAAATTTCAACATATACGCAGTAAATCCGGCTGAGAATCCCCAGCCCGGCGCTGAAGTTCCGCTTAACCGCGACCTTACCAACCTTACAGGGGTCAGGGTTCAGATACATGCCGTTCCAAAAACCGATCCTGATGCCATTTACATCGGACTGAACGACCGCGACCCGGCCTGGCACGATCTTTACAAAATGAAACTTTCTACCGGAGAGCGCACGCTTATTCGCCAGAATTCCGGCGAAGACCGCATCACCGGATGGATTTTTGACTGGGACGACAACCTGAGAATGGCCAGTCGCTCCAATATGGATGGCAGCAACGATCTGCTCAGGGTTGATGAAAACGGGTTCACCCCGGTTTATTCAACCAATGTTTTTGAGATGGCTTATCCTGCCGGATTCCACAAAGACAACCAAAAAGTTTATCTTGTTACCAACAAGGGCGACAATGTGGATCTCACCCGCTTGATTCTATTTGACCTGAAATCACTGAAAGAAGAGTTTATTGAAGACGATCCGCTGAAACGCGTTGATCTTGGCAATGTTGCTTTTTCGGATGTAAAACGCGAAATACTTTTCACTACCTACGAAGATGATCGCACCCGATATAACTGGAAAGACAAAGAATTTGAGGCTGACTATAAACTGATTGAAGAGCGGCTTCCGGGTGTAGAACCTTACTTCGCCCGCACCACTGCTGATGAGCGCTTCTGGATTATTGGTTCATACAGCGATGTTGATCCGGGAACTACTTACCTTTTTGATCGTGAGACCAAAAAACTCACTTTCCAGTATCGTCCACGGCCAAATATTCCGGTTGATCAAATGGCAAACATGCAGGCCATTCGCTACAAATCTTCTGATGGACTTGAAATTCCGGCATTCCTTACATTGCCTAAAGGTGTGGAAGCTAAAAACCTTCCGCTGATTGTGATGCCTCACGGAGGACCATGGGCGCGAAGCGGCTGGGGATTTAATTCCTATGCACAGTTTCTGGCAAACCGCGGTTATGCGGTGCTTGATCCCAACTTCAGGGCATCCACAGGTTATGGAAAGAGTTTTGTAAATGCAGGAAACAATCAATGGGGCCGCAAAATGCAGGATGACATTACCTGGGGCGTAAAATACCTGATTGATCAGGGAATTGTGGATGCCAAAAAGGTCGCCATCATGGGTGGATCTTATGGCGGATATGCTACACTGGCTGGCCTTGCATTTACTCCTGATGTTTATGCATGTGGTGTTTCCATTGTTGGTCCGTCAAATCTGATCACCCTGCTTAACTCAATTCCGCCTTACTGGGAATCCATACGCAAGGTATTTCATGTACGCATGGGCGATCCATCCACACCGGAAGGACTGGAAGATCTGAAAAAGATGTCGCCGCTTTTTTCTGCTGATAAGATCACTTCGCCTTTGCTGGTTGTTCAGGGAGCCAACGATCCCCGGGTAAAACAGCACGAATCTGATCAGATTGTAGTTGCTTTGCGCGATCGTGGTTTTGCTGTGGAATACATAGTTGCACCCGACGAAGGCCATGGCTTTGCCCGACCCGTTAACAATATGGCCATGCTGGCTGCTACTGAGAAATTCCTGGCCAAACATCTGGGTGGCCGGTATCAGGAAAGCATGAAACCCGATGTTGCTGCCAGATTACCGGAAATTACCGTTGATCCGAAAACCGTAGTTTTGCAGGAGGTGGAGAAATAAAAAAAACCAAGCGTCTGCTTTTAAACATCAACGCCCGGAAGTGATTCCGGGCGTTGTTGTTAATTGATAATTAAGCCATTAGATTAGTATGCAGTAGCAGGTTGAATTAACCTGATTTATTTCCTTAAGCCACCAAATTCTATTAAGATTCGGGTAAAATGTTTGTTAAATTCCTTACTTTCGTATTGGAATTGCCAATACACGCACCCAATGTGATTTAGCTAAAGAAAAAATATGAACACAAGTAACGAAAATGAGCCGGTAGTTGTATTTGCGGGCAATGCATGGCAGGCCGGATTGCTCAAAAGCCTTCTGGAGAATGCTGAAATAGTAGCATTTTTGAAAGATGAAATCATTGGAACTTTAAATCCGTGGTGGACAGCTTCTGGTGGTGTGGGTTCAGTAAAAGTGGTGGTTGATGCGGAAAATTATGATAAGGCAATGCTTGTCGTTGAAGAGTTTGAAAGCAATCTGAAAGAGGAAAAGACTACTGAGCTCAACCACAATGACGAGCCCGAAACAGATGCTTAGACCTTACCGGGAAAGATTACTTTCGTGTTTTTCAGAAACTTGGTTATTGTAAAATGTCTTGCCAGCAGGTTCTCCCCCGGTGCCTGAGCTCAGTCGAAGGCTGAGGGGGAGTTAGAGGGGTACTCATATTGAGAAGTTATTTTAATAAAAATTTATTAAACTATTATGCAAAACAAAATAGAAACAACCAGACTCATCATTTCAGATGCAACTTTGGATGAGTGTGATGAACTGCAGTCCATCTGCGAAACCTGGGAGGATAAAAAGCTGATGGAAGGCGAAGAATTTGAACCGGACTTTATAAAGAAATCCCTGACCGTGGGCGATCTGCCTCCTTTACCCCATGCCTCAAAGGATAATTACAGACTCAAGTCAATCTTTTTGAAAGAATCCGGGAAGCTGATTGGGTTTACCGATTTGTATTTCGGTTACCCCGATAATGAAACCGCATGGATAAGCATATTTATGATTTCCAAAGATTATCGCAAAAGTGGTTATGCACAGGAAGCCATTGATTCTATTTTTACTGAGTGTTCCAAAGCTGGTTTTAAAAACATCGGGATCGGGGTATTTCTGAAAAACTGGAGAGGGCTAAGGTTCTGGACAAAAGCTGGCTTCACAGAAGTAACCGGCATTTCAGGAAATGCAGAATACAGCGAAAATACATTTGCTTTTATCAGGCTTTTGAAAAGCATATAAAACTACCTCAAACCCATATTAAAATCAATTCATTGAACAAGCCCGCTTAATGAATGTTTACACTTATGTCATTTCAGAACGCTCTTCTGATAACATAAAACAACAGATTTCCCCTGCGCTTATGGCTGATCAATCCATTTACAATGCTTTCTGCCCTGACAAGGTTATGCACTGCTGTCCTTTTGCGGATAAACGGAAGATTTTTGCCTTGCGGAGTTGAGAAAACATTAACATATCACAACAAAACAGCAAATGCCCTTACGTTTAAGCGAAAGGGCATTTTTTGTAACAGATTTTAAAACTAAAACAACAAAAAGAAAAGGAACATAAACACATGGCACACCCGATTTTTGAACACAACGCCAGATTCGTCAAGTTATCATTCGACAGAAAACTTCTGTGTAATTGGGCTGATGAATTGTTTGAATGGCTTTTTTGCATTCATCCGGCTTATGCCGATAAGAATACTTTTATCTATAAGGAGATTGAACTGAAACAAAAACTGACTGAGTTTATAGATCAGACCAATCGATGCAATGTCAGTGCAGAGGTGTTTATTGATCCATTTTTCAATAAATTGCCACGGATTCATGCTTTGTTAAGAGATGATCTGGAAGCTTTTTACAGATTTGATCCCGCGGCGGCTTCAATGGATGAAGTTTTGTATGCCTATCCCGGATTTTTTGCAATTTCGGTGCATCGGCTGGCTCATGAACTGTTCCGAATGAAAGTGCCGCTGATTCCCAGACTATTGTCGGAATATTCACACAGCAAAACCGGTATCGACATTCACCCGGGCGCTTCTATCGGTGAGCGTTTTCTTATCGATCATGGAACCGGTGTGGTCATAGGCGAAACATGTGTGATTGGAAACGATGTGAAAATTTATCAGGGCGTTACACTTGGAGCTTTAAGTGTAAACAGAGAAAGTGCAGAAACCAAAAGGCATCCTGCCATCGGAAACAGGGTTGTGATTTATGCCAATGCAACCATTCTGGGTGGAAATACCCTTATCGGCGATGACTCAATAATCGGCGGAAATGTCTGGATCACACATTCAATTCCACCTCAATCGCTGGTATTCCACAAAAGTGAAATTGTAATTAAAAACAATAACGTTTTCCCTGAACCGTTAAACTTTGTCATTTAACAAAAACTCAAAACCATGAAAGCGAACAACATATTAGATACCATCGGGAACACCCCGCATATAAGGATCAACAATCTTTTTGGCAAAAAGCACGAAGTCTGGATCAAACTGGAACGAAATAATCCGGGCAACAGCATCAAGGACCGGATAGCCTTGTCCATGATCGAAGATGCTGAGAACAGAGGCATCTTAACCAAAGACAGCGTCATAATTGAACCGACATCCGGCAATACCGGAATTGGACTTGCGCTGGTGGCTGCGGTTAAAGGCTATAAACTGCTCCTTGTCATGCCTGAATCGATGAGCATTGAACGGCGGAAGTTAATGGCGGTTTATGGTGCTCAATTTGAGCTGACTCCCCGCGAAAAAGGCATGAAAGGTGCCATAGAAAGGGCAACTGAGCTGGTACAATCCACCCCCAATGCATGGATGCCTCAGCAATTCAACAATCAGGCGAATGTCGAAATACACAAAAGCACAACTGCACAGGAGATACTGTCTGATTTTCCTGAAGGACTTGATTACATCATTACCGGTGTTGGAACGGGTGGTCACATAACCGGTGTAGCAGATGTGCTGAAACCCTTGTTTCCGAACCTGAAAATATTTGCCGTTGAGCCGGATATTTCGCCTGTATTGAGTGGTGGAGCGCCCGGGCCTCATCCCATTCAGGGGATTGGTGCAGGTTTTGTTCCGCAGATATACCGCAGCGAACTGATTGACGGGGTGATTCAGGTAAGCAAAGAGGAAGCATTTGAATACGCACGTAAAATTGCTTTGCAGGAAGGAATTTTCGTGGGAATATCCACCGGAGCTTCGTTGGCTGCTGTCGCGAAAAAAATAACAGAAATCCCGACTGGTGCCAAAATTCTGACCTTTAACTACGATACCGGAGAAAGGTATCTTTCGGTGGAAGGCCTTTTTATCTGAAGGGTATTGATTATAAATGTCTGGTCTTCCTGGCTAATTCCGTTTGATAACCTTCAAGATCAATTGAACGTTTTCCAATAAGATTTTTTGCTGAACCTGTTTTTTTGTCGAATCAAAGAAACTTATGCAGATATTTGCATATGAATTTTCAACCCTCGTACTTTCCCGGAAATGGCTTTCAGATTTCGGGGAAACACATTAAATCCATTAAGCAATGAAAAAAATAATCTTTGCATTGATTATATTGAGTATCGGCTTTCAGGGATGTTACAAGGAGATTGTGTATGAAGATAATCCGTTTCTGGTAAGAACCAGAACACTGGATTATCAAAGCCTGACAATGTCGAATTCCAGTTTGTTTTTGGGCGACACCCTGAAAATTGAAGCCAAAGCAAGCGGCGATTCTCTGCAGTTTCTGTGGTCATCTACAGGTGGAATTCTTACCTTTAGTAAAGGAACAGCATTTTTTACTGCCGATTCCTCAAAGCTTTACACCATCAGTTGTCAGATTACTGACAAATACGGCAATTCTATGGAAAAATCTTCGGATGTTCAGGTATCTACTGAACTTATTTTCTCAGGAATTGAAAGTATGGATGTAATTATTCCGGTAAATCACACCACACAATTCACAGCCATGGTTTCAGGTGAAGGGCTTACTTACAATTGGTCTGCATCGGGTGGAACTATGATGTTCGACAACCACATTGCTCTTTTTTATGCTCAGGATACCGGTATTTATAACCTGAACTGCGTGGTTACCGACAAGTACGGCGTTTCGGAAACCAAAGTTATATCAATTGAAGTTGCCGAAAGTTTCATTTACAAAAGCCTCACAGCAACCCAATTGCAGATTGATGCCGGTCAGTACACCGAAATTACCGCCGATGTTTTGGGCGCAGATATCACCTACTCCTGGAAATCAAACCCTCCGGGAAGCATTGTCGGAGAAGGTAACGTAATCCTATTTACAATTTGTCATGCCGATACTTTTGAAGTATCCTGCCAGGTAACAGATCGTTTTGGCAACAGCGAAATCAAATCCGTTTCGATTAAAGTTATTCTCTAAATGACAAAGTCGTTTCTCGTTTTGCTTGGCGCACTTCTCATACATGGATTCGCTAATGCGCAGTGCTGTTCCATGGGAAATCCGATTGTAGGTATGTCGCCCGCTGCTGAAAACTTCAAAGGCCGGCTAAGTTTGAATTTATACTACAAACAAGGCTTTAACGAAACCTATTTCCGGAATAACGTAAAACTGGTCAATTACGGAATCTATAATTATTCAGGATACGATTTTGCCGGACTTTCTATATCCTATGGTGTAAATTCCCGCCTGCTGATTGAACACGAAACAGGCTACTACCCGCGCAAAGAAGTCAATTTCGCCGATCCTGATCTTGAAGCCCGGGCCAAAGATGGATATGGACTTTCAAATGGCCTGGTCTCATTCAGATATTCAATCATTCAGCCCAACGACAAAAAAGCAGGTATTATGCTGGGTGCAGGTCTTAAGTATCCTTTCAAAACTGAAAAATTAAGTCTGGCAAATGTTGAACTTCCCATGGAACTTCAGCCTTCTACCAATGCATGGGGACTGATTGGTCAGTTCTTTATTACCAAAGAAACCGCTTTCAGGCAGACTTTCTCATTTGCACACCGTTCTGAAATCAATTTCAGTAACAAGTACAATTATAAATACGGAAGTCTGCATACCACAGCTTTTACCATGTCAGGAAAAATATACCGTGGATTTTATTCGGCAGTAACACTTCGTAATGAATTCAAACTGAGCGACGACACCAAAACCGGCGCCAGACTTGCCTCTCAGGGCAGTAATGTGGTCATACTAAACCCGAAAATAGAATACAAACTGCCCGGAGAATTTGGCCTTTATGTTTTTGGTGATCTGCCTGTTTACAAGTATTACTTTGGTGAACAAATCAGCATGCAATACGCGTTTGGCATTGGATTGACAAAGGCTTTGCAGTTAAAAAAACAAATTAAACCAGCTGCAATAAATACAGATTCATAATTCAAACGGCTGTATGATGCCGTTGTGCAGCTGTTTCGGTTATTATCACTGACGAGGTATTTTACAATAGATATGTATCTGAAAAAACGAAAGTGATCATCACCATGTTATGCGATTTCTGCATAAAGAAATAACAGAAACACCATTGTCCGGAAAAAATCGAAAAATTTTTGCCACTAAATCTCCAAGACTCCAAATTACACCAAATGAATAAATTACATTGGTGATTTTTGGTGATTTAGTGCTTTGGTGGCAAATTTAATAAAGTAAGGTGCCATTCTGCAACTTTTGTCAAAGAGCAACAATATCAGTCATTTGCAATAATATTCGAAACTTTCTCCGGACAACAATGTAACAGAAACTTAATTTCTGCTGTATCTTAAGGAGGCTTTTGCAATTCCTGTCGCATAAAATAAGAAAGATACATATTTGCATTTTGTTAGTAATGATTTTACATTTGCATTAACAAAAGGATACAGTGGTGTTAATTGATCCCACAATAAAAGAAAGCAGTTACGAATTGATTAATACTTTTTTGAGTTTGAGGATTTTAATGTTAACGGGGAATATTGGTTAAAGCACACATCCACTCGATATAGAGCATTTTTGAGACTAAAACAATGACAAGAGCAATATCAATTTTAACCTTAATACTGCTGACAACTATCAACAATTTCGGTCAGACAGAGACAAACATGACATTTAATAAAGCTGACCATTACAAGACCAATAAGTTTGATGTAGCAATTTTTCCTGCAAACTATTTTGACCTTATTCCAGGTCACCGCTTTTCACCAACAAGACAAGAAATTGAAAAGGCGGAAATAGCATTAAACTACAATTTGAAGATTTTAAACAAACAATTGGTAAATCAATCATCGACACCAATTATTCACAAAAATTTGCATAAATATAAGCGACAATATTTTGGCTACATTGAGAAAAACGGTGACCGAATACTGCTCATTAACTGCTTTTGGTCAAAGAACTTAGACGACAATGACCGTTGGCTGACAGATAGAATTTCGGTCCTTGACGGGGGAAGTTACTATTGGAATGTAAAATACAACCTTGACAAAAATGAACTATTTGACTTGTACATAAATGGTTATGCTTAAAATGACAACTGCTCTTGATGGAAGAATAACACCTTATGGGGAAAGGTGAAGATATCATTTGAAATCTAAAACCAAAATAATTACAACCAAACATATAAACAGGACGCTGCGCGAACGACAATTCTGATGGCTTCGGAATTGAACCAGCCTGGCTGGCTGGCTATATTTCGACAGGCTCAATGCGGTGTATTATGCGCTTTTCAGGTTCAATAAAAGCTTTACGCAAGCAGGCACATTGTGGTACGGAGAAAAATTGTAATTTTAACGGGCATTCCGGAAGCCGCGATGATTGGTGATTTTAAAAGCCTGCCAGCGTGAAGCTTCGTCCGTTAGCACAATGGCATCACCTCATACCATATAATTTTAAAAATTATGGAAAGCAACAATTTAAAACCACAAGGCAATATACGTTTTAAGATAATCGTGTTTATATATTTTACATTTTGTTGCTTTATTGGTTATTCACAGGAAGAATCAGAAAAATTTAATGAAAATATTTATGTGGGTTTTGGAGTTGGGCCTGAAACAGGACTAAGTTTTATATTGCCTAAAATAAGCTATTACAAATTTAATGATAGAGAATTTATTGAAAATTATTATGGGATTGAAGGCTCAGTCAATATAATTGCAGCTGCAATGTTCTCCGCAGATTTTTTACTTGGTATTAAAAAAAATGCACTGACATTTGATAATTCCATTGGAGTGTGGTGGTATCCAAAAACAAAAGAAGAAGGATCAATAGAAAGTACAGGACCCTATTTTCACTGTACAATGAATCCAAAATTAGGAATTAAAATTTGGAGACTATGGCTTAAAGCAGGACCTGGCATATTTCTATATAGAGAATATGCAAAAGCAGAGAATAAGCCACCATTAATGAATTTGACTAAATTTGGAAATGTTTATTATAATATTGAGATTTTATTTAGACCCGAATGAAAAAACCACTGCGCCCAATAAACAGTACGCTGCGCGAACGACAATTCTGATGGCTTAGGAACCGCCGATGAGTTTACGACTGAAAACAAATTCGTTTAGAAAATTCTTGGAAAAATGTATCTAATTAGATACCTTTGCAGAAAATTTGTCAATGCCAACAATCGACATCTTTAACGGAATCAAAATCTGTGTATATAACGGTGATCATTTATGCAGGTGATTTACCGAACAAACAATTAAAGATGGTTTTCGATTGGTTGTCAGGCAATTCAGATTGGGCATTGGAAGTGTTTTATGAACTTAACCCGCAATTGAAATGAGACATAATATCAAAATACCAAGGATTTTAAAAATCAATTGGATTAAAGACCTGGCAATTTCTGTGGTTTTCAACAATGGAGAATCCAGAATAATAGATTTTCGAAAACTTTTCGGCGATCTTGGAATCGACAATAATTCACCAGCATTCATTCTTTACAATCAGACTGAATTTGAAAAGGTCGAACTTGTTGGAAACACATTGTCGTGGTCAAATGTAGAGCAATACATTACACTGAGAAATCGGGAAAAGCAAAATGTTCCATTTGAAATTGGTGCTGACGTATTGTTAAAATACAGTCATCCTGAAAAATCGGAATTGATTATAAAAATTGGGCGGTTGGTCCGCGAAGCCAGAATGAAAGCAGGAATGACTCAACAAGAATTGGCATTGATAAGTGGAACATCCAGAACGTACATATCGCGAATTGAGAATGACCGCTCAGATATTGAACTTGCAACACTGTATAAAATTATCGAAACTGGTTTAGGCAGAAGATTGGAAATTACTGTCAAGTAAAAAAACAACCAGCCACGGTAAATTGGAAATTAAGCGGTTTGCAATTCCGATTTAGGTACCTGTCACGAGTACCTGAATACGCTTAGTCTTTGAAAATATCCTGAACCTATTTCACCCTCCCCACCCCCATTTCCACTCCCAAAACAAACTTTACCCATCATCAATTGTTATTTGGTAATTCCGGAAAACAACCCTTCTCTCCTGCGACCTCCCTGCTCCGTTGAATCCGGCAGATCTATTCTCACAATCATCTGGCAAACCTCAAAACCATAGCAATATGAAGCTGACTACCTGGAATATTGAGCACCTGAAAAGACCGTTGGTAAATCCGCAGACCCCTGCCAACAAGGCACGTCTGCTGAGCATCTCAGATCAGATTTTTCAGATGGATTCCGATATACTTTGCATTCTCGAAGCCCCCGGCGACATTTTACTGATGCAAAACTGGATCAACCTTCCCCGCGAAGCAGGAGGCCTGAACGGGACATACAAAATCGCTGTGATTCCAGGCACACAGGAGGTGCTGGATGCAAACCCGACCAATGTGCGAAAAGCACTGCAAAGTCTCTACCTGATGCAAGGCAACGACCTGACCGGCGATCAGTGGATATGGTTTCTGATAAAAGAACCCCTGTTTCATGAATCCGCAGCATATGTGCAAAACCCAAAAATATGGCAAGGCATGACCGGCCGGAAAAACTGGGCTGTAAATTATTGGGGCAGTTATGAATCAACAGCGGCTGATCACTGGCGACATCCGCAAACACTTGTTTTAAAATTGGGCAAGTTCACCATCGAAATTATTGGCTTGCATCTGAAAAGCAAAGTCAATATGAAACCAGCCTTCGATACAAATGGCAAACTTGCGCATTCATATGTTGACGAAGCGCTGAGAGCCCGTGTAAGGCTGGCCACCGAAGCTTATGATGTAAGAATGTACATTGAGCGTCGGTTCCATCAGGAGCGCAAACCATTCATTATGGTATGCGGCGATATGAACGATGGGCCTGGCCGCGAGTTTTTCGAAAGGCAGTTTCTCTTTTTCGATTTGATTTCGAACATTCAGGGCGATGTTTTCTTCTCAAGCCGCTTTCTGAATCATGCGTTGTTCGATTTTGAAGAGCATCTGAGGTGGACCACTGAGTTTAACGACAAAATAGAAATGTGGGCACAGGCGAATTTCCAGTATTACGATCAAATGCCTTCCGGAATCGACATGACCCAGCGACAACTCATCGATCACATTCTTTTTACCCAGGCATTTACGGGGCGAACCACAGGTCCGAAAGTCAAATCTCAGGCTGGTTTTGTTGAGCACACCATTCATGAAAAAATAAACGCTGTGCTGCCGGCATCCCGCAAAACAAGCGACCATCGCCCGGTATCGGTAGAAATTACACTTTAGCCTTGAATAAACAAAATCAGGTATTTACGGTTTGTTTTAAAACCACAAACTGTAAATAAAGCTGTACCGCATGGAAAATGACCTGGAGGGCATACTTGATATTTCGCAAAGTCTGATTGATTCTCTCACCGCATGGTCAGAAACGGCCACCTGGTTTCTGATGGTGGCGGTGGTACTGGCAGGTGCATTGTTTATATCCTACAGGGCCCGCAAACGCATACTTTTCGGCGAATGGATAAACCGCTACGATGCCGGCGAAACAGAACTTGGAAAAAGCATTGCAGACTTATTGCTGTTCAAACTCAGGTACATCAAGCGCACCCACGAATTGTCGAGCGCGAAAATCAGTTTGTGGAATACTTTTGAGGATATCCCGAGTTTCCGTCAGAATCTTGACAAGGAAATTGACCTTCTGGCATCGGTGCAGCTGGGGAATTATGGTAAAATCATTTCCGGAACATTCACTTTTCTGTTCAGATTATTCCCCTTGTTTATAAAACCGGCTTCGCTCAGCGGAAACATCAACCTTTTCGGAGAAAAGAAAACCATCATACACATATCTCTCGAAAATTACAGTCCCCAAAAATGGTTTAAGCACGAAAACCTATTGTGGGAAAAGGATTTTCCGGAAATGAGTATGGAAGATATTCCGGATGTAATTGAAGAGATGGCTTACCGGATTTACATCGATCTTACCGGCGGCGATCTGTTTAAATCGTGGCAATGCTTTATGTATTTTACCAAAGGGCTGAGGAGTTATCTCAACTATACAGAACTTAAACGCGCCAGCGACCTGGAAGATGCAGAAGAACAATACCTTAAGGCTTTGGAATACGAGGAGACCAACCCTGTTGTCAAATACAATCTGGGGGTGCTCAAGTATTATCAATACAAAAACGACATGAACGATGAGGCCATTCTATGTTTCAAACAGGCGCTCAACTGCAACGACCGCAACCTGAGGGCGAGGGCATCAAGCGCAATGGCAAATGCGTTGGGTCAGAAATACTCCCGTTATAAAACCGGCAAACCAAATTCGCTCGACACCATCATCGAAGCCGTTGATTATGCCGAAAGGGCGGTTGCTTTAAACAAAAAGCTTGATTCCGCTTACAAAGCGCTGGCATACACCACCCATCAACTGGGCGAAGCACTTGCAGCCAGGGAAGGCAACAACCTGAGTGTGATCACCGATCCCGATCACCGATCAACCAAGCTGAGGATATCGGCCATTCAGCACTACAAAAGGACACTCAGGATTAACAAAAAGCATTTTATGGCAAGTAACAACCTTGCCAATCTCTATCTGGAATGGGCCATTCAACTTCGCACTCAGCCGGCAGAAGTCTCATGGCTAACAACCTGGAAATACCGGCTTACAGAATTTTATACTCAGCAGGTTATCATCGACAGAACCTATTTTCTGAAAAAAGCGGTTTACCATTGCGAAGAAGCCTTGAAAGTAAATCCATCCTACCAGTTTGCTTTCGACAATCTCGGCAATGCGTGGTATGAGCGGAAAGATTACAACAAATCCTACTCAGCCTATCAGAATGCACTTCTATACGCACCATCATATGCCGAAGCTCAGAATGATCTGGCAATGTTATTTCTGGTAAAAGAATACGAAGGGTATGACCTTCAGAGAGCATTTGAACGGCACAAAGAGGCGCTAATGTGTGTAAAAGATGAACTGAAGCGCAAAGAAAAACTTATCACCGTCTTTAAAAACAGGATGCTTGAGTTGCAGATACCGGTGGAGGAATATATGGGAGAGAAATTGCTGACCATGGATTGAGTTTCACCTGCCGTACTTTGAGATCAAACAAAGCCTATTTAAAACAGGTTTAAAAGGCTTACAAATAGTATTTAATCTATCGCCAAAATTGAAAGGCCGGTAATGGTCCGGATATTTAAAAAGTTGTTATATTTGATGCGAGGATCTGGTTTGTTGATGAAGATAGATTTCTTGTTAACAAGTCGGATAAATTTTCGATAAAGCGGATATGCACTAATTATATACGATTTTAGCACAACGGGAAAGTGCTGCTTTCAGACGAATCTTCGAAAAAAATAAATGTTGCACAATCGGACAACTTTGACTATCTTTGCAGCGTATGAATAACGAGAAGAAAACAAGAACTGTGTTTTTGTACAAAGACTACTTCACTGACTTTTATTTAAAACAGAGGCAGAAAGTAAAAGACAAAATCATTTGGACTTTCAGACTTATTGAAACTCAGCAAAAAGTGCCGGAAGACTATTTAAAGCATTTAGAAGGCACCAATGGTCTTTATGAAATTAGAATTCAACAAGGCCGTGACATTTTTCGAATTTTCTGTTTCTTTGATGAAGGGAAATTAGTTGTTCTGGCAAACGGTTTTCAAAAAAAGACAAAAAAGACGCCAAAAACCGAAATTGAAAAAGCATTAAAAATCAAACAAGAATATGAAACATCAAAGTAATTTAAAGTCACTCGACCAGTTTGTTGAAGAACAATATGGTAAAAAGGGCACTTCCAAACGGGACAAGCTTGAGAAAGGCTATGAATCGTTTAAACTTGGGTTTCTCATTCAACAAGCCCGGCTTGAGAAAGGAATGACACAGGAAGAACTCGCTGAGAAATGCGGGACAAACAAAGGATATATTTCCAAAATTGAGAATAATATTAAAGAAGTTCGCATTTCAACACTTCAAAAAATAGTCGAACTCGGGCTGGGTGGACACCTCGAACTTTCAATTAAACTGTAAAAACGTACTGAAGGAAAGAAAAACCGTGCACATTCAAGTAGCCCGCCCCGCCAGTAGTTAGCTGACAGAGTGCGCCTCTGTCTGAATCCAATCATTCAGGAAGGTCTCACACTCCCGAAATTCCGGGATTAAGATGTGGGGCTATTTTCCGATCAAATCTTGCCAGCGAATTGGCAGGCCGATTATGGCTGGATATTTAAAAAGTGGTTATATTTGATGCGAGGATCTGGTTTGTTGATGAAGATAGATGACTTGATAACAAGTCAGATAAATTTTCGATAAAGCGGATATGCACTCTATAGCAACCATTGCGAAAAAAGACGACAATGATAAAACAGACAGTAATTTTAATTTTCAGTTTGACTTTAATTTTTGATCAAGCGACTGGACAGTCATTCAAGCAACAATTCAATGACTTGGTTTCAAAAAAAGATACAGTTGGACAAAAACAACTTATGGAGAAATGGGAAAAGAAGGACAGTAACGACCCAGAACTTTTTGTTGCTTACTTCAACTATTACGTAATCAAAAGTAAAAATGAAATAATAACACTTGGACAAAATCCAAAGGGGAAAGACGTTTTGCAGATTATGGACCAGGACACGACTATAAAAGAACCAGTAGGTTTTATCTATGGAGACATTCATTATAATCCAGACCTTTTAAGTAAAGGTTTTGACTGGATAAATAATGGGATTGAAAAGCACCCGAACAGACTTGATATGCGATTTGGGAAAATTTATATGTTCGGTCAAATTGAAGATTATGAGAACTTCACAAAAGAAATAATTCAAACAATTGACTACTCGACTTTAAATAAAAACATGTGGACTTGGTCTGACAGCAAACCACTTGACGACCCAAAAGAATTTATGTTAAGTTCCATACAGAACTACCAACTTCAACTTTATAATACAGAAAATGACGACTTGCTTGAAAATATGAAGAGAATTGCCGAGACAGTTCTCAAATACTATCCAGACCATATTGAGAGTTTATCAAATCTTTCAATAGTTTTTATGCTTCAAAAACAGTATGACAAAGCATTAGAACCACTATTAAAGGCGGAGAAACTTAACCCAAAAGACTATATCGTTTTAAGTAATATTGCACAAGCATACAAACTAAAAGACGACACCAAAAATGCAATAAAATATTACGAACTGACAATGAAACACGGTGACGAGCAAGCGAAAAAATATGCACAAGGACAAATTGACGAACTTAAAAAGAAATAAAAGCAATGGTGGTAACAACCGTTTTGCAAAGCGGGGGGTGTTCTTCTATGGCAATGAAGTGCAAAATTCAGGCTTTGTGCATAATGAAGTTTAATGCTTCGAAATCCGCTTATTCGCCAAGCGCTAAACCGTTCGCGAATAAAAACAGCTCGCAGAAAATGATTGAGTATGACTAAAAGAAAAATTAGGTTAGGAGTAATATTAACTGTTTAATGCGGAATCCCGGCCTTCACAAAGTAGCAAAACTCCAAAAAAGAACATTACTAATTACACACCCCTCAATCAAAAATAAAAATTATGAAGAAGGTTATTATTATCCTGTTAAGCATTTGCTTCTTTGGTACAGCAAAGGCACAAAACTCACAATGGGCTCAGTTTATGGCAACTACTCATATTAAAACTCTGGCCATTGATGATGAATATTTATGGGCGGGTACGTTAAGTGGCCTTGTTAAATACAACCTTAGTAACGATAACCTTACCTTTTATAATACGCTTAATTCCGAATTACCCTTCAACCTCATCAATACAATGGCTTTTGACGCAACAGGTAATTTGTGGATTGGAATGGGTAATTCTCTCGATCCAAATACCGGGGGATTGGCAAAGTTTGATGGAGAAAATTGGGAAGTTTACACAGCAGAAAACTCCGGACTGCCGGGAAATCTAATTAATATTTTAATTACTGACTCTTCAGGAAACATATGGATTGGAACAGCTGAGGAAGGACTGGTGAAATTCGATGGCACCAATTGGGTTATTTATAATTCTTATAATTCACCTTTGTTTCAAAATCCGATAACTGCCTTGTCCATTGATAATCAAGGAAAAATATGGGTTGGTTCACGCAACAATGGATTGGCTGTTTTAGATGGAAATAATTGGAGTATTTATACTATGGCAAATTCTGGTTTGCCTTCACATTTAATCAATGCGTTAGCTTTTGACAACAATAATTCTGTTTGGATAGGGACAGATAACATAGGGTTGGTAAAATTTGATGGAACAGACTGGATAGTTTATGATATGTCTAGTTCGGAGATCCCGGATTATAAGGTAACTTCGCTTTCCATTGACAATAATGGCGTTAAGTACATTGGCACTTATCAGGGAGGGCTCACTGTATTTGACGATCAAACATGGACTACTTACAACCATTCCGGGTCAGAATTGCCTGATGATTATGTACTATCGGTGATTGCAGACCAAAGTGGAGTAAAATGGGTGGGTACAACACACGGCCTGGCTAAACTCGAAAATCAGAATATTATTAATATCAATACAGCGAGCAACGGATTACCGACCAATTCAGTAAAAACTCTGGCATTTGAATCAAATGGAGTGAAATGGATTGGAACCGGTGGAGAAGGACTGGTTAAATTTGATGGAGAAAACTGGACAACCTACAACTCATCCAATTCTGGATTGCCAAATAATTTTATTGGCTCAATAACTATTGATGCTGATGATGTAAAATGGATTGGCACCTATGGAGGCGGGCTTGCGAAACTTGACGGTTCTGACTGGATAATTTACAATACTTCAAATTCGGGATTGTCATACAATTCAATTCGCTGCGTTCATATTGACAGAAACTTGAAGAAATGGATAGGTACATCTCAGGGTGGCATTAGCGTGTTTGATGGTTTCAACTGGACGACATATAACATGAACAACTCAGGACTGGCTGATAATTACATAAATTCCATCACAACAGACGAAAATAACACAGTCTGGATAGGTACAGGTTCAGGAATAGCATCTTTTGATGGAATTACCTGGACTACCTATAATACACTCAACTCCGGATTGACGGAGGACTATGTAGTAAAAATACACTTTGATGATGATGGACTGATGTGGGTTGCCACAGATGGTGGAGGGCTGGTTACTTTTGACGGGACAGATTGGCAATCTCTTAATGAAGGAATCCATGATTACTATTTGAGCTCTATGTGTATTGACACGGATGGTTCAGTGTGGGTAGGAACCTGGAATGATGGCATTGGTCATTTCGATGGAACGTATTGGACAGTTTACGATGTAGTAAACTCCCCCCTGTCAGACAATTATATTAATTCGATCCATATTGACGAAAACGGGTCAAAATGGATAACCACAAAATTTGGTGGCATTAATATTTTCAATGAGAATGGCGCTCCCAATTCGGTCAATGAATCCATTGCCTCTTACGGTCCTTTTCTTATTTATCCCAATCCGGCATCTGATTTTCTTGTAATTGAAGATTTTCCTGAATCAAATCATGCACTTCTCGAGATAATCACAGTTCATGGTCAAATAGTTCAGAAACATAATGTCTCGCGCCTGAATAATCGAGTAAACATAGCTGATTTACCCGTTGGAATTTATGTATTGCGTCTTACACGGGATATGGAAGTTAAAACCACTAAAATGGTAAAGAACTAAGCTTATTGCTTTGATTAGTAAACGCAACACTAATGAAACATATTTTCACAGAAAAGGCTTAATGGTTATTTTTCTGCCACGAAAATTACAGGATGCCCTTTTAAACATAAATAAATAGTGCAACTTTGTGGCTTAGAGTCTTTGTGGTAAAGACAATAAGCTTCTTGTATTCGCACAAACCTGTTTAATAATTAATAAAACCTGTTTTTATGAAAAAGATCATTTCATTTATCCTGATTCTGATAACTTTAAACACTGTCGGTCAATCAGTTGACACCCTGAAACCTCAGTCAGTCATTACCGATGCCACCGTTTTTTTCAGCGGAGCACAAATTACCCGCAATGCCAAAATCAGGTTAAAACCAGGCAAACATCTGATACTAATCGACAAACTCCCTTTCGAAATCAATCAGCAAAGCATTCAGGTTAGCGGAATAAAAGAAAGCAAAATCCTTTCGGTAAAACACCTTACGGTAATCCCCTCTTCCACAATCAAGGATAAAAAAGAAAAAGATATTGAAGCCGGGATTAAAACAATAGAAGATCGCATCAAGAACCTCAAAAGCAAGATAAGCGTCTATGATATTGAGGAAAAAATACTGCTCGAGAACAGCAATTTAAGCAGCACTGAAACCACTAAAACGGTCGCAGAAATAAGAATGGCTGCTGATTTTTATCGTGAGCGGTTTAATGAGATCAGGCAGGACAAACTCAGATTGGCCGTTGAACTTGAAAATGCAGGAAATACAATTAAAGAACAGTACATTGAGCTGAACAAAATTTTCGCTGAAAAGCAGCGGGCTTACAGCCAGATACTGGTGCTGGCAGAAAGTGAAAAAGAGGTCGGCACTGAAATTGTAATTTCATATTACATCCCTTCGGCAGGATGGGAACCGTTTTATGATTTCAGGGTTGATGATGTAAACAAGCCGCTCTCGATAGTTTACAATGCAAATGTTTATCAGTCATCGGGCGAGGATTGGAAAAATGTAAAAATCCGGTTATCAACTTCCAATCCGTCTTTAAGCGGAGAAGTCCCCGTGCTTGATCCCTGGTATCTTGGAAGAACCCCGCAAATGAAAAAACCAGATCAATCTGGCAACATGAGCGGAGTGATTAAAGGTAAAGTCATCGACAAGGATACGAAAGAACCCATTCCTTTTGCGACTGTTATTGCAGAAATTAATGGAAACCAGGCAGGTGGCACCACAAGTGATTTTGATGGAAATTACACCCTTAAACCTCTGGCAGCCGGATATTACAACATGAAACTTTCTTTTGTGGGCTATCAACCTATGTTAATGAGCGGTGTGAACATTCGTCCCAACCAGATTACTTTCCAGAATTTCGAGATGAAATCCTCAATGGTTGAAATTGGAACCTTTGAAGTTACAGACTACAAAGTTCCATTGGTTGATAAGGATAAAGCAGTTATGGTGGGAACAGTTTCTGGTCTGGAGAGTGGAAGGCCTAACAGATCTTCATTAGCTATGACAACGCAGGTTAGAGGAGCCTCTGCACCAAAAAAAGTCATTACCACCGATTATATTTCCAATACCCTTCGCACTGAAGTTGCCAATCTTGAGTATGTGATAGAAATCCCCTATTCAATTCCATCCGATGGGCAGGATTATACACTCAGAATCAAGGAATCAGGCGTTCCGGTTGAATATGTTCACCATGCCATTCCCAAACTGGGTAACGATGTTTTTCTGATGGCTGAACTCACCGACTGGAGTTCCTTGAATCTGCTTTCTGGCAAATCAGGAATTTATTATCAGGGAACTTATGTTGGGGAATCATTTATCGATGCGGAGGAATCATCCGACACCCTTCGCATTTCGCTGGGTCGTGACAAAAGTGTAACCATCAGCCGCGAAGGTGACAAAGAGAAATTCGACAAAAAAACCTTTGGCAACAACATCAGAGAGGTTTCCGGCTGGAAGATTACGGTAAGAAACAATAAAAACAGTGTCGTACGCCTGATCGTTGAAGATCAATATCCGGTTTCGGAGCGCAAATCAATTCAGGTGGAGCAGTTGGGTGCCCCCGATGCAAAAGTTGAAAATACAACCGGCCGCCTTACGTGGAAGTTTGAACTACAACCCGGCGAAAAGAAAGAACTCAATTTCAGCTATTCAGTGAAGTATCCAAAATATGAGCACCTGATGCTGGATTGAGACTTTAGAACCACTTGAAGTAAAAAAACCAGTTATCTGAAAGTTCAGTTAATTGTTATATCATTGTGCGTTTTTGTTTAGAAAATCAGGGAAATCCACCCTGCCTTCAACCTTTCCGTATTTTTGTGTAATTTTGTAACTTACATCCAGCCTTTCAGGGCATTAACCATTATGAACCGGTTATTCCGAATAATCCTGCTTTTACTGCTTCTCTCCGCCATTTCCTGTCGGGAGAAAGCTCAGCATGTTATGCCGGAACCGATTCAAAACACTGGCGTTCAACCGATGGATGAATTCAATGAACCCCTCGTTCTGTTTTTGTATCCCTATCAAAAAAGGGCCGACAGCATAAAACAGCAAACGGGTATTGAAAATTTCTATGCCAGATCTGACGAAAACAGCGTTCACTATCAGGAACTTCGCAACATACTCGCGGCTTCTGGGATAAAGGTTGTTTCCGGGGAGAAGGTAAGATACCGTTTTATCTCAGACAATGGCGCCATTACCGAAACAGATCTCAGCCGGATTGGCTCTCCCTGGCAGGTTATCATTTTTAATGGAACCGACAGTCCGGTTCTGGTTTCTCCGGATCATGCTGCCGGAAAACTATCAGAACTTTTCCCTGATCTTAAAACCGACAGACAAGCCATTCGCACCAAAAAGCCAAAGAAAAGTAAAACTTCAGCCCCTACCCCATCACATCAGGAATCTGAACGTAATGATTCCGGCTCTCTGGCTGATCTTCCGGCACAAAAAGAAACCACCATCAGGCTCATTATCCCTGCCGGACAACAAGCCCCTGCTGATCGCGATGAGACCTCCGGAATACGGGTCATCAACAGTTACATCAGTCCGCATCACCGCTTCTGGCTAATGTTCGACAATGATCTTTTCTCCAACACCGACCGCTATTACACCAATGGTGTTGTGATCGGATATTCAGCTCCCGGGATGGTAAATCTACCCGTGAACAGGCTGATGCTTTCGCTTAGGCGCAACAGCGTTGTTCATGCTTCAATCAGTCTGCATCATGCCATGTTTACACCTTTCACCACCAAAACCCCGCCCATTCTGATTGATGACCGGCCATATGCATCTTCGCTGTTTCTGCGTTACAGCCAGACATCTGACGACGCGCTTTCAGGCATACGGGTCACTTCATCCATTGATGCCGGTGTGATCGGTGATGCCGCGCTCGGCAGGTATTTCCAGAAATCGGTTCATGCCACTGTGCCCTCCAACGACGAACCAATGGGCTGGGAAACGCAGATCAGAAACGATCTGGTATTGAATTACTCCGTCAACTTACAGAAACAGTTGTTGAAAAGCACAAATGCCGAGATTTACGCACATGGAGAAGCTACTTTGGGCACTTTGCAAACCCGTGCAGGGATGGGAATTGATGCCATAGCCGGTTTGTTTATCCCCGGAATCACGCGATTACCAATGGATTACAGCGAATTGCAGCAAGTTCAGCGGGATTGGCAATATGGCATTCGCGGAGGTCTCGAATTCAGGCTGATCGGGTATGATGCAACGCTTCAGGGCGGGGTATTCAACAACGATAACATTTATGCTTTGAAACCCGACGAGATTGAACGGATGGTGGCAGCCATGCATCTGGGCATTTTTGCCAGGTACAGAAAACTTGGAATCAGCATCTCTCAGTATTACCTCAGCCCCGAATTTAAGGAAGGAAAACAACATTTTTGGGGGCAAATCGGGCTGGAGTACGGATGGTAAAAATAAGTCCTTCGACTCCGCTCAGGATGACATCGTATAGGATTGATAACGTGTGCAATAAAGAGAATCAATTCTGACTTAACACGAATGTCACACTGAGTCCCGCACGTGCGGGAAAGTGTTTAAACGCTTAACGACAAATTTTCTTAATTAATCGTCATTGAATCATGTTACCCGAATACATCAAATACCTTTTGTTGAGTGCGTCGCTTTTTCTGGGTGGGAAGACCGAAGAAAACCCGTTGCCGGAGCCAATATATGCACCTGACTCCACAGCCATAACCCTGCTTTTTGCCGGAGACATCATGCAGCACATGCCACAGATAAATGCTGCCTGGAATAAAGCAGATTCGGCATACAACTATCATCCCTGTTTCAGCTATGTGAAGCCCATTGTCAGCAGCGTTGATTTTGCCATTGCCAACCTCGAGGTCACCCTTGCCGGAAAACCATTTGCAGGATATCCGCAGTTCAGTGCGCCCGACGAACTGGCTGTTGCTGCCCGTGATGCCGGTTTTGGAATACTGGTCACCGCCAACAACCACTCCTGCGACCGTGGAAATGACGGTTTAATTCGCACAATTGATGTGCTTGACAGCCTTGGAATCCACCGCACCGGAACCTTCCGCGACAGCAACGATCTGCTGATGAATCACCCGCTGATCCTCACAAAAAACGACATTACTTTCGCGCTTTTCAATTACACCTATGGCACCAATGGATTGCCATTTTATGCCCCTGCCATTGTAAATCTGATTGACACAACCCACCTGATCAGTGATCTTACTTCAGCGCGTAGTTCAGAAGTGGATTTTGTGATTGTTTATTTTCATTGGGGAAATGAATATCAGTCACATGCTTCACCAACACAGATAAAACTTGCAGAATTGTGCCGCCGACATGGCGCTGATGTAGTGATAGGATCACATCCGCATGTCTTGCAGCCCATAGTTTATAGTCCTCCCTCAGATAGCTTGCCGGGCGGACATCTGCTTGTTTATTCGCTTGGCAATTACGTTTCAAACCAACGCGACCGCTATCGCGACGGCGGCGCAATGATCAGCTTTACCCTTACAAAAACATGGAATAAAAAAACAGTAATTGACCCGGAGGTCCACCTGACCTGGGTTTACACACCTTATGAAAAAGGTGTGAAGCGGTATTATATCCTTCCTGTGAATCAGTTTGAAAACTACACTTTGATGGATGGCGGATCGTTATCTAAACTCAGGCAGTTTGCGAAAGATTCGAGGGAGTTGTTGAAATCTTTTCCGAATGCTGAATAAAAAAGATATTACAAAGAAGAATCAACAGACACTCAAAAATGTTCCCCAACTATTTTAAAAACAACAATAAAATAATCACCCTTAAAATTACCCCCTCTAACTCCCCCTTGGCAAGGGGGAGAACCTGCTAGCAAGTTTATTTAGCATGTAATAAATATCTAATAAAACGAAATTAATCGTCCTCCTTTTTCGAAAGGGGGATAAGAGGGGGATAAGAAAACATTCACAACTATCTGAATAATAACCATCTATCTTCCACCTCTAAAAAATGGAGATAAAATGGAAATACCAGGTGACTTATCTCAGGAAGTTAATCTGACAGAATTAAAGTTTCTACCAGAAAACAGTATTTTCAAATGAGCTTCACCTGATTATCTAATCCCCCGCAGCCTTATCCTTTGCCTCCTGAACAATCTTATCTGACTCCTGCCGGGCTTTGGTCATAACATTATCGGCTTGTTTCTGCGCTTCAACAACTATATTGTCAGCCTGCTTGTTTCCTTGCTTTCGCGTTTCTTCGGCAGCTTTTTTGGCTGCAATTTCAGCGATCATACCACTTTTCTTGCCCTCCGCAATCAATTGATCAGCACGCTTATCAGATTCAGCCTTAACACTAGCGGCCGACTCTCTGGCTATGCGCATAATTTCATCTGATTGTTTCTGCGCTTCATCCAATAACTTTTGTGCACGCAGATTGGCTTCTTCCAGATACTTTCCTGCCTCTTCGCGTACCTTGGCAACCGCCTCTTCCTTTTTCTCCTGAAGGGTTTCGGTGATTTGCTTTTTCATGTCATCAATTACATTCGAAGCCATGCCTTTAAGATCGGTGGAAACTTTTGGATCTCTTATCGTTCCCGTGATAAGCACAGCAATCGGGATTACATCACCGACGCTGAAATTGGCGCCCTTTTTATTGGCTTCACTCACCAGATT
Organism: Bacteroidales bacterium UBA5197; assembly: GCA_002412885.1. Classification (GTDB taxonomy): domain Bacteria; phylum Bacteroidota; class Bacteroidia; order Bacteroidales; family Lentimicrobiaceae; genus Lentimicrobium. The sequence continues at coordinate 114,481 of DHVX01000072.1, forward strand.
ATTCAGCACATTATTGGCAGCTCCGCCAAACTCACTGCGGGGAATCGAAAGCTGCATTACATATTCCATGGTTTCATCAAATGAATTCCATCCCGAAATATCGGCTTTTGTCTTACCAACAGCCGTTTCGAAGGGTTTCACAAACACCTTTCCATCGATGACTTCAAATGATAAATTCACTTTTTCAATTACCCACTCTTTCAACTTATCCATCTTCAAAGCATCAGCAATTTTGTTGAAACTTTTAACATTGCTGAAAGTAAGCATTTGAGACTTCAGATTTCCGTCGCCCATGATGGAACTGTAAACCGGCATCATATTCCCATCCAGATCGGTTTTGAGGCTGAGTTGTGTACTGATTTTCCCTTTTGCCAGACCTGCGATCGGAGCCAGTTTTTGCATGGTGTTGAAAGTCGTGAATGCTTTCTGCACATCGACATCCCTGATATCCAACACGAAATCAACAACGGGTTTATCCGCAATAACCGTGGAGTAACTTCCATTGATGCCAATGGCACCATCAAGGGTGTTCATGTTGATATTTTCAAGCTTTAGTTTTTGATCCTTAACCAAAAGCCGGCCTTTGACATTCCGGAGGTCCATATTGTCATAAAGCACCTGAGCAAATGTGGCATTCATCGCGAAATCAATTCCTTTGGGAATTTCGATAACGGCCATTGAAGAAGTGTCGGATGCTCCGCTGCTTTCTGAGGATTCAGGCATGAAATCATTAATATTGAAATAGGCCGAACTCAGTTCCATCGTACCTTTCAGATCACCTTTACTGAAAAAGTATGCCATCGGATTATCCAGATTACCACTGGCAGAGATGTCGTTTTTCCCGATTTTCGCCTTTAGAACCGGCATGGATGCCAGCGCAGGCGTTAGATTCAGCTGTGCTTCGCCGATGGTCAAACCTTCGGGGAGCGATGACGTTTTATAAACCACATTTGATGCGATTATCCTACCCTCGGCAGCAAACTGATCGTATTGCTTCTGATCAACGGCCGAAAGTTTTCCTTTTGCAAGAATATCAGCGTCAAGCACTCCTGAAATCTGATCGCCTTCTTCAAGCGGGTAAAACTTTCCAACATCAGCCAGATTAATTTTTCCTTTGATTTTTGTATCAATAAACGGATCGCTCACCGGAGTGCTGACGTATAACCGCACATCCACCGGATTTTTCGCCATCTCAAAATGCAATTGAGTCACATCAATAATGGTAGCATCCGGATCGCCGGTGGCATTGGATATTCCAGCTTTCATCGAAATATTTTCCACTGCTTCAGGAAGGTCGGGATAGCGAAACATTGCATCGGCGATCAGAATATCAAGTCCAAAGCCAGGCATGGAATTGTCGCTGTAAAGCCCTTTCACAAATCCCTTGAACGACAGATTCCCTTTGGCTTGAACCGACTCAAAATCCTTTGCATAAACTGCCGGAATCATAGAAAGGAAGCTTTTGAAATCATTTTTAATGGCTTCAAACTTTATATCCATATCGTAACCCTGCTCAGGCATGGCAAAAAAGCCTGAAGCAAGCAGATCGAGTTCGTTGATTTTCAGCGCAGCATCAGGAAAAGTAAATTTCCAGGCAATCAGGTCTGCTCCTATTTTTGATGTCAGATTTCCGGTTGCTTTGTTCAGATAGCGAATCCCCTCATAATCGGCAGTTAATTCACCTATTGAAGTCTCCGTTATAAGATCGGTATAATCGGCTGTAAAATCACCGCTCAACTCATGATTCACCTGTCTGGCAACGACAAGGGTATTGAGACTGGCATCGTCGTATATGATGGTTCCGTTTTTGATGCGAAGACTCCTCAGCGCTGCGCGGAAAGGTGTTTCAGTTTCATCTGCTGTAACAGTCACTGTATCGGTGGAGGCTTTAACAATATCCCAATTGTAACGACCATCAGCCAGCACTTTGAACTTAAAGGCAGGATCATCCATCCTCACTGATTTTATTTCGTACTGATCGCCTCTGAAGACACTCATCAGGTCAATGGTAAGCCCGAGCTGAGGAATACGTGCCAGTGTATCCTTTTCAAAATCACCAACTCCAACGATGGAAAGTTGCTTCATTCTGACAGAGAAATCCGGGAAGCTCCGGATAAGTGAAAGACTTACTCCCTCAAAATCGAGATGTGCATTCAGGCTTTTGTTGGCTTCAGTTTTTACTGCTTCAATAATCCGTCCTTTAAATGCAAACGGCAGGACGATAATGGCTAAAAGCAACACCAACAATACAATGGCTGAGATTTTGACAGCTTTTTTCATAACTTTAAGTTTAATCGGAAATTTGAGAGGAAAGATACATAGAAATTGGCATTCTTAAAGGATTACCTGTATTTAATAACACAAGGAAATGTTAAATGTTGTTCATAATATTTGAGAAAATGAGCACTTTAAACCCAGTTATATCAGAGTCATTCTGAGTTGGCGCTTAAAAAAATTTGAGCACAATGCATAGATGGCAGCAGGTCAAGCGTTTAAACACTTCGACTACGCTCAGTGTGACATTCGTTTGGAGTGTACACTGTTTTATCTTAATGAACTAATTATCAATTTTATACGATGTCCTCCTGAGCGGAGTCGAAGGATAAAACGAACAATCTGTCATTGGTAGTTGGCACTCAAAAAAATTGAGCATAATGCGGAGATGACAGTTAAATCAAGCGTTTAAACACTTCGACTACGCTCAGTGTGACATTCGTGTTTAGGCTGCATTGATTCTCTTTAATACACACGTTATCAATCCTATACGATGTCATCCTGAGTTGAGATTCAAAATTATTTGAGTATAATGCGGAGATAACAGGTGTTAACGGCAGCGTTATTCATGGACAAAACAGATGAAAGTATTTCTATACTTTAATGTGAGCAGGACCAACCTTAATTTATCTTCCAAACCTTAGTAACAGGCACCCCACCAAAAACTTCCAACCTTATCTTTTCTTCCTAACCTTATTATTATTCAATTTGAAAAGGTTGCCAGCTTATTGAGGTTTTCAAGAAAAAATAAGGTTCAAAAATCGCGGGGTCAGTCTTATTACTAAGGTTATTAAGAGTGATTAAGGTTGATTTTTACTTTGATCAGCATTTGATTGCATTTTAATCTGTCATTGGTAGTCCCGCACGTGCGGGAAAGGACAAAACAATCATTTTTCAAACCATGTAATCCTGTTAACTGAGTTAAAAGGACAATTTGTCATTGGTAACACTAGCGAAGAAAGGACCAAAGGATTCTGAAGGGGATCTAAAAATTTTCAACAGACAGCAGTAACAATATCTACACTTATTACCATGCTAAAAAAAAACCGTCGGAATGACCGGCGGTTTAATTTTGTTATTGATTGGTTTCGCGAAGCATCTTCAGTTTTGCTTCAAGCAATTGAAGTTCTTCCTTGGCCTTATCAATTTTCTTTTCAAATTCCTGTTTCAGCAGGTTGGCTGTTTTGGATTTCGCGAAGAAGCCAATGTTGTTTTCCCAGGTCTTAATCTCATCCTGCAATTGCTGGATTTTACCCTGAACAAAACCGCGCTCTTTACTGATTACTCTGCCGGCGTCAGGCGAATCTTTGGCCATCCTGTCAACACGGTTGCGATAGTTTGTGGCTCCCATCGAAATGGTTTCCATTTTCAGCTTTTCGAAATGCTTGTTGATGACTGCCCTGAAATCGGCTTGTAGTTTTTCCTTTTCCTTGATGGGAACATGACCGATTTCCATCCACTGACGCTGCATGTCTTTAAGCGCTTCCACAGCTTCATTGCGGTTTTCACCAACTTCAAAAGCTTTGGCTTTTTCGATCAGTTCAAGCTTGAGCTTCATGTTTTCACCTTCGTGACCCGAAACGTTTTTAAAATATTCCGTTTTCGTTGCAAAGAATTCATCACATGCAGCCCTGAAACGTTTCCATATTTTATCGCTCTGCTTGCGGGGAACCGGTCCGATATTTTTCCACTCGTTCTGCATATTGATCAGCTCTCGGGTGGTATTTCTCCAATCGGTGCTGGCGCGCAATGCTTCAGCCTGAACACAAAGATCGAGTTTCAGGTTATAATTGTGCATCTGCTGCTCTTTCAGCTTGTTGTAAAACTCTTTCTTGGCATTAAAGAAAGCATCAAGCGATGTTTTGAAGCGTGCCCAGATCTCGTTGTTCTGCTTTTTGGGAGCAGGTCCGAGGGATTTCCATATCTGCAGCAGTTCGGTTATCTGATTTGTTGCATCCTGATATGCTTTGATGGAGTCGAATTCAGTGGTAATCAACTGCTCGGCTTTTTCGCAAAGTATGGTTTTGGCTGCCAGATTTTGCTCAAGGCCTTCCTGCATTTCGTTGTAATACTCACGACGGCGCTCATTGATTTTTTCGGTTGCACTGCGGAATCTATCCCACAGTTCATCCTTTTTATCCTGAGGAACCGGACCAATTTCTTTCCACTCTTCGTGATATTGCTGTAAATTCTTGAACGACTTTATGATGGAAGTCTCAAGTAACAGTTCTTCTGCTTTTCCACAAAGCTGCATTTTGGCTTCAAGATTCTTCCTCAGATCGAGGTCTTTAAGCTCTTTATTGATTTTAACCTTATCGAAGAATTTCTCAACAAGAAAATGATAGTTCTGCCACAGCGTATTTACCTCAGTCTTAGGAACCATTCCTATGGATTTCCAGCTATCCTGAAGTATCTTAAACTCGTCGTAAGTTTTCTTGAGGGTTTCTTCGGAATTGATCAAAGCCTTTAATTCTTCAAGAATTTTGGTCTTGGCTTCGAGATTCTGGGTTTTTACTTTTTCCTGCTCTTCGTTAAATCTGAATTTATTGTGCTTGTATATCTGGAAAGCAGCTTTAAACTTAGCTTCAACTTCATCATCGGGAATTACCGGAGTTTCCGTTTTCTCAGGAGCTTCAGTATTTTCAGGAGTTTCAGTACCTTCAACTTCTGCCTCGGGTTCACCTGCAGATGCTGCCAGTTTCTGATATGCTTCGTGTTTGAATTCTTTGTTAAGTTTCAGAAATGCAACCTTTATTCTGGCAACATCTCCTTTAATCTTAACCACATCATCCTCTTTAACCAATTCTTCAAGTCTTGCCACCAGCTCTTCGCGGGTCATTCCTTCAAAGTCTGAAAGATTTTCTTCCTCCGCGTCTTCTTCCTGGTCATCAGATTCGTCGTCATCGCTACTTTCGCTGCCCGAATCGGGTTGATCCTCTGCAGCAACATCAGCACTGATGGTTTCTACCGGTACTTCAGCTTCAGCTGGCTCAACTTCTTCAACAACATCAGCACTTTCAGCAACAACTTCTGACAAAGGTTCAACAGCTTCTGTCTGCTCTTCTGCTTCAACAACCTCGTTGCTTTCAGCAACAACTTCTGATAAAGGTTCAACAGCTTCAGTCTCCTGAACTGGTAAAGTCTCTTCAGATTCCGGTTCCTGCACAACTTCGTCTTCAGCAACATCGGCAACTTCAGCTACTGCTTCAGTCTCCTCAATAACTTCGGGAACTTCAGGCAGCTCTGCTTCCTCAATTTCAGGAATTATTTCCTGAGAAAGCTCTTCTAAAGCAGGTTCCTCAGTTGCGGGTTCTTCTGCAGTGGTCTCTTCAACAGACTCATCAGAAATATTTACATTGGTTTCTGCCATCTCTTCTGATGGGACGGAATTCTGCTCCTGGGTTGAATTAACTTCTTCAGGTGTCAGATCGGATTGTGGTTTGGTTTCCATGAAGGATTCAAATGAATGATTAATACTGTTTTAAACTACGCATTCCAACTGAATCCGACAACATTGAAGCTTTTCGGGAAACTTTCTGATAAAGAAGGTTGAAGGGAAAAGTTACAGAAGACGGAAGTCAGTGGCAGGATTTTTAACTGGATATTTTTCAGTTGTTTGGGTTCGCAAATTTTAATTGGATTGCAAAAATAATAATTATTGTTGTAAATACAGGCATTCTGTCAATTCATTTGTGTTAATAATTGCCCGGCCTGTTTGTTTAGGCTGTTAATGACTCATTATCAAGCCAATGCCACGTAACTGACTGACTGATATCCCAAAGATATTCAATTAAAAACCCCGGTTAAACAGAAGTCTGCTTCAGAATGGTCTTTTATTGAATATCAGGTATCCAAATTTCATAAAGAAGGAATATGGATTATTTTCACCATAGAAGTAATTGAGATTCAGGCTAACAGGTCCAATCGGGGAATGATAAACCAAAGCTGCTGATCCCATGCCATAAACGAAAATTTCGTCGGCTCGTTTGGCCTCACGGGTCAGGTAATCCTGTTGAATGGCTCTGAACGGGACAAACACATGAGCTTCCATCCTGAAATCGACATTTTTGCGAATATCAAGCACATTTTTTGATCCCAACGCAACAAAGCGGTTGGCCCTGAACTGTGGCATGAAGCGGACAATTGCCTCAGGAAAAGGTTGATAAGCTTTCGCCGAAAGAATACTTGAAGTGTAATTTGAAAAATACTCCTGAGATGAAAAATAGGCTTGTGCGAATACGCCCAGACTGACAGGTGAAATGCGTTTATAGAAATTCTCATAAGTCACATTTACCTGAAGCCAGGTATGATCATTCAAAATGCTTTTTTTAAAAGGAGCTGCGCTTCCGGGTGTAAAAATTTCCCTTCCGGTTACCAGACGCGATTCAGCGCTGAAACGAATGCCCCGGCTGGCATATTCTTTCCTGTTTAAAGTATTGATTTCAAGGCTAACTCCGGGAGAAAAGAAATTAAAGCCGGTTCGGTCGAGTGTATCTGATCGGGTGTAATAATTTGTTTGGAAATAATCATCCCTGTTTCTGCCAATAATCATATCTATTGAAAAAATGCCATTATTTTTAAGCGGTATGCCTCCCGATAATGTGAAAAAACGCTCTCTTTCAACCAGAAAGAACGGATCCTCATCTTCAAAGAAATAGGTATTGGTTTTGAAATAGTTGAATTTATTGAAAGTAAAGCGGGCTTTCAGAAAAAATGGTTTACTGCCGGGGATGTCCATCCTGCCTTCAATCATTGAGGAATTGTAGAATCTGCCGAAATAGGCATTGATATTGGCTTGATATGCATATCGTGTCCAGTAATTGTACTGAAGTTTCAAAAACAACTCGTTTACCGAGCTGGAGGTAACCGCTCCTCCGATACCGGTAACCAACTGATTTTCGCGCTGAACATCCAGAATAAGATCGAAAAGTCCGGTGGCAGTATCATAGCGCATCTGAGGGTAGATGTGTTCAATCTTATCTTCTGCTATAAGCTTGAAATACTGGGGTTTTATCATAGACAGCGGAATTCCTGCGTTATCAGTATCATCATTTTTGTCGGCGGGCAAAAGGGTTCGGGGTCTAATCCCCAAAAGTTGATTAACATATTCATACTGACCACTTTTCAAACCCGAAATTTTAAGATCTCCGACAAGTAATGGAGGCTTGCTGTTCTCAAATTTCATTCGTTTCGCTTTAATTTCTTCCTGACTAACCCTTTCAACAACAAACTCACGTATATAAGGCAACGATCTTTTTGCCATTGCATACCCCGAATCAATAAAAGCAGTTGTATTACTGAAATCAATCACATTTACCTCGCGAAGATTTGGCCTTATAACAACCCCGTTTTCGCAATGCGCAGAATACTCCTGTTTTTGCATAAGCATGTTCTGCAGCTGCGAAACAATATTGTCATCTTTTGGTTCCTGATAATTTGCGGCCACCTGGCTTCCGATTATGATGTCAGGGAAGAAATCATCATACATCACATCTGTCGGGAAATTATTATACATACCACCGTCGAAAAGCAATTTTCCGTCGATACGAATGGGCCTGAAAAAGAATGGGAAAGTCATGGAAGCCCTCACCGCACTGCCCAGATCGCCTTTGTGAAGCACTACGGCTTCTCCGCGCGAAATATCGGAAGCCATGCAGCGGAATGGAACCATCAGACTATCAAAATTATAGCGGGAGGCTGCACCGGCACCGGCAAAAACTTCGAGAAATGCGAAATCCATCAGAATTGGTGATACAATATTTGTAGGGAAAAACGGGGTAAATACCGAATCAATTCTGAACTTAAACTCTGCCCATGAGGCATCCGTAGTCGGCTTCTTGAATAAATAGCTATACTTTGCGTCAACATCTCCTGAAACCCAGCCAGCAAATTCTTCTGATCTGACGATTTCCTCCATCTCATCGGGCGAATAACCAGTGGCATAAAGAGCTCCAATAATGGCGCCCATGGAAGTGCCGGTTACATAATCTATGGGCACTCCATTTTCTTCAAGTGCCCGAATAACACCAATATGAGCAACTCCTTTTGCTCCGCCACCACTAAGCACCAGTCCGACCTTCTGGGCTTGAAGAAAACCTGAAGAGATAAAAATCAGCAAAATAGCAAGCAGCGCAGAGCGAATTTTCATACTCAATATGTATAGCAAACCAACGAATTGTATATTATACAAAAGTAAAGCTGCGGATATTCACTTTAACGAATTCCGCAGCATATTGTTATAAATTTATGTTAAATTTTATCCAGTCCTTGTTTCAGGTCTTCAATCAGGTCTTCAACATCTTCGATTCCCACCGAGAACCTTACCAAGCCTTCAGTTATTCCGGCTTTTAATCTGTCTTCAGGCTTCATTTTTGAATGCGTCATGGAAGCAGGATGCTGAATGAGTGTTTCAACCCCACCAAGCGAAACAGCGAGAATGGCCAGCTGGACTTCATTCATGAGAATTTTCCCGGCTTCGAGTCCGCCTTTTAGTCCAAAACTTATCATAGAGCCGAAACCTTTCATCTGGGTTTTGGCAAGTTCATGCTGAGGATGTGATTCCAATCCGGGATATTTCACCCAATCTACTTTCGTATGCGCTTCCAGGAACCGGGCTATCTCCATTGCACTTTGCTGTGCCCGCTCAACCCTGATCCCGAGTGTTCTTACACCCCTGATCACCATATATGCCTGATGAGGATCCATATTACAACCCATGGCAACCATCATACTTCTGAGTTTCTTACCTAGATCTTTGTCCTTGGCAATAATCATTCCCGCAACAATATCGGCATGACCATTCAAAAACTTCGTCATGGAATGAAATACTGCATCAGCGCCAAACTCAATGGGTCGCTGCAGGTAAGGACTGCAAAAGGTATTGTCAACAACGAGCAACGCTCCGTGCTGATGAGCCAGGTCTGCACATGCTTTCAGATCGGTAATTTCAATGGTTGGATTGGCCGGAGTTTCGATAAACAGCATTTTGGTATTTGGCTTGAATGCTGCTTTTATCGCTGTTATGTCGGCAGTATTTACATAAGTTGACTCTACACCAAATCTTGCCCAATGCTGCTCCATTACAACACGAGAAGGCCCGTAAACAGCTTCAGAACTGATCATATGATCACCCTTGCTCAATAAAGCCATGTAGAGGGTATTTACTGCAGCCATTCCCGAACTTGTGGCAATGCCTTCAGCACCTCCCTCAAGATCAGCAACCAGTGTCTCGAGGGCATGAATGGTGGGATTACCTATTCGTGTATAAATGTAACCGTCATCTTCGCCCGAGAAGCATTTTGCGCCATGGTCGGCATTCTCAAATATAAAAGTTGAAGTCTGATAAATCGGCACAGTTGCACTTCCCAAAGGATTGTCGAATTCTCCGCCATGTACCATTCGGGAGTTGAATCCCAGTTTACTTTTTTTCATGATGCTTTTCTTTAAATCGCTTGAAATTTTATGAGAAACTTATTTTTTAGTTCTTTACCGGATGGTGCTCCCGAATCATCAGATTTCCACATGTGGGGCACACAAAACTCCGGCAACGGACTCCTGCCTGATGCGAAACCATGAGATTACATCTGGGGCAAACACAAAATCCGGTCTGGTACACTGCTGGCCTGGGCAAAAGATCAGTGCCTGGTTGCTGAGTGTTTTTCGTTAGCTCTTTAAAATCAGCACTTCGGCATACAGGGCAATTATCCGGCTGTTCATCTGTTGAAGGGCTGAAAGAAGTGTTACAGGCATTGCATTTATACCACGCTTCATTAAATATTACATTTCCCCCTTCTATGTTCAGCGTTAAACCTTCCACCAGTGCTTTTGCCAGTTTCTGTCTTGCCATGTCATAAATCCGCGAAAATGTCGGCCGTGAAACTTCCATGTAATCAGCAGCTTCCTGTTGCGACAAGCATTCATAATCGGCCAGGCGCATGGCTTCAAACTCCTCATAAAGCAGAAAAATACTCTCCGCTATACCTTTGGATGATCCAAATGGTATGTATCCTGATATAAGCGGAGGCCTGAAAATTTTTCGGCTTTTACGGGGGCGTGGCATAAATCCTGCGTTAAAAATGCCTTGCAAAGTTATGAGCAAATGTTCAGATTGCAAACATTTGATTTGAATTATTAAAAACAGACCCTAAACTTTTCAACGCTCTTTACTTATTCTTTTTCAGATGGTACGAAAAGTTGTCGAAAATCGTGGCTTTGCGGGTATGCTTGAAAATCCCTTCATTGATTGCTTTTACATCTTCGATGGTATAAAATGCATTGGGATTGAACTTGTTGATGATGGCAACCACGTGCTCAATATCCTTGCGTTTTATGATTGTAAAAACAATATCTACCTCTCCCTTGCTACCTTCTGCTCTCACAGATGTAACTCCGTAGTTGCTTTCCCGAAGGTAAGCGATCAGATCGCTGGTGTCTTTTTTGGGAATAATCCTGATGAGGACATTTCCGATTGAAAGTTTTTCTTCAATCACCATTCCTATGTAGTTTCCCATTGCGAAACCTCCGCCATAAGCTATATATGCCAGTACATTGTCCAGATGTTTCATTATCTGGCTGACAGCAATCAGCCAAATGATAACTTCAAAAAAACCAAGAAATGGTGCCAGAAATTTTTGTCCTTTTGAGAGAAAAATCAGTCGCAGTGTCCCGATAGTCTGGTCGCTGATGCGCGCCAGAAAGATCAGCAACGGGAGAATCACCCATGCAAAAATGGCTGAGTCGGTATCAAAAATCAAAGAAAGATCCATGTGAATATTTTTTTACAAAATTACTTTAATCAGAGAGACTCGGCAGCATTCTTTGCCGATTTATTCCAATTTGAAAAATTATGATTACTCAGCAATGATCTTTACTATCTTTGACTGAATAATTCACAAACCGTCATGGAAAAAGACAATGAAGGTACACCGGTTTTATCAACAGCTGACTGGCTGATAACCATTTTATTATTAGTAATTCCTTTTGTAAATCTGGTTATGTTGCTGGTTTGGTCATTTCGGAAATCCACAAATCAGAACAAATCAAACTTCAGCAAGGCGGTGCTGATCTGGTTTCTGATCTCTGTCGTCCTGTTGTTAATTCTCTTTGCAATTTCCGGAATCACCATTTTTGGATTAATGGGCGATGGTCCTGATTTTATAGACAACCCGAATTTCTAATCTCAGTGTAAATCACAAAAAAAAAGGGGCCTCCTGAACTTTTCAGGCGCTCCCTTTTCTAATATCTGAGAATATTGTTATGCCTGAGCTGTAGGGCCGCCCATAGTAAATGGCATGTTCGACTCGCTCTCCTTGATGGGACCATGCACTGCTTCATACTTTGAAATATTATCGCGCAACGCACCCATCAGCCTTTTGGCATGCTGAGGAGTAAGGATAATCCTTGATTTAACTTTTGCTTTAGGAACTCCGGGCATCATTTTTACAAAATCGATAATAAATTCTGCGTTGGAGTGTGTGATAATTGCAAGATTGGAATAAATTCCTTCCGCGGTTTCATCGCTCAGCTCGATGTTGATTTGGTTCTGTTTGTTGTCGTTCATGGCAATTTCCTTTCAAAATATCCGGTTAAAAATATAAGGGCGACAAGCTGTTTTTGGCCTGTCGCCCTCTTTTATTATTCTGTTCAGAGATTAAAGCTCATCAGCTTTGGAAGCCATGAGTTTTTCGTACTCATCCTGTGAACCAACGATAAGATCATCATATTCCCGAAGTCCGGTTCCGGCAGGAATCAGATGTCCGACAATAACATTCTCTTTCAGTCCCAACAAGCTGTCGCTCTTTGCATTGATAGATGCAACGGTAAGAACCTTGGTAGTTTCCTGGAAGGAAGCGGCTGAAATAAAGCTCTTGGTTTGCAGCGAAGCTCTTGTAATTCCCTGTAAAACCTGTTTAGCGGTTGCAGGTTGTGAGTCACGGGCTTCAACAAGTTTAAGGTCTCTGCGTTTCAGCATTGAGTTTTCATCACGAAGTTTACGTGCGGTTACAATCTGCCCTGGCTTCAGTGTTGAAGAATCACCGGTATTAATTACGATCTTCTTGCCGAAAATCCAGTCGTTCTCATCGTGGAAATCAATCTTGTTGACCAATTCACCTTCGAGGAACTTGGTATCACCAGGATCTGCAACATCAACCTTACGCATCATCTGGCGAACAATTACCTCGTAATGTTTATCATTGATCTTTACACCCTGAAGACGATAGACTTCCTGAACTTCATTCACAATATATTCCTGAACTTTCATAGGTCCTTTGATCGCAAGAATATCGCTTGGGGTCATAGCACCTTCCGAAAGCGGAGTACCAGCCTTCACATAGTCATTTTCCTGTGCAAGAATCTGCTTTGAAGTAGGAATAAGATAGCTCTTCTCTTCACCGGTTTTTGAAGTAATGATAACTTCACGGTTACCTCTTTTCAGTTTTTTACCAAAGGAAACAACGCCATCAATTTCAGCAACAACTGCAGGATCGGATGGATTACGGGCTTCGAACAATTCGGTTACCCTTGGAAGACCTCCCGTGATATCGCCGGATTTACCAACGGCACGTGGAATTTTTACAAGTATCTCTCCGGCTTTGATTTTGCGGCCCTCTTCAACAATAATGTGTGATCCTACAGGAATATCATAAACCCTCAGGTCAGAACCATCGGTGGATACAATACGAACACTTGGATTTTTGGTTTTCTGACGCGATTCGATAATAACCTTATCATGATAACCGGTCTGCTCATCTGATTCAACCCTGAATGTTGTTCCTTCAATAATATTGTCGAAAACAACTTTACCGGCAACTTCTGATAAAATAACAGCATTGTATGGATCCCAGTCACTAACCAGACTTCCCTTTGCTATTTCTTCACCTTGCCTGAAGTAGAGGTTGGCTCCGTAAGGAATGTGTGAGGAGGCAAGAACAATACCGGTTTTTTTATCAACAATTCGCATCTCAGCCGAACGACCTATTACGATATCGTACTTCCTGCCTTCTGCGTTTTCGTATTCAACAAACCTGAGTTCGTCAATTTCGAGGATACCATCATATTTGGCTTCAATACGCGAAGAAACAGAGATATTGGAAGCAGTTCCCCCAACGTGGAATGTACGGAGCGTAAGCTGTGTTCCAGGCTCACCAATCGACTGAGCAGCAATTACACCAACAGCCTCGCCTTTCTGAACCATACGCCCGGTAGCCAGGTTACGGCCATAACACTTGGCACAAACACCTTTTTTAGACTCACAGGTCAATACTGACCTGATTTCAACTGCTTCAATCGGAGAATCGTCAATGATTCTGCTGATATCTTCAGTTAATTCGTCGCCGGCAGGAATGATAAGATCGCCGGTCTGAGGGTGATAAATATCATGAAGCGTAACTCGACCGAGAATCCTGTCGTATAGCGTTTCAACAACTTCCTCATTTTTCTTGAGTGCAGTGGTAGTTAATCCGCGCAATGTTCCGCAATCGGGTTCTGTAATAACCACATCCTGAGCAACGTCAACCAACCTACGTGTAAGGTAACCGGCATCGGCAGTCTTCAAAGCAGTATCGGCCAGACCTTTACGCGCTCCGTGGGTTGAAATAAAGTACTCGAGAACCGAAAGACCTTCTTTAAAGTTGGAAAGAATCGGATTCTCAATAATCTCTCCACCGGTAGCTCCTGATTTCTGAGGCTTGGCCATAAGACCCCTCATTCCTGAAAGCTGACGAATCTGCTCTTTAGAACCGCGGGCTCCGGAGTCAAGCATCATATATACTGAATTGAAACCCTGCCTGTCTTTGGTAAGGTTCTCCATTACTGTATAGGTAAGACGGGAGTTGGTATGTGTCCAGATATCAATAATCTGATTGTAACGCTCATTATTGGTGATGAATCCCATGTTATAGTTGGCCATAACTTCATCAACTTCCTGATTGGCCTGGCTAACAAGTTCTTCCTTAACATCGGGAACCATTACATCGCTGAGCGTAAATGATAATCCTCCTTTGAAAGCCATGTTGTAACCCAGGTCTTTGATATCATCAAGGAAACGGGCTGTTTTGGCAGTTCCGGTTTCTTTAACAATTCCTCCGATAATATCACGCAATGCCTTTTTGGTCAACAGCTGGTTAATATAGCCATATTCAGCAGGAACAACCTGATTAAACAAGACGCGTCCTACTGTTGTCTCAATAAGCTTGTTGGCGGTGATGCCGTTTTCGGTTACAGGAATCCTCACTTTAATGTAAGCATGAAGATCAGCAACACGCTCATTGTAAGCGATAATTACCTCTTCAGGAGAATAAAATGTCATACCCTCACCTTTAACAGGATTTTCGGGAATTGATTGACGGCCTTTGGTCATGTAATACAGACCCAAAACCATGTCCTGTGAAGGAACGGTTATAGGCGCTCCATTGGCAGGGTTAAGAATGTTATGTGATGCCAGCATAAGCAGCTGAGCTTCAAGAACTGCAGCATTTCCCAGAGGAACGTGAACCGCCATCTGGTCACCGTCGAAGTCGGCATTAAAAGCTGTACAAACCAAAGGATGGAGCTGAATAGCTTTGCCTTCAATCAGTTTTGGCTGGAATGCCTGAATACCAAGCCTGTGAAGGGTTGGTGCGCGGTTTAGCATAACCGGATGTCCTTTCAGAATACTCTCAAGAATATCCCAGACAACAGGATCTTTACGATCAACGATCTTCTTTGCTGATTTAACAGTTTTTACAATTCCGCGCTCAAGCATCTTGCGGATAATGAAAGGCTTGAACAATTCCGAAGCCATATCTTTGGGGATTCCGCACTCGTTAAGTTTGAGCTCGGGTCCAACCACAATAACCGAACGGCCAGAGTAGTCAACACGTTTACCCAACAAGTTCTGACGGAAACGACCCTGCTTTCCTTTCAAACTATCACTCAATGACTTAAGTGCTCTGTTAGATTCGGTTTTTACTGAGTTGGCTTTCCTTGAATTGTCGAACAATGAATCCACAGCTTCCTGAAGCATGCGTTTTTCATTACGCATAATCACATCGGGAGCTTTAATCTCGATAAGTCTTTTCAGACGGTTGTTGCGGATAATTACCCTTCTGTACAAATCGTTCAGGTCACTTGTTGCAAATCTTCCTCCATCAAGCGGAACCAATGGCCTGAGCTCGGGAGGAATAACGGGTACAACCTTAACAATCATCCATTCAGGACGATTTTCGATACGCAACTGAGCATCACGGAAAGCTTCAAAAACCTGAAGACGTTTCAAAGCATCCGCTTTACGCTGTTGCGAAGTTTCAGTATTTGCTTTATGCCTCAATTCATAGGATTCGTGATCCAGATCAAGCCCTTTGAGCAGATCGAACAAAGCTTCAGCGCCCATTTTGGAAACAAACTTCTGCGGATCACTATCATCAAGATATTGATTCTCACGTGGGAGCATATCCAAAACTTCGAAATATTGCTCTTCGGTGAGTAAGGCCATTTTTTCAACCTTAACATCCTCTTTCAGCATAACACCATCCATCACACCAGGTTGCACCACAACGTAGCGCTCATAGTAGATGATTGAGTCGAGTTTTTTGGTATTCTGGTTCAAAAGTGCTCCGATTTTATTCGGAAGTGACCTGAAATACCATATGTGTGCAACGGGCACCACAAGTTGAATATGACCCATACGCTCGCGACGCACCTTTTTCTCGGTAACTTCAACACCGCAACGATCACAAACAATGCCCTTGTAACGAATTCTCTTGTATTTTCCGCAATGACATTCCCAATCTTTTACAGGCCCGAATATACGCTCGCAAAACAAACCATCACGTTCAGGTTTGTAGGTACGATAGTTTATGGTTTCGGGTTTTAAAACCTCTCCGCTCGAACGTTCGAGAATCATCTCGGGCGAAGCAAGGCTTATGGTAATTTTGGAAAAATTGCTGGAAATTGTGCTGTCTTTTCTGAAAGCCATATACTGTTTTCTAAATTTTTACACTTGAATGAACTACCGGAAAGTGCACTCCGGTATATGTCGGTTATGAAATATACCGGGTGCGGAATTATCCGTAACGATTAATCGAATGTTATGTTCAGGCCAAGACCACGAAGCTCATGAACCAATACATTGAATGATTCAGGGATTCCGGGAATTGGCATGTTATCGCCTTTTACAATGGCTTCGTAAGCCTTTGCACGACCCATAACATCATCAGATTTAACAGTAAGTATTTCCTGAAGAATATGCGATGCACCGAATGCTTCAAGTGCCCAAACCTCCATTTCACCAAAACGCTGACCTCCGAATTGAGCTTTACCTCCCAAAGGTTGTTGTGTGATGAGTGAGTATGGTCCGATTGAACGTGCATGCATTTTGTCGTCAACCATATGATGCAGTTTCAGCATATAGATGTATCCAACTGTAGCTGACTGATCGAAGCGTTCTCCGGTTCCTCCGTCATAGAGGAAAACCCTGCCATTTTCAGGCAAACCAGCCTCTGTCATGTAGGCATTGATCTTATCGTGAGAAGCTCCGTCAAAAATCGGTGTTGCGAAATTTAAACCCAGTTTCTTGCCTGCCCATCCAAGTACAGTTTCGTAAATCTGTCCAAGGTTCATACGGGAAGGTACACCCAATGGATTAAGCACAATATCAACAGGAGTTCCATCTGCAAGGAACGGCATATCTTCTTCACGAACAATACGGGCAACAATACCCTTATTTCCGTGACGACCAGCCATTTTGTCCCCTACTTTGAGTTTGCGCTTCTTGGCAACATAAACCTTAGCCATCTGTACAATTCCATTGGGGAGGTCATCTCCGACAGTTGCAACAAATTTCTTGCGGTTATAAATACCAAGAATCTCCTTGTACTTGATAATGTAATTATTTATCAGAGTCTTGATCAGATCATTGACATCCTTGTCGGTGGTCCACCTGCTTGGATTAACATTGATGTAATCAATTCCCATCAGCATCTTCTGGGTGAACTTGATCTTTTTAGGAACAATTTCCTCTTTGAAATTATTGTAAACACCTTGTGAGGTCTTGCCCGAAACCAGAACGGTTAATTTATCAACCAGTTTGGTTTTAAGCTCCTGAGTATTCTTTGCAAACTCATCTTCAAGAACCTTTACAGTGTCTTTCTCTTTGGCTTTAACCTTGCGGTCTTTGATCATTCTGGAGAAAAGTTTTTTATCCAGAACAACACCCTTCATTGATGGAGGTGCTTTCAACGAAGCATCTTTCACATCACCAGCTTTATCGCCGAAAATAGCACGCAGCAGTTTTTCTTCAGGTGTAGGATCGCTTTCTCCCTTAGGAGTAATCTTTCCAATCAGAATATCACCTTCATTAACTTCAGCACCAATCCTGATCAGACCATTTTCATCAAGATCCTTTGTAGCTTCGGTACTAACGTTCGGAATGTCGTTTGTAAGTTCTTCAACTCCGCGTTTTGTATCGCGAACTTCAAGCACAAACTCTTCAATGTGAATAGAAGTAAAGATGTCTTCTTTAACAACTTTCTCAGAGATAACGATAGCATCCTCAAAGTTATAACCCTTCCACGGCATAAAGGCTACCATAAGATTGCGCCCCAATGCGAGATCGCCCATGCTGGTGCCATAACCTTCACAAAGTACTTGTCCTCTCTTCACCCTGTCGCCTTTGCGAACTATCGGACGAAGGTTCATACATGTTCCCTGATTGGTACGTGTAAACTTGGTGAGCGGATAATGATGAATATCATCGTCGAAGCTTACAAGTTTTTCATCTTCAAGGCGGGTATGGCGCACAATAATTTCTCTTGCATCAACATACTCAACAAGTCCATCAGATTCAGCAGTAACAAGCACGCGGCTGTCAAATGCCACACTCTTCTCAATTCCGGTTCCAACTATAGGTGATTCAGGATTAAGCAACGGCACAGCCTGACGCATCATGTTCGAGCCCATGAGTGCACGGTTGGCATCATCGTGCTCAAGGAATGGAATCAAGGATGCAGCAATAGAAGCAATCTGATTAGGAGCAATATCGATAAGGTCAACCTTCTCTTTTTCAACTATCGGATAGTCGGCCAGATAACGTACTTTGATCTTATCATTGATAAAATGTCCTTTATCGTCCATAGGCGTGGTCGCCTGTGCAATAATTTTGTTTTCCTCTTCTTCGGCACTCAGGTAAATTGGTTTTTCGTTCAGATCAACCTTACCATCAACAACCTTTTTGTAAGGTGTTTCTATAAAACCAAGCCTGTTGATTTTAGCATAAACACACAAAGAAGATATCAGTCCGATGTTTGGACCTTCAGGAGTTTCAATGGTACACAAACGACCGTAATGGGTGTAGTGAACGTCACGAACTTCAAATCCAGCACGTTCACGCGATAATCCACCAGGTCCCAATGCTGAGACTCTGCGTTTATGGGTTAACTCAGCCAATGGATTTGTCTGATCCATAAACTGAGAAAGCTGGTTTGTTCCGAAGAATGAATTGATAACCGAAGACAGTGTCTTGGCATTTATCAGATCGGTCGGAGTGAAAACCTCATTATCTCTCACATTCATTCTCTCACGGATGGTGCGGGCCATACGGGCCAAACCAACCCCAAACTGGTTGTATAATTGTTCTCCGACAGTCCTGATTCTACGATTGCTCAAGTGGTCAATGTCATCGACCTCAGTACGCAGGTTAATCAGGCTGATCAGATATTTAATGATTGAAATGATGTCTTCTTTTGTAAGAACGCGGGTATCAACCTGTGTTTCCAGATTCAGTTTTTTGTTGATTCTGTAACGTCCTACATCTCCGAGATCATATCTTTTATCAGAGAAGAAGAGTTTCTCAATGATACCACGAGCGGTTTCTTCATCAGGAGGCTCTGCATTACGCAATTGCCTGTATATAAATTCCACAGCCTCTTTTTCTGAGTTTGCGGTATCTTTCTGAAGTGTGTTGAAGATAATAGAATAATCAATGTTATCAGGGTCGTCTTTGTGAAGAAGAACAGTTTTTGCACCTGACTCCACAATAAGATCAATGTGATGGTTCTCAAGAACAGTCTCACGATCAATTACAACCTCTGTACGCTCGATTGAAACAACTTCTCCGGTATCTTCATCCACAAAGTCTTCAATCCAGTTTTTCAGAACCCTTGCAGCAAGGCGGGCTCCAACAACTTTTTTCAGTCCGGCTTTCGAAACTTTTACCTCTTCAGCCAGGTTGAATATTTCAAGAATATCCTTATCGGTTTCATAACCGATGGCACGAAGCAGCGTAGTAACCGGTAATTTTTTCTTACGGTCGATGTAAGCATACATCACATTGTTGATGTCGGTAGTAAACTCCATCCATGAACCTTTGAAAGGAATGATTCTGGCAGAGAATAGCTGAGAACCGTTGGCATGATAGCTGGTTCCGAAGAAAACACCAGGAGACCTGTGTAACTGAGAAACAACAACCCTTTCGGCGCCATTAACAACAAAAGTACCTTTAGGGGTCATATAAGGAATCATACCAAGATACACATCCTGAATGATGGTTTCAAAATCCTCATGCTCCGGGTCGGTACAATACAACTTCAGCTTGGCTTTGAGTGGGACGCTGTATGTAAGGCCCCTTTCGATACACTCCTCTATTGAATAGCGAGGTGGATCAATAAAATAATCGAGAAACTCAAGTACAAAGTTGTTTCTCGCATCGGTAATCGGAAAGTTTTCAGCAAAAACCTTAAATAATCCTTCCGACGCCCTGTTTTCAGGGTTGGTTTCCAATTGGAAAAAATCCTGAAATGACTTGATCTGTATATCAAGAAAATCAGGATAATCGGTTTGAATTTTAGAAGTTGCGAAACTTATTCTTTCTATTTTTTTTGAAGCCAAGGTCGTAAAATTTAAAAGTAAAAACTATGAATAAATTAAACAATTAATCCCGATCATCATAATCGGGAAACAGCAAATACTGCACCTATGCATACGCATAGGTACAGAATCTGCATGTATAATTGCAAAATCAGCTGCATTTACTTATTTTACTTCAACCTCTGCACCAGCTTCTTCAAGTGATTTTTTCAGTGCTTCGGCTTCGTCTTTCGAAATGCCTTCTTTCAGTGCTTTAGGAGCTGCGTCAACAAGCTCTTTTGCTTCTTTGAGTCCAAGGCTGGTAAGCTCTTTTACAAGCTTAACAACTGCAAGTTTAGCCTGTCCTGCTGATTTGAGGATTACGTCAAACTGAGTTTGTTCTTCAACTACTGCAGCTTCGCCTGCGCCTGCTCCGGCCATCATTACAGGTGCTGCTGCTGCTGGCTCGATTCCATATTCATCTTTGAGAATCTGGGCGAGTTCGTTAACTTCTTTAACAGTCAGGTTAACCAATTGTTCTGCAAAAGCTTTTAAGTCTGCCATTTTTTATTGATGTTTAAATTGTTTTTACAAAGAAATTTATTTGTTTTGTTTTGATCGTTTTCTTCTTAATGAAGTAGAGGTTATCTCTCTGAGAGAGTTTTGAGAACTCCGCTGATAATGTGTCCGCCTGATTGCAATGCTGAAATAACATTATTTGCAGGTGATTTCAGTGCCAGAATAATATCTGCGATAAGTTCATTTTTCGACTTGATGCTGACAAGCATATCAAGGTTCTGATCACCAACAAATGACATTTCCTCTACATAAGCTCCCTTAAGTATTGGTTTGGCACTGGTTTTTCTGAACTCTTTGATCAACTTGGCAGGCCCACTGTTTTCCTCCGATAACATGACCGAAGTCGCTCCTTTGAGAGCGCCATAAAGTCCGGAAAAATCCTTGTCGGTTCTTTCCATCGCTTTACGCAACAATGTATTTTTTACTACGATCAACTTTACATCCCTCTTAAAGCACAACCTTCTTAGTTTACTGGTTACTTCAACATTTAAGTCTGAAATATCAGTAATATAAACAGTGTTGTATTTCTGTAACTGCACAGTCAGGGTGTCGATAAGTTGACTTTTTTCTTCTTTTCTCATGATAATTTTCGTTTACGAGGAAAGTTCCACAAATTAACTTATACGTTGATTGATTTTTGTTCGACACGGATACCCGGACCCATAGTACTTGACATGAATAAAGATTTCATATAAGTACCTTTTGCAGCAGTAGGTTTCAGTTTAATGATGGTGTTGAGTAGCTCTCTGGCATTATCCAAAAGTTTCTCATCGTCAAATGAGGTCTTTCCGACAGCAGCATGAATGATTCCGTATTTGTCAACTTTGAAATCAATCTTACCTGCTTTAGCTTCCTGAACTGCTTTTCCAACCTCCATCGTAACTGTACCCGTTTTGGGATTAGGCATAAGTCCACGAGGTCCGAGGATTTTTCCAAGTGCACCTACTTTAGGCATTACACTAGGCATCGTGATAATCACGTCTACATCCGTCCAACCTTCCTTTATTTTCTGAATATATTCATCCAGTCCATAAAAATCAGCTCCTGCAGCTTTGGCTTCATCTTCCTTATCGGGAGAGCATAAAACCAATACTCTGACAGTTTTTCCGGTACCGTGGGGGAGCATTACTGTACCCCTCACCATTTGATTAGCTTTACGTGGATCAACGCCCAATCGGACATCAACATCAACAGAGCTATCAAACTTAGTATTGGAAATTTGCTTAACGATTTTTATGGCTTCAGTCAGGGTGAAGGTGGCATTCTTATCGAACTTCGCCAGAGCCTCTTTCCTTTTTTTTGTTAATTTAGCCATTTCGCGCCTTGTTAAAATTTTGTTATTCAAAAGTAAACCCTGCAACCGCAGTGCTACTATTTTCAGTCATTTGCAAAAGGTGGGGTTCCCGATACGGTCAGTCCCATACTTCTTGCTGTTCCGGCAACCATACGCATTGCAGATTCAACGGTGAAAGCATTCAAATCCACCATTTTTATCTCAGCAATTTCCTTAACCTGATCCCATGTCACTGATCCAACTTTTTTACGGTTGGGTTCCGCGGAACCACTTTTAAGTTTGGTAGCCTCTAACAACTGAACTGCAACAGGCGGGGTCTTGATGATGAAATCAAAGGATTTGTCTTTATAAACAGTAATAATAACCGGCAGGATTTTTCCTGGCTGGTCTTGCGTACGCGCATTAAACTGTTTACAAAACTCCATGATGTTCACACCTTTGGATCCCAGTGCAGGGCCAACAGGAGGAGAAGGATTAGCTGCTGCTCCTTTTATCTGCAGTTTAATTAAACCGCTTATTTCTTTTGCCATTTGATGTGTAAACTTAGTGAGTTAATTGACTGCACTTCCCGATATTAGTCTTTCTCTACCTGCATAAAGCCGAGTTCAAGAGGTGTTTTACGGCCAAAAATTTTGACCATAACTTTCAACTTTTTCTTTTCCTCGTTTATCTCTTCGATAATTCCGGTAAAGCTATTGAAAGGCCCATCGATTACGGTAACGGTTTCGCCGACAATAAACGGAACACTGACTTCTTCGCCCTGTTCTGTCAATTCATCGACTTTTCCTAATATGCGGTTTACTTCAGCAGGACGCAGGGGAACGGGTTCTCCCTTGGATCCTAAAAAGCCTAAAACTCCCGGAACACTTTTGATCGTGTGTGGAATTTCACCAGTCAGAAGAGCTTCAATCAGTATATAGCCCGGAAGATAATTCCGTTCTTTACTGACTTTCTTTCCTTTACGCACCTGATACACCTTTTCGGTGGGAATCAGGACTTGTGATATATAGTCACTCAATCCAAGGCGGCTAATTTCGCTTTCAAGGTATAATTTTACCTTTTTCTCATTACCGCTAATGGCCCGGATTACGTACCATTTTTTTTCTTGATCGACCATACAGAATGACGTAATTGATAAGATTGAATATCAAACAACTGATATTAAAAAATAGAGAAAGTGGTTACCACTTAGAACAGCAGGTAGAACCGTTCTAAAATAGTTTGGAAAGACATATCCATCAAATAAACGACAAACGCGATTATGAGGGAAGCGACGGATACTACGATTGCACTATTCTGGAGTTCACTCCAGGTTGGCCAGGAGGTTTTGTTGATCAACTCGTCGTAACTCTCGTTGATATAATCCTGAATTTTTGTCTTTGCCATTTAACCATTATTTTGATTGCACGGGAGGAGAGACTCGAACTCCCAACCAACGGTTTTGGAGACCGCTACTCTACCAATTGAGCTACACCCGTTTGAGTAATTTCCTAACAGAGATTATCTCCGCCAAATTATTATTTAATATGGCAGAAATAAAGGTATCCTGTTAAATCACAGGATTACCTTTATTTCTGTTTGTAATTCTTAGTCAAGAATTTCAGTAACCTGACCTGCACCAACTGTACGACCACCTTCACGAATAGCGAAGCGAAGGTTTTTCTGCATAGCGATCGGAGCAATCAGTTTAACATTTACTGAAAGGTTGTCACCTGGCATTACCATTTCAACTCCCTCAGGAAGATGAACTTCTCCGGTTACGTCAGTGGTTCTGAAATAGAACTGAGGACGATACCTGTTGTGGAATGGAGTGTGACGTCCACCTTCTTCTTTTTTCAAAATATAAACCTCAGCTTTGAAGTCTTTGTGAGGAGTAATTGAACCTGGTTTGGCAATTACCATACCACGGCGGATAGAATCTTTGTCAATACCACGGAGCAGAAGACCTGCGTTATCACCAGCTTCACCTCTGTCAAGAATCTTACGGAACATTTCAACTCCGGTAACAACTGACTTCAGTCTGTCGGCGTCAAGTCCGATAATGTCAACAGGATCTCCGGTATTGATAACTCCGGTTTCGATACGTCCGGTTGCAACTGTTCCACGACCTGTAATTGAGAATACATCCTCAACAGGCATAAGGAAAGGTTTGTCAACGTCGCGTGGAGGAAGTGGAATCCATGTATCAACGGCTTCCATAAGATCCATAACTTTAGCAACCCATGATGGTTCTTTGTTAAGTCCACCAAGTGCTGAACCCTGAATAACAGGTGAGTTATCTCCATCAAATCCGTAGAATGTGAGAAGATCGCGGATTTCCATCTCAACGAGTTCAAGAAGTTCCGGATCATCAACAAGGTCAACCTTGTTCATGAAAACTACCAGACGGGGAACACCAACCTGACGAGCAAGTAGAATGTGCTCGCGGGTCTGTGGCATAGGACCATCAGTAGCAGCAACAACGAGAATAGCGCCGTCCATCTGGGCAGCTCCTGTAACCATGTTTTTAACATAGTCAGCGTGACCTGGACAGTCAACGTGAGCGTAGTGACGGTTTGCGGTCTGATACTCGATGTGAGCGGTATTAATGGTAATACCCCTTTCTTTTTCTTCCGGAGCATTATCGATTGAATCAAATGACCGGTATTCCGATAACCCTGCATCTGCAAGGATGAGAGTGATTGCAGCGGTTAAGGTGGTCTTACCATGGTCAACGTGACCAATGGTACCTACGTTAACGTGCGGTTTCGAACGATCGAATTTTTCTTTTGCCATATTAAATAATTGTTAATAATTGTAAACTGTTGAACTTACAGTCAGTCAGATAAAAAGAATCTGAGCCAATGACGAGAGTTGAACTCGTGACCCCTTCCTTACCAAGGAAGTGCTCTACCACTGAGCTACATCGGCTTTTATTTTGACCAGAATAACCAATAGTGCGGGCAATTCTGAATCGTTTGAGCGGAAGACGGGGCTCGAACCCGCCACCTATAGCTTGGAAGGCTATCGCTCTACCAAATGAGCTACTTCCGCGGAATACAATATTCATTTTACTGACTATTGCATGTATTGTGTGGGGGGAGGAGGATTCGAACCTCCGAAGGCTGTGCCAACAGATTTACAGTCTGCCCCATTTGACCGCTCTGGTATCCCCCCGCATTTTTAATTTCAACATTTAAAGAACTGAGCCGATGGAGGGATTCGAACCCCCGACCAGCTGATTACAAATCAGCTGCTCTGGCCAACTGAGCTACATCGGCATTGTGCCATAACAGTAAACTGTCTTTTTGCTCTTTAATCCCTTACCGCTAAGGTTGGATATTTACACGAAATATACCCTATTGACCGGCTATCGATGAACTAAATTCTATCTGAAAAAAAGCAGCCCTTTCTTTTCAAAAAGGACTGCAAAAATACTAACTATTTTGACACGAACAAATACTTTCTGATTTTTTTTTCTCAGAACGAAAAAATTTATTTCTGGAACCTCCCTTTGTGCCTGTCTAACTGCTTGCGAAGCGCATCAACAGCGTTGTCTGTAGCTTCCTCAAATGTCTTGCTTTGCTTCTTTGCAAAGAGGTCATTACCCTTAATCAGTAGCCTTATCTCTGCTATTTTGTTGTCAGGGGTCTCAACATTATCGATTTTTAGTGTTACTTCACTCCCAAGAATGCCATCGTAAACACCTGAAAGTTTATCTACCTTTTCGTTGATAAAATCTTCAAGCCTCTTGTCGGTTTTGAACTTTACAGAATTGATGTTTACATTCATAGTTACCTCCTTGTTTTATGCCCGTGGATGGGCGAGTTTATAGATAGATTTCAATTTCTCAACACTCACATGTGTGTAAACCTGAGTCGCTGCAAGACTTGCATGACCCAGTAACTCTTTGATTGCGTTGAGATCGGCTCCTTCGTTAAGCATATGCGTTGCGAAAGTATGCCTGAGAATATGCGGGCTTTTACGGCCCCGAACCCCTGCTTCTCCCAGATAATGAGTTACCCTTCGGTATATAAACACCGAATATGCTTTTTTTCCTTTGTCGGTTACAATAATCTCAGGAGTGCCTGCCTCAGCAACATTTTCTCTTTCTTTAAGGTATTCGTCAATGATATGCAGCAATTCAATGGTAACCGGAATTATGCGCTGTTTGTTGCGCTTGCCGGTTACTTTTATGGTCATGGCTGATCGGTTGATGTCAGATAGCTTCAGGTTGATTAATTCTGACAATCGGATTCCGGTTGAATAAAAAAGTTCCAGAATTAAAAGATCGCGCCTCAGATCAAAGGCTATCGGTGAAGTGTTGGATTCGGGGCAAAGTACTCTCTGCATCTCAGCTTTTGAAGCTGATACAGGCAAACGTTTTGGAACTTTCAATGATACAATGCGTACTGCAGGATTGGATTGCAGTTTGCTTTCGCGTATCAGAAAATTAAAATAGGCTTTAATTGCAGAAAGCTTTCGGTTGATGCTGCGGTGGGAATGACCAGAATCGACCATTGATGCCAGCCATGAACGAATCACGGCCTGAGTTACTTCTTCGGCATTTTCAATTTCATAACTTGATTTGAGGTAGCTGTCAAACTGATTAAGATCAGACTTGTAGGCACTAACTGTGTGAGCAGAGTATCGCTTAACTAAATGCAGATTATGGTAGAAGGAGTCGAGAGTCATAGCAATGAAAAAGAAGAAAACCTTGTTTCTTAATAACGTCTAAAAGTAGCACATTATTTTAGAAAAACAAAGCTTTCTTCCTTAAATCGCACTTAAAAAAAGGGCGAATTACATATCCTGTTCCTGCTGCATTTGTTGCACGTAAATGGCGTGCAATTTTTGCTCACGGTTAACTACCGAAGGTTTGGTAAATTTCTGTCTCGCGCGAAGTTCTTTAACAACGCCTGTTTTCTCGAACTTTCTCTTGAGTTTCTTCAAGGCACGGTCGATATTTTCGCCTTCTTTAACGGGAACGATAATCATACGAAATACTCTCTTTCTGTTAATGGTTAATTAAACACTTTGTTTAAGGGGTGCAAAGATAGAACTAAATTTTAATCCATCAAAATTCTAAGTCACTTTTTTTCAAAGATTTCTGCGAAGATATTCCTCAATCATCGCAAACAGGTGCATACGGGTGTTGCCGCCATAGATACCGTGATTTCGATTCGTGTATATCATCTGATCAAATTGCTTTCCTGCCTGAACCAGCCTTTCTGAAAACTCCATTGTATTCTGAACATGCACATTGTCGTCGGCTGCGCCATGAATCAGGAACAATTTACCCTGTAGTTTGTCGGCAAAGAATAAAGGTGAGTTCTGATCATACCCTTCCGGATTATCCTGGGGCTTTCGCATAAACCTTTCGGTGTAGATATTGTCGTAATACCTCCAGTTCGTCACGGGCGCTACTGCAATTCCTACGCTGAATACTCCTTCGCCTTTTACCATGCATGACGAAGATATAAATCCGCCGTAGCTCCAACCCCAGATACCGATTCTACCCGCATCAATGTATGGTAGAGTTGCTGCATACTTTGCGGCTTCAATCTGATCGATGGTTTCGTATTTGCCCAACTGAAGGTAAGTTACCTTGCGGAAAGCTTCTCCTCTCCCACCGGTTCCACGAGGATCGACACACATTACTATATAGCCCTGCGAAGCAATATATTCATCGAACCCAAATGACCAATTATCGGTTACCTGCTGAGAATTGGGCCCACTGTACTGATTCATCAGAACAGGATATTTTTTTGCAGGGTCAAATTCAGGAGGATAAATAACGAATCCATTGAGTGTAACTCCCTCTGCTGTCGTAAAAGTAAAGAATTCCTTTAGCCGTGGTTTGTATTCTGCAAGCTTTTCAGCGAGTTTTTGATTGTCTTCCAGTACCCTGATTTTTTTACCTGCAGCATCATATAAGGTATAAATTACCGGACTCGAAGCCGATGACCATTTGTGGATGTAGTACTTGTAAGTGCTGCTGAATTCAGCACTGTGGGTTCCATTTCCGGAAGTCAGCATTTTTGATTTTCCATCCATGGTAACGGTATAAATTTCGCGACCCATCGGTGAAAGCCCGGCAGCCTGATAATAAAACTTCTTTTCAGAAGGATCAAAGCCGTAAAACTCTGTTATGTCGTACTCTCCTGAGGTCAACTGCCTGACGAGGTTTCCATCCATCCCGAAAAGGTAAAGATGTGACCATCCGTCGCGCTCGCTGGTCATCACAAAGTGTTTCCCATCAGGCAAAAAAGTGATGTTATCATAGTTTCCTTCGTCAATAAAATATTTGTTTGTTTCCTTAAACATGACCTCTGACTTGCCTGTGTTTGCATTTACTTTGAGAATCTCAAGTTCATTCTGCAAGCGGTTGAGGCGAAGCACCGCCAATATTAAAGGATCGCTGGTGAATCTGATTCTGGGAATATACTGATCTTTTTCAGGACCAACATTTACTCGAATGGTATTGCCAGATTCAAGATTATAAATATGAACCGTAACCACTGAATTGTCCTCCCCTGCTTTGGGATATTTGAATTGTGAATTTGCCGGGTAAAGCGCATTTTCATCAAGTGCAGGCTTTTGCCCCTGAAACATGGCCATGCCGAACATTTTCACATTGCGTTCATCAAACTTCATATAAGCGAGCTTTTTACCATCAGGTGACCATTCAAAAGCCTTGTTGAATGAAAACTCTTCCTCATAAACCCAATCGGGTGCGCCATTGATTATTTCATTGAATTTACCATCGGTAGTGATTGACTGTTCCTTGCCTGTGGCTATATCAGTGATAAAAATGTTGTTGTCCCTGACAAAAGCAATCTTTGACCCATCGGGTGAGAAATTAGCCAGTTGCT
Organism: Bacteroidales bacterium UBA5197; assembly: GCA_002412885.1. Classification (GTDB taxonomy): domain Bacteria; phylum Bacteroidota; class Bacteroidia; order Bacteroidales; family Lentimicrobiaceae; genus Lentimicrobium. The sequence continues at coordinate 143,302 of DHVX01000072.1, forward strand.
GCATTCCCTTATCTGAGAGTGGCGTAAACGCTTTACTCTTTATATCGTAAATGAAATAATTGGCCTTGAAAGACCTGCGATAAAGTGGTTCATAGTCAGACTGAATCAACACTTTGCTTTCGTCGGCACTGAATTCGTAATCAACTACCATTTTCACCTTATCATCTTCAAATTGCTCAAGATCAAGGATGTCGGCTACTTTTTTGCCTGTTTTATAGCTGAATTTTTCAATCTTGCGATAGTCAGAGCTCAGGGTAGTGTAATGAAGCCCATCATTCATGGAACGTATTCCGTAAACTGAGGCCGATGCAAAAACACGTTTTCTTAAGAGGTCGTCGAGTGTGAATGGTTTGGATTCAGATTGAGCAAATGCTACCATTGCCATTGATGACAAAGAGATCACCAACAATAAAAATAAAGCAGTTTTTTTCATGAGAGTCAGCGTGTTTTGGTTGAGAAAAAGTTAACGTAAAAATGGTTCTAACCAACGCCAAAGATAAAAAGACAATCTGATTCCGGACATCAGAATGCATAAAATAGGAGAATTCGCAAAAATCGGGAAAAGAAAAATTGGAATATTGCAGAATTTACTACTTTTGCACTCCCCGGGATGTTAGCTCAGTTGGTTTAGAGCATCGCCTTGACAGGGCGGGGGTCACTGGTTCGAATCCAGTACATCCCACAGCACGATTAAATAATTCCCGGATCAATAAGAAACCTTTGTTTTTTTGGTCCGGGATTTCTATTTTTTTTAATTGCTGCCCTCTTTTTTAATGTAAAGTTTCTAAAGAATCAGGGATTTCCCTCCTCACCTGAGACCGGAATTAAAGTAATAATTAAGCCTTCAATATAATCACCTTCGGCAAGGGCTTTGATTTCAAATTCAAATTGTCTGGTCTCTTTCACATTCATAAATCCAAGTTGCGAATTATCAACCCCGATGGTGTAGGCTCCTGGTGGCAGGTCCATGGTATAAAATCCACCATCGCTGAAACTATAAATGGTCTGTTCGAAGTCACTGTTTTTGCTTTTGATCAGCAGTCTTAAACCGCCCTGCCCGTATTGTTTTCCATTATTATCAATCAAAACCAATCCCTCAAGGATACCTCCGCGATAGTATGGTATTTCAATACGTTTGTACTGGTTTGGATCAACCACAAATGAGAACTCCTTTTTTAGCGGCACTAAAGTGGGATCGGCAATGGCATTGCGATTGACACTCAGGTTGTAGAGATAATAACTCTGCAACTGACCAACGCGCAGTATGCTATCGCGACCGATTTCCATGGTGGCAGTGCGGTCGAGCTTAATTCCCCGGTAAGGAAGCAACTCATCACCTTTATCGTAAACACCTGAATTATTAACATCGACAAACTGAACAATGGCAGCTGAACCACGGCCTACCTTCTGACGGTTGCTGAGTTCAATATGTTTATTGCGTGCATCCACCCCTACGCTTCCTGAAAAGCTCTGGCGTGCAGCGATGTTTTCGTTGATTGAATTGATGGTGGTTGTACTGCGCAATTTAGTAAGATCGACGGTTAGCCCAAGTTGCGCTTCGGTCGTCTTTCTGATAAAATTATATCCAAACCCAAGGTTCAGCCGGCCTGTTTTAAAAACAGTCCGCGACAATTGTATCTCAGCGGTTTCAGTTTGATTTCGTCGCACATTATACTGCATTTGCCCCCTTACAAACATCCCTCTAACATAGACAGGTATTCCGGGTGAACGCGATATCGTATAAGTAATAGAAGTAGTTAAAAGCCCGGTACCATAATAACTGTCATTTTTGGTTGAAAGCATGTTATCGCGGTAGTTAAGCCGAAGATTTACACTTCCGAGCCTCGCATTCAAGTCAGTATGGAAATTTGTCAGCCGGATGGTATCAAATACTACATGTTCACCTCCAAGACGCATTCCGGTATTCATTCCCCATATTTTAAATGGGATGTAAATATTACCTGACATGTTTTCGGTGGCTCCCCGTGCATTGAAAATCCCCTCACCTTCAAATTTGGTGTAAATAAAGTTAAAGCTGAGATTATTGGCATACATCACGCTGCTGCTTAGGCGGTAAAAAGCATCGGGTGCTGCATCGAGACTGAGCAGATATTGCCTGGCAATACGGGCTGATAAATTACCATAGTAAAAAACATCATCTGCAACAAATTTATTTCCAAGGTGCTGTGCTCCAATGGATGCAGTGAGCCACCTGTTTACGCCCACTCCAACATCGCCATGGGTTATATACTGGTCATTAAGGGTATCGGCCCATATCTGATCAGTTTTGCCGGCCTGCAAATTATAGGAAACTACCCCACGGGGCAGAAAAGTGAAAGGCACCTGTATTTGTTGATCTTTATCAATATACTCGCCGGATGGCGTATGAATGCGGAGCCCGATTCGTGTTGTGCCGTAAGTAACCGGAACATCGAAACGATAATAACCCAATTCATCGGCCCTTTTGTAGTCGAGCAGACGATCGTTTATATAGATTTCTACTTCAGATTCAGGTTCAGTGGTGCCGTCGATAACATAAGTTTCGTACATGCGACGGGGTTCGATGGGATTGTTGGTAACAGAAATACCTTTGAAGGGCATGGGTTGTAACCCGGAAGTGCTTTGCTGTCCTGCCGTGATTCCTGAAATATAGGGGTTGTCGCGTATCGCATAACGCCAGCGCAACCCATTGGTAACATTGTAATTGTAGCCATTGCTGTGATTTCCTATGAAGCTGCCCTGCAAATCACCGCCAAGCACTTCCATGCCACCGGTCAATGTATAGCCGAGATTTTTTGTATTGCCTGCCAGATTAGCATTCACTACATAATCCATAACAGCTCCCCGTAAAATAGCACGCCTGCGTCCGTATCCAAGGGGGTAATCTTCTGTTAAAATTCTGGCACCGTCAGCACGGCTACGCGCCAGTTCACGGGCTTTGCGTTCCTCAACAGGCAGGGTGTGTGTAGTTTCCAGGCTAAGTACCAGATGCGAAATATTGATGGTAAATATGAGGCCGAATATGCTTTCGTAAGCTGCCGGGCTCAGAAAGTAATCCATTTCACCAATAACGAAATCTTCGGGGGTAAGGGAATAAGAGCTATTCCCAATACTCACCTGCATGGTTTGCAGGTTGATGGTATAGGGTTTCTCAGGTGTGATAAAATTACCACTGACCTTAAAATTCCTCACATCGGAATGATGATCGATTTCTAAAAGGCTGAACAGCTCATTGACGGGAAGGTAGGCGCGGTCTTTCTGGTAGTCATAAAGGCTGTTTACATACAAATAACCCACTGCCTTATGGCGAAGTGTTAGCAGTACCTGTTCATATTGCTGCGTTTGGGCAACCGAAATAAATTGCTGTATCAAAAGGAATATAATAATTATTATCCTTCTGAAAATCAGTACTATTTGATTCTTGCCTGACACCTGAGCTGGTATTTGAAAAATTAATCATCATTTACCCATCGTGGGTTTGAGCCCTATTCTGTTGGAAGAGAAATCAAATTCTGTTTCGTCACTTAACCTGAACTTTGGTTTCGTGAACAATTTTTGGCGCCTGCACCAGGTCGGTGACCATCATATCGTTGCGGCGGGTTTCAAAACTAAGCTCGAGGGTATAGTCTCCGGCCGGAACTTTCGCAACATTCAGATCTATGCGACGGATAACTTCAAAATAGGCGGTGGTTGTGCTTTGGGTTTCGGCCACCACATTGCCGCGGCCATCTTTCAGTTTCGCGAACATACTTCCAAGGTAAGGGGCATTTCCGGTACGCAGCAGCGTAGGCCTTATCTGTAATACACTGTCAACCAGAGTTATGTTAACATCTTTAACTTCAAGGCCGGTGCTTACTTTACCACGGCGATAGAACAATGCGGTTATCTGCTCGAAGTTGAAACTGATTTTGGTGCCAATCCCTTCGGCCAGATCACCGGTAACTTCCGGTGTTTGGGGTTTGGCCATAACTTTCATACGGGTGAAGTAAAAGCCTTCCTTTTTACGTTGGCCGGGAATAACCTGAATCCTAACCGTGCGTTGTTCGCCACCAGCCAGAATAAATGAGCGGGGAAAAGTCCGCACCATACTGTCGAGGGCATACCCAGCATAGGCTATCGAATCATCATAATTCATTACCAGATTGCCATCACTGTCGCTTGCCGGATAACCGAAGGCAAATGAAATGGTGACTTCATAGGGCTTTTCGCTGCTATTGGATACAAACAGGTTGCCCACGCCGCTTTTTTCATCAATAAAGACAAAAGAAGGAGCTAACGAAATTTGTGCATAAAGAGGCAATACTAAATTGGCCAGAAGGGCAGACAAAATGATGATTTTGATTTTACGCATGACCGGCAGGTTGAGGGGTTTAAAGATTAGTTTGAATTCCTATGCGTTGCAAATTAAACTTATTACAAAGATAAAACTTAATTGTATTCGCAAAACACGGGTAATATAAGGGCGGCGGAAACCCGCCGCCCTTGGAATACACTTATAAAGAAGGTTTAGTTGTAGGTTGCTGTTAGGGTAATGTTGGCTTCGTAAGTTCCGGCAGCCTGAGTTGCTCCAGGGGTTACCGTAGCACCGATAAATACATAGATGCCATTCGATCCACTAATATCATTTGTGGGGAAATTTCCAACAGAAACTTGTGTTCCGGTAGCTGCGGTAAAAGTAGTGCCACCGCTGAATGGATTTGCGGTGTGGTATCCTGCGGTATAAGTGCCGATTGGAAGATCATTGGTTAAATAAGCCAGATTTGCTGGTAACGTAGTAAACTGAACCTGAACATTCGAATTAGGTGCAGCGGATACGGTAAATACCCCGGTTGTCTGAGTTCCTTCACCAACCTGTCCACCGGTGGCTACATTTTCCAGATTAATGGTTTTTGCCAAACCCGGAGATACCCAGCCAAAATCGAGGTCGGTAACACCTGTTACATCCATAGCCTGCAGTACAATAGCTTTCCCAGCAATATTGGCATTGTCAGTATGACCAGATTGCGCCATGGCGCCCATTGCAAATCCCAATACCACAGTAAGGGTTGCTAAAATTTTAATCGTTGTTTTCATTTTTTTAAGATTTACGGGTTATTATTCAATTTGTTGTTAAGCTTTCAATTAGAATTTTTTATAGTGAGAATGATTGATTATAACATAATCAACTCATTCAGAACAAAGGGTTAACCAATTAATTTCCATTCTACATAGGCCTGAATTTTAGGTTCAACAAAAGGTTAATTGTATTCTATTTGAATATCTAGATTCCCATCGAAATCTGTCATGCCTGGTTTGAGATCACCCAGCAAGGTCAGGAACAAAAAAGCGGACAGCCTGCCAGGATGATCAACCATATTTTCGATAATCCGACCGCTGTTGCTTAAGGGGAAACATGCATCGGCACCATTGAATGTGCTGACCTTAAGAGGTTCTGAGAAGCCATCATTGCGAAAACCTGCAAAGACATTTAAAGACATACCTGACCATTGATCATCAGATGTGGAATCATCGGTTCTTAATCGAAGCAATACCTGAAGATTTTCATCAGCAGAAATGGAAAAAACGGCTGTGCCTTTCAGCTTAAGCATACCGGTTTGCTTATCCTTTAATGTAGTAAATTCAATCGGGGTAATTTCACTGAATCCGGATTGAGTGGGAATATCAAGATTTATTTTTGCAAACTGTGCAAAGGCAAAGAAAGGCAGAAGCACCATTGCAGACACAACTTTTAGTGCCCGAATAAGCTTTGCATTGTCATTTATGTTGCACGGTGTTTTCATCCTGCTTATGCGTTAAAGAAAAACTTTTCCAGGTAGTTGCTGTCGTTACAACTCCAATATCCGTAAGAGAGTTAACCCCTATCATACGTTAATAACATAACAGCAAAAAAGTAACTGTATTTTGCTTGTTATTTGTCATTTATCTTAACTTAATTTCCTGAAAACCAGAATAATCAAAATATAAAGAGCCATATGGCTGATATGGAGATGATTATACAACGTACATAAGATACTCAATTTAAAAAACCGTGGGTGTAGCCTGTTTGTGTTCGCAAGCCGGCAGACGAAGCAACCTTTTCGGACGCGCGGGCACAAGAGACACCCTGCCCTTAAATGTTTGAAAAATCATAGCATCAGACCGTAAGTTTAATTGTAAGTTGAATAGGAAACTGTAATGTTAATGTCTCCTTCGTACAAACCAACGGCGGCATTGTTTGGAACAGGGCCCATTGATCCGTAAATAAACAGATAGGCTGTTCCCGTTGGGTAGGTAACGCCGGGATGATCGGGCGTTGGGGGTGGGCCCGGAGGACCTGAGCTTCTTCTTAAAACCGGGAATGTTGCGGAGGTAAATCCTGCAGGAACCTGTATGGCCTGGGTTTTGGCGGTCGCTTCGTCTGATGCACCCATATTGGAGTATGCAAATAAGAGCGATAAAGGTATTTGGTTGTCCACATCCAGAACCAGATTGGGTGGTGCGGAGATAGTAACGGTTATATCAAGATCAGCGCGTCCTGTGATGGTAAGGATGGCAGCAGCTTCATCTGTTAAAAGAATCTGAACAGAATTTCCACCAAGGATAACAGGTTGCTTATCGTTGAAATTTAGTTCACCCAGGCCAAGCGCAGTTATGGTAATGCTTTCGCTGGCATACAGCCCGAAACTGATACGCTGAGCCACAGACCTATGCGTCAGCAAAATGCTGAAGAAAAATATCAGGGCAATATACAGGACAATCCTTTTCATTTCAGATATACTCAATTTCAAGTGTAAACTCACCGGCATAACTTCCCGGCCGGGCATTGCTGACATCAATCTGACCTCCTATCCAAAGGTAATAATTTCCGTCGGCATTTAACTGAATCATTCGTTCAACTGCATCCAGGGGTTCAGAAGCTTCCTGATTGTTCATCATATAACCGTTTACTTTGTAAGTAAAAATCATTTCACCCTTTCCAAACTTGTTCTGTAATTTTGTCTCGGGTTCAAAAGTTATACGGGCGTAAGCACCTGCCCTTCCTTTTGCCATCATTACTCCTGCCTCGGAATCACTGAACGGGTCAATGGTAATAATTCCATTCATAGCCTTATTCAGGTCTATCTGAAGGTCGCTTATGGTAATCATTTCAATCTCAGCCATATCCACAACCCTGGCAGACGCTTTAATGGAAACAGAGGGTGATTGTGCGATGACTGCTGTAAAAGGGACCATCCAAAGACAAATAACCATAGTCATCACAAAACACCTTGACAAACAAGGATTTAACAATTTTATTAAGTTCCGGGATGTTTTCATGGCTTATTTCAGCAAATTTAGTTTAATCACATCATTCGTGGAGGCTGTCCTGAGATAAAGCAGGTAAATACCACCGTTCAGGCCATTATTCTGCCATTGAATTTCATGAACACCGGGTTCAAAGCTTCTATGCTCAATCGTTTCAATATAACGGCCGGAAATATCGTACAAATCTAATGAAATGGCTTGAGTTTCCGGCAGACTGAAGCGAATGGTTGTGCTCTCCCTGAATGGATTGGGATAATTAGGCAGAAGTTTTGGCGTTTTCGAAACATAAGCAGGATCAGTGTTATTGGCTCCCTTTTCAATGATGATGCTGAAAGGGGATAACTGGCTGCTGCTTTTGAGCGTGCTTTGCAGCGAAACAGGCCTTAACAAATCACCCGGCAAACTGAACAAACTATCGCCAGATAAACCAGCTATGCCAGCCTGCTTAGTTACTGAATAACCAAAGCTGTAATTATCCCCAGCCATCATTGATGTTGCCTTTTGCAGGTTATGGTCGTGAAGGCTTATGGACCAGTCTGATGGCCAATTGGATGGCAACTCCCACGAAAGTTTGAAATCTCCGCTCAATGAATTTCCTTTGTTTTGCCCGCCAACGAACAAAGGAAGATTGAAAGATTCCGGCCCTTCTGAAGGTAAAGCGTTGATTGCCATTGGCATGGTATGCGCTGTAGAAGAAAGCGTAAAAAGTTCGAGCCATGTATCTGATAGCGGTTCCAAACGATATGCATCTGATTTATCAGGGCCGACAACTGCATCTTTGGTAAAGGTGATAAAAACAGTTGTTTTCTGGTCTCCGGCGCTCAAAGTAATTTTAACATTGATTGGATCTGTTTCTGCTGATTGGGATTTGGCTGCAGGTCCGCCTCCATAAAAATACCCGCCCGAAGTAAGGACTTCGTCCGTAAAGTTCAATTCCGGTGCCGGATCATTGGCCCTTACCCAGAATGCCTGGAAGGGAGAGACCAGTCCATTACCCATATTGCCAGTAAAACCGTTCCAGGTTTTCCATTCATTGCCCTTGGGATCCCACAGGTAAATAGAATTGTCGATGTTGGTTTTTGTCCAGCCTGAATGATCCCAGTTAAGTGTCCTTGTGCTTGGGTTACCAATCATATTCCAGCCTTCATCGGCTATGTTCTTATCGTAATAAGTGCCCGGAGCGGTTTGATTGTCGGCACGGGACGTATATGTAACCGCGTGATTCAAACCTGAATAGCTGAATGAGCCACTTGAAAAATTAGGCAATCCGGAAGTTGACATTTGTTTTGGCAGAACATCGTTATAATCGTTTTCATCAGGGATATCGCCAAAAACATAGAAATAGTAACCGCGTCCAGGCTTAATATTATCGGTTATGGCGGCAGGGGTGCGCCAGCTCATGTTGGTTGTTAATCCTTCGGTTTCGTTGAACCATAATAAATTGGGCTGGCGGGCCGGATAAGTTGAACCGGTCATTCCCTGACTAACAAAGCCATCCAATAAATCGCTGTAAGTGGAGGCGGTAGGAGAAGCAATCATCCGCCAGCCTTTGACATCCTCAATTACGACAGATACTGCGCTGTAGAGGCTCCAAAGATGATCGTTGAAATTCAGTGGTATATCATTGATATCCAGATTTGTAATATTGACCCAGTTTTCATTTGTACTTTGATCATCCTGTCCTATTTCATCGAAAAAGGATGTTCCTGTATTAAAGTTCCATATTTTAAGGTCTGCTTCAGCGCAATTATTCAGTTCGCTGTCGAGATAATGCAGTTTAAGCGTCGCTGTCAGGCTGCTTCCACCCGTTCGAGCGATATCATATTGCCGGGTAATGGCTTCGGGCTTCCAATATGGTGCTGTGCCAATTTCGATGTACATTTTGATTTCAGAAGGCAGAGTGCCACCGGAGGACAGGGCAATTGTTGTGAACTGATTTCCGAAAGTATAACTTGTGTTGGCAAGAAAAGTTGTACGTTTTACAATTCCGGTTACGTCGCCGGCGCCGGTGGTAGTGGCTGTAGCGCCCATGTGCAATGTGTGCGCACCCATATGCAGACTTCCAAGAGTAGCCGATGGATTGTTGCTTTGCAGGTTCAATACATTATTCGCAGTAACATCCAATACACCGGTTACACCTCCGGTGCTGCTGATGGTTAAGTTGTGGAATGCGGGCGATGCTGTTCCGGAAATTATCTGGGCAGAACTTCCGTTCATAACAATCGTATTTCCGGTTGATGCTGTAAAACTTCCATCGTTGATGAAATCACCGCCAACACTGTGTGAAAATGCTCCGGTGGTAAACGAAGCTGTTGCGCCAACCGATAGCGATCCGCCAATTGTTAAGTTATTCTGCGCTGTTGCCTGTGCTGTTCCTGCCAGCGAAAAGTCGCCATAAATATTGAAGGCTGCAGAGGGCAGTGCTTTTGTTCCGCTTCCGCTGAGCGCAAGGCTATGGTATCCGGGCGTTGTGCCATTTGGCAAAATCACGGTTTGAACCGCGCCGCTATATTCTATTGTATTGTTATTGGCCGCGGCATGTAAGGTTCCGCTGTTGCTTAACGCACCGCCAATACGCATAATATTGCCGGATAATGGTGTAAGTGAAGCTCCGGCATCGATGGTAAGGCTTTGGAAATTGGTTTCACCGGCAATGGTTGCTCCGGCATGATTGAAAATCACGGTTGTGTTTCCGGGATTGAACGTCCCGAGATTGCTCCATGCACCGTCGCCTCCGTATATATTAAATACTGAGCCGTTGGTTGAGTTTAAGATTCCACCTTCCTCAATGGTTAATGTTTTTACTTCGGATACATAGTTTAAATAAGGGTCATTCGGTGTTGTTGATGCATCGGGAATGGCAACATTCACAAAAGAAGAGGGTGCGCCGTTGGGCGTCCAGTTGTCAACGGTAGTCCATGAACTGCTCACCGATCCATTCCATGTCAGGTTTTCTATTTCAGATTCATCCATGGTAATATAGAGCGTTCCGAACGTGGACGGGAAAAATGCCATGTTGATGTTGGTGAGTTCCAGCCAGTTTTCGGTTGAATTGTAATCCGAACGGCCATGCTCCAGATGCATTCCCGGCGGGTTGCGATAAGACCAGTTCACCAGTTTTTCTTCGGTGTTGCCATTGAGTTCCGAATCAAGATATGTTGAGCGTATGGTTGCCTGGGTTGGGTTACCTGCATCAGCGCCTGTCTGAATAATTTCATATACCCGCTGAATTGAGCCGGTTCTCCATGCGGGGGCAGTTCCGATGCTAATCCGAACACTCATTTCAGTTGGAATGGTTCCGGCATCGTTAAAAGAAATACTTGCATTCTTGTTTCCGAAAGCGTAGGTTCTATTTCTTTCAATAGAAGTTCTGCGCACAATACCTGTTGCATCACCATTTCCAATCACGTAGGCCAAAGGACCCAGATCAAGGATGTAGCTGGTCATATTGAGCACCGGGGTTGTAGCGCCGGGGTTGGTGTTATGCAGACAAAGCTCTCTGTTGACGGTAATATCCTTATTGGAAACAGCTCCATAAACCTGGTGTATCAACAAGTCTCTGAAAATTGTTGACGAGGCACTTCCATTAATCGTTTGTGAGGAAGTTCCCACCAATTCCACGGTCGACAAACTGGCATTGAACACCCCATTGTGGGCAATATCACCCCCAAGGGTCAGGTAATGTCCACCGGTATTGAAGGTGGCATTGCTTCCAACCGAAAGAGATCCGCTGATGTTAAGATTATCCAGTGCGGTAACATTTGCGGTTCCGGCCAAAGAGAAATTACCATAAATATTCATAACCTCATCAGGCATGGTTTTAACATCGGTCCCACTGAGTATCAAACTGTGGTACCCCGGAGTTACGCCATTGGGCATGATTACTGTTTGTGTTGATCCATTGTATTCAAAGGTGTTGTTATAGCGTGTCGCATTAAAAATACCATCGTTAACCAACTCTCCGGCTATTCTCATGACACAACCAGCCTGAGGTGTCAATTCAACATCCGGCATAACGGTTACATTATAGAAGTTTGTTTCACCAGCCACATTTCCGCCATCTTTAATAAAGACAACAGTACTGTTTAATGCATTGAAAGCACCATGGTTTTCCCATGCAAAACCTCCGTTGTGGTTAAACAATTGAAACTCACAATAAGCGCTTGCATTCAATACACCGTCGGTTTCTATCAGAAACTCATCTGCCATTGCCAATAAAGGCAAGATTGGATCATAGTCAGTTGTTGATGCATTGGGAATGATAAGCCTTGTAAATTTGGTCGGAAACCCAACAGGTGTCCAGTTATAAGCATTTTCCCAGTTTGTGCTTTGCGAACCATTCCATGTGAGGATGGGATGTTCAGTTTCAGCCAGTGTAATTTCCATCTGGCCAATACCTGACGGCCATAAAGCAATCGGGACGCCTCTGAGTAGCAACCAACGATCTGTTGTATCAATTTCCGAACGGCCCCATTCCACAGTTTGGGGTGTTGGGAAGCCAAAGGCGCCCCAGTAAACAAGTTCATCCTCCACGGCGTTGTTCAATTCTGATTCCAGATAATTCACGCTGACATCCACGAAGCAATTGTTGCCGCCGGTTTGGGCAAAATCGAAGTACCTTTTAATGGCGGATGTTTTCCAGCCCGGGGCATTTCCAATCGTAGTTTTAATGCTTATTTCGGTTGGCTTTGTTCCGCATCCCCTAAAAGTTACTGACGTGAACCTGTTGCCAAAGGTATAAGTCTGATCACTTTCAAAAGAATGCACGCGTTTCACAATCCCTGTAACATCGCCGGGCCCGGTGGTAAGAGTCGTCGCACCAAGCTTAAGTGTTCTGATGCCCATGTCAAGGCAACCTTTAAGGTCGCTGGGGTTTTCGCTTTGCAGATCCAGATTTCCATTCACAGTCAGATCCTTGCTGCTTGTTACCCCCTGATCGTTGAGGATGGTAAGATTTTCAAATACGGTTGAGAAAGCGCTGCCTGAAATGGCTTGTGGTGTAAAACCGTTGAAAGTGATGGTGCTTCCTGTGGAGCTGAAACTGCCATGGTGGGTGAAGTGGCCTCCGATGGAGTGATTTTTTGAACCGCTGTTAAATGAAGCATCTGCCCCGATTGAAAATGAACCAACCACCACCAGATTATTCAAGGCGGTAACATTCACGGTTCCGGCCAATATGAAATCGCCCATCATTGATAAGGTTGATGAGGGCATTGTTTTGGTTCCGCTGCCACTGAGTATTAAAGTGGAATAACGGTTTGAAGCGGGGTTGGGAACAACCACTACCTGGTTGCCACCATTGTATTCAACAGTGGTTGATCCTAAAATAACAGGCCGCCATGTCCCATTGTTGCTTACTGATCCTGAAATCCTCATGGCGCTCGCGTTCTTCATCCATAAGATTGCTCCGTAATCAATGGTTACATTATAAAAATCGGTTGAACCGGCGATGGTTGCCTGATCGCTTTCGAAAGTTACATTGCTGCTTGTTCCCGGGTTAAATGTACCACCTTCATTTTCCCAGGCACCTTCGCCACCAATGATTGTTGCCTGTGCATTTGCTATTGAATTCAAAATGGCGCCAGTTTCAAGCTTCAGGGTTTTAATGGTGGTTTCGGGCGGCAGTATAGGATCGTTGGGTGTTGTAGATGCATCAGGTATAATAATATTAACATAATCAGACGGAGCACCCATCGGAGTCCAGTTGTTGACAGTTGTCCACGAAGTGCTTACCGATCCGTTCCAGGTGAGCGTTTCAAGTACGCCTTCATCAATGCCAATCTCAAGCATTCCGAATGAGGAGGGGAAAAAGGCCATATTGATATTGGTCAGTTTGATCCAGTTCTCATCAGAATTATAGCTGGCGCGGCCATGTTCAAACAACTGTGAATTGATATACCTGTAAGACCAGTTCACTAACTTATCTTCATCATTGCCGTTCAGTTCCGAATCAAGGTAGGTGGAGAAAATGGTTGCCATTGTGGGATCAAGCGGGTTTGCACCGGTTTGAATGATATCATAGATCCTCTCTACAGCGCCGCTTTGCCATGTTGGGGCGGCACCAAGAGTCATCTTCACACTGATTTCTGTGGGTAGTGTTCCAATGTTTGGGAAGAAGATTTTTGCATTTTTATTCCCGAAAGTATAGGTTTTGTCTGCCACAATCGAGGTCCGTTTTACAATGCCCGATACATCGCCATCACCAACAGTAACAGCATTGGCGCCAAGGGTAATCACTTTTGTCCCTGTGTGGAGGCAACCTGCAGTGGCCGACGGATTGGCGCTTTGCAGGTTCAAAATTTCGTTTATTGTCAGATCGCTTTGTGAAACCACACCAAATTCATTATTAATCACCAGGTTGGGTATCACGTTGTTTACAAAGGCACCATCAGGTATTACCTGGGCTTCTTCTTCTCCGGCAAAAACAAGGGTTGAGGTGGCTGTACCAGCATCAATTTGTCCGCCATTGGTAAATAGAAGCCCGCCGGTGATGGTTAATTGGTGCCCATTGATTACAAATTTTTTATCTCCCTGGTTATTGATAATATTGGCCACCACGCGATCCTGATCGAGCACACAATCCCTGTCAGGTGCAACAGCAAATACTACGGAAACGCCTTCAAGAGGCACCGCACCCGAAGTCCAGTTGTCAGCATCAGCAAAATTCGTGCTTACATTGCCCATCCACCGGTTGGTGTTGAATTCCCAGGCGCCAACGTTTGGTGGATCGCCGCGCGCTGTTTGTCCGTAATCAAGCACAATTCCTGTCCCCAAAATACCATTAATGGCTGCTGCAAGTTTATAATCATCGGCAGTGCTGCCGCCGGCATTCACAAACTGTGGATCTGCAATGGTGCTGTTGGCATCATTTGAGGGGACAAGTGGTATGACAGTTTGATCGGTACCATTATAATACCCGGCCACTCCGCCTGTTCCGGGTGCGTAGTAATTATTGTAATCAAGTGTCAGGTTTGCAGATGTTCCGTAGTTGAAGTAAACAGCATAATGGAGGCTGCTGCCACCGGTTGTTGAACGGAAATTGGAAAAAATATTGTTCCTGAAATTGCGTACATTATTGGCTGCATCGCTATAGAAAGCATACGATTTATTTGTGATCCCTGTTCCCAGGCTGCCTCCAATATACACCGTGTTAAAATACAGGTTGTTGTTGTTTGAAGCCGTTCCGGTTTCAAAAATCCCGTAAAGTGTGGTCGCTGTATTTCCACCCAGACTGACAATGTTGTTTGAATAGGTAGTCGCTCCCGACGCAATCCTGATTCCATACATGGTGGCAGCCGTTGTTCCTGAATGTACCGACAGATTGCGTATGAGGTTTCTAGTTACAAGGTTGGCTCCGGTGTTTCCTGAGAACCAGATACCGGCAATAAATCCCTCGAAGGTTGAGCCTGTGGAGGACATAAAGTTGATACCGTTATCAGTCAGGGTGTTTGCTCCGTCGGTTCCGTTAAGTTCTAAGGCGATTACTGAGCCATAATTACTTCCCTGTGCGGCGCTTTCGAGATAGCGGATGGTGTTTCTTGTGATAGATGAAGAGCCGGCAGTGGCATGAATACCCCGTGTGTATGAAGTATTGCTACCACTATAAGCATTGCTCAGGTGCGAAATGGTATTGATGGTTATGTTGGCCGTACCGCTGCTTTCAAGATGAATGGCACGCAGGTGCTGGCCAGCGGTAGAAGTTGCAGCCTGCGAGCCTGCATAAATACTGTTGGTGGTAAGGCTGCTTCCAATGGTGTTGTTGTTTATGGTGATGGCACCACCCGTATTTGCCTTGTAAATGGCTGTGAAGCTATGGGCTGCACCAGTATCGTTACCATAGATGTTAATAGAGCCGATACTGTTTCTTGAAACATTCACAGTTCCGGAACTGCCAACATAAACAGCATAAGATTGAGCATTCACGCTGCTTGTAATCTCAATGGAGCCATTTCCGGATGTAGCGCCGATGGTATTACCTGTTGCTGTGCCAATGTTCACATTTCCGGCTGCTACTTCAATGGCACGCCATGGTGTGGCGCTTGCCGTGCTGTAATCCCAGTTGCGGATATTGTTGTTCTGAACCAGTGTTGAGGTTATGGAACCTACATTCAGGTATATGGCCGTAAAGCTGTGATTTTCGTTTGATGATACCGTAAATGGGCTACCGCTGCAGTTTACCCCTCGTCCACCAATACAGTTATTGGTGATGGTAAAGTTGTTTCCGTCCGGACTATCAATCCTTATAGCCCCATAGCTGAAAGTACCACTCACCGGCTCAAGCGTGGTAGTTTCATAAAAACTGTTGGTTGTGATGGTCCAGTCAGTATTGTTTGTACTCAGGTGAATTGCACGGGATGAGGCCTCCGGGCTCAGAAAATCAAAGATATTGCTGTTGCGGATAATGTTGGTTTTATTTTCAAACCCTGTACTTCCGGCCGAGTAAACAGCATTTACAGGTCTGTTCCCGGCTTCGCCCCTGATATCAGAAAACTCGATGATGTTGCTGCTGTTTCCGTTTTCCGTTGAGGCTGTGGCAAAAGTAATTACACCATCGGTTTGGCTCTGCGATGAGCCAGAGATGATGCAATACCTGAAAACATTGTTTTCGGATGAATTATTTAGTTTAATGGTAGAGGTTCCGGCTCCGGTGGAAGCGGTGTTTCTGATGACCAGGCTTTTGGTTGAACCTGTTTGGTTTACCCTTCCATCGAAAATTACGTTATCTGCTCCGTTTAACTCAATCAGAGGTGTATTTTCAACATTTCCGGCGATGCTTCTTCCTGCCGCAGAAGGAAAAACTCTTAGGGAATTCCAGGCGCCAGCATTGAGTAGTGCCGTGCCCGGCTCGTTGGTAGTTTCGAGGATGGTCACCAGAATATCGCGCCCGGTTTGATCATAGTCATTGATTGCCGCAAATGCGCCCTGAAGGTGGTCGAAGATGTCATTGCTGCTGGCATGCGCATTGCTCACAAGAACCCGTGGCCTGAATCCGTCAAATTCGTCGGCGCCAATATCAGGGGCAAGGCCAAAACCGTTTTGCTGAGCCGAATAACCCGGATTGCCTGCGCGGATGTCTCCTTCAAAATCGCTTGTGATTCCTTCAATATTTGCAGCCCCGCTTTCAGTAAAAGTAACAAGCAAGGAATTTATTTTCATAAAATCAGCATGCGAACCATCAATACTCAGGAAATGAGGATTTTCGGTGATGGATACCTGATCGCGTGGCGCAATTTTTCCAGCCGTAAAATCACCGGCTTTGTATTCCTCAATTGTTTGGGCCGAACTGGTTCCATCGGTGTAGATAAGGTTGGCAGCGCCCGGCACACCTGCATAAAACAAATTGTTATTGGAGGTAGCGGCATAATTGTTCAGCATGTTGGCTGTTCCGGCACTTCTTTGAAAAGCTACCGTGGTTCCTGTTCCTTTGGGTTCGGAAATGTTTACAATAATATTGTTGCGTAAATCGAGCCTCGCTGTGGTGGGATTTGCACTGGCAGTGTGCAGGATGCCCGAAGAACCGAAATTGGTGCCGGAAGACGCCGTGGCATTCAGAAACACCGTGTTAAAATATATGTTCGTGGATGATCTCAGGCCGGTGTTGATAATAGCGATCCCCCTGACCCCGTTCACAGCGCTGGCAGCAGTAGCTTTCAAATCAGCTATGCGGTTATTATAAATGGTAGTGGCCATGTCTGCAACACTGCCCGACACCAGTATGCCATTGATGCTACCGGTAGAAAGTACGCTGCTGCCTGAAGAAAGATTGTAAATCTTGTTTTTGTATAGATTATTTGATAAACCTCCGGAAACAGCTATTCCGCTTACACTACCAGTGGTAATGTTGTTGGCCTGCAGATTATAAATCACATTTCCACAAACATTTTTCGAAATACCTGTTGTTGTAATGGCAACACCATTGACTATGGAGGCAGCGCCTGTTGAGGTGAGTGTATGAATGGTATTCGAAACAATGCTGTCGTTTCCTGCGCCGGTTGTAATCCCCGTGATATTGCCGGCACTGCTGATATTGTTGATCTGATTGCCTCTTGTTGCATTGTTTGGGCTGGTGATGTTAACATTCAATGATGTGATTGCTCCGGTTCCGCCAGACCAGTTGCTGAAAGTATTGCCCTCAATAATTGTAGTAGCCAAACCCGATCCGGCATCCGTATTCACCCACCCGGCAATGGTGGCAGCCCCGCTGACGGTAATGTTCGAAAAATTGTTGTTTTTATGGTTCACCGTTACGCCCGTATTGTTTGTTGCAGCGGTACTTGTGAACAATGTGATTGCACCGCTGGTTGGAATACGGGTAAAGCTGCCGGAAATGCTGTTGCCATTGACATCCTGAACGCCATCGGTAGACATCACAACACTGTTTGAAATAAAAATAATTGCTCCGTTGGTATTTACACTCAGGTTCGTAAAAGTGTTGTTGCTGATATTTTGTTTTAAGGTAGCAGCAGAATTGAGAATATAGGTATTCGCATTGGCGCTGGCTACTGAATAGTTGATTCCCCGGATGTCATTGTTCTGTATCGAAAGTTCACAACTGGCCGCACCTGCTGTATTACTAATACCGGTTAATAATGAGCCGGTAGCTGAAGATAGGGCACTGGTAAAGGTTATCAGCCCACCATCAGCACTGCCAAGCAGGTTATTATTGATGTTAATCACCGAGAGTACCCCACCCGTATTGGAAATCACCGGTGTTAACCCTGTTGTAGCGCTTTTTACAAGGTTTCTGATTTCGTTGTTAGTGATATGAAGGTTTGAAGCGGCAGCTGAGTTAATAATCGCATTCAGTGCGCCGGTTCCGGATATGGTTGCAGCAATTATTTTGTTGTTATCAATGAGCACGGTATTGCAAACGCCGCTGCTTTGGATCCCATTGTAAACCGAAGCACCGGTTCCATAAACTGACGTATTGATAATCTGGTTGCCGGTGATCGTTATATTTCCTGTGGCTGCATTGCTGATTCCCACAAAAGTGCAAACAGGTGTGGTAGTAACCCCATTGGTTCCGATTTCAACAGAATTGGCTGTGCTGGTGCTTCCGATTGTGTTATCAGCAATGGTATGCTGCCCACCGCCTGCGGTATGAATGCCCCGGAAATAATATCCAATGGTGGCTGCTCCTCCCGTACTGATACTGCCGATATTATTATTTTGAATGGTTACTGTATTTGGCGATGTTGCATAAATACCAGTTATTAAACCGAGAGAGGTTGTGGATGTAATACTGATTGACGACGTACCGTTAGCAGCGCCGATGGTATTGCCGGTAGTGGATCCGACGTTTACATTTCCGGCAAGGACTGAAATACCTGAAAAAATTCCGGGCAATGTGGTTGATCCGCTCGTGGTAGATAAGATAATTCCTGAAACGGAATTTCCCTGAATGCTTGAAGCTACTGCTGCTCCGGCAGTCATCTCGATGGCCCTGTAGGTAAAGCCAATCGCTCCGCTGTAGGTTGTAGTTCCTGTTTGCGTTGCGTTTGAATACCCAATGATGTTATTGCTAACAGTGTATCCTGATCCAAAAGCAGTCAGGATGTTAACGGCCCTGTGAACCACAGCCACTGTTGACGTTCGGGCTGCAGTCTGAAACAATTTGTTCCCACTAATATTCCATGCCGAACTGTTTGAAAAAAGAAATACACCATTGGATGCCAGGGCCGGACTAAAATAGTCCTGAATGTTATTGCCGGTGATGGCATTTCCACTGTTATCCACTGCTATCGAGGTTCCGGCTGAATAAACCGCATTCACAGGCAAGTTGGCGCCGGCAGGCCTGATGGTATTGTTGGAAATCGTATTGTCGTCATTTCCGGTAACGATTCCACCGGAGAAGAATACAATTCCGGAGGCAATTCCTGAAGGCGAACCTTCGATGATACAGTTTGTAACTATATTGTTGCTTGCATCGTTGCTGAACCGGATGGTGGAAGCGGTTGCGAAAGTGCTTGCATTGCTGATGGTAAGCGAACTTCCCCCTGAGCTAATGCCGTCAAAAATGACGTAGTCAGCGCCACTCAGATGAATCAATGGCCCGTCAAATGAGCCGGATAAATTAGCTGCCACACCATCCTCCGGACGAATGGTCAGTGTATAATTGTCATAACATCCATAAAGAATAGGATTTAGGGAAACGGCACCGGTTTCAGAAACAGTTGCATCAATGATTTTAGCCACCAGGTTGCCTGCCAAACCTTTGGCATTTATTTCACTGAAAAGGCCACCCGTGCCCGTGAGGCTGGTAAAATTGCCGGAAGCGCCAATGGTGACCGTATTGCTCAATCCTGCAAGAATGGTAAAACTATTGATTGTGCCGCCAATAGGGAAACTTGCAGCAGTTAATGCTACGCTGGCCGGCATGGTAGCGAAAGTTCCTGCATTGATCCCTATATAGGGTGGTTCCAGTATGTCCTGGGCAACAATGAAGTATTGAATTATATCACCGGTAGTTACCCCACCGAAAATCAATGAAAAATTAAGACTGAAACTGAACGGGCTGGAGGTACTTGCTGTTTCGGTAAACTTCCATCCATTGGTGGTATTGTCGTTGGTAGCAGGTAAGCTGTTCGCGTTTGTTGATTTCTTGAAATAAATACGTGGCGCTGTGCCTGTTACAATGTTTACACCAGTACCATCGGTGATGACAGCAGAGAGAATTTTATTGCTGATGCAACTGTTGTTGGTAATGGGAGTATAGCTGATTGATGGCGGAACCATGTCAATGGGTTCATAGTCGCCTTCAAACGCACCTATGTCGGGCGCTGAAGTGCTTTCGCCGGTATAGCCCGGATTACCCTGGCGGATGATTCCGGCATAGTCAACTGTATAAGTTGCAATGTTTGCCGCTCCGCTTTCAATCTGCGTAACAGGCACCGGATTTATTTTAAGGAAGTCGGCGTGCCCGGGGTCGGTACTCAGAAACGGCGGGTTTTCAGTTACTGAAGCCTGGTCGCGGGGAGCAACCGTTCCGGCGCTGTAAACCCCAGCCTTATATGCAGCAATAGTTTGAGCCCCTGCTGTGAAATCATGGTAAATAAATCTTGTAGGACCGGGTTCTCCGGCGTAAAACAGATTGTTATTACTGCTGAGAGCATAGTTGTTCAGTGTATTTGCCCCGCCTGTGCTGCGCCTGAATGCAACCGTAGTGCCTGTGCCTTTGGGTGTTGACAAGTTTACAATTATGTTGTTTCGCATGTCCAGTCGGGCGGTGGTTGCTGTGGCGCTTGCAGTATGAAATACGCCGGAAGTTCCGAAATTGGTACCCGATGATTCGGCATTCATATAAATGGTGTTATAATAAAGATTTACTGATGAGTTGGCGCCAGTATTGTTAATACCAATGCCCCTCAGGGTAGCGGAGGAGTTTGCCACAGGGGTTCTCAGATCGGCAATGAGGTTATTGCTGATGTTTGCATTAAAGCTGGCGGTGCTGCCCGATACCTGTATTCCATAAACTGATCCTGCTCCCGACATTACAGCACTTGTGGAAGAAATATCATAGATTTTGTTGCGGTCAATACTCACAGTGCCACCAGCAGTAACCCAGACTCCATTCACAGTTCCGATAGTGTTGGCATTGGCAGTAAGCCCGTAAATTGTATTTTGGCGCACATTTACAGTGGTTCCAACTGAGACGAGTATGCCGCGTACCGATCCGGTGGTCAGTGAGTTGCCTGTAATATTTGAAATAGTATTGTTCAGAATATTCTTGGTAGTGCCACCAGTAACATTGATCCCTGATACAATTGTGGCCGCCGCTCCTCCCTGTGATAATAACTGGTCAATGGTATTTGAATAAATGCTGTCGTTTCCGGCAGCCGTAATGATTCCATAGATAATCCCTGCGTTGCTGATATTTTTTATGCTGTTATTCTTCGTCCTGTTGTTTTCACTTGTAATATTCACATTCATCGCTGTGATGGCGCCGGTTCCACCTGTCCAGTTCTCGAAAACATTCCCTGAAATGGTTTTGTTAACATTGCCTGAGCCGGCATCAGTATTTACCCAACCCGCAATTGTAGCTGTACCCGAAATAGTGATATTCGAGAAGTTATTGTTGTTATTATTTACTGTTACATCCGCATTTGTAGTGGCTGCCGTACTGGTAAAGAGGGTGATGGCGCCGCTAAGTGCATTTTTGGTAAATGAAGTCACTATACGGTTGTTATTCACATTCTGTACTCCGTTGGCAGGTAAAGCCACACTGTTTGAAATGAAAATAATGGCTCCGCTGGTGGATACATTTAATGCGGTAAAGGTGTTGTTGTTTATTTCCTGCTTCAGGGTTGCAGCCGAGTTGATGATATAGGTATGTGCGTTTGTTCCGGCAGCTCCGGCATATTCAATGCCTCGGATATCGTTGTTCTGAATTGACAACTCACAGGCTGCAGCGCCTGCAGTATTCGAAATGCCAATTAAAGCAGCCGTATTGTTTGTGGCATAGGTAAGCAGTCCACCATCATCATTTCCAAGTTGATTGTTGTTTATGTTGATGGATGTGAGAGCAGCACCTGAGTTTGCAATGGCAGTAAATGTACCGGAAGTGGCTGTTTTATATAAATTTCTGACAATATTGCTATTCATGTTCAGGTTTGTAACTGCAATAGTATTTAAAATGGCTTGAAATACACCCGTACCGGTATTGGTTGCAGCAATGACTTTATTTTCATTCAAATCCATCGTACCTGTGCCTGCCTGAGTTAGGATGCCATAAAATACCGATGCCCCTGTTCCAAAAGCAGAACAATTTTGAATGGTATTGCCGGTTATTGATATAATACCTGTTGAGCCACCATTTGTGCCTGAAGTCGGGTTGAAAATTCCACGAAAAGTACAAACTGCAGTTGTAACTCCCCCGGTTCCGATAGCAATGGAGTTGGCAGTGCCGGTACTACCAATTAAGTTTGATGAAATATTGAAATTACCGCCTGTTCCACCAATGAGAATTCCATTGAAAGTGTAACCAATGTTTGCCGCGCCTCCGGTGCTGATTGAACCAATGGTGTTGTTTTGGATATTTCCGGCACTCGTTGTGGAAAAATGTATGCCATTTATCATCCCTAAAGATGTGGTTGAGGTTATATTAATTGACCCGCTTCCCTCGGATGATCCAATGGTATTGCCGGTAATATTACCAATGTTGACACTTCCCTGGGTTAGCACCGAAATGCCCGAGAATATTCCGGGCCTTGTAGCTAAACCGCTCGAGGTAGTCAATGAAATTCCTGCAACAGTATTTCCCTGAACACTGGAGAAGGAGGTTAGCCCTACCGTCATTTCAATACCCCTGTACAAAACGGCCACATTACCACTATAGGTTGTATAGCCATTGGATTCTGCATCAGCAAAACCAATTACATTATCGTTGATAATATAGTCCACTCCTGAGGCTGTTACAATCCTTATGCCCCAGTGTGTAGCTCCTGTTGTTGCCGTTCTTGACTCAGTTTGATAGAACCTGTTTTCGGTAATACTCCAGGCTGAACTGTTGGAAGCAATAAAAATTCCGGCAGAGTTGCCGGTTGCGCTAAAGTAGTTAGCAATGTTGCAATTTGAAATTGTAATATTGCTGTTATCGGCAGTAACCGATGAACCTGCCGAATAAATGGCATTGGTAGGAGTTGAAATGCCATCAGAAATATTACAGTATTCAATTGCATTGTTGTCGTTCCCCACAAGCGAGCCTGTGCTAAAATCAATAAGTCCACTGGTCCCCGATGTTGTAACTCCCTTCACATTGCAATAGCGAATGGTGTTGTTGGTGGCATCGTTTATAAACCTGAAAACCGAACCAGCAGTGTTTGTATTTGAAAATGTCAAACTGGCTTCACCCTGTAAATTAGCACGTCCGTCAATGGTAACATTGTCAGCTCCGTTAAGATCAATAAGCGTGGTTGCGATGCTGCCATCTACCTTCAGCCCCGATGAGGTTGGATAAATTAAAATTGAATTGTAATTTGCATCGCCTGCACCGGAAGCATTTAATACACATGAAGCTGATTCAGTAAGGTTGTCGTTTATTTCAATATTTATATCTCCATTAAAAACTCCGGCATTAATATCATCAAAGGCAGCCTTCAGGCTTGGGTATGACGAACTGCTCACACCCATTGTGGCAGCAACAGTTACTGGCAAGACAAATGACTGGGAGCTGCGGGTCAAACCAAAACCAACAAAATAGGCATTTACCGTTGTAAGTGTTGCACCGCTTGCTGAAGCATGCCTGAGGTTCATTTGGTAAGTCTCGTTTTGGTTCAGGTTCTGGATGAGGCCTGAATAGGACCCGCTGCATCTGTGTTCTGAATTCATTAAATATTTTCTGAGGTCCAATCCATCATAAATATCATTTACGCCGGATTTCACGAGAAAATCAAATCGCGGGGAAGATGTCTCAATGTTTGTTTGAATTAAAAACTGGGCCTGTGCGAAAATATCCGTACTTGTCTTTGGGGTAATATAATTCTCTATGACACTACTAAAATCCGTGCTGCTTGTTGAAATTGAAGATTTTGATGAAATGAAAGTTGGGAAGTAACCATCAGGAGTGCTCAATGCAACAACGGCAAGATTGAGTTGGTGTGTAACAAAGGTAGACGTGCCGGCAATTTTCCGGTGAGCCACCCTGAAGTCATAATTACCCGGCTCAGTGTTTTCGGGCATAATACCCACAAGGCTGATGGTTCCTTTTTGCTGGCCGGGAGGTGCACGTAATATGGGATAACTGAGGTTCTTCCAATCGCTTTCACTGCTTTTTTTGTATTGCAAAACCCACTGTCCTGTTGCCAGATCAACAGTTCCTCCGTCAGTTTTTTGATTGTAACCAGATGCAGATACATAAAAACCTCCCTTGCCGGAAGAATTAGCAGGTAAAATATTATTGGTGCTGATAACAGCGGTTTCCCAATTTTCTGTAAGGGTTTGCGTTGCATTGAGTTGCTTTATGTCGCAGTTCAATTGATGCGTGCCATCGTACAAAGCAATAGCGGTCATATTGATGGTTGTTTCCAATGTAAGCAAAGGATTCGTCATTTGTTGGAAAGCAAAAGTCCGGTTGCCTGTATATGCGCTTACATCAAAAATATACACAATTGATCCAATCAGATCTCTTCCGGAAATTGCATGTTCGATTACTCCACTGTTAATTACATCGGGATTTGATTGGTCAGCAATCCTGAAAAACGCAGTACCCGTATTTCCGAAAGGGGTGGAAAAGCTGGTAAAAGAAGCCGTTACCAAAACCTTGTCAACATTGGTAACATCTATTGAAACCTCGGCTGCCCCAACATTTTGATAGGTGTCGGATGTTGTGGTGCCCGTTCCTTCATAACTCACGCCGGTAAGGCTTTGGTTAGAAAGTGCCCATTGCCGTTCATCAAAGCATGTGGGCAGGTCGTTGATGTCAATGCCGTTTAAAAGTACGTAATTGTCAAGCGTATTCAATCCCGATCTTCCCAAAACATTGATGTTACCTGTGGATGACACATAATCAGTGACGGAAAGATCATTTTCGGAATTATTATTCAGTTCACTATCAAGATAACCAAATGAAAAATCCACAACCATATTACTTCCGCCGGTTATTGCCATATCATTATATCTTTCAATGGCATTGGCCTTCCACGAAGGCGCCTGGCCTATCATAGTTTTAACTGAAAGCTCTGTTGGCAGGGTTCCTCCTGTTGAAAAGGTTATGGTTGTATTTTGGTTTCCAAAGGAATAGGGTGTCCCAGCAGAAAAAGAGCTACGCCTTACAACCCCTGTAACGTCGCCAAAACCAATGGTGGTGGCGTCGCTTCCCATATCCAGGGTATAACTGCCCATATCAAGTATTCCTTTGGTGGATGTTGGATTTCCGGTAGAAAGATCCAATATACCATTTACGGTAATGTTTCCAGAAGCAGTAGCTCCTCCGACGCCACTCATTACAAAATTATTGAAAGTGCCTGCAACGGCCGTTTGCGCATCAGTTCCTGCATACTCAAAGGTTCCGCCCCATGTTAATCCTGTCGGAACCGGGGTTGAAGATGAGTTTTCAGTGATGATGGTTCCTGCGTTGGATAGTGCACCTGCGATGGATGTCAGCTTGTTTTCAGCCAGGTTAAAAATGGCACCCTCGGCCACCGTAAGATTGCCCGCCAGACTCAGATCAGTTGATGCGCCATGCACAACCCCTCGAATTGCATTTGAAATGGTTAAATTGTGAACCGAAAATCCGCTTGCTGAGCCAATGGTTTGCAGGCTATCGCCATTAAAAACCAGTGTGGAAGTGGATGGGATGAAGGTGCCTCCGTTGTTTAACCAATCACCAAAAACACTGTGTGTATACGAGGCTGCATTGAAAGTACTGCCTGTTTCGAGCGTTACATTTCCGCTGAAAGTGATGGCATTACCCGCTGTAGCCGAAGCGGTTCCCGCCATTGTAAAATCATTTACGATCTGTAATGCGGAACCAGGCATGGTCTTCGTTCCGCTACCACTGAGGATCAAGGTGCTATATCGGTTCGTATTAGAATTTGGAACAACCACGGTTTGATTGTTTCCTTTATACTCCACAGTTGATGCACCCCTGACGACAGGACGAAGTGGTCCGGCATTATTAACAGCACCGGTAATGCCCAAATAAGTGCCATTTTCAAGAATAAGCACGGCATCTTCGTGAACAGTAAGGTGATGGAAGTTGGTAGAGCCACCCATGCTTGCATTTGCATTTGTAAAAATCACCTCACTGTTACCTGCATTAAATGTTCCTCCCTGATTGTTCCATGCATAGTCTGCACCATTAACTGTGAAAACTGCATCCTCTGCAGCATTTAAAATACCACCACTTTGGATCAGGATTGATTTGCAACTTGCAGTAAGTGGCAATTCGGGATCAAAATCAGTTGTAGCTGCATCTGGAATGGTAACGGCTGTAATGTCAGAAGGGGCACCATTGGGCGTCCAGTTTTGGGCGGTGCTCCAGGAAGTGCTCACCGATCCGTTCCAGGTTAGGGCAAGCAACTGAGACTCGGCGAGTGTTACTTCGCGGTGGCCGAAAGAGTCTGCAAAAACCCCGATATTAACATCGGAAATGGAAACCCAGTTTTGAAAGGTGTTGTAGTCGCCTTTACCGTATTCAATCAGGTTAGACGCCGGAGTAAAAAACTGAACAAAGAAAACCAGCAGGTTTTCAGGATTTCCGTTCAATTCGCTTTCGTGATAATATGCTTGCAGGGTTGCACTTGTTCCGCTTCCGCCTGTTTGAATTATATCATACACCCTCAAAATACCATCCGTTTTCCATGCAGGAGCCTCACCTATTCTTATTTTAAGGCTTACGGATGAGGGCAATGTGCCTACAGTGGGAAAGGAAATGGACGTGTATCTGTTTCCAAAAGTGTAAGTTTCATCAGCAAGAATAGTATTACGGGTCACAATTCCGGTAACATCGCCCGGGCCAATAGTGGTTGCATCGGGTCCCATCGTTAAAGTGTATGAAGAATAGGTGGGTGTATATGTGGTGGCCATCTCAAGGATTCCATGAGATAATGAAGGATTGACCGCTGCCAGGTTTAGGATTCCATTCACCGTGATGTTGCCATTGGCTACTGCACCACCCGTGCCACTCATAGTCAGGTGGTTGTAAGTTCCGGCTACCGCTGTCTGACTTATAGCCGCGGCATATACAAAGTTGCCTCCCCATGTCCTGCCTGTGGGAACCGGGCTTGCTGATGTATTTTGTGTTCGGATAGTTCCGTTGTTGGTAATAGTTTCAGTAACTGAGATTAAGCGATTCGCAGAAAGATTGAATATTGTACCTGTATCCACGGTCAGGTTGCCCGCAAGGCTACAATCTGTGCTCTCGCCCAACATCACACTGGCACTTGTATTGCTGATAGTCAAGTTATTTGTTTCGAGACCAGAAACAGAAGTGATTGTTTGTAAACCACTTCCACTAAAAACCAATGTACTGCTGGCAGGTGTAAATGTTCCCCCTTCATTGGTCCAGTTGCCTTCAACAATATGGGTAAAAGATCCGGCATTAAATTCAGCATCAGTGCCAATCAATACATTTTCATGCACTTCAACCGGCCCTGCTAATGTAACTGATGCAGTGCCAATAATTGAGAAATTCCCATGAATTCCCAATACTTCCGGGCTGGTAACCGGCATGGACTTTACTCCTGAACCACTGAGAATCAGATGGTGATACCCCGGGCTGGTACCATTTGGATTAACAATATCCTGATTGCCACCATTATATTCTACTGTACCAGGAAACTGGTCAGCATGAAAGGTCCCATTGTTGGTCAGTACACCGGCAATCCGCATTATGGAGTGGGTGGTCATGATAAGTCCGGCTCCGGTTTCGATGGTAACATTGTAAAAGTTGGTTTCACCGGCTAAGGTGGCCGCTGAATTGATAAACATAACAGTACTTGTGCCTGGATTGAAAGTTCCGTCATTGTACCATGCCGATGCTCCCCCGGTAATTATTAACGATGTTCCTGTGCCACCATTCACAATTGCTCCTTCTTCAATGGTCATGGTTTTAATAGAAGTTGAGCCAGGCAAAGTTGGATAATGAGTGCAACCTGCAGGTATTAAAACATCACTTGTTCCATCAGGCACTTCAGAGCCAACCCAGTTCAGATTGGCATTCCAGTTGGTTTCTTGCCCGGGAACAGTACCAGTCCAGGTATATTTTGGAGATTCACTCTCAGCTAAAGTCCAGAGGTTAGTACCAAAAGTTGTAGGGGCAAATTCAACGCTTCCAATCAGCCCCACCCAATTTTCAGTCGTACTTGCACTCACCCGGCCATATTCATTAGGATCATCATCTGCTATTTTTGCCCAAAAAACAAGTTGGTTTTCAATATTCCCGTTCAGCTCGCCATCCTTATAAGCAAGCCTTACAGCCGGTAAACTTCCGCTTCCTCCTTTCCTGACAATGTCATACTCTCTTAGAATGGCAGTGTTTTTCCATGTGGGCGCCTGCCCAATTGTAGTTTTTATAGCCCATTCTGAAGGCAAAGTTCCGGTTTCCGGAAATTTTACTGTAGTAAATTGGTTCCCAAATGTATATTGAATATCATGTGTGATGTTTGTGCGTTTTACAATGCCGGTTGCATCACCCTGCCCGATTGTAACAGCATTGGCCCCCATAAAAAGTGTGTCTGTTCCCATGGTTAGCGTTCCCTGGGTTGCTGATGGATTGGCGCTGAGTAAATTTAAGGTTTCATAAATGGTTAGGTCGCTGTTAAGTTCTACGCCATTTGGCCGGTTTATGATAAAATCCTTTAGCCCGCTGTTTATTAGTGGTATCTGCAATGTTGATCCTTCCCCGCCAATTGTCAGGTTCGACGCTGTGCTACCGATGATGGCGCTGCTCCCTGTGATGCTGCCGTTAAGAACCAAGGTGTTACCATCAATATTATATGTGCCATCAGTGAGGTTGAGCGATCCGTTTACGGTACAAAAAGAAGGTTCTTCTTCAACGCCATCAATGATCAGGTCGTCAAAATACCAGTAATCAAGCCCGTAGGTATAGCCTTCAATATAATACCGAATAAAAAACGTTCCACCGACATTGGTAGTCCAGTTGGAATACAGCAGGGTTTGGGGGCCGATGTTGGCAGTACCGGAAGGTGATAAAGAGTAAATATCGGTCCATGGCCCCCCCGAAGCAGCGGCACATTGAACTTTTACAGTATAGGGATAGGTAGTTGCATCAAAGTTATCAATGAACTGCTTCCACTCAATGTTAACCGCTGCATAACCGGAGGTGTTGATGAAACGATAAATAGAGGCATTATAGAATGTTGTACTTGAAGATCCATATATGTAACGGGCTTCATTGGCGGTTCCCCCTGCATTGGCACTGGCAACGGCCGTAAACTGATTGTACCCTGTACCAATATCACCGGTCCAGCTTGTCAGATTAGTAAATCCATCAGTTAGAATATTTGTTGCTGGAACAATAGATATCCCCTGAATAACACCACCTGTATTTGTTGTTAAATTATTTAGTACTCCGGCGCTGGCAGGTATTTCATGCCCTGTTGTAATTGCAGAACTACCTGAATAATTAACGTTCACGGTACCGGCAAAGGCAGGAGGATTCATTAAACTGCCTGCGGAACGAATGATCGTTGATCCATTGGCCATTGTGAGGTTAGAACCGTTTGACAAGACACCAGCATTCAATGATAGCGACCCATTGACTGTTACCGCACCAGACAGTGTAATACCAGCTTCATTGCTGATGACTAAGTTTTGTAACCCTACTGCGACAGCCGGCAATGTGGTGGCTATATTACCTATGAATGAAATATTGGAAGTTGCTCCTCCGGTAATGGTTCCCGCACCGAGTCCAATGGGACCTTCAACGTTAAGGGTGTTGGCCCCTAAACTTAAGGTACCACTGGCCAAATTTAAACCTGTGGCAAAGGTATTTGTGATCGTAATACTGGTATGCAGCGAAACCGTTTTGTCAGTAGTAATCAGATATAAATAGCTGATATTGTTCCCACCTGGGGGAATCTCGTAGGATGTCGAATAATCGTTGGAAGCATTGGCATACAAAAGTTGAATTCCACCTGTTCCAGGATCAAATGTGGGACTTTGATCGAAATATCCTCTTTCGGAAGAAGTGCTGTTTGGCCCGACTTGAACCACACAGGTTGAACTTCCTCCCGTTCCAAGAATGATGCGGTTGGCGTTTGTTATTGTCCCGGTAAACAGGTTCACCCGGAATATATTAATTTGATTATTACCCAACAAAGTTAACCCGTTGGAGTTGCTCACAGATAAGGTATTCAAAGGCGATGAAACAGTTCCGTTATTGGTAAATGACTGGGTCGAGGTTCCACTGAAATAAACGGCAGTGTAAGAACCGGTTGCTGTTAAAACGCCCACATCACTATTAAACAGGTTTCCGGCAATGGTTAGAAATGTTGTTGTGGTTGTGGTTCCGGCAGTAAGGGAAATAGTACCATTATTGACAACACCACCGCTTCCAACGGTGATAGATTGCGAAGCAGAAATGGTTAATGTTCTTCCGCTATTAACAGTTAAACTCAGGCAAACACCGGCTGAAGGCACGGTCATATTGGTATTGATCACAACATCATCCGAAGCAGTTGGAACACCCCATGGACTCCAATGAGAGCTGGTGCCCCATGAAGTCCCTATACTTGTTTTGGTTTGGGCAATGACTGTAAAAGACTGAAAAACAACCTGGACAATGAACACGCACAAAACAAGATACCTCTTGCTCCTAATCCTCCAAAAAGATATTGAAATAGCATTCATCATTGATTGACAATACAAGATTAATTGACCCAACTTTCGCAAGTAAAATAACTTGCTGAAGAATATGCTGCGACACAAAAATACAATAGTACTTTCAGCGCTAAATATTTTTTTACTTCAAGTGAAAAAGCTATGGAAACAATTTTAGGTTTCATACGCTCTTTGACATTTTCAAAAAAAAGACATGGTTTGCCTCAAGCAAATAATCTCAAATACAGTGATCATAGCAAATTTTGTTGCTACTGCTGTTTCCGTTGAAACCGCAGGCAGGTTTTGAGCATACGAATTGCTGTGAACGAGTAAAACACCCATTTCAAGCATAGCAACAAATACACCAACCTTTACTTTCATGATAGAACCCTTGATTTGAAAGATACTGCTGCTCAAAAGTGAAAATCGCCATAAAGAACCTAAAAGCATCGGTTAAAAAACTCTTCAAACGGCTGCATGTCGGTTTTAAATGACTGTTGTTTTTCAACAATACACCTATTAATAGCAAAAGTTGTAAATAGTAATGGTTTATGAGTCATTTCTTGACTTACACAGACAGAATATACACGTTTCCAAACTTTGTAACTGCTCTCAATGTAAGCAGAAAAATTCAGGCACTACTTATAATATCTACATCAATACTCAATACTTTTATTTTTTACACACTAAACCCGGAGGGTTTTAATGGGCTAGTACCGGGGTACTGGAAAGGAAGGCTTGTTAGACATTTTTGCCAATTTCCCAAAAAAATCTTACTTTAATACAGAAATTATTTTCCCGTTGCAAGAATAAAAAGCCAATTATCTCCCTAATGGTTCTCAAATATTTTACTCCATTTCTTTCTGTTGGTCCAAATCCATACCAGGGTTGCAGAAGTAGCTAAAACACAGGCAAACCACAGAAACAGAAATTCTGGTTCTACAGTTTTGTATATTACTGTCGCCAGGTTGCCAATAATAAGCCATTGAAAAACATAAAAAGCAGTTACCTGCCTGCCTGCCCAGCCCAGGAAACGGAAAACAACATTTTCAGTTCCAACTAACTGCATCAGCTTGCTAAAAAAAAGTGCAATCAGTGAGATAAAAATCAATGCCCATCCAAAGAAGAGCGGTCCGTGGTGGTAATAAGCCGGGAGATCTGATGAGATATTAAATCCATATCCGAAAAGAACTATCACTAATGCCGATGCAACCAAAAGAAATGCAGGACGAGCAAAGAATTTTTCAGATTCTTCTTTATTTTCAGCATAAATAAATCCAGCAACTGCGCCTGAAAGTGGATAAGCCAGCCAGGGGAAAAGTGGAAAATAGCTCCACCATTCTTTGCTGTGAAAATAGGCGGTAAAAAATCTCAAAACCTCGCTGTTTCCCTGATAATAAGGCAAAACTACAGGCAAGGTTGCAACAATTAACGCCATGACAAGGAGAGGAATGGATCGCTTTTTTGTAAAGAATACAGTTGTAGCAAGAACAATAAGTGACAAACCGGCCAAAAAGAAAATATCCACCCCAAAAATATAAGGCAATGGATCGGTGTCAAGATCTCCTTTAAAAATTCTGAAAAACAGGTTAAGGTTTAAACCGACATTTAGCAGGAATCCATAAATTATCAACTGCACTCCTCTGCGAAAACGAGAAAGGGTAGTTCCTGGAATAAGGGCAAAGAAGAATCCCATCACAACCATAAACAAAGGAGCTGCTGGAACTCCGCCCAGAAATAGCGAAATTCTGCCAGACAGGCTGCTATAGAAATCTTCGGTAGCAAACAATTCGGTAATGTGCACCTGAATCATAAGCACAACTGCCACTCCTTTCAGCACATCAGGAAGTATCTGCCTATTGACCGCCATATCACTTTGTAATTTTAAACAAAGTGCAAACTTAGTACTTAGTTCTTTCCGGCACAGACAGGTCAAACAATCTTATACAATTATCTTGTAATCCTGTAATTCATGCTGAACCGGGCAACATAAATTTGCGCATTCGTTCAGGGCACTTTAAAAATTCCAGTTTTCTGCATTTAAAATCCTCTGAGCAACAATTAATTAATCATAATAAAAGAATCGCTCCGGAGACATTCCGGAAACCTTAAAAAGACTTTCTCTGAGATGAAAAAACTAACTTTTGCAACAATTCTGCTGCTTCCATTTCTGGCTTTTGGACAAATAAATCTTGAAAGCACCTATAATTATTCAGGATCTTATACCAACCTGCGTTCTTCGGGTGATAAATTCTTTATCATGGATGTTGCCAGCAGCCAGTGCAGGATCTACAACACCAATCACAGTATCTGGAAAACAATCAATCTGAGTGTACCTTCGGGTAATTATCTTTACGACATAAAGCATGTAAGTGAGAACCTGTTTACCAACGACAATACGCTTTGTCTCGCTTATGTCTATTATTATTACGATGAAGTGAATCAGTTTTATACATTCAACGCCAGAATCATTAAGGAAAACGGAACTGAGCTGCTTTTCATTCCCGGCTGCCAGTATCTGAACGTGGTGAACACATCAACATCGGGAACAAAACTTGTAGCATACAGTTACGATTATTCACAAACCATTTATACCATAACAACCCGTGTTTACAGCCTTCCGGGAACAATTACTTCAACAGCAGAAGGTGAAACTGGATTGCCGGTGCTGTCAGATCTTCCGGCATTTCCAAACCCGTCTTCCACACAGGTAACCATTCCATACACATTGCCCGCAGGTTCGGCACCAGCAATTCTCAGACTGATAAATCAGTCAGGACAGATCGTAAAGGAAACTACAATTTTACCCGAAAACAACATATATATATTTAACGTACAGGGAATGAAGGCAGGAGTTTATCTCTATCAAATTGAGGCTGCTTCGGGCTCACACACTGGTAAAATTGTTGTTAACTGAAGCATTTTTCAGGAAGGAAAGAGGTATTCATCCTTCTTCAGAAAACATGTTAAGTCAGAAGAAGACTGTTGATTTGGGAATCAGCAAGTTGAAAGCTTAACTGCTTAGGGCGGAAAAACCAGGTAAATTTGAAATTAAAAAGTGAATAAGAAGACCTGACAATTTGAAAGAAAACTTGTTAGGTCAATCTTTGATTAAAACCTGTAAGGATTTTCCAGATTCTGCTCTGTGCCATCACTCAGGTGAACTTTGAGCTGAGGCTCATTCAGTTGGTTTATGATCTCATCTTTGCCGGTAATTTCCGGCACATAAACCAGGCTGAGCATAAAGCCGCTATCCGAAGGAATGATCTCAAATTTTAATACTCCTCTGTTATTGCTGATGTGACTGAGCAGATACCAGGGCATATCGGACAATGAGGGATCGGCAGCCTTGGCAAAAGGAAGCAACAGGCTATCTATCTGGTTAACATTGTATTTTTCAAAGCCATTGAAAGTCATTGAAACCGGCTCATACATCTTTTTCAGGTAATTACTCAGGCTCAAGCCCGCTTTAGGTTCGACCGAAGCTACTTTAAAACCGGTGCTTGCTTCTCTTTGCTCTCCATCAGACTCCCATTTTACTTTCTTTTCTTCAATCAGTTTGGCAATTTCACTGGCAGTAACTATTGTTGAGTCGTAAAAAATAAAGGTATGCACCGGCTCGCCAAACATGGTTTCAAAAGCCAGAATTCCAGGATTTTGTGATGTTTTTATAGCCAGAAGTCTTGCATCAGAAGGATCGAAGAATTTATCCACTGCAAATTCAGCCACCGCGATTCTGATCTGGCTTTCTGAAGGTGCAGCAATTACCCGGGTAACCGGGGTAAACATAAATTCTTTTATCGCTGTTTCGCTGGTAACTTCAGGATTGAAGTAGATTTTTACGCTAAAGTCAGAAACAAAAGCTTCGACACCCAGCACACCGGGCAGTTCTTTCATATGATTGGCAAACGACATGGCACTGCCAAAACATTTCACATTTTTCAGGCCTGATTGCTGGTAAATACTGGCTTCGCTCATTTGCTCACTTGTTCCCCACCTGAGACTGATGGTCGGAATATCGGTGATAGATGCAAAAGCAAGTCCCAATGCAATCAAAGCAACTGTGGCAGCTGCAGGCAGCCAATTAATTTTTCTTTTGCTGAACTGCAGAGTTTCAGGTTCGGGGCAACTTGTAACACAATCGCCGCAAAGGTGGCAATCGATGTGCTGAACTTTTGGGATATCAGAAATCTTTATTGCCATCGGGCAGACTTTGTCGCAGATACGGCATGAGGTGCAGGTTTCGGCTTTGCGGGTAACCTTTACAACCGGAAAAATTCCGAATTTCAAGCGGGTAGTTTCAAGAATCACACCAGCCAGACAAAGAGCACCAAGTAACCATATCCAACCGATTGAAAGTCCGAAACCCAAAGTTAAAAGCGTATAAACAGCTACAATTCCAAGAAATACAAAACCAAAACTAAAGATATTTGATGCAGCGCTCAGCGGACAGATGTATTTGCACCAAAACTGTCTTACAAAAAATGAACCCGGGATTGCAAGCAATAAAGCCATCACAGCATATCCCATTACAACATCGGAGCTAAAACCTGAGAACAGCGCATAATATGGATCAAATTTTTTGCAGAAAAGTTCGCTGCTGCTGATTGAAAAATAAAAGGTAATAAAGAGAATGGCATATTTTAATACCCTTAGCAAACGATCGGCAATTCCGGTAATCACAAAATTCATTTTAAAGCGTTTGCCTTGCCAGCCCAGCCATTCAGTGAAAGTACCGATGGGGCAGATATAACTGCAGAACAACTTACTGAATAGAAAAACTCCGGCCAGTAAAGCTATGCCCATTGAAATCTGGGTTGTAGTCATTGAGCAAGCCAATGAATTGTTTGCCAGAAATGATGACAAAGCCTGCAATCCGCCAAACGGGCAATAAGCCTCAAAGTCAGCAACATACGACTTATCAATAAATGGACGGATTACCATGTATAAAAGTAACCCAAGGATTGTCCACTGAAGTGCAAGCCTGTAGAAATTTCTCTTTTTTGCTTTTGCCATGACCTAACTGAAATTAAATTATAAAGTTCAAAAATATGAACTTAAAAAAGTCATAAAACACGAAATGCTTATTCATATTGATTTTAAACAACGTCGTGTTTTAAAACTCCGGCTTAGAAATGAAAATTGATTAAGTTTGCCAAATAAAGAAATGATTATGGTAGTCAGATTATTGTTTTCGGTTTTTCCTTTTCTCTTATTCATGCTTTATGCGTTTTCGCATCAGGCATTAGCCCAGAACCAGGAAAAAAAGGCGGAGGAGTTCAGAATAATGTTTTACAATGTTGAAAATCTTTTTGATCCATTTGACGACAGCTTAAAGAACGATGCAGAATTTCTCCCGGGAGGAATACGTGGATGGACCTGGAAAAAATTTGAGAAAAAGTTACAGAATACTTCAAAAGTAATTATCAGCACAGGGGGCTGGCGTCCGCCGGAAATTGTCGGTTTTTGCGAAGTTGAGAACAGGTTTTCGCTCATTCAGCTTTTAAAGAGAACCCCGCTTGAACGATTCGGATATCAGATAGTGCATGAAGAATCAAATGATTTCCGGGGTATTGATGTGGCCTTGATTTACCGTCCTGACAAGTTTAAAAAGCTTTATCACAGAGCAATTCCTGTAATTTTTGAAGGAGATACCGCAGCCACAACACGTGACATATTGTATGTAAAAGGTTTAGCCGGAACTGACACCCTGCATGTATTTATAAACCATTGGCCTTCGAAATACGGAGGAGCATCGGCCACCATACCCCGACGCAGAGATGCCGCGCTGGCTCTTCGCCGGGTGGTAGATTCTCTGAATGCAGTTGTAACCCACCCGCTGATTGTAATTACCGGCGACTTTAATGATACGCCTGAAGATGAAAGTGTGTTGACTCATCTGGGAGCTCAGCTAAAAGAACCCGCAACCGAGGGTCCTTTTCTGTTCAATCTGATGGGGCCTTTTCTGGGGAAGTGGGATACCGGAACGCACAAATTCAGAGAGGAATGGAGCATTATTGATCAGTTTATTGTTTCATCGGCGCTGCTCAGAAAGACTGAAGGTTTAAAATTATCAGATAAAAAAGCTGAGATTGTCAGATTTCCTTTTCTGATTGAAGAAGACAGAACACACAACGGAACAAAACCTTACCGGACATATAACGGAATGCGATACCAGGGAGGTTTCAGCGACCATTTACCTATTTTATTGCATCTGGAGTATTGATGATCGATAATAAATTTCGCAGTTAAAGCTTCACAACCAAAGCGCCTTCATCCATCACCGAATAAAACGGCACCTTCAATTTTTCAAAGTCTTCTTTCCACTTCTGCATTCGCCGAAAGGAGCTTGAAGCATCAATTACAAAAACAGCGCCCGGAAAGGCAGCTACCAGTTTATCAGCATTTAGTCGAGAGTTTGCATGAATCACAACGTAATCGACCAATATTTGACCATCTCCTTCAGGCATTTGAGAATTGCCGGAAACAAAAGCAATTCGTTTCCCTCCTGCCAGAAGAAATCCACGATAAAGGCAGACATTGTCAATATTTGCAAGTGAATCGGATAAATCGATCAGCTTTCTGTTCTTTAACCCATTGCGGGTGCTGTAGCCTTCGAGCGGATAGCCAAGCTTTGCAGGTGCATTTTTTAGTGCAGAATCTGTAAAAAGGAGATGATTGCGACCTTCCACAAAACTCATTGCCGTATGGTTTCGAATGCTATGCACAATAAATTCCTTACGGCTTGCGCGTTCAAAACGGGTAAAGCTGAAATCAATGCCTAAAAGAATCAGCACAGCAACCGCAATTCTGAAGTACAGCACTTTTCGGTTCAGATACCAGGCAAACAGAAGCAGAATCAAAAAATAAAAAAGCAAAGTAGAATGCCCGGAAAGAAAAACTCCACGCACCACAGCACCCGGAAGTCCTTCGATAAATCCCACAGCTAAGTTCAGGAACTTAAATTCCCACACCAGCAGCCACCCGGCAATTCCTGAAACAAAAGGAATTTTGACCAGAAGTATAAAAGCAAGACCTGAATAGATCAGAATTCCGGCCAACGGAATTACAATAAGATTGGTAAGGAGGAAATAATTCGGAAACTGGCTGAAATACATGATTGAAATTGGACCGGTGGCAATCTGGGCAGCCAGTGAAACCGAAATAATATCCCAGAAATACTTGTCAAATTTAGTGAATGGCAAGTACAACTTCTGAATATGCGGTTGAAGCGTAACAATCCCAAGCACAGCCGCATAGGAAAGTTGAAATCCAAGTTCAAAAATAATTGATGGGTTGTAAAGCAAAAGGAGAAATGCTGAAGCCGAAACAGAATTGATAATGTGTGATTTACGATTCATTGCTCCACCGATGGTTACCAGAGAGAACATAAGAGAGGCGCGCATTACCGACGGTGCCAGACCGGTAATGAGCGCATAAAACCAGATCACAAGTAATATCAGCACGGGCCTTAGCCATAAAGCCCGCTTTCTTTTCCTTAGAAAAAAGAATAGCTTATCAGCCAGCAAAAAGATAATACCAACATGCAACCCCGACACGCACAGAATGTGCATTGCCCCTGATCCGGCAAACTCTTTTCGCTGATCAGGATCGAGTAAATCGTCGTAACCAATAAGGAGGGCAGCCGCAACAGCATACTCACGACCTTCCATTCCTGTTTCTCTGAAGAGTTCAAGAAACCCATTTCTGATGCGATAAGCAAAAGC
The DNA here is from genome assembly GCA_002412885.1 of Bacteroidales bacterium UBA5197. Taxonomy (GTDB): domain Bacteria; phylum Bacteroidota; class Bacteroidia; order Bacteroidales; family Lentimicrobiaceae; genus Lentimicrobium. The sequence goes on from DHVX01000072.1 coordinate 181,593, forward strand.
CTGAAAAAAATTACCTCCTTCGTCCGCCTTAATCTCATATCTGCCTGTGCGCAAAAAAAGTTGGTGATAAATACTTTTATTGGCCAGATAAGCCGCGTAATCAAACTCTCCGGGGTTTTTAGGGCCTGGCACTTTGGTTGGAAGTTCCGAAAAGGTAATTCTGTCGCCGTAACGAATGCTTCTGGACGTTGAATCCTTTGAAGCGTATACCATAATCCTGCCGGTTATTTTTTGAATAAGGTTGCCACTGCCGATTACATCAGGCTTTAATGTAAATCGCAACGAGTTGGCTCTTTCGGAAGGTTCATCGGCAACAATGCCCGAAATTATTGTGGTTTCTTCATTGATATACTTCGAAAAGTGGCTTTTGTTATTGATTTCGTTGTTTAATCCGGCAAGCAGAAATCCGGAAATTATCAGAAATAAGTTTAAAAACAACCCATAAATCCAACGGCCTGAATATGCCGATTTCTCGGGAAGGAAACGACGCAGAGGCAATAGAAACAGAGGAACAATCACCACCCATAACGGAAGGCTGAACCATACACCCATAAATTTGTGCAGGACAATCCCGGCAATCAGTGGAATTACCAACCTGACAAACGGATATCGGGTCCAGGTTTTCACTTTGATCTAAAATAAAGGTTTATACTTCAGCCTACGCTATTATGTGAATAAAAAATATTAATGGTGCCGAAAAAATATTACAATGTTGTGAATTGATTAATAAATACTCATTCTTTCAACTATTGAATAATGACACCTTACTATTCTTTTGCCACCAACCCTTACTGACCTGGTGGCAATGTGCTTATTTAATCGTTTAGCAATGTAAAAATATGAAATCCAACTTGATTCTGCAAAAAAATAAAAAGCGAAAATAAAACAGAATTATTTACAATATTTCTCCAACATCTCAGCAGCCATTTTATGGCCAAGCCCTGCAGCAGTCCGCCAATCGTTGCAGGCATCAGACTGCCTGTCGATGCGCTGATACGAAAAAGCACGATTGTAATGGGCATCGGCATTTGAAGGTTGCATTGCAATAACTTTGCTATAATCAGCGGCTGCATCAGCAAATCGTTGCAGCATAAAGCGGCTGTTCCCGCGATTGATGTATGCCTGACTGTATTTGGAATCAATCTCCAGAGCACGGGTAAACATAACATCTGCTTCTTCGAAATTATTAATTGAAGCTAGCGAAGTACCTTTATTGAACCAGGCAAGGGCATGCTGTGGCACCGCCTTCGTAACAATATCATATGTATTTATTGCCTCCTGATGTCGGCCCATTGCGGCAAGCACAACTCCCTTATAATTCACGGCATCATAATAATCAGGTATTCTAGCCAGCGTAGTATCAAAATCGGCAAGGGCATCCTGAAAACGTTTTTGTTCCAGATACATTTGCCCGCGGTAATAATAATAGGGGGCCTGCGAAGGGCGGATCTGAATGGCTTTCGCGAAATCAGCATCTGCGCCTGCATAATCTTTTAATTCCCATTTTGCTTTTCCGCGATAAAAATACGCATCCGGATTTCTCTCATGAACCTCAATGGATTTTGTAAATTCCGAAATTGCACCTTTCAGGTCACCTGCTGAAGCCAAAGATATTCCCTTACGCCTTTCTTCAGCACCCTTTCCTTTGAAGGTTATGGTCTTATAAAGCTCTTCTTTGTGATTGGCCGGGGCTTGAAGGGATGGTTTATTTTCATTTATGCTACCGATCATCGGTATCTGATCAAAGCCATCTGACATACCTGCAACGCGTGAAGTATCAGGCAATAAACCGGAAACCGTATCGGGCTGAATAGTGGTATCAGCAGATTTGGACTCCTGACGGCTAGTGCATGCCTGCGATGAAAATGCAAGAATCAAAAGAACAAGGACAAAAGAAGGCATAAATTTCATAAAAACCGGATTTTGAAGCAAAGGTAAGTAAAAAGTCCTGACTGCTATCAGGCAGCCTGGTTGAGAAGGCAAGCAAAGTTAAAAGGTTTCAGCGTTGAAATGATTGAATGTATGAATATTTGCAAGTAAAAATCGTTTCATTTTTTAAATTCTCTTTTCAGGAAACCTGAAATCGATTCAGCAGCCCGACGCGAAGCGCCATCACCACCCAGAATATCACGCAATTCTGCATAATCCCGGTTGATCTGCTCCCCGGTTGATGCATCATTCAAAATAAGATTCAGTTCATGGGTTAGATTTGCCGGATTCAACTCATTTTGAATCAGTTCCTTTACCACCGGCCTGTCCATAATGAGATTTACAAGTGAGATATATTTCACTTTGATCACCCTTTTGGCAATCTGATAGGAGATATTTCCACCTTTATAGCATACTACTTCGGGGGTTCCGATCAGCGCAGTTTCTAGAGTGGCAGTGCCGGAAGTAACCAATGCAGCCTTTGCTTGTTTCAGCAAATCATAGGTCCGGCCTGATATTACGGGAATAGAATTGGTGCCGGCAACTTTATGATAGAAATCTTCACCATGCGAATCGACTCCTGCGATTACGAACTGAACTTCAGGAAAATTCAGTGCGGTTTTTGCCATTTCAGGAAGCACTTTCTGAATTTCCTGTTTGCGGCTTCCCGGAAGAAGTGCAACGATTGGCCTTTTTTCATCCGGGAAAACCGGGCTGAAATTATTCTGCCCCAAAGCATCAAGCAATGGATGCCCATGAAACTCAACTTTCATTCTGTGGCGGGCATAAAAATCCTTTTCGAACGGGAGGATCACAATCATTTTATCGACCACCTTTCGGATGATTTTTACACGGGATTGCTTCCATGCCCATACCTGTGGTGAGATATAATAAATTACAGGAATCCCTTTTTCATGGAGAAACTCAGCAATTTTAAGGTTAAAACCAGGGTAATCAACCAGAATAACAGCATCAGGTTTAAAAGCAAGAATATCTTTTTTGCAGAATGCGAGATTACTGAGGATGGTTCTGAGATTAAGCAGCACTTCCAGAAAACCCATGAATGCAAGATCGCGGTAGTGTTTTACAATCACTCCTCCCTGCTCCTGCATGAGACCGCCACCCCAACATCTGAATTCCATATTTCCATCAAGGGCAGATAATTCCCTCATGAGATTTGAGGCATGAAGATCACCCGAAGCTTCCCCGGCAATAATGTAGAGCTTCATAACAGGATTTAATAGAAATAGATGCTGAATGGTTTACCGTCGATAAACAAAAAGTAAAGAATGACGAAAAGAAATACTATCACCAACGATCCTCCACCGGCTTTTGTGAACTTAAGTTTTCGCATATACCAACGCATAAGCAAAATTCCCGGGGCAAAGGCGAGAAGCAATAATTTGTTTTCAGGCTGGTATTGCGAAAAAAGCCTGTAAATCAATGGTCCGCCAAAAATTACCAGTGCTGATGCGCCCAAAGTCACAAGCAAAGTGGCCAGAAGACCGATAAAAAAGTTGTCGTTTTTCCACATAATGGTTAAAATGCTCAAAATTAACGGCCTGGCAGTTATTAATACTTAATTCAGGCCTTCTGTTTCCCAATCTCTGAGCAAAGGTATTGTTTTATGCGATGTGAGATCAAAGTGTAGTGGCACAACTGCAACATAATTATTGCGTAATGCCCATTCGTCGGTATCTTCAGCTTCGTCGCGGTTGCGAAAAACCCCGGTCAGCCAGAAATAATCGCGCATATGCGGATCCTGGCGCTGGTCAAATTTCTCATCCCAGTAGGCCATTGCCTGACGTGCAATCTTAATCCCTTTAATAGGAGAACCATTTACCGAAGGTATATTTACATTGAGGCAAGTGTATTCGGGTAGTCCGCTTTTTAACACATTCTCAGCAATGGACTTAATGTACGGTTCGCATTTGCTGAAATCTGCACTGTATGAATAGTCGTCGAGCGAGAAACCAATAGACGGAATATTTTCCATCGCTCCTTCAATTACTGCAGCCATAGTGCCGGAATACAGCACATTAACAGAAGCGTTGGATCCATGATTAATTCCTGAAACAACAAGGTCGGGTTTACGGCCCAGAATTGCTTTGTGTCCAAGTTTCACACAATCGGCAGGTGTGCCATTGCAGGAATACTCGGAGTATCCCTCTTCCGATTTTAATTTGTGAACCCTTAACGGAGTAGAAATGGTAACCGCATGTCCCATCCCCGACATTGGTTTATCGGGAGCAATCACTAGAATATCACCAAGATGCTGCATAACAGAAATCAAGGTTCTTAGTCCGGGAGCAAAAATCCCGTCATCGTTGGTAATAAGAATCAATGGTTTAGCCATTATTTAAGAAGAAATTTAAAGCTTATGCAGGATGTTTAACCTAATGAAAACAGTCTGCATGACTTATTAAAAATTTGATTTACAAGTTGAACTACAACTATACAACCCCTCCTCTATCGAAAAGTTCAGTCTTTCGAGGGGTATCGCTGATTGTCGAAATTTGTCAGACCGGCAGTAACAATAAACTTCATTACTTCAGCCGGAGGGGCGTTTATTGGTGTTATATTTTCGACAGGAACAATAAAGAGATTTCCCGAGAAATTATAGGAATGAGGCAGATACACGGCAACCTTTCCTCCAGCTATTCCTAGATTCCGCAAATCGCGCTGGGTAACAAATCCCATTTTTTCAAGGTTTGAATCATGACTCACTTTCACCAGCACCGGCTCAGTAAAGCGCTTTTCTTTCCCGACAAAAGCTGACATAAAATCTTTGATGGAAGTATAAATCACCTTAACCAAAGGAGCCTGACTGATGAGTTTATCGAAGTAAAACAGCAATGGTTTAAATATGATCGATGAACCAAGAAATCCTATCAGCGTGACGAAGAAGAAAATAACAAGAATTCCCAGCCCCGGAATATTGAAGCCCAGAATCCTCACTATAATTCCGGTAAGAATGCCATCCACAAAATTGAATGAAATCACCAGAATATAAACAGTTAATGCCAAAGGTGCTATAAAAAGCATCCCCTGCAGAAACCAGGCAAATATTTGTTTACGGTTGAGATTATTTTTCATAAAAAAACCAAGTCACTTCCTCACAATCAGGCTAAAATGCCGGGTTGCAGAACTGATTACAAAGGTAAGCAATAAGCTGTTTACCTTTTGAAAGAAGTATGATAAATGAAAATGAATAAATGATAGTTTATGAGCAGTGCTGAATTATTTTACAAATTCCAGCAACTCACAATACAGGCGCTGCACCGGCAAACCCATCACATTAAAATAAGAACCTTCAATCCTTTCAACGCCAACGTAGCCGATCCACTCCTGAATGCCATAAGCACCGGCCTTATCCAACGGCTTATATTTTTCAACATAATGGCGTATTTCATCCATGCCAAGCTTCCGGAAATAGACATCGGTACTTACATAAAATGAATGAAATTTATCGGATGTTCGTAAGCAAACACCGGTATAAACGGTATGCACATTGCCTGAAAGTTTTGCAATCATTTGAATTGCATCCTCTTCATCTTCAGGTTTACCGATACATTCACCATTGAGCCACACAATTGTATCTGCTGTAATCAACAAAGTATTTGCAGGAAGTTCATCAAAGCTGAATGCTTCAGCTTTTTTACGACTTACATGGAGCGCAATTTCTTCGCGTTGAAGATGAGGTGGATAAAACTCGTCGGTGGTCTTTACCTGAACTTCAAATTCCAGACCTATCTCTTTGAGCAAAGACAGCCTTCTGGGCGATTGTGATGCCAGAACAAAATGGTAACCGGAATTATTTAAATCGATCATAAATTAAGTTAGAGTAAAGGAGATGAAAATCAAAATCCGAAAATTAGTATCCATTGTCACGGTAAATCTTTCAGGTAAACCAAGGAAGAAAAACAGCGGGATCAGAGCAGAAATGCCAGTGGCAACATACTAAAGATTCCAGCCAGCATAAGCAACTTCAGCAAAAAGCTTAGTTGCCCGAAATCAGATTTAGAGTATGCTGCATGTATTCTGAAAAGCAAAAAAGTCAAAGGCAGAGCTACAGTTACAATCAGGTAAACTGCAACTGCGATGAATACTGAGTTGAAAAGCCACCAGACTGCAGCCCCTAAAAGAAAAAGGGTAACTATGGACAGATACAGTGCAAGCATTCTGGCGGCAGCAGTACCATGCACAACAGAAAATGTCAGGCAACCCGCCTGCGCATCTCCCTGCATATCTTCGGCATCTTTAACCACCTCCCTTATTAAGCTCACCATAAAGGCGAACAGGGCATAAGCTGCAAATAACTTTGTAATCAGCGCCATACTTCCCTGCAATGCGACAAAAGTTTCAGGCTGGCTTCTGAGCGCCAGAAATTCAAATAGCCATACCATGCCAATCACCAGTGCAGAAAGCAAAGCTACTGCCAGATTTCCCCATAAAACCACTCGTTTGTACCTTACAGAATAAAGCCAGAGCAGCATTGCTGACATAGGAAAAATCAGTCCAAGTCGTAGCGACCCGCATTTCCAGGCAACGTAAAAACCAGATAAAGTTGCAAGTACATTAAAAACAGTATGAAAAAGTATGGCTTTCCTCCTGTGAAAAAACCTTCCAAGCAAAACCTTATCGGGTTTATTCAAACGGTCAATTCGTATATCGAAATAATCGTTGATGATATACCCGGCAGCGGCAATAAGAATGACCGAAACAACCAGAAGTGCGAAGGTGAGATTGTCAATCGCGGGCACATATCCCACGTTACTGTAAATTGGAATCAACACCGCATGACGAAGCAGATACATAGTGATCAGTATCACCATGAGATTTGCCCACCTGATCAAACGAAAAAAAGGCAACAGCTTGTTATTCAGAAAATCATTCATAAGGTTCTGCCGGCTTTACCAGTGAAATGCATTTCCGTTCATCCATTTGCCCTGCACTTTCATCACCTGCTCAATAACATCGCGCACGCAGCCTTCACCGCCGTTAAAGTGAGAAATATACCGGCTGATATTTCGTATCTCCACTGAAGCATCGGCAGGACAAACGGGCATTCCAACCTTCTGCATTACCTGATAATCAGGAATGTCATCGCCCATGTAAAGCACTTCTTCGGGCTTCAGATTATGGGTTTTGAGATACTCTTCAAAAACTTCCATTTTGTTCTCAACACCCAAAAAAACATCGGTAAGTTTAAGTGCATTGCAGCGGTGACGCATCGACTCGGAATAACCGCCCGAAATCACAGCAACACGATAGCCGCTTTTAATGGCCAGTTGCAGCGCATAGCCATCCTTTACAAAACCCGTCCGAAGCTGATCGCCGGTATTGGTAATCAGCACAACACCGTTTGTAAGCACGCCGTCGTAATCAAAAATAAAAGTTGTGATGCCCGTCAGGTCTTCCTTGTAATTGTTCATTTTAACTTAAGTTTTTATAATTCTGATTTTTGATCTGCTTTCCCATCCGGCAATGCTATCGCTGATCTGCATGTAAACCGGTTTTAATTCCGGGAACTCTTCAAGGAGTTTAAGATGGGAATCAATGGTCTGAAAATCTCCTCTGACAGCTGGGCCTGTTTGCAACATTCCGGGATGTAAATCTCCCAAACGGTTTGCTGTTTCGCGAATCAATGGCTGAAGAATATCAGCTTTGATTCCTTCTTTTTCCAGTATATCAGCAGAAAGAGCATACATATGGTTGGAAAAATTACAGGCGAAAACAGCAGCAAGATGCACAATGGCTCTTTGTTGAGAATCAAGAAATCGAACGTTCCCGGAAATCCGCCCGGCAAGTTCACTGAGATTCAAAGCCAGCTCGTTGTTGGATGCTTCAATACAAAACGGAACTTCCTTAATATCAGGTTGACTAAAACGACTGAAAGACTGAAGCGGATAAAAAACTCCGGCTTTATCAAATAGATCACTCAATACCGAAAGTGGTTGTGAACCACAAGTATGTGCTACAATCCCATGGAAGTTTCCATTCTGTTTCAGTTGTGAAGCAAATTCCGGAATTACCTTATCGGGAAGGGCAATCAATAAAAGTTCTGCATTATCATCAAACAACGAAATCTGATCAACAGGGATTGCACCTGCCAAAGCGGCAAGCGAGGAAGCATGTTGAAGATTTCGGCTGTAAATACTTACAACCTTTACTCCTGCAGCAATCAGAGCCGGTGCTATGTGCATAGCAACATTTCCCGATCCTGCTATTGAAACCTTATTTATCATTCCTGCTAATTCTCAAAAAATCAAGATGACAGCGCTGAAATTAATCTGCCACCTGTTTTGCTTTTACAGCTCTTCGCCATACGCCGATGGTAAGACCGATAAACATTATTATTGAACCAACCCACACAATTATGATCCATGGGAAGAACAAGACCTTTACCACCACAAATTCGAGCTGCTTTTCAAACAAACCGACATTAATTGTCTTGTCCTTGGCAGTAACCCCTTCGAACCTAAGCCTCATTCCACCCAGTTCAGCAACTCCGCTCTCGGCATAATCACCTGTAACTTTATAGGTCAAAGGATAAGCTTTATCTTTTTCGAGGCTGTCAACCGATCTCATCATTGCAGTAATTTCGAGTTCTCTGGCATCCTGACTCATTCCTGTCACAAAAAGAGTGTCGAAGACTACCCGGGTTTTTCCCACAATAAGTGTATCGCCCATGGTTATTTCCTTGCTGCCTGAAAAAACAAATCCATCGGGCATGCGTTTCGCAGGGTCTTCGGCAAAGGTAATGTACATATACACATCTCCCTTTAGCATATTTCGGGTATCGGGATTGTGTACATTACCCATCATTGAGTTATACTTGATTGAAGGGAAAAGCGAGAATTTCTTATACAAATCGCCGTTATCGGCCTTTTGAAGAAAATCAATCTGATGAAATGCATCATTTGCATCCGTCTTACTTCCAAGGTAAGTCACATAATAATCACCCAAAGGTTTAATCTGATCTTTAAACAACATCATATTATCGCCACCACCGGCCATTCCGGGAACACCTTCATTGGAAAGAACCTTGGTATTGGAAAAAGTAATCAGAACCCCAAGCAGGAAAATACTGAATCCCACGTGCGTGACGCCAGCCGCAACATTCGACCTTCCTGCGGCAAATCTGAACAAATATGCAACAGAGGTTAAAATTGCAAACACAATGCTGAAAAGAAAAATACCATTCACAACACTCATACTGGTATCGTACAAAAATCCGGCTATAGCAACAATCAGAGCAAGAGCAAAAGGATACAGGATATTTTTAAGGAAAGATTTACTGTCGTTTTTGCCGTAACTCACATATTGCCCAAGTCCAAGGATTATTGCAATCATAATAGCAAACGGCGTTTGCCAGGTATTGTAAAAGTTAACAACATCAACCGGAGGAGCCATACTTGTGCCAAAAACTTTATTAATCACCGGAACTGAAGTTGTACTTATTACCTGAAAAGCAGCCAACAATATTACAATCGACCCATACATCATTAAAAACTCCCTGGTAAATAGATCAGGCAATTCATTTGCTTTCAGCCACTTGCGGCTCCTAATGAGCAAAATTACAGGAATGATTACCGAGAGTACAGTAAATAAAATCAGCTGAAAACTTCTGCCGTCATCACCAAATGCATGCACAGAGGTTTCGCCCAGCACCCCTGAACGGGTAAGGTAACTGGCATAAACCACCATAATAAAACCAAGAAATGTAAAAATGTAGGTGCTCAGATAGTATTTGTCGCGTTTATATGCCAGAAGCATAAAGTGCAGGGCTGCAATAAGCACCATCCATGGGATAAGTGATGCATTCTCAACAGGATCCCATGCCCAGAATCCACCAAAAGTAAGGGATTGGTATGCCCAGGCTCCGCCCATAAGGAGACCAATACCCAGCAAACCTATTGTCATGGAAATCCATGGCAATACAGGTTTTAGCCAATAGCGCTTATCACCCTGAATGAGCGATGCAACTGCAAAGGCATAAGGGAAAATGGCGGTGGCATAGCCCATAAACAAAAGGGGAGGATGAATTACCATCCATGGATTCTCAAGCAATGGATTCAAGCCATTGCCATCACGAATAAAACTCAGATAGTTCGGATTACTGAAAAATTCATTTGACATATTCTCAGGCACCTGGCGAAGGAGTATAAAAGGATCACTTCCAATGGATAATCCAAAAACATGCACTCCCAGTACCATCGACATCAGGATAATTTCGGCAACCACAATTACTGTCATTACCCCGCCTTCGAGTTTACGGGCGGTAAACATGGCTCCGATTCCGAACAATGCAATAAATATTGCCCACAAAAGAAAACTACCTTCCTGCCCAGCCCAGAAACTTGAGATTATGTATTTATCCGGCATGAGCGAGGAGGAGTGCTTAAAGACATAAGCATACTCAAAGTAGTGATTTACAATGAGATAAAAGAGCAGTAAGCCGACACCAACTACAGAAAAAGTCTGAATCAGATAAAATAGCCGTCCCAGCCCACGACTTCGAAAATCAGGCTTATCCTGAACTTTCAGCGTTTTTGAATAGAAAAAGAGAGAAAATATTCCGGCGATCAGTGAAAGATAGACCAAAATCCTTCCCAATATTGCCGGTGTCAGATGTTCTCCAACATATGCAACTTCATTCATAAGTAGATATTTATCAGTGTTTAAGCTTCAAAGCAACAGATTTTCTGCTGCCGTTTGAATAAGAATCAAATCAAGGCACTAAAATACAATAGTTTCATTTGTTTTTAAGAAAGAAAAAAATCATCTTTGTGTGCTTCTGCAAAAATGCCTGAATTTTTCGGGTTAACGATCATAAACTTCATTGCAAACGAATGAAAACTGAAATCCGGATTGTCAATAGCAGGAAATTATTGACTGAATTTATTCATCTCCCTGCAAAAATTCATAAGGATCATGAAGGATGGCTTCCTCCTGTTTATGCTGACGACAATAAATTTTTTGATCCGGGGTTCAACAATTCTTTTAGCTCTTGCGACACCGTATTGGCCCTTGCATATAATAACGGAGTTGCGCATGGACGTATAATGGGGATCATCCATCACAAATATAATGAGTTAAAACACGAGAAAACAGCACGTTTTGGCTTTTTAGAATGTTACGATGAATCTGAAACGGCTTCAGCATTGCTTGGGTTTATCGAGAAATGGGCACTCGAAAGAGGCATGAATCAGGTAGCCGGCCCATATGGATTTTCTGACAAGGATCCACAGGGTTTTATGATTGAAGGGTTTCATGACATTCCTCTGCTGAGTGCTTCCTGTAATTTGCCTTACATTGTTGAACTCACTGAAAATAATGGTTATTCAAAATTGATTGACTGTCTGACCTACCGCTTCAGTATTGATGTTTTATTGCCCGAAATATACCAGCGGGTGCAACAGCGGGTAATAAGCACCCAAAGGTATAGGATACTTGAATTTACAAGCAAAAAACAGCTTAAACCTTACGTTGTTCCCATTCTGGAGCTGGTTAATGAAACCTACCATCAGCTTTTTGGATTCTACCCTTTAAATAAGGAAGAGATGAAAGAATTTGCAAACCGGTATATGCCGGTACTTGACCCCAGGCATGTTAAGGTTGTGATGCTTCAGAACGAAGTAGTTGCTTTTGTGATTGGCCTGGCGAATATGTCGGAAGGTATTATCAAAGCCAAGGGGAAACTCTTTCCTTTTGGATGGTATCACATCATCAGGTCGATAAAACGCGCCACCCAACTTGACCTGATGCTTGGAGCTGTCAAATCAGAACATCAGGGACTTGGCCTCGAAATAACAATGGGAATGCACCTGCTTGAATCTTCGAAAAAAGCCGGATTCAAAACAATAGAAACTCATCTTATTCTTGAATCAAATACGCGAATGAGGGCTGTAATCGAACGTTTAAATGCTCCGGTAGTTAAACGATTCAGGGTTTTCCAGAAAACCATTGCTTAACTAAGGCAGGAATGCATTCAGAATGTTATTCGGGCGAAGTTTTTATCTTCCGAAAACTACTTTATGCATGAATAATCTCCCGCCATAAACAACTCTGAGGAAATATACCCCGGGATTGATCTTATTCCCACTGCCAATTTCCCCTTCCCAGAAACAGGAATTCTCCCCTTGCGGCAATTTATCATCAACAAGTTCAGCAATGCGTTTTCCACTAAGGTCATAAACTGAAATGTTAACAAAGCTGCTTTCCGGCAGTTCAAAATTCACATTTAGTCTGTCAGCAAATGGATTAGGAAATGCATTGAACATCAGATTCAATGACAGATTTACATCAATACCAACATTCAGTGGACTGTAATTCAGAACCATATCTTTAAAGTTGGGTTCATCAGGAACTACCAATGAAACGACATCTGTCCCTTTGTTGAATGTAATCTTTGTAGAAGGACCAACAGCCCCACCACCGGCAGAGTTTCGTTCAGTAAACTCCACCCATATTTCGTATTGACCATCAGGAACAAGATTTCCCGAAGCATCGCGACAGTCCCAGATGATGGTATGCTGCTGATGATTTTGCAGGGTAGCACCAGTTATTGCATTCACGCTGTTGTAGTTAGAAGAATTCACCCATTTAACCAGGTGTTGCTTACGTACACCAGCCATTATTTTTCGTGAAATAACAAAATTGCCTTGGCTGTCTTTCACCCATATTGCAAGCACATTTCGGGGAGAATATGTGGCGTTGTTTGTGACTGTAAGCACAGAAAAGCTGAGAGAACCATCTGTAAATGATATCTGAGATGGAATCTGAGCTGCAGATATCATTGAAAAAAATGAAAAAACAGTGAGCGTTATCAACCTGATGATTATTCTTTGTTTCATAGTTTTGATTTCTGTGGCGTAAATGTAATCAAATTCCTGTGCCAATCAACTTTTGGAAATGTGGTCAGAAAAAATCCCCGGATCAATAACTGAGCCGGGGATTTTAATAAATTATTGGAAGTAATTACTTAGCGTATTTAAAATCCTTACCCAGATAACGGGCAGAGGTACCAAGAATTTCCTCGATGCGAAGCAACTGATTATACTTTGCTATCCGGTCTGTACGACTTGCTGATCCGGTTTTGATAAGTCCGGTATTGAGAGCAACGGCAAGATCAGCGATAGTGGTATCTTCGGTTTCGCCTGAGCGATGACTCATAACAGCAGTGTAGCCATTGCGGTAAGCCAGATTCACAGCATCAATTGTTTCGGTAAGTGTACCAATCTGATTAACTTTTACCAGAATTGAATTGGCTACGCTCTGATCAATCCCCATCTGTAAACGTTTGGAATTGGTAACAAATAAATCGTCACCAACCAGCTGAATCCTGTTACCCATAACATCTGTCATAAGTTTCCAGCCATCCCAGTCGTCTTCTGCCATTCCATCTTCAATTGAAATAATGGGGTATTTATCCACCCATGATTTCCAGTAGTCAACCATTTGCGAAGGAGTCAACTTATCACCTGTTGATTTTTTCAGATGATAAACTTTTTCATCCTCAAGCCAGTATTCAGATGAAGCAGGGTCGAGTGAAATGAAAATATCTACACCCGGTTTGTATCCGGCTTTTTCAATGGCCTGAAGAATAACGGTAATGGCTTCTTCATTTGATTTCAGGTTAGGAGCAAATCCACCTTCATCGCCAACATTGGTAGAATATCCGGCATTTTTCAATACTGATTTCAGGTTGTGAAAAACTTCGGCACCCATGCGCAGCGCTTCCGAAAAATTGGGAGCACCAACGGGCATAATCATAAATTCCTGAAAATCAATTGCATTATCGGCATGAGATCCTCCGTTGATGATATTCATCATTGGAATTGGAAGAGTATTGGCATTAACACCACCAATGTACCTGAAAAGGAACTGATTAGATTCCTGAGCTGCAGCATTTGCGACAGCCAGTGAAACGCCTAAAATTGCATTTGCGCCCAAACTGGATTTATTTGGAGTGCCATCAATTTCAATCATTCTGCGATCAATCTCGTTTTGTTCAGATACCAGATAGCCTTTCAGTTCTTCGGCGAGTACTTTATTTACATTCTGAACTGCTTTCAATACGCTTCTGCCAAGGTAAATATTCTTATCACCATCGCGAAGTTCAGCAGCTTCATGAATTCCGGTTGATGCACCTGATGGAACAGCAGCGCGTCCCATAATACCGTTGGTGGTGTAAACATCCACTTCAATGGTAGGATTGCCACGGGAGTCAAGAATCTGACGGGCAAAAATGTTAGCTATTGCACTCATTTTTTTTAGATTTAGTTATTATTGTGTTAACTTAGGTTCATTGTTTTACAGAAAACTAAAAAAAGAGGAAACCAGTAAACAGACAAAATGAGGACAAAGTGAAATCACCTTACCCTCATTTGGACTATTGCAATTTCATTACTCTTTTGTTTCGGTCGGCTCCGGAGTTGCACCTTCTGTAGGTTCTTCGGCAACTTCAACATCATCAACAGATGCAACGACAGTTTCTATAGGTTTACCAGCAGCTACTTCAGCTTTTGGTTTAATAGCACGACTTCTGCGGGTAGTTTTAGCTTTTGGAGCTTCTTTAGCTGCAAGCATATTTTCGTTGAAGTCCACCAACTCCATCATACACATTTCAGCATTGTCACCCAACCGGTTTCCGGTTTTAAGAATTCTGGTGTATCCTCCGGGGCGATTGGCAACCTTCACAGAAACCTCGCGAAATAAAGCGATAACCGCTTCTTTATTTTGCAGATAACTGAAAGCCGTGCGGCGTGAGTGGGTAGTATCGTCTTTTGAGCGGGTAATCAGAGGCTCAACATATCCTCTTAGAGCTTTTGCTTTTGCAAGGGTTGTGTTGATCCGTTTATGAAGGATAAGCGACGCAGCCATATTCGAAAGCATAGCTTTGCGGTGGGCGCTTGTCCTTCCAAGGTGATTGACTTTCTTTCCGTGTCTCATTTCAATTAATCCTTATCAAGTTTATATTTTGCGATGTTCATTCCGAATTCCAGATTTTTCGACTTCACAAGCTCTTCAAGCTCAGTGAGAGATTTTTTTCCAAAATTGCGGAATTTCAAAAGGTCATTTTTGTTGTATGAAACCAATTCGCCAAGGGTTTCCACATCAGCAGCCTTCAAACAGTTTAATGCACGTACTGAAAGATCCATGTCAACCAGTTTGGTTTTCAATAGTTGCCTGATGTGCAATGATGTTTCATCAAATTCTTCAGTAACTGCTTTCTCTTCAGTATCAATTGTAATTTTCTCATCTGAGAAAAGCATAAAGTGATGGATCAGAATTCGTGCAGATTCTTTTAAAGCATCCTTTGGGTTTATTGAACCATCGGTAACAATTTCCAGAATGAGTTTTTCGTAGTCAGTTTTCTGCTCTACGCGAAAATTCTCAATTGTAAATTTTACGTTTTTAATCGGAGTGTGGATAGAGTCAATTGCAATTGTTCCAAGTGGAGCATTGGGTTGTTTATTTTCCTCTGCCGGCACATATCCACGACCCTTGTCAACAGTGAGCTCAATGGTCAGTTTGACCGATGGCTCCATGTGACAAATTTCAATTTCAGGATTCAAAACCTGAAACACAGATAGGTATTTGTTAATATCACCTGCCTGAAATACATCCTGACCCGAAATAACCATTCTGATTTTCTCACTGGTTTCAGTTTCGAGCAATCTTTTGAACCTGACTCTCTTGAGATTCAGAACGATATCGGTTACATCTTCTACAACGCCTTTGATCGATGAGAACTCCATATCAACACCTTCAATCTTGATTGAGGTGATGGCATATCCTTCCAACGAAGACAAAAGAATTCTTCGGAGTGCATTGCCGATTGTAATACCGAATCCTGGTTCAAGAGGCCTGAATTCAAATATGCCTTTTGAATCATCAGCTTCGATCATGATAACCTTTTCAGGTTTTTGAAATGCTAATATTGCCATATACTCTTCCTCTTGTGTAATGAATAAAAAAAATGCAAAAACCTTATTTAGAGTACAACTCTACGATAAGTTGCTCCTTAATGTTCTCGGGTATATCCTCACGTGAAGGCAGAGTAAGCAGCTTTCCTGACAACAAATTGCTGTCCCATTCCAGCCATGAATAAGTATTCCGTTTTGAAGTTATGGCATTCTGAATAACTTCAAGAGATTTTGATTTTTCTCTTACCGAAACAACATCACCTGTTTTGACTTCGTATGAAGGCACATTAACAACTGATCCGTTAACCATGATATGACGGTGAGAAACCAACTGACGGGCAGCACTTCTTGAAGGAGCTATTCCAAGACGATACACCAAATTGTCTAATCTGGATTCGATCAGCTGAAGCAGTACTTCACCTGTAATACCTTTTTTACGGCTGGCTTTATGGAAAACATTTTTAAATTGTTTCTCAAGAATACCGTAGGTATATTTGGCTTTCTGCTTCTCCTGAAGCTGAGTGCCATATTCTGAAAGTTTTTTGCGCCTCTTCGAGTTACCGTGCATACCGGGAGCGTAGTTCTTTTTTTCGAAATACTTATCCGGTCCGTAAATCGGATCCTTGAATTTGCGGGCAATTTTGGTTTTTGGACCTATGTACCTGGCCATAATTACTTGTTATTTTATTGTCAATTTATTTTGCAACTTGCTCCCGGTTTAACTTCACCATCCTGCATTGAAAATACCGGAGACTATACCCTACGTCTTTTGGGAGGGCGACAACCATTGTGAGGAAGTGGGGTTACATCCATAATTTCAGTGACTTCAATACCTGAAGCATGAATTGTACGAATTGCTGATTCTCTTCCAGAACCTGGTCCTTTAACAAACACTTTTACTTTGCGCAAACCCATATCGAATGCAACTTTTGCACATTCGGTAGCAGCCATCTGAGCAGCATACGGAGTGTTCTTTTTCGAACCTCTGAAGCCCATCTTTCCAGCTGAAGCCCAGCTAATAACCTGGCCTGAGTTGTTGGTAAGTGAAATGATGATATTGTTGAACGAGGCGGCTACATAAGCACGTCCGATCGGATCAACTTTTACGACTCTTTTCTTTGATGTTTTAGCAGTTTTTGCCATAACAATTTTTTTTCGACAAAATTCTTTACGTTATTTTAAGCAGCAAGGCTGGAATTCCAGCTCTTAACCTTTAGTTGCTTTCTTCTTGTTGGCAACAGTTTTCTTCCTTCCCTTACGGGTACGGGCATTGTTTTTCGTACTCTGACCACGCAACGGAAGTCCCAGACGATGTCTTACTCCTCGGTAGCAGCCAATATCCATCAATCGCTTAATGTTGGTCTGAACTTCTGAACGCAAAGCACCTTCAACCTTAAATTGGTCGCCGATTATTGTACGAATAGCGTTTTGCTCATCGTCATCCCAGTCCTGAACTTTCTTACTAAGATCAACACCGGCGGTTTGCAAAATCTTTTGGGCGGTACTCCGACCTATTCCGTAGATATAGGTCAGTCCGATCTCGCCTCTTTTGTTTTTAGGTATATCAATACCAGCAATACGTGCCATATATTGTTTTGTTGTTTGTTAAACTGGGTTATCCTTGTCTTTGCTTGAACTTAGGGTTCTTTTTGTTGATAATGTACAACCTCCCTTTTCGTCTGACGATCTTACAGTCAGGTGTCCGCTTCTTGACAGATGCTCTTACTTTCATTTTACAAGATGGTTTTTTTATTTGTATCTGAAAATTATTCTTCCTTTGGTCAGGTCATAAGGTGACATTTCAAGCTTCACCTTATCGCCGGGCAAAATTTTGATGTAGTGCATTCTCATCTTACCCGAAATGTGGGCAGTAATGATATGTCCATTCTCCAGTTCAACACGAAACATTGCATTGCCGAGTGATTCGGTCACTGTTCCGTCCTGCTCTATCGAAATCTGTTTTGCCATTTATTCAAAAATTAGTTTATTGACTCAAGTACTTTTTCAATTTCATCAAACGATGAAAGAATTTCGGTTTTTCCTTCTCTGATTGCAATTGCGTGCTCGTAATGTGCCGAAGGTTTTCCATCAATTGTTCTTATGGTCCATCCGTCCTTGTCCTGGTTTACCTGCTTTCGCCCCAGATTAATCATAGGCTCAATACAAATGACCAGTCCGTTCTGCAAAATGCTACCTACTCCCCGCCTTCCATAATTTGGTATTTCCGGTTTTTCGTGAAGATGCTTTCCAAGACCATGTCCAACAAGATCACGCACAACAGAATAGCCAAAACTCTCAACATAGGTTTGTATTTCATAACCTATATCACCTACCCTTTTTCCAACCTGCGCAGCGTTTATGCCAAGATATAGCGATTCTTTTGTTCGCTTCATCAACAAAAGCACTTCTTCGCTTACATTACCTACTGCAAATGAATAGGCAGAATCTCCATAGAATCCGTTAAGAATTACACCACAGTCAACAGATACCAGATCTCCATCCTGCAATATTTGCTTACCGGGGATTCCATGCACAACCACATCATTTACCGATACACATAAAGTTCCCGGAAATCCTCCGTAACCTTTAAACCCTGGGATTGCTTTATGATCTCTGATAAAAGTTTCAGCGATCTTATCAAGCTCCAGCGTCGTTACACCGGGTTTTATATGCTTTGCAACTTCAGCAAGTGTTTTACCAACAAGTAAAGAACTTATCCTTATTAATTCAATCTCTTCGTCAGTCTTGTAATAGATCATCTTGTCAGCTCACAATTCTGTCAATCAATTTAGCCCATATTTATTGATGAGCGGCCTTTTATACGTCCTGATTTTGTCAGGCCGTCATAATGCCTCATCAATAAGTGGCTTTCAATTTGTTGCAGTGTATCCAGAACAACCCCTACTAGAATAAGCAGTGAAGTGCCTCCGAAAAATTGCGCAAACTGTCCTGTAACACCCATCAGCGATGCAAAAGCAGGCATGATGGCAACAAAAGCAAGGAACAGTGAACCAGGAAGCGTGATACGCGACATAATCTGATCAATGAATTCAGCAGTTCGTTTTCCAGGTTTAACACCCGGTATAAAACCATTGTTCTTCTTCATATCTTCAGCCATCTGATTTGGATTAATGGTAATGGCTGTATAGAAATAAGTGAAGATAATGATCATCAAAGCAAATACAAAATTATACCAGAAACCATTAACATTGGTGAATGCCGCAGCAAATCCTGATAGTGTTTCTGATTCAGCAAACCCAGCCAAAGTCAAAGGCAGGAACATGATTGCCTGGGCAAAAATGATCGGCATAACACCGGCTGCATTAACTTTAAGTGGTATGTATTGCCGTACCCCGCCATATTGTTTGTTTCCAACAATACGTTTGGCATATTGCACCGGTATCCTTCGGGTTCCCTGAACAAGCAATATACTAAGAAGGATAACAGCCATAAGAACAGCAAGTTCGACAATAAAAAGAACAAGTCCTCCGCCTTTTTGTTCCATACGTGAAATCAATTCACCAAAGAGAGCAAATGGAAGGCGTGCAATGATACCGATCATAATTATCAGAGAAATACCATTACCAATACCTTTGTCAGTAATTCTTTCGCCTAGCCACATTACAAACAGAGTACCAGAGATAAGAATCAAAACAGATGACACCCAGAAAAATGTGGTCGGGGATGTAATTGAGGGATCGAAAGGAGTAATGGCTTCGGCGGGCAATTGTGAAATAAGATTCGCAATATAACCCGGAGCCTGAAAACCGGTAATCAGAACAGTAAGATACCTGGTAATCTGATTAATTTTCTTACGTCCGCTTTCACCTTCTTTCTGAAGTTTCTGGAAATATGGGATAGCCATACCCAGAAGCTGAACAACAATAGATGCCGAAATGTAAGGCATAATTCCCAATGCAAAAATTGAAGCATTTGAGAAAGCCCCTCCCGAAAACATATTGAGAAGGCCGAGCAATCCACTACTCGTCTGGTTCTGAAGATTGGCCAGCTGGTTTGGATCAACACCAGGCAGAACAACATAAGAGCCTAATCTGTAAAGTAGAATTATACCAATGGTATAGCCAATACGTTTACGAAGATCTTCGATCTTATAGATGTTCCTTATAGTCTGAATGAAACGTTTCATCTATTATTTAGAGTTTGATAGCCTGACCACCAGTTGATTCAATGGCTTTAACAGCAGAAGCTGAGAAAGCATGAGCTGTAACATCTACTTTAGCAGTTAATTCGCCACGACCAAGAATTTTCACTTTGTCGTTTTTTGAAATGTAACCGTGTTCGATCAGCAGTGCAACATCAATAACCTCAACTTTAAGGTTTGCAACCAATTGTTGAATGATATCAATATTGAGGCTACGATACTCAACCCGGTTTATATTCCGGAAACCGTATTTAGGCACACGTCTGTAAAGGGGCATTTGACCTCCTTCAAAACCGAATTTTCTGCTGTAACCCGACCGTGACTTCGCACCTTTATGACCACGGGTTGAAGTACCTCCACGGCCAGTTCCCTGACCACGGCCAATTCTTTTGCAGTTTTTGGTTGATCCCGCTGCCGGTTTAAGATTACTTAAATCCATAATATTCTTACAATTAGTGTTGTGTACGTTTAAATTTCTTCAACTTTCACGAGGTGGTTGACTTTTGCAATCATACCTTCAATCTGAGGTGTTGCAACCACTTCAATAGGCCTGTTCATCTTCTTAATGCCTAAGGCTTTAAGAGTTAGTTTCTGGCGTTCGGGCTGTTTGATGCCACTCTTTATTTGGGTAACTTTTAGCTTTTTCATTTTTCAGCAGCATTAACCGTTAAAAACTTTGTTCAGGTCAATCCCACGCAGTTGAGCAATTGTATGTGCATCACGCATTTTTACAAGGGCATCAATGGTTGCTTTTACAACACTGTGAGGATTGGATGAACCTTTTGACTTTGCAAGAACGTCCTTAACTCCAACGCTTTCAAGTACAGCACGCATAGCTCCACCTGCAATAACACCGGTACCTGCTGAAGCTGGCTTAAGGAAAACAAGTGCTCCACCATATTTACCAAGTTGCTCGTGAGGAATGGTGCCTTTTTGAACCGGCACTTTTACCAGATTCTTTTTAGCATCATCAACACCTTTGGCAATGGCAGCAGTAACTTCCTTGGCTTTACCCAATCCGTAACCAACAACTCCATTTTCGTTTCCAACTACAACAATAGCTGAAAAACTAAAGGTACGACCTCCTTTGGTTACTTTGGTAACCCTTTGGATACTTACCAGCCTGTCCTTGAATTCAATCTCGCTGGACTTAACTCTTTTTATATTTGCGTTTGTCATATCCATTAAAATTTAAGGCCTCCTTCCCTTGCTGCTTCAGCCAGGGATTTGATTCTACCATGATACAGGTAACCATTACGATCGAAAACTACATTTTCGATTCCAGCTTCGAGTGCGCGCTGGGCAATAAGTTTACCAACTTCCTTCGCCTGCTCAATTTTGGCCATAGGGGTTCCTGCAACTTCAGGAACACGTGATGACGCAGAAACAAGGGTTTTGCCCTCAAGATCATTAACGATCTGAGCATATATCTGTTTGTTGCTCCTGAATACTGTCAACCTTGGCTGCTCAGCAGTACCGGAAATCAACTTCCGGATTCTGAGTTTAATCCTGTGTCTACTGTATTCTTTTCTGTTTTTGATAGCCATCCTTATCTTAGGAATTTTTTCCCGGTTACCCGGAAAGGTTGTTATTAACGATTTTTACTTATCAGATGCAGATTTTCCTGCTTTCTTCTTCACAATCTCACCCATGAACCTGATACCTTTTCCTTTGTATGGTTCGGGTTTGCGCAACGAGCGGATCTTTGCGGCAACTTGCCCCAAAAGCTGGCGATCGTACGATTTTAAAGTAATGGTAGGATTCTTTCCCCTTTCAGTTAAAGTTTCTACACTAACTTCGGCAGGCATTTCAAAGAAAATGTTGTGCGAATAACCCAATGCCAATTCCAGTGTGTTACCAACAGCAGAGGCTTTATATCCAACACCAACCAATTCCTGTACAACAGTAAAACCGTCGGAAACACCTTTAATCATATTGGCAAGCAATGATCTGTAAAGACCATGTTTGGATCTGGCTTCCTGAGTTTCATCTATTCTTCCAACCTGTAATTGGTTTCCTTCAATCTCAACGGTCAACAAATGCGAAATCTGCTGAGTAAGTTTTCCTAATTTACCTTCAACGGTAGCAAGATTCTCATCTGACACGGTGATTTTTACACCGGCGGGAATCTCAATAGGCATTTTTCCAATTCTTGACATTATAAATCTCCTCTCAATTAGCTAATGTAACACAATACCTCACCGCCAATTTGCAGGGTTTTGGCTTCTTTGTCAGTCATCAACCCTTTGTTGGTTGATAATATGGCAATTCCTAAGCCGTTTAAAACCCTTGGAAGCTCATCGGCACCAACATAGCGACGAAGGCCAGGCTTACTTATTCTTTCAAGTTTAGAGATCGCAGAAACCTTGGAAATCGGGTGATATTTCAACGCGATTTTTATGATTCCAGGGATGCTTTCATCCTCGAATTTGTAATTCAATATGTAACCCTTTTCAAATAAGATTTTGGTTATCTCCTTCTTCATTGTAGAAGTAGGAATTTCCACTATCCTGTGGTTGGCCATCACGGCGTTCCTCACACGGGTCAGATAATCTGCAATAGGATCTGTTACCATTTTATCCTTGAGTATTTCGTTTGTTCACTTAATTTAATTACCAGCTGGCTTTCTTCACTCCCGGAATCAGACCTTCGAGGGCCATGAAACGGAAATTTATACGAGAAATTCCAAACTGACGCATGTAGCCTTTAGGACGGCCTGTTAATTTGCAACGATTGTGCAGACGTACCGGAGAAGCATTCTTCGGCAACTTTTGGAGTCCGATAAAATCACCGGCTTCTTTAAGTTCAGCGCGTTTGGCTGCATATTTTGCAACAAGGCGCTCTCTTTTGCGCTCGCGTGCCTTCATTGATTCTTTTGCCATATCGTTATTTCTGATTTTTGAAAGGTAAACCAAATTCTTTTAACAGTGCCAGACACTCATTGTCGCTGCGGGCGCTTGTAACAAAGGTAATATCCATACCATTGATCTTCGACACCTTATCAATAAGAATTTCCGGGAAAATAATCTGCTCGGTTACTCCTAAAGTATAGTTTCCGCGACCGTCAAATCCTTTTTCGTTGATTCCACGGAAGTCTCTGATTCGAGGAATAGCAACAGAAACCAGACGATCAAGAAATTCATACATCCGGTCACCACGAAGGGTTACCCTGACTCCGATAGGCATGCCTTTGCGGAGTTTGAAGTTAGAAATATCCTTTTTCGATTTTGTTGCTACAGCCTTCTGTCCCGACAAAGCAGTCAGTTCATTAATTCCGGCTTCGATTAATTTCTTGTCAGCAATTGCAGTTCCAAGACCCTGATTGATGCTTATCTTAAGCAAACGGGGAACCTGCATTACAGATTTATACTGAAATTTTTCAGTAAGGGCAGGTACAACTTCCTCCCTGTATTTATCTCTTAAGCGTGGTGTATAGTTCATTACTTAATTACCTCCCCCGACTTTTTTGAATAACGGACTGATTTATTGGTTTTGGCATCAAGCTTTCTGCCAACACGTGTAGGTTTTCCGGTATTGTCAACAACCATAAGATTGGACACATGAATACCAGCTTCTTTTTTCTCAATACCACCCTGTGCATTCTTTGCATTGGGTTTGGTATGTTTAGAAATCAGGTTTAGGCCTTCAACAATGGCTTTTTGTTTTTCAACATCCACATCAAGGACTTTTCCCTGCTTCCCTTTCGAGTCGCCGGCTATTACCTTAACGGTATCGCCTTTTTTTATGCTAAGTTTTGTGCTCATATTATGCCTGACACTTTACAGCACCTCTGGTGCCAATGAAACAATTTTCATGTATTGTTTTTCACGCAATTCCCTGGCAACAGGACCAAAAATACGGGTTCCTGACATTTCACCAGCTGCGTTGAGCAATACAACTGCATTATCGTCAAAACGGATGTATGAACCATCGTTGCGACGAATCTCTTTTTTTGTACGGACAACCACTGCTTTTACAACTGTACCTTTCTTAATGTTTCCAGAAGGAATGGCATTTTTGACAGTCACAACAATTTTGTCGCCGATTGAGGCATATTTCTTACGTGTACCACCCAACACACGGATGCAAAGAACTTCTTTTGCTCCACTGTTATCGGCTACTGCAAGTCTTGATTCCTGTTGTATCATAATTACTTGGCCTTTTCAATGATTTCGATTAATCTCCAGCACTTGTTCTTGCTCAGCGGACGGGTTTCTGCAATGCGCACGGTATCACCGATGGTACATTCATTATTTTCGTCGTGTGCGGCAAATTTGGAGGTTTTTTTCACAAACTTTCCATATTTGGGATGCTTTTCGCGGCGTTCAATCTGAACGACTATCGATTTCTGCATTTTGTTGCTTACAACAACCCCAATTCTCTCTTTTCTCAGATTTCTGGTTTCCATTGCTTTTCCGGTTATTTGTTGTTAACGGTAGCCTTACCCTGAGCCGCAGCTGCTTCATTAACCTTGCGATTATGCAATTCTGTAAGCATGCGGGCGATGGTCCTGCGGTAACTTTTTATTTTATTGGGGTTCTCGAGAGGTGAAACAGCATGGTTCAGCTTGAGCTTGGTAAGCTGTTTACGCTCTTCCTCGAGCCTTTCAATAATCTCGGCTGTTGAAAGCTCTCTTATGACTTCTTGTTTCATCGTGCGTTATATTGATTCTTCAACGTAATCTCTTCTTACCACAAACTTTGTGGCTACAGGAAGTTTCTGGGCTCCCAGGCGAAGTGCTTCTTTTGCTACTTCTTCAGTTACTCCTTCTGCTTCAAACAACAGACGACCCGGGCTAATACGTGCCACGAAATATTCAGGAGCTCCTTTTCCTTTACCCATTCGGACTTCAGCAGGCTTTTTGGTAACAGGCTTATCCGGGAATATGCGGATCCAGATTTGACCTTCACGTTTCATGAAACGGCTGATTGCCTGACGGGCTGCTTCGATCTGCCTTCCGGTTATCCACGCTTCTTCCAGGGTTTTGATGCCGAATGAACCAAATGAAAGCTCTGCACCACGCTTGGTGTTGCCTTTCATTCTGCCTTTCTGCATTTTCCTGTATTTGGTTTTCTTTGGCTGTAACATTATTATCGGGTATTGAACGTGTTTCTAACTCGTTATTTGACAAATTATTTCTTACCGCGGTTACGGTTTCCAGCTCTCGGAGGTCTTCCACCACCTGGGCGCTGAGGCATTGACTTTTCACGTGGGTTGCCGGCTGCTACACTTTCTGTAGATGGGCTCAGGTCAACTTTTCCGTAAATCTCACCTTTACAAATCCATACTTTAATTCCAATCCTTCCGTAGGTTGTATGTGCTTCTGCTATCGCATAGTCAATATCAGCACGGAGGGTATGAAGTGGGGTACGGCCTTCTTTTATCATTTCGCTGCGTGCCATTTCAGCACCTGCCAAACGACCGGATATAAGTACCTTTATTCCTTCTGCTCCAATGCGCATGGTAGAGGCTATTGCAGTTTTGATGGCGCGGCGGTATGAAATCCTGCCTTCAATCTGACGTGCAATTGCATTGGCTACGATTACTGCATCCATTTCAGGACGTTTGATCTCAGAAATGTTGATTTGAATCTCCTTTTTGGTGATTTTCTTCAACTCTTCTTTGAGTTTATCCACTTCCTGACCACCCTTACCAATAATGATACCCGGACGGGCAGTATGTATAGTAACGGTAACCAACTTAAGCGTGCGCTCAATTACAATTTTCGAAACACCGGCTTTGGATAAGCGGGCATTCAGATATTGGCGGATATGAAAATCTTCAACAAGTTTGTGCTCGAATTTCTTACCACCATACCAGTTGGAATCCCAACCCCTGATGATGCCTAACCTGTTACCTATTGGATTTGTCTTTTGTCCCATTCAACAAATAATTAATTGGTTGTTTAAAGCCTGCTTTGCAGTAAATCTATTTTTCTTCAGTTATCATGTTATCGATCAACAACGTTACATGATTTGAACGTTTGCGGATTCTGTGTGCACGTCCCTGAGGAGCGGTGCGAATACGTTTCAATTGACGGCCACCATCAACACCCACCTCTTTGATATACAAGCTGGTGTCTTCAATACGAATGCCTTCATTTTTTGCCTGCCAGTTGGCAAGTGCAGATAAAAGCAGCTTGTGAAGCCTGGTGCTTGCATCCTGTGGAGAATGTTTCAGAACATGTAATGCATGTTCAACTTTCATACCCCGGATCATATCAGCGATCAGTCGCATTTTTCTGGGCGATGTAGGACAATTTCTGAGCGTAGCAAAAGATACACTCTTCTTTGCTTCCTTAATCTGCTCAGCTTTAATTTGTTTTCGTGCTCCCATTGTTAAATCCTTCTTTATTTTTTACCTTTATCTTTACTTCCGGCGTGTCCTCTGAATATACGTGTAGGTGAAAACTCTCCGAGTTTGTGGCCTACCATGTTTTCAGTTACATATACCGGAATGAACTTGTTCCCGTTGTGGACAGCGATAGTCTGGCCGACAAAGTCAGGAGATATCATTGAAGCACGCGACCAGGTTTTAATTACAACCTTTTTGTTTGTGCTGATGGCATCCAGTACTTTTTTTTCTAATTTGTACTCGATATATGGACCTTTTTTTAGCGAACGGCTCATGTTTAATGCTGGTTAAGGGTCAATTACTTTTTCCTTCTTTCGATGATGTATTTATTCGAAGCTTTCTTCGGATAACGGGTCTTGTATCCCTTTGCAGGTAGTCCCTTGCGTGATCGCGGATGTCCTCCGGTTGCACGACCTTCTCCACCACCCATCGGGTGATCTACAGGGTTCATTACTACTGCACGAACGCGTGGTCTGCGTCCAAGCCAACGTGTACGGCCAGCTTTTCCGGATACTTCAAGGTTATGTTCTGTATTGGAAACATTTCCTATGGTAGCTTTGCATGTTTGTAAAATCATGCGGGTTTCTCCTGAAGGAAGTTTAATTACAGCAAATTTACCATCACGTGACATCAGCTGGGCAGATGAACCTGCGCTGCGTGCCATTTTTGCTCCCTGTCCTGGCCTGAGTTCAATGTTATGAATCACAGTTCCGAAAGGAATTTCGCTCAGGTAAAGCGTATTTCCAACATCTGGCTGAGCACCTTTACCACTGATTACTTCCTGGCCTACTTTCAGTCCATTTGGAGCAACAATGTAACGCTTCTCACCATCAGCATAAAAAAGCAAAGCAATACGTGCAGTACGATTTGGATCGTATTCAATGGTTTTTACTGTTGCCGGAATGTCTTCCTTGTCCCTTTTGAAATCAATCAAACGGTACTTTTGCTTGTGACCACCACCAATAGACCTCATGGTCATTTTTCCGGTGTTGTTTCGGCCTCCAGAGTTCTTCATCGGCTGCAACAAGCTCTTTTCAGGCCCTTTTGCAGTTATGTCATCCAGCGCACTTACAACTTTGAAGCGCTGACTTGATGTTGTCGGTTTGAATTTTTTTAAAGCCATTATCTTTAAATATTGCTATAAAAATCAATTGTTTCACCCTCAGCTAATGTTACAATAGCCTTTTTGTATGAATTTGCTCTTCCTTTAACCATCCCGGTTTTGGTAAACCTTGATTTGTTCTTTCCAGCATAATTCATCGTATTCACTTCGGTAACTGCTACACCGTAAATGTCTTCAATAGCTTTCTTGATCTGAAGCTTATTGGCGTCTTTTTGAACGATAAACCCGAAGCGTTTAAGCTTTTCGCCTAAGGCTGTCATCTTTTCCGTAACTACCGGCTTTATTATGATACCCATCGTTTTTTGTGTTAATGGTTCTTATCTCAGCGCTTTGAGCGTGATTAATTAATTCGCAAAGGTTTTCTCAATTTCGGAAACTGAACTCTCGAGAATTATCAGGCTGTTAGCCTTGAGAATTTCATAAGTGTTTAGATCACAGGCCCTTATAACCTTAGTGCGCTTCAGATTTCGGGAGGACAAATATAGTGTATTATTACTTTCGCCCAACACCATAAGTGTCTTTTTTTCTGAAAGTTGCAAATTACTCAGCATCTCGATAAACAGTTTGGTTTTGGGTTTCTCAAATTCGAAATCTTCAATTACCACAATACTGTTTTCACGTGCTTTATATGTTAAAGCTGACAAACGTGCAAGCTGTTTGAGCTTTTTATTGAGTTTGAAACTGTAGTCACGGGGCTGTGGTCCGAAAACTCTGGCACCACCACGCAACAATGGTGATTTAATACTTCCGGCACGAGCACCTCCTGTACCTTTTTGTTTTTTCAACTTCCTGGTACTTCCTGAAACCGTAGATTTCTCTTTTGAGCTATGTGTACCCTGACGCTGATTGGCCAGATACTGCTTGGTATCAAGATAGATAGCGTGATCGTTGGGATCAATGCCAAACACCGTGTCATCGAGGGATATGGTCCGATTGGTTTTCTCCCCTTTAATGTTATAAATTGTTAGCTCCATCTTTCAAGAATTACATATGATCCGTTTGATCCGGGAACCGAACCTTTAACTACAACAAGATTTTTATCCTTTATGATCTTTACAACCTGAAGGTTAATGGTTTTTATCCTCTTGTTACCCATTTGGCCTGCCATGCGGATACCTTTAAAAACCCTTGAAGGCCATGAAGATGCTCCGACTGATCCAGGTGCACGTAATCTGTTATGCTGTCCGTGAGTTGCTCCTCCGACTCCAGCAAAACCATGACGTTTTACTACA
This sequence comes from Bacteroidales bacterium UBA5197, assembly GCA_002412885.1. Taxonomy (GTDB): domain Bacteria; phylum Bacteroidota; class Bacteroidia; order Bacteroidales; family Lentimicrobiaceae; genus Lentimicrobium. Next base: position 210,327 of record DHVX01000072.1, read on the forward strand.
CCCTGAAAACCTTTTCCTTTGGAAGTGCCGACTACGTCAACAAACTCGCCTTCAACAAACACATCTACCAAAACCTGCTCGCCAAATTGCTTGCGATGACCGGGTTCAAAACGTGTGAATTCAACAAGCTTCCGTTTAGGTGTTACTCCAGCTTTGGCAAAGTGACCAAGCTCACCTTTGGTGGTATGCTTTTCTTTTTTATCATCAAAAGCCAGCTGAATAGCATCATAACCATCAACTTCTTTGGTTTTGATCTGGGTGACATAGCATGGACCGGCTTCAATAACCGTACAGGGAATATTCTTGCCATTGGCATCGAATATGCTTGTCATCCCAATTTTTTTTCCTATAATTCCTGACATTGCAGTATCATGTTAATTTAATGATTCTTTTTTGCGAAGTTTCAAAAACGTCTGTACGTGTTTTGAAGTTAGACTTTGATCTCAACTTCTACACCACTTGGCAACTCAAGTTTCATGAGCGCATCGATGGTTTTGCTTGTTGTACTGTAGATATCAAGAAGGCGCTTGTAAGAACTCAATTCGAACTGCTCTCTCGATTTCTTGTTGACAAAGGTTGACCTCAACACGGTGAAAATTTTCTTATTGGTTGGTAAGGGTATGGGCCCGTTAACAACTGCACCGGTGGATTTCACGGTCTTCACGATCTTTTCGGCAGATTTATCTACCAGATTGTGATCGTACGATTTCAGTTTTATTCTGATCCTTTGGCTCACTTTATTTAGGTTTTGATGTAAATTCTTCTTTTATTTAACCAGATAGCCTCTTAACTTTAAGATGACCTCATCTGTAAGCGATGCAGGCAATTCAGCGTAGTGCGAAAATTCCAGACTTGAACTTCCCCTGCCGGATGTTATGGTACGCAACGTGGTTACATATCCAAACATTTCAGCCATGGGTACATGTGCTTTTACAACCTGGTAACGATTACGCGACTCGATTCCTCCAACATTTGCACGACGTTTGTTCAAATCGCTGGAAATATCTCCAACATATTCATCTGGACAATTTACTTCCAGTTTCATGATTGGCTCAAGCAGAACATTACGTCCTAGTTTTGCAGCTTCTCTGAAAGCAACTTTTGCGCAAATCTCAAATGCAAGAGAGTCTGAATCAACATTATGGAATGACCCATCAAGAAGTTTAATTTTCAGACTTTCAAGCGAAAATCCGGCAAGAACTCCGTTTTGCATGGCAATGCGGAAACCTTTTTCAATAGCCGGTATATATTCCTTAGGGATGTTACCACCCTTAACTTCATTAATAAATTGTAATCCTTTAACGCCATCGTCTGCCGGGCTCATTTCAAACATAATATCGGCAAATCTTCCACGTCCACCGGTCTGTTTTTTGTAAACTTCGCGATGCTGAATTGTACTTGCAAATGCTTCTTTGTATGCAACCTGAGGATTCCCTTTACTGATTTCAATCTTGAACTCACGTTTCAAACGGTCAGCAATGATATCCAGGTGCAATTCACCCATTCCACTGATAATGGTTTGTCCGGTTTCACTGTCAACCCTTACTGTGAAAGTAGGATCTTCTTCAGTGAGTTTATTCAGTGCCTGATCAAGCTTATCAACATCTTCCTGAGTTTTAGGCTCAACAGCTGTACTGATAACTGGTTCCGGGAATACAATATTTTCAAGAATGATAGGATGCTTTTCGTCGCAAAGTGTATTGCCGGTTCTGACTTCTTTGAAGCCTACAACAGCTGCAATATCACCGGCTTCAATCTGTTGAAGCGGAAGCTGCTTGTTGGCATGCATCTGGAAAATACGCGAAATTCGTTCTTTCTTTCCGGTTGCAGTATTCAGTACATAACTACCCGAAGTAAGCGTGCCTGAATATACTTTAACAAAAGCCAGTCTGCCAACAAAAGGATCAGTAGCAATTTTGAATGCCAGTGCTGAAAATGGTTCTTTTGGATCAGGATGCCTGACTTCCTCTTTCTCAGTATTGGGATTAACTCCAATGATTGATTCGATTTCGGCAGGATTGGGAAGGTATGAAATAATGGCATCGAGCAATGGCTGAACGCCTTTATTTTTAAATGAAGCACCACATAATACCGGAGTAATTCTGTGTTCGATGGTAGCTTTGCGGATGATTACACGCATCTCATCAGGTGTGATGGAATTGTGATCGGCCATAAACTTCTCGAAAAGCGATTCGTCTTCTTCAGCAACTCCTTCTATGAGTTTGAGTCTGTACTCTTCTACAATCTCAACAAGATCAGCAGGTACTTCCTGTTCGGTAAAGACAGATCCCAGAGAATCGTTGTCCCAAACAATGGCTTTGTTGGTAACCAGATCCACAATTCCGGTGAAAGTATCTTCTTCACCAATGGGAATCTGCAAAGGAATTGGATTTGCTCCGAGCTTTTCTTTCATTTGGTTTATTACACCAAAGAAATCTGCGCCCGACCTATCCATTTTATTTACGAAACTGATGCGTGGTACGTTGTACTTATCAGCTTGTTTCCAAACTGTTTCGCTTTGAGGCTCAACGCCACCAACAGCACAGAACAATGCAACAGCACCATCAAGAACCCTTAGTGAACGTTCTACCTCAACGGTAAAATCGACATGACCGGGTGTATCAATAATATTAATTTTAAATTGTTCACCGCGGCAATCCCAGAAAACGGTAGTAGCAGCTGAAGTAATTGTAATGCCCCTCTCCTGTTCCTGGATCATCCAGTCCATGGTAGCGGTGCCTTCGTGAACTTCACCTAACTTATAACTATTGCCGGTGTAATACAAAATCCGCTCAGTCGTCGTGGTTTTACCCGCGTCGATGTGCGCCATGATGCCGATGTTGCGTGTATGTGCTAATTTGCCGTACATCAGATTTTGTATTCTTGCTGTTTGGTTTAATTTAAAAAATTCAGTTTACTAGAAGCGGAAGTGTGAAAATGCTTTGTTGGCATCAGCCATACGGTGCGTATCTTCCTTCTTCTTGAAAGCAGCTCCTTCTTCTTTATAGGCAGCCATGATTTCACCGGCGAGTTTTGCACTCATGGTTTTTTCATGACGTTTGCGTGAATAAAGAATCAGATTCTTCATTCCAATCGAGCTCTTACGACCCGGGCGGATTTCAGAAGGAATCTGGAAGGTAGCACCACCAATACGACGGCTGCGAACCTCAACATTAGGAGTTACGTTGTTCAATCCTTTTTTCCAGATTTCAAGACCATCTTCGCCGGTTTTTTCAGAAACTACGGCAATGGCATCGTAAAATATCTGGAATGCCAGGTTTTTCTTCCCTGTGTACATCAGATTATTGACGAATTTAGTCACGAGTACATCATTGAACTTCGGGTCAGGAAGAATGATTCTCTTTTTTGGTTTTGATTTCCTCATTGCTTTATACTTTGACTTTTACCTGTAGCCGGAATTATTTCTTACCTTTACCTTTTGTGGGTGCAGCTGCAACCTTACCGCCTTTTGGACGTTTGGTTCCATACTTGGACCTGCGTTGGTTTCTGCCATCAACTCCTGAAGTGTCAAGTGCTCCGCGGATGATGTGATACCTTACACCAGGAAGGTCTTTAACCCTGCCACCACGAATCATTACGATTGAGTGCTCCTGAAGGTTATGTCCTTCACCCGGAATGTAGGCATTCACCTCTTTACCGTTGGTAAGCCTAACCCTGGCAACTTTACGCATGGCTGAATTGGGTTTCTTTGGTGTGGTGGTGTAAACCCTCACACAAACACCCCTTCGCTGCGGGCAAGAATCCAGAGCCGGTGATTTGCTCTTCTCGGTTAACTTGTTACGTCCTTTACGAACCAATTGCGAAATTGTAGGCATATCAATACTTTTAATTTGATTTGTTGTTACTCTGCTACCCTTTTTTTTGGGGACTGCAAAAGTACACCATTATTTTAAATTTACAATAGGCTGAACAAAAATTATTTACAGATTTTTCAACTGCAGCTTTCAATGATGAAACTGTCAAAAAATGAAATAATCCTGTCGCCGGGATTGAAATTCTGAAATACTTAGTGGGAAAATGGTAAGGGGAGACAATTTTAGCCTTAAAGGGCTGAAAAGACTAACCAATGCTTTTAATTAAGATTGCCTTTCAGGCAGTTAGCATCGATTGAAACCTATGTTGTCTTACTTTATCAGGTTTCCCGGATTATAAAAATCTCAGAAAAAATTGCTTTTCAGGGGTTTTGTTGTCAAACTTTCCCCTCAAATGCGGCTGCAAAAGTACACATTTATTTCACTGGTGCAACTTTTTCTTAAATAATTTTTGCTAAAACTTGAAATTACTGATAACAAGCAAGTTCAATATTGAAACCAGGCATTGCTTCTGTTTAAAGCAGCTCCCGCAATCTCTTGTATCCTTCGGCACTGGCTTTGAGCTTTGCTCCGCACTTTAAAACCACAAGATGCGTATCTTTTCCATAAAGATCAACAGAAACAATCTGGCTTACATTTACTATATGACTGCGATGTATCCGGATAAATCCATTTTTGGGAAGATGAGCTTCAAAATACTTCATTGTCTTCTCTTTAAGGTGATTACCCTGTGAAGAATAAATCATCACGTAATCATCCTGCGCTTCTACATAATATATGGTATCGGTTGGAATTACCACAATTCGTGATCCCAGACGCGCAACCACACGATCAATTTCCACAACTGCCTCTGCCAGTTGATTTCTCAGATCTTTAACAGGCTGTTGCAATTCTGAAGGTTTGTCGGAAATCCTCTCAATGGCCCTATCGACGGCCTGTTGAAATCGCGAAGCAGAGAAGGGCTTCAGCAGATAATCAACGGCATTCATCTCAAAAGCCTTTATGGCAAACTCATCATAAGCGGTTGTAAAAATGATATGCGGCGGATCACTGATCAGCTCCAGCAATTCAAAACCGGTAATCTTCGGCATCTGAATATCAAGAAATATCAGCTGAGGTCTGATTTCCTGAATAGCTTTCAGGGCTTCAAATCCATTTTCACATTCACCGGCGATTTCAATGTTGTCGAATGTACCCAGATAATGCTTAACCAGATTTCTTGCTGGTGGCTCATCATCAATGATCAATACCTTTATTTTTTCCATAATGTGGTATGCTGAGTTTTACTTCAAAAATTTCGTTGTTTTTTATAACCTGCACCAGATCGCCGATACCGTAAATCATTCTGAGCCGCTTTTTAACGTTACTTAAGCCGGTTCCGGTTCCATTCTTTCCCGATGCTGATGGGTCGAAATTGTTGGATATGCTTACAATCATTCGCTGACCTTCAACTAAAACATTCAATCGAACGGTAGATATGCCCGGAGTATCGTAAATGCCGTGTTTGACAGAGTTTTCAACCAAAGGCTGAAGAATCATTGGCGGCAATGGCCACTCAGCTGCTTCATCCTGAATGATCTCTTCCACCACAAGCCTGTTGCCAAATCTCACCTTTTCAATATCCAGATACAACCTCAAGTGGCGGAGCTCCTGGCTCAATGTACTGAAACCTTCATTGGTAAAACTCAGGGAGTAGCGCATAAACTCCGACAAATTGATCACCATTTCCTGGGCTTTGGTTGGATTGGTTATTGTAAGAGAGCTGATAGAATTCAGGGCATTGAAAAGGAAATGTGGTTTAATCTGGGCTCGCAATGAGTTTAGTTCACTCTCATGCAGCAGGTTTTGAAGAGATTCTTCCCGTATCTTTCGGTCTGCCAGATTCTGATAATTTATCAAAAGATAGAAAACGACAACAAGTATTATGTAGAGAAGTAACCCGGCAATCAGTCTGACAATAATTGTCTGATTCATCTGGGTCATATACAGGTGATCATTTCCTGAAATAAACTCCATGATGTAATAACCAGAGCCAAACCATATAAGCAATGTAACAGCGCTGATTGTCAAATGCCGGATGATTATCTCCGTAAGGTTGACTCTGTCAAAATCAGAAAACTTAACCAGAAACCAGAGTCCGATGCCAAGAATTCCCAGAATGGTATTAAATACAAGTGCTTCGGCAATGGCAAGAAGGGGTTTCGTATCAAGCTGCAAGCTTAATATCAGAAAATGTACTGCAGCCATAAAAACAAATAAACCTACATAAACCGGCAATAATTTATTGAGATTGTACCTTGCAAACATAGCTGCTTCTTTATCTGATTAATAGCTTTTCAGCTCTCCTCCACCAAATATGGCGACACCTTCTATTATCAGTGTTTTATTGTAGTCCACATTAAGATTGTGCCTTTTATCAGCAAATCCGCCGAAAATACTGACAATCTCCATTTTTACATTCCAGTCATTGGGCACAATCAATGTTGTTCCACCGAAGACAGCAACAAGTTCAATTTTATTGACACCGGGAGCGAGCTGACATTGTGTAAGATCCATCTTGGAACCCCCAAAAACTGCAATTATTTCGCCACCTTTAAAATTATTGGAGTGAATTATTCGTTCGCTTCCTCCAAATACAGCGGCATCTTCGATTACATCACCATCGGTTCCAACAATTTTTGTTTTAATACGCCGCATTCTTGAAATCAAAGGACAGGTTGAACCTGAGAAAATCATAACCAATCCAACGATTATTATAATTACAGGCCAGAAAAAGGTAAACAGGTTAAAAGGCAGATCATAATAGCGGTCAACCAAAAATGCGCCTCCAACAGCCAGAAACAGCAATCCCCATGAGATTTTGCGTTCAGCAAGATTAATAACCCCAACTGCAACGAGCAACATAGGCCATGAAAAAATTACTCGCCATGTCTGCTGATCAATTACCTGCATATTTTTGAGCATATACAACAGACCAAAGGCAACCACCATTAAACCAATCACCATGGTTTTGGCGGGGTTGCGTGGATGATGGTGTTTGTGCATCACGTTTTCATCTTTATTATAGGTTTCCATTCTTGTTAGAATTTGAGTTAGAATTGTTTTTTGTTTTGTGCTGCAAATATAAATGCATCTGAATCGAAGATATAACAGGAAATCGGCAAATCACGGAAAAATACCGGTAAACACCGAAAAATAAGCATAAAAAAAACCGGGGTTTACCAGGCCCCGGTCCAACACATTACTCACCAAAAAACCAGGAGAATTTCTCCCAATCATATTTTTTATATGTCTGCATCAGGCAGATCAGGCAGCCCTTTTAAATTATCGAGATAGCGTTTGAGGTTAAAAGCTTCTCCGTATCTCATTAAACGAAACAATTCGACATGCACTACCATTGATATGAGACGTTTGGCTTCCAGTTCGGTAAACGAATCAGCCACAAGTCTCTGGTAAGTAAGAGCAGTTTCAGGGGGATCGCTTTGACGAATCTGTTTTTCGATTATCTGTTCAATAACCAGACCAATGCTGTCGCCCCTTTTTGAATAGTTGAACATAGTAGTTTTCAGATTTAATTTATCCCGAAGTGTTCATGATAATAATCTCCACAGCACTGAAAAGTAATTACCTGAAACCTAATTTAGAATGTATCTAAATAATAAGATTTCCGATAAAAAGAATAAGATACCTGACAATTCGGTTATCTGATAAAGCGGAAATTCAGCTGCTCAGAAAAAGGTTTTTACATACAGTGATATTAGGCAGGAAATCAGAAAGAATCGCTAATTTTGCCGTCAAATAAATCTGAGAGTGTCTGAATTACTTAATCAGCTGAATGAAGCACAGCAACTGGCTGTTAAAAATATCGACGGACCTGTAATGGTAATTGCCGGGGCCGGCTCTGGCAAAACAAGAGTTTTGACTTACCGCATTGCTTATATGTTAAGTAAAGGTGTTGATCCTTTCAATGTGCTTGCACTTACGTTTACCAACAAGGCTGCCCGAGAGATGAAGGAACGAATAACCGCTCTCATCGGCAATGAAGCCCGCAATGTCTGGATGGGAACTTTTCACTCCATTTTTGCAAGAATCCTAAGGGTTGAAGGCCATTTTCTGGGATACCCTTCCAGTTTCACCATTTACGACAACGATGATTCGAAAAATCTGATCAAAAACATACTGAGAGATCTGAGTCTTGATCCGAAACTTTATGTGCCTGGCGCTGTTTTGTCGAGAATATCATCGTCAAAATCAAACCTCGTTTCTGCGGAAGAATACAGCCAGAATGCGGAAATACAGGAACAGGACCGGATAAGTAACCGACCTCGTCTCGGAGAAGTATTCCTTCATTACAAAACCCGTTGCTTCAGGGCAGCTGCCATGGATTTTGACGATTTGCTTTACAATACCAATCTGTTGCTACGCGATTTTCCGGAAGTACTTTTCAAATATCAGCAAAAGTTCAAATACATTCTGGTTGATGAGTATCAGGATACAAATTACGCCCAATACCTTATCGTCAAAAAGCTAGCTGCACGAAACGAAAACTTATGCGTTGTTGGCGATGATGCACAGAGTATTTATGCTTTCAGAGGTGCAAATATTCAGAACATATTGAATTTCAGGAAGGATTACAGCGATTCGAAGACATTCAAACTTGAGCAAAACTACAGATCAACCAAAGTTATTGTAAACGCGGCCAACAGTGTTATTGCCAGGAATAAGGAACAGATAAAGAAGGAAGTCTGGACTGACAATGACGAAGGATTTCCCATTCGAATTATAAAGGCATCATCAGATGTAGATGAAGGTTCAAAAATTGCAGATTCAATTTTTGAAACAAAGATGAATCATCAGTTACAGAACAGCGATTTCGCCATTTTGTACCGGACAAATGCGCAATCCAGAGCCATAGAGGAATCTTTGCGCCGCATGAATATTCCCTACAGAATATATGGCGGACTTTCGTTTTACAAAAGAAAAGAGATAAAAGATTTGCTGGCATATTTCAGGTTGGTGGTAAACCCCAGAGATGATGAAGCTTTCAACCGCATCATTAACTATCCTGCACGAGGCATAGGAAAAACAACGCTCGAAAAAATAGAACTTGCTTCGCTTCAATATAAAATAAGTCTTTTTGAAACAGCTTCATCACCGGCGCATTACCTGCAGGGAATTAATGCCGGAACCCTTTCGCGGATTGAGGAATTTTCAAATATGATTGCAGGTTTCCATCATCAGGTAACCCGAATGAATGCCTATGAACTGGGAACGAAAATTGCGCGCCAGTCAACTTTACTTAAGGAACTTGCCTCTGATGACACCGATGAAGGAGTTATGAGGCTTCAAAATACCGAGGAGTTACTCAATGCGCTCAAGGATTTCTCAGAAAAAGAGCAAACACTCTTCCCAAATGAGGAAACCGGAGAACTCACAGCGACAGAAGTGACCCGGACGCTTGATCTTTTTCTTCAGGAAATCTCATTGCTAACCGATGCCGATAATGATGACGAGGACGACAACAACAAAGTTGTGCTGATGACCATACATGCAGCCAAAGGTCTGGAGTTTCCTTATGTTTATGTAGCCGGAATGGAGGAAAATCTTTTTCCTTCGATGATGGCAATCAACACCCGGTCAGAAATTGAGGAAGAGCGACGACTTTTTTACGTAGCCCTTACGAGAGCTGAAAAACAAGTCACTCTTTCATATGCCGAAACCCGATATCGATGGGGAAACATGACAATGAATGAGCCCAGTCGTTTTCTGGAGGATATTGATGAGTCTTTCCTTGAGCAAACAACTCGCAGGGTTTCTCAGAAAGAATTTCCGGGACAACCTATCATGAAAAAGGCACCTGTTTTTGTAAAAAAACCATTATTGAAAAGTGAAAATACTGACAATCAGGCTGAATCCGGACCTGCAACACCTCCTGAACTAATTCAGCCAGGCGTGCAGGTTGAGCATGAACGATTCGGCAGAGGCAAAGTAATTTCGGTTGAAGGAAATGGGCCAAATATCAAAGCCACTGTATTTTTTAATGCTGTTGGTCAGAAGCAATTGCTTTTAAAATTTGCAAAATTGCGATTGATTGGTTGATTATTTGTATATTTGCAACCGTAAATAAATCCCTTATTATTATTTCCGGTTTATTTTCTAAAATTTCAGGTCAAGTGCAGCTGGATCAAATGGCTAACCCTCCACTTATTACTGCAGATTGATTCTTCCTTACACAACTTCTTCTTACAAGAGAATTCATATTTAACAAAAAATATATGGACTATAACAGCACCCGTGAAAAGCTCATAATTCCCGAGTACGGACGCAATGTTCAACAAATGGCTGCTTACGTGGTAAGCGTCGAGGATCGTGAAAAACGGACCAATCTGGCAAAAGTTCTCATTGGTGTGATGGCGCAGCTTCACCCTGAAAACCGCGACACCGCTGATTACAAGCAAAAGCTATGGGATCATCTTCACATCATTTCAGGCTTTAAACTCGATGTTGACGGACCATTTCCATGTCCTCCGCCCGACATTATTGAAAAAAAGCCACAACCGGTAGCTTACCCTCAGGAAAGTATCAGGTTCAGGCCTTATGGCAAAAACATTGAAAAGATCATCGACAAAGCCTGCACTTTTGATGATGGGCCTGAAAAAGACGCATTGGTGAAAAATATTGCCAACCACCTCAAGAAATCTTACCTCAACTGGAACCGCGATTCGGTAAACGATGAGTTGATTACCGGACATCTGGCAGAGCTGAGTCATGGCAAGCTTAAACTGAGTGATGACGCGCGTCTGGCTCACACCAACGATTTGTTGCGCAACAACACTCCTGCGGCTCCTGCAGTTCCTCAAAATAACCGGAGGAAAAAATTTAATCCGAAAAATGATAAGAATAGTCACTACCGTGACATGCGAAACCGCAAAAAGAATTAACTTTCCAGCCTGTTAAAATCACTGGATAAATTCTTTTATTTTACCATTTATGGGTTCATTTATTATCAAAGGCGGAAAAAAGCTTCAGGGTGAAATCATTCCCCAGGGAGCCAAAAACGAAGCCCTTCAGGTGCTCTGCGCTACACTTCTTACTTCTGAAACCATCACGATGCATAACATCCCCGATATAAGGGATGTGAACCAACTTATTGAGCTTTTGAGCGATATGGGTGTTGAAGTAAAGGCATTGGGTCAGGGAAGTTATACTTTCAGGGCAAACCAGATAAATCTGGATTACCTGAAAACAACAGAATTCAGAAAAAAAGGTGCCGGATTACGGGGATCAATAATGATACTTGGTCCGCTGCTTGCCCGATTTGGCAAGGGATACATTCCTCATCCCGGTGGCGATAAAATAGGTCGTCGCAGACTCGACACTCACTTTATAGGTTTGCAGAATCTGGGTGCCAGATTTGAATCGGAAGGCACAAATACGTTCTATAGCATCGATGCGACAGAGCTAAAAGGCTGCTATATGCTTCTGGATGAAGCATCGGTAACCGGAACTGCAAACGTTGTAATGGCTGCAGTACTCGCCAAAGGAACCACCACCGTTTTTAATGCTGCCTGTGAACCTTATCTGGTTCAACTTTGCCGGATGCTCAACCGAATGGGCGCTAAAATCTCAGGCATTGGCTCAAATCTGCTGAGTATTGAAGGTGTAAGTTCTTTATCAGGAACTGAGCACACACTTTTGCCTGACATGATTGAAATCGGAAGTTTCATTGGTCTGGCCGCCATGACCGGATCTGAGATCACCATAAAAAATGTTCAGTACAAAGAGTTGGGTATTATCCCCGATGTTTTCAGAAAGCTGGGAATTAAAATGGAACTGATTGGCGATGATATTTTTGTTCCGGCTCAGGAAAGCTATGAAGTGGAAACCTTTATGGATGGCTCAATACTCACCATAAGTGATGCTCCCTGGCCAGGATTTACACCTGACCTTATCAGCATAGCTTTGGTTGTGGCAACACAAGCCAAAGGAAGTGTGCTGATGCATCAGAAAATGTTCGAAAGCCGTCTCTTTTTTGTGGATAAACTCATTGATATGGGTGCCCAGATCATTCTGTGTGATCCGCACCGCGCTTCAGTTATCGGGCTAAACCATCAGGTTTCGCTGCGGGGAATAACCATGTCATCGCCCGACATCAGGGCTGGCGTTGCTTTGCTTATTGCCGCATTGTCAGCCAATGGCAAAAGTCAGATTGACAATATTGAACAAATCGACCGCGGTTATCAGGATATTGACGGACGACTCCGGGCTCTGGGTGCTGACATTGAAAGGATTGACAATTAAGCAATTCATTTGCTTCAATGTCTTAAGGGATTCTTCTTTCCAAATCTGACAAAATGTATTTGGCTACTGATCTTGCCGGATAATCTGGCAGAATAAAGCACATTCCTTCAGATAAAATTGATGGCAGGATTAGCTGTGTGAAATGGTATTATCATTTTACGCAAACCATTTAATGCCGTAATTACTCATAAAATAGCAGCACAAACTGTCAATTTGTCGTTTACTTGCTGAATGGCAAGCAATTTGTTGATTGGCGGCAGAAGATAATACAACACGAAATTGCACTGAAAATCAATAAATAAAATGGTAAAAAGCGGAAAAAGCAAGGAACAGCCTACAAATGCAGAATTGCATGAAGAACAGAATGAACTGCATGAAGCAGAAACCATTAGTGAAACTGTAAATGCCGGCGATTCGCAGAACACTGTTTCTGAGGAATCGGCAAACGAAACCACCCAGAAGTACAATGAGCTCAACGACAAGTATCTGAGGTTATATTCTGACTTCGACAATTACCGGAAGAGGGTAATCAAAGAAAAAGTTGAACTCAGCAAAACCGCATCAGAAGATGTTATTTCAGGGCTTTTATCGGTACTCGATGATTTTGAGCGTGCAATCGGAGCTATGGGCGAAAATGACGAAGACCCTGTTAAGCATGGCATTATCTTGATCTTCAACAAGTTTAAATCCACGCTCATGCAGAAAGGTCTGGCTGAAACAGAATCAATGGGCAAGGAATTCGATACTGACTTTCACGAAGCGATTGCCAATATACCTGCACCCTCAGAAGAACTGAAAAGCAAAATTCTTGATGTTACCCAAAAAGGTTATACCCTGAATGGCAAAGTAATACGCTTTGCCAAAGTGGTGGTTGGCATCTGATAAATTAAAAAGCTAAAGCTTACAAAGTGGCAAAAAAAGATTATTACGAAATACTTGGAGTTTCGCGTAATGCCGGAGAACCTGAGATAAAAAAAGCCTACCGGCAAATGGCGTTGAAATTCCATCCTGACAAAAACCCTGACGACAAGCAGGCAGAGGAAAGATTCAAGGAGGCTGCTGAAGCATATGAAGTGCTGAGTAACTCGGAGAAACGCGCCAGGTACGACCAGTATGGCCACGAAGGAATGAAAGGCATGCCGGGAGGCGGATATGGCGGCGGAATGTCGATGGATGACATTTTCAGCCAGTTCGGCGATATTTTCGGAGGTGCATTCGGAGGAGGTTTTGGTTTTACAGGAGGAAACAGACGAAGGGTAAATAAAGGCACCAACCTGCGGGTAAAAGTGCGCCTTACCCTTGAAGAAATTGCCAAAGGTGTTGAAAAGAAAATCAAGGTAAACAAACTTGTCAGTTGCTCAACCTGTCATGGCACAGGAGCTGCAGGCGGATCATCTCATTCAACTTGTCAGCACTGCCATGGCACCGGACAGATTACCCGCGTTACGAATACATTTCTTGGACAGATGCAGACCAGCTCCACTTGTCCTTATTGTAATGGTGAAGGCCAGACAATCACCAACAAATGTACTACCTGTGCAGGAAGCGGCACCGCCCGGGGAGAAGAGGTTATCAGCCTGAACATCCCGGCAGGTGTTTCTGAAGGAATTCAGCTTTCGGTAGGTGGAAAAGGAAATGCCGCACCACGCGGAGGCATCCCCGGCGATCTGATTGTTCAGATTGAAGAGATTCCTCATGATGATCTTATCAGAGAAGGTGTGAACATTCTATACGAACATTACATCAGTTTTCCTGAGGCAGCCCTCGGCACATCCATTGAAATTCCAACCATCGAAGGCAAAGTCAGAATAAAGATAGAGCCGGGAACCCAGGGAGGCAAAGTGCTTCGGCTTAAAGGCAAAGGCATTCCATCACTGAATGGCTACGGGCGTGGAGACCAGTTGATTAATATTAATGTATGGACTCCCCGGAATCTAAGCCGTCAGGAAACAGAAACCCTTGAAAATCTCATGAATTCAGAGAATTTTAAACCCAATCCGGGATCAAAAGACAGATCCTTCTTTGACAGGATGAAAGAATATTTTCAGTAATTTTGCTTTATGATTTTCAATTTAAACGGGCGGTTTCTTTTTGCAAGGCAGCGCCCGTTTTTAATTAATTACCTGATTTGTTGCACTTTCAAATAATTATTATGTCCTATTTTACTGCCAGAAACATCACAAAAAGATACGCTGCACATCTTGCCCTCGACAATGTGAGCATCGAGGTACCCGAACAAAGTATATTCGGACTTCTCGGCCCCAATGGCGCCGGTAAAACATCACTGATCAGAATCATTAACCAGATCACAGGACCCGATGAAGGTGAAGTTTTTATCGGAAACGAAAAACTTGCACCCCATCACGTTGATAAAATCGGGTATCTGCCAGAAGAAAGAGGACTTTACAAAAAAATGAAAGTCGGCGAGCAGGCTTTGTATCTGGCGCAACTGAAAGGATTAAGCAAATCAGATGCGCAGAAAAAGCTGAGATACTGGTTTGAGAAATTCGAAATTCAAGCCTGGACGAACAAGAAAGTTGAAGAACTTTCTAAAGGAATGCAGCAAAAAATCCAGTTTATCGTAACCATCATTCATGAACCCACACTGCTGATTTTCGATGAGCCATTTAGTGGATTCGACCCGATAAATGTCAACCTGCTGAAAGAAGAAATTCTTAACCTGAAGAAAAATGGTGCTACCATTATATTCTCTACCCACAACATGGCTTCGGTAGAAGAGCTTTGCGACAATATCGCATTGCTGAACAAATCCAAAAAAATTCTTGAAGGCAAGGTCAAAGACATCAAAACCGCCTACAATACCAATACATATGCCATTGATTTTTATGGATACTCCGGATCTGCATTGGCATTGCTTCCTGCCGGCTTCGATCTGATAAGCGAAACGCAGGAAGATGATTTGCGACAAGTGGTTGTTAAACTACCCGGGCAAGCATCGCAGAATGAACTGCTTAGAGCAATGATGCCGCATGTTTACATTCATTCTTTCAAGGAGATTATTCCAACAATGAATGATATCTTCATCAAAACTGTAAACGAATCAGGTAATTTTTCAGAAAATATTTAACCAAAGCAACCATGAATAAAATTATACTTGTAATTCAACGCGAATATCTGTCAAGGGTAAAGAAAAAATCATTCATTGTAATGACCATTCTTGGTCCTATACTAATGGCTGCGCTTTTTATTGTGCCGGTTTTTCTTTCTCAGGTGTCAGATGAAGTAAAACAGGTTGTTATACTTGATGAAACCGGTTGGTTCATGAATAAGTTTGAGGATTCAGAACGATTTAAATTCAACAACGTTTTCACCGACCTTGAAACAGCCAAAACCAATCTATCGGAGAACAAGGGTTATGCGCTGGTTTATATCCCGAAACCCGAAGTAAGTGTTCCTTCTACCGCTATGATCTTCAGTGAGAGGCAAGTAAGTATTGATCTGAAAGGATACATACGGAGTACCATGAGTAAGGAAGTAGAAAATCAAAAGCTTGGCGCTGAAATTATGAAAGAAATCAGGAAAGTTAATCCTGATTTTGATCCTTCGAACCCTGAAAGCAGCAATGCCGGTAATGTAGTAAGTGAAGAGATTTTAAAAAATATTAAAACCAATATTATTCTCACTTCCATAAGAATGGGTGAAGCCGGAAAGGAAGAAAAAAGTTTTACGGAAGTGAGTATGGGTGTTGGGATGTTTGCCGGCATACTGATCTATTTCTTCATTTTCCTTTTTGGTTCGCAGGTAATGCGCGGCGTAATCGAAGAAAAAGTCAGCAGAATTGTTGAGGTAATCGTTTCATCGGTGAAGCCTTTTCAGCTGATGATGGGCAAAATAATCGGAGTTGGATTGGTTGGACTTACACAGTTTATGCTGTGGGTTGTCCTCACGCTGGTAATTGTAACCGTTTTTCAGCAAGTAATGCCTGATAAGCTTAAGAAGCAGCAGACTGTTGAAAGCTTTAGTCCGGGCACACGCATTCCTGCTGGCGCCGAAGCAATTCAGTCAATGGATAATATGGAAGATCAGGGCAGTATGGATAAGATGATTGAAGCAATTCAGTCAATCAATTATGGTGTGATGATATTCTCGTTTCTGTTTTATTTTCTCGGAGGATACCTTTTATACGGAGCCATGTTTGCTGCCATCGGAGCCGCAGTTGATAATGAAACCGACACACAGCAATTTATGATGCCGGTAACTATACCGCTGATACTTGCCATTGTGGTATCTCAGTTTGTCATCAATAATCCGGAAGGCCCTGTTGCATTCTGGTTCTCGATGATACCCTTCACATCTCCGATTGTTATGATGGTGAGAATCCCGTTTGGTGTTCCCTCCTGGGAAATTGCACTTTCAATGAGTTTGCTGGTTATAACATTCGTTGCAGCTGTTTGGATGGCAGGAAGAATTTACAGAACCGGAATTCTAATGTACGGAAAGAAAGTCAGCTGGGGCGAATTGTACAAGTGGCTTTTTTATAAAGCCTGATAATGAAGCTGAAGTTGCGGATGCTGATGTAAAACAGATTACTGAGCAACCGCCACCCATCGGCATAATGAAGAGATACAGCTGAACGTAATTCTGTTTTGATTCAGAGTAGCCTTCAAAAAAATGAATAATACAAAAGAAAAACTGAAATATGGCACGCATACTGGTAATTGACGACGAAAGAAGCATCAGAAGCACGTTGAAAGAAATTCTGGAATATGAAGGCTATCAGATGGACGAAGCTCCTGATGGGCCAACAGCACTGGAATTAGCTGCCAAAGAAAAGTATGATGTTGTGCTTTGCGACATAAAAATGCCGCTTATGGATGGCATCGAAGTGCTTGATAAGTTGCTTCTTATGAATGACACTCCGGTTGTAATGATATCCGGGCACGGGAATATTGAAACCGCAGTTGATGCCATAAAACGCGGAGCTTACGATTACATAGCCAAACCACTCGACCTGAACCGACTTCTTATCACCATCAGAAATGCCATGGAAAAAGGCAGCCTTATCAAAGAGACGCGGGTATTAAAACGCAAAGTCAGCAAGACTTACGAAATGATTGGGGAATCGGAGCCTATTCAGCAAATAAGAACCATGATTGAACGGGTTGCCCCTACCGATGCACGTGTGCTAATAACAGGGAGCAACGGAACGGGCAAGGAGCTTGTGGCAAGATGGTTGCACGAACTAAGCAACCGTGCTGAAGGTCCGTTTATTGAGGTCAATTGCGCTGCAATTCCTGGCGAATTAATTGAAAGTGTACTTTTCGGACATGAAAAGGGGTCATTTACATCAGCCATTAAACAGCGCAAAGGCGACTTTGAACAAGCCAGCGGAGGCACATTGTTTCTGGATGAAATCGGAGATATGAGTTTATCCGCACAGGCGAAGGTACTTCGTGCACTGCAGGAAAATAAAATCATGCGTGTTGGC
Organism: Bacteroidales bacterium UBA5197; assembly: GCA_002412885.1. Lineage (GTDB taxonomy): Bacteria > Bacteroidota > Bacteroidia > Bacteroidales > Lentimicrobiaceae > Lentimicrobium. The sequence continues at coordinate 227,910 of DHVX01000072.1, forward strand.
GGTGAAAAAGAGATACCTGTAGATGTTAGAATCATTGCTGCAACCAACAAAAATATTGTTGAAGAAATTGAGAAACGCAATTTCAGGGAAGATTTATACCACAGACTCAGCGTAATTCTGATTCATGTTCCAACATTGAATGACCGAGCCGAAGATATTCCTTTGCTGGCCAATCACTTTATCACTGAAATTTGTGAAACTCAGGGAAAACCGCTCATCACCTTCGACGAAGAAGCACTGACGGCCCTGCAGAATATTACCTGGACAGGAAATATACGGGAGCTTAGAAATGTTGTTGAACGACTGGCCATTTTGTGCGACACAAAAATAACGGCTGAAGATGTTGACCTATATGCGCGTCCGTTAAAGAAATAAGAAGAGGAAGGCGTTTTGAGGTATTTTCCAGGAATTGAACAACCTGATTTTTCGGGTATTTAAACAGAAGTTCTGGTTGGGCAATTGTAAATCCATCAGCACCCTCAATCAACTAATTCTGCTTTTCAATGAAATTTTCGCCAATGATGGCATTGATTTTATTCGTATTTTTGCACTATCAAACTGGGGCTGCCCGGTTTTGACAGCAGAGAAGTGGTACTGTAAGCATGCCGGGCGTTGTAAGAGTGGCCCGTTAATCCCAACTTGCACAGCCTCTAAACGGCACAGATTATAATTACGCGTTAGCCGCTTAATCAAGGATTAGGCCGCTTTCTGCTCTCCGGGAAGCTTTGCGTGGCTGCGTTCCGGTAAGAGCATCACAAATGCTGCGATAAGACAGGTAAGGTCCTGGTGCCTGTTCGAAAACCAAAAGGAATAAGATGATGGTTGGGTTGTTTTCTCCCTGCCTTTGTCCGACAACCAACTGAAAAATAAGCATGTAGAAAGCTTTATTGCTGTCTGTTTGGACGCGGGTTCGATTCCCGCCAGCTCCACGAA